>NZ_JBJDOG010000004.1:0-309755 GCF_044900985.1 Serratia sp. NPDC087055
CATACTGAATTTGCCCAAACTCCTGAGCAAAACGGTCCACCATCTGCCAATCGGTATACTCAACTTCTTTACTGGTATCTGTTTCGCCGCCTGTCATACGCATAATAAGTTGGATCATGACGCGATCGAACCAGCGATAACGCGGATAGCGTAGTGCACCGGCAAACACGACACACTGTTTTGGCTGCCAGGGTGAGGACAACAGAAACTTGCGGGTATAAGCATTGGTCTGAGGCGAACGCTTGTCCGCCTTGCGCGCTGTCAGGTTGACACTAAAGAATGCACTTGGCATCTGGTTCAGCTGCTCGGCATGTTGCTTAACAAACTTAGCCAACGTCGGATGGAAATGGCCATAGCGTATTGAGGCACCAATCAACACCTGCTGATACTGGTTAAGGTCAACATCATCCGCTTGTTGCAAGTCAATCACGTCGCAGCGCAAGGTGTCCTGCAATTTGTTTGCTATATAAGAAGCGATAGAGCGTGTTTGCCCATCGCGGCTGGAATAAAGAATCAGTGCCTTCACGGCGTTACTCCTTCTATCAGGATCATTCGCGCCAGAACGTCGGCGTAAACAGAACCAGTAGTGTAAAGACTTCAAGGCGCCCGAACAGCATTGTCAGAACCAGGATCCACTTCGCCGGCGCAGGCATAGTCGTAAAGTTATCCGCCACCACCCCCAACCCCGGCCCCAGATTGTTCAACGTCGCGGTTACTGCAGCAAAAGCAGAGAAATCATCAACGCCGGTAGCAATGATGGCCAGCATGCTGACGATAAAGACCAACGCATAAGCCGAGAAGAAACCCCATACCGCTTCAAGGATACGTTCCGGCAACGCCCGGTTACCCAACTTGATGGTGTAAACAGCATTGGGATGCACCAACCTTTTGAGCTCACGTGAACCTTGTAGATACAGTAACAAAATACGGATCACTTTCAGCCCGCCACCTGTTGAACCGGCACAGCCACCAATAAATGCAGAGCACAGCAACAACATCGGCAGGAATAACGGCCATTTGGCAATGCTGTCCGTGGTGAAACCCGCCGTTGTCGCCATCGACACGACCTGGAAGAACGCCTGGTTGACCGTTTCCATACCGGTTTTGTATACACCATGCCCCCATAGCACCGCGGTACACACCACCACCAGCGTCAGTTGCACAGCAATAAACATACGGAACTCAGGATCGCGCCAATAGACTTTCAGGCTGCGACCACTCAGTAAGGCAAAGTGCAAACCGTAGTTACAACCAGAGATAAGCAGGAAAATAGCAATAATGGTGTTAATGGTAGGACTGGCGTAATAACCGATACTGGCATCATGGGTAGAAAACCCCCCAATGGCGATAGTAGAGAAGCTGTGGCCGATGGCGTCGAATACCGACATGCCCGCCCCCCACAACGCCAATGCGCAGGCGATAGTCAGTAACACGTAGATCAGCCACAGAGTTTTAGCTGTTTCTGCAATACGCGGACGCATCTTGTTGTCTTTCAGCGGGCCGGGCATTTCTGCACGGTATAACTGCATGCCGCCGACGCCAAGGATTGGCAGTATCGCGACTGCCAACACGATGATCCCCATCCCACCCATCCACTGCAGCATCTGGCGGTAGAACAAAATGGCTTTTGGCAGTGAGTCCAGCCCCACCAGCGTGGTGGCACCTGTCGTTGTTAAGCCGGAGAAGGATTCAAAGAAAGCATCGGTCAACGACAGGTTAGGCCGTTCCGAGAATAAAAATGGTAATGCCCCCACGCTGCCCAGCACGGTCCAGAATAGCACCACGATCAAAAAGCCTTCGCGTGGCTTCAACTCATGCTTTTGTTTGCGATTGGGCCACCACAGCATCAACCCAATGGTCACCGCCACAAAGAAGGTCTGGCTGAATGCCCGCCCTGCCCCATCGCGGTAAATCAATGCCACCAGACCAGGAATAAACATCGTCCCGGAGAACAGGATGACCAACAGACCAACGATACGGGTTATAGCGCGAAAATGCATTTCAGCACGATCCTTAGCAATTCAGTTGGGGGAATTATTGCGAAATGGGGGTTAATTGCAAATTACCGCGACTGAGATCACGTAATTTATTCCCAAACGCTTCAACCACGGTTACCGGTAAGGTCAAATGCAACAGGACGGAAGCACCATACTCCCCCTGCACAATCCGCCCTTCAAATTGCTGCAACAGATTCTCTACCAATGCCAACTGCGCATAGTCGCATTGCAAAGTATATTCGGCCTGCGGGATCTTGTAACTGACGGCTAACTGCTTTAATGCTTGCTGCACACCACTGCCGTAGGCGCGTACCAACCCCCCCGTACCTAACTTAATACCGCCATAATAACGTACTACCACAGCGGTGATTTCCCCTATACCACTGCCCATCAACTGCGCAAGAATCGGTTTACCCGCAGTACCGGAAGGTTCCCCGTCGTCGGAAAACCCTAACTGTTGTGAGTCAGTCGGAGGCCCGGCGACAAATGCCCAACAATGATGACGGGCTGTCGGGTGTTCATCACGAACCTGCTGGATAAACGCCTTGGCCTCATCAACCCCGCCAGTCGGTGCCAGCAGGGTGATAAAACGACTCTTCTTTATTTCTTCGCTGACGCTAACGGGGCCTGCAGGGATCGGATAAGGCTGCATCAGGCCAGGTTCAGATCACGTGTCATGTTCTCGATACGCTTTTCGTGGATCACGATATTGTCTTCAATACGGATACCACCATATGGTTTCAGAGCATCGATGCGATCCCAGGCAAAGTGCTGGCTGAATTCGCCGCTACGCCATGGCGCTAACAGTGACTCAATAAAATACATGCCCGGTTCAATGGTCAATACCATGCCCGGTTGCAATACACGGGTGCAACGCAGGTACGGATATTTGGATGGTGCAGCCAAATGAGTGCCCTGTTCATCCTGCATGAAACCCGCAGAGTCATGTACCTGCAGACCCAGTGGATGGCCCAAACCATGTGGCAAGAACGGCGTAGTCAGCCCCTGCTCTACCATGGCCTCTTCACTTATGCCACTCACCAGCTTGTGACTCTTGAGTAATTTGGCGATGCGTTGGTGCATCTGAACATGGTAATCGGTGTAGCGTACGCCCGCTTTGATGGTATCCATCAACGCCAGTTGTTCGTGGTTGAGATCTTTTACCAGCTGAGCGAAGTCACTGCCGCTCTGGCCTGCGTAAGTTCGCGTCAGATCAGCGGCGTAGCCGTTATATTCCGCACCGGCGTCAATCAGGAAACTCAGCACGTCGGCCGGAGGCTGGTGATCCAGCGTGGTGTAATGCAGCACAGACGCATGTTCATTCAACGCGACAATGTTGTCATAAGGTACATCGGTGTCACGATGCCCAGTTGCCGTGAGGTAAGCGAGGTTGATATCAAACTCGCTCATACCCGAAAGGAAAGCTTCATGGGCAGCGCGGTGCCCCATCACTGCGGTTTTCTGCGCCTCACGCATGCAGGCCAGTTCATAACCGGTTTTGATTGAACGATGGAAGTCGAGGTAGTTCAACACGGCTTTCGGGTTGATGTTTTCCGCAGAGATGCCGAGATCGCGAGCACGCTGTTGTGCATAGCCAATATAACCGACACGTTCACGCTGGGCAGGCAGTTGCTGCCCGATGTCATCGGCATTGGCCAGCGGCATCAACTCAACGGATTTGGTCCAGAAACTCTCAGGCAATGGCTCAACACTGTGCCAATAATCGACCGGCGAATAGAACCACAGCTTCGGTTTGTTAACGCCGTCTACCCACAGCCAGCAGTTTGGAACTGAGGTAACCGGCACCCAGGCTTTAAAATGCGCATTCACTTTGAACGGGTAACTGCGGTCATCCTGGAAAATCCGTTGCAGTTCTCCAGAGTGGATCAGCAGCGCGTCCAGTTTATTGCGCGTTAACACTTCACGTGCCCGTTTTTGCAGCTCTGCCAGGTGGTCGTTATACAAAGAAGCCAATGTTTCCATCACAATACCCTTTTACATACCATTAGAACGGAATGCCTCATCTTAGCACACCGTTCCAACGCACCAACCTCATCACTTCGGGCATGCGGGGCGGTTCGCAAATCGTTGTAAACGTCGTTACATCCGTAGCTTAACAATTAGCCAGGCGATCAGACCAAGCAACGCGATCGCCATAGTCCACAGGCCGTGATGTTCGAGAAAAACCGCGCCGGCAGCAGCAATACCCGCCAGACACTGCTGTAGAAAACCACACAACGCCATGGCATAGGCACCTTGTTCTTTGGCATCGCTGACGGCCATCGCCATGCTATTAGGAAACAGCACCGCCTGGCCAAAAATCGTCAGGCAATACAGCGCGATGAAGATCGTCATACCGGAAAGCCCAATCAGCACATCGCTCCACCACAGCAGCATAATCGCGGCGGTTGTTACGGCGACGATGCGCGTCCCCACCTGCATCAGCCGTTTACCGCCAAAGCGTGCTACCGTCCGGTTTACTGCCATTGCTCCGGTAAAGTAAGCCACGCCGACCACCAACCCCAACGCGCCAAAAGCGGTAACGTTCAGACCAAACCCCTGCTGCATGATGAACGGGCTCACCTCCTGCAACGTTACCGTGGTAGCAAACCCCAATCCGCCGACAATGGCTGGCCACAAGAACCCTGGGCGACGCAGAATGTGCCAATAGGTTGCCGCCATAACCGGACGCTGGCTCCCAGAACGACCCGCTTCCAGCGGTAACGTCACCATCAGCAACAGGATCGCCAGCCCGGTCAGCCCCATCAAGATAAAGCCCATTTGCCAGTGTGAATACTCGCTTAGCAACCCGCCAATAAACTGCCCGCCACCCAACGCGGCGATAAAGGCTATCGACAGTACCGAGAGGCGCCTTGCCAACTCATCACCACTCCAGTTATCACGAACGATAATGCGCGCAATGATCGCAGCACCACCGGCGGCAACCCCCTGCAGCGCCCGCAGCACCAATAACTGAGTGCCGTTACTGCAAAACGCCAGCAGTACGCTGCAACTGATAAATATCCCCAAAGACAATGTCAGCGGTAAACGTCGGCCAAAGCGATCGGCCGCAGCGCCCCAGAACAATACCGGCAGGGCAGCACCAAGCACGAATATGGATATCGAAAGCTCGGTGGCGCGGCGCGTCATCGCCAGTTCCTGCATCACCGTCGGTAATGAAGGCAAATACACCGTCGTCGCCATTTGCGCCATAAACACCAGCAGACAGGCCAGCGTCATGGTTCTGGCAGGAATACTCCAGAAACCACTGTGTTTTACACATACCGCTTTACTCATTTCTCACCTCTGCTTGGATAACACCCTGCACCGGCAAGTCTATGAGGGCTTTTACACTCCGACAAATCACCATAATGCATAAAATATAATTTATTTTTAAATCATCAACCTACCTCAGAGCCATGTGATCCGCCCTGCAAATATGCAATCTCTCATTTGCATATTGTTAACATAAAAACCACACTCCTCATCATCTGGTCATACCAGATCAAACGCTGATTCAGGAGATAGACATGCTCTACCAAGGCGAAACATTACAACTGCACTGGCTCGACAACGGCATCGCCGAGTTGGTGTTCAATGCCCCAGGTTCTGTAAACAAGCTTGATACTCGCACCGTTGCCAGCCTGGGCGAAGCGCTCGCGGTGCTGGAAAAGCAGACTGAGCTGAAAGGCCTGCTGCTGCGTTCCACAAAAGCCGCATTTATTGTCGGCGCCGATATCACCGAATTCCTTTCACTGTTTGCTGCCCCGGCTGAAAAGCTGCAGGAATGGTTGGTCTTTGCCAATAGCATCTTTAACCGGTTGGAAGATTTGCCGGTACCGACCCTTTCGGCCATTAACGGCTATGCGCTCGGCGGCGGTTGCGAATGCATTCTGGCTACGGACTTCCGCATCGCTTCACCGGATGCACGCATCGGCCTGCCAGAAACCAAACTGGGTATTATGCCGGGCTTCGGCGGCTCTGTTCGTCTGCCGCGCCTGTTGGGTAACGACAGCGCACTGGAAATCATCGCCGCGGGTAAAGATGTCAGTGCCAAAGACGCACTGAAAGTCGGCCTGGTGGATGCGGTGGTCGCACCGGAAAAGTTGGTCGACGCTGCCCTTAAAATGTTGCAGCAGGCGATTGACGGCAAACTGGACTGGCGCGCCTATCGTCAGCCTAAGCTTGAGCCGCTGAAACTCAGCCCAATCGAAGCTGCCATGAGCTTTACTACCGCCAAAGGCATGGTGATGCAAACTGCCGGTAAACATTATCCGGCCCCGATGACTGCGGTCAAAACCATTGAGGCTGCGGCCAAGCTGGGCCGCGATGAAGCGCTGAAACTGGAGACCGCCAGCTTTGTGCCATTGGCGCGTTCCAAAGAGGCTCGTGCGCTCGTCGGTATTTTCCTTAATGATCAGTTTGTAAAAAGCCAGGCGAAGAAGCTCGCGAAGAACGTTGAAGCACCGAAGCAAGCTGCAGTGTTGGGTGCCGGTATCATGGGTGGCGGTATCGCCTACCAGTCCGCGCTGAAAGGCGTACCGGTGATCATGAAAGACATCAGCGACAAATCCCTGACGCTCGGCATGAATGAAGCCGCCAAGCTGCTTAACAAGCAGTTGGAACGTGGCAAGCTGGACGGCATGAAGATGGCTCAGGTGCTGTCGACCATTCAACCGACGCTGGATTATGCGGGTATCGAACGTGCGCAGGTGATCGTCGAAGCCGTTGTCGAGAATCCGAAGGTTAAGGCTGCGGTACTGTCCGAAGTGGAAGGCCTGATCGGCGAAGATGCCGTCCTGGCGTCTAATACGTCGACCATTCCAATTAACCACTTAGCAAAATCCTTGAAGCGCCCGCAAAACTTCTGCGGTATGCACTTCTTTAACCCGGTACATCGCATGCCACTGGTAGAAATCATCCGTGGCGAGCAGACCAGTGACAGCACCATCGCTGCCGTAGTGGCTTACGCCAGCCGCATGGGCAAAACGCCAATTGTGGTTAACGACTGCCCAGGGTTCTTCGTCAACCGCGTGTTATTCCCGTATTTTGCCGGTTTCAGCATGCTGCTGCGCGACGGTGCGGACTTCCGTCAAATCGACAAAGTGATGGAAAAACAGTTTGGTTGGCCGATGGGCCCAGCTTATCTGCTCGACGTCGTCGGTATCGATACGGCACACCACGCTCAAGCGGTCATGGCCACAGGCTTCCCAGAGCGCATGAGTAAAGATTACCGCGACGCCATCGATGTAATGTTCGATAACCAGCGTTTCGGTCAGAAAAACCAGTTGGGCTTCTATCGCTACAGCCAGGACAACAAAGGCAAGCCGCGTAAAGACAACGATGAGCAAACTGATGCGTTGCTGGCGACCGTCAGCCAACCGCGCCAGACCATCAGCGACGAAGAAATTATCGCTCGGATGATGATCCCAATGATCAATGAAGTCGTGCGCTGCCTGGAAGAAAACATCATCGCCAGCCCGGCCGAGGCCGACATGGCATTGGTCTACGGTATCGGTTTCCCTCCATTCCACGGCGGGGCGTTCCGTTATCTGGATACGCTGGGCACCAGCAATTATGTAGAACTGGCGCAACGTTATGCACATCTTGGCGCCCTGTATCAGGTGCCTGCCGGCCTGCGCGCCAAAGCTGAACGCAATGAAAGCTACTACCCGGTGGCAGCGCCGCTGTCTGATGTCTCCACTGGCCAACCGGCATGAGGTCATAAAGATGGAAAACGTAGTTATTGTTGATGCCGTACGCACACCGATGGGCCGCTCTAAGGGCGGCGCCTTCCGCCAGGTACGTGCCGAAGATCTTTCCGCCCACCTGATGCGCGCGGTACTGAGCCGTAATCCGTCACTGGATGCGGCCGAAATTGACGATATTTATTGGGGTTGTGTACAGCAGACCCTGGAGCAAGGTTTTAACATCGCCCGTAACGCCTCATTGCTGGCCGAGATCCCGCATACTGTACCTGCGGTTACCGTTAACCGGCTGTGTGGTTCTTCCATGCAAGCGCTGCACGATGCAGCACGCGCCATTATGGTGGGCGACGCGCATGTCAGTTTGATTGGCGGCGTAGAGCATATGGGCCACGTACCCATGAACCACGGTGTGGATTTCCACCCAGGTTTGAGCCGCAGCGTGGCAAAAGCTGCCGGGATGATGGGCCTGACCGCCGAGATGCTGGCCAAGATACACAATATCAGCCGCCAGATGCAGGATGAGTTCGCCGCACGCTCGCACCAACGCGCGCATGCCGCCACCTTAGCCGGCTATTTCAAGAATGAAATCATCCCAACTACCGGGCATGATGCCGACGGTGTACTGACCCGTTATGACTTCGACGAAGTGATTCGTCCAGAAACGACCGTCGCCAGCCTTGCTGCATTGCGCCCGGCATTCGATCCCGTCAACGGTACAGTGACGGCCGGTACCTCTTCGGCATTGTCCGACGGTGCATCCGCCATGCTGTTGATGAGCGAATCACGTGCCAAAGCGCTCGGTCTGAAAGCCCGTGCCCGTATACGTTCGATGGCCGTCGTCGGCTGCGACCCATCCATCATGGGTTATGGGCCAGTGCCTGCCAGCAAACTGGCGCTGAAACGCGCTGGACTGACCGTGCAGGACATTGATTTGTTCGAACTGAATGAAGCCTTTGCCGCCCAGTCGCTGCCTTGCATCAAGGATCTGGGGTTATTGGACAGCATCGACGACAAGATTAACCTGAACGGCGGTGCCATTGCTTTAGGCCACCCGCTCGGCTGCTCGGGCTCACGCATCTCGACCACCCTGCTGAACAACATGGAACGCCGTGACGTGCAGTTTGGTCTGGCGACCATGTGTATTGGTTTGGGCCAGGGGATCGCTACCGTCTTTGAACGCGTTTAGCTGTGTCTACTTGGGATGACTGCGTCACTTTTTAAACCGCAGCATCCCACCACGTTTAGTTGCCGTACTTCCCGCCTGTCAGGGGCGGGTTTTTTTATGCCTGTTATTCACCGGCCCCCAAATAAAAACGGGGCGGCCACCGGCCACCCCGCTTTCCGCCTATCCCGCAGATCAGATAAACGAGAAAGCATCCCCGAACATGTGCGCTTCCAACGCGCCACGTTCGGCACAGAAACGCTCGCGAGCGATTTTTGCCATTTCGAAACGCCCGGCAATATAAATATCGTGCTCCGCCAGAGTACCGAAATCCTGCAATACCGCGCTGAGCACTGTGCCACTACGGCCACGCCACTCTTCTTCCGGTTGCTCAACTACCGGGATCACTTTCAGATTCGGGTGTTGCACCGACAGTGCTTCCAGCTCACTCAAATCATACAGGTGCTTGAGCTCACGTCCGCCCCAATAGATAGAGATATCGCGGTTCGGCTGTTGCTCCAACGCGGCCAACAGAATCGAGCGAGCATAGGAGAAGCCTGTACCACCAGCAATCAACACCAGCGGACGGCTGCCTTCCTGACGCAACCACGCGTCACCGTGTGGCATATCAACGGTAATCGCCTGTTCTTTCAGAATGCGATCCATCACCGCCATGGCGTACAGATTCAGTTCCGAAGCGCCGATGTGCAGCTCAATATAGTCCTGCTCTGTCGGGGTCGATGCCAGTGAGAACGGACGCTTGTCACGCTCATCCATCACCACCATCAAATACTGCCCTGCCTTGAAAGAAAACGGCGCCTCTGGCACCAAACGTACCCGATAAACCGTATCGGTAATGGCCTCTACGGAGGTCACTTTACAGCTCAATATTGTCATGCGTTCCCTCTGTCGGGTCATCAATGCAAAACTGAGAACAAAGCCTGTCGCTATAGCGTCGGTTCTCTGTCACTGAAAATTGCAAGCTCATCCCAGATGTCATCGATACGCGCACGCACCTTTTCATCCATCTGAATCGGACGGCCCCATTCGCGCTGGGTTTCACCCGGCCATTTATTCGTGGCATCCAGCCCCATCTTCGATCCCAAACCGGAAACCGGCGAGGCGAAGTCCAAATAGTCGATCGGCGTATTTTCCACCATAACGGTATCCCTTGCCGGATCCATTCTGGTGGTAATTGCCCAGATCACATCATTCCAGTCGCGTGCATTGACGTCATCGTCACAGACGATAACGAACTTGGTGTACATAAACTGCCGCAGGAATGACCAGACCCCCATCATTACGCGTTTGGCATGACCGGCATACTGTTTCTTGATAGTCACCACCGCCAGGCGGTAAGAACAGCCTTCAGGCGGCAGATAGAAATCGACAATTTCCGGGAATTGCTTTTGCAATATAGGCACAAATACTTCGTTCAACGCCACGCCTAACACCGCTGGCTCATCCGGCGGACGGCCAGTGTAGGTCGAGTGATAAATAGCGTCGCGGCGTTGAGTGATGTGGGTGACGGTGAAGACTGGGAAGTGATCTATCTCGTTGTAGTAACCGGTATGATCGCCATAGGGACCTTCCGGTGCCATTTCACCCGGCTCAATATAACCTTCCAACACGATTTCCGCACTGGCAGGTACTTCCAGGTCGCAAGAGATACACTTGACCACTTCGGTCTTATTGCCGCGCAGCAGCCCGGCAAAGGCATATTCAGACAGGGTATCCGGCACTGGCGTCACTGCACCGAGAATAGTGGCAGGGTCCGCACCTAAGGCAACGGCAACCGGGAAACGCTCCCCGGGATGCGCCTGGCACCATTCAAGATAATCCAGCGCGCCGCCGCGATGCGACAACCAGCGCATGATGACTTTATTCTTGCTCAGTACCTGTTGGCGATAGATACCCAGGTTTTGCCGTTCTTTCTGCGGCCCGCGGGTAACGGTCAATCCCCATGTGATGAGCGGCGCAGCATCTTCCGGCCAGCAGTGCATCACCGGGATACGGCTGAGATCGACATCATCGCCCTGCCATACCTGTTCCTGGCAAGGTGCTGAACCCAATACCTTGGTCGGCATGTTCAACACTTGCTTGAACTTCGGCAGCTTATCAAACAGATCGCGAAAGCCCTTTGGTGGCTCTGGCTCTTTCAGGAACGCCAGCAATTTGCCGACTTCGCGCAACGAGCTGACATCCTCCTGCCCCATACCCATCGCAACGCGATTGGCGGTGCCGAACAGATTGCACAACACCGGCATGTCGTACCCCTTGGGGTTTTCGAATAGCAGCGCCGGGCCGCCCGCACGTAAAGTACGATCGGCAATTTCTGTCATTTCCAGATAGGGATCAATCGGCTGGCTGATGCGTTTTAGTTCCCCTCTCTTTTCCAGCAACGAGAGGAAATCGCGTAAGTCACGGTATTTCATGCTGATCATTATAACGGCCAGTGAGGAGGGCATTATAAGCCCTCTTCACGGTTGTTGCTGCACTTTTGTTAAACACCGGTAAAGACATCGCCGGTTCTCAGTGACACGTGAACGGCACCAACGGTTGTAACGCCTGCGTATCATGATGCTCCTGGGTCTCCACGCCGTGGCGGAACACCTTGAAACCTTGATTTCTAGCACTGAAGTAACGTAAATCATTCCCCTCAATGTGCAGCAGACTGCCTTCACGCAACGCCACGACAGACTCACTTGGATTGACCGCGCAAAACTCCGCCAGGCGCTCATCACGCGTTTCGCCCATGTGGCCACTGATATGGGCATCAATGTAGTGCGGGTTGATCTGCACCGGGAACAGGTTCAATGCCGGCAGCACGACGCTGTTGCGCACCGGCATGTCATTGGTGGTACGAATGCTCGGCGTAGCAACGTTGCAACCGGCACTCCAGCCCACATAGGGTATGCTACGTTCACGCACAGCCCGTTGGATCGGGATGATCAAACCCTTCTCGTGCAACATCTGGTTTAACATCCAGGTATTGCCGCCGCTGACCAAAATGCACTCCGCCTGTTCAACCGCGGCAGCGGGAGACTCGGCATGGTGAATGCTGGTCACTTTGATACCCAACGTTTGCGACAGCTCCTGCGCACGCTGATCGTAATCACTGCGGATCATGGCATAAGGGATAAATACGGCAGACGTGATACCGCGACGTGCGATCATCGCCAAAAGGTGGTTCTTGGCATAGCCCAGCAGCTCATCCTCACCGGACAGCTTGCCGTTACTCAACAGAAACAACTCCATTTCTCCCCCTCAATCAAAAACGATGAATAGCGTCACATCTGGCAATCTCATGCCAAGGCATACTGCGACGGTAACAAATTTTTAGCCCTCTGTTATACCCGAGCCGTGCGAATAAGTGTGTGACTCTTCGCTAATTGCTAATGATTCATGTAGATAGCGGCAGTTACATGCTGAAACTTGCACCACTATGTATCCGTAATGGCTTTTGATATGCTTACCGGCTGGCAGAAAGGCATGTGAAATTATGGAATCTTGGTACTTACTGTATTGTAAACGCGGCCAACTTTTACGGGCGCAGGAACATCTGGAGCGGCAGGAAGTGAAGTGCCTGAGCCCAATCATTACGTTGGAAAAGATCGTACGCGGCAAACGCATTGCGGTCAGCGAACCCCTGTTCCCCAACTACCTGTTTGTGGAATTCAATCCGGAATGCATCCATACCACGACCATCAGCGCAACACGTGGTGTCAGCCACTTCGTGCGCTTTGGCTCAATGCCGGCCACCATCCCGAAGAAGGTCATCGAAGAGCTGCAGACGCATACCTGCGAAACCTACTTTGATCCGGAAACACCGCAACCGGGCGATAGCGTGTTGATCGTCGACGGCATGTTTGAAGGGCTCAAAGCCATTTACACTGAGCCTGACGGCGAGGCACGTTCAATGTTGCTACTGAACCTGATAAACAAGCAGGTTACCCAGAGTATCGATAACCGGCAGTTTCAAAAGTTGTAATGCAAAAAGGCGCCCAGGGCGCCTTTGTTTTTTGCTTACTGCTGTCTTAGCGTTGCATCGCGTCGTCATGCATCCACTGAGCGACTCGCTTGGCAAAGTAGGTCAGCACACCGTCAGCCCCAGCGCGTTTAAAGCACATCAGCGATTCCATCACCGCTGGCTGTTCCTGCAACCAACCATTCTGAATCGCTGCCATGTGCATCGCATATTCACCAGACACCTGATAGGCAAAAGTCGGCACACCAAAGGTATCCTTCACTCGGCGCACAACGTCCAGATAAGGCATACCCGGCTTAACCATGACCATATCCGCGCCTTCCTGCAGGTCTTGCGCAATTTCCTGTAACGCTTCGTCGCTGTTGGCAGGGTCCATCTGGTAGGTTTTCTTGTTGCCGCCTTTCAGATTGCCGCTTGAGCCCAGTGCATCGCGGAATGGGCCATAGTAGCAAGAGGCATATTTTGCTGAGTAAGCCATGATCTGAGTATTAATCAGGCCCTGATGCTCCAACCGATCGCGAATCGCACCAATACGGCCATCCATCATGTCGCTTGGCGCCACGATTTCTGCCCCGGCTTCCGCATGAGACAATGCCTGACGGACCAGAATCTCTTTGGTGATATCGTTGATGACATAACCCTGCTCATCAATGATGCCGTCCTGACCGTGAGTGGTGTAAGGATCAAGCGCTACGTCGGTCAAAATACCCAATTCAGGCACCGCGTCTTTCAACGCGCGTACCGTACGTTGCACCAAACCATCTGGATTATAGGCTTCTTCCGCATGCAGTGACTTCAGGCCTGGCTCAATAACCGGGAACAGGGAGATCACTGGCACACCCAGCTTGGCGATGGTTTCCGCTTCCTTAATCAGCAGATCGATGCTCATGCGTGATACACCGGGCATGGATGATACGGCTTCCTGACGGTTATTGCCTTCCATGACAAATACCGGGTAGATCAGATCGTTAACCGTCAGTTGATTCTCCGCCACCAGGCGACGGCTGAAATCATGACGGCGCACGCGGCGCATACGACGACCTGGGAAGGTACCCGGAAATGCATAGCTCATAGTTTTCTCCTAACTCATTCCAGCCGGAACAGCCGGCGGGCGTTCTCATCAGTTTTCTGCCCCAGCCATTCGGGGTCTTCGTGTCGCCAGGTGGCCACCTGCCGGACGATATGAGGCAAAAAACAGGGTTCGTTGCGGCGAGATGCAGGTTTCGGATGTAAATCTCGGGGCAACAGATAGGGGGCGTCGGTTTCCAACAACAGACGCTCAGCCGGGATCTGCGGTAGCAGTGCACGCAATTCCAAGCCACGCCGTTCATCACAGACCCAACCGGTAATACCGATCGACAAGCCTAGCGACAAACAGCCTTCTAATTCTTCAGCAGTACCCGTAAAACAGTGCACCACTGCCGCGGGCAGTTTATCTAACCAGGATGCCAACAGCGCGGCAAAACGTGCGTGCGCATCGCGGCAATGAAGAAATACCGGCATCGCCAGCTCTGCGGCCAACGCAAGTTGAGCGCTGAATGCCTTTTCTTGTTGCTCTGGCGTGGAAAAGTTACGGTTAAAATCCAAACCACATTCACCCACTGCCGCGACGTGCGGCCGAGAGGCCAATTCATGTATGTGTTCAGCAACCCGCTCGTCCCAACTGCTGGCATGATGTGGATGCACGCCCGCGGTGGACCAACAATAGCCGGTATGTAACAGGGCCAGCTCACTGGCGGCCTGACTCTCCGGCAGATCCGTACCGGTAATCAGCATCCCTTTCACGCCGGCGACGCGTGCGCGCTCCAGCACGGCTGAGCGGTCTTTGGCAAACTGTGAACTGGTGAGATTGACGCCGATATCAAACATGGTTTTCCCAAAGTAAAAGCCGCCCAGCGGGCGGCTTTAGACAAACAGAAATCAAGATGCAGGGGGCTCATCGCCCTCATCTTCTTCTTCCGGCTGCGGACGACGTTTACCCGTATAGAAACGGGCAAAGAACACACCCACTTCAAACAACAGATACATCGGTATCGCCAGCAGGGTTTGCGAGAACACATCCGGTGGCGTCAACAACATGCCAACCACGAAAGCCCCTACCAACACGTACGGACGTTTCTTTTTCAAATCTTCCGGTGAAGTGACGCCACTCCAACACAGCAGAATAATGGCAACAGGCACCTCAAACGCAACGCCAAACGCCATAAACAGCGCCATGACGAAATCAAGGTAGTTATTGATGTCGGTCGCAATCATCACCCCGGCGGGTGCGGTCTTGGCAAAAAAACCAAACGCCAACGGGAACACGATAAAGTAGGCAAACGCCATGCCGAGATAAAACAGCAGGCTGCTCGACACCAACAAGGGCATCATCAATCGGCGTTCATGCTTGTATAACGCCGGTGCGATAAATGACCAGACCTGATACAGAATCACGGGTGCAGCGACAAACACCGAAACGATCATGGTCAACTTGATCGGCGTGAAGAACGGTGAGGCCACGTCGGTGGCGATCATGCTCGCGCCGGCAGGTAGCTGCTTGATCAACGGTGCAGACACCAGTTGATAGATGTCATTGGCGAAAAACACCAGCACCAGGAAGATCGCCAGTATGCTGATAATTGAGTTTAACAACCGCTTACGCAGTTCTATCAGATGACTGATAAGGGGTTGGGTATCTTCAACAGCCATGTTTTAACGATCGCCACTAGGTTGGTGAGACGCGGGGGTTTTATCCGCAACAGGTTCTGGGTTTGCCTGAACGGCTGACGCTACCGGTTGTTTAGCGGGCGTGATTGCCGGCTGTTCAACCTGCGGCGTTGCCGTAACCGCCGGCTCCGGTACTGCAGCCGGAGACGACGCAACAGCCGCAGCCTCTGCCGGCGTCACGCCGTCATGAATGGCTTCCGGGTCGGTGACCAGAGGGTTATGAATAGTGTGTGCTGGCTCGGTCTTGCTGTCGCCCTGATAAGAACGTTTCAGCGATTCCGCCGCGTCTTTCAGCTCATCCATTGACGCCTTTAACTCTGGCGACAAATTCTGCATGCCTGCCTTCTCTACCTTTTTCAGGCTGTCCTGCAGTTCCTGCAGTTTCAGTTCCTGAGTAAGTTCGTTCTGCACCGAAGCCGCCAACGAACGCAGCGCGCGGATCCAGCCCGAAACTGTTCTTACCGCTACCGGTAGCCGTTCCGGCCCGAGTACCACCAGGCCAATAACCAGAACCAGCAACAGTTCACTAAACCCAATGTCAAACACGGTTTATACCTGCTCTTTGTTCTTCGACTCTTCCGCTTTCACTTCCGGCTGCTTATCGGTAATAGGCTTGGCCGTGAAGTCAGCGTCATCCAGGCTGCTTTTCTCAGCCGTGTTGGTCGGCGGCGTGTTGTCATCGCCGATCGCCTTTTTGAAACCCTTGATTGATGCACCGAGATCGGACCCCAAGGTACGGAGCTTTTTGGTACCAAACAGCAGCACCACGATCACTGCGATGATCAACAATTGCGTAATACTAATACCGCCCATTGCAATTACCTCTATTTTTACAGGGTTTTTTCAAAATCCGTCGCATTATACGGCAGATTTTACCAGAGTTTCTAACCAATTCAGGCAGTTCGCTTCCAGCCTATCAGCCAGGAAACGATGCCGGCTGCTATCAGCCATGCGGGGAATACAGCAACCTCGCCCAATAGCAAAATCGTACCGCTGACTATCAGTGTAGCGCCAACGCCGAACAAATAACGCGATTGTCCCTGACGAACACGCTGGGCCTGCATCTGATTAGTCAGCTTATCAACACTTTGTTGCAACAGCTTATGCTGTTGCAGACTATCGTAAAATAATTCAGGCAGTTCAGGCAGTTTCTCTGCCCAAAACGGCGCTTTTTCTTTCAGGGCGCGGATCACTGCCGGTATACCGACCTGGTCACGCATCCAGCTTTCCAGGAACGGCTTGGCCGTCGTCCACAAATCCAACTGTGGGTAAAGCTGTCGGCCCAGACCTTCAACATACAGCAAGGTCTTCTGCAATAACACCAGTTGCGGTTGCACTTCCATATTGAATCGACGCGCGGTATTGAACAGGTTCAACAGCACGTTGCCAAACGAAATTTCCTCCAACGGCTTCTCGAAGATCGGCTCACACACGGTACGGATAGCGAACTCAAAATCCTCGACGTTGGTATCGCGCGGTACCCAGCCAGAATCAACATGCAACTCCGCAACCTTGCGGTAATCACGATTGAAGAAGGCAATAAAGTTTTCCGCCAGATAGCGTTTATCGTCCTTGTTCAACGAGCCAACAATACCGCAGTCGATGCCGATATAGCAGGGATCTTCAGGATGTTCATAGCTGACGAAAATATTACCGGGATGCATGTCTGCATGGAAGAAGCTGTCACGGAAGACCTGGGTAAAGAATACCTGAACCCCGCGTTCAGCCAACAGTTTCATGTTGGTGCCCTGCTTTTCCAGCGTCTCAATATCCGAAACAGGGATGCCGTAAATGCGTTCCATGACCAGCACGCTTTCGCGGCAGTAGTCCGAATACACTTCCGGCACGTACAACATAGGACTACCGTCGAAATTGCGACGCAACTGGATGGCGTTAGCCGCTTCACGCAGCAGATTCAGCTCGTCCAGCAAAGTCTTTTCATACTCGCGCACCACTTCTCGCGGACGCAGACGTCGACCATCCGGCATCAGCTTGGGCACCCAAGCCGCTAAACGATACATCAGGCGCACATCGGCCTTGATGATTGGCCCGATATCCGGCCGAATCACCTTCAGCACCACTTCCTGCCCGGTCGTTTTTAGCCGCGCGGTATGCACCTGGGCTATCGATGCCGAGGCCAGCGCCTGTTGGTCAAAATCATCAAACCAAGTTTCCAGCGGGCCGCCCATCGCCAATTCAATATGCTTACGCGCTAGCGCACCGTCGAAAGGAGCAACCCGGTCCTGCAACAACGTCAGTTGATCGGCGATCTGTGGTGGGAACAGGTCGCGACGGGTAGACATCATCTGACCAAACTTAATCCATACCGGCCCCAACTCCTGCAAAGCCAGACGCAGACGCTCACCCAAGGGTTTATCTGCATGGCGGTTTGGCATCCAGAAAAGCAGACGGCGGCCAAATCGCAGTGGCCACGTCAAACGCATCTTGGGGATCAGTTCATCCAGGCCATAGCTGAGAAAAACGCGGACGATCAAATACAGGCGGCGTAGTTCGCCAGGGGTCATCGTTTACCCTCCAACTTGTCCATACGGGCAATCAGCGCATCGGCGTTGCGAACGGTGGCATCAACCTCTTCATTGAACCACACAACTTCCAATGGGCCCGGTGCCACACGCCACTCTTCCGTCAGTGTTTCAGCAACATAATGCTGCTGACGCTGTAAGCCGGCTTTCAACAGGTTCGCGCCCTTGCCCAGAACCTGCGTGACACCCTGCGCGGCAATATCGCCAATGTAAGGTGCCAGCCATTCCGCCGGATCCCACTCTGCCAGATCAAGCAACCCAACCAGTTGTTGCACGACCTGAATGTCGCCTTCGACAATCAAGTCGCCGCTGCGCATCAATGGCGAAAGCTGTTGGCGATCCCGCAATTTAAGCAGCACCGAAATACGGCTGCGCACCGTGCAGTCGGCAGTGTCATCAGACTGGCCAAGCACATCCACACGCTGTTCACTGAAGATCAACACCAGCGGAGAGGCAAGTTCCTGCAGCTCAATACGCAAAACCTTGCCGGCCAGCCGCTGACGGGCCGCCTTCATGCTGCGATCGCGGAACAGCAGGCTGTTGAGGGATGTTTCCAGTACGCCGGTCAACAACGGGGTTAACAGCATCGGCATATCCATATCAGAACTTGAAGCCACGGTGCAGGGCCACAATACCGCCGGTCAGGTTAAAATAGGTCACGTTGTCAAAACCGGCGGCCCCCATCATGCCCTTCAGCGTTTCCTGATCGGGATGCATGCGGATCGACTCGGCCAGATAGCGGTAGCTTTCCGGATCCTTGACCACCAGCTCGCCGATTTTCGGCAGCACGTGGAACGAGTAGGCGTCATAGGCTTTGCTCAGTGGTGCCAGCAAGGGTTTGGAGAACTCCAACACCAACAGACGGCCACCTGGCTTGAGCACACGGAACATCGAGCGCAGCGCTTTGTCTTTGTCGGTGACGTTGCGCAGGCCAAAGGAAATGGTGATGCAGTCAAAATAGTTATCAGGGAACGGCAACGCTTCGGCATTGGCCTGTACGTAGCTGATGTTGCCGACAATGCCGCGATCGCGCAGTTTCTCGCGCCCCATCTTCAGCATGGAATCGTTAATGTCCGCCAGCACCACCTGCCCCTGTTCACCGACCATGCGAGAGAACTTGGCGGCCAGGTCACCGGTGCCACCGGCCAGATCCAACACCCGCTGCCCACGGCGCACGCCGCTGCAATCAATGGTAAAACGCTTCCAGATACGGTGGATGCCAAACGACATCAGGTCGTTCATCACGTCATACTTTGCGGCTACCGAATGAAAAACGTCTGCCACCATGGCCTGCTTTTCGTCTCGAGCTACGGTGCGAAAACCGAAATCGGTGGTTTCCTGCGGTTGATCTGCCATTGTCCTGCCTGCTATTCAGTCAATTTAGTGTGGTGGAGTGTACCAGAACCCCACGGAATACCCCACCTCGCAGCGGTTGTCATCCCTGCGATGCGGAGCGTGGCTCCTCGACGGCGTCGTCGCCTTCCGCCTCCGGCAGCGCGTCAACGTTATCGTCGTCCGCCGCCTCAAATTCTTCATCATGCTGCGCACTGGCCTGCTGAGCCAGCAGCGGATTGATCGGCCTTTTCACCTCAACCCCCAGTGCGCGGAACCCCTCGGTCTGCCCGATAAGATTACCACGGCCTTCGCTCAGTTTGTTCATTGCCAGACGATAACTCCCCTGGGCCTTGTCCAGGCTCTGTCCCAGCGACGACATATCATCAACGAACAGCCGCATTTTGTCATACAGCCGTGCCGCCCGGTCAGCAATGCGTTGTGCATTCTGGCTCTGATGCTCATAGCGCCAAAGATTGGTGATGGTGCGTAATGCCACCAATAGCGTGGTTGGGCTGACCAGCATGATGTTGTGTTTTAGTGCATCGCTAATCAGCTCCGGCTCACGGTCGATAGCCAACAGGAAGGCCGGCTCCACTGGAATAAACATCAGCACGTAGTCCAGCGAACGCAGGCCAGGCAATTGCTGGTAATCCTTGCGTCCAAGCAGGCGGATATGGCCGCGCAACGAAGCAATATGTTCATTCAACGCCGCCTCACGCTCTGCTTCATCTTCACTATTGAAGTAACGTTCGTAGGCCACCAACGACATTTTTGCATCGATCACCACGTCCTTGCCCTGAGGCAAACGCACGATCACATCGGGTTGCATGCGGCTCTGGTGATCCACCCGCACGTTAACCTGGGTTTCATACTCATGTCCCTCACGCAGGCCAGAGGCTTCGAGCACCCGGCTCAGTACCACCTCACCCCAGTTACCCTGAGTTTTATTATCCCCTTTCAAAGCCTTGGTGAGGTTGATGGCTTCGCGCGCCATCTGCGCATTGAGCTGCTGCAGATTACGTATTTCGTGGGTCAAAGTATGGCGTTCGCGTGCTTCCTGGCCGAAACTGTCCTGCACCTGACGGCGAAAACCGTCCAGTTGCTCACGCAGCGGCAGCAACAGGCGATCCAAGCTTTGCTTATTCTGTTCGTCCACCTTGCGCCCGCTATGTTCAAAAATGCGGTTGGCCAAATTTTCGAATTGGGTGGTGAGGCGTTGTTCGCTGTTAATCAATAGACGCTGTTTTTCCTCCGCCGCCATACGGGTTTCTTCCAGACGGATTATCACCTCACGCAACTCGGCTTCCTGAGCGCTGTTCACTTCACGTTGGGCTCGCAGTTCCTGGTTCAACTGCTCACATTCGGTACGCCAGTGATTAAGCTGCTGAAGCTTTTCATGCCCGGCCGCCAACTGACTGTGCAGATTGCGTAATTCCAGCTCAGTCTGGCGCATATGTTGCTCATTACGCTGCAGTACTTCCTGTCGGGATGCGGTTTCCTGCTGTGCCTGTTGCAGCGATTGTTCCAGCAGTCGTAGCTCGGTTTCATGCAGTGCCTGTGTCTGTTGCACGCGCAAGCTGGCAATAAGCCACCCCAATAGCAGACCGATAGCTACCCCACCTATACCGTAAATTAAACTGGTATCCACCCTGCCTCCTGTTACACCTGACTGTTCCGGCTTTTTATACGCCTATTGCCCGTCACGTTAAGGGGAGGCTGTATGGATGTCCAGCTTGATTGTGTCTCGATGGCGTAATATTGCGAAACGCTGCGCAACTCAGCTAAAGATTAGCTAAACCACTGGCTTAACCATTTAATGCCAAACGCACCCGGCGCGAGGATACCGAACGCCCAGATCATCGCCGACGTGACATTGGCCACCTGGAAATAACGCTGGGGCATGCCGCAAATGCCACCAACCAGCGGTACCACGGCACGCAATGGGCCGAAAAAGCGACCGATGAAAATACCCAGGACACCCCAACGTTCAAAAAACGCATGGCCCCGCGTCAATAATTGCGGATTGCGCGATAGCGGCCACATGTGCGCAACGCGATCCTGATAGTGGTAGCCAATCCAGTAAGAAAGCCAATCGCCGAAGAATGCACCGGCAGCCGCAGCAGCCCAAATCGGCCAAAATGCGATGCCGCTTTCGCCAATCAGCGCCCCCAAGGCGAGCAAAATCACCGTAGCCGGTAACAACAGCGACAAGAAAGCCAGCGATTCGCCAAATGCCAAGAAGAAGATAATCGGGATGGCCCAGTTTTCGTGCTGGCGCACGGTTTCGCTGACCCAGTGGATAATGTCATTGAGGCTCAATACAGGCTCCTGATATGGGATTTATCCCCCAAGAATACTGAATGCCAGCCGGGGCAGATTAAACCCCGGTTAAACATCAGCACGGTTTACTCGAGGTAAAACGCCTGCAGCGCTTCACGCTGTTCCTGGCCCAAGCCGTATTCCGCTTCAAGCCAACGATCGGTAGAGCCATGTTGCTCACGAATACAACTCAGTGCAGTCATCAGGAACTCTTCACGGGCGCTGAGCACGTAAGCAAACTGTTTCAACGCAGAATCATTCAGGCGAATCGACAGTTGATCCAGCATGTGTTCACGGAACGTTGCCAGCGTGGTTTCAGTTAACAGGTAATCTTCCACAACCGTCGCTTCATCAGCTCCCAGTGCAAATAACACCAACGCCGATCCTATCCCCGTGCGATCCTTGCCGACCGCACAATGCTGGACGATCGCCCCGTGATCCGCCTTGCTCAGCAGTTGTGCCAACTGTTTATACGCCGCATTGCCGAACGGTAATCGGCGGTACAGTTCCAGCATAAACATTTGGGCATCGAAACCGGCGAGCGTTTCACTGTTTAGCTTTTCCAAATTGGCGTTGACTTCATTGCTCAGCGGGTTGGCCGGGAAATGATGGTAATCGGCACCGCGCCACAGAACATCAGGCTTGGCCTGCACTTCATCGGCATCACGGTAATCCAGCACCGAACGAACAGGCACGCCGGCCAAGAAAGTGCAGTCATTTTCCGTCAGGCGCTCTAGCGAGCCGGAACGAAACAACAGGCCACGTTTGATACGGCGACCATCGGTGACGCTATTGCCCCCAAGATCACGAAAATTAATGCCGCCATCAAGCGGTGCCAATGAAGGATGAAGCAGGATCTGAGCGGTCATAGACGTCCTCGTTGTTACTGTCTGAAAAAACGCAACCTCTGATAGCATCGGTAGAACCGGGCTCAACGGATTAAAGAGGTGGCCAGGTCGGGCACCCTCAGGCGCTTACTCAGGTAAGTCACTGGGGTGACAAATCTGCCGGGAGCAGACTTGAACGCTGCTCGCAGCGGCCCCGTAAGGGGTTTGACCCAAGAACGGGCCACATAACTGACGGCAGCCAACAACGCTGCAACGTGAAAGACGATGGGTTATAACCGTAACAGATTACGACTGAATGACAAAACGGGCCGCGGGACGGCCCGTTGAATTGCAGAGGAATTACAGCAGGCGGCGTGCCGCATCAACCACGATCTGCACCGCTTTGCTTTCGGTGTTTTTCATGGTTTCCGCGTTCGGGATTTCTTGCTGGGTGCGGTTAACGATCACACCGGCAACCATACCCGCACGCAGGCCCTGGCTTGCACACATGGTCAGCAGCGTGGCCGATTCCATTTCATAGTTCATTACACCCATCGACTGCCACTCTTCCATCGAGCCTTTGAAACGGCTAACAACCCGGCCGGAGTAGGTATCGTAACGTTCCTGACCTGGATAGAAGGTATCGGAAGACGCGGTAACGCCAATGTGCGTGGTCGCACCCGCAGCTTTAGCCGCTTCGACCAATGCCGTGGTACAGGTGAAATCGGCCACGGCCGGGAATTCCATCGGTGCAAAGTGCAAGCTTGCGCCATCAAGGCGAACTGCCGCAGTGGTCACCAGCACGTCACCGACATTGATGTTTGACTGGATCGCGCCCGTGGTGCCGATACGCAAGAAGGTCCGGATACCCAACTGCGCCAGCTCTTCAACGGCGATAGACGTAGACGGGCCACCGATACCGGTGGAGCAGACGATAACGGCCTTACCGTCCAGCTCTGCACGCCATGAGGTAAATTCACGATGGGAAGCCAGATGCACCGGATTTTCCATCAGCTTGGCAATTTTCTCTACGCGCTGTGGATCGCCAGGAACGATGGCAAGCTGGGCCCCTTGTAAATCGTTTTTAGTGAGGCCGAGATGAAAAACGTCAGATTGAGACATGCGAGACTCCTCATAGATCATGTTTATTGGGAGGAACAAAAAAGTACTCTACTGAAAATCGCCACTCAATTTAGTGACGACCATCACTTTGAATAAAGAAACAAAATGCAATCTACATAATTTTCGTGACTATAGTCACAAAAATAAGCCAAAAGGCCGATATGTGCGCCTCAGTTGCCACAAGTCTAGCTGACAAACTGTACGGCCGTTTCCCGCGGTGCGTCTCCGATCACAAAGGCCTGTACTCTAGCCCACTATTTACGCGACCTCAGAAAATACGCCCCGTTTATCGGCAACTTAGCCATATAAACGGCAGCTAACGCACCTTATGGCACTCCTAGGTGTCAACATGCGTAATAGCATGATAAAAAGACAACAAAAATGCAGTAAAGCCAGATAATTAACCATTTTTTACAGACTTGACCGAAAATGCTCAACTCGATGCCAATAACGCGTAATCTTTCCTATAGTTAATCTCAGCGCTTTTCTCTATTGCACGGAGACCGCAATGAAAACCGATCATGTGATGACATTAAAACAGGCTCAGGGGGGATTCACCCCTGCCGTAACACCGTTGGCTGCCTCAACCATTCTTACCGATGAACAAGGCATTCATGCAGGGGAAACCACCATTCCTTCGCAGGGCGACAATCTGCCGGCCTATATCGCCAAACCGGCAGATCACAGTGGCCCATTCCCGGTTGTGCTGGTGGTACAGGAAATTTTTGGCGTCCATGAACATATCCAGGACGTGTGCCGTCGTTTGGCAAAGCAAGGCTATCTGGCGATTGCACCTGAGCTGTATTTCCGTCAGGGGGATGCCAAAGATTACACCGACATCGGTGAACTGTTTCAAAAGCTGGTGAACAAAGTGCCAGATCGCCAGGTATTGGCGGATTTGGATCATGCAGCACATTGGGCGACCCGTCACGGCGGGGACGCAGGCAAGTTGGCCATTACCGGTTTTTGCTGGGGCGGGCGTATTACCTGGCTGTATGCGGCCCATAACCCGCAGTTAAAGGCTGCCGTCGCTTGGTATGGCAAACTGGTGGGTGAAAAAACGCTTAACTCGCCAAAGTTTCCGGTCGATATCGCCACGCAGCTCTCCGCCCCCGTGCTTGGGCTGTACGGCGGTCAGGACAGCAGTATCCCACTGGATACCGTAGAGAGCATGCGCCAGGCGATCCGTGCGGCTAACGCCAGCGCAGAAATCGTGGTTTACCCTGAAGCCGGCCACGCCTTCAATGCCGACTACCGTCCAAGTTATGACGCCGAAGCGGCAGAAGATGGCTGGCAGCGCATGCTGGCATGGTTTGCTCAGCATGGCGTACCTGGCATTAAATAACGCCCAGTCCCTCAGCAACGGCTGAGGGCATAAGAAAGGGCGCCGAGGCGCCCTGAATCATCACATCAACCCCTCACTCCATTTTTTGCGACGATTAATCCTGCAGCTCACGCAAGCGCTGTGCAGCCAACACCATGTTGGCCAATGATTGGCGGGTTTCCGGCCAACCGCGGGTTTTCAGGCCGCAGTCTGGGTTAACCCACAGGCGCTCTGCCGGGATGTTCTGCGCGGCCTTACGCAACAACGCTTCGATCCATTCCACGCTTGGCACGTTTGGCGAGTGAATGTCATACACGCCCGGGCCGATTTCGTTTGGATACTCAAACTCTTTGAAGGCTTCCAACAGGTCCATATCGGAACGCGAGGTTTCGATGGTGATCACGTCAGCATCCAACGCGGCAATCGAATCCATGATGTCGTTAAACTCGCAGTAACACATGTGGGTGTGGATCTGCGTGTCATCTTGCGCCACAGCGGCATTCAGTTTAAACGCATCTACCGCCCAGTTCAGGTAAGCTGCCCAGTCAGATTGACGCAGCGGCAGACCTTCACGCAGTGCAGGTTCATCAATCTGGATGATACCGATACCGGCCTTTTCCAGATCTTCCACTTCATCACGCAGCGCCAGAGCGATCTGTTTGGCAATCACTTCACGGGTCACGTCCTCACGCGGGAATGACCAGCAAAGAATGGTCACCGGACCGGTCAACATGCCTTTTACCGGCTTGTCTGTCAGCGACTGGGCATACTTCGCCCACTCAACGGTGATGGCTTGCGGTCGGCTGATATCTCCGATAATGACTGGCGGCTTCACGCAACGGGAACCGTAGCTTTGCACCCAGCCGTTTTGCGTGAAGACGAAGCCGTCGAGGTTCTCGCCGAAATATTCCACCATGTCATTACGCTCGGCTTCGCCGTGTACCAACACATCCAGACCCAGACGTTCTTGTTCAACGATCGCCTGTTTGATGTGTTCGCTGATGCTGGTGCGGTAGTTGCTGCCGTCCAGGCGCCCCTGCTTGAAGTCCAAACGCAGGCCACGAATTTCGGTAGTTTGTGGGAATGAACCAATAGTGGTTGTCGGCCAGGCCGGCAGATTGAAGCGCTCACGCTGTGCCTGAGCACGTTCGGCGTAAGGGCGCTGGCGTTCGCTGTCCTGTGCGGTAATCGCAGCCAGACGCTGGCCTACCTGCGCATTGTGCACGCGGCTGGATTGACGGCGGGCACGGATTGGCGCGCTGTAGGCGTCCAGCTCAGCCTGTTTGGCGGCGCCAGGCGCATTCAGTGCCGCGCTCAGCAGAGCCACTTCGGCACATTTTTGCAGGGCGAAGGCAAACCAGCTTTTCACTTCTTCATCCAGGCGGGTTTCTACGCTGAGATCGATTGGGCTGTGCAGCAGTGAACAAGAGGTACCAATCCACAACGGGCGGCTGCCAACCAAGGGGTGCAGGCGTTCGAACCAGGTGCTCAGATCGGCGCGCCAAACGTTGCGCCCATTAATGACGCCCAGAGATAATAGCCACTCTTTTGGCAGAGCCTGGTTTAAGGCGGCGATATCATCGTGCCCGGCAACCAGATCAACATGCAGCCCCTGTACCGGCAGTTCACGGACGGTATCCAGGTTGTGACCAATGCTGTCGAAGTAGGTCGTCAGCAACAGTTTGACCTGGCCCTGCAGCGCGTCATAAGCCGGTTTGAAGGCATTTAGCCATTCTGGTGGCAGTTCAAGCACCAGCGCAGGTTCGTCGATCTGCACCCATTCAACGCCGCGTTTTGCCAGTTCCGCCAACACCTGCTGATAAACCGGCAGGATCTCTTTCAGCAGCGACAGGCGGTCAAACTGCTCGCCCTTCACTTTGCCCAACCACAGGTAGGTTACCGGGCCCAGCAGCACCGGTTTAATTTTGTGGCCCAAGGCCAAGGCTTCGTCAACTTCGTCCAGTAATTGAGTCCAACCCAATTTGAACTGCTGGCCTTTATGGAACTCAGGCACCATGTAGTGGTAGTTGGTATTAAACCATTTGGTCATTTCCGCCGCTGCTGCCGGTTCCCCGGTCGGCGCGCGACCACGGCCAAGACGGAACAAGGTATCGAGATCGATGGAACCGTCTTGATTCTGATGACGCGCCGGTACGTTCCCCAGCAGTAAACTGGTGGTTAATACATGGTCGTACCAAGCGAAATCGCCGACCGGCACCAAATCCACCCCGGCCTGCTGTTGCTGTTGCCAATGACGAGCACGCAGCTCGCGGCCAACTGCCAGCAGTTCTTCCTGCGTTGAGCTGCCTGCCCAGTAGCTTTCCTGTGCTTTTTTCAGTTCACGTCGTAGCCCAACGCGAGGAAAACCCAGTGTGTGATTTAAAATTGCCATCGTCATATTCCCCATTTAGCCGTCCAGATGTTTACACATCCATAATCCGCAGGTACTGTATTCACCACAAGCGCAATTTATTCACTGTCACTGTGAAGGACTCTCATGATCGAACTGAAACACTTACGGACGCTGCAGGCTCTGCGCAATACCGGTTCGCTAGCGGCCGCTGCGGCCCAACTCCATCAGACACAGTCTGCACTGTCACATCAGTTCAGCGATCTGGAGCAACGTCTGGGCTTCAAACTGTTCGTTCGCAAGAGCCAACCGCTGCGCTTTACCGCGCAGGGAGAGATCCTGTTGCAGCTGGCAGAACAGGTGCTGCCGCAAATTCAGCAGGCGTTGCAGGCGTGTCACGAACCTCATCAGACAACGTTGCGTATCGCCATCGAGTGCCACAGTTGTATTCAGTGGCTGACGCCAGCGTTGGATAATTTCCGTCAGAGCTGGCCGCAGGTCGTGATGGACTTCAAGTCTGGCGTCACCTTTGATCCTCAACCCGCCTTGCAACAGGGTGAACTGGATCTGGTACTGACCTCCGATATTCTGCCGCGCAGCGGTCTGCACTATTCGCCGATGTTTGATTTCGAAGTGCGACTGGTGTTGGCACCGGATCATCCGCTGGCCAGCAAGTTGCACATTACGCCTGAGGATTTGAGCGACGAAACGTTGATGATTTATCCGGTACAGCGCCAACGGTTGGATATCTGGCGCCATTTCCTGCAACCGGCAGGCATTAACCCGGCATTGAAAAACGTGGATAACACCCTGTTGCTTATCCAGATGGTGTCAGCACGGATGGGGATTGCAGCGTTGCCGCACTGGGTGGTGGAAAGCTTTGAGCGCCAGGGATTGGTTGTGACCAAAACCCTGGGCGACGGTCTGTGGAGCCGCTTGTATGCCGCCGTGCGCGACGGGGAGCAACGGCAGGCAGTAACGGAAGCCTTTATCCGTTCGGCACGCCAGCACGCCTGTAATCATCTGCCTTTCGTGCGTGATGCCGAACGCCCAGGCGCCGGTGTCGCCAGCGTTAAACCGCTGGCTTCACAACCTTGACGATAAGGGCTTCCTGCGCTTGGGGAGCCCTGTCTATTTACTGATTATTTTGGGCGCCACCCAGCGGCGATGTACCCACAGCGAAGCAACAATCACTGCCCCACCGATAATAAAACTTGGCCAGTGTGGCTGTTGCTGCCAGATGGCCAGATTTACCAACAACCCAGCAGGCACATGCATGTTATTCATGATACCCAGGGTTCCTGCATCCACCTGCGTTGCGCCGTAGTTCCACATGAAATAACCCAGCCCGGAGGCCACCACGCCCAGCCACACCAGAATGCCCCATTGCAGATTGGTCGTCGGTAACTGATTTGGGTTGCCCCACAAGCACCAGGCTACCACCGCCACCACTAACGCCCCCAGGTAGAACCAGGAAAACGCGGTATGCTGTGGTAACGGGTGCACTTCCATCAAGCGCTTATAACCCACCATGCCGATGGCAAAGCTGATATTCGCCGCCTGCACCAGCAGTAATCCCCACCAGAAATGTTCACTCAGTTGATGGTAGCGGATGATCGCCGCCCCCAATACCGCCAGCAATGCACTGAGCACATAGCTCCAGCGCAAGCGTTGACCGCTGATCAGATCGTAAATCAGCGTGACATACAGCGGCGTCAGTACGGTAAACAGCAAGAATTCTGGCACAGTTAAATACATGTACGCACGGAAGCTGAACAGGTACATGATGCCAAGCTGACAGGCCCCCACCAGCATGTACATCAGAATTACTTTCGGTTTTATATTGCGCCAACGCAGGAAAGGCAGGAACACCAGTGCAGCCAGGCCAATGCGCATCAGCACCGAGAACCAGCTGTCGACATGGCCCGCCAGATATTCGCCAATGAGGCTGAAAGAGAACGCCCACAGGATGGTAGTAATTACCAGAAGCAGCACGATGGGTTCACCCTAGAAAGTCGGAAAGGGCGATTGTAACGGAAGGCGGGATAGGTCGCGACGAAAAGGCAGTTTACATCTGCGCAAAATACAAACTATCAGCAAGTTTTCACCAATAGGTTAGGCTTAATGAAAACGAAGTCGAGGTAAATACCATGAAAAGCTATCACATGCTGTACAGCCTGTTATTACTGTCAGGATTGGCCACTGCGGCCAACGGTGTCACCGATCTCAGCTCGCAGCAGCAGTTTCTCAACCAACGTAATCAACACGTACAACAACAGCGTATGCTGAATAACCAGCAGTTGGATCAGCGCCGTTTGCAGCAACAGCGGCAATTTGACAACAACCAACAACAATTGCTGCGAAAATCGCCGAACGGTGGCCAACTGCTGCCAAATGGTAACCAACCGCGCAACCCGTTCGATCGCACCACACCTTCGGTACCCCAGGCGCCGCTGCCGACGCCTGTCAACAGAGGTTAACCGTTTGGAAAATCAGGCCCGATTAAATCGATCCGGTCAGTACAAATGCAATCAACGCCCCAGTTCAACAGCAGGCGCGCACGCGCCGGCTGGTTAACGGTATAAACCAGAATGCGCAAGCCTGCGGCTTTCAGTGCCGCAACGCGTTCGGCAGTCAGCTCTTTATGGTTGATGTGTAATGACACACAACCCAACCGTTGTGTCAGCGCTTGCCAGTTGTCATCCCACTCATCCAGCAACAAACCACGCGGCAATTCCGGTACGGTGCGCTGTGCCGCCTCAAGCGCTTCAACCGAGAACGAAGAGAGCAAAGGATCGGTCTGCCCCTGCCACAGCAGGCGTGCTGCCAGCGCCACCACCCGACCTGTTTCGTCGTCACTGCCGGTAGTGGGTTTGATTTCAATGTTCGCCATCATGCCATGCTGCAAACAGCGTTCAGCCACCTCAGACAACAAAGGCAAACGTTCGCCCTTGTAGGCGGAGTTATACCAGTTGCCTGCATCGAGTTGAACCAGCTTGTCCCAAGGTAACTCACCCGCCACACCCCAGCCGTTGCTGGTGCGATCCAGGGTGTCGTCATGCAAGAGAAAAATTTGCCCGTCCTGCGCCAGCTTCGCGTCGAACTCAATCATTTTGTGGCCGTGACGCGCGCCAACGTCGATCGCCGCGAGGGTATTTTCCGGCGCCAGAGAACCGCCGCCGCGATGGGCGACAATATGTGGATAAGGCCAGGCTGTGGTCATTGTTCCATCCGTAATCCGCTATCGGTATCAAAAAAGTGCAGCGCCTGTGCAGGCAGATGCAAATATAGCGTGCTGCCCGCTGCCGGCATAGCCTCATGCGAAAGCCGGGCGATCACACCGTGCCCGCCCCACTGCCCATGAGCCAAATTGTCCGCCCCCAACAGCTCCAGCGTTTGCATCGTCAAGGGCACGCCACCCTGTTCATCAGGGGCCAGTTGAATATGCTCCGGGCGGATGCCGAGCGTCAACTGGCGTCCCCCCCACTGTGCTTTTGCCTGCGGTAATTTCAGCATCATGCCATCCGCCAACCGCAGCTGGCTGCCGTCAGCGCTCAACGTTCCGGGCAACAGGTTCATGGCCGGTGACCCAATAAAACTGGCGACAAACAACGATGCCGGGCGCTGATAAACCTCGCTCGGTGTACCAATTTGCTCCGCCACGCCTTTGTTCATCACAATCACCCGCTGCGCCAGCGTCATCGCTTCCACCTGATCGTGCGTCACGTACAGGCTGGTGGTTTTCAGTCGGCGATGCAATTGCTGCAATTCCAGACGCATCTGCACGCGCAGTTTGGCATCCAGGTTAGACAATGGCTCATCAAACAGAAACACCGCGGGCTCACGCACGATAGCGCGCCCCATGGCCACCCGTTGACGCTGGCCACCGGAAAGCTCACGCGGTTTGCGTTGCAACAGCGGCTCCAGCTCCAAAATACGTGCCGCGTCTTCGACCCGTTGTTGGATATGCTGTTTGCCAAAACCGCGAATTTTCAGGCCATAGGCCATGTTGTCATACACGCTCATGTGTGGATACAGCGCGTAGTTTTGGAACACCATCGCGATGCCGCGATCTTTGGGCTCCATATCCGTCACGCGCTGGCTGTCGATGTAAATATCGCCGCTGGTGGTACGTTCCAACCCGGCGACCATGCGCAATAGCGTCGATTTACCGCAGCCGGACGGACCGACCATCACGATAAATTCACCGTCCGCCACGTCGAGATCGATCTGCTTAATCACCGGCGTTTTTCCGTCGTAGGATTTGGTGACTGCCTGTAGTTTTAAACCTGCCATGTGAACATTTCTCTCATTACTTCTCGCTGTCGACGAGACCGCGCACAAACCAGCGCTGCATCAGAAGAACCACCGCCAACGGTGGGATTAAAGTCAGAATCATCGCCGCCATAACCTGATTCCACTGGGTCGGGGCACCAGAGGTGGAGATCATGCTTTTGATGCCCGCCACCGCAGTACCCATTGAGGCATCGCTGGTGATCAGGATCGGCCACAGGTACTGGTTCCAGCCGTAGATAAAGGTAATGACAAACAACGCCGCCAGGTTGGTCTTCGACAGAGGCAGTACGATGTCCCAAAAGAAGCGCATCGGCCCAGCGCCATCAATACGCGCGGCTTCCAGCAGCTCGTCCGGTAGCGTCATAAAGAATTGTCGCAGCAGGAAGGTGGCCGTCGCAGATGCCATCAGCGGCAGCGTCAGGCCGGTGTAGCTGTCCAATAGGTTGAGGTTGGAGATCACCTCTACCGTTGGGAAAATGCGCACTTCCACCGGCAGCATCAGGGTGAGGAATATCAGCCAGAAAAACAGGCTGCGTAGCGGGAAACGGAAATACACGATGGCGTAGGCCGACAGCACCGACACCACAATTTTGCCGAAGGTGATGGCCAACGCCATGATCACGCTATTGAGCAACAGCAGCGAAAACGGCACCTTAAGGTTGCCCACACCGCCCTGCCAAATGTTGCTGATGTTTTCCCACAGATGCCCCCCCGGGATAAGGGTCATCGGCACTTGAAACACCTCTTTATCGTCCAACGTAGCGGCGACAAAGGCCACGTACAGCGGGAACAACACCACCAGCACGCCGATAATCAGCATTACGTGGCTGAAGATATCCAGCCCGCGTCGGTTCTCAATCATTGGTAACGCACCTTACGTTCGACAAAACGGAACTGGATCACCGTCAGACCAATCACCAACAGCATCAGGATCACCGACTGCGCCGCTGAGCTGGACAGATCCAGGCCCGCAAAGCCTTCGCGGTAGATCTTGTAGATCAACGTGGTCGTGGACTGTACCGGCCCGCCGCCAGTCGCGGCATCGATCACCGGGAAGGTATCGAAGAAGGCATACACCAGGTTCACGACCAGCAGGAAAAAGCTCACCGGCGTGATCAACGGCAATACCAGGTTGAAGAAACGACGTACCGGGCCAGCACCGTCAATGGCTGCCGCTTCGACCAGAGAGCGCGGAATGGACTGTAACGCCGCCAGGAAAAACAGAAAGTTATAGCTGATTTGCTGCCATACCGACGCCAGCACCACCAAGAACATCGCTTGTCCGCTGTTCTGCGCATGGTTCCAGTTGTAGCCCACCCCATTGAGGAAGTGGGTAATCAACCCCAGACCCGGGTTAAACAGGAAGATCCACAGCACCGCCGCCACCGCAGGGGCCACGGCATAAGGCAAAATCATCAGCGTCCGGTAAATCCGGCTGCCGCGCAGCACATAATCCACCAACGCGGCGAAGAACAACGACACCACCAGCCCGATACCTGCGACCAGGAAACTGAAAATCAGCGTGGTATAAAACGAATCGAGGTAGTACGGGTCGTGGAACAACTGAGTAAAGTTATCCAGCCCGACAAACTGGCTGGACAGACCAAACGGATCGAGGCTTTGCACTGAATACCACAGCGCCTCACCGGCAGGCCACAGGAAGAAGATTGCGGTAATCAACAGCTGCGGCAGCACCAATACATAGGGCAACCAGCTACAGCCGAAACCGGGACGATGTGAGCTCATAATCAGGGACTCATGAAGACAAAAGACGGACGACTCGGCCCATGGCGTCGCGAGCAAAGCCAGTCTGGGTACGGACAGCGCACGGCTTCCGGAGCGGACACAACGTCCACGAGGAAAGCGAGCACTGCCCAATCCCAGAATGGCGAAACGCAGTAGCCGTTATTACTTAGTCTGAGACTCGAAACGGCGCAGCAGGACATCACCACGCTGCACAGCGGCATCCAGCGCCTGTTGTGGCGTTTTCTTGCCGGTCCACACGCTTTCCAGCTCTTCATCCACGACGGTACGGATCTGCGGCATGTTACCCAGACGCAGGCCCTTGGTGAACGGCAATGGCGGCTTGTTCAGCATCTGACGCGTTGCTACATCAGCCCCAGGGTTCTTCTCATAGAAGCCCTGTTGCTTGGTCAGGTCGTACGCTGCGGTTGTGATCGGCAGATAACCGGTTTTCTGATGCCATTCGGCAGCGATTTCCGGTTGGGCCAGATACTGCAGGAATTCAGCGACACCCTTGTAAGTAGCGGCATCTTTGCCGTTCATCACCCACAAACTCGCGCCACCAATGATGGCGTTCTGTGGTGCATTTTTGGCATCAGCGTCATAAGGCATCATGCCTACACCGTAGTTAAATTTGGCGTAGTGCTTAATATCTGCCAGCGAACCGGAGGAGGCGGTAGTAATGGCGCAATCACCGCTGTAGAACTTCTCGGTAGATTCGTCTTTACGGCCAAAGTAGGTGAAATCACCCTTCTTGTTCATGTCTTCCAGCAGTTGGATATGCTTGACCTGAAGCGGTTTGTTGAACGTCAACTGAGCGCTGGTGCCACCGAACCCGTTATTTTCCGTGGCGAACGGCACACCGTGCCAGGCACTGAAGTTCTCGAGTTGGATCCAACCCTGCCAGCCACTCGCGTAGCCGCACTTCATACCGGCTTCACGCAGTTTAGCGGTATCCGCAGCCAGCTCTTGCCACGTTTTTGGTGGCTGGTCCGGGTTCAGGCCAGCCTTTTTGAAGGCATCTTTGTTGTAATACAGTACCGGGGTAGAGCTATTGAACGGCTGAGACAGCAGGTGACCGCTCTTGTTGTCGGTGTAATAACCTGCCACCGTCGGCACGAACACCGACTCATCAAAATTGATACCGGCATCTTTAAACACTTCATACACTGGCTTGATCGCCTTACTGGCCATCATGGTTGCCGTGCCCACCTCATACACCTGCAAAATCGCCGGCGCTTTACCAGAGCGATAGGCTGCGATGCCCGCCGCCAGGTTCTGTTCGTAGTTACCTTTATAAACCGGAACAATTTTGACGTCGGGATGCGATTGGTTAAAGCGGTCCGCCAGGGAGTCCACTTCTTTACCCAGTTCGCCTTCCATCGAATGCCAGAACGGGATTTCGGTCGCCGCCAGTGCATGAGTGCTGACCGCCAGGGTCAACGCGACGCACAGCGTAGTTTTGCGAATAGCGTAGGTGAGCATGCCTAACTCCTGAAAAAAGCTGGTGTATCCCCTGCATCTTTCCAGTTGCCGCTGCGTTGGCTTCCCTTCATCACTCCTGTCACTTACCTCTGTAAGCTCCAGGGAATTATGGCGGTTGCCGCCTTGCTGCAACGTGAAATCTATTGGGGCAATAAGCGCGTGAGCGAAAAGAATCAGTTTTTTGTTCGGAAGCTAACATGCCATGTTCGAATGACAGAAAAATAACCGTGAGATGACAGTAATGTGACGAGAGGGTGAAGTGCAGGTTGCGGTTTGATGTCAGCGGCAGGGAATACTCCCCCGCCGCCGCGGGAATTACAGTGAGCGACGCAGGCGGGCTACAGCTTCTTGCATCTGCTGTTCAGTGGCCGTGGCAAACGACAGGCGGAAAGTCGAACGGTCCGGGTTGTCAGAGAAGAAGTATTCTCCTGGCACAAATACCACGCCCTGTTGCAGAGTGGTTTTCAGCCATTCGGTGGCGTTGAACGGCTGACGGAAACGTGCCCACAGGAACATTCCGCCTTTCGGCATATCGAAGCTGATATGCTCGCCCAACTCTTTCTCCACCAGGCCAGCCAGGATCTCACCTTTTTGCTTGTACGCCGCACGGATCTTTTCGATCTGCGCCGGTAAACGATCCAGTCCCAGATAACATTCTACAATGCTCTGTGACAACGCACTGGCATGCAGATCTGCCGCCTGCTTGATGATCGCCACTTTATGCAGCAAAAACGGCGGCAAAATCGCCCAACCCAAACGCAAGCCCGGTGCCAGGATCTTGGAGAAGGTCGAGGTGTAGATAATATTATCGGTATGGCCCAGCAGCTGTTGGGAAACCTGGTGCAAGGTGGCGTTACGCTCGTCGGTGAAACGCAGCTCACCGTACGGGTCATCCTCAATAATCAGGAAGTTGTGCTCGGCCGCCAGCTTCACTAACAGCTCGCGGCGCGGTGCACTCAGCGTAATGCCGCTTGGGTTGCCGAAATTAGGCACAACATACACACCTTTAATGCGCTGTGTCTTGAGCAGTTCTGCCAGTTCTTCAACCACCATGCCATCACTGTCGGATGACACCGACATGATGTTGGCCTCTGCCAGTTCCAGCGTCTGCAATGCCGCCAGATACGTCGGGCGCTCCACCACAAACACGTCGCCTGGGTTAACGATGGCACGCATCACCAGATCCAGCGCCTGCTGGGAACCCGCAGTCACCATCACTTCGTCGGCGGTAGCAGAAACACCGCGCTGGGCGCACAGCGCACAGATACGCTCGCGCAGCACTGGGCTACCTTCGGTCAAGCCATACTGGAAGGCACTCTTCGGTTGCTCAGTGATTGCCTGATGGGTTGCGATACTCAACCCTTCGAAATCAAACAGGGCATCAGAGGGGATGCCGCCCGCCAGCGAAATGACATTTTCCATCTTACTGTGCTTGAGCAATTCACGAATTGCCGAGCTTTTTACTTTTACGATGCGCTGCGCGAGTAACCCTTCTGTGTTCATTTCTTCTTCTCGTAATCGTTAAAAACTTTGTAGGGGCGCTGTATATTGCGCCCGAATCACTCGGGACGAATATATTCGTCCCCTACGGCTTTGACGGGTATTTCAACCGCCCAGATACGCCGACCTAACTGCTTCGTTTGCTAACAATGCGGCTCCCGTATCTTCCAACACCACGCGCCCGTTTTCCAGTACATAACCACGATCGGCCAATTTCAGCGCCTGATTGGCGTTTTGCTCCACCAGGAAGATCGTCATACCCTCTTCGCGCAGTTGCTGAATAATGTCAAAAATCTGCTGAATGATGATCGGCGCCAACCCCAGAGAGGGTTCATCGAGCAACAGTAACTTCGGCTGGCTCATCAGCGCACGACCAATCGCCAACATCTGCTGTTCACCGCCGGACATGGTGCCAGAGCGCTGAGTACGGCGCTCCAACAGGCGCGGGAACAGGCTGAATACCCGTTCAATTCGCTGCTGATACTGATGACGATCGGCAAAGAAACCGCCCATCGCCAGATTCTCTTCCACGGTCATGCGCGAAAACACCCGCCGCCCTTCAGGCACAATCGCCACGGCCTCACGCATGATGCGCGACGTTTGCCACTGGGTAATGTCCTGATCGAGAAAAGTGATACTCCCCTCGCTGGCACGCGGTTCACCGCACAGCGTGCCGAGTAACGTGGTTTTACCGGCACCGTTCGCGCCAATCAGGGTGACAATCTCACCCTGATTGATGTTCAGGCTAACCTGATGCAACGCCTGGATTTTGCCGTAATGGGCGGACACCTGATTAAATGACAACATTAAGCTTCCCCCAAATACGCCCGGATCACGTCCGGGTTGTTACGAATTTCTGCCGGAGTGCCCTGTGCCAGCGGCGTACCCTGGTTTACCACGTAGATGCGATCGGAAATGCCCATCACCAACTTCATATCGTGTTCAATCAGCAACACCGAGACCTTATGCTGATGACGCAGTTCGATAATCAGGTGATCCAACTCGTCGGTTTCCTTCGGGTTCAGACCCGCCGCCGGCTCATCCAGCATCAGCAACTCCGGCCGTGTAACCATGCAGCGCGCAATCTCCAAGCGACGTTGTTGGCCGTACGCCAGGTTACCTGCAGACCGGTTAGCCATCTCTAACAGGCCAACCCGTTGCAGCCACACCGAGGCACGTTCCAGCGCGTCGGCTTCGGCGCGGCGAAAGGCCGGGGTTTTCAACAGCCCGGCGAAAACGCCGCTTTTCAGATGTTGATGCTGTGCAACTAACAGGTTTTCAATCACGGTCATTTCACGGAACAGCCGCACGTGCTGGAAAGTTCGCACTACGCCCATACGGGCAATCGTCTGGCCAGGTAACCCTTCCAGATGGCGTTCGCGCAGTTTGATGGTGCCGCCGGTCGGGCGGTAGAAACCGGTCAGGCAGTTAAACACCGTGGTTTTACCCGCGCCATTCGGGCCGATGAGCGAAACAATCTCGCCTTCATTGAGCTCCAGCGCCACGTTATTGACCGCCAATAAGCCGCCGAAACGCATCGACAACCCTTCGACCTTCAGTAAAGGTTGCATGCTCATGCTTGCTCCCCCTTACCTGCGTGGATATCCGCCGTCTTCAGTTTTAACTGTGGCCGCTTCATCGGCAGCAGCCCCTGCGGCCGCCAAATCATCATCAACACCATCAGGGCACCCAGCAGCAACATGCTGTATTCGTTAAGATCCCGCATCAATTCGCGCGACACAACCAGCAGAATCGCCGCCAGGATCACAGCAAACTGCGACCCCATGCCGCCCAATACCACGATCGCCAATACAAAGGCCGACTCGACGAAGGTAAAGGATTCCGGGCTGACAAAGCCCTGACGCGCGGCAAACAGCGTACCGGCAAAACCGGCGAAGGCGGCGCTGATGGTAAAGGCGGTCAGCTTGATTTTGGTCGGGCTGAGGCCCAATGAGCGGCAAGCGATTTCGTCTTCACGCAGGGCTTCCCAGGCGCGCCCTAGCGGCATGCGCAGCAGCCGGTTAATCACAAACAGCGTCAGCACCACCAGCAGCAGTGCCACCAGATACAGGAACACGATGCGATCGCTCGGATCGTATTTCAGGCCAAAGAAGTTGTGGAAGGTATCCCAACCGCCATCACGCACGCTGCGGTTGAACTCCAGCCCAAAGAAGGTCGGTTTCGGGATCTGGCTGATGCCGTTAGGCCCGCCGGTGATCTCGGTGTTGTTCAACAACAGGATACGCACGATTTCACCGAAGCCCAGCGTCACAATCGCCAGGTAGTCTCCACGCAAACGCAGCACCGGGAAGCCGAGCAGGAAACCAAAGATAGCGGTAACAATGCCCGCCAGCGGCAGGCTTTCCCAAAAGCCGAGGCCATAGTAATGGTTCAACAGCGCATAGGTGTAGGCGCCTATGGCGTAGAAACCACCGTAGCCCAGCACCAGTAAGCCGGATAGCCCAACCACCACATTCAGCCCCAACCCCAGCATCACGTAGATCAGCGTCAGCGTGGCAATATCCACCGTGCCGCGCGACACCAAAAACGGCCAAGCAACCGCAGCGACAATAATCGCTGCCGCCAGCAGTTTCTGGCGTGCCGTCGTACCGTCAAAGCTCGGTAATACGAATGACGGGCCTGAGATTTTTTTCAGCCCGTGCTGCATCAGCGGGCGCAGCAACTGGAAGAAAAACACGATGACGCAGCCGATACCGATCCACATCCAACGGACTTCCGCCGCGCCATGCACCACCAGTTTGGTACCCTCGAGGCTCAGCTGCATTCCCATCAGGAATGAAGCCATCACAAACAGCACCAGAGTGGCGATCAACGCATTGAGCAGATTGAGTTTCATACCTTCTCAACCTCCGGACGTCCAAGGATGCCGGTTGGCATGATCAACAACACGACAATCAGCAGCGCAAATGACACCACGTCTTTATATTCAGTGCTCAGGTAAGCCGAAGTCAGCGCTTCCGCCACGCCCAGAACCAAACCCCCAATCATCGCGCCGGGGATGCTGCCGATACCGCCCAGCACTGCCGCGGTAAAGGCTTTCATACCGGCCATAAAGCCGATATAGGGGTTAATCACCCCGTAGAATTGCCCGAGCAGTACACCGGCGACCGCTGCCATTACCGCACCGATAACGAAGGTCAGTGAGATCACCCGGTCGGTGTTGATGCCCAGCAAGCTGGCCATCTTCAAATCCTCGGCGCAGGCACGACAGGCGCGGCCCATACGTGAATAGCGAATAAACATCGTCAGCGCCAGCATCGCCAGGAAGGTCACGCCCCAGATAATCAACTGCATGGTGCTGATAGTGGCCGCGAAACCGTTGCTTTCACCCAGTACCCATTGGCCGGTGACCAGGCTTGGTAACGCCAGATCGCGCGATCCCTGTGTCAGGCTGACGTAGTTTTGCAGGAATATCGACATCCCGATGGCGGAAATCAGTGCGATCAGCCGCTTGGAATTACGCACCGGCTTATAGGCCACTCGTTCGATGCTCCAGCCATAGGCGCTGGCAATGACGATCGACACCAGGAAAGCGGCACCAATCAGCAACCAGCCGACGTCGATACCGAGCATCATCAGGGCGGCGATCACAATAAAGGAGACATAGCTGCCGATCATATACACCTCGCCATGGGCGAAGTTGATCATGCCGATGATGCCGTAGACCATGGTGTAACCGATGGCGATCAATGCATAGGTGCTGCCCAACGTGACGCCGTTGAACATCTGCTGCAGAAAATAGAGAACCTGCTCTGACATACTCTGACCCTTGGCTTCGCTTTTATACCCATCATACTTGAAGCTGCATCTGTGTTGGCTGCACTCACTCACCCGAATCACTTACTTAAGTAAGCTCATCGGGACTCAGTCCCTTGCCGCCTTGATGCAACTCCAATTATTTTGGGTAAAGCAAACCTGAAATGACAATCATTAAAAACGCTTATACCCAATGGATTTCGCGTTGCAGCTAGGCGGCAAGCGGGTAAATCCCCAGGAGCTTAGTAAGCTAAGTGACTGGGGTGCGCCCGTGAAGCCAACAACGCTGCAACGTGAAAGACGACGGGTATATTATTTAATCGGCGTTGATGTGCCGTCGGCATGCCATTCAAACACGCCAAATTCAAAACCTTTCAGGTCGCCTTTTTCATCCCAGCTCAACGGCCCCATCACGGTATCCACCGGCTTACCGGTTTTCAGATCCTTGACGATATCAGCCGGTTCCTGGCTGCCACTGCGTTCCATTCCGGTGGTCAGAGATTGCAGTGCGGCGTAGGTAGTCCAGACAAACGGACCGGTCGGATCCAACTTCTTGGCTTTCAGCGCATCAACAACAGGTTTGTTGGCTGGCACCTGATCGTAGCGTTTAGGTAAGGTCACCAGCATGCCTTCAGAAGCCGCGCCGGCAATGTTAGACAGTGAAGAGTTACCCACACCTTCAGGCCCCATAAAGCGGGTCGTCAGGCCGGCTTGTTTTGCCTGGCGCAGGATTTGGCCCATTTCTGGGTAGTAGCCACCGAAGTAAACGAAATCGACGTTTTCTTTCTTCAGACGCGCCACCAGAGTGGAGAAGTCTTTATCGCCGGCCGTGATACCTTCAAACATCACCACGTCGGTACCCTGCTTTTTCAGGCTATCACGCACCGAGCGTGCCAGACCTTCACCATACTGTTGCTTGTCGTGAACCACGGCAATGCGCTTAGGCTTGATCTCACTGAGGATGTATTTCGCCGCCGTCGGGCCCTGATCGGAGTCCAGGCCGGTCGTACGCATGATCATCTTGTAACCACGGGTGGTCAGATCGGCGTTGGTGGCCGCCGGGGTAATCATGATCACGCCTTCATCTTCATAAATATCGGAAGCCGGCTGCGTCGAAGACGAGCACAGGTGGCCAATCACATAGCGAATACCGTCGTTGATCACCTTGTTAGCGACTGCGACCGCCTGTTTCGGATCACAGGCATCATCGTATTCCACACCCACCAGCTTATCGCCCTTGATACCGCCCTTGGCATTGATATCGGCAATGGCCTGACGAGCACCGGTGAACTCCATGTCGCCATATTGTGCGACTGGGCCTGACATCGCCCCAACAATGGCCACTTTAATGTCTTTCGCCATTGCCGTATGACCGATAGCCATCGCAATACAACCCGCCAACAGCGCCTTACCTTTTGTTAATTTCATCCGCAAATCCCCATCTGTCGTTGTGAACGTACCTGTTGTGTTTACCCGCACCTGACCCTTATTTACTGCTTTTATTCATAAGTAATAATGATTTAGGTATTTTACAGGCAATATTTTCTAATAAGACTTTATTTTTCATATCATTAAACAGGAATTTTCTTCTGCAAATCAACTTCATTGCTCAGAAACAAGCGGTGTAAACAGGATAAAATTCGGATTAAATCCGCGCCATTTAGCCCGTGGCGTAGCGCATCGTGCTGGTTAACAATCCATTTACTAACTATTTACTCGGAAAATGGTCCGTGCAAAAAACATTTTGCGCAGTAATCGTACAGAAAAACTTACACAACGCTCTGCACAAGATCTATTACACTGTCGGCATCATTTAACTGCGCGGAAATTCTGCATGAAACTGACCATTGAGCGCCTGACCGCGCTGTCCCCGCAAGATCTTATCGACCTCGGCAAAATCTGGCCGCATCAGCAGCCGGAAGAGTGGCAGAGCTGGCTGAACGATGGCAAAGCGCTGTTCGCCGCCCGTTTTAACGAGCGACTGTTAGGCGCAGTGAAAATTGCGATAGAGGGTGAAAAGGCCGAGTTACGGGATCTGCTGGTGCGCGAAGTCACACGCCGCCGTGGGGTTGGCCTCTATCTGGTGCAGGACGCGCAGCGCCAATTGCCGCAGATAACGCACTGGCAGCTTTCAACTGCAGGCCTGACGCCCCGCGAACGCGGTGAGGTGGATAACTTTATGCGCGCCTGCGGTTTCACTCAGCAAGGCGAACTCTGGCAGCAATGAAGCGGGGGCTAATAACGCTATTCGTACTGGCGCTGGCGTTAACCTCATGGTTCGGTGGCCGTCATCAGGCGCTAGGGTTATCACAACCTTGGGATAACCAGGTTTATGTCTGGCAACGGGTCTGGACCCCACAGCATGCCGCCGCATTGGCGCAAAGCCGTGATTTGTTCCCCGTGTTGCGGGTGCTGGGAATGCAGGCCCACCCGCGTGAAGGCTGGCGGGAAATCCCGGTTAACCTCCCGTTACTGAAACAAGATGGCCGCCCGTTGTGGCTGGTGGTCCGTCTGGACGGGCAGTTGGCGCAACTGGATGAGTCTGCCATTCGCCAGCGTCTACTCGAAACAGTGCAGCAGTGGCAACGCGCCGGGCTGCGGGTCATCGGCGTTGAAATAGATCATGACGCCGCAACCGCTCGACTGCCCGCGTATCAACATTTCTTGCAGCAACTGCGTCAGCAATTGCCCCATACCTTAGCGCTAGGCATCACGGCATTACCGACCTGGATCGGCTCAGCCGCGTTGCCCGGTGTATTGCAACAAGTCGACAGTTCGGTACTGCAAGTGCATGCGGTGCTGTCGCCTCAGCAAGGACTCTTCGTCAGCCCGCTGGCACTGCGTTGGGTAAATCAATACGCGAAAATCACGCCAAAACCTTTCCGGGTGGCATTACCAGCCTACGGTATGGGTCTGATGGGGGTCGATGCTCAGGGTGCCCAGGTTGAAAGCGAAGCGTCATTGCGCGTTGCGGGCACATCGCGTGAGTTAACCGTTGCACCGCAACAGGTGGCTGATTTTCTGCATCAACTGAATTCGCGGACCACGCCGCGCTTGCGTGGGATTATCTGGTTCCGACTGCCCTTGGCTGACGATCGCCGCGCCTGGTCGCTGGCTACGCTGCGGGCGGTAATAGAAAAGCAACCGCTCGACGCCAGCTGGCAGGTAAAATTTAGCCCTCAACCACAGCAAAATGGGCTAAATGATCTGATAATTCACAATAACGGCCCTGTTGACGCCCCATTGCCACATGAAATCATCATCACCGCGGGTGAGTGCCTGGCGGCGGACGCGGCAGGCAACTACCGGCTGGAAAGCGAGCCTCAACGGCAACGCTTTGTGCTCATTCACAGCGACCAGCTTCGCGCCGGACAATCCCGGCCGCTGGGCTGGCTGCGATGCCAACAACTGATGCCAGGAGGCACCCTTGTCATACCTTAATGCGCACGCCAGACGGAGTCTCTGCGGACGTTCTCTCTCTCTGGCAGCCCTGATCGGTTCTGCGTTGGCGATGCCGATTAACAGCTATGCTTGCGGGCCGGACTTCCCTAATCGCCTGCTGGTCGATCGCAACGGCACACTGCTGTACATGCCGGAAGGTAACTTCGCTTTTGAAGCAGGCCGTCTGGTCGCCGTGGATAAGCAGCTACCGCTGTGGAAAGCGCCACCGCCGGCCATGCCGCCGAAACCTATGCCACTGTCACCGGAAACCCTCATCATCGATAAAATGCGGGCGGCCAAGACCGTTGAAGAGGCCGATGCCGTCAATACTCAAGGGTTATCTGACGCCGCCCGTCTTTACCAACTGGGCGCAGTGGCTTTTGCCGGTGAAGACCCACGCGCGGGTGAGTATTTCCAGCAGGTACTGGCGCTACCCGCCGCAGACCAGGGCGACTGGGGACTGCGGGCACAATATTCACTCGGCCGATTGCTAATGGGTGATCACGGCACGCCAGAGAATGAAACTGGCGCATCGGCCGTGGCGGTCAAACACCCTGGTAAACCGCAGCTCGAGCAAGCGTTAGCCGCATTCCAGCAGGTGATTGAGCGGGTGAAAAGCGGCACGACTGACCCTGACCAACTGGCGCTAAGCAGCCTTGGCCAGCAAGCACGTATCCACCTGTGGTTGGGTGAGGTCGCTCAAGCGGCTCATCTGTATGCGCAGCAGGCAGCACAAGGCGACCAAGACGGTGGGTTGTCGTTGCAGTACGTCTCCAGCTATCTGGTCAACCCTGACCACTTCGATGTGCTTAAACAGACCATTACCGATCCGTTGATCCAACAGTTGGTGACCATTGAACTGTTTGCCCGCAGCAGTAATTTACAAATGGCAGACACTGACGGCACCGGCAGCCGTTCTACACAGATTGTCAGCCAAATTCTGACGCTGTTGGATGCCTCGGTGAAAAGCGGTTTCAGCGGCAGCGATCGACTGGCGGCACTCGCGTACCGCGCAGGGCAATATCCGATGGCAGCCAGCCTGCTGAAACACGCCGGAGACAGCGGCCTGGCCTGGTGGCTCCGTGCCAAGATGGCGTTGCGGGACGGGGATGTTAAAACCGCTACCGCAGACTACGCCAAAGCAGCAGCCGCTTTCCCATCCAGTGAAAGCTGGGGTGAACAGCGCAATGCGGACTTTACGCCAGAAACCCTCGTACCCGAGTGCCGGGTTGCGGGGGAACAGGCCATCCTGGCCCTGGATCGCGGCGACTATCTGCAAGCCATGGACTTCTTGTATCGCGGCAAAGATATTTACTGGGCGGACGTCGCCGACGTGGCGGAGCGCGTGCTTACCGTCGACGAACTTAAAGGCTTTGTCGATAAGCATGTGCCGGCACCTGCTACACCGCTGAAACCTGTTAATCCGGACGAGTATAACGGCCAAACGCTTACACCGGACGTGCAACTACGCGAACTGCTGGCGCGGCGGCTGATGCGTGCCCAACGCCCTCAAGAGGCAATGGGCTATTTTGACATCCCTAACTACCGTCAGGTTGCCCAACAGTACGCAGATACGCTGAAAACAGCCCAGGACAAAACTGCCGACAAACTGGTGCGGGCCAAAGCCTATTATCAAGCCGCAACGCTGCTGCGCACCCAAGGACTGGAGTTTACCGGTTATGAAATGACACCGGATTACGCCATTTATGACGCAGGTTATTCCTATCTGGGCGATGCTTTTGATACCCGAGCGCTGAAGCATAAAAGTTGGATCAGCAGCGCAGAAGCCGCGCGAGCTAAAGCGGCATTGCCGTCGCAAGACAATCGCTTCCTGCACTACCGTTGGCAAGCGGTCGATCTGGCTCAACAGGCGGCTGACTTACTGCCACCGGCGAGCCAAGCCTATGCCGCCGTGCTGTGTAATGCTGCCGGGTGGGTGATCAAACGTGATGCCAAAACGGGTCGAGCGTTGTATCAGCGCTATATCACTACCGGGACCCGGTATAGCTGGGCCAACAAATTTGGTTATGACTGCCCTGCACCGGACTTCTCCGCCGTAACGCGATAACGCCGAATTTCAGGCACAAAAAAGCCCGGCTAGCCGGGCTTTTTAACGCTTATGCGGAATTAGGCTTCGATCGCCATTTTCAGTTTCTTCATGGCGTTCTTTTCTAGCTGACGCACACGTTCAGCGGAAACGCCGTACTGATCGGCCAGCTCTTGCAGCGTAGACTTGTTGTCGTCATCCAACCAACGGGCGCGGATGATATGCTGGCTACGCTCGTCCAGACCTTCCAGCGCATAGGCCAGTTTGTCTGCTGCGTTGCTTTCCCAGTTATCTTCCTCGATACCCTCGGCGAAGTCCGAGCTTTTATCCTGCAGGTACAGCACAGGTGCCATCGATTGACCATCACGGGCTTCATCATCCGGTGTTGGATCGAAAGTCATATCCTGCGCCGCCATGCGGGATTCCATCTCACGCACGTCTTTACTGGTCACACCCAATTCACGGGCCACCAGTTCCACTTCATCCTGATTGAACCAGCCCAAACGCTGCTTGGTTTTACGCAGGTTAAAGAACAGCTTACGCTGAGCCTTAGTCGTGGCAACTTTGACGATACGCCAGTTACGCAGTACGTACTCGTGAATTTCTGCCTTGATCCAGTGCACAGCAAAGGAAACCAAACGCACCCCAACCTCTGGGTTGAAGCGGCGAACAGCTTTCATCAGGCCGATATTACCTTCCTGGATCAAGTCCGCCTGCGGCAAGCCATAACCAGAATAATTCCGGGCAATATGAGCGACAAAGCGCAGGTGAGACAGGATCAGCTGCTTAGCGGCTTCCAGATCGCCCTGATAATGCAGCCGTTCAGCCAGCTCCCGCTCTTCCTCTGCCGTCAGCATAGGATAGGTGTTGGCGGCCCGAATATAGGCTTCCAAACTGCCCTGGGGCACTAAAGCTAAAGTTTGCATTTCTTTGGTCATTCAAACCCTCTCTTGAAAAAACAGGTCATGCAGGTGATTATCACGGCGGGGAAATGATTGATTCTACGGCAGTTGCTATTGCAAAAGCGGTCCACACGCCGGGCACCATAACATTTTGCTGCAGATTTTGACCGCGTTCCGCCCTATTAGTTCACAGTTTTTCGATCACGCTGTGCATGACAATACGTGACGAAGACTTAAGCCGATAGGGAATTTGTGCGCAAAGAAGAGACTGGATGATGCTTAAGTTATTGTCGGTAACTCTTCTCCCGCAACACGCTCAGAGCAGCAGAAGAAGAGTATACCAAAAAAACGTTATTGTGGTGTAAATCGACGTAAATGTTGCACGGTGGCTAACCAGGCGGCGATCCAGCCGATCATCGCAGAGACAATCAGCAGCAGCAAGGCTTCATCCCAACCTAAACCGTGTAACGTAAAGGTGGTACCAAAGACCTTGGCCACGCCGGTCACTACCGACTCCAACCGCCACACCATCGCACCGGACAAGAACAGCGACAGCAATGCGCCGAAGAAACCCAGCATCGCACCGCCATTCAGGAACGGCCGCAGAATAAAGCCGTCGGTCGCGCCGATCAGTTTCATCACGTTTATGGTGTCCCGACGGCTGAAGATGCTCAACCGCACGCTGTTGCCGATCACCAGGAAGACCGCCACAATCATCAGCACGCCGATCATCGCGGCCACTTGCCCCACCAGCCCGGTCAGTGCGGCCAGACGGGCAAACCAGCTGTCATCCATCCGCACTTCATCCACACCCTGTACCGCTGCCACGCGATCGCGCAGGGTATTAAGGGTATCTGAACTTTGGAAGCTCATTTTCGGCGTGATAATCGCGACCGCTGGCAATGGGTTCTCTTCCAGCATATCCAGTGCGCCGCCAAAGCCGGACCAGTTGCGGAATTCGCCCCGGGCCTCTTCACGCGACAGGTAATTCACTTTCTCTACGCCGGCTTCCGCCTTGATGGCGTCGAGCACTTTCACCGCCGCGTCGTCATCGAGGGATTTATCCAGATACACCGTCAACTGCGGCGTTGGGTACCACTGGGTCGCCGCGGTGCTGACGTTTTTCCACACGATGTAGCACACACTCGGTAACGTCAGGGAAATGGCGATCACCATTACCGTCAGCAACGTCGCCAACGGCTGACGCAGCATATCCTTGATGGCGTTCATCCACGCGTAGCGCCATTGTTCACGCCAGCCGCCGCGCAGCGCTTTGCTCTTGGCGGTTTTTGCATTATTCGCCATGATGCGCTCCTCCAGCCATGCGACCCTGACTCAGACGCAGAATACGGTAATTGCGACGAGCAATCAGCCCGGTATCGTGGGTAGCCATCAGTACGGTAACGCCGACACGGTTAAATTCCTCAAACAGACGCAGAATGCCTTCAGACAGCGCATCGTCCAGGTTACCGGTTGGCTCATCCGCCAACAGCACGGCAGGCTTGTTCACCACCGCACGGGCGATGCCCACACGTTGTTGTTCACCACCCGAAAGTTGAATGGGGAAGTTTTTCGCCTTATCCAACAGCCCAACCTTATCCAACGCAGCGGAAACGCGGCGGCGAATGTCTTCGGTGCTGGCACCCGCGATGATCAGTGGCATTGCCACGTTGTCATACACCGTGCGATCCAGCAGCAGATGGTGATCCTGGAAAATCATGCCGATCTGGCGGCGCAGGAACGGCACCTCACGGTTTTTTAACCGACTGATGTCGTGCCCACCAAACCAGATATGGCCGGCGCTTGGCCTTTCGATACCACAAATCAGTTTAAGCAGGGTACTTTTACCCGCGCCGGAATGGCCGGTCAGAAACGCCATCTCTGCCGGGCGCAGATGGAAATCTACCCCCTGCAGTGCCTGCCGTCCGCCCAGATAAGCTTTACTGACCTGTTCAAAGCGAATCATCCGTATTAATCCTCTCGGGCAAAAAGTGCCTCAATAAAATCGTCAGCCTTAAACGGCCGCAAATCTTCGATGCCTTCCCCAACGCCGATGTAACGAATCGGGATAGAGAACTGATCGGCAATGGCGAAGATCACCCCGCCCTTGGCGGTACCGTCCAATTTAGTCAGTGTGATACCGGTTAAGCCCACAGCTTCATTAAATAATTTCGCCTGGCTGACAGCATTCTGTCCGGTGCTGGCATCTAGAGTCAGCATAACCTCATGGGGGGCCTGGTCGTCCAGTTTTTTCATGACGCGGACGATCTTCTTCAGCTCTTCCATCAGGTGCGCTTTGTTCTGCAAACGCCCCGCCGTATCGGCAAGCAGTACGTCGATACCACGGGCTTTGGCGGCCTGCACGGCATCGTAAATCACCGAGGCAGAGTCCGCGCCAGTATGCTGCGCCACAACCGGAATACGGTTACGTTCACCCCACACCTGAAGTTGCTCCACGGCCGCCGCACGGAAGGTATCCCCTGCCGCCAGCATCACCGATTTGCCTTCAGCCTGGAATTGGCGAGCCAGTTTACCGATAGTGGTGGTTTTACCGACGCCGTTCACCCCAACCATCAGAATGACATACGGGTTTTTACCGCCAACATCCAGTGGCTGATCAACTTTAGCCAGAATTTCAGACATTTCCTCCTTCAACTTACCGTACAACGCCTCGGCGTCTTTCAGTTGCTTGCGGCTGGCATGTTGAGTCAGGGATGTAATGATTTTACGCGTGGTTTCCACGCCAACGTCGGCCACCAACAATTGCTCTTCCAATTCTTCAAAGAGATCGTCGTCGATTTTCTTGCCGCGGAACAGGCCGATGAAGCCTGAACCCAAATTTTGCTTGGTTTTTACCAGGCTGCGTTTCAGACGGGCAAAGAAGCCTTCTTTGGTCGGGCGTTCTTGCTCCTGAGTCACTACAGGTGCCTGCAGCTCAGGTTCTTTTTCTTCTTCAACGTCTTCTGCAACGACCGGGGCGGCGATAATCGGCTCCAAAGCCACCTTAGCCGGTAAAGGCTCTGGCTCCGATGCAGTCACTTCCGGCTTAACCTCAACAACGGGCTCCGGTTCAACCACGTCCGGCGCAATCTCGATAACCGGCTCAGGCTCGACCACGTCCGGCGCAATCTCGATAACCGGTTCAGGCTCGACCACGTCCGGCGCAACCTCGATAACCGGCTCAGGCTCAACCACTTCGGGTTCAGACACAATCACCGGCTCAGGTACAACCACTGCAACCGGTTCTGGCTCAACGTCAGTATTCTGCTCTGCGGTCTCTTCTACTGCTGCCGGCTTCTGTTCCAAGGCCACCTGTTCAGTAACGGTAACAATGTCTTCCGCCAGCGTGTCTGCCGGTGCAGGGTGCTCGGCAACAACCGGCACGCTTTCTGCTATATGTTCACCGGTCAGGCTACCGTCCCATTCTCCTGGGGTATCTACGGAAGCGGCAGGTTCAGATTCCTGGGCGGGGAGCTGGTCATCCAGCTTGGGGGAAACCGGTTCAGCCGGCGTCTCCACGGCCTGATTATCCGCCGGTTCTACCGACGTCTCAGGTTGCTGTTGCTCTTCTTCCTTCTGGCCAAAGCCCAGCCAGGAGAAAAATCCGCGTTTCTTATCTTTTGCCATGTTATGACTCTACTCCGTACCGAAGGCTTGCTTATACTGATAATTATTCCGCCGAGTCTATCACTTTCCCTCGCGCAGCAACACGCATCCGGTATGCTTTCCGCTGTGAAATCAGGCAACAAAGTTTTACCGTTTCCCCCGGCGCGTCTCACCGGTAGAATAGAGACAACTTTTCGTTAAATCATGAGGCCTCACGGCCATAGAAAGAAATAAAGCAAACCTATGACAAGAATATCGCCACGGGCATCGGCAAAAAAACCGTCCCAGGCTGCGGCCGGGCAGATCCGTATTATCGGTGGCCAATGGCGCGGACGAAAACTGCCCGTACCGAACAGCCCGGGGCTGCGCCCGACGACCGATCGCGTTCGTGAAACTCTGTTCAACTGGCTGGCACCGGTGATCCAGGGCGCACGCTGCCTGGATTGTTTTGCCGGTAGCGGTGCACTCGGGCTGGAAGCCTTATCGCGCTATGCCGGCAGCGTCACCTTGTTGGAGTTCGAACGCCCAGTGGCACAACAACTGGAGAAAAATCTGGCGCTGCTGCAAGGGAAAGGCGATGTGGTCAACACTAACGCCCTGACCTGGCTGGCACGCAATGCCCAACCCTTTGACGTGGTGTTCCTCGATCCGCCGTTTCGCAAAGGGCTGTTGGCTGAAACTATTGCGCTGCTGGAGCACCAAGGCTGGCTGGCCGATGAGGCCTGGATTTACGTAGAAGCCGAAGCCGAAAGCGCCGCAACTGACGTCCCGGCCAATTGGCAGCTACACCGTGAAAAAGTCGCCGGTCAGGTGGCTTACCGTCTTTATATACGTTCGCAAGAGAAAACCGACAATGCTGATTAATCTGGGTCGCCTGCTGATGCTGTGCGTGTGGGGCTTTCTGCTCTCCAATCTGTTCCACCCTTTTCCCAAGCCGCTGAAGTACTTCATCGACGTGGCGCTGTTCTTTATGGTGGTGATGCACGGGCTGCAATTAGTTTTGTTGAAGTCCACTCAACCGAAAGATCAACCGATAAGCTACTGGCAGGAAGCCAAGATCTTCATCTTTGGCGTTTTCGAGCTTCTGGCCTGGCAGAAAAAACAGCCTCCTATCAAAAGAAAATAGTTATTGCGGCGCAGGCTGGGCGGTAAAGGAGAGGTAACGCGTTCCTTGCATGCTCAGCGTGCCCTGCGCGCCCTTTTCGATCGGATTGTATTGCCACTGTTTCAACCGTAGCCGAATCGCCTCACCGCCAGCCAATGGGCTGAACACAACTTCATAGTGCATTGGTTCGTTGACCATGGTTTCACGCTGTGGCGAGCGGGTCTTGGCGACGGGAAATTCGTGCTTATCGCTCACGATGACCTGCAGATTGCGCACCGACGCGCGATCGTTCTCCGCTTCCAGCCGGCGCTGATGAAAATAGCGCTGTGTCGCCAGCACAGCGATCAATGCAATCACAGCAATAAAAAACAGTGGCGGTTTGCTCATCCTAATTTCTATTCCCTGTTAGCTGTATCAGCATAACCATAACAACAACTTTCACGTTGGAGTGCCACCCGTTTTTTGTCATTACCTCACCAGACACATTAAGCGCGCGTGAGTTTCCAGGGTTTAAAGGTTAGCCACAGCAGCAAACCGGGCAATTGCAGCGCGATCAATAAGGCCAACGACCACTGGTAAGCCACCACCGGGTAGCTACCAGCCACCGTAGCCCAATTGCCGATCACCGAGCCCACCAGCCATTGCACGACAAATGCCAACACGAAGACAACCAGATTAAATGAAGCGCTTACCCGGCCAGCTAGCGCAGGTTCGACGGACTGAGCCACAATGGCATAGTTCATGGTAGCTGCCGTACCAAAGAAACTGAATCCCATCGTGATTACATAAGGTGATACGGAAATCCCGCTTAACATCAGCACCTGAAACAGCACAAAAATCGCTACGCCGCAGCCACAGATCATAATCGGCTGCACGGTATATTTACGCAGGTAATCCGTCAACCAACCAAAACTGAGTGATCCTGCAACCATAGCGACCGTACCTAGCATCAATGCATTGGCCATTTGTGCATTGCTCAGGCCAGCAACATCGTGTAGCCAAGGGCCCATCCAAAGCGCCAAGATCGCCATGTAAGTCGCGTGGGCAAACACCGAATAGAGCCCTAATCGCCAGAAAGTCCATGAGCGATATAAGCGTCCCACTTCGCGACACATATCGCTAAAACGCGTATTTTTCGGGGTAAAGGCACCACGTACCGAAAAATGAATCACCGCACTCACCAATACGGTTAATACAGCCAACAGCAGGAATGCTTCTCTCCAGGTAATCCACGTTAACGCTGCATGCAACGGCGTCGTCGACGCCATGGCTCCCAAACCGCCAACAGAAAGTAGACAGGCGGTACTGAGTGGCAGCCTGTCGACCGGCAGCCAGATTGAGCATGCCTTGATGGCACTCATCAGGGAACCGGCAACCCCCAAACCGATCAAACCACGCCCAATCAGCAACCCCGCCTCGCTATGTGACATTGCAAAAATCACTGAGCCGGCAGCCGCGATCAACAGCATCGGGCTTTGCACCGACCGGGGACCATAGCGATCCAGCATCACACCAAGGGGCAATTGAGCCGCGGCGAACGTGAGGAAATAGACCCCGGTCAACACCCCCAAACTTTCCGCCGGCAGGTGTAACTCATTGGCAAGGTCGTTATAAATCACGGCGTTCACGGTACGGTACAGGTAAGAGATAAAATGGCCCATACCGAAGGGGATAAAAATCGTTAAGAACAGCATGGCGAAGCTTTTTTTCGCTTCCTGTACCGCTACGCTAGAAACCTGTTCATTTGGCATTCTCAGAAGCCTCCTGCTTAATGGGGGAGAATGTGGTACGTATCTCGCAACAGACGCGGCCACGAGCATCATTGAGCCATAGCTCATCAGGTGTCGGCAGCATTTCCGATACGTGAATCACCCGTGCTTTTTTCAGCGCCGTCGTCAGCGTGTCTAAAGAAAGCGGATTATCGAAATCGATAAATAAAGGTTTAGGTTCGCTGTCACACTTGATGAATACCCAACGCGGTAGTGCCTGTTGCTGCTGCCATTCACGCCACTGGATAAACGCCAGAAACTCATCGGAAACTGCTTCAGGCCACCCACCGATGTTAAACGCCCAGGTACGCCGCTTGTATAGGGTACGGTTCACGCGAATGCGGCGTGGCTCGTGGCGTGGCAACATATCTCCCGCCAGTTGAAACAGCAATTGATGCAGCGCAGTGCTGTTGACACAAAGCAAGTCCTCGTGAAAAGCACCCTCCATGTCCTCTACCGTCAGGCGACCAGCCTTGCAATGTAAGCGGGCACGCCCCACGGGATAACGTTTTTCAGCGGCCACACTGCCCCCGCAGCCAGGCAATAATAACTGAGCATAATGCGGTACCAAGGGCCAATCGATATGCGAACGCTGATAACTCTCGGGCGAGTCGGCCAATACCAGCCGCTCCCGACCCAGTAGCCTATTAACCTCCTGTTCAATCTCCGCCGTAACGGGGCAAAATGGCGCAGCGACCGGTTGACTCAGCGTATGAACCCCTGGGTGCGTTTCCCCTAGCACCACCAAATACTCTCCGCGATTCAACGCCTCCAGATCTTCCGCCGCCAACATAAAATCCGGCGAGTGGAAGTCATCACCAAACACCGAAAAATCAGCCGCTGCAGGACATTGTTGATGCAATGCCGCTAACACCTGTGCCAATTGTCCCGCATTGAGCTGCAGCTCTTCTGTATGTACCGCGCTGAGTAACGGCTGCCAGGCTTCATTCAGCATGCCGCGGATCCGTTCGCAAACCTGTTGTTGAATCGCTGCCTGTTGCGGATGCAATCGATGCAAGAACGCCAACAAACTGATGGCTTGCCCATCCTTGCGTGGTGGGATCAGCTGATAGATATCCAGCCAGGCCTGGTGCAACAAAACACCTGTGGCACGCGTGAGCCATTGATACAACGACATAAGCGGAGCAAAGTCCGTATCAAGTGCCTGTTGCATCGTCCGGCTAAACGTCAGGGTACTGGCGCGGGCGCAATCCTCATAAACCGGATAACGCCCGACATACATCTTCCCGCTTTCCCGCACTAACGAAACCCCTGCGTCACTCAGTGTCTGGTTCATCTCCACCAATGTCTGCTGGCGTTGGTGTAAATCGCCGCCAGCATAGGTTTCACGCAGCCCTTCCAAATGCCGGAAACACTCGGACCAGTGGGCGATAAAATTGACAGGCAACGCGGCGGTGCGCATTGCCTGTAAGATCGTGGTTAACGCAGCAGGATCGCGTGGCGAAAGCTGGAAGCCGCGTTGCACAATACCGGCCTCGATCAGGTGTTCAACGACCGGACCCGGGTCGCTATTTAGGCGATGACGCAACTGTTTTTCACTGACAGCCTCCAACGTCAACGCTTTCAACACATCCAAAACCGGGCCTGCCAGGCGGCGTGATTTATCCAGCGGATAGTGCAATACATCGCCCTGAAGATAGCAGCCAGGGTTCACCGATAGCGGTAAACACGCCGGCTCGGGACACTGTGTGTTGACCTGGGCCACGAGCCGCTGCATGACCCAGCTTTCAAAAAAAGTTTCCCGCTGAGAAAGCCACGGGCCTGCGCTCCAATTAACATCGGCTAGCATGGTTTGTTGATCGTCAAACCGTCCCCAGGCTATCGGGCCAAAAAAGCTGCAGGTATCATTCTTGGTACAAAAGCGCTGGGCATAACTCCATCCCAGGCGAATTTTTTGTTTTTTACGGCTGTCATAAGGCGTATGGCGTTCGGTGATCAGTGCATTAATTCGCTGGGCGGCCTCGGGATTAGAAATGAATATCGCCTCCGACACGTCGGCCCGTGACAGAAAATCAATCAACTGCTGACGCATCTGCTCGCTAAAGGCAGTAAATCCGGGGCGCAGGGCTGCCTCTTGCTCGATAATCTTCGCGTTGATGCTGTGCCACTCCTCGAGCGGCTGTTGCAAAACATCACGCAACGGCAACGGCAAGTCACTCACGCTCACCGCCTGTTGAGCCGCCAGTTTACGTGCGAACTTGCGACATTGATCTTCTCCCACGATGGCCATCTGCTGCTCAAACGTCTGCAGTAGCCGCCCACGCCATTGATATAACGCCATCAGTGAGGTGAACGCCGGTAAGCTGGAGAATGCAGAAGCCTGCATCAGGTGATCGGCCGGAAACCCCGCAGAACGCAACCAAAAATAATCAGCGCACTTCATGCATGGCCTCCCGCAACACCAGCGCATTGGCTGCCACCAAACGTGCCAAAAACGGTGAGTCACTTTCATCCAGAGGTACGCCGACCACGGGCGGCTGGTTAAACAATGCGGCACAGCGAGGTGGCAACAACAGGTACTTATGGCGACTGTTCAAATCCGGCAACGTTACCAGCAGGTGCTCTTCACCGGGAGGAGGCATGACCTGCCCCAGCGTTTTTTTATCGCGCAACCACTGTGAAAGGCGGAACTGGCTACGGTACAGGCGAGCCATGCCAGTGTGTGCATAGCCCGCAGGGCCAGAAGCATCAGGCACCCCGTGTTGCAGTGACAGATACAACGACACCACTTGGTATTCCAGGCCCATTAAATCCAACAGCGGCGCGGGCCATACCTGGTTTTCCCCATCCGCTCTCAACCAATTGAGGATATCCCGACAATAGGTATAAACACGTGGGCCATAATCATGCCATTGATGCGCGTGTAAAAAGTCGCGCGACAGCTGCGGCATTTCCACACCACGATTAAGCAGCGCTCGCAACGTCAAGGGGGCACCATTTTCCAGTGCATTAATAAAGGAATTCACCAATCGAAACTGGTAGTTCTCAATAAACCACTTCGCACGATCAATATTCTCAGCATAGGCCGCGATCACCGTTTGCTCTTCCGGCGTAAATACATCACAAGCCTGTGGCTGCCATTGGCGGTCAACCAACTGCTGTTGTAACGCTTCATCACGCAGGATCTTACGCCAGGTATGCCAAGCAATTTTAGCATCCATCGCTTACCCCCTCTTGGCCGCTCACCGCCCGCTGCCAAATAGCCTGGGCACGCTTCACGTCTTTGACAATCATCGATTCATCATTAGCGTCCATGACCCGCGTCAACGCGTGGTGCGCCTGCCCCTGGTACTCCAGTACAATCGCAGAAGGCAAGGTGCGCGACAGGAGATCTTCATACAGATCCCATACCGGTTCAGGTACGGCGGCATCGTGCCAGTCGTGGTACAGGCCATCCGCCCAACTCCCCCCGGCCAAATGAACCGAAATCACACGATCCAGCGGTAACGTGTCAAGATAATCAGCCAGATCAAAACCCGGCAGATTGATAGAATTGGTATAAATGTTGTGTAAATCCAGGTGCAGAAAGGTGCCTGAGCGCTGTACCAGACGTGCCAGAAACTCCGCTTCACGCATTTCGGCTCCGGGACAAGGCAGATAATAAGCGGCATTCTCATGGGCTAGCGGCATACCGTAACGCTGTTGCAATTCGGCGGCGCGATCGGCGCAGCGGAGCACTTCTCGCTGCGAAAACTGCAGTGGGCTGCTCCAAATGTCCAACCAGGAATCATCACCGTAAAAACAATGGTTAGCGACCCATGGGCTGTTGATCATTTTGGCCAGTGGGATATGACGTTGCACCGCGGCGGTACTGTCTAATGGGTTAAAGCCAAAGTCACAGCCGTAGTTTGAATGTGCCAGCAAAGTGAAACGTTCGCCAAGTTTTTCCAACGTCGCACGCACTTCCGGACGCATAATATGCGGCCCGTCCATTGGAGCCATAATGTTGTCTAACAGTATTTCCAACAAATCGACGTGCAAGGTTTCAAACGGAAACCAGTCCAGTATTTCTGGGTTATATTGAATACCCACCCCAACCGCTGTGGGTTTTGCCATTGCTGTCATATCGTCCATAATCCCCGTCGGAACAAAGCTGCCCTGTTTCCAGGGCGGCGGTGTTTATGCAAAGACTTTGCTTTCAATCACTTCGATATCATCCAGATCAAACTCTTCAAACACATTATCAACCTGCTCATCCGCAGGCTGTTGCTCTACGACTTGGTTTTGTTCACTGTCTTTCATTTCAGGCTTCATCAGCTTCTCCTTAGGGCAATAGACGAAAAATCATCATGGCAATCCCGCACCAGGCCAGTACCCAGCCAAATGCGGTAAACAGGCTTACCAACCAGTAGAGACAGCTATCTTTATCATTTTCAGTGGGTTTACCGGCCAGCCGTTGACGGCAATAACGCAACGCACGTTGCCGCAAACGGGGTTGGTCAAAAAACTCCGTCAATGCGAGATAAGTGTCACCGTTAAAAATTGGCAACAGCGTAGGAATTAATGACAAGCAGGAAGCGACGATCATCACGACCGCCATATCATGGAACGGAGATCCGGGTCCTGTAGCCCCCCATATGGCAATGCCTACCGCCGCATAGTAGAAGCTGGCTGCTGGCCCCATCAGGATGGTGATTGCCCGCTTGCCGGGACTCAGCGCGGACCATGTTCGTTGTTCCGGCCTAACCCAGCCCGTCGCCAGCAACGTATAAACGCCAATGCCAAAATCGGTAACGCGCACGCGATAATGTCGACAACTCAAGGCATGCCCTAATTCATGGATGGCGATAGAACTCAATATGACCGGGTAGTGCCAAGCCAACCATGACCAGCTTTGGGTATAGGTTGCCATGACATCCTGGCTAAACTGAGCCCACCGACTGAACAAAAAGCCTAAAGCCACACCCACCGCCAGCAGCAACAGCGCGTTAAACAATGAGGAACATAACCAGGGTGCCCGTCGATAGAGGCGATCCAAACCGTTTTGCGGGTTCATTTTTATCAGATTGATCAGCAAAAAACGCTTTAGCGGGCCGTAGGTAATGCCCGTAGCAGGGTCGCGCTTGAGGCCTCCCTCTTGACCGCTATGCGTCAATAAGCCCAATTGCAGCAAACGGGTTTGAAAAGCCGCCAGCTTTGGTAAAGCGATGGTCGCCCGCAGACTCTCCTGCGCAACCCGTTGTACCTGCTCTACAGTTCGTTCACCGTTAAACAGCCGAGCTAACGCCAGTTCAGTTTTTCCCAATTCATAAGCGATATCATTTTGGGGGTCATAAATGCGGAATTTAGGTTTTTCAGCGCCCTCTACGGGTTCACAAATCAGTTCATCGCGATATCGGCAGGGAGGGAGAGTCGCCGCTATCGGTATTGCGCTATCGCTCATGCGGCCCCCGCTGCTTCAAACCAGGGCTGATAGAACTGTTGCAGCCGGTCACGCCCTGCAGCACAAACCGCAGAAAATGCCGAAGTGTCCACGCGGCCGAACCTGCCCAACACAAAAACAGCCCCCGGCCTTGTCGGCCCACATAGCGGCGTTTCTGTGGTTAAGATCGGGGTCCAGCCATGTTTGAGCATCAGCAGTTCAATACTGTGCGGTGTTAGAAAACGCCGATGGTTATGTGTCAGATAACCCTGTTGCATGCCATAGCCCAACGCACGGCCTTCGATCAACAACAGTCCTTGCGTTGACGCCATAGCCTGACATTTTTCCATTACCCGGTTGACGTCATAAACGTGCTCAAGTGACCCATTAATGATAATCAGATCTGCTTGATCATCTGTGGTCATTTCTTCCGCGCTGACCGTGTCAATATTCAACCCCAGCGTTTTGCCATACTGGGCATAAGCGCTGTCCGGATCGTTTCCTTTTACTTGCCAGCCTCGTTTGGCAAACGGGATCATTAATCCACCGGCAGAGCACCCTACATCGATCAGGCGCCCCCGTTCAGGCAACCATTGGCTCAGACTTTTGTAGAGATAATCGCCCCGTTTGATTTGATCGAGGAAAAAGCTTTTATCCGGTGCCCCCTCTCCAAACAAATTCAAACGATAAAATTTATCGTAATAATCTTGATAAAACTGAGCGTCAAAACGATATGCCTGGTAAATATGTCCACACTGAGTGCAGCCGGCAATCGGCAAAGCCACCGCGTTTTCTTGCGGCCCACGAATATGCGTCAGTAACGTTAAACAAGCCGCTGAGTTGCAAATTTCACATGCAACTTGCGTTGCCTGATAGTCTTGCTGCATGTGTAATAAGCTCAGGTAATGCCGCACGGATTTTATATCCATTTTCTATCCCATCACTTAATACTGAAGAATCCTTCAAAACAGATATGTTTAAAAATGGTCATCACATCCACAAACCCGGCGCGATTAAGCATTTCTTGGTTTCCTAACGTAGAAAACGGCTCAAGCACGCCCTTCAGGGAGCGCGATTTAGCCAAGATCTCATGAGCGGCATATCCCTGTTCAACCTTGTAATCAACATACAGGCTGCTGATGATGTCTTGAAAACGCGCATCGGGACCGCGAACCTTCTCAAATAACACGAAGGCGCCGCCCCAATTGAGGCTTTGATAAATACGATCGAACAATTGCTGACGAACACGTGGCGGAATAAACTGCACAGTGTAATAAGCGACGATAAAATCGCTCTTTTCGTACGGGAAATTCAAAATATCGTCAGTAAGGAAAGTCACATTTTTATTGGCCGCTTGTTCGGCAAGCAGAATATTAGCCTGTTGCGTCATGGCCTCTTCAATATCAATACCAACAAATTTTGCCCCCTGAGAGTGCCGTTTAGCCATCTTGCGGGTTAAAGCCCCGGTTGAGCTTCCAAGTTCATAAACGACGGAGTTTTTATTGATAAAGAAATCGCTAAGCGAAAGAATGATATCGTGGCCATCATGATATTTTGGCACTGACTTAGAAACATGAGAGTCAAAGTTCTTTGGCGTATTACCACCAAAACTCCATGCCGCATTTAAAGAATCAATTCCATCCCCAACGCTGTCCAAAGACGACTCGGTCACACTGTCCATACTCGCCATGACGCTCCAAAAAGAATGTTAATGAAGTATTAAAAATGTAAACAATGTTTATCAATTTAATAAATCTTAAGCAACATCCACGTTTGATTTATTTTTTTGTTTTAGTTCCCAACACCTCGGAACCCTTCCGCGAGCAGCGCCATCACTGATATATTCTATTTTCTTATGATTCGGTCGAGTCATCTGAGGTCTTGTTATAAAGCACCACTTTCCAAGGGGACAAATACGCGCAATAGGTGCCATTTTCCTGATGCACCTTCGCTATAGATCATTCCTGATCACGCCAGATGAGTTACCCTTCACTCGCAAGAAAGCATTGTCGATTGCAGCCGTGCTGCCTACACTGCAATCAGGAAGTGACACTGGTGACAATTTGGAGCCGGATGCTGCGGCTCCCATAATGAATAAGGAAGACATAATGAGTTGGCCGTTCCTTGCCGTATTCTTTTCCGGTTGGCTGTTCGTCGATGCCTCCTACCGCGGGCCACGCTGGCAACGCTGGGTGTTTAAACCGGTTACCCTGCTATTACTGCTGCTTTTGGCCTGGCAAGCGCCAGTACTGGGTGCCGCAGGTTATCTGATTGTCCTGGGTCTGGTGGCAACACTGATCGGCGACGCCCTGTTGTTGTTGCCGCGAGAGCGCGTGCTCTACGCCATCGGGGCTTTTTTCCTGTCTAACTTACTCTATACCCTGAGTTTCGCTAGTCAGATGACCTTCAGTCTGTTTTGGCCGCTGCCGTTGGCATTGCTGGTAATCGGCATGCTGTTATTGGCAACCATCTGGACCCGACTGGAAGAAATGCGCTGGCCTATCGCCACGTTGGTCGCAATGACGCTGCTGATGGTGTGGTTGGCAGGTGAACAATACTTTATGCGCAGCACAGATTTCGGTTTCTCTCTGCTGGCCGGAACCTCTCTCCTGCTGCTTGCCAACATCGTGTGGTTGATTAATCGCTATCGCTTTACCTTCCGTGCAGCGGATGCGCTCGTGGCATTCTGCTACTTTTCCGGCCATTTCCTGATCGTACGTTCGTTGTACCTGTAATGCTCAGGGCGGGTTCGGCTATCGAACCCGCTGTATTATGCCAACGCCTTCAGCGTCAAACCGTCATCTGCACCGAGTTGATTACGATAAATATCCCCGTCTCGCGAGAAGAAGACCAATGTGCTGCCGTCCGCCTGCAGCAAAGCGATACCATCGGGCGCAGGGCGCCAACCTACAACCTCAGCCGTAAGCACCTTTTTCAAACACCCCTGCCGATCCACCAATTGGTAGCCGTTGGTTTCACTCTGCTCGCTGGCTAAAAACGCGATCTGACACTGGTGTTCAGCATCGGCGACTTGCCACTGCCCCGCCAAAGACTGCGCGGTGGGAAGAACTAAACTGCTGGCCATAACGGTCCCCGTAACAATCATGCCCCCCGCCATCGCGGCGGCACAGGCTAAGCTGCCTTTCATATCGACTCCTGCATAACGCCCGGCCAGAGTGCGCCGGGCGCTATTATCTTCACTGTTACACGATAAAGTCAGTGGCAACGTCTACCTGGCCCACGATCTTCACCAGGAAGTCCGGTGCCTGATGGCCACCGATGTTCAATGCCAGATCGCTGACGTTATTTGACGCATTGTAGGACAGTAAAGCTTCGCCCGCTGCGCCGCTGAAATGATCAACAAAGTGGATCTGATCGCTGCTCGATACACCCTGATTGAAGAATGACAGATCGATCTTATCGATGCCTTTCTGGAAGTCCTTGATCCAGTCAGACGCACCTGGCGTAGAGTCGCTGACCGCAGAGAAGACAAAAATATCCTTGCCTGCACCGCCCCACAGCTCATCGGCCCCACCACCGCCGAACAGAATGTCGTTGCCCGCGCCGCCTTTCAGCACGTTGTTGGCCGCATTGCCGACGATCACATCATTGCCCGAACCACCAATCGCATTTTCAATCGTCACGCCGGCGGCGATAGACACGTTACCTTTCAGCCCGCCCACGTCGGAGAAAGACTTTTCGTTCAGGTTAATGCGCTGATTGGCGGTGTAACCGGAGAAATCGAAGGTGTCATTGCCACCCGCATCCCAGGCCGCAAAGATCACTTTTTGCGAATTGCTGGTCGTACTGAGGAAATCACGGCCGGTATTGGAGTTGAAGCCATACACCGTGTCACCGGTACGGGTCGACAGGTTAGCGCCATACAGGTGCTGAATGGCTGAAATGTCATCCAGCAACGGTGCCGCAGCGTAGTGACCGCCGTTATCACCGCCGGTATTGGTTTCACTCCAGTAGCTCATCAGACTGAACCCGCGAGTATCCTCGGCATAACTGGCGTTGTTATAGGTTGGATTGCCTTCTCCGGCGTTGTAATCACCCGGATGGCTCAGGCCCAATGCATGGCCAATCTCGTGAGTAAACGTCTGGCGGCCATAATCTTCGCTGGCGGGATGCTTAACGTTGGACTGGTTGACGTTGTACCAAGTCTGACCACCCAGATCCTGCCCTTGGTAGATCGTGTTCGGCAAGAACGCATACGCCTGCGTGCCGTAATCGTAATGACCAGGGCGATCCTGGCTGTAGTTGCCAAACGTGATATTGGCCTTTTGGCCGGCGGCAACTTCAGTAAAAGTGATATTGGCCACGTCAGACCACGACTGCAGCGACAGTTTGGCCTGCTGCTGCTGTTCCGCGCTGAACTTGCTCAGCCCGGTATCGCCGGCAACGTTGGTGGAAGAGAATTTATAGTCCGGGAAAGAGAAAGTTAATTTAACCGACTGGTCAAAAACTTTATAACCGTTCCAGGTTTGGTTGGTGCGGGTAATAAACAGCCCAGCTTGTTCGGTAGAAAATGAGTCCTTGCCATTAACCTGAATCCCGTTGCCACGTTCGTGGTAATGCAACAGATCGTCTACAGCATTATAGCCGGAGCCGGTCGCCGCGAGAGCCGATTCAGTAACTTCAATTGCCTTTTTAGTAGATTGCATTGGTTCGATTCCACTCATTAGCTGATCGTTATCAATCAGACAGATAGACATAACCTGCCCGTCAGCGACGGAGAACGATCCGGCAACTAGCGGGAAGGGACTTATGCGCCGTTACCGGCAGTGTGTTAGACAGAATTAATGCATATATATCAGCAAATAAGATTACCGCCATAAATGGTAATCGATTCCAATTATAGGCAGGGGTTGGAAACTGAACATAAAATAATCAGCTATATATTCATGTAACGAAGGAGAGTTATGCTGGTTTTTACCGTTATTTACAATGTAAATGAAACTTAAACTTCATAAGTTGGCAACAAACTTCAACAAAAATGCGGCCTGTAGGTTCAAGCGGATCGTGCTGGCATTTAAGTGACATAAAGTTAAATTTAGCTAAAGAGTTATAGATTAATAACTCTTTATTATTAGCCGACGGGACTTTTTAGTTTGTATGGGAATAACATTTTCTTATTTTGACTAACGGCCGTGTTTCACCAGACCGAAATGCGCTTATTAAGCCAGTCAATACGTTGAAACGTACGTCACTGACGTAAAAACCCCCTCCGTCTCACAGTTAGCAATAATTCTCATCCCCTGCTTGACTCTGGAGTTGGCTCCAGGGTGTAGAGTCTGCCCAATGAACTTCATTAACGGCCCAGAGGGGGACGCTATGACTCACCATGAAAACCATAATCATCAAGAACACCATCATGCGGAAGGCGGTTGTGGGTGCAATCACAGCCACAGTAAAACCCAGCACGGTTGCAGCAGTGAAAAACAGAGTGTCGACAGCCACAGCGGACATACGCACGCACATGATCATGGCGCTGGAAGTTGCAGCACGGAAGATCATGAGGATCCGGATGAGGAAAGTGACAGGCTAGCTGCCGCCCCTCTCTCCGGAAGTCAGCGCTATAGCTGGAAAGTCACAGGTATGGACTGCCCAAGCTGCGCCAAAAAAATTGAAAACGCGGTGACCGCCATCCCCGGCGTCGACAACGCTCGCGTGCTGTTCGCCACAGAAAAATTGGTTGTCGACGCGCAATCCGATATTAGCCTGCGTATTCAGGACGCGGTAAAACAAGCCGGATTTACCCTGCTCGGGGCGCAAACAGCCCAAGCCGAACAGCCAAAATCGTCGCGCCTTGGCGAGTTCGGTCCGCTACTGCTGCTTACCACGCTGATGATCGTCAGTTGGGCGCTCAGCATGGTCAACCCTGAACTGAGCCGCATCGCTTTTATCGCCACCACATTGGTAGGTCTGGCACCGGTCGCGACCAAAGCGGTTCGACTGATCCGCTCCGGTACGCCATTTGCCATTGAAACGCTGATGAGTGTGGCCGCCATCGGAGCACTGTTTATCGGTGCAACGGCCGAAGCGGCGATGGTGCTGCTGCTGTTTATGGTCGGTGAAATGCTGGAGTCCTATGCCGCTAACCGCGCGCGCCGCGGCGTGAAAGCACTGATGGAATTGGTGCCGGAAGACGCCCTGCTGCTTCAAGGCACGCAGCGCAAGCGGGTACCGGTATCCAGCCTACGCCCTGGCGATGTGATTGAAATTGCCCCCGGTGGCCGCCTGCCGGCAGATGCCGAACTGATCAATGCGTTCGCCAGCTTCGACGAAAGCGCCCTGACCGGCGAGTCGGTACCCGTCGAACGCCAGCAGGGTCAAAAAGTCGCTGCGGGCAGTTTGTCGGTCGATCAGGCCGCGCAAATGAAAGTGGTTTCTGAGCCTGGCAAAAACGCCATCGACCGCATTCTACAACTGATTGAAGAAGCTGAAGAACGCCGAGCACCGATCGAGCGTTTCCTCGATCGTTTCAGCCGGTACTACACCCCAGCTATCATGCTGCTGGCTATCGCAGTGATCCTGGTACCACCGTTAATGTATTCACAACCCTGGGATACCTGGATTTATCGTGGCCTGACCCTGCTGCTGATCGGTTGTCCTTGTGCACTGGTGATCTCCACCCCGGCGGCGATCACATCCGGGCTGGCCGCCGCCACCCGCCGTGGTGCGCTGATTAAAGGCGGTGCGGCGTTGGAACAATTGGGCCAGGTACAAACCATTGCTTTCGATAAAACCGGCACGCTGACTGAAGGCAAACCCACAGTCACCGATGTACTCCCGCTCAACGGCATCAGTGAACAACAATTACTGACCCTTGCCGCTGCGGTTGAAGCAGGTTCCCATCACCCGTTGGCGCAAGCAATTATCAAACGCGCCGAGCAATACGGTGCGCCTCTGCCACTGGCACAAGGCCGTCGAGCATTGGCTGGCGTAGGGGTAGAAGGTATTGTCGACGGTAAAACCCTGCTGATCAGCGCACCTGCCAAGCTGGCCGCAGGTTTGCTGCAACAACAGGGTATCCAGCAGGTGGAGCGGCTGGAAAATGCCGGTAAGACAGCGGTAGTGGTACTGGAAGAGGGTGTCCCTATCGGCCTGTTGGCGCTACGCGACACCTTGCGCAGCGACGCCAAACAGGCGATTGCCGAACTGAATGCATTGGGGATCAACGGGGTCATGTTAACCGGCGATAATCCACGTGCGGCGGCGGCAATTGCCTCTGAGCTTGGGCTGGATTACCGGGCTGGATTGTTGCCGGAAGATAAAGTGAAGGCAGTGACGGAACTGAGCGAATTGCGTCCAACAGCGATGATCGGCGACGGCATCAACGATGCCCCGGCGATGAAAGCCTCCAGCATTGGTATCGCGATGGGCAGCGGTACCGATGTGGCCCTGGAAACAGCCGATGCCGCGCTGACCCATAACCGCCTGCTGGGTGTGGCGGAAATGATCCGCATCTCACGCGCCACACATGCCAATATCCGGCAGAACATCACCATTGCATTGGGGCTGAAAGGGGTATTTCTGATCACCACGCTGCTGGGCCTGACCGGGCTGTGGCTGGCCGTACTGGCAGACTCTGGCGCCACCGCGCTGGTCACCGCCAACGCCCTGCGGCTACTGAAGAAACGCGACTAGGCAATAACACACTGTAACCACGTGGCCCAGGAACGGGCCACGCCATCTATTCCCCGGGCAAAGGTTAGACGCCCTTACGTAACAGGTAGCGGTACGGTGCCTTATCGGTTTCCTGCGCCACCAGCGTATGTTCCATAAAACGGCAGAACCCCGGAATGTCGCGGGTTGTCGCCGGATCGTCAGCAATAATCAACAAGGTTTCACCGTTATCCATATGGCGCACGGTTTTGCGCACCATCATTACCGGTTCTGGACAGCGCAATCCCAGCGCATCAAGCGTCTGGTCAGCCTGGGAAAATAAGTCAGTCATGCATTTTTTCTCGTTCAAAAACGATCGGCGAACGCTCGCCGCATCTCATTAGCGCCTAGTTTACGCCGGTAGTTTTTCTGCGCAAGATGCGTTAACGTTTGCGTTAAAGAGGCTGCGTCTCCCGATGAAATGTGGTGCCGTCACTGCCCCCAACTGCCGTTATCACGGCGGAGGGTGCAGCCCATAGTGGGCACCTGACAACACAGAGAACGGTTGTTGGAGGCGTGACCTTTCAGGCTGGGGCCAAATCACAGTGCTGCTGCATTATTCGCCGCTTATTTGGCCCACTAACCGTTGCATTGGTTGCGCAAACGCGTATCATGCGCCCGCGCAGCTTATTTCGTTGCACAGACAAGACATTTTTGGGTTCCCTCACCCCATTATTAAAAAGGCTACAACATGTATTCGTTTACTGCTCAGCAGCGCTTTACCGCGTTGGTCTGGCTATCGCTGTTCCATATTGTCATCATTACCTCCAGCAACTACCTGGTGCAGTTGCCGATGTCCATTTTCGGCTTTCATACCACCTGGGGTGCATTCACCTTCCCGTTTATTTTCCTGGCTACCGATCTGACAGTACGTATTTTTGGCGCATCACTGGCGCGGCGTATCATTCTTTCGGTGATGGTGCCGGCGCTGTTTATTTCGTACGTGATCTCCACGGTGACCTATCAGGGCGAGTGGCAGGGTTTTGCCGCGTTGGGCAGCTTTAATCTATTTGTTGCGCGTATCGCCGTCGCCAGCTTTATGGCTTACGTACTCGGTCAGATCCTTGATGTCCACGTATTCAACCGCCTGCGTCAACGCAGCGCCTGGTGGGTTGCTCCCGCTGCGGCCATGTTCCTCGGCAATATCAGTGATACCCTGTCGTTCTTCTTTATTGCTTTCTACAAGAGCAGCGACGCCTTTATGGCCAATAACTGGGTTGAAATTGCCCTGGTGGATTACAGCTTCAAAGTGCTGATCTGCATGCTGTTCTTCCTGCCAATGTACGGCGTGCTGTTGAACATGCTGCTTAAGCGCATCGCTGCACGTCAAAACGACGGTAGCCTGCAACCGAGTTAACCCGTGTTATCATTGGCGGCCTGCACTTACCCGGAGGCCGCCAATGACAGTGACCACCCGCCACGCCACCCTCGAAGAAATTCATCGCCTGTACCAAGGCATCCCTGAGTTCGGTAACTTACACAGTCAGGCTGATTTGCAGCAACGTATTGGATCTGCCTCGGCTAACGCACTGATCGCCGAGATCGACGGCCAACCCGCAGGGTTCAAACTCGGTTATCAACAGCAGGAAAAAGTGTTCTACAGTTGGCTGGGCGGCGTATTGCCGAGGTTTCGCCGTTATGGTGTCGCGCAGGCTTTACTCGTGGAGCAAGAGCAGTGGGCACGGGCTCAGGGTTATCGACTGTTGGCGGTAAAAACGCGCAATCAGTTCCGTGCAATGCTGATGATGCTCATCAGTCATCACTATCAGATTGTTCAGCTGGAAAAGAAAGGCGAAGTGGCTGATTATCGGCTATTACTTGAGAAAACCTTGTGACAACATCTGCCTTGCATTTCACCCTGGAATAGGGTGCGATAAGGCAGTGAAACCCTACCTGAAAGGAAAAAGGAAGCCCAATGCGTAAAGTAGCAAAATTGATGGGTATCAGCCTGTTAGTGCTTGGCCTGGCGGCCTGTGACGGCGACACCAAAGACACCAAAGCATCAGCGGCTGATGCTGCTGCCAGCGCCCCCGCGGGGCAACAGGTAAGCTTGCTGGAGGGTACGCTGGCCTTCACCCTGCCCGTTGGCATGGCGGACCAAAGTGGCAAACTGGGCAATCAGGCAAACAACATGCATGTCTACGCCGACAGCACCGGTCAACGTGCGCTGATCGTGATCCTCGGCGACAAAACCCCCGACAGCCTGGAAACGCTGAGCAAACGTCTGGAAGATACCCAACGTGCGCGTGATGCCAACCTGCAGGTGGTCACCAACAAAGCCATCGACGTTGACGGCGTGCCACTGCGTCAGTTAGACAGCATCATCACCAGCAGCGGCGAGAAAGCCTACTCTTCTATCTTGATTGGCACGCTGAACAACAACATGCTGACTATTCAGGTGACCCTGCCGGCGGATAACCAACAGCAGGCTCAGGCTGAAGCCGAAGGCATCATCAAAACGCTGAAGCTGAAAAAATAAATACGCGACTGTGTCCCTCCATTGAACCTGGAGGGACACAGCCTGCGGTGCCTTACGCCAATGCCTGCGCCAGCAGAGTGATCGGATGTTCGCAGCGCTTGCTGGTCGACATTTCGATTTGCCATTTGCAGGTTTCGCAGTCGGTGACCACGACATCCACGCCACTTTCCTCTATCTGGCGGAACAGCGATGCACCGATCCCCTGTGAGGTCGCATAGTTTTCCGATTTAAAACCGTAGGTGCCGGCAATCCCACAGCACTGCGAGTCCAGCACGATCAGCTCCAGCCCCGGGATTTGCCGCAACAATTCCAGCGTATAAGCAGTCCAGCCCATTTTCTCCATATGGCAAGGTGTATGGTAAGCCACCCGTAATGGCATGTTTTTCAATGGCAACTGACGTCCTTGATTGATCAGGCGATACAGATAACGTGTCGCCAGCTCTACCCGTTCACGCACTGCCGAGGTATCCACCTCCAGCAAATGCGGATATTCATCGCGCAGAGTAAAAGTACAGCTCGACGACGTTGCCACGACAGGAATACCGCGCTCCAGCACCGCTTCATGCAGCGACTCTGCATTCACCTTGGCCTGCTTTTTGGCCTGGGCGATAAAGCCGTTGGCGATTAGCGGCACGCCGCAGCATTTTTCACGCTTTAGCAGCTGCACGCCGATATCCATCGCATTAAAGACCTTGATCAGATCCTTACCCAGTTGCGGATGGTTGTAATTGACGAAGCAGCCGTGGAAAAACGCCACCTGCTCAGCGTAACGCTGCTGGACCTGCGCTTGCTGGCGGTACCAGCGACGGAAGGTGCCAAACGAATATTTAGGCAGTTCGCGACGATGGTCAATTTTTAACGCTTTATCCAGTAAAGCGCGTACCGGTTTCAACCCGGTAGCTGCATTAACGATCGGTGCAAACGGCGTCGATAGCGAGCCCATAATATCGGTGTGGCTCAGGATGGCATCGCGCAACGTGGGTTTGCTTTGGGCATAGTCGGCGCGAGCCCGTTGAATGATATCGCCGATTTTGACATCTGACGGGCAAGCCACCTCACAGCGTTTGCAGTTAGTGCAATACTTAAGCGCTTCGTCGTACAACGCCGGATCCTTGAGCCTCAGACGTTCACCGTCAGGCCCCGCCTGCTTTGGCCCCGGATAGAGTGGGTTGACTTTGGCCACGGGACAATAGGTGGTGCACACCGTACACTTGATGCAATTTTCGAAACTATTGTCTTTCTGTAGGCTCATGGTTGCTCCTCCTGCGCTGCAATCTGTTGCGCGACATGCAGCGCTCCAATCAGCGAAACACCCGCGCCGCAACCCTGCTGCAGCGGATCGTAGCCACCAGTCACCGCACCAATCGCGAACAGGTTGCTCACTGGCTCCCCGTGTCTTATTGCCCGTAACTGGCTATCGGTACGCACCCCAAATTGCAGATAGGGTTGCGGAGCAAACAGATCGCTATGGCACCAATCTGCGCGATCGGTTCGGCTGTCGACATCCAACCCCAATACCGGTTCACGTATACCGTCGAAGTCCGCCACCAGCCCATTACTGAAAAAGCTGCCGCTGGCCAGCACCACGTGTTGCGCAATGAGCGGAATATCGGTGTGGTTGCGGGTATAGAGACCCGTCACACGCCCAGCGTCGATATCTGCCCGCAGTACGCTGTCACCTGGCATAAAAACGCCGCCCAGCTGCTGTAAACGCGATCGCAGAGCCTGGTGCAAGCGCATGCCCAACACCGAAGGGGGGAGCGTCGGCAACACGCGGATAGGTTTCCCCACCGCCGCCTGCAGCGCCGCCAGCGGCTTATCGTCTTCCAACCCCAAGCAGGCGGGCAAGAAAATCGCCTCGGCATCCCCGGCAAGTCGACGCACTTCATCCGCCATCAATGTCAGGTTCTCAGCAAGATCCAGCACTCTGGCAATATTCACAGCCCGAAACTCACTGGGGTTGTTACGCAACCGGTCCAGCACAGGCAGGTGCATATGAGCCACTTCGGCCTTGATCCCCAACGCCTGCGTCAAGGAACTGGCAACCAGCTGAGGCTGAAAATCTAAAAATCCTTCGATACCAATTACCGCGATGTTTTGCCATGGAAGCTCCCCTTCCAGCGGCGTGACGGGTATCGCCTGCGGGCTTAGCCAAGTGGCTCGGCGCGTGCCAAGCGGCGTAACGCGCAGATGATTACGTTCGCTGCCCCCCTGCAAACTGAGGCCACAGCGATGCAGCAACCGTGCTGCTTCGTCAGACAACGTGGCTACCCGTTCCGCCCCCATCAGTGAATAGGGGTGCTGAGGGGCTTGTATGGCAAGCGCAGGCAACGCTGCCAGGGGAGCCTCTACCGGCGTGCCGTCGGGTAACTGTGCCAGCAGATCAAGCGAGCCGGAGGAGAAATAGAGGGCACTCTGGCCTGAACTGACGACGGCACAACGCTTGCCTTGCTCCGACAAGCGAATCGCGCAGGCCATACCCGCCAACCCGCCGCCAATCACCACTACGTCAAATCGCATCATCGGCCTCCTGTTCCTCCCGGGCATCAAGCCCGCACAATCCCTGGTAAACCCAACTGGTAAATTCGCTTTCACGTAGCGCATCCCCCCAAGCGATAGGTCGTACCCCTTTCCAACGCTCATTGAGGAAATGTGATAACTGATCGATAGACTGCTGCGGGGTGGTGACGTTAAAACGCGTGAGTAGCCCAGCGGCACGACAGGCGCAAAGCTCACCTTGGCAGGTGCCCATACCAACGCGGGTACGACGGCGCAGATCGACCAGATTATTGACGGTGAGCGTGTTCACCGCATAACGCACCTCTCCAGCGGTCACGGCTTCACATTCGCACACCAGGCTGTTATCCAGCCGATCGCCAGCCGGTACCCGACTGGCACGGTCACCGTGACGATAAACCGCCGAACCGCGAATGCTGGCGGGGAGAGAAACCACGCTGCGTACGGTTTCTTCCGCCGACTGGCGGGAACCCGGTAGGGCCTCTTGCGCAGTGGTGCAGGGGCTAGTTAACCCGAGCTTTTCGCATACTTTATCGGTGGCCCACTGTGCCATCAGCCGGTAGGTCATCAGTTTGCCGCCGGTGATGGTGATAAACCCTTCCAACCCGTCACGGCTGGCATGATCTAGCAGCACAATGCCACGGCTGACGTTACGGCCACTCGGATCATCATCACTGGCCACCAGTGGACGCACGCCGGCATAAGCTCGCAGAATACGGGTCTGCGCCAGCTCCGGTGCCAATAACGCGCCTTCACGTATCAGGATGTCCACTTCTTGTGGTGTCACCTGCATGTTGTCAATCTGGTCATAGTCAATGTGGGTGGACGTTGTGCCAATCAACGAAATGGTGTCACCCGGAACCAGAATGTCGGCATCTGCGGGCTTGCGGCAACGGTTGATCACCATGTTATTGATGCGATGCCCGAGGATCAGCAAAGCACCTTTCGCCGGGAACATACGAATACGCAAATCGGCATATTCCGCAATCTGCTGGCCCCAAATGCCGGCGGCGTTAACCACCATTTCGGCATGAATATCGTAGCGGCGCGCAGATTTATGGTCGAAAACGCGCACGCCTGTCACGCGATCGCCCACACGAATCAAACCAACCACCTGATGATAGGTCAGAATTTGCGCCCCGTGCTCACGGGCATCGAGCATATTCGCGGCGGTTAGTCGGAACGGATCAACAGTGCCATCGGGTACGCGCACCGCACCTATCAATGTTGGATTCGCCGCGGGCTCCAGGCGCAGTGCCAACTGTGGGTCAATCGCTTCGGCGTTGATGCCGGCACTGTGACAGGCGGCAATAAACTCTTGTTGGTAGGCCAACGAATCCTGCGGCAACGTAATAAACAGCCCATCGGTACGCTCAATGCAGTGATGTGCAATGCGTTTGAGGATACGGTTTTCTTCTATACACTCGCGTGCCGACTCGCCGTCGGTCACCGCATAACGCGCACCACTGTGCAGCAGGCCATGGTTGCGGCCCGTCGCGCCAGTCGCGATGTCGTGGCGCTCAAGCAGTATGCAACGCAGTCCACGGCGCGCACAGTCACGCGCAATGCCCGCGCCGGTCGCGCCACCGCCGATGATGATCACATCCGTTTCGTTAGCCGGTGAATGGCTGCTCATGACACTCCCTCATGATCCGTGGTTATGCGTCTATTGAGCCACAGTCACTGGGGTCTTTGTTTGATAAGGAACAATAACGAACCTGAAACGAAAACATAATGTCCACAAAAAACCATGAATGTGATCATAATCACGATTTTTGGGTGTTTTTCTATTTCATAACGTTAACGAATCGCTCAAAATTCGCCGGTGCTTCATAAAAGTGTAACAATTGCGCCATTCATCACAGCGACACCAGGCTGATTTGACTAGGATGGCGCTCGTTATGGAACATAAAAACACCACATTCGATATCCGCTCAATCATCAAATGAACGTACAAGATCATATTGATGTGATAACTAGATAAAGCCATCGGAGGCGCTCATGTTGAGTATTTTTAAGCCGGCAGCACACATTTCCCGTGTGCCGGTCGACAAAGTCGACCCGCTGTACCGTAAATTGCGCTGGCAAATTTTTATGGGGATTTTCTTCGGTTATGCCGCCTATTACCTGGTGCGCAAGAACTTCACCCTGGCCATGCCTTATTTGATTGACCAAGGTTTCAGCCGCGGTGACCTCGGTTTCGCGCTGTCCGGTATTTCTATCGCCTACGGTTTTTCCAAATTCATCATGGGGTCGGTGTCTGACCGCTCCAACCCGCGCGTATTCCTGCCCGCCGGCTTGATTTTGGCCGCAGCAGTGATGTTGTTCATGGGCTTCGTGCCTTGGGCAACGTCTAGCATCGCTGTCATGTTCGTGCTGCTGTTCCTGTGCGGTTGGTTCCAGGGAATGGGCTGGCCGCCGTGTGGCCGAACCATGGTGCACTGGTGGTCGCAGAAAGAACGCGGCGGTATTGTTTCGGTCTGGAACTGTGCCCACAACGTAGGTGGTGGTCTGCCGCCACTGCTGTTCCTGCTCGGTATGGCATGGTTCAACGACTGGCATGCTGCGCTGTATATGCCGGCCTTCGGTGCCATCCTGGTCGCCCTGATCGCCTTTGCCCTGATGCGTGACACCCCACAATCTTGTGGCCTGCCACCGATCGAAGAATACAAAAACGATTACCCGGACGATTACAGCGATAAAGCGGAAGAAGAGCTGACTGCCAAGCAAATCTTCATGCAATACATTCTGCCGAACAAGCTGTTGTGGTACATCGCCGTGGCCAACGTGTTCGTCTACCTGTTGCGTTACGGCATCCTGGACTGGTCACCGACCTACCTGAAAGAAGTGAAGCATTTTGCGCTGGACAAGTCTTCCTGGGCTTACTTCCTGTACGAATATGCCGGTATTCCGGGCACCCTGCTGTGCGGCTGGATGTCGGACAAGGTGTTCAAAGGTAACCGCGGTGCAACGGGCGTGTTCTTTATGACCCTGGTGACCATCGCCACCGTGGTTTACTGGCTGAACCCGGTCGGTAATCCTGGCATCGATATGGCCTGTATGATCACCATCGGCTTCCTGATTTATGGCCCGGTGATGTTGATCGGCCTGCACGCATTGGAGCTGGCGCCGAAGAAAGCAGCCGGTACCGCTGCGGGCTTCACCGGTCTGTTCGGTTACCTGGGGGGTTCCGTCGCAGCCAGCGCCATCGTCGGCTATACCGTTGACTACTTCGGTTGGGACGGCGGCTTCATGGTGATGATTGGCGGCAGCATCGGTGCGGTAGTCCTGTTGTTGCTGACCATGATGAGCGAGAAAAAGCACCACGCAGAAATCGCTGCCAATAAACGCGGTTAAGTTTCATATCACTGTCGCATTATTTAAAGGCCGCATTGCGGCCTTACACTGCTGACAAAGCCTGTTATTAGGGAAAGGGTGCCGATGGGGTCGTAGCGGCTTGTCCGCCGGAGCGCCCCTCGGCGCGCTAAGCCCGGGCATCTCGGGTTCAAAAACCACTTTGTCATCAAACTCAGGCCGCATTGCGGCCTTTTTACTCCCCTCTGCCCCTACAACACGGAGAACAACAACATGCGGACTCAAGTCAAAGCCCTGCTGACAGGGATCATCCTGGCGACCTCAATGGTCAGCGCGGCGCACGCCGCCGACAAGGTAGTCATTGCCCACCGTGGCGCCAGCGGTTATCTGCCGGAACACACGCTGCCCGCGAAGGCCATGGCCTATGCGCAGGGGGCAGACTTCCTCGAGCAGGATCTGGTGATGACCAAAGACAACGAGTTGGTGGTGTTGCATGACCACTATCTCGATCGCGTCACCGATGTGGCAGAACGTTTCCCAGACCGTGCGCGCAAAGATGGTCGCTATTACGCCATCGACTTCACGTTGCCGGAAATTAAATCGCTGAAGTTTACCGAAGGCTTTGAGATCGAAAACGGCAAGAAGGTACAGGGATACCCAGGCCGTTTCCCGATGGGCAAATCCGACTTCCGTGTTCATACCTTCCAGGAAGAGATCGAGTTTGTTCAGGGCCTGAACCATTCAACCGGTAAAAATATCGGTATCTACCCGGAAATCAAAGCACCCTGGTTCCACAAGCAGGAAGGCAAAGACATCTCCAGTAAGGTGCTGTCAGTCCTGAAGCAGTATGGTTATACCGGCAAAGGCGATAACGTCTATCTGCAATGCTTCGACGCCAACGAACTGAAGCGAATTAAAACCGAGCTTGAACCGAAGATGGGTATGGATCTGAAACTGATCCAACTGATTGCCTATAACAAGTGGCAGGAAACCTATGAGCAAAAGGCCGATGGCAAGTGGGTGGAATACGACTATGACTGGATGTTCAAGCCAGGCGCGATGAAGCAAATTGCTCAGTACGCCGACGGTATCGGACCGGACTACCACATGCTGGTGGTAGCGGAGAAATCCAAGCCCGGCAAGGTGGTATTGACCGACATGGTGAAGGAAGCCCATGCCAATAAACTGGCGGTGCACCCATTCACCATCCGTGCAGATGCGCTACCGAACTACGTCACCGACGTGAACCAACTGTATGACGTGATTTACAACCAAGCAGGCGTTGACGGCGTATTCACCGACTTCCCTGACAAGGGCGTGCAATTCCTGCAAAAGCAGGGCCAGCACAAGTAACCATCAGGGCGCCGCAAGGCGCCCCATGATAAGTCACAACCCAATGGATTTCGCGTCCCGGCGAGGCTGGCAAGTAAACGCATCCCCGGGATGCTTACTCAAGTCAGTGACTGGGGTAAGTGCGCGTAGCCAACAATGCTAAACGAAGGGTTATCAGGCCAGGAACATCTTGCGCAGATAGTGCGGTACCGCGTCGTCGACGTTGGAGCCAATCACTTCCAGCTCAGGCAGCTTGTCTTTCAGACGCTGGTGCGCGTCGCGCATGATGCAGCCTTTACCGGCCATCGACAGCATTTCCAGATCATTCATACCGTCGCCAAAGGCAATGCACTCTTTCAGCGTATAGCCGATGATCTTGGCCACTTCTTCCAGCGCATGCCCTTTTGACACACCGCCCGCCATCACTTCCAGACAGGTTGGAAACGAGAAACTGACGTTAACCCGATCGCCCCAACGCGCATTGATGGCATCTTCCAGCGGCAGCAGTTTTTCGTGATCGTCACAGGTGAAGTACACCTTGCACACACCGTCGGTTTCCAGCAGGCCTGGCTCGAACAGCTGGTAGGTGAAGATCGACTCGCGGAAGAATTCCTCCTGCTCCGGGCTTTCGCGGTTGATGTACCAGTCGTCGTTCCGGTAGACGTTGGTGGTGATGTCCGCATCGTCATGCAGCATGCCGTAGAGATCACGGGCAATGTCTTCGGCCAGATTATGACTGAAAATCAGCTCGCCGTCGGTATTGTGCACTCGAGCGCCGTTAGAGGTGATCATAAAGGCATTGATATCGAGGCTATCGCGGATCTGCGCAACGTCGATATGGTGGCGGCCGGTAGCAAAAACAAAATGCACGCCACGCTGGGTCAGCAGCTTCAAGGTCTCTTTGGCGTAAGGTGACAGCGTATGGTCAGGTGATAGCAGCGTGCCATCTAAATCGGAAGCAACGACGTGATACATAGCGGTATGTTCTAACCTCTGATGGAGTGGTCGGCGGTAGGTGCACCACCTAAGTGTTGAGCAAAGAAACGCAGGATTGCGCTCAATGCTTCGGCGCGCATCGCGTCCCGCTCAAACAGGATCTCATGCCGTGCGCCTTCGATAACCTGCGGTTTACCCCCTTCACAGGGATGACCCGCGTCTGACAATGCCTGACAAAAAGCCTGGTGGGAACGGTTGTCGACCACCCGTTCTTCCCCGGCCTGTAATAATAATAGCGGCGTGGTTATTTTAGCCGCTTGAGCAATAATCTCTCGCCCAGCCTGCAGGCTTTCCCTTACCCAATGGTAAGTCGGCCCGCCCACTTGTAACTCGGGATAATCGGCGTAATAACGCAAACAGCGCCGATAGCGTTCCCGGCTGTGGGTCAATACATTGACGACATAGGGCAGTGGCCGCCACTGGCCAGTGCCTATTGCATAGTAGTCGCGTACTACGGGGTATTTCTCCGCCCAATTCAGGATACGGTTTGCCATCCAGTCGGGCATTGGCAAATAAATACCGAACATGGGCGCACAAAACGCAGCTGCGTCAAAGCTCTGAGGCTGGCGTACCAGAAACTGCGCCAGGATCGCTCCCCCCATCGAATGGGCCAACGCAAAACGTTGCCGGTAGCCACCTGGTGCCACTTCTTGCTGATAGAATTGCGCGAAATCGTCAACGTAATCGGCAAAGTTTATCACATGACCCCGGTGCGTATCTGCCAGCAAACGGCCTGAACGGCCTTGCCCGCGGTGATCCAGAATCATTACGTCATAGCCGCAATGAAACAGATCGTAAGCAACTTCAGGATATTTAACGTAACTTTCGATGCGGCCGGGGCTGATCACCACCACCCGCTGGTGACGTGCAGAGCGGAAACGTACGAAACGGATTGGCACACCGCCAACCCCGCTGAACTCGCCTTCTTCACGCAGCCGCCAAAAATCCAGCAGCGGTCCGGTGGCGAAGGCAGCGAACTGCGTTTCACGCGTTAACCAGTCATCAGTGCTGAGAGTAAACGACGTCATCAAGAGCTTTTCCCTGAGCCGCCAGCGGCAAAAATGTGACTTCTGGCACAAGAAATAATACTAGCGTATTGTGATTCAATTCTTACAAAAACCGAACCATTTTGGCACAAATTGGCGCTTTCAGGGAGCACTGCGATGACCTTAGACTGGTGGTTAACCTACCTGCTAACAACCCTTATCCTCAGCCTGTCACCCGGTTCAGGGGCGATCAACACCATGAGCACCGGCATCAGCCACGGTTATCGTGGCGCGGCAGCATCGATCGCCGGCCTGCAGGTTGGGCTGAGTTTGCATATCGTTCTGGTCGGCATTGGCCTGGGCGCGTTGGTGTCACAATCGCTGATGGCGTTTGAATTGCTGAAATGGCTGGGTGCTGCTTATCTCGTGTGGCTCGGTATTCAGCAGTGGCGCGCCGCCGGTGCCCTGGACCTGCATACGCTGGCGGGTACGATGCCGCGCCGCCGCCTGTTCCGCCGTGCGGTGCTGGTAAATCTGACCAACCCAAAAAGCATCGTGTTTCTGGCCGCGCTGTTTCCACAGTTTATTTTGCCCAACCAGCCGCAGGCCGAACAGTACCTGGTGCTGGGTGTCACCACCGTGGTAGTGGATATCATCGTGATGATTGGCTACGCCACGCTGGCAACCCGCATTGCAGGTTGGCTAAAAACGCCACGCCAAATGCAGCTGCTGAACCGCATCTTCGGCTCGCTGTTTATTCTGGTGGCCGGGTTGCTCGCCACGGCAAGAAAAGCCTGATAGCGCATTCTACGCCTAATTATCGCAAACAGGTTGGACAGGATCAGCGCATAAGACCCGGAGCCTACACGGAGTACGTGAGGCTCCTGAGCACTGCTCGGGCCCAACCTGGCAAGTAAAATAGCCTAGCGGGTAAAAATCAGGTGCAAGCCGAAGCCGGTGAACAATACGCCCGCCAGCCCGTCGATCCACTTAGCCAGCCGCTGATAGCCGCGGCGCATCGCTGGCAGCGCAAACACCACCGCAACCAGGCTGAACCAAACAAACGTCTCAGCGATGATCAACAAAAACAGGCCCCAGCGCGCACCGGCCCCCACATCGTCACCCACAAACAGTGAAAACACGCTGCCGAAATAGATAACCGCCTTCGGATTAGACAGGTTAGTCAGGAAACCACGAATAAAGCTGCGTCCCGGCTTGGGCAAGGTGACTTTCACTTCCGGTGCCGGCGCAGATTGCGCGTTTTGGGCGCGAGCGGAACGCAGCAGCTGCCAGCCCATCCAGCACAGGTAAATCCCACCGCCGACCATAATAATCTGATGCAGCCAGGCCATTTTTTGCAGGATCAAGTGCAGGCCCATCAGCGCCACCCCCGCCCACACCACGATGCCGAGCGAAATGCCCACCACGCCCATCATCGCCTCACGGCGCGAACGGCTGGCGGCGGTTTGCGACACAAAAAAGAAGTCTGGGCCCGGGCTCATCAGCGCAATCAGGTGCACCAGAGCCACGGTTAGAAATAGCATCAACATGATTTATTGCCCTTAATCTTCGTCATTATCGAGGTGATCGCGGATCATCGCCATAAACGGGGCGCCAAAACGCTCCAGCTTGCGCTGGCCGACACCGTTAACACTCAACAGGTCACCGGCCTTAATTGGCATCTGTTCCGCCATTTCCAGCAGCGTAGCATCGTTGAATACCACGTAAGGGGGGATATTTTCTTCGTCGGCAATCGACTTACGCAGCTTGCGCAGTTTAGCGAACAATTTGCGATCGTAATTACCACCGTAGGATTTTTGGTTAGCGCTACTGCGGACCTTCAGGCTCTGGATGCGCGGTACCGCCAGTTGCAGCTCCAGCTCACCACGCAGTACCGGGCGTGCGGCCTCGGTCAGTTGCAGCGCCGAATGCAAAGCGATGTTCTGAGTGATAAAACCCAGGTGAATCAACTGACGCAGTACGCTCGTCCAATGCTCGGTGGTTTGATCGCGACCAATGCCGTATACCGGCAACTTTTCATGCCCGTATTCACGGATACGCTGGTTATTGGAGCCGCGCAGCACTTCGACAATATAGCCCAGCCCGAAACGCTGGCCGACACGATACACGCAGGACAACGCCTTGCGGGCATCTTCCAGTCCGTCATAGCGCTTGGGCGGATCCAGGCAGATATCGCAGTTGCCGCAGTTCTGGTGTTTACCTTCACCAAAATAGTTGAGTAACACCAATCGGCGGCAGGTTTGCGCTTCAGCAAACGCGCCCATGGCATTGAGCTTATGTCGTTCAATATCCAGTTGCTGCCCGGCCGGTTTTTCTTCCAGACAGCGACGCAGCCAAGCCATGTCCGCCGGATCATACAACAAAATGGCTTCAGCCGGCAGGCCGTCGCGCCCAGCGCGACCGGTTTCCTGGTAATAAGATTCGATATTGCGTGGAATATCAAAGTGAACCACGAAACGCACGTTGGGTTTGTTGATGCCCATGCCAAAAGCAACGGTAGCCACCACCACCTGCAAATCGTCACGTTGGAAGGCTTCCTGCACCTGTGCGCGGCGCTCATTATCCAGCCCTGCGTGGTAGGCTCCCACGCTTAGGCCACGGCTTTGCAGGCGCGCGGTGGTGTCTTCAACCTTGGCGCGGCTGTTGCAGTAAATAATACCGCTCTTACCCCGTTGGTCCTGCACAAAGCGCCACAGCTGATCGAGCGGTTTGAACTTCTCCACCAGCGTGTAACGAATATTCGGCCTGTCAAAGCTGCTGACCTGGACGAGCGGATCCTGCAGCGCCAACAGACGCACGATATCGCCACGCGTCGACTCATCGGCGGTCGCGGTCAGGGCAATCACCGGCATATCTGGGAAGCGTTGCTTCAGCAGCCCCAGCGCGCGGTATTCTGGACGGAAATCGTGACCCCACTGAGAAATACAATGCGCTTCATCCACCGCCAACAGGGCCGGTGGATAGCCCCCGAGCTGATCGAGGAAACTGTCCATCATCAATCTTTCAGGGGCGATATACAGCATTTTGATCTGGCCATTGCGGCAACCCGCCATCACTTCAAGCTGTTGCTCGCGTGTCTGAGTCGAGTTATAGCAAGCGGCAGAGACGCCATAGGCCAGCAGTTGATCAACCTGATCTTTCATCAATGAGATCAACGGGGAAACCACTAATGTCAGGCCGTCCATCACCAGCGCCGGGATTTGATAGCACAACGATTTACCGCCACCGGTCGGCATAACAACCAGGCAATCCTGCCCAGCGATCGCCGTATTGATAATCGTTTGTTGACCCGGTCGGAATTGCTGGTAGCCGAAGGTATCGCGTAATACCTGCTCTGCCAGCAACTCTTTGTTTATCACTGCTGCGGTTGACACACACTTCCCCACTTTGAACGGTATTCCCAAAGTCATTGGAGCTACGGCAAGGCGACCAGTAGGTGAATCCCCGGGAGCTTGGCCAACCAAGTGAGCGGGGGTGAGTCTACGCAGCCAACACAGCAGCAGCTTCAAGTACGCAGGGTATGATTACATAATATCGTTTAGCATGACACCAACGCCAACCCGTGTCTGCCGGAAGTTGTAATCAATCAAGGATTCGCCGTAGCCGCTGAACACCTGAGTGTAGAAACGCACGTGCTTGCCGATCGGGTAGCTCCAGCCCATTTCCGCGCCGCCGTAGCCGCTGTTCCAGTTATAATGGCTGTCGACGCTGAATATGCTGTCACCCCAGGCATAACCGACTTTCAGGCGGTAGTAACCCATGTATTTGGTGATATCCGGGTTGTCGTCGCTGCTGTCGCTTTCCGAGAAACGGAACCAGGGTTTGAGATCCACCTGCCAGTTGCCATTTTGCGCCATAAAGCGCGCGTAACCGCGGTTCCAACTGCGAGAAGTGGGATCAGAGCGGCCGTTGGATTGGTGGTTAAGACCAACTTCAACGTCACGCAGTGTCCAACCGGCAAAGCTATAATCCGTCGCCCAGCCCAAGAACACCTGTGGTTCATAGTTGGTCTCACGGAAGGGCGATGACTCACTGTGGTTGGAAAGCTGCCACCATGAGCGTTGCGTGTAAGAAGCGCCCAGCACAGAGTTGTCGCCGGCAATACCGCGCCACAGTGGAAACGCCAGGCTGAGCTGGTATTTCACTTCATCCTTGCGTGCATTTTCGGCCCAGTTATAGGACTTGATGGCTTCTTTGTTGATATTGCTGGTATCGGTGTACAACACGTAGTTGGTATCGTACGGGTACAACGTAAATGGGTTGTCGTGATCCTGCAGCATGTTGGCAATAATGCTGCCGCGCACCGCCGGTTTATCATGAATTTGCTGCTCTTTGGCCTCTTCCGCCTGAACCACCAGCGGCACCGCCAGCGTGGCTAAAACGATCCCTGACAAAATGCGCATAACGTTCCTCACCCCAACAAAAAATGACAAACTCTGAAATAAAAACAGGCCATTTTACACACAAAGGCGGTTTTACAGCAGCGTGACGTGTATTTATTGGATTAGTCTGGAAAGCAACAAAATATAGGCATAATATCAACAAACAGTTAACCTGGACTGACCAGTTACCTTCCCTACTACACAGAACAAGCATAGGTATTTATGTCTACCACACCACTGACTCTCGAAGCCGCACGCCAGAAAATTGGCGAAATCTTTGTTTATCACATGCCGTTTAACCGCGAGCTGGGCCTTGAGCTCCGCCGCTTTGACGACGACTACGTGGAACTGAGTTTCACCAACCAGCCCAAGTTGGTGGGCAACGCTGCCCAGAAGATCCTGCACGGTGGCGTAATCGCGTCGGTACTGGACGTCGCCGCAGGGTTGGCGTGCGCCGGCAGTGTGTTGATGCGTCTGGATCCTCTGCTCGAAGAAGAAGTCGCTACTCGCCTGTCACGCATGGGGACTATCGATCTGCGCGTTGACTATCTACGCCCGGGTCGCGGTGAGCACTTCGTGGCTGCGGCCAGCGTCTTGCGCAGCGGCAACAAAGTTGCTGTCGCCCGCGTTGAACTGCATAACCACGATGGCCTGCATATTGCCAGTGCCACCGCCACCTACCTGGTCGGGTGATTGTATGCGGTGAGCGTCTTCAGTACACTCACCGCACCTCCGTTTTACCCATCTGAGTATCGTCATGGACGCACAGCAAACGCGGCAGGGCATCTTCTTTGCTCTTGCTGCCTATTTTATTTGGGGCATTGCTCCGGCCTATTTCAAACTGATCCAACAGGTCCCTGCCGATGAGATCCTCACTCACAGGGTCATTTGGTCATTCTTCTTTATGCTGGCGCTGATCTCACTGGGCCGCAATTGGCCACAGGTGCGTGCCGCCTGCCACAACCGCAAACGGCTGTTGCTGCTGGCGGTGACGGCACTGCTGATCGGCGGCAACTGGCTGCTGTTTATCTGGGCGGTGAATAACCACCATATGCTGGAGGCCAGCCTGGGGTATTTCATTAACCCGCTGGTGAACGTGCTGTTGGGGATGTTGTTCCTGGGGGAGCGTTTCCGCCGAATGCAGTGGCTGGCGGTGGTATTGGCGTTCGCCGGCGTACTGATTCAGCTATGGCAATTTGGCTCTCTGCCAATTATTGGCCTGGGGCTGGCGTTCAGCTTTGCGTTCTACGGCTTGCTTCGCAAGAAAATTGCCATAGACGCACAGACCGGTATGTTGATTGAAACCCTGTGGCTACTGCCCGTGGCGGCGGCGTATCTGTTCCTGTTTGCCGACAGCCCGACCAGCCACCTGGGCGCTAACCCTGGGTCGTTAAACCTGCTGCTGGTGGCTGCCGGTATCGTCACCACCGTGCCGCTGCTGTTCTTTACTGCCGCAGCGACCCGCCTACGCCTATCGACACTTGGCTTTTTCCAGTACCTCGGCCCCACGCTGATGTTTCTGCTGGCCGTCACCTTCTACGGTGAAACTGTGGGTCAGGACAAACTGGTGACCTTCGGCTTTATCTGGGCAGCGTTGATTCTGTTTATCATGGATGCGCTTTACACCCAACGCAAACTACGCTGAACCAACGTTAGGTTGATGCCGGCGCAGCGCGGTTGGAAATAAACCGCGCCATCGCCGGCCCCGTCAGCAAAATGGTGAAAAGCCGCAGTGTCTGCATCGCCATCACAAAAGACATATCTACCCGGCTGCCTGCGGCAATGATCGCCACGGTATCCAACCCGCCAGGGCTGGTTGCCAGATAGGCCGTCATCATATCCACCGGCAGGAAATGCGTCAGCATCCATGCCAGCAGGCCGCAAATCAGCATCAGCGCGATGATCGACACCACCATTTGCGGCAAGGTACGCAGCGCCAACAAAAATATCGGTCGGGTGAAACGTAGCCCAACGCTCCAGCCAATCAGAGTATAGGCCAACGCCAGTAGCCATTCCGGCACCTGCAGGGCCATCGTCCCGCTGGAATGCAGCGCCGCACCGATGATCATCGGCAACAGCAATGCACCAGAGGGAATACGCAGCCGGGGCCCCAACCACGCGCCGATCATAGCCACTCCCAGCGTCGCCAGAAAGCGCCAATCCAGCGACGGGAACCATTCCAATGCTGCGCTACCCTGGCCCGCTTCATCCCCCAAACCAATACGGGCCACTAACGCTGCCGCCGTCGCGACAAACAGCACCCGCAAGTACTGCATGAAAGCCACCAGCCGGACATCTGCACCAAAATCTCCGGCCATCGCCACCATCGCCGACGCACCGCCGGGCGATGAGCCCCAGGCCCCCGTAGGCCCCGGCAAACCGCTAAAGCGCACCAGGCACCAACCGGAAATCCCACTCGCCAACAGTGTCGCGATCAGTACCAACAGCACCAGAGGCCAATCATCGAGTAACGGCGTGAGAATCGCAGGGGAAAGGCTTTGCGCAATCATGCAGCCCAGTACCGCCTGCGCAGCGATAAAAAGGGCGCTGGGAATACGTACCGTGGCACCCAATAGCCCCATCGCCACACCGACAATCATCGGCCCCAGCAACAGCGCAGCGGGAATATGAAAGGTTTGCAGGCCAAACCCCAGCACCAGCGAGGCCAGCAGCAGGATTGACCATTGAATCAAACGGGGGGACTTCTCCATCAAAACTCACGCCTTACAGACAGATAAGCTGAGGGAGCATTCTACCCCTTTTTTGCAGGCTAAGACTGGGGTTAGGCAGAAATATCGGGCGAACAAGTTCGCCCCTCAGGTTAAAGCCAGTTCTTGCGCTTGAAGTACAGATAGGGGGCTAACCCTGCCAGGATCATCAGGCTGATAGCACCAGGGTAACCAAACGACCACTTCAGCTCTGGCATAAACTCAAAGTTCATCCCGTAGCTTGAGGCCACCAGCGTTGGCGGCAGGAACACCACGGACACCACCGAGAAGATCTTGATGATGCGGTTCTGCTCAATATTGATAAAGCCCATCGCTGCCTGCATCAGGAAGTTCACTTTCTGGAACAGCGATTCGTTGTGTGGCAGCAGGGATTCGATATCACGCAGCACTTCACGCGCCTGTTCCAACTGACCGGTCGGTAACCGCGCCTTACGCACCAGGAAGTTCAGAGCACGTTGGGTATCCATCAAACACAGGCGCACTTTCCAGCCGATATCTTCCAGCTCTGCCAGCGTTGACAGCGCTTCGTCGTATTCGTCACCCTGATGGCCTTCCATGATCACCCGGCTGAGTTTTTCCAGATCGCTGTAGACGTTTTCGATCTCGTCGGCTAACTGTTCGATCTTGGTTTCGAACAGATCCAGCAATAGCTCGTAGGCATTGCCGTCGACCATCGTCAGGTTACGGGCACGCATACGATACAGGCGAAACGCCGGCAGCTCGCGCTCACGCAGGGTATACAAGCGGCCATCACGAATGGTGAAAGCCACCGTGGAGTTACCGGCATGATCTTCCGCATCTTCAAAATAGAAGAAGGAGTGAATATGCAAACCGTCTTCGTCTTCGAAAAAACGCGCGGAGGCTTCGATATCGTCTAGCTCCGGGCGTGTCGCCAGGCTTTGGCCCAGCTCGCTTTGAACGCGCTCACGCTCGCCTTCTTCCGGCTCAACCAGATCAACCCACAATGACGTGGTCAGATCATCGGATTCATCCAACTCCAGACGGGACAGGCGGCCGTTATCTAATTTAAACGCGCTTAGCATGTGCCAAACTCCCTTAGGGTGACAGGGGTAAACAACGCGTGGAAGCACAGAAACAGAGGGGGTGTTGCATCACCAGCTTGTTTCAGACCATGAAGGATCTGACTCGTAGCGACACTTAAGAGGTCGCCGACAACCACGAAGGCTATCAGCTCAATAGGATAGCCTTAGAAGTTGTACCTGTTGTTGTCCAGGTCAGTGAGCCAGTATCTACTGGGTGTGTCCAAGGCGTATGTCCTCATTGATAATAGTGCGCGCATGTTACGCCGAGAAGAAAAAGTCTGTCAACACGTTAGGCACGATAATTGCGCAACAATTCATCGCTATGACGAATAGGATAAATTCGGCTTAATCCGCGATAAACGGTAACGAAAAAGTCGCGGCGATCTCTGACCACGCCCAAGAATGTTGCTAAGATTACGCCACGATAAGCTTGCGGACTTTACGAATGAAACAGATTACTGCCCACGACCTGACCACCATGAGTGAACAGGCCGCCAAAGTGGCACGCCTGCGCGCGCACCGCACGTTACACGACGAGTTGAGCGATCCGGTACAACGATTGGCGATTGCCATGGAACCCGGCACCTATATCCGCCCACACCGTCATCCGCAAACCTGGGAACTGTTAACCCCGCTGCGCGGACGCTTTGTAGTACTGCAATTTAACGAAGAGGGCGTCGTCACCCAGCGAACCCTGCTCGGTGAAGAAACCAAAGTGCTGGAAATGCCGGCATATACCTGGCATGCCGTGCTATCGGTTGATCCAGGTGGTGTGGTTTTTGAGGTGAAACAAGGGCCTTATCAGGCGCTGTCTGAAGAAGACTGCATGCAGTGGGCACCGCAAGAAGGGGCTGAAGGCACCGAAGCGGTGATGCGTTGGTATGCCACTGCGCAAGTGGGTGACCGTTTCGCTCACTGAGGCGGTTCTTCAAACCGCCGCAATATGCTCGGCTTAATTCGAGTCGCATGAAGGCCGCGAGCCCCTGAATCCCCAGGCGTTGAGTGAACCAGGTGCCTGGGGTAAAACAGGTGCAGCCAGCAGTATAACGAGTATAAGTTACACCGTTTCCAGGCGGGCGTAGGCGGCGACAAGCCACTTAATCCCTTCCCCTGGAAACGCAATCTGCAGCCGGCTGTGTTCACCACTGCCTTCCAGATTGACGATGGTCCCTTCACCAAACTTGGGGTGACGCACTCGCTGGCCCAGCTTATAACCGGTGTCGTTTTCACTGATCGGCGTACCCATACGGCGATGACTCACCGGCCGCGAGACACTGGCGCGCAAACGCACTTCTTCCACGCAATCTTCCGGCAGTTCACCGATGAAACGTGAAGGGCGGTGATAAACCTCTTTGCCGTACAGACGGCGTGTTTCGGCGTAGGTCAGCGTCAATTTCTGCATGGCACGCGTCAAGCCAACGTAGGCCAGACGGCGTTCTTCTTCCAAGCGCCCACCTTCATCCAGCGACATTTGGCTTGGGAACATCCCCTCTTCCATACCGACGATAAACACCAGCGGAAACTCCAGCCCCTTGGCCGAGTGCAGGGTCATCAACTGCACCGCATCCTGATAAGCATCGGCCTGCCCCTCACCCGCTTCAAGTGCCGCATGTGAAAGAAATGCCTGCAGCGGCATCAGATCCTGATCTTCATCCTGATAGCTGTACTGGCGCGTTGCGGTTACCAGTTCCTCGAGGTTTTCGATACGCGCTTGGCCTTTTTCGCCCTTCTCCTGTTCATACATAATGAACAGGCCCGAATCACGGATCACCCGGTCAGTCTGAACGTGCAGCGGCATATCGGCGGTTTCGTGCGCCAGTGCGTCCACCAGTTCGGTAAAACGTTGCAACGCAGATGCCGCGCGCCCGGCCAGCACTTTGTCCTGCAACAGCGCGCGGGTGGCCTGCCACAACGTCAGTTGGCGATCGCGTGCTGTACGACGCACTTCGTCCAGCGTCCGGTCACCAATGCCACGCGTTGGGGTATTTACCACACGTTCAAACGCCGCATCGTCGTTACGATTGGCGATCAACCGCAGGTAGGCCAATGCGTCCTTGATCTCCTGACGCTCGAAGAAGCGTTGCCCGCCGTAAATGCGGTACGGCATTGCCGTTTGCAATAACGCTTCTTCCAATACACGTGACTGCGCATTGCTGCGGTAAAGAATGGCACAGTCATTCAGTGCACCACCGTTCTCCTGCCAGGCCTTGATGCGGCCAACCACAAAGCGCGACTCGTCGAGTTCGTTGAAGGCACAATAGATTGAAATGGGTTCACCATCCCCGCCTTCGGTCCACAGGTTTTTACCCATGCGCCCGCCGTTATTGGCGATCAGGGTGTTGGCTGCTTTCAGAATATTGCTGGTCGAACGGTAGTTTTGCTCCAGAAGGACGCTCTGGGCACCAGGGAAATCCTTCAAGAAACGTTGGATGTTCTCCACCTGAGCGCCACGCCATCCATAGATGGACTGGTCGTCATCACCCACGATCATCACGTTGCTGTTATTGCCGGCCAGCAAGCGGATCCAGGCATATTGGATACTGTTGGTGTCCTGGAACTCGTCCACCAATATGTTGGTGAAGCGTTCGCGGTAATGATTGAGGATATGCGGCTTGTTCAGCCACAGCTCATGGGCACGCAACAGCAGTTCGGCAAAGTCCACCAGCCCGGCACGGTCACAGGCTTCCTGATACGCCTGATAGATACGCAGCCAGGTTGCCTCTACGGGGTTGTTATAGGTTTCAACATGCTGTGGGCGCAGGCCTTCATCTTTTTTGCCGTTGATGTACCACATCGCCTGACGCGGCGGCCACTGCTTTTCATCGATATTCAACGCTTTGACGATACGTTTGAGCAGGCGGAGTTGGTCGTCGCTGTCGAGGATTTGGAAGTCTTGTGGCAGGTTGGCGTCCAAATGATGAGCACGCAGCAGACGATGAGCCAAGCCGTGGAAAGTGCCGATCCACATCCCCCCCTGGCTGGTCCCAATCAGGTGTTCGATACGGTGGCGCATTTCCGCCGCCGCCTTGTTGGTGAAGGTCACCGCCATAATGGAATACGGCGAACAGTTCTCTACCGACAACAGCCAGGCGATGCGATGCACCAGCACTCGGGTTTTACCACTGCCCGCGCCGGCCAGTACCAACAGGTTGCCACGTGGCGCCGCCACGGCTTCGCGTTGTTTTTCATTCAGGCTGTCGAGCAGATCGGAAACGTCCATAGGCACCATTAATTGGTAAGGGAAAGCGCGTCAGAAATGCGATTCCACTGTGAATTTATACAGAGTCAGTTTGGGATTATACCCGAAATAATTGAAGTTGCAGCAAGGCGGCCAATGTGCGAGCCCCAGGAACTGACTCCAGTCAGTGGCTGGGGTGACAACACCGCTGCGGTTTCAAGCATGAAGGGCTATAACAATGCTGTCAGCGATGCCAACTGAACGATCTCAATGTGTGGCAGCAGGCGACTGTCAGCGGCCTGCATCAGGCTGCGTTGACGGTCGTTGATCCAACAGGCTTGTAAGCCGGAACGTAACGCCCCGGCGACGTCAGTGGTCAAGTCATCACCGACGTGGAGAATATATTGAGGCGCGATCCCTAACCGTTCGGCGGCCAGCTGGTACATGTCCTGATAAGGTTTGGCGCGGCCATCCGGCCCCGAACGCAACACAAACTGAAAGTAACCATCCAGCCCGCAGAGCGCAGGATCGGCATTGCCATTGGTGATCGCCACCAGCGGAAAACGTTCACTCAAGGCTTTCAACGTCGCATGGGTTGCTTCAGGCACATCAATGCGGCTACGCCACAGCGCAAAGTTCTGCATTGCCGCATCCGCCCCATCGGCGGCTTCAGCATCACGCAGCCCCTGACGGCTTAGCGCCAGGTGGATCGCCCGCCAACGCCATTGGGTGACGTCGTGATAAATTTCCGGGTCCTGTTCACGCAGTTCCTGACGCAGGCGATGAAAATCCGCCGACTGGAAGTGGTTCAATCCAGGATGGTAATTCTGCAAAAAGGCCACAGACTGCAGCTCAGTCTGTTTGATCACCGGACGGTTGTCGTACAGCGTGTCGTCCAGATCAAAGGTCAACGCCGCCAACGGCCGCAGCGGACGATAAAAATGCATCAGGATTTCCCCCGTTTGGCACGTGGATGCGCTGCATCGTACACGGTCGCCAGATGTTGAAAGTCGAGGTGGGTATAGATTTGAGTGGTGGTCAGGTTGGCGTGGCCCAGCAGTTCCTGTACCGCACGCAGATCGCCGCTCGATTCCAGCATATGGGTTGCAAACGAGTGGCGCAGTTTGTGCGGATGAATATGGCTGTTAACGCCCTGCTTGATGCCCCACTCGGCAAAACGCTTTTGCACGTTGCGGGTCGAGATACGCTTACCTTGATTAGACAGGAACATCGCATCGTCTGACGGCCCAAATAAATCGCGCATCGCCAACCAGTGTTCAAGCCAAGTCACCGCGGTGCGACCTACCGGCAGCTTGCGTTCCTTGCTGCCCTTACCCAGCACCCAAATTTCACCCGCACCCAGATCGACATGGCGGCAATCCAGCCCAACCAGTTCCGAAAGACGCAGACCGGCACCGTACATGACCTCAAGCATGGCCCGATCGCGTACCGCTAGCGGATCGTTAAGATCGATATCCAGCAACTGATTCATTTCATCGACGTCGATGTTTTTCGGCAGATGCCGACCGCTACGTGGCGTTCGGATACCTTTCGCAGGGTTAGCAATCAGCATACCCTGGCTGACCTGCCAGTCGAGAAAACTGCGTAACGCCGACAGGCGCAACGCGAGGCTAGAAGACTGTAATCCGGCACGTTTACTGCGCGCTGCCAGCATACGGACTTTGGCAGCATCCAAAGCCGGCCATTCCGTCACGCCCATCTCTTGCGTCAAGACCATCAGCGCCTGCAACTGGCGCGAATAGCTTAACTGTGTCAATGGACTGAGCTGGCGTTCCACCTTCAGATAACGCAAGAAAGCGTCCACCGGCTGTTGCAGGCTGGCCGCCAACGGGATCATGCGCGTTCGATCCAGCGTTCCAGCAGTTCAGGCAACATACGCGCCAGCTGATTGAGCATCACCGTACCCATGCCCTGCTGATAGTGTTGGGTATCACGGCTACTGAAAATCACCATGCCAAGCTCACCATTATCACCCAGCATCGACAGCGCTACCGAACCGACCAGCTTGGCCTGTGGCAGTAACAGCAACAACTCAGGACCGTTAAGGCTCCCAAGGAAATGTTGCTGATCGCCCAAGCGCTGAATACGCAACGGCTCAAATGACGAACGCGTCAGGCCAAGATGCGTAAAGTCGGAAGGCGCGCCAATTTTCCAGCTTTCTGAAAACAGACGGATATTGGCACCGGCCAGACCGAATCCGCGAGCCCAGCGTTGCAGGCGGTTGAGCATATCCTGCAAGCTACTGGCCGTGGCCAGATTGGCCTGCAAATGCAACAGGCTGGCAAACAGCGTTTCGTTCGCACTGGCCTGCTCCATCAGCAGCGTGATTTCTTCTTCCAACTGATTGATATGATTACGCTGGCGGGCCAGATGCCACTCGACCAACGACACAGTGCCGCGAACGGGATGGGGAACGCGCATCTGTTCCACCAAACGCGCATTGCGGATAAAGAAATCTGGGTTTTGCAGTAAAAACTGCATTACGGCGTCATCGTCAAGCTCAATGCCCGCGACAGCCTGGTCCTCAACGCTCTTCATAGATGAATAAATCCGTCATATACATGGGTTGCCGGACCGGTCATAAACAGCGGGCTGCCCGGTCCTTTCCAGCGAATATGCAGGCTGCCACCCGGCAGTTCTACATGCACCTCTTCTGACAGCAATTCTTGTTGAATCCCCACCGCCACTGCAGCACAAGCGCCGCTGCCGCAAGCTTGCGTTTCGCCAGCGCCACGTTCATAGACGCGCAGCTTGATATGCTCACGGCTGACAATTTGCATGAAACCGATATTGGCCCGTTCCGGGAAGCGCTCGTGCCCTTCCAGTACCGGTCCAAGCAACTCCACCTTGGCGGTTTTTACATCATCCACCTGTAAAACACAATGCGGATTGCCCATCGACACCACGCCACACAACACCGTATGTTCGGCCGCACGCATGATGTACGTCTTTTCTTCTTTGGTCGCACGAAAAGGGACGGCCTGAGGATCGAAGTTTGGCTCGCCCATATTCACACAAACCAGATCGTCATCGGTGACGCTCAGCACCATACGCCCCGTTTGGGTACTGACGCGAATATCACGCTTATTGGTCAGCCCTTTCAATCGCACAAAACGGGCGAAACAGCGGGCACCGTTACCACACTGCGCCACTTCGCTGCCGTCAGCGTTAAAAATACGGTAGTGAAAATCCAGTTCAGGATCGTAAGGCGGTTCTACCACCAGCATCTGGTCAAAGCCAACGCCCAAGTGCCGATCGGCCAAACGGCGGATCAGCTCGGGTGAAAAATAGACATTCTGTGTAACGGCATCGACCACCATAAAGTCGTTGCCCAGACCGTGCATTTTGGAGAACTGCATATCATACTCCGCTATCCGTCTTGAGTTTGCGATGGCCCACGCCGCCGCAAACAAGATGTTACTGGTCGCTCATCGACGGTTTTTGCTGAGACCCAGAAAGCTCCTGCTGATTTTTCTGTACTTGATCGCCAGTCTGAACCTGAGGTTTCTTGCTGGCCGGATCGGCTGGAGGGAAGTACAGCGGGCCTTTCAGACCGCAGCCAGAGAGCCCGGTAAACAGCACTGCCATCAGCGCATAGCGTAGTTGTTTTTTCATTTGCATTAATGCCTGTAATTCATGCGTCCAAGGTCTCTATAATCGCAGGTGGATCATGAAAAGCAATAGGAATTGAATATGAACGACAGTGAGTTTCACCAGTTGGCTGACCAACTGATGCTTAATATTGAAGAGACACTGGACGATTTTGACGGCGATGCAGACATCGATTACGAAACTAACGGCGGTGTAATGACGTTAAGCTTCGAAAATGGCACCAAAATTGTGATCAATCGCCAGGAGCCGCTGCATCAGGTTTGGCTGGCGACCAAAACCGGCGGCTACCACTTTAACTACCGTGACGGCGTGTGGGTCTGCGATCGCAGCGGTCGCGCCTTCTACCCGTTACTGAGTGAAGCGGCCAGCGCACAGGCCGGCGAAGATGTGGCATTTGCCTAAGTATGGTGGCGTTCACAGGGGCTCAGCACGTTGAGCCCCTGTGAAATCAATGCAATTGAAACTGCTGCTTCAGCGGCAGCGTTGCACCCTCGGTCAGGGGAACGCACAGGCTCGACAATACATTGCTGCGGAACGGGATGACCTGAGTGCGGCCATCGAGCTGCACGATCTGATAAAACTGGGGCAGGTTGAAGTTGATAAAGCTTGAACCGTACGTGAAGCGGTCATGTGAGGAAGAGTAGAACCGGCTGACATCGCGTACCAGCTCCTCTTTACTGCCTTCACAATGGTGGTACACCTCGACCCGGTTAGACTCATCCAGAATATAGATGTTAAAGCCTTTATCGTCCGACGTGTCTTCGAAGAAGAACTGGATGATCCCTTCACTGGCAAAGCCATCCACTACCGGAGGCAAATGCACCTGATCGGTTTCTACTTTGATCGACAGACCATGCAATTTGTTGTTCGAAATGGCGCCGTAGAATTCCACCGCATTTTCCAACTTCTGCACCGACACGCTCAGGCGCTCGAAGAACAAGCCCCATGTTTGTCCGGCAACGCGAACCGCTTTGAAACGACCCGGTTCCAGGCGTGTGCTGGACAAGCGCAGCTCAATGCATTCAGAAACCAGCTGCTGTATACGCGTACGGATGAGGCCGCGCAAATGCTGGCTATAGCAGAACACCTCGACCGACTCCGGCGGAGCGGCATCCTGATGCATTTTGCCAAGAATAGTCTTCAACGCTTCCAACACCGATTGCTCACCGCTGAAATGCAAAGTACGCACTTCGTTCCACGAATTGCGGTACAGCAGATCGATACTGCCTACCAAACATTGCTGCTGCTGGCCAAAACTGAACACATCGAGCTTACGGAAATCGAAATGCACCACCTGATTACGGAAGGCTGCGGTCGGATCGTTTTCCAGATTGACGATAATCGCCAAATGGCGGATTTCACACGGGCTGTACAGCGCTTTTGGCGTAGGCGCTGCCAGCCGCAGCGGGAAGTGGTGCGACACGTCGGCCACCAGCTCCTGCAGTTTGGCCGTGTCGCACAGGTTACCGCTTTTGATGTGCAGCCGGGTCTTCGGCGTCAGCAGGCCGTTGAAATAGGCCCAGGCCACCAATTTATTCAGATAGCGGTTATATTCGAGCGGCTGATGGCTGACGATAGAGTCCATGGCCGGAGCTTGATTGTACAGATACCAGCCGGTACGGTTGGCGCGGCCAACCGGGACATGAATGAAGGTTAAGTCGTCTTCCGACAGATCTGGCGAAATCTGCGGGTTCACCAGCGTTACCTTGCCAGGCAGGGCTTCAAACGCGGCATACAGCTTACGGGTCAGCACGCCAATATCCTGCGGGCTGGCGCTGACGCTAAGATTGTTACGACGGGCGAAACGGATCAGGTTGCGATAGCTTTGCATCATCGCGTCCAACAGTTCGTTGTGCGCTTCACGTACCCGTTCGATTTTCCAGCCGGCGCGATTATCCAGGATCGCCAGGCGCTCTTCGTCCCAGCCCCATTCGCTAACCAGCTGGCTGAGAATTTCACGACGCCAGCCAACGCAAGCATTGGCACGCGACAATTTTTCACAGACTTTGAGATAGAAGCAGCGGCGGACCAGATCGAGGCGGGTAGTGTCGTTGATTTCAGTCAGATAATGCGTGACGCGTTCAAGCATCATACAGTAAGCGTCGAGACCAAAGCAGACGATCTCGCCCTGATGCAGACGCTGCTTGATGCCCATCGCCAACAGCTGCGTATTGGGGTATTCCCAGGAATAGGCTTCCAGCAGCAGGGTTTTCAGTACCGCTTTGTACGGCGAGTCGATACTTTTATACAGTTGCCACAGGCTGGCACCAAAGTATTCCTCTGCCGACAGCGTACTCAGGCCGCCGAGATCCAGCCATTCGTTCGGCGTTAACGCCCCTTGCGAGTACAGCGACAGCACATATTCATCGTAATGCGCTTCTTCTTCGCCCGGCACCATATTCCATAAAATGCGTTTGCCGGCCAGCCGCACCGCGGTGCGATAAAACTCGTCCAACAGCAAAATATGCTGGGTAGAGCCACAGTCTTCACCACCCAGACTGCCGCTTTCGTTGTGACGGAAGCGGTTTTCGTCGATCAGGAAGAAGCTAACCTCAACCCCCATCGACGCAGCCCATTTTTCCAATAGGCTGCATTTCTGTTGCAGACGATTGCGTTCTTCGTTGTCCAGCCAAGACTGGTGGCATACCCAGATGTCGAGATCCGAACTGCAACTTTGACCGATCGACGAGGTGCTGCCCATGGAGTAAACCCCGGTAATCGGCAGTTCACCGCTGGCCAGCTTATCAAACGGGCTGCCCCATTTGTCTTCTAAATCGTTGAGGTATTCTTGCTGGGTTTCATCAGGCGTGTAGAGGCAAACGCCATGGGGAACGTTACCGTTCAGATAACCTGGCATCAGTGGGTGGTGGTGGTGCAATAAGGTAGGCAGCAGACTGTATACCCGTTGGAACGCGGGCTTCATGGCCGCTAGGGCGCGATCGATTCGTAATTGATTGATCGCATCCAGTCTCTGCTTCAGTGTCTCGATGTAGAGGTACAAGACGTCTCGCCTGATTATCCCGGTGTTTAGAAAAAAACCCGTATTCCATAAGCGCCGTTAGTGTTGGAAGAATATTTGGCAACTTATTGCTGGAAACGTGATCAATTTAACACCTTGCTGATTGACCGTAAAGGAAGTAACGCTTCACTATTATTGTAGCGCCACTCTAAACGATTTACCCGCAGTGTTAACTGCCCCAAAATACATCACACGTCCCGTTGATTCCGTTGTCCTTTATCCGCCTGTGGCTTCTTGCACTGACACTTTTCGTACTCAGTGGTAGGATGAATAGCGAATTATAAAAACGGTAACAACCATGTTAGACAAAATTATTCGAATTGCCACCCGCCAAAGCCCACTCGCTCTCTGGCAAGCACATTATGTGCAGCAGCGACTGATGGCCAGCCACCCGGGCCTACAGGTCGAACTGGTGCCAATGGTTACGCGGGGCGACATTATTCTGGATACACCACTGGCGAAAGTCGGTGGTAAAGGGCTGTTTGTTAAGGAACTTGAATTGGCGTTATTGGATGGCCGTGCGGATATCGCCGTCCATTCGATGAAAGACGTCCCGGTCGATTTTCCCGAGGGTCTGGGTTTGGTGACCATTTGTGAGCGTGACGATCCGCGCGACGCATTTGTTTCCAACCGTTTCGACTCGCTCGATCAACTGCCGCACGGCAGCGTAGTCGGCACGTCCAGCCTACGCCGTCAGTGCCAATTGCGTGAGCGCCGCCCGGATCTGATCGTGCGCGATCTACGCGGTAATGTCGGAACACGCCTGGCAAAACTGGATAACGGCGATTACGACGCCATTATTCTGGCCGTCGCGGGGCTGAATCGCCTGGGGCTGGAACAGCGTATCCGCAGCCCGCTGACCCCGGAAGAATGCCTTCCGGCTGTCGGTCAGGGTGCTGTCGGCATTGAGTGCCGCCTCGACGATGAAACTACCCGCGCCTTGTTGGCGCCGCTCAATCACGCGGCAACCGAAATCCGTGTGCGCGCAGAACGTGCGATGAACACCCGTTTGGAAGGCGGTTGTCAGGTACCCATCGGCAGCTATGCCGAGCTGGATGGCAATAGCCTGTGGCTACGGGCGCTGGTCGGCTCCCCCGATGGCAGCCAGATGGTACGCGGCGAGCGTCACGGCCCGGCAGCACAAGCTGAACAGATGGGCGTTGAGCTGGCAGAAGAGCTGCTGGCGAAAGGCGCACGTGAAATTTTGCAGGATGTTTATCAGGGAAATCCCCCGGCATGACGATACTGGTGACCCGCCCCTCTCCGTCAGGAGAAGAACTGGTAAGCCGACTGCGCGCGCTCGGCCGGGTTGCCTATCATGCACCGCTGATCGATTTCGCCCCCGGCGGCGATCTGCCAAAATTGCCACAGGCATTGCAGCAGCTTAACGATGGCGATCTGGTGTTTATCCTGTCTCAGCACTCGGTGAGCTACGCCAACTCGGTGATGGGCCGCGTCGGGCTGTCATGGCCCGCCAGACTGACCTATTATGCTATCGGCCGCACCACCGCGCTGGCGATGCACCGGATCACCAGCCTGCCGGTGGAGTACCCACGTGAGCAGGAGATCAGCGAAACCTTGTTGCTACTGCCTGCCTTACAGAAACTCGACGGCAAACAGGCACTGATCCTACGCGGCAACGGTGGACGCGAGCTGCTCGGCAATACCTTGAGCGAGCGTGGCGCAGCCGTCAGCTATTATGAATGTTATCAACGTAGCCCGGTGCATTATGATGGTAGCGAACAAAGCGCCCACTGGCAGCGCGCCGGTGTTGATACACTGGTCGTCACCAGCGGTGAAATGTTACAACAGCTCTATACTTTAGTTCCTGATTACTACCGTTCTTCGTGGCTATTACGTTGCCGCCTGGTCGTCGTCAGTGAACGTTTGGCTACCCTCGCCCAGGAATTGGGCTGGAGCACAATTCGGGTAGCTGATAATGCCGATAATGACGCGCTGATCCGCGCGCTACAATAAACCTGACTATGGGATGTGCCACTATGACGGAACAAAATACCCCATCCGCACCGGTTGAAGAGCCAACCACAGCGGTTGAGAGCCCCCAGCAGCCAGACGCTGACAAGCGCAAAGGTAAAAATACCGGCCCGGTATTAGGCGCAATTGCCATCGTGCTGGTTATTGCTTTGGCCGCCGGCGGTTATTACCACACACATCGACAAGCACAGCAGCTCATTGCCGCCAATCAAACCTTGCAGCAGCAGCTTGAAGCCCTGAAACAGAGCCAACAGCAAGAAAGAGGGGCGCTGGAAGGGCTGCTGCAGCAACAGGGTAAAACGCTGGATGCTGCCGATCGTGAGCAAGCGACCCTGGCACGCCAGCTTAATGAGCTGCAAGAAAAAGTCGCCATTATTTCCGGCAGCGACGCCAAAACCTGGTTGCTGGCGCAGGCCGACTTCTTGGTGAAAATGGCCGGGCGTAAACTGTGGAGCGATCAGGACGTCACGACCGCCGCAGCCTTGCTAAAAAGCGCTGACGCCAGCCTGGCTGACATGAACGACCCAAGCCTGCTCGAGGTTCGTCGCGCCATCACCGAAGATATCAGCACGCTATCTACCCTTACCCAGGTAGATTTCGATGGCATCATTCTCAAAACCAATCAGCTCTCCAACCAGGTTGATAATCTGCGCCTGGCGGATAACGACCGTGACGAAGCGCCAATGGACCAAGACAGCACCGAGCTGTCCAGTTCTATCGGCGAATGGCGGCAAAACCTGGCGAAAAGCTGGCATAACTTTATGGCCGACTTTATTACGGTCCGCCGCCGTGATAGCAGTGCAGAGCCCTTGCTGGCACCGAATCAGGACATTTACCTGCGCGAAAATATTCGCTCACGCCTGTTAGTTGCCGCCCAGGCAATCCCACGCCATCAAAACGAAGTGTATAAACAGTCGCTGGAAACCATTTCTACGTGGGTCCGCGCGTACTTCGATACCACCGATCCCGCCACGAAAGCGTTCCTGGAAGAGTTGGATGCGCTGAGCCAGCAGTCGATCACAATGGACGTGCCGGACCACCTGAAAAGCCAGCCACTGCTGGAAAAACTGATGCAGACCCGGGTGCGTAATCTGATGGCCCAGTCCCCTGCAGCCCACCAGGAGGGATAAGCCATGTTACGCGTGCTATTTCTGTTCCTGGTGTTAATTGCCAGTGTGGTGGTTGGGCCGATGTTGGCCGGCCATCAGGGCTATGTGCTGATTCAGACCGATAACTACAACATTGAAACCAGTGTCACCGGTCTGGTGATCATGGGCGTCTTGTTGTTTGTGGTGCTGTTGGTGATCGAATGGATCCTGCGCCGCCTCTTCCGTACAGGAGCCCGTACCCGTGGCTGGTTTATCGGCCGTAAGCGCACCCGTGCTCGCAAGCAAACCAAGGCTGCACTGATCAAACTGGCCGAAGGTGATTACAAACAAGTTGAGAAACTGCTGACGCGCAACGCGGATCACGCGGAGCAGCCGGTCGTAAACTACCTCTTGGCCGCCGAAGCTGCACAGCAACGCGGCGACGACTTCCGCACCAATCAATATCTGGAACGCGCCGCCGAAGCCGCCGACACCGATCAGTTGCCGGTAGACATTACTCGCGTACGCATTCAACTCGCACAGGGTGAAAACCATGCTGCGCGTCACGGTGTCGATCGCCTGCTAAACCAAGCGCCCCGTCACCCAGAAGTGTTAAGACTGGCGGAAATGGCTTATCTGCGTACCGGTGCCTTTGCCTCATTGCTTGAGATCTTGCCATCGATGAGCAAGATCAATCTGCATACCGAAGCTGAACTGCAAGCATTGCAGCAACAGGCTTATATTGGCCTGATGAATCAGGCAATGGCAGATGAAGGCAGCGACGGCCTGAAGCGTTGGTGGAAAGATCAAAGCCGTAAAACCCGCCATGAAGTTCCGTTGCAAATTGCGATGGTAGAACATCTGATCGAATGCAATGATCACGAATTAGCACAGGAAATCGTGCTCGACAGCCTGAAACGTCAATATGACGAGCGACTGGTGTTGCTGATCCCTCGTTTGAAGTCAGGGAATCCACAGCAGCTGGAGAAAGCGTTGCGTCAGCAAGTGAAACAACACGGTGCCACACCGCTGCTAAACAGCACGCTGGGGCAGTTGTTGATGAAACACGGTGAATGGCAACAGGCCGCCGATGCATTGCGGGAAGCATTGAAACAACGCCCGGATGCCTACGATTATGCCTGGCTGGCTGACGTGCTGGATAAGCTGCACCGTTCAGATGAGGCAGCTCAGATGCGACGTGAAGGTCTAATGTTGACTCTGAAGCAAAACGGCGACTAACGCGACAATGCTTTGTCTTCAAGGCGCGCCACTCGGCGCGCTTTTTTTTATTCTCTTTATCCTATGTCTGAGGCGCACAAACGCAGCGACACAGATGCAGCTTCAAGTATGGCAACGATGTATACCCGAAATAATTGGAGCTGAATCACGGCGGCAAGTTTGTAAATCCCCAGGAGCTTACTCAGGTAAGTGACTGGGGTGCACAAACGCAGCCAAGACCGATGCAGGTTCAAGTATGAAGGGTATGGGCAAAAAAAAACACTTGCCGCGGTGGCAAGTGTATAAAAAAGCAATCAGGTCTAGGACAACAGGGGCGGTGCCTCACTCAACGTTATGCCCGGAGTGTGATGTCAGTGGCTGTAAGCAACGCTGACATCGTTCTGGTGGGCAATAGGCACCCTAAATCGGCTCTGCGTCATTCCCAGGGTTTATGAAGCCTAAGGCGAACATAAGAAGTGGAATGAGCATCTACGAGGTAGATATTGCACTTGGCGTGCCAACTTTTTCAAACAGCATCAATGTTTATAAACATTTCATCTATCACACTGAATTAAAACAGATTTAATCACACTAACATGCATCGTGCTTTCAGCCACCTGTTATCCGCTCCATCACGCTATGCCAGAAGATATGTCGCCTTATAACGACGACTTAAGCTAAAGCGATTTTTATATATATAAATCAATGCATTATATGTCTCATCCTGGCGACAATGCACCATGCGATTGTCGTGGAAAACCAACACGCCTGCGAGAGTGCGGCGAAAACATTAAACAGCGCTGGGACAGTTGGCCGAATAGCAGAAAGCGAAAAGCCCGCTCATTGCTGAACGGGCTTTTCTGAATGTGGTCGCCGAGAGAGAATTACGCGCATCTTCGATGCTTGCCCTACGGGCCAACGCTAAAGCGCTGTTCAAAACTGTTCCAGACAGTTTTGCCTCATCCCATAAACTCCAGGCGTAAAAAAACCGACTTTCGTCGGTTTCTTTGAATGTGGTCGGCGAGAGAGGATTCGAACCTCCGACCCACTGGTCCCAAACCAGTTGCGCTACCAAGCTGCGCTACTCGCCGATTTCTTGTTGCAGATACTACTAAATTTTATCGCTTATGTCTATGTAAATATTAAATTTATTAGACATTTTGTGTGTGGTGCGAAGAGAGGGACTTGAACCCTCACGTCCGTAAGAACACTAACACCTGAAGCTAGCGCGTCTACCAATTCCGCCACCTTCGCACAGTCACAAAACAGCTTAAAATTCTTCACTTCTCTTAGGAAGTGGGGTGGCTAATGGGACTCGAACCCACGACAACTGGAATCACAATCCAGGGCTCTACCAACTGAGCTATAGCCACCATTTCTACTTCTTACTACTTCACGCGGTAATACTACCACCGCAGCTCTTGCACACAAACTTAATGGTGCGCCCGACAGGATTCGAACCTGAGACCTCTGCCTCCGGAGGGCAGCGCTCTATCCAGCTGAGCTACGGGCGCATAGCGCCGTTGCGGGAGGGGATACTACGGTTTTAACCTAATCCTGTCTAGTGCTTTTTCGCAGAAATGTTGCGTTTGATTACGCTTTGCTCACTCCTGCGCAGGAAAGGGCTATCCGTAGCCCCTTTTCACCGCTTATTACTGGGTTTCTGTCCGTTTTTCAGCCGGATGATGTTTCTTGTGCATACCGAAAGCAAAGTAGCACAGGCTGACTGCCGCTAAGAATATCGCACCAACCAGCAGAGAAATGCGGGTATCCGGGTTAATTCCCATGCCGATCAGCACGCAGACCAGGAAAGCGATGGTCAAATAGTTCACATAGGGGAACATAATCGACTTAAAGCTGTGGGTTTTGATCGCTTCCTTATGAGCACGACGGAAATACAGTTGGCTAATCAACACCACAAACCACGGCACCATACCCGGCAGTACGCTGGCGCTATAGACATAAACGAACACCGCCTGCGGATTGGGGATCAAATAATTCAGGCCAGAGCCGACCAACAGACAGGCGATGGTCACAGCAATACAGTTCACCGGCACGCCGCTGGCAGACAGCTTGGTCAGTGAGGCCGGCAGTTGACGGTTCTTGGCCAACGCGTACAGCATGCGCCCCCCACTATACATACCGCTATTGCAGCCAGAAAGCGCAGCGGTCAACACCACGAAGTTAATGATACCCGCGGCAGCAACGATACCGATTTTGGCAAAGGTCAGTACAAACGGGCTGCCGGTGGTGCCGATACCGTTCCATGGGAAGATGGTGACAATGACGAAAATGGCACCAACATAGAAAATCAGGATGCGCCACAGGATATTGTTAATCGCGCGTTTTAACGTCACCTGCGGGTTCTTGGCCTCACCGGCGGTGATGCCAACCAGCTCAACCCCCTGATAGGACGCCACGACAATACAGAGCGCAAACAGGAAGCCCTTCCAGCCACCGGCAAAGAAACCGCCGTGCTCTGTCAGGTTGGCAAAGCCGATAGGCTGCCCCCCATTGCCGAAGCCAAACAAGATCACCCCCAGCCCGACCAGAATCATCACAATGATGGTAGTCACCTTAATCATGGCAAACCAAAACTCCAGCTCGCCGTACAGGCGCACCGCCGCCACGTTAGCCAGCGCGACCATCGCCACGGCAATCAGCGCGGGTATCCATTGCGGGATCTCCGGGAACCAGAACTGCACGTAGACCCCAATGGCGGTGATTTCTGAGATACCAACGGCAATCCACATAAACCAATAGCCCCAGGCCGTCAGGTAGCCAAAATACGGGCTCATGTATTTATGCGCATAAACGGCAAAAGAGCCCGCGACCGGCTCAAGGAACAGCATTTCGCCCATCGAACGCATAATAAAGAACACGAACAACCCGGCGATGATATAAGCCAATAATACCGACGGCCCGGCCCATTTCAGCGTGCTGGCGGAGCCCATAAACAGACCGACCCCAATGGTGCCACCCAGCGCAATCAGCTCGATATGCCGGGCTTCCAGCCCCCGATGTAGACCTTGCGGTTTTTCTTTGTGTGCCATAAATCCTCAGTATTATTTTTTTGATTGTGTTTGCATGCCGGCCGTTACCGGTCGTTATTGTTTTAATTAAAAATAGCGTAAATCATCTCCCGTCGCGGTGACGGACATCAACTGGCGATCGAGGCAATCTTACGGCGGAGAAAAACGTCGTTCAGTGCGGCCATATCTGGCGCCAACAGCTGGGGATAATTTCAGGGCGGTATCGTTTCGCATTTTGCCGCTATAAGCAAACCGCAATTTAAAACTTTATGGAATAAATGCAGGGGAGTTTAGGAACTGAGGTTATAGAGACGCTGGATAAACAGCCATAAAGCAGGTTATTTGAACAATTTGTTGCATCAGGGCGGAATAATCCGCCCCAACGTCGTGATTACATCTTACCGCGATAGTAGTAGCCAACAAACTTGAGCAATTTCAGCTGGCGGCCAAGGCGGCTCGGTTGGCTCAACAGCCGATACAGCCACTCCAGACCGAGGTTTTGCCAGATCTTTGGTGCACGTTTTACGTGCCCAGTAAACACGTCGTAGGTCCCGCCAACCCCCATATAGAGCGCTTTTGGATGGATCTTGCGACAGTCTCGCATCAAGATTTCCTGTTTCGGCGATCCCATGGCAACCGTCACAATGGCCGCGCCACTGGCGCGAATCCGCTCAAACAGCGCTTCACGTTGTTCAGGTTTGAAGTAACCATCTTGGCTACCGACCAGATTAACGTTCCACTGGCTACGCAGCTTCTGTTCCGTTTCCGCCAATACCGACGGCTTGCCGCCAATCAGGAACACTGGCGTACCCTCACGCCCCGCGCGTTGCATCAATGCTTCCCATAAGTCGGCTCCCGCGACGCGAGACACATCGGCACCCGGATATTTACGACGGATAGACCGAACCATGCTGATGCCGTCGGCGTACTTATATTCCGCTTCGTCCAGCAGAGCATGGAGTTCTGCATCCTGTTCGGCCGTCAGAATCTTTTCGGCATTCATGGCAACTAACGTGCCCTGTTTTACCCGGCCACCGTCAAAGAGAAAATCCATGCACTGTGCCATATCGCGAAATCCCCAGAGGCTGAAACCGCGCAGCTCATATTTGGGGACCGAGATTTTTACTTCCATCTTATTATTACCCTTACCTTACAAAAGGCTGTCGGCCTGAACGGATGACGCAGGCGCTCTCAGCGTGCGCGAACGCAGCACACGCGCCTTAATCAAGCCAGCAGTGTCAAACAACCAGTACAGCAATTTTGCCATCAGCAAACAGGCACCAAAAATAAGGCAGAAGAACACCACGCGTGAGACAAACGAATCCACGCCCTCGCGAGCCAACACGATGATGTTGAATACCGCGCCGAAGCAGAAACTCTGCAATATGGCAGCCTTATAACGGTTCGGCTCGCTTTTGCCCATCTCATACAGCCAGTCGAACCATTTGATAATCATACCCACCAAGACCGCGCCAACCGGAATGAACAGCGCGCCCCCCATGACCACCAACGAACCGATCAGCGTCGGTGAAATTGCCAGGCCTGAATGGTTATTCAACACTTCCCAGGTGAAGTAGTTGGCGGTATTTAGCACGGTATCCGGTCGCCCCGGCCAGAGCCACGCCGGAATAAAGACGTAGAAATCACGCACTATAGGTGCCAGGCCCTGGAAATCAATCTTGTCGTAATTTTGCAGCAGTAACGCCAGGTTTTCCCACGGCGAGAACGTATCACGCGTCAGATAGAGGAACGTATAAAACGCCTCGGGGCCGCTGACGTCCAGGCTGTAGCGCTTCAATGCCAACCAGAACATACCAACGATACCAAACACCCCGGCGGCTACCAGCATCCACAACGAGATCCATCCCCGCACAATGCCGATGAACAGAAATAGCGAGAAGGCAATAATGATATTGGCGCGAGTCCCACCGACAATCACGTAGGTCAAAATGCCAAAAGCGACCGTTGCCGCCAGGAAAAAGAACCAGGCACGCAAATCTTGTTTCAGGAAGTAGACCACCAGCATCGCCGGGATAAAGAAATAGAAGAACCGCTTGAGCGCCACGCCAGATACATCACTGGAGAAAATCTGGCTGTAGGAATTGAGCTTGAACAGCAAGAAACCGTTTTGCATAAAGAAAATGCCAACAGTGACAATGGCGACTAACGCCAGCAATACCCACGTCAGGTTGGTTTCCACCCGGTTCATGGTAAATACCGGCTTACGCGGCTGCACGCTACGCTTTCGCAACCGGGTTTTATAGCTGACGTAGTAAATCGCATAAAACGCAGTGGCGGAGAGAATGGCGTACAGCAGGAACTCCACAGGCACCACCTCAACGTCGAACTGAAATACCAGCAAGCACGTCAGTGGGAAACCGAAGTAAAACGTCAGCAGATACAGCAGCGAAAAAAACACGTTGAAGTTAAAGCGGACGCGCCGGAACTCCTGATAGGTCAATGTCAGAACAAACAACACGCCTATCAGGTAGACAACAAATAACCCGCCAAATTGCGCCAGCGTCATGACTGCTCCCCTGCTGCCAGGGTTAATGCCTGCTGCCAGCCATCAACGTAGTTAGGATTGAAGAAGGCGATCGCCTGCTTATCCACCGATGCCAATTGGCGTTGCGCTTCTCGTACCACCGCCTCATCCAGTGAGTCGCCATAAAACAGCACCGGCAGATGCTGCTCGGCCAGATCCTGCCAGAATGGGTTCTGTCGACTCAGGACGAACGGCACACCGAACTGGATCAGCAGACACAGGGTGCCAATACCCTGCTGACGGTTAAAGATGAAGTAACCGAGATCGCACTCACGCAGGATATTCAGGTAATCGTCAAATGCCACCTGCTGCGTCAGTATCTGCAGGTTCCTGGCGCTAAATAACGCCAGCCCGGCTGCACGTACTTGCTCAATGTAAGCCTCGTTATTGGCCGGATACCCCATCGGCAAGATCACTCGAACATCGGCACCAAACTGCTGATGAATCGCTTTCAGCGCCTCCACATGCCGGTTGGTACGATCGCCCGAATTCCCTACCAGAATGGTCATTGGGCCAGCCAGGTTTTTCTCTACGTTAATGCCGGTTAACGCCGGATCCATCCGTGTCGGGAAATACAGCAGAGAAGCAGGCACACGCGCATGGCGCTGCTGATAGTGGATGACGTCACCACGGGTGGCGAACACGTGCCCCACCCGGCCCTGCGCAATACGGCGCAGTAAATAGAACAGACGGAATTTCCAACTGGTGGCGTCTTCATAAAGATCGGCCCCCCAGATGTGCCAGCTCACCTGATGCGCTTTGATCTTCCCACTTAACAATGCCAGCCACAACGTAGGGTTAAATTGGCCATGCAGGAAGAAACGCTGGTTGCGATCGGCCTGAGCACGGGCAATGACCGCCATCGCCAGACTTTTTTTGTCCGGATAGCTTTCAATGTTCAGATCGGGGAACGACCCTAGCGCAGCGGCGTCTTTCGCCGCTACCATGAAATGGCGCGTCTGATCGGACGGCAGGCGCTTCGCCAACACGTCGTTGAAGAAACGCAGCACCGTCTGATTGTGATGCGGGATATCAGATCCCAATACGTGAATCAGTGTGGTCATACTCGTCTACGATAAAGAATAAATACGCAGCTACAGAGCGCGAAATACACGATGTAGGTTGCCATGTAAGCCTGCGTCGCGCCCAACGCACCGTGCAAGGGTATCAACCAATGCGAGAACAGCGTCAACAGCAGGAACTGACTGACTTCGGTCAGGATATAAAAACGCAGCGACGCTTTGGCAATAACCAGGTAGCCAAACACATAAGCGCCAACTTTCAATACGTCCCCCACCAGCTGCCAGGCAAACAGATCGCGCATCGCGATGAACTTGTCCGTAAACAGTAGCCAGATGGCGAAATCACGTAACAGCCAGACGGTGAAACTTACCGCGACCACCGCAGGCAGCACAAATTTAAGTGAACGCACGATCTCCTGCGAGATGGCGTTTTTTTCCTTCAACCGTGACAACGTGGGTAACAGATAAACGGTAAATGAAGCGGTGATAAACTGGAGGTAAGCATCGGAGATACTGCTCACCCCCTGCCAAATCCCCACTTCATCCCAGCTGTAATGGCTCGCCAGCAAGTTACGCATCATCACGTAGGCCACTGGCAGCGTCACCGACGTGATCAACGCCATAATAGTGAACTTGCCAAGATGGCTGGCTAATGCCTTGTCCCATGCCAGCGCCAAATAGCGCAGCGGCAGGGTTTTGCGTCGCCACAACATAAAGCCTGCGGGCAACACCACGAGTGCAGGCACCAGCGCCAACCCTGCCAGTGCGCCTTCATAACCCCCGAGCGTAAAGCACAGGTAGTACGCCACGACACCAATCAAGCTGCCGGCAATCACCGCCAGTGCGTTGCCCATCGCATCACGATAGCCCTTCAGCACCGCCATAAACAGGTTGGCGTAGGCAATGCCCATCTGTATAAACGCCACCGCCCGCACCACGTTCACATACTCAGCATGGCCGAACAACCCGATACTGATGGGTTCAGCCGCGAACAGAAACACCAGTGCCAACAGCGTGGAAAAACCCAGAACGATAGTCGATGCCGTGCCAACAGCCAGCCGCAGCCGTTGTGGATCCTGATGATATTCGGCAACGTATTTAGTGATACCGTTAAAAATCCCGGCGCCGGACAACACGCCCAACACGGTAATCAACTGGCGGAAGTTACCCGCTTGCCCAACCCCGCTGGGACCAAACGCCACTGCCAGCAGTTTCACCACCAACAGCCCTACGCCAATCTTGATTAGCGTAGAGCCGGCAGTCCAAATCGACGCTTTTGCCAGTGACATATCAAGCGCAGAAGTTAAGAATGGTATTGATCACCGTGCGTTGAGTGACATCAGACATATTGTAGAACAATGGCAAACGGACCAGACGTGCACTCTCTTGGCTGGTGAAGCGATCTTCACCGGCAAAACGACCGAAGCGATCGCCCGCTGGGCACGCGTGTAGCGGAATATAATGGAATACCGCCATGATTTCGGCTTCTTTCAAATAATTGATAAACGCCGTGCGGTCCTCAATATCGCGCAATTTGATATAGAACATATGCGCATTTTGTACGCAGCCCGTCGGGATAGTCGGCAGAACGATCCGACCCGCTTTGGCTAATGGCAGGAGGCTGTCGTGATACTGTTGCCACAACGCCAGGCGACGGTGGTTGATGCGATCGGCCGCTTCAAGTTGCCCCCAGAGATAGGCCGCTTGCAGGTCTGACATCAGGTAGCTCGAGCCAATATCACGCCAGGTGTACTTATCCACTTGACCACGGAAGAACTGGCTGCGGTTGGTGCCTTTCTCACGGATGACCTCCGCCCGGTCGATCAGCGCCGGATCGTTAATCAGCGTGGCACCGCCTTCCCCACCCGCAGTGTAATTTTTGGTTTCGTGGAAGCTAAAGCAGCCAATATGGCCGATGGTGCCAAGCGCCTTCCCTTTGTAGGTAGACATCACGCCTTGCGCGGCATCTTCCACCACGAACAGGTTATACTTTTTCGCCAGCGCCATGATGGTGTCCATTTCACAGGCTACGCCAGCATAATGTACCGGCACAATAGCGCGGGTCTTGTCGGTGATCGCGGCTTCGATTTTAGTTTCATCGATGTTCATGGTGTCTGGACGCAGATCGACAAACACCACGGTGGCGCCCCGAAGCACAAAAGCGTTAGCCGTTGAAACAAAGGTAAAACTCGGCATGATCACTTCATCGCCCGGCTGGATATCCAGCAGGATTGCCGCCATTTCCAGCGACGCGGTGCAAGATGGCGTCAACAACACCTTCGGGCTACCAAACCGCTGTTCCATCCATTGCTGGCAGCGGCGGGTAAATCCACCGTCACCACACAGCTTGCCACTGCCCATCGCAGCCTGCATATAGTCAAGTTCGGTACCAACAACCGGTGGTGCGTTAAATGGGATCATGTTTTCCTCTGTATAACCAATACGAGGTGCTTTCAATCACAGCACCCTGTCGTTGATAGAGCCGTAACGCCGCGATATTACCCAGTTGGGTCGCAACCCGCAGACGCTTCAGTGATCGACACTCAGCAATGGCCGCAGCCATCAATCGCGAACCGATGCCTCTGCCTGAGGCTCCTGGAAACGCCGCCAGCAGGCCAATGCGGGCCTCCTGGTGACCGATATCACGCAGACTGACGAAACCTTCCGGTTGCCCAGTATCGTCCAGCGCCAATAGACATTGATGGTCAAACGTCCCCAAGACCGCCTTTTCGATCCAGGCGGCATAGAAACGGCCGCTGTCTTGGACATCATACCAAGGGGCACGGAAACGGCTGGCGGTGAACACGCGTGCCGCGGCAGCACGCAGCGCCGGAATATCGGTAGGCACAGCCAGGCGGATGCGCTGCGGAGACATATTTATCGATGAAGCACATTCCGTGCCGACATTCAGCACCAGGTCAACTTCACCCTCAACCAATTGAAAACCTAGCTGAGCCAGTCCGTCGGCCCACGCTGTTTGATGTGCCGGGATTTTGGCCTGTACCAAAGCCCAGCCAGCCAGATCGGCCTCGGCTAGCGCCGGGGCCGTATCGGAAAAGTTGAGTTTTGCGCTAGTAAGGGCGAAAAACTCAGATTCCCATGCTAAGGGATCAATAGTGGCGTGGACGTACATGCAGTAGATCCAGCAAATACTTGCCGTAACCGGTTTTGGATAGTGCGCTGGCGGCACGCTTCAGGCCTTTATCATCCAGCCAACCGTTACGCCAGGCAATCTCTTCCAGACAGGCGATTTTGAAGCCCTGACGTTTTTCTACCGTCTGCACAAAGCTACTGGCTTCCAGCAAGCTGTCGTGGGTACCGGTATCCAGCCAGGCAAAACCACGGCCTAGCAGTTCAACGGTCAGTTCACCACGCTCCAGATACATCTGGTTAATGCTGGTGATTTCCAACTCACCACGCTCCGAAGGTTTCACCTGTTTAGCAAATTCCACAACCTGCTTGTCGTAGAAGTACAAGCCGGTCACTGCCCAGTCAGATTTAGGCTTTTTCGGTTTTTCTTCAATCGACAATGCGCGGAAATTCTCGTCAAACTCCACCACACCGAAGCGATCGGGATCCATCACCTGATAGCCAAATACCGTTGCACCTTCGGTACGCGTCGCGACAGTTTTCAGTTTAGGGCTGAAAGATTGGCCGAAGAAGATGTTATCCCCCAACACTAAACAACAGGAGTCTCCATTGATGAACTCTTCACCAATCAAGAACGCCTGAGCCAAGCCTTCTGGCTTCGGTTGTGCGGCATAGCTGAGATTCACACCAAACTGATCGCCGCTCCCCAACAAGCGCTGGAACGAAGGCAAATCTTCCGGGGTAGAAATAATCAAAATGTCGCGGATACCAGCCAACATCAGCACCGACATCGGGTAATAAATCATCGGCTTATCGTAAATAGGCAACAGTTGCTTGGATACGCCACGGGTAATAGGGTGCAAACGGGTACCGGAACCGCCAGCCAGAATAATGCCTTTCATACTTACTCCAAAAATCTGCAGGACCGCCACTCAGGTAACGGCCTCGCTGTATTTAGTCTGATAAACCTAAACGTTCACCCGCATAGGAACCGTCCTGAACACGACGCCACCAGGTTTCATTGTTCAGATACCAAGAAACCGTTTTGCGGATACCGCTTTCAAAGGTTTCCTGTGGGCGCCAGCCCAGCTCCCGGTCAATTTTTCCGGCATCGATCGCATAACGCATATCGTGGCCCGGACGATCCTTGACGTAAGTAATCAGGTCACGGTATTTCCCCACGCCCTGTGGTTTATTCGGTGCCAACTCTTCCAGCAGATCGCAAATGGTATGCACGACTTCAATATTCTTGCGCTCATTGTGGCCACCGATATTGTAGGTCTCACCGACCACGCCTTCGGTAACCACCTGGTATAATGCACGCGCATGATCTTCAACATACAGCCAATCACGCACCTGTGCGCCATCGCCATACACCGGTAAGGGTTTACCGGCCACGGCATTGAGGATCACCAGCGGGATCAGCTTCTCCGGGAAGTGATATGGGCCGTAATTATTGGAACAGTTGGTGACCAGCGTCGGCAAGCCATAGGTACGCAACCAGGCGCGGACCAGATGATCGCTGGACGCCTTGGAGGCCGAATAGGGGCTGCTCGGCGAGTAAGGCGTGGTTTCAGTGAACAAATCGTCCGTACCGTGCAGATCGCCATACACTTCATCGGTGGAGATGTGATGAAAACGGAAACTCTGCTTCTTCTCTGCATCCAGCGGTTGCCAATAATGGCGGGCCGCCTCCAACATGGTGTAGGTACCCACCACGTTGGTTTCAATAAATGCCGCCGGGCCATCGATAGAACGGTCAACATGGCTTTCCGCCGCCAGGTGCATGATCACGTCCGGCTGATACTGGGCAAATACCCGATCCAATGCCGAACGATCGCAAATATCCACCTGTTCAAACGAATAGCGTTCGTTATCGGCAACCACCGAGAGCGACTCCAGATTGCCCGCGTAGGTGAGTTTGTCTACCACCAGGACGCTGTCCTGCGTAGCTTCGATGATGTGCCTCACGACCGCTGAGCCAATAAAGCCAGCCCCACCAGTGACTAAAATACGTTTCAACGCCATACCCCTTTGGTATCCACAACCCATGTTTGTTTTATTTCTTCCGGCTTAATTGCCTTGAACTGCTTGTGATCGACCAACATCACGATCACATCTGCCTGTTGCAATGCGTCAGGCAGCGTTTTCAGCGTCACATGGCCCGCCAGTGATTTCGGCAACTGCTCAACGTTAGGCTCAACGACAAGCGTTTCACCAACGTGCCAATCGGCAATCAGGTGTGCCACTTCAACCGCAGGGCTTTCGCGCAGATCGTCGATATTTGGCTTAAAGGCTAAACCAAAGCAGGCAATTTTCACTTCGGATGCACGCTTGTCGGTCGCCGCCAGGCAGTCAGCAACCGCCGCCTTAACGCGATCCACCACCCACAGCGGTTTTCCGTCATTCACCAGGCGCGCAGTATGGATCAAACGCGCCTGCTGCGGATTTTGCGAGACAATGAACCACGGATCGACCGCGATACAATGGCCTCCAACACCAGGGCCTGGTTGCAGAATATTTACCCGCGGATGGCGATTCGCCAGCCGGATAAGCTCCCACACGTTGATGCCCTGTTCCGCGCAAATCAGCGACAGTTCATTGGCAAACGCGATGTTCACATCGCGGAAGCTGTTTTCGGTCAGTTTGCACATCTCAGCGGTGCGCGAATTGGTAATGACGCACTCACCTTCGAGGAAAATTTTATACAGCGTGCTGGCACGCTCTGAGCATTTTGGCGTCATGCCACCAATAACGCGGTCGTTCTGAATCAGCTCAACCATCACCTGCCCTGGCAACACACGCTCTGGGCAGTAAGCGATGTTCACGTCGGCAGACTCACCTGCCTGCTGAGGGAAGCTGAGATCGCTACGCGCCTCGGCCAGCCACTGGGCCATCTGTTCGGTGGCGCCGACCGGAGAGGTCGACTCCAAAATAACCAGATCGCCCTTTTTCAGCACCGGAGCCAGGGATTTTGCCGCAGCTTCGACATAAGCCAGATCCGGCTCATGATCGCCTTTAAACGGCGTTGGCACCGCGATCAAGAAAGCATCTGCGGCAAGAGGTTGAGTTACGGCTTGCAGATAACCGCCATCGACCGCGTCTTTCACCACTTTATCCAGGTCGGGTTCCACGATATGGATCGCGCCGCGATTGATGGTATCTACCGCATGTTGGTTAACATCTACGCCCACCACTTTTTTCTTACGGGAGGCGAACGCCGCCGCTGTTGGCAGGCCGATATAACCCAGGCCGATAACTGAAATAGTGTTAAAACTCATAGTGTCACCTGATGGTTCTTCAAAGCTTCAAGAATACGCTGGCAGGCATGCCCGTCACCGTAAGGGTTATGCGCCCGGCTCATGGCGTGATATTCACTTTCATCCGTCAGCAAGCGGGTTACGGCGTCGACAATTTTTGCCACGTCGGTGCCCACCAGACGCACCGTGCCTGAATCTACCGCTTCCGGTCGCTCGGTGGTGTCACGCATTACCAGCACAGGTTTGCCCAATGACGGCGCCTCTTCCTGAATGCCGCCAGAATCGGTCAGGATCAAATAAGACTTGGCCATCAGATACACGAAGGGCAAATAATCTTGCGGATCGATCAGAATAATATTATCGATCCCTTTCAAAATGCGGTTGACCGGCTCGCTGACATTTGGATTGAGATGCACCGGATACACCACCTGCACATCGGGATGCGTGCGTGCAATTTCTGCAAGCGCGCTGCAGATCCGCTCAAAACCGCCACCAAAGCTTTCGCGACGGTGGCCTGTAACCAGAATCAATTTCTTATTGGCATCCAGGAACGGATAACGCTGTGCCAGGCTGTCATGCAATGCGGTATCACCCATCACCCGATCGCGTACCCAGAACAGCGCGTCGATCACCGTGTTACCGGTGACGAAAATATGATCGTCCGGCAGCAGTTCCCGCAACAGATTCTGACGCGAATTTTCCGTCGGAGCGAAGTGATACATCGCCAGATGGCCGGTCAGCTTACGGTTAGCTTCTTCTGGCCACGGCGAATAAAGGTTGCCGGTGCGCAGACCTGCCTCAACGTGTCCTACGGGAATACGCTGATAAAACGCCGCCAGACTCGTCGCTAGCGTCGTGGTAGTGTCACCATGAACCAGCACTACGTCCGGTTTGAACTCCTCGAGAACGCCTTTCAGACCTTCCAGAATACGGCAGGTAATCTCACTCAATCCCTGACCGGGCTTCATGATATTCAAGTCGTAATCAGGCACTATTTCAAATAACCGCAATACCTGATCCAACATCTCACGATGCTGTGCCGTCACGCAGACTCTTGATTCAAAGGCTTCATCCTGAGCCAGGGCATGTACCAGCGGTGCCATTTTGATGGCTTCAGGTCTGGTGCCGAAAACAGTCAACACTTTCACAGCGAATCTCTTTTGGTCGGTTAACCGCAGGCGTACCTGCGAATTGGGCGCTTACGCGCCCATCAGCGAATTATTATATTATTTTTAATTACGCGGCCGACGCACCAGGGCAACACCTGCGCCAACCAAAGCACCCATCGCGCCCCACATGATCAGCCAGAATATCCGCCGCGGGCTATCACGTTTTACCGGCTCTTCAGGCGTCCGCAAATAGCGGTAAGTCTGAAACTTTTCGTCCAACGTCGGGCCAACGTTCAATGTCGACAGCATCGCACGATTTTGATCGTAATCCAGATCGAATGTAGGCCCCGAAGCCTGTAACCCCTCCAGGCGTGCCTGCAGCATAGGTTTGCCCAGCAGGAACAGATCGGAGTCTGGCAGCTGTTCTGCCGGTGTATCGGTTTGAGTCCGGCTGATACCCTGCGTTTCGGCAATTTTCAACGCCTGTTGAATGGTATTCAACTCGCGCTTATACACCGCCTCTGCGACCGCTTCCTGGCGCTTGACCTGCGCTTTCATCGAGGTGGTACGGGCAGCCCAAGCCCCCTGGATCTCTTCGTTCAAGTGCTGTGCTGCACGGTGGCTGGCAAAGGCGACGTACTGGCGCAGCAGACGGTTAGCATCTGCCGCCGTTTCCGCCGTCAATTTCACACCGTCGTTCGGCACTTTTTTATCATCACGCGCAGTAAACTGTATGTTGTTAATCAGTTCGTCGAGCAATGCCGCATCAGCGCCCGCATCGCCTTCCTGACGCTGCTTGTAATAATCGCTCTGCAGCCAAAAATCACGACGTGTATCGTAAGCGGCCAACTGCATAATGAATTCATTATACGCTTCGTCAGCAATGCCTGGCTGCTCACTGGCAGCGGCTGGCATGGTTCTTACATCCAGATTGCGCAGGAATTGTTGTTGGGAGTAATAACCGCCCAATGCATTTACGGTTGGCCTGTCAGTAATCGCCGTTGCACTCCATTCCTGTTTCACCAGGTAGGAAACGACCAGCGCAACCACGGCAAACAATGCCGCAATACCAATAATCCATGGTTTACCGCGCCACAGGGTACAACACAGGCCACGGATATCGAGTTCGTTATCCACTGCCGGGGCGTTCTTGTTAGACATTGTTTCTGGATTCATCACTGCCCAAAAGCCTCTGATTAAGATACTTGCTTATTGCTGTTCGAACGCCGCAGACGACGTTTGATACGCTTAATGTAACGTGCAACACGCCAGGCGCGTTTAATGCAGTAACCGTATAAGAAGAAAGCAAGCAAGAATAATGCCAACATTACCCATTCAGGGATGAAAGTAAGGCGTTCACCCAACACACCGATGGCAGCCAGCAGCGCAGCTGCCAGCGTAATCAGCACAAAAGCCTGCCGCGGCGTGAAGCCCGCACGCATGATCAAATGGTGAATATGTTGACGGTCTGGGGAAAAGGGACTCATCCCCTTACGTAAGCGACGGTACATGATGGCAATCATGTCCATCAGCGGAATAGCGATAATCCACAACGCAGTGACAGGGTTAATAGAATGAGCTTTACCCTGCGAGCTTTGCAGCAGCAGCCAAATGGCGGTGAAACCGATCAACGTACTGCCGGCATCGCCCATAAACACCTTATACCGCCGACCAAGAATGCCGAGGTTAAGCAGGATATAAGGCACGATGGCGGCAATCATCGCGAAACACCAGAAGGCCAGATCAGAATGACCGCTCAGATATAACAATACGCCCAGCGCACCGAAAGATACGCATGACAGCCCTCCCAGCAGGCCGTCAATGCCATCCACCATGTTAAAAGCATTGATGGCCGCCCAAACGGCGAACAGCGTCACCAGGTAGCCGAACGGCCCCAGCTGCATTTCCCAGTCACCCAGCACATGGCCAAAACTGCGCAAGTAGAGCCCAGCAAAGACCATCATCGCAATGCCAACCAGTGCCTGAACCAGCGCACGAATTTTAACGCTGATGTCGAAACGATCGTCAAGAGCACCAACGAACACTAATATCCCCGCACAAGCGAGGTAGAGTTTGCCATGCGCAATCGTTTGGTCAGAAATAAGGAAGGCAAAGCACAATCCGGCATAAACAGAAATACCCCCGACCAGAGGAATGAGCCCCTGATGCCGTTTACGGTAATTCGGTTTATCAACCAGACCAATACGTTTTGCTGCTTTACGGGCAACAAAGAGAAAAGCCAAAGAAAACAGGAAAACAAATAGAATTTCAGTACTCATAGTGAGTAAGTTCACAGTTAACAAGATCTCTGTAGAAGATAAGGCAGCTTAACACGGGCGACAGGTTGCGCCATGGGATCCCGCTACCTTTCAGTCATTTCCTATGACAACAGCCACTCATTCTTATTTCACCTTGCCTGCTTGCTGTTTCGACAGTAACAAAGCGCGAACGACGAAACATCGACCGCAAATAAGATGAATTCTCAGTAAGTCACGAAAATGACTTACGTTTCCATTTCTGTTACTTATCGTATCTGCCAAAAGCAAAAAACGCCACGACTAGGCGTGGCGTTCTCTGAATTTTTTACTCAATTATGAGCGCATCGTCATTATGAGCGCTTCATCATATCGAAGAATTCATCATTGGTCTTGGTCATGGCCAACTTGTTAATGAGGAACTCCATCGCATCAATCTCACCCATTGGGTGAATGATTTTACGCAGGATCCACATTTTCTGCAGCTCTTCAGACGTGGTAAGTAATTCTTCTTTACGTGTACCCGAGCGGTTGTAGTCGATCGCAGGGAATACACGCTTCTCGGCGATTTTACGCGCCAGGTGTAATTCCATGTTGCCGGTACCTTTAAACTCTTCGTAGATAACTTCGTCCATTTTCGACCCGGTGTCGACCAGCGCAGTAGCGATGATGGTCAGGCTGCCGCCTTCCTCAACGTTACGTGCCGCACCGAAGAAACGCTTAGGACGATGCAGGGCGTTGGCATCCACACCACCGGTCAACACTTTACCGGAAGCCGGTACTACGGTGTTGTAGGCACGCGCCAGACGAGTAATGGAGTCAAGCAAGATGATAACGTCTTTTTTGTGCTCGACCAGGCGCTTGGCCTTCTCGATCACCATTTCTGCAACCTGAACGTGGCGCGAGGCTGGTTCATCAAAGGTAGAAGCAATAACTTCGCCCTTAACCAGACGCTGCATCTCGGTCACTTCTTCCGGACGTTCGTCGATCAGCAGAACCATCAGCACGCAGTCTGGATGGTTGTAGGCGATGCTCTGCGCAATGTTCTGCAGCAGCATGGTTTTACCGGCTTTCGGCGGAGCAACAATCAGACCACGTTGACCACGACCAATCGGTGAAGCCAGGTCCAGCACGCGTGCGGTCAAGTCTTCGGTTGAGCCGTTACCGCGTTCCATCCGCAGACGGGAGTTGGCATGCAGTGGTGTTAAGTTCTCGAACAGGATCTTGCTGCGGGCGTTTTCCGGTTTGTCGTAGTTAACTTCATTAACTTTCAACAGGGCAAAGTAACGCTCGCCTTCTTTTGGCGGACGAATCTTACCGGAAATGGTGTCACCTGTACGGAGGTTGAAACGGCGGATTTGGCTAGGGGATACGTAGATGTCGTCGGGGCCTGCAAGGTAGGAGCTGTCTCCAGAGCGGAGGAAACCAAATCCATCTTGCAATATCTCCAACACGCCATCGCCGAAGATATCTTCTCCACTTTTCGCATGCTGCTTAAGGATAGAGAAGATAATGTCCTGCTTGCGCATACGGGCAAGGTTTTCCAGCCCCATATTTTCGCCGAGAGTAATCAGCTCAGAAACCGGCGTATTCTTTAATTCGGTAAGATTCATAGTGGTGGGTTCTTAAACTCGGGGTATGTCTCGAACTTATATCGTGAATGGTATGGCAGCGGGATATATCTTTCGGCTTTCTGGTGGTTGCGTTGGCTTCCCGTGTTAACCCCAGCCACTTAGCGGACTAAGCTACGGAGATTCGTTCGGTTGCCGACTGGCCACACCCTGAAATCCATTGGATATTCGTGCCTGTTTACTGGACGTTCGATCACCGGGCGCTGAGCTGTCACGGTAAGAAATGGCTTACAGAGGACGCGCGCATTGACGGTTTAAGATCGAAGGTACCTTAAAATTGATTTTGCAAAACCGTTTGATTGTTAAAACACGGGCTGAGTTCATTTTTCTTTCAACGCCAGCGGTTCAACACAGAGTAACGCTTTAGATTTAGACTCTTTAGATTTAAAACTTCGGGCAAGTTCTATATGCAGTATGGTTAAACTTAACACGCTTCTTGGCAGGCGTCTAGCGGTGAATTGAACATCCCCGCCAGACGCCTGTATATCCCCGTTGCCTCTCACACTGCGACGTTGTGAACCGCAGTGTCAAATCCATTGGGCATACGGCTTCTCGCCCAATTACAGATTCGCGTTAAGGAAATCTTTGAGCTGGCCTTTGGACAACGCACCAACCTTGGTCGCAGCCACTTCACCGTTCTTGAACAACAACAGCGTAGGGATACCACGGATACCGTACTTAGGTGCGGTTGCCGGGTTTTGGTCGATATTCAGCTTGGTGATGGTCAGCTTGCCTTCGAACTCCTCGGCAATCTCATCCAGAATCGGAGCAATCATCTTGCACGGCCCACACCATTCAGCCCAGAAATCGACCAGGATTGGCCCTTCAGCTTTCAGCACGTCGGTGTCGAAGCTGCTGTCAGTCAGGTGAATAATTTTATCGCTCATGTTCTACTCCAAAGGATTGTGTCTACCTTGTTGGTGTAGCATTAACCAACCTAAGGTGACTTTATTTCACCGGATACGCTTTCGTAAAGCAATAGTTAGCTGATATTCTACCACACTATGAGCAAAACACACTTGACCGAACAGAAGTTTTCCGACTTCGCCCTGCACCCGTTAGTCCTTGAAGCCCTTGAAAAGAAAGGGTTTCAACATTGCACGCCTATCCAGGCGTTAGCATTGCCGCTCACGCTCTCTGGGCGTGACGTTGCAGGTCAGGCGCAAACCGGTACCGGAAAGACGCTGGCATTTTTAGCGTCTACTTTTCACTATTTGCTTTCTCACCCGGCGAAACAGGATCGCCAGACCAATCAGCCGCGCGCCTTGATCATGGCGCCAACGCGTGAGCTGGCGGTACAGATCCACTCCGACGCAGAAGCCCTGTCCAAATCTACCGGCCTGAAACTTGGCCTGGCATACGGTGGCGACGGCTACGACAAACAGCTGAAAGTGCTGGAAAGCGGCGTGGATATCCTGGTCGGTACTACCGGTCGTTTGATCGATTACGCCAAACAAAACTATATTGACCTGAGCGCAATCCAGGTTGTGGTATTGGATGAGGCCGATCGTATGTACGATCTGGGCTTTATCAAAGATATCCGCTGGTTGTTCCGTCGTATGCCTCCGGTCGATCAACGCCTGAACATGCTGTTCTCTGCCACGTTGTCTTATCGCGTACGCGAGCTGGCTTTCGAACAAATGAACAACGCTGAATATGTTGAAGTGGAACCGGAACAGAAAACCGGCCACCGCATTAAAGAAGAGTTGTTCTACCCGTCCAACGAAGAAAAAATGCGCCTGTTACAGACGCTGATCGAAGAAGAATGGCCTGACCGCTGCATCATCTTCGCCAACACCAAGCATCGCTGTGAAGACATTTGGGGCCATCTGGCCGCCGATGGTCACCGTGTAGGCCTGTTGACCGGCGATGTCGCGCAGAAGAAGCGTCTGCGTATTCTGGACGATTTCACCAAGGGTAACCTGGATATTCTGGTTGCCACCGACGTCGCCGCCCGCGGTCTTCACATCCCGCTGGTTACGCACGTATTCAACTACGATCTGCCTGACGACTGCGAGGACTATGTCCACCGTATTGGTCGTACCGGTCGTGCCGGCGAAAGCGGTCACTCCATCAGTCTGGCCTGTGAAGAGTATGCGCTCAACCTGCCGGCGATCGAAACCTATACCGGCCACAGCATTCCAGTGAGCAAGTACAACAGCGATGCCTTAATGAGTGACTTGCCTGCGCCTAAGCGCCTGGCTCGCCCACGCGGTGGCAACGGCCCGCGTCGTAACTCTTCGCCACGTCGTGGCGGTGCACCGCGCAACAACCGTAAACGTTCAGGCTGATAGACAATGCTCAGTTCCAGCGCACTTTATGCCGCGATCGACCTTGGCTCCAATAGCTTCCACATGTTGGTGGTGCGCGAGGTAGCCGGCAGTATTCAAACACTGGCGCGCATTAAGCGCAAAGTGCGCCTGGCAGCCGGGCTGGATCAGAACAACCACCTGTCGCAAGAAGCCATGCAGCGCGGTTGGCAATGTTTGAAGCTGTTCTCTGAACGCCTGCAGGACATTCCCCGTGAACAGATTCGCGTAGTCGCCACGGCTACGCTGCGTCTGGCGTGCAATGCCGATGAATTCCTACAGACTGCCGAGCAGATCCTTGGTTGCCCGATCCAGGTGATCAGCGGCGAGGAAGAAGCCCGCCTGATCTACCACGGTGTTGCCCATACTACCGGTGGACCAGACCAACGTTTAGTGGTCGATATCGGTGGCGGCAGTACCGAATTAGTCACAGGTACCGGCGCACAAGCAGCCCAGCTGTATAGCCTGTCGATGGGGTGTGTCACCTGGCTGGAGCGTTTTTTCAGCGATCGCAATCTGGGGCAGGAGAATTTCGAACGGGCTGAACAGGCTGCGCGTGAAATGGTGCGCCCTATTGCGCCACAGCTGCGTCAACACGGTTGGCAGATCTGCGTCGGCGCTTCCGGCACCGTCCAGGCACTGCAGGAAATCATGGTTGCGCAGGGTATGGATGAACGTATCACCCTGTCCAAACTGCGTCAGTTGAAACAACGTGCCATTCAGTGCGGTAAGTTGGAAGAGCTGGAAATTGAAGGGCTGACGCTGGAACGCGCGCTGGTATTTCCCAGTGGGCTATCCATCCTGCTGGCGATATTCCAGGAACTGGGTATTGAAAGCATGATGCTGGCTGGCGGCGCACTGCGCGAAGGCTTGGTCTACGGCATGCTGCACCTGCCAGTGGAACAGGATATTCGCAGCCGCACGATTCGCAACCTGCAACGTCGCTATCTGTTGGACACCGAGCAGGCCGAACGCGTCAGCCAATTGGCTGCCAACTTTTCGCAGCAGGTCAGTAATGAATGGCAATTGGATGCGCGATGTCGCGAGTTATTGCACAGCGCCTGCCTGATCCACGAAATTGGCCTCAGTGTTGATTTCAAGCAAGCGCCGCAACACGCCGCTTATCTGATCCGCCATCTGGATTTACCCGGTTTTACCCCGGCGCAAAAAAAGCTGCTCGCCACCCTGCTGCAAAACCAAAGCAACACCATCGATCTGCCGCTGCTCAGCCAGCAAAACGCACTGCCACCGCGTATGGCGCAACGTTTATGCCGGATTCTGCGCTTGGCCATTATCTTTGCCAGCCGTCGTCGCGACGACACGCTGCCTGCGGTACGCCTGCGTGCCAATAATGATGACGAACTGACAGTGATCCTGCCACCGGGCTGGCTTGAACAGCATCCATTACGCGCAGAAGCGCTGGATCAGGAAAGCCATTGGCAAAGCTATGTGCACTGGCCGCTCATCCTGGAAGAACAACGTTGATATGACAAGGGCGCTCACCGCGCCCATTCTTTTAGTTTTCGCCTTTGGCCTTGGCCAACTGGGCACGAATATTGGCCAAATGGCTCTGCCCTTTTTGCATTCGCTCTTGCGGACTAACCACCTTACGTTCACTTTCCCACGCCAGATCATCCTGCGGCAGTTCTAGCAAGAAACGGCTCGGTTCCGGTCGCACCAGCTCGCCATACTGGCGACGCTCACGGCACAGCGTGAAAATCAGCTCTTTTTGGGCTCGCGTGATCCCCACATAAGCCAGGCGACGCTCTTCATCAACGTTATCCTCGTCAATGCTGCTCTGATGTGGCAACAGCCCCTCTTCCATCCCCACCAGGAAGACATAAGGGAACTCCAACCCTTTGGAGGCATGCAGTGTCATTAACTGAACCTGATCCAGCTCCTCATCACTTTCACCGCGTTCCATCATGTCCCGCAGCGTAAAGCGCGTCACCACCTGCGTCAGCGTCATGGGTTCATCCAGCTCGCTGCCTTCCAGCATTTCCGTCATCCAACCAAACAGGGTATTAACGTTTTTCATGCGCATTTCGGCGGCTTTCGGGCTGGGCGAGGTTTCAAACAGCCAGCTTTCATAGTCTACGCCATGAATTAAATCGCGTACCGCGGCTACCGGCTCGCGCTCCGCCAACTGGGCAATGCCGTCCAGCCAATGGGTGAAGCGCTGCAAAGACTCCAGCCCACGGCCGGTCAGATGCTGACTCAACCCGAGATCAAAACTGGCACGGAAAAGGCTTTTGTTACGTTGGTTAGCCCACTCCCCCAGCTTTTGCAGCGTTGCCGGGCCAATTTCACGCTTCGGCGTATTGACGATACGCAGAAACGCGCTGTCATCATCCGGGTTAGTCAGGACGCGCAGGTAGGCCAGCAGATCCTTGATTTCTGGTCGTGAGAAAAACGAGGTACCGCCGGAAATCTTGTAAGGGATACGGTTTTGCATCAGCATTTTTTCAAACAGCCGCGACTGATGGTTGCCGCGATAAAGAATCGCATAATCACCGTAATTGGTTCGTTTCACGAAGTGATGGGCAATCAGTTCCCCCACGACCCGCTCAGCCTCATGATCCTCGTTATTGGCGGTCACTACCTTCAGTTCTTCGCCATAGCCCAGCTCGGAAAATAGCCTTTTTTCAAACACGTGTGGATTGTTGGCGATCAAAATATTCGCCGCCTTCAGAATGCGCTCGCTCGAACGGTAGTTCTGTTCCAGTTTGATCACCTGCAACGCTGGGAAGTCTTCCTTCAACAGCACCAGGTTCTGCGGACGTGCACCGCGCCAGGAGTAGATCGACTGATCATCGTCCCCCACCACGGTAAAGCGCGCACGGTTGCCCACCAACAGTTTCACCAGCTCGTACTGACTGGTGTTGGTATCCTGATATTCATCCACCAGCAGGTAACGAATACGGTTCTGCCAGCGTTCGCGGACCTCTTCATTACGCTGCAACAGCAAGGTTGGCAGCAGGATCAAATCGTCAAAATCCAGCACGTTACAGGCACGCATGTGCGCGTGATACAGGCCATAGCAATGCGCAAAAAGTTTGTCGCGTTCCGAACGCGCCAGCTCCATAGCCTTTTTGGGATCGACCAGGTCATTTTTCCAATTGGAGATAGTCGAGATCAGCTGCGCCACCAGCGTTTTGTCATTCTCCAGCCATTTCTCGGTCAGGTCTTTCAGCAATGCCAGCTGATCCTGATCGTCGAACAGCGAAAAGTTAGACTTCATCTGCAACGCGGCATATTCACGTTTAATGATTTCCAGGCCCAACGTGTGGAAGGTGGATATCATCAGCCCGCGCGCTTCTTTGCGCCCCATGGTTTGCGCCACACGCTCTTTCATCTCTCGTGCGGCCTTATTGGTAAAGGTCACGGCGGCGATGTGCCGCGCCTGATAACCACAGTTGTGGATCAGGTGAGCGATTTTGTTGGTGATGACGCGCGTCTTGCCGGAACCTGCACCGGCCAGCACCAGGCAGGGCCCGGTAACGAATTCGACGGCTTGTTGTTGGCTGGGGTTTAATCGCATGGCGCTTTATTGCTCGACTTTATAACGTGGAAAGGGATTGTAGCAGAAAGCCCCGATGAGATTTAACGGGTATACCCGTCATACTTGAAGCTGCACCTGTGTTGGCTGCATTCACTCCCCCGAATCACTGACCTGAGAGCGCCCTTGCCGCCTTGATACACCTCCAATTATTTAGGGTATATAATCAGCGCAATTTCTGTATCGATAAAGGCAATACCATGGCAAAGACGGCGTGCGCTCTGCACATTCTGGTAGACAATGAAAAACTGGCCGATGAACTGCTGGCCAAGCTTAAACGTGGTGTCAGCTTTGACACGCTGGCGCGCAAATACTCGACCTGCCCGTCAAAACGCAACGGTGGCTCTTTGGGTGAATTCAACAAGGGCACCATGGTGGCCGCCTTTGATAAAGCGGTGTTCAGCATTCCATTGTTGAAGCCCTACGGCCCGGTGAAAACCCAGTTCGGCTACCACATCATCAAAGTGCTGTACCGTAACTAAGGGGGCAAACGCCCCCTCTGTCGTTACTGTGCGCTGGTCTCTGGTGCGGGCGCGGTGTCGGTCGGCTTGACCTCTTCCGACACCACGGCAGGGGCCGGAGACATAATGCCGCTATAGGTTTCCTGTAGCTGCTTCATGCTCATCTCTGGCTCGCCCTTCGGCTGCATCAACACCAACGTCGCATCTTGCGAAAGCTGTAGTTTCAATTCCTGATTCAGCGCCTCAAGCGTTAACCCGCTCAAGAACTCCTGACGCAGTTTCTGATACTGCTCCGGTGCGATATCCACAACGCCACTCTGCTGCGAGCGCAAGCGCTGGCTCATCAGCACGTCCGTATCGGTACGGGCATAGGTGGCGAACAGCTTGCTCAGTTGATCGGTTTTCTGCGCCAGCAGCGCGTTAAACTCATCCTGCGACAGGCCATTGTCACGCACGTTAGCCAGCTCTCGTGCAATAAAGCTCAGGCTGTTGTTCAGGTTGTTATTCGGCGTGTCGAGATGGATAGCACATTGGGCACGCTGGTATTGCACACGGCAATCAAAGCCCAAATGCAGGTTTTTCTGGTCGCTTTTTTCCAGCACCTGTTGGAGATGCCAGAACAACGCCTCACGCGCCATATCACCACGCCAATAACGGCTCAGGTTTTGCGAATCGCGGATCGGGTGCCATGGCGCATCCCACATAATCGACAACGTATCCTGCTTAACCTGTTCACTGATCAGGCTAACCGGCTGCGGTGGCAGCGGCGTCAACGTCGGCATCAGAGCGGGAGTTTCACGCTTGCCTTTCAGTGGTGAGAAAGCTTTGTTGATTTGCTCACCCAAGCTGCGGCTGTCCGCCTTGCCCACAACGTATAACGTCATCGCGTCGGGGGTGTACCATTGCTGGTAGAATTTCTTCAATTGGTCGACATTCACAGGCCGTTTCGGCGGTTGAGCCGGATCGTGCGCCAACAGCGTTGAGCCTTTTAGGCGATAGCGCCACCAGGCATCTTTTGGGTTTGGCGGGAACGTGCCAACCGGATCGACACTAGCGTTCATCACCGCGTGCAACGTATGTTCGTCAATCGCCAGTTTGCCGGTGGTGTCGGAAAGCCACGTCAGCGCCTCTTTCAGCAAGTCTGGGCGGTTATTCGGCAAGCTGAGATTATAAATGGTGAAGTCATAAGAGCTGATGGCCGGAGGCAAAGGTCGCTCGCTGTCCACGCTCTGTTGCCACAGTGAACGTAACTGCGGTGGGGTAAAGCTTTCGCTGCGCGCCAATGACAGGCGCGGCAGCAGATGGGCAAAGCCAATCTGCTGCGAAGACTCGACGAGCGAGCCAGTGTTGACCATCAACCGCAACTCGACGCGATCGCTCGGCCGTTGCGGCGTATCGAGTATCTGCCATGAAAACCCGTTGGCCAACGCCCCCTGCTGCCAGGCAGGATCGGGTTGTAGTGCTTCAGCCTGCACGCTGCTGTTGGCTGCAGCCAACAGCAGCCCACCTACTATGAGATGAATTCTGGTGCCCTGCATGTGAACCCCTACTTAATTACTATCCAATTTCTTTATGCAAATGCGGATATTCCATTCACCGGAATATTAGGCTGCGACAAACAACCTACAAATACGCCCTGAGTTTCACAGTGGGGCGGAAAGCAGAAAGTGTACCATCGAGTTAGACCGCGCGCCTTTGCGGATGTCACTCATTAGTGTGAAAAATAATGGATAACCGATTTTTTAATGCAAGAATTCATTACGCGGGGGGATAAAACGTCACCGGTTGCGGCTGCAACCGGTGATTTGAGGAGTCAATCAGGCTGAAGGCAGCGTTTTATCGGCACCTGTTACCTGCTTGTTGGACAGGGTGTCTTGCAACTGCTTTTCATCCAACTGTTTACACCATTTAGCCACGACGACCGTTGCCACACCATTACCGACCAGGTTAGTCAACGCACGGGCTTCAGACATGAAGCGGTCAATGCCCAGAATTAACGCGAGACCGGCCAGCGGCAAGTGGCCGACAGCAGAAATAGTGGCAGCCAGCACGATAAAGCCGCTGCCGGTCACCCCTGCAGCCCCTTTAGAGGACAGCAACAACACCACCAACAGCGTTACCTGATGCACGATGTCCATATGGGTGTTGGTCGCCTGCGCGATAAACACGGCCGCCATAGTCAGGTAGATAGAGGTCCCGTCCAGGTTAAACGAGTAGCCGGTCGGAATCACCAAGCCCACCACCGATTTCTTACAGCCCAGCTTCTCCATTTTGTCGAGCATGCGCGGCAGCACCGACTCGGAAGAAGAAGTCCCCAGCACGATCAGCAGTTCTTCTTTTATATAACGAACGAATTTGAAGATGCTGAAACCGTTGGCGCGGGCAATGGAGCCCAGCACCACCACCACAAACAGAATGCAGGTAATGTAGAAACAGGCGATCAGCTGACCCAGTTGCAACAGCGTACCCACGCCATATTTACCGATAGTAAACGCCATCGCCCCGAAGGCACCCAGTGGCGCCAGGCGCATAATCATATTGATAATGCCGAAAATCACGCGGGAGAAGCTGTCGATAACGTTGAAGATCAGCTGGCCTTTATCACCCAGACGATGCAGGGCAAAACCGAACAGTACGGCGAACAGCAACACCTGAAGAATGTTGCCACTGGCGAAGGCACCGATGACGCTACCAGGGATGATATCCAGCAAGAACGGAATAATGCCCTGTTGTTGGGCCTGTTCAGCATAAACGGCCACCGCCTTGGCATCCAAAGTCCCTGGATCGATGTTCATCCCGGCGCCCGGTTGGGCCAGGTTAACAATCAGCAGGCCAATCAACAGTGCAATGGTACTGACGATTTCAAAATAGAGCAGTGCGATCGCACCGGTACGGCCGACGGCTTTCATACTCTCCATACCCGCGATACCCGTCACCACGGTACAGAAGATCACCGGCGCGATGATCATTTTAATCAGTTTAACGAATCCATCGCCCAGAGGTTTCATCTGTGCGCCAATGTCAGGATAGAAATGACCAAGCAGGATGCCCAGCGTAATCGCCGTCAACACCTGAAAATAGAGGCTCTTAAAGATAGTGAATTTCATATGAACATCCTTTGGGGGGGAAGACACGCACCAGGCGGTATTCTCGTTATCTCGCCTGTTCATCGCTTGCGCGGAAAATAACACCCACCTAACAACATGGAAATAATTTGTTGCACCAATAGATACATGTTGATACGAATTTAAGAGCTGAAACGCGCCAGCCCAAATGCAAGGCTGTAAATTGCGTAAGCATTTCTTTGCATTAACTCAAAAGCGGTAGTAAAGACAGGCATTCTCGGACGAGGCAGCGGGCGGGCGACACAGGAATCGCCCGAAAGATCAGAAAGGTAAAATCAGGCGGGTGGCTGGCAGAATTCGGCTTCAAACTCACTGCGCGGCAACGGGCGGGCAAACAGGAAGCCCTGCCCGCTATGAATACCGTGTCGTAGCAGCCAATCGCGTTGTTCGGCATTTTCGACACCTTCAGCCATCACCGGCAGCGCCAATACCTCAGAAATAGAACTGACGATACGCACCATGGCGTCATCTGTCGGCAGGCCCTGAATAAAGCTCTTGTCGATTTTAATCAAATCGATCGGCAGGCATTTCAATCGGTTCAGATAATTCAGGCTGGAATATCCCATACCAAAGTCATCCAATGCGATGGACAGCCCCAGGTCGTGCAATTCACGTAGCAAGGCCAGTGCACGATCGAGATCGTCAATACGTACCGTTTCGGTAATTTCCAGCAGCAACTTACGCGGATCAATGTGGTGCTGCGCAAGCACACTTTTCAGATGCGGGACAAAATCTTCATGCTGCATCTGGATGGGAGACACATTGACCGCCAGCGGCATGCTGATACCACGGCTCTGCCAATCAGCCAAAATACGGCATGCCTCCTCCAGCACCCAGTTACCGAGTGGCACAATCACCCCAAGCTCTTCAGCTAACGGGATTACATCTGCCGGAAGGGTATAGCTGCCGTCATACTGCTGCCAACGCAGCAGCGCTTCTGCGCCTATCACCGCATTGGACTGCATATCTATCTGTGGCTGCAAAAATAGCGTAAATCGACGCTGTTCAATGGCCTGCAGAATTTCACTTTCCTGCGTCAGCCGCTTTTGGGTACGCTCCGTCAGGCTCGGCTCGAAAAACAGCACCTGATTTTTACCTTCACGATGTGCTGACATCATGGCCGAAGTCGCGCTACGCAGCAGTTGTTCCGCACTCTCTCCCGAATTAAGGTAATGCGCGATACCGATGCTGGCACTTGGCCTCAACGGCATTTCCTGCAAGCTCAGCGGCGCATTGATCTGCGCCATGATGCGGCGTGCCAGCTGCATCGCATGGAAGGGGCGCTCAACGCCTTTGGCCAGAATGGCAAACTCGGTGTTGCTCAACTGCGCCAATACGCCGTTTTCATCGATACACGCACGTAGCTTTTTGGCCAGCGTCAGTAACAGTGACTCTCTCATCGCCGGATTGAGCACACCCGATGCTTCGTGCAAGGTTTCAATGCCAATCACCAGCAGATTAAAGCGCTCGGGCCGCAGACTGGAGGCAATATGCTGTTCCAGCAACGCGGTAAACAGCGCCTGGTTCGGCAACTCTGTCACCGGATGGCGAGTGCTCATGCGGCTCATCTCCGCATAGGCTCTTGCCAGCCGCTGCTGATTGCGGTTGTAGTTACGCACCAACAACCCCAACTCATCGTCCTGATGCAACGCTGGCAGCATCAGTTGGTGGTAGGGTGCTTCTTCCTGCGAAATATTTTCCAGCTCTTTGGCCATTGCGCGCAGCGGGTGCACCATCAGTCGGTTCATACACCAGCTAATGGCAATCGACAGGATTAACGCCAACAGTAAGTAAGTCGACAGCATGGTCGACAATATGCTGAGAATAAATTGGTACATGCGGAACGAATCGGCCTGCAGTACCAAATAAGCCAACGGCTGTGGGTTAGCCGGCACACGCTCCAGTGAATAGAGCGGAACAGAAATCTGAATTGGCAACTCAAACAGGCGAGCGATCAGCGTGGGTACTGGCCGTTCCGGTGGGAAATTGGCGTGTAACGCCTGAAATTCATTCGGCAGCACGATATCTGCACGCGTCAGAATCCCTACCGGCAACAATGTGTTCAACACACGTTTGGTTTCGGGTATATCCATGCGCAGCACCGCCTCCGCCAGAGGCTGGCGCACGGAGTGAGCAATATTTTCCAGTTGCTGGGCATAGTCATCCCTGCGCTGCTGCACAAAATGGAATAACTGGATCACGATAAAGATGCAGATCGTCACCAGCGCCACACCGGACACCGTTGCCATCTGTTTAATCGTTAATGAACGCCTGACCCGCAAACCTGCTCTCCGCTAATTCGGGCTGAAATAAAAAAGGGATGAATAATACCCATCCCTTGAACCGGTCTGAGTATACTCGATTGTCTAACGCTTTTACCCTGCCAAACCGCTGGCTCCCTAAGAAAACCGCGGGTTTCAGTCTTTTCCTAATGAAAGGTCGCGCCCCGCCATTGTCCGTGAACGTCGTTGGCGGGACGCAGCCTGAACTCAGGGTAATAAAACTACCTCGTGTTCAGGCTGCTGACAAAGTCCGTTATTAGGGAGAGCGTGCCGAAGGGGCCGTCGCGGCTTGTCCGCCGGAGCACCTCCGGGGCGCTAGACCCGGGAATCTCGAGTTCAAAGACAACGTCGCCTTCAAACTCACACAGGGTAGCAAAACTCCCCTGTGTTCGACACTCCGAATCCACCTGAGGAGGGTTACTTAAAATCAGCGTACGGCGTCAGCGGTTGAGGCGGTAAATCCAGGTCGCCCTGCCAACCGGCCATCGAATAGCGTAAATAGAGCAATGCATGGCTCGGCGTATAGTCTTTCGCCTGTTGAATATCGATCCCGGCGCCCAGTGTCCAGTGTGAACTGAGGCGACGCTCAACAATGGCCCGCAGGGTATAACCGAAACCGGAAGAGGAACTGCCGTCCTCCACGGCAAACTTGTCCGGCAACGAGTCCGGAATCAGCCCCTGCAACGGATAACGCGCCTGGCTGTTGGTTTTCGAATGGGACAAGGACACCGATCCACCCAGCTCCCATGACCAGTTCTCGGTACGCTGGCGATAATTGACCGGCACCGCCAGCGACATATATTGCTGCGGACTGTAGTAACCGCCCTGGCCGAGAGAGTAACCGCTCAAATCCTTCTGATAATGCCACAGCATGGTGTTCAACCCGACGGTCACTCTGCGGTTATCTTCGTTGATCAATTTGTAGTAATAACCCGCCATAAAACGCTCGCGCTGGTTATCTTCGACATTTTTACCGGTCAGTTGATGCGCACTGAGGTTGGCCCAAACGCCGTGTGCCTCGCCGCGATCGTAACTGGCGCTCAGACTGACCCCAGTGGCGCGTACTCCACCCCAGGTCGTGCCGGTGTTCGGATCTTTGGTACCGCCAAATGCCAGCAGCGAGCTGGATATCGGCCGGCGCGAGGCCGCCAATGTCCAACCAATGTGGTTCCAGTCGTTGCTGTAAGCCAGTCCGCCCACCCAATCGACGACATCAAAACCCATAGGTGTAGTGCCGACATCACCTTCCCAGCGATCGTTCTTCCAGCCAACCGCCACGCTCGTTCCGGTAGCTTTCTGATGTTCGTCGCCGCTACAGCCCTGAGTATTACAGGTGCCAAAGGTCTCATAATATTTGCCGTTGCTGTCGGTGGAGAACCTGCCGGCATCCAACTGAACGGTATCCGAACGGAAAAATGCCCGTCCGTCGTACAACGGCATGTCCACCTGCAACATGGTGTCGTGGGCTTTGTAATCAGAGATACCACCGGTACCGCTGGACCCCCAGTAGTCATGATCGAGCGTGACATTAACATCCTGCTGACGGTAGAGATCCCCCGCATCCGAACGGATACCGCGTTTGAGCCAGTCATCACCCGGGTTGTTACGCGTCAGATAGGTATAGCTGTCGTTATCCGACGGAAGCTTCGGTGCAATGCCACTGGCCACCATCGCTTGTTTATAGTCCTGTTGCGCCAATGCCGGCTGCAATTGGTCGCGTTCGAGCCGTGCCGCATCGCGATAAATCAGCGCTTTTGCCTGGCTTGGCGGCGCTTGCTGTGCCGTCGTTTTCAGCCGGGTAAAGATATCCGTCGCTTTTTGTGGCTCACCGACGGCGTACCAAGCGTTAGCCACCCGTCGCTCAGTGTTGCTGGATGGATTGGGCACCGTCGTTTCTGTTTGTAGCCGCTGGCGCGCCTCGCTCAGTTTACCTTGCGCCACATACGCCTCGATTTCACCCAGTTGCACATCCGGGTTATTCGGTTCGCGCGCCCGCACCCGTTGATAGTCCGCCAGGGCTGCATCATAGTCACCACGTGCCAGCGCCCAATCTGCCAACTGGAGATCGATACGGGTATCTGTGGGTTGCCGACGCAGATAAGCGATCGCACCCGGTTCGTCGCCTGCGGCACGCAGTTGCTCGGCATGATCCAACGTCTGCTGCATTTTCAGTCGCTGCGCCAATTCCCGCATATTGTCGTTCCACTGTGCGCCAGGCAATGTATTCAACTCTGCCAGCGCTTGCCGATCGCGATCGCTACCGGAAAGATACAGCGCGTAGGCATACGCCAGCTGCGGGTTACCCTGCTGCTTTTGCGCCAGTCGCCTGAACAGGGCATCCGCCTGCCCAGGTTGCCCTGCCTGACGCAAAGTCTGCGCATAGTGATACGTCAGCCACACATCATCAGGATCCATCTGCTGGGCACGGCGATATTTCTCTGCCGCCTGGTGCCACTGTTTTTGCTCTGCAAGCCGATCGGCCTGCTCTTTGAGCATGTCGAGCTGCAAACCCTCTAAGGTGCTACGCAATTTATTTTGCTGGCTACGCGGCAGACTATTGAGATAAGCCAACGCCTTTTCAGGCGATTGGCGCTGGTAGATATTGACTAAACCGCGTACCGCGCTGCCGCTGCTCGGATCCAGCCGAAGTGCCTGCTGATAAAAACGCTCGGCCGCGGCGTCATCTTTACGCGCCACGGCAACGTCACCCAGACCGATCGCTGCGCTGCTATCACTGTTGTCTATCTGCCGTGCCTGTTGATATTTCTGCTGTGCCAACGTCAAATTGCCGGCTTTCAACGCCTTGTCACCTTCATCGACCGCCAACCAATAGCTGTTGCTCTTGATCAGGCTCTGCCATTTACTGCTGCCGTAACCGCTTTTATCAGCCTGTAATGCCTGACGGAACAAGCTTAATGCTTGCGGACGATTGCCGGCACGGGAATAGGCCTGCCCGAGTGCGCCAAGGACTTCAGCATCGTTGGGGGAAGCTGCCAGCGCTTTTCTCAGTTCAGGAATGGCAGCGCGGCTTCCTCCTTTTTCCACCTGAGCCAACCCGCGCACCCGTGCCAGATAGGCCGGATCCGACAGCAGTGCCTGTTGCCTCGCCAGCTCCTGCTGGGCACTGACGGCCTGATCGCCGGTTTCAAATACCCCGAGGAAACGGTTAAGGGCCGCAACACTTTGCGGGCTGACCGGCATCGCTTTCACTTTTTCCAACCACAGATCCGCAGCATCACCGCGCCCTGCGGGATCGGCTGCCACTTTCTGCAATAAATCATAAGCCTGTGCGTCACGGTCCTGACTAAATAACATCCGTGCCAACGACATCCGCAGCGGCACGTTGCCAGAATATTGCTGATCCAGCGCCTGCAGTTGTTTCAGTGCTGCGGCTTCTTGCCCCGGTAACCGCGCAACCAGTCGCCAATATTCCACCGCCAGTTCAAGCGTCGGCGGGTCACCATGGAACAGGTCATCATACTGGGCCTTCGCCTCCGGCAGGCGGCCGGCTGTCGCCATTAAGCGCGCCTGCTGCAGTTTCTGTCGGGTTTCGGGTTGCGTCAGCAGCATATTCATTTCTGCCTGACGATAAGCGCTGGACTGCGGGGCAATCTTTTTCAGCTTATCTAACTGCTGCTGCGCCAACGCCTGATTCCCCTGCCGCAACGCCAAACGCATACGTGCTGAAATCACGTCCGGGTTGTTTGGGTCCATTAACTCGAGCCGGTAAAGCGACTGACGGACCAATTCATCCTTATTACTGGCCTCCCCAACCCGCACCTGCTCCAACAACCATTGCTCCGGCGCAACGGTTTCCGCTCCCTGCGCCTGCGGCAGCATTGCCAGACTTAAAGGCACCAGGCCTAGCCAGTTTATTCTGAAGTTACGCATTGGCTGCCCCAGGAGGGTTCAAGTTCACCCTGCCGATTAAAACGATAACGTTGTTGATCCCATCCCTGACCGAACAGCACCAGCGAGGCACTGAAATAGGCATTATCACCCGGTGGATTTTGCTTAATGCGTTGGCGCTGTACCTGCAACGCCTCAGGTTGGTTCGCCAGCATCGGCAACAAAGCAGCAGAGAAGCCCACCGGGCCGTCACCGCTGGTTTTGCCACTGGCCGTATCCGTTTTCTCCGGGGGGACGCCCTGTGTCAGCGTGGCTTGCGCCATTGGCTGCAATTGCTTGAGTAGCGCTGCCTTGTGTTTATCGTCATCCGCCAACATGCCGGCCCACAGATAAACCCGGATAGCGTCATAACTGCCCACGTTCGGCTTGACGGTATCCGGTTGCCAACCTTTGCCGACCTGCCACACGACCCAGTCGGGTGAGAAGCCGTGTGGCGCGGTTTCCAGCCACAGTCGCAGATAGGTTTGCTCCATCGCCCGCCACGGGCCATTCAAGGCGGCAAAGCGGGCCAGCAGTTGGGGTGGCAGGTAGCTCGGGTTGAGTCGCCAACGGTCTTCAGCCACAAACCCTACCTTTCCCGGCAACAGCATCAGGCCCAGGCCGGGAATATCTGCCACCTCTTCGCGGGCAATTCGCTGCAACAGCAACGTGCCAAGGGTTTGATAACGGCGACTGTTCCATAAGCGCCCCGCTTCCAGCAGATTGTAGGCAATCCATAAATCCGCGTCGGATGCAGAATTACTGTCCAGTACCGTCCACTGTTTTTTATCGTTCTCGCCCCACAGCCAGGCGGGTAAATGGGCACTGAGATCGCCCGCGGCCAAATTGTTTTCCGTCCACGTCAGCAATTGGTCGAACGCAGGCCGATCGTTCGCTACCAGGGCGAAGAACATGCCATAGCTCTGCCCTTCCGAGGTGGTGATACGGTTCGGACTACTCGGGTCGATCACCCGCCCCTGCTCGCTGATATAAAATTGTTTGTACTGTTGCCAGGCTGGCCACTCGCAAGCCGCCGCCGCGCTGAAAGCGCACAGCAGCAGCATGCCGAATGTCAGACGTTTCAATGCCACAGGCATCGCGGTTAATCCCGATCTTCAGGCGACAGGCGACGGCGGCTAAAGATCCTCAAGCCACGCCACAGCATCAGCGCCAGAATGACCACCACCACGACCGCGATCACTGCAAGCCACACCGGATGGGTCGACAAGGCATGCCAGATGCGCTCCCACCACGGCAAGTGGCCGACATAATAAATGTCGCCCACGCGTAAGCTGTTTACGCCAGATTCACGAATCACCGCCACAGACCCAAACACGGCCGCACGCTTGCCGCTGTCCAACAAGGCGTTGTTCAGCAGATCGTAGCCACGCGGGCTGTCAGCCAGTAACGCGACTATGCTGCGTTGATCGTTAAACGGTGATTGCACCCCGATAATCGCCGACATCGCCCCTTCCGAACTGATGGCGGTTTTGCTGTCTGGCTTGGTGTCCTCCGCCAGTACGTCCATCGTCGGTAACGGCAACTGGCGTGTGGGCTGCTTCACCCAGCTTTGGGTGGCATCCACGAGCAGGCTGATTTTTTTGTCGTCCCGCAGCTCTGGTGGAATGGTGCCGATCATCAGAATATCGGCATCCCGATCCTTCGCCTGGGACCAATCGTCACTCACCGTCACCGCCAGGGTCGGATAACCGGTCTGTGCACCAATAACCCCCAGTGCGTTCAGCAACGCGCTGACCTGTGGCGGTTGCGGCTGCTTGTTCACCAAGACCAGCGTCTGCGACAAATCAGCTAAACGGCTGAAAGGGAAACCGGCATTCGCGAAGGCTCGTAGATCCGGCATCGCCATAAAGTGGCGGTAACCGGAGAAATCGATCGTTGATGCACCATCGATTACCGCATGGTTAGCGGTAAAGGAGTAAGTTTCACAACGCCCTTCCGCCCCGCTGGCCAGCAGCGTGGTGTAGTCGAAGTCGAAACGCAGTTGGTTAGTCGCGCCCAGCCGCAGCGCCGGAATATTGACGTTTTTGTCCGAGTCGATCAGCCCTTGGGTCAGTGGCAAACGCAGCAACTGGGTACCCTGCTCGTGTTCAGGGACCAAAGAGTACGCCTGCACAAACTGGTTATTTAGGCTGACACTCAGACGCGAACCGTCCTGAATACGGGGTGCGGTGTAGCGATACTTCAAATGCATATCAATGCCGGTGCTGCGAATCAGGAACAGGTCCGGCGGCAAGTTCATGGTGAGCGAGATCGGGCCCGGTTCGATGCCACTGGTCTGCAGTTGTTCCGCATACTGCTGCAGCTCGGCAAAAGTCATAGGGCGATCGGTACGTACCCAGTTAGGTGCATCGTAAGGTTGACGGGGTGCCAATTGTTCGACTTTATCGACCGTGACGTTCTGCCCACGGAACAGAATGTTGCCCTGTGCAATACCTTTCACCGCAGTGATCAAATCGTTGTCATCACGCCCCTGCACCAGCAGCAGTTTGATGTACGGGTTGTCTGGATGGCTGATCATTTCCACCGTAGGGCCATTGACCGGCGGATAATCGCGCAAGAAGTCCGGGCGTTGCTTATTGGTGGCAAAAACGATGGCATGCTGTTTCGGCAGCTGGTTATAGAGTACCGGGAACGACTGGCCACGCCACTGCGCTTTGCTGCCAAACCACGACGCCAGAATGCCCGCAGCACGTTGTTGGGTAACATCAGGCTGACCCGCAAACACCACCGGCAACGTCAACGGCCGGTTGTCGCGGCTATCGAAGAAGGGTTCAGGGAAATGCGATAACTCGTTTTTCACCGGCAAGGTCTGGTAACGCAAGTTCAGTGAGCTGGATTTACTGATTTCAAGCCACAGCGTTGTACTGGCCGGGTTTTCACAAATATTCTGATAATGTCCGACGAAAACTAACCTTACACGGTTAAAATCGGTGATATAGCGGGGATCGATCGCCATCTGGATGCGATTCGGCTTGCCGAGTTGCTCTTTGGCAATGGTCGTCACGCCCATCAGTTCATCATTGAGGTACACCTTGACGTGCGATTCCACCGGAATCAACGAAGGCGACGGGGTGAACTCCAAATCGAGCATCGCCTGCGACACCACTTCATCGCTGCGCACACCAAATTCAACCTGACCATCAGGCCGAGTACCACGCAGGGTAAAGGTACCGGGCGGTGGGGCAATAGTGGCAAACGGCAATTGTACGTCACGTACCGGCGCATTCGGATCCTGCGGTGCACCCGCGCCCATCGGTGTCGTCACCGACGCGTCGACGGGCACCGTCACCGGCGGTTGTGCCGCAACGGTCGGTGCGGTGGCAGTTTCAGCCTGAGACAAGGTGCTGATGCCTAAGGCCAGGGCGGTAAACCAGGTTATTTTTCTCGTCATCGTATCATCATCAATGTTAGAGCCTGATCACCAGGCAAGTGAACGGGCGATTTGCCTATACCACTGTCTCTTTTTGGCTGAAGATCGGAGCCCTACCGACACCGTGCGGGATAAATGACACTATCCACGCAATCAACGTCGTGAACCCGACCAGCAGGCGGCGCACCATCGGCGGTGCGTAATCCGCCATACGTACGTAACCCCGGAAGCCCAACGCCAGAACGTCGCGCAGGCTTTCGATCGGTTTATCTTCAGGGAACCCGTCCTGCCACAGCGCCCAGGTATCGGCACGGGCAAAGGTACACTGAATAAAATCAATATGTTCGCGGGTGCTTAGGTTAACCATGCGGACCCCGACCTTGCTGCCGAAGGCGCGGGTCACAACACATGGGAAACTGTATTCTTGCTGGCCACGCTTGAGTAACAGCGACACCTTGTCACCGTCTTTCAGCACATCCGCGACGCGCATCTCAATCCCTACACCACCGTCGGAATAATCGCGCAACGTGCAGGGGAACAGGTGCCCATCGGCCCGCGCGATCGCGGCCGGCATGGCAATCTCCACCCTATGTGCTTGGCGTACCTGCTTGGCCTCGACCGCCACCGCCACCGCACCCCCGAGTATCGTCATGTTGTACAGCACCCATACCAGGCTGATGATCACCGTCATGACCTCGTCCGCCGGGCCGTAACCCAAGCGCCAAATACCGAAAGCCAACCCGGCCAGATTTAATATCACCAGGAACATGTAGGGCCGGGTGATCACCCAGTCGACATGTTCTTCCTCCACCAATCCGCCTTTCGCTGTAACGTTGAATTTCCCCTTGTGCGGATTGAACAACGCCACCGTGGTCGGTCGGGCGATGTACCAAGCCAATACCGTTTCGTAGATCTCACTCCAGAAGGAGTGGCGGTATTTCCCTTGAATGCGTGAGTTGGTCAGGCTGGCGTGAATCATATGCGGCAACACATACAACGCGATCGCCAGCGCCGGGGCAAAGATGATATAGGCGTGCAGTAACAGGAAGGCCAAAGGCGCGGTAAGGAAAATCAGTCGAGGAATGCCGGACAAGAAGTGCAACATGGCGTTGGCATAGCACAGGCGCTGCGCCAGCTTCAGCCCTTTGCCGAGCAGGGGGTTATCCAGCCGGAAGATTTGCACCATTCCACGCGCCCAACGAATACGCTGGCCAATGTGTGCCGACAGACTTTCTGTCGCCAACCCCGCCGCCTGCGGAATGCGGATATAGGCCGAAGTGTGTCCGCGACGATGCAAACGCAGTGACGTGTGGGCGTCTTCAGTGACGGTTTCCACCGCAATACCGCCGATTTCATCCAGCGCACTCCGGCGCAAAATGGCACAAGAGCCGCAGAAGAACGTCGCGTCCCACATATCGTTGCCGTCTTGGACCAGGCCATAGAACAGCGTGCCTTCATTAGGTGTTTGGCGAAAACGCCCGAGGTTACGTTCAAACGGATCCGGCGAGAAGAAATGATGCGGAGTCTGCAGCATCGCCAGTTTCTTGTCTTTGAAGAACCACCCCATTGTCAATTGCAGGAACGAGCGTGTCGGCACGTGGTCACAGTCAAAAATCGCCACAAACTCGCCGGTTGCCTGCTTTAACGCGTTATTGATATTACCGGCCTTGGCGTGTTCATGGGTGGGTCTGGCGATATACTTAACACCCACCTCTTCGGCAAACGCCTTAAACTCTGGCCGGTTGCCGTCATCGAGGATGTAGATAGTGACTTTCTCTTTCGGCCAATCGATGCCCAGGGCAGCGTAAATGGTGGGTTTCACCACCCCGAGATCTTCGTTATAGGTGGGCACCAGCAGATCGATTGTTGGCCAGGTTGCGCTATCTGCGGGCATAGGCACCGGCTGACGGTTGAGCGGCCAGACCGTCTGAAAATAGCCCAATACCAGCACCACCCAGGCATAGGTTTCCGCCACCAGCAGCAGCAAACCGCAGGTCAGGCTGAGCGGGTCGTCCCAGTTCAGCGTGGCGGTATAGCGCCACCATAAATAGCGGCAAGAGACAGTCAGCGACAGCACAATCAGCATCAGCCCAGGCAAACGCCCCGGCACCCGGCGCACCACCATGGCAATCGCCCACAGCAGCAGCACAAACACAAACTGCGCCGGCAGGTCGAATGGCTGCGAAATGCACAAAATAGCGAGGGCCGCCGCCAAGACGCCGACAATGATAAAGAGTACGCGGCGCAGGCGCCGGTTCATCTGACCCAAACGTGCCACCGAGCGCTGCTCCAGCCCGGCGCTTTCTAACCGTTGTGGGATAGTTTTCAACCAATTGGCATAGCGTAGCTGCAAGCGCTGCCAACCGGCGAAGCGAGTGTGTTCTCTCGGCGCGCGCTCAGTGCGGAATACCAGCAACCACAGGCCTTGTACCAGATAACGCAACGCATCCGCCGGGCGTGGGCGGTTAGGCGACAGATGCGGGAACCAATAGGTCCGTCCTGCCCGTAAGCGCTGCCAACCGGGGGATTCCAAACGCAGAAAAATCCAGCTCAACGCCACCAGTAACGTGGTGAAAAAAGCGGTAAACGCCGATGCCCCATGACGGCGGTAGGCACGATAACGCGCCTGTACCGCATGGTGAACAGGCGGTACCAATAGCAGGCTCATCACCCGGCTCATGGCGCCTTATCCTTCAGGTTGATCAAACACCAGTTAGCCAGCGTCAGTACCTCATCGGCAGCCAGGCTTTCCGGGCGATACTCGCCCAATGGCTGCTTCACGGCCATGGCTTCAGCCATCGCCTCATCGCGGTGAAGCACCACCGGCAACAGGCCGCCCAAGGTTTGCAACCACAGTTGGTGCAAATCCTGCTGCAGCTGACTGCCGGCAACGTAGTGATTAATCAGGAAATGGCAGCCGTCCGGCAATGCCTGCTGATGCAGACGCACCTGACAGTTGGCGTCTGGGGCAATCAGCATAAAGACACAATCTGCCAGCGGCAGCGCCTGCCGTGCCAGCGCCTCATCATCGGCTGGCAGATCCAACAAGATCCAGTTGTACTGAGCACCGGCAGTTAGCTGTGCCAGATTGTCCTGCCAGCGGGTGGGACGTTGCCGACACGATTGTTGTACATTCAACCGTTCCGTTAGGGTGAGTTGGCCAAAGGGTAAAAAATCGAGGTTTTCGCAGTAGCGCATCGCGCCCTGCCGCCAATCCCCACCATCCTGCTCGGCACGTGCCCAACCGCGCGGCAGCTCAAACGGCATATTAAACTGCAGGCGCAGCAGGTTGTCCGGCGCAAAATCTATCGCCAATACCGACTCGCCCAACTGTTGTAATGCCCAAGCGAGCGCTGCGGTGACCGACGTCGTCCCCATGCCGCCTCGCAAACCCTGCAGTGCAATCACTGGCATAAACTAGCGGCTCCCCGTTGTTTGCACTAATTCAGCAAGCAAGGGCCAGCGCGTCATCATTTGCGTTAAACGCTCCTGACGCGAAATATCAACATAACTTAATTTTGGTAAAGAAAAGGCGCGGCTGAGAGCCAGCAGATCATCCTGAGTTTCCGGCGGTGCCACTGCATGAAAGCGCGTTAATTGATTATTCATTCTTCCGCCTTTAAAAAATAGGCTAATGTTAATTAACTATAGCAACGTAAAAAAAAGACATGGCCAATAAGATGATTCCTAACAGATATTATTACACAGTTTGTTAGATTTGTTATTATGATCCCAACGACACTATAACTGAATAGCGACACTCAGTTAGCCACTGACGACACTTTCAACGAAAGTAGAAACATATCCTATGGCGCAATCTTTCTCGTTAGGTATTCGGCAGATTTGGGAAGAACTGTCTGTTATGCAGGCCCCGGGGTTTTATTGGGTGAATGTCGATCGTCAAACCGACGCCAGTTTGCTCTGCCAACAAATCTTAGCCGCCCAGGCTGCAACCAGCCAGGTGGCATTGATTTGCAGCGGAGACAAACCCGACGGGCTTTTGGCTGAGCTGGCCTCCCCCGCCCTGAAAAAAATTCCGCTGTACCAATTACCAGAAAAAAAAGCCGCGCTGACGCATTTCAGCGACGACCTGATGCGCGCCTTAAAACCGCAAAATCGCTTATTAATCCTGTTGGCCCATGCCAGCTTGTGGCAAACCTTCACCAGCGAAGAGTTGCGCAGCTGGACGCGCGCCACCGCCATTTGGCTGCGGCAGCAGGGCTGCACGCTGCTCATCCTCAGCCACGGCGGGGGCGTCAACAAGCTCAAAGGGCAGCTCAGCGCACAACACCGTATTCTCAACGGCCTGTCCAACCTGCAGTGGCAACAAGATAGCGCACAGTATCTGGTGAATTGGTGGAGTACCGAAAACGGCATCAATGCCAACCAACTGCTGACTCTCTATGCCGGTGAACACGGCTGGCAGGGCGATGATGACAGCAACAAACCTTCACCAACCTCTATCCGCAGCGATGAGGGCCGTTATCTTGCTCAGCAGAGTATCCTTGAAGGTGCGCCCCCTCTCTCCGCCAACTGGCAACTGCTGGAAAGCAACGCCCTGCTGGCACAACACGGCATGCTGACCCTCTCGGCCACACTGATCTTTGCGCTCTACCAGAGTGATGAAATCGATGCGCTCGCGCATCAAATTCACAGCCTGCGCCGTCAACGAGGCAACGGCTTGAAAATTGTGGTGCGCGAGATGAGTGCCAGCCTGCGTTACAGCGACGAGCGCCTGCTGCTGGCCTGTGGTGCAAACCTGATTGTGCCGCACGTGGCGCCGCTGTCGCGCTTTTTAACCATGCTTGAAGGTATCCAGGGTCAACGCTTTTCTCGCCACGTTCCGGCAGATATTGATGCCCTGTTGGCCGGTCTGCGCCCATTGCAACTGAAAGGCTATATGCGGCCAAATGACTTTAGCCAAGCGGTGGTTTCGCTGATGGGTAACACGTTACTGCCAGAAGACGGCAAAGGCGTGATGGTTGCACTCCGTCCGGCACCAGGGCTACGCGCCGAACAGGCGATGACACTCTGTCATCTGCGCCGTTTCGGTGACGTCATGACGGTGGTACAGGGCCGGCTGGTGCTGTTTCTCTCCACCTGTCGGATTAACGATCTGGATACTGCGATGAAGTTTATCTTCCGGCTGCCGGTGGACGAGGCGTTCAGTAATCGGGTCGTGTGGCATCAGGATGTAGATATTCTTTCAGAAATCAAACGGATGGCGCACAACGCCACTATACCGTTAGCCACCATGGCCGCACCTGCAACGCCGCGCCACGCTACCGCTGTCGCAGACAGCCCACAGGAGCGTCGTCAACCGGTGCCCTTCACGTTGGCTAGCGGTACACAGGAGAATAAACATGTTGAATCTTAACGATATTATTCAGTTGATTATTCTGTGTGCGATCGTTTTTATTCCGCTGGGTTATGCCTTTCACCGGCGCTTCCCTCACTGGCGTCAATACTGGCAAAACCTGTTGTTATCACCGCGCTATTTAAAATCCGTCGGGTTATGGGTGCGCGAAGGTTCTTCATCTCAGATTAAGCGTAAGAAACAGCCATGAAGCCAACAAACAACCCGCTTTCCGATAATTCCCTGTGGCGCTACTGGCGTGGGCTGGGCGGCTGGAACTACTACTTTCTGGCCAAGTTTGGCCTGCTGTGGTTCGGTTACCTGAACTTCCATGCGCTGCCGAATCTGGTGTTCATGGCATTCCTGCTGATGCCGATACCGGCGCTTCGCCTGCACCGCTGGCGTCATTACATTGCCATCCCGATAGGCATCGCGCTGTTCTACCACGATACCTGGCTCCCCGGCATCAACAGCATTATGAGTCAGGGTTCGCAGTTGACCGGCTTCAGTGCCCAATATCTGCTAGAACTGACAAACCGCTTTATCAACTGGCAGATGGTCGGCGCCGCCTTTGTGATGCTGATTGCCTATCTGTTCCTGGCCCAATGGGTGCGCGTCACCGTATTCACTGTCGCTGCACTGGTGTGGCTCAACCTGGTTAACATCGCCGGGCCGGCAGTATCGCTGCTGCCAACCAGCGTCACCACCGCGTCCACCAACAGCACACCGGCGACGACAACCCCGGCGGCCGGGGGAAATAACGCACCGGCAGACAGTGCGCCGCCAACCAGCGCGAATCTGACGGCCTACCTGAACCAGTTCTACGACAAGGAAAAAGCCCGCGCCACCGCGTTCCCGGCGACCTTGCCTGCCGATGCCCAACCGTTTGACCTGTTGGTCATCAATATCTGTTCGCTGGCCTGGGCCGATATGGATGCGGTGAATCTGCAAAACCATCCGCTGTGGTCGAAGATGGACATCATGTTCGACAACTTCAACTCCGCGACCGCCTACAGCGGCCCGGCCGCGATACGCCTGCTGCGCGCCAGTTGCGGACAGCTCTCGCACCACGACCTGTATCAGCCGGTCAATCAGCAATGTTATCTATTTGATAATCTTGCCAAACTGGGCTTTAAAGAACAGCTGATGCTGGATCACTCCGGCGTGTTTGGTAACTTCCTGAAAGAACTGCGTGAGCAGGGTGATATGCAGGCACCCTTGATGTCACAGGCCGGTATCAGCAATGAGCTCGCCTCATTCGACGGTGAACCGATATACAACGATCTGGAGCTGCTCAATCGCTGGTTGGATCAGCAGCAAAAAGCCGGTGACGCTCGCACCGCCACCTTCTTCAACATCATTCCATTGCATGATGGCAACCGCTTCGTTGGCGCTAACAAGAGTGCAGACTATCAGCCACGCGCGCAAAAGCTGTTTGATCAGCTAAACACTTTCCTTGAACAGCTGGAGAAATCCGGTCGCAAAGTGATGGTGGTGATTGTGCCGGAACACGGCGCAGCGCTGGTCGGAGACAAGATGCAGATGTCCGGCTTGCGTGATATCCCAAGCCCGAACATTACCCACACGCCCGTGGGTATCAAGCTGGTTGGGATGAAAGCCCCACATCAGGGGAGCCCTCTAGAGATCAAAACACCAAGCAGCTATTTGGCTCTGTCAGAGCTGGTCTCTCGTTTGGTCGATGGCAAAGCATTCACGGCACCGAGTGTGGACTGGCAGGCGCTGACGCAAAACTTGCCGCAGACTGCGGTTATTTCGGAGAATGACAACGCTATTGTGATGCAATACCAAGGCAAGCCGTATATCCGGTTGAACGGCGGCGATTGGGTGCCTTATCCACAGTGACTCAATGCAAGACACTCAGGCACGCCTTCGGGCGTGCTTTTTTTATAGGGGTATTAATTCAGGGAGGAACAATGAGTAGCCTCACATTAACATCGGGCATTTTCTTTCATCCCTGACAAACAAAAAACACGAAAAGAAATCGCACTCTCTCGTTAATTATGACCCTGCGAAGATTCCTAATAGTGGCAATTATTCGTAAGGAAATCGTTAAGGGAAATAAGCGAAATTAATAAAGATAAAATATCCAATCAATAATCTAATTCATCGACTGACTCCCTAAATAAAAAATGCCGGCATAAATGCCGGCATTTAAATGAATGCTCAGTAATAACAATACTATGCCGCAGGATTTTCATCCTGATCGACCGCAAAGCAGGCCACCATCTGTTCGCCGTATTGCTTCAACTGAGGTTGTAACTGGGTGCAGGGCCCAAACGCACGACGGCACCGGGCATTGAAAGCGCAACCTGGCGGCGGGTTCATCGGGCTAGGCAGTTCGCCGGTCAACTTGATGCGCTCGCGACGCATATCCGGGTTCAGACGCGGTGTCGCAGAGAGCAGCGCCTGGGTATACGGATGTCGTGGGTTGTTGAAAATGGCGTCTTTACTGCCTTTCTCCACGCAACGGCCGAGATACATCACCATGACTTCGTCGGCAATGTGTTCCACCACCGATAAATCATGTGAGATGAACACATAGGACAGCCCCAGATCCTGTTGCAGGTCCATCATCAGGTTCAGCACCTGCGCACGCACCGACACATCCAGAGCGGAAACAGGTTCATCGGCAATTACCACGTCAGGGTTAAGCATCAACCCGCGCGCGATTGCAATACGCTGCCGTTGACCGCCAGAAAACATGTGTGGATAGCGATCGTAATGCTCGGTTTTCAGTCCAACCTTGGCCATCATTTCCAGCGCTTTCTCACGACGCTCCGCACTGCTCAGCCCGGTATTGATCTGCAACGGCTCCTCGAGGATCTGCCCAACCTTTTTGCGCGGGTTGAGCGATCCATAAGGATTCTGGAACACGATCTGGATCTTCTGTCGGCGCAGTTTCTCGGCGGTCACATCCGGCTTCAGCAAATCCTGCCCCTGGTAGTACAGCTCACCACCCGTCGGCACTTCAATCATCGTCAGCAGGCGTCCCAGGGTCGATTTGCCGCACCCGGACTCACCCACCACTGCCAGCGTTTTTCCACGCTCAAGCGTGAAAGAGACACCGTCCAGCGCTTTAACCAGCCGTTCCGGGGCAAATATCCCCTTCTTGACCGGGTAGTGTTTCTTCAGGTCAATCGCCTGCAATAAGGGTTGGTTCTGGCTCATACGGTCGGCCTCCCCGCATCATCCAGCGGTGTGTGACATTTAACCTGGCGGCCGGGAATGCTACGCAATTCCGGCTCCTCAGTGCGGCAACGCTCAGTGGCATAGGGGCAACGTGGGTTGAGCAAACAGCCGCTTGGACGGTCATATTTACCCGGCACCACACCCGGCAACGAAGCCAGACGCGCCTTGTCGGCAGCGAATTCCGGCAACGCACGCAACAGCGCTTGAGTGTAAGGATGACGCGGCGCACGGAAGATTTCTGCCGCCTTACCGGACTCCACCACCTGACCGGCATACATCACGATAATGTGATGCGCGGCCTCGGACACCAGCGCCAAATCATGGGTGATCAGCAACAGCGCCATATTTTCACGCTGCTGCAACTCCAGCAGCAGTTCGATAATTTGCGCCTGAATGGTCACGTCGAGTGCCGTGGTTGGCTCATCGGCAATCAGCAATTTCGGCCGACAGGCAATCGCCATGGCGATCATCACACGTTGGCTCATACCACCAGAAAGCTGATGCGGGTACACGTCCAAGCGCGAGGCCGGATCGGGGATGCCCACCTGCGTGAGCAGATCAATAGCCCGTTGGCGACGGGTACGACGATTGCCGCCCTGATGCACCTTCAGCGCTTCCATAATCTGGAAGCCGACGGTGTAACACGGGTTAAGGCTGGTCATCGGATCCTGGAAAATCATCGCCACTTCCGAGCCCACCAGTTGGCGGCGCTCTTTTTCGGAAATTTTGCGCAGATCTTGGCCGTTAAACTCCAGCTTTTCGGCCATGACCTTACCGGGGAAATCGATCAGCCCCATAATCGCCAGCGAACTGACCGACTTGCCGGAGCCGGATTCACCGACAATACCTACCACCTGACCCTGCTCCACGCTATAACTGATACGGTCTACCGCGCGGAAGGGAGTGCCTTCGTCACCGAAGTGCACCGAAAGCTTGTCTACATTTAATAACGCCATCTCTCTCGTCCTCTGTTACTGCTTGAGTTTGGGGTCGAGAGCGTCACGCAAACCGTCCCCCATCAGGTTAAATGCAAGCACCGTCAGCAGAATCGCCACACCGGGGAAGGTCACCACCCACCAGGCGCTTTGGGCAAACTGCAGCACGTCGGAGAGCATGGTGCCCCACTCCGGCGTTGGCGGTTGCGCACCCATACCCAGAAAGCCGAGAGCGGCCATATCCAGAATGGCGTTTGAGAAACCAAGAGAAGCCTGAACGATCAGCGGTGCCAGGCAGTTTGGCAAGATATTGATAAACATTTGGCGCAGCGCACCGGCCCCCGCCACCCGCGAAGCGGTGACGTAGTCGCGGTTCACTTCCACCAGCACCGCCGCCCGTGTCAGTCGTACGTAATGCGGCAAGGCGACGAAGGTTAACGCCAGCGAAGCATTGACGATCGACGGGCCGAAAATCGCTACCAGCACCAACGCCAGCAGCAGGCTCGGCAACGCCAACATGATGTCGACGATACGCATGATGATAGCATCCACCACGCCGCCGAAATAACCGGCCAGCAGGCCCAACACCACGCCCATGATCAGCGAAAGCACCACCACCAGACAGCCGACCAGCAGCGACAGTCGTGCGCCGTACATCAGGCGTGACAGCACATCGCGGCCCACATCATCGGTACCAAGAAGATATTGCCAGCTGCCGCCTTCCTGCCAGACCGGGGGCTTAAGCAACGCATCACGGAACTGATCCGCCGGTGCATGCGGTGCCAATACCCCGGCGCCAATGGCAATCACGAACATCAAAATGATGTAAACCAGGCCAACGACGGCCCCTTTATTGCGCTTGAAATAGTGCCAGAACTCCTGAAACGGGCTCATTGGCTTCGGCGCACCTTTAACTACAGACTCAGTGATTTGAGACATCAGAGCGCCCCTTATTTCTTGTGGCGAATACGCGGGTTGACCACGCCGTAGAGCACATCTACCAGCAGGTTAACCAGAATAATCATACAGGCGACCAGCAATACGCCGCCCTGAACGACCGGATAGTCGCGACGTTGCAGCGCATCCATCAGCCAACGCCCCAGCCCCGGCCAGGAGAAGATGGTCTCCGTCAGAATCGCACCGGCGAGCATCGTACCGACCTGCAGACCGATCACCGTCACTACCGGCAACAAGGCATTACGGAGCGCATGCACCACAATCACTCGCATGCGGCTCACACCTTTCGCACGCGCGGTACGGATGTAGTCTTCGCCGAGCACTTCCAGCATTGAGGAGCGGGTCATACGCACGATAACGGCCAGAGGAATGGTACCCAATACGATAGCCGGCAGAATCATGTGCATCACAGCATCAATGAAGTCGCCAGGCTGGCCCCAGATCAGGGTGTCGATCAGCATAAAACCGGTTAACGGCAAGGTATCGTCCAGGAACACCGTGTCGCTGACCCGTCCCGAGACCGGCGTCAGGTTTAACTGCACCGACACCAGCATGATCAGCATCATGCCCCACCAGAAAATCGGCATCGAATAGCCGGTCAGTGAAATGCCCACTGCGGTATGATCGAATATCGAGCCTCGCCTGACCGCCGCCAGTACCCCCACCGGGATCCCGACCAGCACGGCGAAAAGCATCGCGCAGACGCCGAGTTCCAACGTCGCTTTAAAACGCGGGACAAACTCTTCCCATACGGAAATACGGCTTTTGAGGGACGTACCCAGGTCACCATGCAATACGTTGGATACGTAAGTGAAATACTGTTGATAGAGCGGTTTATCCAGCCCCATTTCCGCCATCAGCTGTGCATGGCGTTCTGCGGAGATCCCGCGTTCCCCGGCCATGATGGTCACCGGGTCACCCGGGATCATATGGACGAATGCAAAAGTCAGCAAAGTGATGCCGATAAACGTTGGGATAACTAACCCCAAACGTCGGAGTATGAACTGCAACATATCCCGAACTCTCTGTATCAATGCCCGGCAGCTCATCGTCCGCCAGGCTTATTAAAGCTCACACACTTTGAAAAACCCTGATGCCGTACGCCGGAGACTGCTCAGCAGGAGCGCAACCTGTTGCGCCCCTGCCAAGTCCATTCGTGTGTCGCCGACTGAACGGTCAGAATTAATCTAGAGAGACATTCTCAAAGTGATGCTTACCAAGCGGATCCACGACGTAGCCCTTCACTTCCTTACGCACTGGCTCGTACACGGTGGAGTGGGCGACAATCAGTGCCGGAGCCTGATCGTGCATCACTACCTGAGCTTGCTTGTAAAGTTCTACACGTTTTTCGTGGTTCGATTCGGCGCGCGCCGGTTGGATCAGATCTTCAAACGGCTTGTAGCACCAGCGAGAATAGTTGGAGCCGTCCTTCGCTGCGGCACAGCTAAACAGCGTGGCGAAGAAGTTGTCCGGATCCCCATTGTCGCCGGTCCAGCCCATCATCACCGTCTGATGTTCGCCCGCTTTAGCGCGCTTGAGGTATTCACCCCACTCATAGGTCACGATTTTGGCTTTCACGCCGATTTTCGCCCAGTCGTTCTGGATCATTTCTGCCATGCGACGTGCGTTCGGGTTGTACGGACGTTGTACCGGCATCGCCCACAGATCGATGGAGAAACCGTCTGCCATGCCCGCTTCTTTCAACAGCTCTTTGGCCTTGACCGGATCGTAGGTGTAATCTTTCACCGCGTCGTTATAGCCCCACATGGTCGGTGGGATCAGGTTTTTAGCCGCCTGGCCTGCACCCTGATACACCGCATCGATGATCGCCTGCTTGTTGACGGCCAGGGTCAGCGCCTGACGCACTTTCAGGTTATCCAGCGGTTTTTTCTCAACGTTGAACGACAGGTAGCCCACGTTCAGCCCCGGTTGTTCCATCAGGTTGATGGTTTTGTCCTGCTTCATGCGTGCGATATCCGCCGGATTCGGGAACGGCATGACCTGGCATTCGTTTTTCTGCAGCTTGGCGTAACGCACTGAAGCGTCAGGCGTGATGGAGAACACTAAACGATCGATTTTCGGCTTGGTGCCCCAGAAACCGTCGAAGGCCTTATACAGAATTTTGGAGTCTTTCTGGTATTGCAGCAGTTGGAACGGACCGGTGCCGATAGGGTTCAGGTCGACTTTCTCTGGCGTGCCGGCCTTCATCATCACATCGGCGTATTCGGCAGACAGAATGGAAGCGAAGTCCATGCCCAGGTCAGCCAGGAACGGCGCTTCCGGACGGTTCAGCACGAAGCGCACGGTGGAATCATCCACTTTTTCAATTTTGGCGATCAGCTTCGGCATGTCCATGCCTTCAAAGTACTCATAGCTGCCGCCGGAGACTTTGTGATAGGCATTATTCGCGTCCAACTGGCGTTCGAAGGAGAACACCACGTCGTCGGCGTTGAAGTCACGGGTCGGCTTGAAGTCTTTGCTGCTCTGCCACTTCACGCCTTTACGCAGGTGGAAGGTGTAGACTTTGCCGTCTTCGCTAACGTCCCATTTTTCAGCCAGGCCCGGCTGCAGTTCGGTGGTACCGATTTTGAATTCGACCAGACGGTTGTAAATTGGCACCGAGCTGGCGTCATAGGTGGTACCCGAGGTGAACAACTGCGGGTTAAACCCTTCCGGGGAACCTTCAGAACAGTAAACCAACGTCTTGGCTTGCACGCTGGCCGCAACGGTCAGCGCAATCAGCCCGATACCGAATTTCAGAATCCCTGTTTTTCCCAAGGAACTTGTCATCGCGAGTGCTCCATTATGTGATGTGATGTGTGTATACCCTGCATCTTTCAAACTGCTGCGGCGTTGTCTGCGCTCTCTCACCCCAGTCAACTAAGCTCCCGGGGATTCATTCGATTGCCGCCTTGCTGCAGCTCGAAAGCTATTGGGTAATTACCGCCAGAGCCTGTATTTTTTATTGCGCGGCCTGTGCAGTCAGTGCCCGAAGGCTGGAAGGGATAATTGCTCGAGAGAGCCGGGTGGAACGTATCCCGGTGGGGGCGTCTGAGCGCGTGGAATTCACTCAAACAACTCTCGCTCTTACCCCTGAGGCTACCAAATTGCCAACTGTTTGGGGTGTCGTCAATATAACCAGTAGGGATTTACACAGACTGTGAGAAACAGCAAACAAACATAAAAAAAACCTTTCTTTAACAGTTACAGCATTAAAAATTATGCTATGCGGTTATTTTTAGTTCGATAGGCTACATGCCTGAAAGTTACTGGTGTTTAACTCCGATAAAAAACGGAAAAAGTTTGTTGCTGAATGATGAATATCTGAACGGTTATTTTTGTGATCGGCGTTAAAGACAGGATGAAATGCTGATTCCTTACCCGAAAGGGTGAGGCATTCCCGCACTTTTTAATCGAAGAGACGCCACAATCACTGCGCCGTAAAAAAACTTTCCTCTACCAAAAAGCCGGGGGCAAAGAAATATCCCCCGGCAACGTCGTACAACCGATTTATGGCGTGCCGGCACTGTTGCCCAGGCTGCTATTCATGTTGTTCAGAATGTCGCCGTTGTCAGCGTCAATCTCCCAAGAGAACAACCCACCCAACTGCTTATCCAACACATACTTGCCCTTTGCCTGCACCGAGCGTGCATCGTCGAACGTGATCAAATCGCCCGTTGAAGGTTTGAACACGTAAGGCGCTTCGGCGGTGGCGTCGTAGCTGTACTGCCATTCACCGCTCATGAACTGATTGGCGATTTGGCGATAATCCACGATGCCATTTTCCCAGGTCCCTTTTACCGGACCGGTCGCGGTGCCAGTGAACGGAATGTTGTTCTGGTAGCCATTCACGCCGGTCCAGCCACGGCCATACATGGCCGTACCCACGACGATTTTGCCCGGCTTCACACCCTGCGTCAGCAACGCATTAACGCCATTCACCGTGGTATATGCCGTATCCGGTTTCCAGGATGGTGCTTTCAGTGCCGTCTGGTGGCCCAGGTTTTTCAGATCGAACGCGCCATAGAAGTCGTAGCTCATCAGGAAGATGTGGTCCATCGAGTTCTGTGCGGTGTTGTAATCTACCTTGTCGATCTTGTCCTTGCCGGCGCTGATGGCAGAGGTCAGTTCATACTTGCGACCGGTTTCTGCCGAAAGCTGGTCCAGCATGGCCCGCAGCTCTTTCATCAATTGCACATAGGTCGCCCCATCCTGCGCATTGCCCAGTTTCGGGTTAGCACCCTGTCCGCCCGGGAATTCCCAGTCGATATCCACACCGTCAAAGAACTTCCAGGTTTGCAGGAACTCCTTCACCGAGCCGACGAAACGATCGCGCTTCACCTTGTCGCCCATGAAGAAGAATGGGTCAGACAGTGTCCAGCCGCCGATCGATGGCAGGATTTTCAGGTCTGGACGCGCCTGCTTCAGCGCCATCAACTGACCAAAGTTCCCTTTGTAGGGGTCATCCCAGGCGGTAACGCCCTTTTGACCTTTCTGCAGCGCCGCGAACGGATCGTGGATCGACACTTTAAAGTCTTCACGGCCCTGGCAGGAACGCTGCAACGCCTGGAAACTGCCTTCGATCTCTTTCAGACTGTCGTTGATGCCATCACCGCCACAGATCGGGATAAACCCATACAGCAAATGCGTCAGGTTTTGCGCCGGCAATTTATCGACGGTGAAATTACGGCCGTAAACGCCCCATTCAACAAAATAAGAACCGACCACTTTCCCGGAGTCTTGCTTATAAGGCTTATTTTTTTCCAACAGCGGTTCTTTTAAGGGAGCCAAATGACTGCCGTCGGTATCGGCCACAACAATTTCGGTTGCGTCACTGGCGGTACAACCATCGGCATTGCATAAGGATACCTGCATTTGATAACGGCCACCTTTATTCACCTTAAAGTTTGCCGTACCTGAAGCGCCGGTTGAGGCACCGCTCCAAACTTCTTTGCCATTTAATAAGACTTTTGCCGTAGTACCGGTATCGCCATTCCATAAATTCCATGAAACAGAAACATCGGCGGCATTTTTTACCTTCACCAGATTATTATAAGCCGTCGCAGCCTGATCGACCTCGACAATGGCGAACTTGGTATTGCCCCAGGCCAACGTCGGTTTGCCCGGTGCGGCGGCCTGGGCAGCAGAGCAGAGCGTGCTGCCGATCAACAGTGCCAACAGAGGTTTATTAAATTTGCGCATAACTGATTCCTTTATTCCGAGAGGATAAACGTAAACTATTTAATGACGGCCGCCCATTATCGGAGCAAAACAATCCCGCAATAATCCTGGCCGATTAAAGTAAATAAAAACGCACCTTTTCACGCGGCGGGAATTATCATTCTCGCGTTGTGCATTCAGACTATAGATAAAATAATCGTTAAAACAAGATGGCTATCAACCGGGTTTTATTAATCAGCGATGAATTTATTTAATAATGAATAACTGCTGCCAATAGGAATAAGGAATGTGAATTAATTACAGGGAAAGGACAACTATTTTTCATAGCAATGATGTCATCATTGACATCAAATTTAACTTGATGGTAACGTAAACATCAACAAGGAATGTTCAATGCCTGCGACACTCGTAATGAACAGACGCATTTGGTTGGATGCAAACAGTTTGCTCAGCCTGGTTGTCTGGGATGTCACTCCCTCAGTGAGAGGCAGCAATCACAAGTACAAATACCGTTTGGCCTATGTGGTAGAGGGTAAATGCGTATTACGCTATGACAATGAAGCGGGTAAAGGTGATCATAAGCACCAAGGTGCAGCCGAGATCCCGATAGAGTTTATTGATATTAACAGGCTGGTTGATGATTTTGTTGTGGAAGTAAACCAGCTCAGGAGGCCAAAATGCGCACTCTGATGGTAAGTGTAATGCCTGTCCAACAGGCGATTGATGGGCTTAAAACGGATTTTTCCAAAGCCTTATCCGGTACTGATGTAGGCAACAGGCTAATATTCCCTGATGTCAAAACGCTGACCTATGTATTACTGAACACGAATCGAATGACGCTGCTAGAAACAATGACCGGCGTGGAAGCCATGTCAATTCGAGAGCTATCCAGACGACTCAATCGGGATTTCAAAGCCGTGCATACGGATGTTCAGGCTTTGCTTAATGCAGGTGTCTTAGATAAGAAAGGCACGAAGATAATCTTTTCTTATGACGAAATCCATTTTGACTTCGTCACAGGCAAAGCGGCCTGAAGAACAAATAACAGGCGAAAAAAAACCTGCTTTAAAAAGCAGGTTTTTCGAATGTGGTCGGCGAGAGAGGATTCGAACCTCCGACCCACTGGTCCCAAACCAGTTGCGCTACCAAGCTGCGCTACTCGCCGATGCGGGGCGCATCTTACTGCTGACGATAATACGCGTCAATCACTTTCTTGCCCCGGCCAATCAAGTGGTGATAAAAGCGGCATAAAGCGCAGTACAGAGCCCTGTACCGCGCTTTGACGTTACGCCTGCGCGGTTTTCAACGCCGGTGATTGGGCGCGCAAGAACGGCAGCAGGAACAGCGCTGACAAACAGGCGGCGATTGAGATCACCACGAAGAAACCGTTCCAGTGCCAAATTTCCATGATCCGGGCAATCGGATAACCGGACAACGCCGCACCCAGATAGGCAAACAGGCCAACAAAGCCGGTTGCCGCGCCAGCAGCGTCCTTGTGCGAACATTCCGCCGCCGCCATACCGATCAGCATCTGCGGGCCAAAGATGAAGAAGCCGATGGCAAAGAAGCAGGCAGCCTGCAGCAGGAAGGTCACACCCGGCATGAGCCACAACGCGGCGACTGACAGGAAGATACCGATAGCGAAAATCAGGTTCATTGGCCCACGGTTACCGCGGAACAGTTTGTCAGACCCCCAGCCCGCCACCAGCGAGCCAATAAAGCCGCCCACTTCAAACAGAGAGATGGCCGAGTTGGCGGTCATCAGCGAATAGCCTTTTTCCTGCGTCAGGTACAGGTTACCCCAGTCGTTGATGGCGGTACGCACGATGTACACCAGGACGTAAGAGACCGCCAGCAGCCAGATGTATTTGTTGGTCAACACGTAACGCTTGACGATTTCCCGGTTGCTCAGCCCCTGGCCTTCCGATTCTTGCACCAGCTCCATGGCGTCGTTACGCCACTTACCGACGCTAGGCAACCCCATGGTGGACGGCTTGTCGCGCAGACGCCAGCACATCAACAGCCCCAACACCACACCGATGATGCCCGGAATAATCATGCCGTAGCGCCAGCTGAAGTGCAGCGAGATAAAGCCGACCAGCAGGGGGATCAGTGCGCCACCAAAGTTGTGCGAGGTGTTCCAAATCGCCCACCAGCCGCCGCGCTCGGAGCGGGAGTACCAGCTGGTAAGAATTTTGGAGCATGGCGGCCAGCCCCAGCCCTGGAAGAAGGCGTTGAGGATCCACAGCGTACCCAGCATCAGCAACGAAGAGCTAAGTCCGAAGAAAATATTGAGTATGCCGGTCATGATCAGGCCCAACCCCATAAAATAACGCGGGTTGGAACGATCGCTGATCATGCCTGAGATAAATTTCGAACAGCCGTAGGTGATGTAAAACAGCGTGCCAAGGATGCCGACATCGGACATCGTCAGGCCAAGATCGCTCAGCATCGCCGGCATGATGAAGTTGAAGCTTTTGCGCGTAAAGTAAAACGCGGCATAACCGATGTACATCGTCCACATCAGTTGGATACGCCAGTATTTATAGCTGGCATCGATCTGTTTTTGATCGGTAACCGGCGGCACATCCTGGCGGCTTTTAAGGAAAGACCACATGTGAAACCTCAGAGAATAGGAAAAGTGCCGCTATCATGCTGCGCGCGCGCGTAAATGACGTACGCCGGATTCCCGACGCGGCTAAGAGTATTTCCTAGTTTTGCCCTTCTGCCGCTGAAACTGTGGGTAAGATCACATTCAAACAGGTGCCGCTCCCCGACGTCAGTCGCAGGCTGCCACCCAGTGCGCTGATACGCTCTTGCATACCGCGCAGACCATAGCCCGGCTCATGATTGGTCAAATCGATACCGATGCCGTTATCGCGAATGGTCAGCAAGATTTGCGGTGGTTGCCCTTTACGATGGCGAAGATGTGCATCCAGCTCAATGCGGCTGGCGGCGGCATGGCGGCAGACGTTAGTCACTCCCTCTTGGCAGACCCGATACAGGGTAATTTTCAGCGTTTCATCCAGCAACGCATCCGGTACCTGCCACTGCATCGTACTCACCAACGACGTATCTTGCGGCAACGACTCACGCAGCATTGCCGCGACCGCCGCCGACAGCGGCAGATTATTCAGCGCAGCGGGCCACAATTGCGTCAGTACGTCGTGGACGCCGTCATACACCCGCAGCGCCAACGTATCTATCGCCTCGGCACAGCCAATGACCTGCGGCTGCGGCGCCAGACGCTTGATAATACTGGCTTGGGTACGGATCACGGTGATAGTTTGCCCGACTTCGTCGTGTAGCTCCCGCGCAACCTCACGCCGAGTCTGCTCTTCCGCTGTCACCAACGCGCGTGCCAGTTGACGGTTCTCTGCCAAGCGCAAACGGAGTTGTTGATTTAGCTCTCGTTGGCGCTGAATCCCCGCGCCGAGCAGCAAACCGGTGAGACTCTGGGCCAATAGCGACAGCAACAGATCGCGATGCGATTCCGGTTGAGGCGGCTCGTTGGCCACCAGCACCACACCGTTGAGCAGCGTCGCCAGCAGCGCCCCCTGCCAGCCATAGCGATAGGACATAAAAACGATCGGGATGGCCAGACAAAACGGCGCGAATCGGCGCAGTTCGGCGGCGTTCACCTGCTGTTGCAGCCAGATACTGAGTGCGAACAACAGCAAATAGCTGGCCAGATGGCGCAGCCGCAAGGTCACAGGTTTATGGATCAGGCCCGGCTCGAGCGGCACCCAGATCTGCCGCGCCAGATAATGCCACAGCAACAGACAGGTCGGGGCAATAGTGAAACCGCCCGCCAACCCAAGCAACAGCGCACGGGCACCTTCACCGTTAACCACCTGCCACACCAACGCCTGCAGCAATGCGGCAGCCGCTACCACCGCCCCCTGCATCAGCGGCCATTGCCATTCGCTGTCACTTTGTTGATGCCGCAGCAACCAAGGGGAAGCCACCAGGCTGAGCAGTACCGTCAACACCAGTACCACGACCGAAGCCCACAGCGCCGGCCCGTAACCGAATTGATCTGCCAACAACACCATCAGCAGTAAGTCAGCCAGCAAAATACCCGGCCAGAAGCGGTAAGGGCTTTGCAGCAGAATGCCCATGCGCAGGCCAAACGGGAATAACAACAGCGCCTGCCACGGCGGATCGATTAGCGCCGTGCCGATACCCCACAGGCAAAATGCACTGGTGGCATAGATAAAAAACAGCGCCAGTTGGGTAATCAGGCGCTGCATCACAGGTTTAGCATCCGCTTCGCCAGTTCGACATTATTGTTAATGCCCAACTTGGCAAACAGATTGGCGCGGTGTACGTGTACCGTTTTCGGCGATAATCCCAACGCCGCAGCAATTTCCCGCACCTCTTGTCCCTGCGCCAGCAACAGCGCGATTTCACGTTCGCGACGCGTCAGGGGATCGACCTTGACTCGCGCCAACTGCTGGGCAATTTCAGGCATCAGGTATACGCCCCCACTGGCGACGGTGCGCACCGCGGTGATCAGGTCTTCTGGCTTACAGCGCTTGGACAAAAAACCACAGGCACCGCGTTCCAGGGCCATTTCCACCAGCGCCGGGTTATCATGCATCGACAGCATCACCACGCGAATACCGGAGGGAATATCCGCCAGTAAATCCAGCCCGCTGCCGTCCGGCATCGAAATGTCACAAATGCAGATCTCCGCCTCCAAACCCGGCAAACCGGCACGTGCCTGCGTCGCGCTGCTGAATTCCCCGACCACTTGAATGTCCGCCTCCAGCGACAACAGTTGCACAAAGCCCGATCGCACAATGTCATGATCGTCAATAAACGCCACGCGCAAGGTCATGGAAATCTCCAGTTCGAGGGGGAAAGTGCCCAAGTATACCCTATAGCTTTCAAGTTGCAGCTAGGCGCACAGCTCGTTCATCCCCAGGTATTGTAGGGGCGCCGCATGCTGCGCCCGCATTAATCGGGGCGAATTTATTCGCCTCCTACAGTAACTGGGGTGAACGACAAATCTGTCGGGAATAGATTTGAACGCTGCAACGTGAAAGATGACGGGTATATACCGCAAGCCTGAGCCGGATTAATTGATGAAGGAAAGGTATTAACAGATTTTACCGGGCGCTATGCGCGCCCGGTATTGTAGAGGTTACAGCGGTGTTGCCGGCGTTTTGTCCTGAGGAATATTACACCAGTTGTTTTTCGCCACGATGCCGCCGTTTGGCGAGGTGTAACCGAGGCAGCCGAGAATGGTATCGAACAGCTCGACATGGCGATGTGTCTTGCCAACACGCTGTTGAGCCTGCAATTGCTCAAATGCACTGCGATGCTGCGGGTCTTCCAGGAACTTGTCAGACGCCCACACCATCATTGGCACGCGGAACTGCTCCGGTGGGGCCATTTCACGCGGCGTGCCATGCAGGTGCGAGTTCTCGCCAATCGATTCACCGTGATCAGACGAATAGAACACAATCGCCTTCTTCTCCCGCACCTGATCAATCACGTTAGCGATAAAGCTGTCGGTATACAGCACCGAGTTATCGAAGGCGTTGATCAATTGATCCTTGGAACAGAAGTCATCGACGCCGATACACTCAGGCTGATAGCGCGCATAGCTACGTGGATAACGTTGGGAATAGAGATAATGTGAGCCTTTGGTGTGCAGGATCACCATGTGTTTGCCCTTTGGATAGCGGGCCAGCGACTCCTTCATTTCATCCACCAGCAACATATCGTCAACCGATTTACCGTCGTTACGTTTCTCGGAGGCAATCATCTCGCGGAACGAATAGTTGTTAACTTCGGTATTGTTGTAGAACCAAACCTCGCTCTGCATGGCGAACAGCTCTGAAGTGAAACCCAGCTCCTTCAGTACCGCAAACACGTTTTGTTCTTTCAGGGTACGTTGCGGATTATCGGCCGCCCCACCTTCCCGCACGAACATACAGCGCAGAGAAAGCTTGGTGGCGGTATCACAGGACTCACCGCGGAACGCCACCAGATTTTTCTCTTTGGACAACCGTGGGGTGGTATCACGATCGTAACCAAGAATACCCATGTGATCCCAACGCGTGGTTTCGCCAATGATAAACACGACATAGGTGTCATCAATATCGGCTGGCGGCACATAGGTAAAATTTTTGGCCGGGTCGAACAGCGTCGCCTGATCCTGGCTCTCGTCGTAACGGGTATAGGCAAACAGCCCCAGCGCCGACAGCCAGTTGGATGGCAAATAGGAATGCGCCACCACGCCGCCGTAGCTTGGCAGGTCTACATTGGTGATTTTTTCCTGAGCACTTTGTTCGTCGTCCAGCATACGCAGCGGTAGCCACACGAGTGCCACCACGGCCACCAGCACCACCAAGGGCTTCACTCGGTGCCCAGGCGTTTTTAGCTGTTCAATCAGCGTGTAACGCAGATTGTTTTTCCAAATACACAGTAGCGGCAATGCACTGAGCACCACCATCCACAACACAAAGTGCATCCCTACCACTTCTTTAGACAAATCGATATCCGTGGTCATCACCGAAACGACAATGCCGTAACCAATCACCACGTTAAAAAACGTCATGTAATAACTGGCCGCAACGGAGATCAGAACCAACAACGAAGCGGTGATGCGGTAGAACAGCCGGCCGCCAAGCGACACCAGCCGCATAATAAAGAAGGTGAATAGAACGATGGCGATAACCTCAGTTACCGCGGAAATAACCTTAATCCCCTGAATGCCGTGTGAAAACGAATCAAAGCGACGATAAAAAACGGAAAGGTTTAAAAATATGCCGATATAGATCGCTAACAATAACGATAAATTCTGCTGTGATAGCGATTTAACTTTGTTCATTTAACGCGGTGGCTCCGGGGACTGTAACAGTTCTGAATCAATCAGACATTCAATGTGGCCTCAGGTTCAGCCGCTCGGCAATAAGCGCTATTTTGGGGGTAATAATCAAGCGAATTCTCAAATGGCAGGCATTTTTTGCTGCTTTTTGTGAGACGAAACCGGCGTGGGCAAAACAAAAAATGGAGAGATTAAACCCTCCATTTTTTAATGGTATCGGTAAGAGAATTATTTAATGTTCAGCGTGACATCAATATTGCCGCGGGTAGCGTTGGAATAGGGGCAAACGACATGGGCTTTTTTCACCAGGTCTTCCGCCACACTGCGCTCGATACCCGGCAGAGTAATATCCAGTTGTACTTCGATACCGAACCCATTGGGGATTTCACCAATACCAACGGTGCCGTCAATTTTGGCATCGGCCGGGATTTTCACTTTTTCTTTCGCCGCGACAAACTTCAGCGCACCCAGGAAGCAAGCCGAATAGCCGGCGGCAAACAGCTGTTCCGGGTTGGTGACGTCACCGCCTGCACCGCCCATTTCCTTCGGCACGCCCAGTTTGACATCCAACACGCCGTCGGATGAGGTCGCACGGCCATCGCGGCCACCGGTTGCTGTGGCATGAGCGCGGTAAACAACTTTTTCAATCGACATAAATCATTCCTTCTTTTGGGTTGGAGGCATGACATCGGATCCCATTGTCTGAATCCGGTCACAGGTATATCTTTTGCGATTAAATCGCACACTACTTATATTGACCACGTATTCTCAGTGTAGCGCAGGATCGTCGATCCTGCGTCTGGCACCGGTCGTCAAATCTGATCGATCAACTTGCCACGCAGCTTTTCCAGCTGCTGCTTGATATTCACGATTTCATCGAGGCTGCAATCGGTGGCACACATCACCGCTTCCGGCACCGCCTGCGCTTTCTCACGCAGCGCGCGCCCGGCATCAGTTAACGCGATAATCACCTGCCGCTCGTCGGCAGTGGCACGGTAACGCACCAACAACCCTGCGCTCTCGAGCCGTTTCAGCAATGGCGTTAACGTTGCCGAATCGAGAAACAGCCGCTCGCCAATGTCCGTGACTCTGACTTCGTCCCGTTCCCACAGCACCAGCATCACCAAATATTGCGGATAGGTGAGCTCAAGCTGGCTCAGCAGTTTGCGATACACCTTGTGCAACGCCAGATTGGCGGAGTACAGGGCAAAACACAGCTGCTGATCGAGCAGCAGCAGGTTTTTCGCAAGGGGTTGTTCGGCGTCTTTGATTTTCATATTGTGAATATAGGTAGCGCACGATGTAATCGCAAGCTATTTTTAAACCCTGTGCTACGTTTTTAAAACAGAGGATGTCACAGCAAAGTGCTGTGTGGAGGGAATGGACATGACAAACACATTGGCAGAGCGTGCACGCCGTTACGCCACTAAAGCGCATGCGGCGATTGATCAGCGCCGAAAATATACTAATGACGCTTATATTGTTCACCCGCAGGCAGTGATGGAAATTGTCAGTAGCGTGCCGCACAGTGAAGAAATGCTGGCCGCGGCCTGGCTGCACGACACGGTAGAAGATACACCCACAACGCTCAGCGATATCGAAAGCCATTTTGGGCCGCAGGTCGCCGCCCTGGTTGCGATGCTGACCAACGTCAGCAGCACCGGCGGCGGTAACCGCTTCGAACGCAAAAATCGCGATCGACGCCACAGCGCCACGGCTTCTCCAGAGGCCAAAACCATCAAACTGGCAGATATGATCGACAACACCCGCTCACTGCTTGAATACGATAGCCATTTTGCACGGACTTACCTGATCGAAAAACAGCGGTTGCTGGACGTGCTGACCGAAGGCGATCCGACGCTGTGGAAGCAAGCACACCACATTGTCGAACAGGGGTTGCAAAAGCTGCAATTACCGCCGCATAACGTCCCGGCGAGCTGGTTCGAACATACGCGCCAGCGCTACCGGGAAAGTGACGCGGCGTAACCGTCAGAAAGTCACCACCGTTTTAAGCGCCGTCACCCAGGCATCTTGCGTTTCGTTGACGCCCGCCGGATGGTGCCAATATTGCACCCCCGGTTGTAACTGCAGCCACGGAGTGACGTTGAAGCGGTAATAGAGTTCCGCCGTCACCGAGTGCCCCGGTACCGGGTGATAGTTGGGATCGTTATAGTCGGTAGCCTTGTTGATTTGATTCAAATAGCGCTGGTTATCCTGATAATGGTTGCTCAGCTTGACCATCGATATGCCCAAGCCCAGCCAATCATCCGGGCGCGCATCAAACAGCCCGCGATAACGAATGCCGGTCGAAGTGGAGTAATGCATATAGTTGGAGCGTTGATCCGCCAGCCCCAGGCTGTAGAACAGACTAAGACCGCGATTAGCGTCATCCGGGTGGCGCGTTACCTGCTGGTTAAAGCCGGTGTACAGGAACCAGGTGCGATCATGGCTGCGATAGCCGTTCGGATCGCTCGCCCCTGGGCCACCAGAGACCCCCTCATACAAATCCTGCTGGCTGGCATTGGTAAATAACACGCCAATATTGTAGACCCCCGGCAACTGATTGACCGCGTTGGTTTTCAATTCCAGTTCCATCGGCAGCAACACGCCCTTGCTGCCCTTGGTCGACCAACTCCAGGCATGGCTGCGGCTTGGGGCACTCGGGTTTTGCTCCAGCACACCGGTTTTAAAGGTCAGCCCATCGGTCAGTTTATATTGCAAGGTGGTGCCCCAGTAGTGGACGTTCCAGTTATACCAAGTCAACGAGTTGGCCGATTTGCCGCCGCACAGGGTCAACGTTTGGAAATCGCAGGGAATGATCTGATCGAAATCCTGCACCTTGTTCATCATGCCGATGCGCCATTGCAGCCGGCGATCGAGAAAACTGCGGCTAAAGGTCAGCCAACCCAACCGGGTGATCGACTGGCCGCCATAGCTTTCCTGCGACAGATCGGTCGGGTTGACGCGGGGATCCTGCAGGCGATCGCGTGTCAGGTTGTTATCATGGTTGCGGTTAACGATATTGCCTTCAATTACCGCATCCGGAATACCCGTCAGCGCCTGCAGATCCTGACTGAAGGTCAGCGAGAACTGATCGATATAAGAAGCCTGCTTGTCGTGGTTATATCCACCGCCAGCGTTATAAGAAAGCTGACTGAGGTAACCCAGATTATAGTGAAAACCATGATCTTCCAGGATCGGCCTGATCCCTAGCATATCCCCCAACAGCCCTGCCTGCGGCGGTTCAAAGCCAAGTGCGACACCTTGCCATTTGGCTGTGGGTGCCTCCACGTCTTTGGCTGACTGCAAGGTTTCGGCCTGTGCGCCGGCGCCGACCAGCAATAACCCGGCGAGGGTAACAAAGTGAGGTAATGGGTATTTCATTATTATATTTCTCCAACATATTGATACCCGACGGATTTCGAATTGCAGCAAGGCGGCAAGCGTGGGAGTCCCCTGGAGCTTACTGAAGTAAGTGACAAGGGTGAGCACGCGTCGCCAACAATGCGGCGGTTTGAAATACGGGGGTAGCTGCGGGCAACAGCATTCCCTGGGGGTAATTCCCCAAACATTGGCAGCAGTAGATAAAGGTAATAACCCGGTGGTTGCCACCGGGGGATGGATAAAACTTAGGCTTTGTCTTTCAGGCTGTTACCGTTGCTTTGGATCACGTCACGATACCAGTAGAAACTCTTTTTGCGGCGGCGTTCCAGGCTGCCGTTACCGGCATCGTCGCGGTCGACATAAATAAAGCCGTAGCGCTTGGACATTTCGGCTTTCGAGGCACTGACCAGATCGATCGGTCCCCAACTGGTGTAGCCCATCACTTCTACGCCATCGTCGATCGCTTCCGCCACCTGTACCAGATGGTCGTTAAGATAATTGATACGGTAGTCGTCGTTGATGCTGCCATCAGCGTCGATGCGGTCCTTCGCCCCCAGCCCGTTTTCCACGATAAACAGCGGTTTTTGGTAGCGGTCATACAACACATTCAGCAAATAGCGCAGACCAACGGGATCGATCTGCCAGCCCCATTCTGAACTGGCTAAGTGCGGATTCGGCACCATATTGAGAATGTTGGCGCGGGCAGCGTTGTTTTGCTGTTCGTCGGTAGTGACGCAGCCGCTCATGTAATAGCTGAAGGAGATAAAATCGATGGTTTCGCGCAGTGCCTGGCGGTCTTCGGCGGTGATCTCGACCTGAATGCCATTTTCGCGGAAATAACGCCGCATATAGGCCGGATAATCGCCGCGTGCCTGTACGTCGCCAAAGAACAACCAGTCACGGTTTTGGCGCTGGGTTTCCAGCACATCCTCCGGTCTGCAGCTCAGCGGATAGACAATGCCGCCCAGCAACATATTGCCAATTTGGCCGCCCGGCACAAGGTCATGGCAGGCTTTTACCGCTTTGGCGCTGGCCACTAACTGGTGGTGGATCGCCTGATAAATCTCGCTCTTGCTGCTGTCTTCCTTCAGCCCGACACCGGTAAAGGGCGCGTGCAACGACATATTGATCTCGTTAAAGGTCAGCCAATGCTTCACCTTATGCTTATAGCGTTCGAACACAGTACGCGCGTAGTGCTCGAAAAATCCGATGGTCTTGCGGTTACCCCACCCGCCGTAGTTCTTCACCAAGCCATACGGCATTTCGTAGTGTGACAGGGTGATCAATGGCTGAATGCCATACTTTGCCATTTCATCGAACAGCTGGTCATAGAACGCCAAGCCGGCTTCATTCGGGACATCTTCATCGCCCTGCGGGAAAATACGCGTCCAGGCGATAGAGGTGCGCAGGCACTTAAAGCCCATTTCAGCGAACAGCGCGATATCCTGGGGATAACGATGATAAAAATCGATCGCCACGTCCTTGATACCGCTGTCGCCCTCGACCCGCGGTGCTATCGCGCCGAAGATGCCGTGCGGCTGCAAATCAGAGGTCGACAGCCCTTTGCCGTCGGTCTGATAGGCTCCTTCCACCTGATTGGCCGCGACCGCACCGCCCCACAGAAAATGGTCTGGGAATTTGCTGCTCATCGTTTTCTCCTCGGTTAACGTAATAAAGTCAGCAGTGGCGCCTGTTCCTGCACCCTGCTCTCGCCGCTGGCCAAGACCTCGACGTAGTCATCGCTGTTGCTGATGATGATCGGTGTCGTCGTGTCGAAGCCGGCGGCATGGATCGCCGCCTGGTCAAACTCAATAAGTAGATCGCCTGGTTGCACCCGGTCCCCCTCTTGCACATGGGCGCTGAAATGCAGACCGTCGAGCTTGACCGTATCTATGCCGACGTGGATTAAAATCTCCGCGCCATCGTCCGACTCAATGCCGATGGCGTGCCGGGTTTTAAACAATGAGGCCACACGCCCGGCGACCGGCGACACCACCCGGCCTTGCTGCGGGGCAATCGCTACCCCCTTGCCCAACAGACCGCTGGCAAAAGTGGCATCATTGACCTGTTCCAGCGGCATCACGTCACCGGCAATCGGGCTAACAACGCACTCTTTGCGGTTAAGGGGGGCAGGAGGTGTCGGTTCCTCGTGAGTTTCGGCAGGTGCAACACCGAACAGATAGCTGGCCACCGCCGCGAAACAAAACGACAGTAAACTACCGGCGATTGCGCCCCACACCGTGGCGTCAAAGCCAGCGGAAGGAATGATCTGCGCAAAGGTGAAGATGTTCACCAGGCCAAAGGAGTAGGTAGCGGTATGGAAATAACCGATCACCGCCCCACCAAGCGCACCGCCAATACAACCAAAGATAAACGGCCGTTTGTTCGGCAAGGTCACGCCATACACCGCCGGCTCGGTGATACCAAAGATCCCGGCGCCAATCGCGGAACCTGCCAACGCCCGCAATTTGGCATCACGGGTACGCAACATCACACCCAGCGTCGCCCCTACTTGCCCCATCACGGCCGGCAACAGCAGCGGTACCATGGTGTCGCGGCCAAACACGCTCAGGTTGTTGATCATCAACGGCACCAGCCCCCAATGCAGACCGAAGATCACGCACACCTGCCACATCGCTCCCATAAAGGCGCCTGCAATGATGGGATTGAACGCGTAGATGCCCTGATAACCGTTGGCCAACAGGTGGCTAAGCCAGGTTGCCGCGGGGCCAATCAGCAGGAATGTCAGCGGAACGGTAATCACCAGGCACAACAAGGGCGTGACAAAATTGCGCAACGCACTGTGGATCACCCGGTTAAATAGTGGCTCCAACCGGCATGAAACCCAGGCGGCGAAAATAATCGGAATCACCGACGAGCTGTAGTTGATAAAGGTCAGCGGAATGCCGAAGAAATATTCACGCACCGCGTCAGGCTGCTGTGCGGCATTGAATGCCGCCATCATCAGCGGATGGGTCAATGCACCGCCGATTGCCATGGTAATAAAGGGATTACCGCCGAACTTTTTACCGGCGGTATAACCCAGCATAATCGGCAGGAAATAGAACAGGGCATCGCTGGCGGCAAACAACATTTTATAGGTACCGCTGCTCTCCAGCAGCCAGCCACAAGCCAGGCTCAACGCCAGGAAACCTTTCAGGATCCCCGAAGCCGCCATCACCCCCAACAGCGGTGTAAAAATGCCGGACACCACGTCAATGAATCGGCTGAACAGGTTTTCCTTTTTTCCGTCATCATCCGCCGGCACGCCATCACCCAAGCTACCGACCTGATTGACTGCGTTATAAACTTCCGCAACGTGATTACCCACAACCACCTGAAACTGCCCGCCACTTTCCACCACCATGATCACACCGGGATTTTTTTTCAGCGCAGCGGCATCGGCACGCTGGTTGTCGCGCAGTTTGAACCGCAGGCGGGTGGCACAGTGCACCAAACTTCTCACGTTGTCGCGGCCACCGACGCCGGCCAAAATCTCACTGGCTAATGTTTCATATTTCATCGCGTTACCCTTAAAATCCACGTTCTACCGACCTCCGTAGCGCGATGGCCCATCGCCGTTACGGAATTCAGCGCAAAAAAAAACCTAAACCTCATGGTCTCTGCGCCCAGACGGGAACAGAAACACGAGGTTTAGGTTTTGCCTGCCGAAGCAGTGACAACCCTAAATCGGTTGAGCTAAGACGTTAACACTCCCTATTTTGCTGGAGCAAGACCCTACGGCGCCAAATTATTGAACTGTGACCCAGCAGACAAAACCACGTCAGTGGGCGAAATAGTGCATACCGCCGTCTACCGGGATAACCGCACCCGTGATATATCGCGCGAGCGGGGAACACAGAAACGCCGCCAGATTGGCCACATCTTCCGGCTCGCCAAAGTAACCGATCGGGATGTTCTGAGCGATAAACGCCAGGCGTGCCGCCTCGGTCGGGTGCAGCTTTTCACGTACCTGTTCGCTGTTAATCCGCCCGGGTTGCAGCGTATTGACGGTAATGCCTTGTGCCGCTACTTCCCCCGCTAACCCTTTGGCCCACAAATGTATTGCCCCCTTGGCAGCCGTCGCAGCATTCAGACTGCGTGGTTCCATCGAGCCGCTGATGTTGATGACCCGCCCCCATCCCTGCGCCTGCATGCCGGGCAACAGTGCGTGAGTCACCCGACGCGCCGGCGTGAAGTTCAGGGCAAACGCCTCTTCCCAACCCGCATCGCCTTCACTCAATGCGGTCGGGCGGGCACCGCCGACGGCATTAATCACAATATCAATGGTTCCAAACCGGCCCATAGCTTGCGTAAGCATGCGGTCGAGCGCTCCCGCATCGGTAATATCCGCCGCAATCACCCAGGGCCGTACGCCACCCGCTTGTTCTACCTCATCAGCCAGAGCCAGTAAGCGATCTTCACGGCGGGCGGTCGCCACCACGGATACCCCCTGCGCAGCCAGCACCCGGACCATACCCGCACCGATCCCCTCACTCGCACCGGTCACCAGCGCGACACGCCCCTTCAGCCGCAAATACATAAGATTACCTTATTGAATAATTCAATCTGGTTACAACGATAATGCCATTGAATCACACCCCACTCTGTGTGAATATTCCATAAATTTGCAACGATACTGTGCAGGAATTCACTGATGTTCGACTGGCAGGATTTAAAACACTTTGTGGTGTTGGCACGCACCGGCTCATTGTCGGCAGCGGCGCGGGAGTTGGGCTGCGATCACGCGACGGTTGGCCGGAGAGTGGCGGCACTGGAGAAATCGCTTGGGCTACGGCTGATTCACCGCCTGCCGCGCAGCACGCCGTTGACCGAGGACGGAAAAATGATTGCCGGGCTGGCAGCCGACGTTGAAAATCAAAGCCATGCCATTGTGCGTCATGCACGCAGCGCCGGGGACACACCGCAAACCCAGGTGCGCATCAGTGCCCCGCCGTCGGTCGCCGCCCGGGTTATCGCTCCGCATATTGCGCAATTTCATCAGGCTTTTCCGCATATTACGTTGGTGCTCTCTGGCGAGTCGGCGATCGCCGAACTGGATCGCGGCGACGCCGAAGTGGCAGTGCGCATGGTGCGGCCACAGCAGCCGGATCTGTTGATAAAACGCATCGGCATCATGCGCTACGCGCTGTACGCCACGCGGCAGCACGCCGCCTTACCAGAGGCCGCCCGGGCCTTTATCGCCTACGACCATCACTACCAACACCAGCCCCATCAACAATGGCTGCAGCAGCTGTTGCAGGGTCGCCCGGTGGTCTTTGAGGCCAGCGATCTTTTCTCTCTGCAAGAAGCAGCACGTTCGGGGCTAGGGGCCGTAGTATTGCCGACGTTTGTTGCCGATAGCGACCCAGAACTCGTGACACTGCCCACGTCAATCGCCGCGCCAACACGCGAGCTATGGCTGGTCACTTATCCCGATCTGGCGCGCTCCCCAGCCATTCGCGCAGTGATGACGTTCCTGACTGAAATCATCGAAAAAAAATGTCCGCCCACGCCATAAAGCATCAGCACTGCTAATTGGATGCTGGACAAAACTCACGCAGGGGATTATTACTGATCGCGGCATAATGGACTTTAGGACTGGCTGAGATCATGACTTTACGTACAGAGTTTGGACGAATTTTGATTACCGGCGCAGGTGGCCGGGTCGCGACGGCATTCCGTCAATCGGTAGGAAATCGCTATCAGCTGCGGCTGGCGGAAAAAGAGCTCGGTCTGCTGACCGATCTGCAACCGGGCGATGAGGTGATCAGTTTCGACATTGCCGATATCGCAGCCTGCCGTGAGGCCTGCGCCAATATCGATACGGTGCTGCACCTGGCGGCAGATCCCTCGCCCGATGCGGACTTTTGTCACTCGCTGATGGATAACAATATCCTCGGCACCTTCAATATTTTTCGGGCAGCCAAAGACGCAGGCTGCAAACGCGTGGTCTTCGCCAGCAGTGCGCAAGCGGTGGAAGGTTACGCACTGGATTACCAAATTCGGCCACAAGATGCCCCCAAACCGAAAAACCTCTACGGGGTAAGCAAAGCATTCGGCGAAGGTATCGCCGCCTATTTTGCCCATCAAGAGGGGCTGTCTGCCTTGTCGGTACGCATCGCCAATTTCACCACGCTAGAATATGGCGAACAGCTCAGTGCTCGTGATATGAGCGCTTTCCTGAGCCACCGCGACGCGGCCGATCTGCTGGAACGTTGCCTGCGTATCGAAGGCGTACACCATGCCGTGGTGCACGGCGTTTCCAACAACCGCTATAAGCGGCTGTCGCTAGAGGAAACCAGCCGCTTGCTCGGCTACTACCCGCAGGATGATGCGTTCAGCATTCTCGGTTTTGCCTAAAGCTTATTATCAATCCGCTGGAGCACGTAAGGGAAAAATGGGTTGGAGGCAATGCGCATCAGCGAGTCGAGATCGACCACCAACACTGACCGTTCGCCGCGCGCGGCGATGGTGCCAAGGCTGATGCCGAACTCATCGCGCTGCTCGGGGAACCGGCCATACAGTGAATCACTCACCGGGAAGGGCAACGCCACGTGCGACAACGAATAAATATCCGTCGGGTAGGTCATACCTAGCGGTAGATCGCTTTCGGTGGTCGCTCCAGCCGGTGTAACACGGGCGATCGCCTCACTGCTTTCTGGTGAGGCATTAGCGATCACCGTGGTCTGGTAACGACGTGGCGGTGGTGGCAGCAGTTGACTGACCGCCGCCGCCGCATTTGGCCGCAGCAGTGGTCCAAAGTTTACCGTACGATTAACGTCAAATAGCACCAGTTCGCTGCCATTAGCCGGTAGTTCGTTATATAACGCCCGGATCACCGCCCGGGTGCTCACGGTGGAGTCCATGACAGACTGGAAGGTCAGCACAGGGGCTAATTTCTCCAGCTTTCCGTCACGTGCCGCCAGGGCAATTTGCTGTTGCAGCCCGTTACTGAGCAGATAAGACTGGCGTGCACCATTGACTGGGAATGAATTGTATTTAAAGGGATTAAACTCCGGCAGCACACCGAGCCACGCCGCTTTGGCAAAGGCAGGGAACACGGCAGGCCAGCCGGCAATGCCAGCGAAACGAGCAAAACTGGTAACGCCAATCATCGGTGAAATCAACACCAACCGCTGCGGCGCCGCCAACTGCGGATCATCCAGTGCATCCAACGCATACTTCATCGCCAGCGCCCCGCCGTTGGAAAAGCCTACGATATGCAACGGTTTATCACCCCCGGCCTTACTCCGCGCCTCACGCACGGCCAATCGCGTCGCCGCCAACCAGTCGCGCCATTCAATATTGGTCAATGCCCCCGGCACCGTGCCGTGTGCCGGCAGACGAATACCGACCGCCACATAACCGTGTTGCCGATAGTTCTCAGCAATGTGTCGCAGGCTGTAAGGGGAATCAGTCAAACCGTGCAGCAACACCACAGCACCACGTGGTTCGCCTTGCGGCATCAGTTCGTAAGAACGGTTCCAGTCCCGGACAAAGTGCTCTGGATACACCGGGCTGCCGTCAAAATAGCGGTTAAGGGGGATACGTTCGCTGGCGGAGAGTTTGTCCGTGACGTTAGCCTTTACGTCATCAAATACCCGGCTTTCGGCAGCCAGATAACCCTGCCAATTGGTCTTATCCATCTCGGCGGCAGACAGCTCATGCGGCACAAAAGTATGCCACGGCTCCAGCGCCGGACCGCTTTGGGTGTCGTAAATACGTACCGCAAACAGTGTGAGTAACACGGTAACAACCACGATTGTCAGCCGTTTAGTCCATTTGATTATCGCCCTGGAAGGCATACCCACTCCTGAATTCACGGTTATCCTGCAGCGATTATAGGTGCTAAATGCCATCAGCGGCAGCCCGACGATCGCCAAAGGCTACCGGCCGATTATTAGAGCCCGCTCACAGAACCCACATTTCCAACCCCTTTTAGCGGATAAAAATTGATCTGCTGACGGAATGTTTGTAGGTTTTCTGTAACGATACACTAAAACGTTACAGTGAAATATCAGAAACAAAGTATCGTCCCTGTTCCCCCTGCCCCTACCGCAATACCCAGCAGGGGAAATCATCTTAACCACCAGCATCGCAGGTTATCTGCGATCGGGAGCCAGGCTGATGAAATCACTCATAAATCGCTTAACTCTGCGCGTGTTTATTACGTTGTTCTTCGTCCTTTTTATCCTGCCGCTACGGGTCAACGCTGCCGACGTGAACCTGCGCGTGTACTCATCACTGCCCGACGATGAGTATTCTTCGCATGCCATTTGGTTTAACCGTTTCAAACAGAACCTGGATAAACGCCTGCCAGGCAAAATCGCCCTCAACTATTTCCCTAACGGCATGCTCGGCAAAGAGGCCGATGCCGTCCAGCAGGTACGTATCGGCGCAATCGACATGATGATCTCCGGCACCTCAATCTGGGCCACCCTGGTACCGGAAATTGGCGTACTGGATCTGGGCTATCTGTTTGACGATAACCAGCAACTGGGTCAGGCGTTGGACGGTCAGGCAGGCCAACTGCTGAGCGCCATGCTGGCTAAACAAAGCAACATCAAGGTGTTAGGCTACGGTTTCAGTCTGGGTGCGCGCAACATTTACAGTAAAAAACCACTGCAATCACCGCACGATCTCAACCGGATGAAAATACGCGTGCTGCCAGCACCCAACTTTATTGCCACGTTAAAAAGCATGGGTGCCACCGCGATCCCCATGCCCGGCGGTGAAGTGTATTCCGCATTACAAATGGGCGTGATCGACGGTGTAGAACACGACGCCGCCACCGTCTACACCAGCAAGTATTACGAGATCGCCAAACACGCTACCCTGACTCGCCACATCTATAACCCCATTGTCGCCACCATCAGCCAGACCGCGTTCCAACGCATCCCTCAAGCATTGCAAGCCGACGTATTGGCCGCCGCCAGCGAAGCCACGGCTTATGAACGCAAAATCGCGGCGGAAAAAGAAACTCAGGCAATGGACAAACTGAAAGCGGCCGGTGTGATTTTCACCGAAACCGATCGCGACGCTTTCCGCCAACAAACCCTGCCGCTGCAAGCGGCGTTTTCCGCTAAATATCCGCAGGCCAAAGCGGTGTTGGATGCCATTCATGCCGCAACGCAGCCGTAACGCGCCCCGGTGGAGGATTTGCTATGACCCTTCCTGTCACGCTTGAAATGAGCGTAAAAAAAGTGGCCATCCTGACGCAGTTAAGCCGCTTCCTGACTCGCTTGACCGCCTGTGGCGGCGCATTGGCGCTGCTGATAAACGTGGTAGTGGTATTCGCCTCGGTGATTTGGCGCTACGCGCTGCACAGCCCGATCGAATGGGCCGAAGAAGTGGCCCGTGCGCTGATGGTGACGCTGGTGTTCTTTGGCGTCGCCACCTCCACCGGCCGTGGGCGACACATTGGCGTCGATCTGTTCTTACGCTGGCTACCGGCGACAGCCCAACCGTACGTGGTACATGCCAGCCGTTGGGTTTTGGTGTTGGTGGCGCTCGGGTTGACGGTATCCAGCTTCAGTTTGGTCAGTATTTCGCTGCCGCAAACCACCGAACACGGCTTGCCACAGGCGATTTTTGTGGTGCCGGTGTTTATCGGTGCAACGGTGATGTTGGTCAGTGCGCTCGATCACGCCTGCCAGGCACCGCTGAAAGTGGTGTTGATCAGCGCTGTTGCCGTCGCCTTGCTGGGGGGGACAGGCTACCTCAGTTTGCATACCGCAACCGGACTCGGCTCGCTGCCCGCCGCTCTGATGCTGGCCTGCTTTATTCTGGGCATCCTCGCCGGGGTGCCGATCGCTTTTACGCTCGGCATGTCAGCAATGGTGTTCTTCCTTAGCGATCCCTCGCTGCCATTCGTGTTCTTTGCCCAACAGGTCACCGCTGGCGTTGACCATTTTGTCCTGTTGGCCATTCCCTTCTTTTTACTGGCTGGCGCAGTTATGGAAGTGAACGGCATGTCATCACGCCTGGTTGAGCTGATCGTCCGGGGCATGGGCCGTTATCGCGGTGGACTGAACATGACCACGATTGTGTCGATGGCGTTTTTCTCCGGCATTTCCGGTTCCAAGCTGGCGGATGTCGCCACGGTCGGTGGCGTACTGATGCCGGCGGTACGGCGGGCGCGTCAACCCGCCGCAGAGTCTGCCGGTGTATTCGCTGCCTCAGCCATTATGGCGGAGACCATCCCCCCTTGCGTCAACCTGATCGTGATGGGCTTTATCGCCAACATTTCGATCGGCGCCCTGTTTATCGCCGGATTGATCCCGGCCCTGTGCCTACTGATATTGCTGCTGATTGCCGCCGTGATATTCGGTAAACGCATCAACGTGGATGAGGCCTACCCGGTACGGATGCCGACACGCCAACTGCTGATCGGTGCCGCCGTCGGGTTGGTGATGATATTGATGATCGGCAAGGGGGTGGTGGCCGGTATCGCGACCTCTACCGAAATCTCCGCCTTCGCGGTGGTCTATGCCATCGTGGTCGGTCGGCTGGCTTTTGGTGAGCTGACGCTGCAGGCCACCCTAACGCTGTTTGTCGATACCGCCGCGCTGTCCGGCATGCTGCTGTTTATCGTCGCCTGTGCTACCAGTTTGTCCTTCGCGCTGACTATCGAGATGATCCCGCAACAATGTGCCCAACTGTTGGTTGCCATCGGTGCGAACTACGGCCCATGGTTGTTCCTGCTGCTGTCGATCGTCATTCTGATTATCTTCGGCGCGGTGCTGGAAGGAGCTCCGGCACTGATTATCTTCGCGCCAATCCTGGTGCCGATTGCCACTCAACTCGGCTTCAACGCCCTGCATTACGCCATTGTGATGATTCTGGCGATGGGTTTTGGTCTGTTTTCCCCACCGATCGGCCTCGGCCTGTATACCACCTGCGCTATCTGCGGCGTGCCCATGCAGGACGTGATCAAGCCGATGGCCAAATACCTGCTGATCGTACTGCTCGGCATCATCGTTATCGCGCTGTTTCCGGCGCTCACCACCTGGCTGCCGACGTGGCTGGGCTACTGATTGACTCAAAAGGAGCTACACCATGTTCTCTGATTTAACCAACAAACGCGTGTTAATCACCGGCTCCACTGCCGGTATCGGGCTGGCCACCGCGGCCCTGTTCGCCCAACAGGGTGCCAAAGTGGGGATTAACGGCATGCGCAATGAACCGCCGGCAGAAATCGCCACCTTCCCTGGCGAGCATGCGTTCTTTTCCGCCGACTTATCCCGTTCTGCTGGCTGTGAAGCTCTGGTAGAGGCCTTTGTCGCTCGCTTCGGCGGCATCGATATCCTGATCAACAATGCCGGTGGGCTGGGCGGTCGCAATGGACTGGAAGCGATCGACGACGAGTTCTTCGACCGGGTGATGGATCTAAATTGCCGCTCCGCACTGATGGTCACCAAATTCACTATCCCTTACCTGCGCACTTCAGCACGAGAAAACGGCGTTACCGCCAGCGTGATCAGCACCGGTTCCATTGCTGCACGTGAAGGCGGCGGTATCGGTGCAGGTCTCTATGCCAGCGCCAAAGCCTGGCTGCATAACATGCACCGCAACTGGGTGAAGGAGTTCACCCAAGACAATATCCGTTTTAATATCGTGTCGCCGGGCAGCATCGACACCGCTTTCCACCACGGCAAAAGCGACGAAGTGCTGGGTAAAATGCGCGCATCCATCCCGATGGGCCGCTTTGGCCGCAGCGAAGAAGTAGCGCCCACTTATCTCTTCCTGGCGTCACATAATTGCAGCGGTTATATCACCGGACAGATTATCGATGTCAACGGCGGTCAGCTCGCGCCCTAAGGGCCTGTGACTCACTTTCGGCCGCGTGATAAAGTCGGCGCAATGGGTTAATGCAAAACGGGAATGTGATGGCGAATATACGTGATGTGGCACGTCATGCCGGGGTGTCGGTCAGTACGGTGTCCAACGTGCTGAATGGCCGAGTCGATCAGATGCGCAAGGATACGTTGGCCCGAATTGAACAGGCGATGGCGGCGTTGCAGTATCAACCGAACCGCGCGGCGCAACAGCTCAAAACCGGGCAGGTCAAAATGCTGGGCCTGCTGGTGCCCTCTATCGTCAACCCTAGCTTCGCTGCACTGGTGCGTGAGATTGAACTGGCGGCCAAGCAGAACTATGGCTATCAGGTGCTGCTGGGCGATACGCACCGGCAAGAGGAAGAAGAGGTCCGCTTTCTCGATGACCTACTGGCATTAGGTATTCGCGGCGTGGTGGTGGCCTCCACGTTTTACGATCGCCCCCATTTCCGTGATGCCCTAAAACGCGGCCTGGTAATGATTAACTACGACGAGCGCACCCTGGCCGCCCCTGGCGAGACGGTGCTGCCTGTCGACAGTGTGTCGATGGACAATTGCGCCGCCGGCAATATGGCGGCACAGCATTTGATCGCCCAAGGTTGCCACCGTATTGCCTTCGCTACTGCCTCCGGCATGACCAGCAGCCGCGCCAACAAGATTGCCGGTTATCGGCAGGCCTTGGCGGAGGCCGGGCTGCCCGCTACGGTGATCGAAGGTAAGGCGCAGTTCGCCTTTGGCGATGCCGAAATGGCCGAATTGGGGAAAACGCTTGCCGAACAGATTTGCCAAAGTGAGCCACGACCAGATGGCATTGTCGCACTCAATGACATGCTGGCCATCGGCATGATCTCCGCTTTCCAACAGCTGGGCGTGCAAGTGCCGCAGGATATTTCGGTTGTCGGCATCGATAACATGTTTCTGTCCGAGCTGTTTAACCCGGCGCTTAGCTCAGTGGCGCCGCCGCTGCGCGAGATGGCGGTGAAAATTGTCGATCGGTTGATGGGACGGCTGGAAAACCCCGAATTGCCGGTGGAGGAGTTTTTATTCGCTCCCAGCCTGGTACGCCGCCAGTCGGTCATTAACGCGTAATCCCCGGCGGAGCTGCGGCTCTGCTCTCTTTCATACTGAATCCATGCTGCGCTCATGCGCGGCGGGGCTTCGCTGCGCCCAAAACCGCAGCGGGAGAATAAAAATGAATAATGAATCCTGCGTTTACTGCCATCCAATCAATGAAATCCTGCTGTGGCAAAACCCGCTTTGCCGGGCCATTTTTATTGTCGACAGCCCTTTTCCCGGCTGGTGCCGAGTGGTGTGGCATGAGCATATTGCCGAGCTAAGCGATATGCGTGACGACCAACGCAACAGCATCATGGCGGTAGTCGCGCAGGTTGAAGCGCAACTACGTCAATTGTTGGCCCCAGCCAAGATCAACATCGCCAGTCTGGGCACCGCGCTACCGCATTTGCATTGGCATATCATCCCGCGTTACCTCGACGACTCGCACTTCCCGGAACCGGTGTGGAGCCAGGCGCTGCGAGCACCCACAACGAAAATACTGCCGGAGAATTTTATTGAATTAATGAGGGAACGGCTGGCGATAACGTTGGGGGAATAACAAAACGCCGGGCTTGCCCGGCGTTTTCAATTGAATTACGGTTTTTCGGCTATTTTGCGCAGGTATTCGTTATTTTTAAACGCAATGATGATCATTTCGAAGCAAACGCGAGTGAACACGCCGCCGATAATGATAGCAAACAGACCACGGAAGAACTCACCGTAGAACATAGAACCGATCCCGCCGAGAAGAATGCCCAGCAGGCAAAGCCAGTAAACGCCGGTGATGATTTTCGGTGTCAGCATCGCGTCAAAAAAGAAAATGTTTTTCATTGTAAATCCTTCCTTAGGCCAGTATTTAATTATCCCAGAGGCGCCGCATCGGTGCGACACGCCCTTTTTTGTCACACCGGTTATGATAACGAGTAACGCGACGAAAAGCGCACTGAAATCAACAAGCCATTACATAAGGGTTGAGGATGCTTAACAAAACGGGCAAGAAAATACTCGGCGGTTTGGCGGCGTTGTTGCTGTTCAGCCAAAGCGCACTGGCACAGGAAACGCTGATCTTCGTACGCCACGGTGAAAAACCCGCCGACAACAGCGGCCAGTTAACCTGCAAAGGGCTGAACCGCGCGCTGGCGCTGCCAGACGTGCTACTGAACCGTTATGGCAAGCCGGACTTTATCTTTGCCGCCGGGCCGAAAGAGAATAAAACCGGCAGTTCGCTGCGGGCGCTGTCGACCATTATGCCCACCGCCGTGCGCGTAGGGTTACCGATCGGCCTTCAGTTCCACGCCGATGATATCGCCGGGCTACAGCAGGAACTGCTCAGCGATAAATACCAGAACTCGCGTATCTTCATCGCTTGGGAGCATAAGAATCTCGATAAGGCGGTGAAGAACATCGTTGCCGCACGCGGTGGCGATGCCAGTCTAGTGCCCGAATGGCCAGGCAGCGACTTCGACAGCATCTTTGTGGTTACGCTGGATCAGGGCAAGGTTTCATTCAGGCAGGAAAGTGAGGGTTTGACCCAGTTGTCAGAGAATTGCCCTTTTGCAGGATAAAGGTTTGGTAGGATCGCATTGGCCGGAACCGACAGACTTTACTTATTGCCTGGCCGACATCGTTAGCGGCGTAATAAGCTCAAGTTCAACACCCCGCCGGATGGCTTGGCGGGCATTGCTGACACCCAACTTATTCACAATATTACCCATATGAAATTTCACCGTACTCACGGAAATCCCTGCAATGGCGGCTATCTCCCCATAGGTTTTTCCCATGCTGGCCCAGTACAGCATCTCATTTTCTCGTGGAGTAAAAATGGGTTTCCGTGCCTCAATATCACGCTTCTGTATACCGGAAATGGCCGATCCAGCTAGACGATACATCTGTTCATTAATATCGATCAGTAGCATCTGTATGGCCCCAGGATCGGACGAAAGCTGCTTTTCCAGTTCCCCGCTTCCATTGCTGGCAAGGATGATGGACAACAACGCCAAATTGCTCAGAGGGTCATGCAATACAAAGGTGAAACCATTAACAATGTTGTACCGTTTGGAGAGAGAAAAGATCTTATCTGTCATCAGGGTTACATTCTCGTCCCATACAAAAGGCGAGGTGCGTTTGAACGCGGCCAGTATCACTGGGTCAGTCAATTGGAAATTGTTGGTACGATAGAGGTCCACCCACTCGCCGGGATAGCTTGAAATAATAAGAGTATCTGATGGGTTATTCTTTCTGACAACCGTGTAAGCGTATTTCGGGCTTCCGAACGGAGACAGCTTCCTGTCAATATGATCCTGGAGAGTTTCCGTTATTGTTCGATGTTCATTGAAAGTGGCAAACATACAGGCTCCAGGCGGTTTGACTCTTCCTTTTGGTGAGAAGAACCATACCTAAGTACAGGCACCAACTATACTTAAGTTCAGGTTATAAATCGGGAACCAGGGTTTATAATAAGCCGTATTAGCTCAGAGTAAAAAAACAGACCTGTACGATCATCAACAACGCTAGGGAAAGCCTTCCGGTCAGAAAGAATTATATAAAAAACTATTACTGACCGGGATTTTTACTTTAACACTGCTAATTTACCCTTTCAAACTCACCTTCGCTGAATCCATAACCGCCTAGCGCCATTGCCTCAACCAAGGATTCTGATACTGAATCCTATTAAACCCATTGAAATTCCCCGTTACCTATCTGTCAGCCGCGTAACTGTAACCATTCACGGTAGCGACGGGTGATACGCGAGGTTCGCCACTGATCCACTATCAATGTGAACAACGGCGAATAGCGTACATTCTTAGAGCGGGCACGCCCCAAGGCGCGGAGACGCCGCTTGATCAATGCCATACGGGCAAGCGCCGCCATCATTTGATTCTTCCATGTTACCGGGGTTGGTAATGCATGCGGTTCATGGCCGGCTTTCCATTGCAGTGGCAGATCCGGCACCTCCGCCATGGCCGTCGCGATACCCACAACAGCGACGCCGCTATCCAACACCTGTTGAGCCACAGACTTACGTGCAATACCGCCCGTCGTCATCACCGGCATGCTGGCGAAGGCGGCAAGTTCGCGGGCAAACTCCAGAAAATAAGCCTCACGTGCTAGCCGACGGCCGTCTGCGGTCTGGCCTTGCATCGCTGGGCTTTCGTAACTGCCGCCAGACAACTCGATCAGATCGACCGGCAGTTTATTCAGCAGCATAATTACCTGTTTCGCATCATATTCAGAGAATCCACCGCGCTGGAAATCGGCAGAGTTCAACTTAACCGCGACGCAGAAATGGGGAGACACGCGCTCACTTACTCGCTGTACAATCTCCACCAGTAAACGAGCACGGTTATTGAGATTACCCCCCCACTGATCGGTACGCTGGTTAGTGAGCGGTGACAAAAATTGAGAAATCAAATAACCATGCGCCGCGTGGATCTCCACCCCGGTAAAACCTGCCTGCTCGGCGGCATAGGCGGTGGCTGCAAAGCGTTCGATCACCTCGTCGATTTGCTTCAAGCTCATGGCAATGGGTTGCGCAAACAGCTTACTGTGCTTCCCCAGCGCCAGCGGAATCGCGGAGGGTGCCCAAGCGTTGCCACCCATGCTGGCCATCACCTGGCGACCCGGGTGATTGATTTGCATCCAAACCTGAGCCCCGTTTTGGCGTGCGACTTTTGCCCACGCCCTGAACGGTTCCAACGGCGTATTTTCCTCAAGCACCACCCCCCCAGGGCCGGTCATGGCTCGGCCATCAATCATCACGTTGCCGGTAATGATCAAACCGGCACCGCCATCAGCCCAGGATTGATACAAGCGCTGCAGCGTGAGGCCAGGCAGTTGACCTGACTCAGCCATATTCTCTTCCATCGCGGCCTTGGCCAAGCGATTCGGCAAAATACTGCCATTGGGCAGGGTAAGTGGGGTGAACATGATGCTGACTCCTCAATCGACAATAGAATAGTTATACTAAGTTTAAAGTTAACTTTAAGGTCAATAGGGCATGAAGATAGGCGAACTGGCGGAACGTTCCGGGCTAGCCGCATCGGCGATACGTTACTACGAACAGCAAGGGTTACTGCCCAAGACGGTGCGCGGTGCCAATGGATATCGCGTCTATGAAGAAGGTGCTCTGGAGCGCTTGCATATGATTCAGATTGGACAAAATCTGGGTTTCACGCTGGGAGCTATCCGCAAGGTGCTTGCCCTGCAAGGCACGGCATACCAGGATGGGTTGATGCAAGGCATGGATCTACGCTTGGTTGAGATTGACCAACTGATGGAAACCCTGAGTCAACAACGTGAGGCGTTGCTGGATGCCCGACAGAAACTGCTCGAATTAGGGCTGACAGGGATTTGCCAGAACACACCCGAACCAATATTGCCCCCCAAAAGAAGAAGATAAAATCCAAACGATCCTTCTCGTTTTCCTTCCAGCGGGGCTTCGACGCAGCCTGACTGCGCCAGGCGGCTGATTATAGCTTTGGCGGAGATCACAGAAGAACTCGATTGGAGGAAGATCACAGGAGTACGTAACACTGCAAACATCATTGAAAAATAACGAAAAAGCATTTAAAAAAGAAGTTTCCCCCCCAAAAATACCACCACTTTACTCTATCAAAAAACTGTTATATGGGAGAAAACACAAAAAGCAAAACCTTTCTTTATAAATAGCAACTTTGTAAAAAATTTATGTGCGTCATTATGTTATCTTTTGGTTATTTTTTCTCCAACATAAACTATATATAGAGGAGATTGATGTTCAATAGGATAAGTGAAATGAATTCTTATTTGCGGTGTTTTAACTTTACCATGCCACGGACAAAGCCGGTTATCATCTTTTTTTATTTTGAAAGTCATTTCATTAGAGAAGTCTCTTTTTTCAGTATCCGACGAATCACTGAACCATGCTTTATCACCTATAAAATGGTTTTGGTTAAGTTCGTTTCCTTCCTGAGTAAACCCGCCCGTTACGTCAAAACAAGATTTTATTTTGTCCAACACCTTGAGTTTCTCCATAATACTTTTTGATGCTGCTTTATAGAATGGTATTTTATTTAAATGAACAAAGCACCCCTCGGTGAACTCTATATTTAAAAATACACTCCTCGCCATACGTTCTAATTGATTCCAACTCTCAATACTTTTTTCAGACGATATTACCTGATCCTCCAATGACTCTTTTGATATATAATTTTCTATATTAAAACTCAAATCACAAGAATTATTCCTCCATGTTATGGTTATTTCTCTATCGGAGTATCTTTCATTTTTCAAGCTGAAAACACCATACTCCTCTCCGCAATATATTTGAGCGGCAGCTTCAGCTAGAGCGGTTCCACTTACGGCTTCATCATCATGAAAATAAAGATCTTCTGATGAATGTAATTGAGCATCATCCCAAAAAGGCCCAGTCTTTGATAACCAGTTCATGACATCTATTCGCTCTGTTTTATCAAAGCTCATTATGTAGCTTAAAATTGTCTTGTCATTTGTAAACTTATAATTTATGAAATTCCTGTGGCAATGTATATGTATCTCTCTTTTTAATAAAAACTGTCTTGCTTTCATAATTACTTTTATTTCTTCAAATAACTCTTCCGAGCTTTTTATCTCATTTTTCAAAGATTTTTCATTGAAAATAATTGTCATTACGAATCCCACCCTGCGAGAAAACTAATATCCTTATCAAACTGATCAAAAAAGCCATTTGGCCAATGGTCTATTCTTCCATTCTCATCGATTTGAGGCGATATTATTTGACTATCACTAAATGCTCTATTGTTAAAAAAGTAGAACGCGATATCATTGCTGATGATTTTTTTACTCTTAACTGCCCGCCTGATACCATTCAGAACATGGTCACTATGGCTTTCAATAATAATCTGAACACCTGTACTAGCAGCTTCAGCCAGAAATTCACCCATCAAGGCTTGGCCCTTGGGGTGCAAGTGAACTTCGGGGTTCTCAATAATTAATAAGTCCCCCTTTTGAGCAGTTAGGCAAGATATTATAATAGGTAATATTTGAGTCAATCCAAACCCCACATTCATCGGTCGATGAAAATCCGTATCTTCCGATGTTCTGATACCTAGTGTAACAGCATTTATTTTCTCTAAAGGTTCGATTTTATACTCAAATCCAGGAAAGAACATACGCATTCTCCCTTGTACTTGTTGGAAAAGAGTCGGAGGTACTTGTTCTAATCTGAGCTCATCCGAAACCAGCTCATCTAATCGATTGAAAAGTAGTGCAATTGAATGCTCTCCAGCTGAAGTTAATCTTCTTTCTTCTTTATCTGTTAAGGCATAAAAATCACGCGGGCCACACCTTTCAGCTTTAATATATGTCATATTACTTAGTGTGGTTATTATATTTTCGTTGCTAAATTCAGGAGGAGTTAAACGCTGAAGCAAAGATGGTGATTCAAACGTTTGGCTATTGAAATTTACTTTTTCAACTTGCATAGATAACTGAGATCTTTCACCTACGAACGTCCAAATAATATTATTTTCCCCATCATCCACAGAAATGCCAATGCTATTTCTTCCATTTACCTTATCAATTACATCAGATACAGTTCCCAAATTAACATTATCACCATTTAAAATTAGATTCCGTGACCATTCATTCGCGTGCATGGTTTGGTTTAAGGTGAGAAGCGATTGTATAAGTGAGGATTTTCCTGATGCATTTTCTCCAGATAAGATATTTAAATTTTTTAGATCTAATCTGACATTTTCAAAACACTTAAAATACTCTAGGCCTAATTTTTTAATCATAAAACTGCCTCTTCCAAAGCTTTTCTTACGCGTGAAAATCTATACTTAACCTTATTAACCTGACTGGTACCCAGCGTTATTGATTGGGAAAAATTTTCATCAGCAAACAATCCAAGGATGCTTTCCTCAATCGATTTTTTTCGAGCATCTACTATATGCTCAGGGATCTCTGACAGTACCACTGACATAACATCCCACAGGGATGCGTTAATTACACTTCGTGTACTATTCTTGTTAATATACTTTCTAAATGCGTGTTTTCCAAACACCGTAATATTATTTTTCAAACTCGTTCTGAAATCTGCTGATATTTTTTCAAGAGAAATATTATTCTTCTTATTATTTATATTTTCTAATGCTTTTGCAAGGAAGTCATCCATATCACCTTTGTATTCGGATAGAGGAAGAGTTTTGAATGCCACAAAGCGATTTACAAACTCTCTATCTCGCATAGTTTTTTGCGTTAGGCTTTCTCCTGTCGCCTTTTTAAATAATGTGGTTTTTGCCTCTGCTTTTAAGAATTTTGTAGCATCGCCCATATATAGGCAATTGCGCATCTGTTGGCGTGTCAATGGCACCCCACTATTTACTCGCTCAAAAATATCCAAGAGTGCCTGCGCAGGAACCTTTGAATCAATTAAATAAAGAATTAAATTGCAATCTTCCACGCGATTTTGCAACTTAGGATGTAAGTCAGAAAATTTCTTCCCATCTAACTCTGATTGATTTTTTAATTTTAATCTTAAATCATCATTCAAAAATCGCTGGAAGGTAGACAACCTTTGAAGCCCATCAACCACAACCATTTGACCACTGCTATTCTCTGCAAGATAGAATACTGGCAAAGGAATTCTCATTAATACAGATTCAATAAGTTTACTTTGTTTATCCTCTGGCCATATGAACTCCCTCTGGAAATCAGGATCCATTACATAACCACCTTTTTCTATTCTTCTTATTACATCGTAAACTGTACGTGGTTCATTTCTGATTAATACAGTATCTATAGGGTAATCGCCTAATGAAAGTTCCGAGCTATCATCCAAACCTTCAATATTTTCTTTTTCTGTATTGTTCATATGAATCCTTTTAATTATTGCAAATAACACGAATTGCTGACGTTAAACATCTTAACAATAGTGTTTTTCTGGGGAAAGTGGATTCTTTCATAATTCTCTGAAAATTATATTCTTATGGGCTGGCGCGCAATGCTATCCCCGCCTCGCCTGCCCGCTTCTTGTGTCACTTTTCATGCAGTTGCATGACAGTCCGTAAACCACGCCAACTCTGGGGCGACAGGGGGGCTGTAAGGCCATTATAGGCATGCAAATTCATGCACCCTATACATGCAAGCTCAAAAATGAGAGGCCCGCCAGAGAAAAAGCCGCAGAAAGCAAACACAGAAGGGAGTAAAAAAACCGCCCCTTCAGAAAGGGGCGGATGCTATTAATCAATGTAGATAATTATTATTTCCATAACGGTTCAATGTTCGGTATTCCGGCGGCGGTGGTGCCGGAATAGTTTCCGGGGGTATAGGTTGCCGGATCACATGCTCAATACTTTCCCGTGTTTTAAAGGTGCTGGAGCAATCGATATTTTGGCACTGGTAGTAGGCCTCTTTGGTCTGTTCCGTCAGATAACGACTGGTGCGCGTATGCGCACCTCTGCGGCAGAAAGGACAGCGCATCATGATTATTCCTCCTCTGCCGCTTTGGCTTTTTTGCGTTCGGCGATTTCCTTGCTGAGTTTCATTCGTGAGGCCGGGCTGTTAATCAGCGTCTGGTCAAGACCACTGAAATCCGGGCCGTACAACCCTATAGCCTCAAGAATGGGGTCACCCTCTGTGCTCAGGGGGTAGCTATCGGCACGTTCTATCAGTGCCTGCATAATTTCCTGCATCACGACTCCTCGCGGATCTCGGGCACACAGATTATTGTTCTGGAACTGCTCTTCGTCGTGGCCGAGACGAGACTGAGCATGGACTCGCAAGGCAACCACGCGGATCAGTGACGAGGCTTTATCCAGTGCGATTTCCAGCGACATCTCAGAGTGGGTTCGCAAAATCGTGCGGTGTTTCTGGTCATAACGGCCTGCTCTTCCGCAGCACGTTTTTTATCATGTGTGGTCGCAATGACCTGACGGATATCATTCAGCTCGGTTTTCTTTTGGTTGTAACCAATATGGTCGACACCCAATACATATTGTTGTTTTTTTTTATGAAATTAATAGACTTTAGCAAGCATGGAAGGAGGATATTTGGCGGAAGATCACAGGAGTCGAACCTGCCCAGGACCGCTGGCGGCCCCAACCGGATTTGAAGTCCGGCCGCCCCACCGGGGACGATGATCTTCCTTCGGGAATCGGAAGCAAGGGGCTGATTATAGCGCAGTTTGCCCTTGGCGCTAAGAGGGAAATGGCGGTAGCCTCCGGCAATGCACCGGAGGCATACAGGGTTAAGGCTTCAACAGTTCCTTCACGTCCAGCAAGATAAATTCGTTGTCATCCGCCACGTTTGGCTGGCGGCTGGATGAGAACGGGAAGTTATTATCGTTACCGACGATGATATGACTGCCGTCCACCACGTCCACGTTTTCAATGGTGAAGAACGGGAAGGTCAGTACACCGTCGTTCAGCGGCTTGCGCGCCAGCTTGTTCGGGTCCTGAATGTTCAGCAGATCGATATATGCCAGTTTTTCTACCGGTTTGCCGACGTTGGCATCCGAGAAAGCGATTTTATACACCCGTTTGAACTTCGCTACCTGGCTGAAGCAATTGTCGGTCGGCGCACCCGCAACGCAGGCTTTGTCCGGCGTGCCTTCGCCGTTATCACGTTCAATCACCAGCCCATGGGTGGCGTCGATCATATTGAAGTCACCGATGGCGTTTTGGTTGTCTTCCAACACGTATTGCCAGCTGCGGCCGGTCCAGGCCTGCTGTTTCACGTCGAACTCCAGCACCCGCAGGTAACGTTTGCCGTCGAGGTTTTCAAACTTCTCGCCATCCCACAGCGCGCCCTCAAGCAAGGGGTACAGCTTGCTGCCGTCCGGCGACGCCGCCATGCCTTCAAAGCCTTTAGAACGCGCCACCTGGAAGTTCTGTTTGCCGTCCGGCGCCCCCGGCAGCGTCAGCGTCGGGTTATCTGGCGATTTGACGACTTTGCCGTCCACCCTGGTGTCAAACACCGCCAGCACCTTGCCGTTCAGGTCGGCCTTGATCAGATAAGGGCCGAACTCGTCGCCGATCCACAGGGCATTGTCGGCGAACTGGAAGCTTTCCGGATCGAAATCGCTGCCGGTCAGGTAACGCTTGTCGGTGCTCTCATTGATGATATGGAAGGGTACATTTTTATCGGGATCGTGCAGGAATACCGTTTTCAGCGGCGTCACCGTGCCGTTGCTGAAGTCGATTTTGTAATGATTGAGGTACAGCATGGCATCCGGCGAGTTGGCCTTGCTGCCAAAACCGTTGTCGGTCAGTACCCAGTAGGTACCGTCTGGCATATGTTTGATGCCGGAATGCCCCTGTAGTGGCTGGCCGTTGATCGGCAGGCCAATACCGGTCATGCGATCGGCGGATTTACCCGCTACGCTGCCCAGTTCGGTCACGCGTTTGCCGCTGGTGTATTTGCCGCTTTGCTGTAAATCGGCAGGCGCATCCTGCGGCGCAGTGACGCTGGATTTTACGGCCAATAGCGCGTGCCCGGCCAAGGTCGCCGGCACCGGTTGGGCGTCAGCCCACAGGTTGGTGCTCAGCGCCATACAGCCAGCCAACAGCGCCAGACGGGTTTTGGTGATGTGCATGTCATGGTTCCCTTTTTGTTGTTATTACCCAGAGGTAAAAGCAACGTCACTATAGGGAGCCGCAATGACAAAAATATTATTCGGCGAACGCCCGCCGGTAGCTGTGCGGGTGGAAGCGCCAGGTAATCGCAATAAGCACCACCACCAGCAATGCATGGATTTGCCAGTCCAGCACAAAACCACCGCTGTAATCACGCAGCAGGCCGGAAATATAGGGCGTGGTGCCCGCCAGCAAGAAGCCGATGCCCTGCATAAACGCCACCAACCGCCCCGCTGCCGCAGGGTGAGGTATATGGTCGAGCGCCAGCACCAGGCACAGCGGGAAAGCACCGCCCAATCCTAAACCGGAAAGCAATACCCATACCCACGGCAGTGTCTGCGGCAGGTAGATAAGCCCGAGGAAACCAATCAACTGCATGACCAGCGCCAGTAATAACAGCGGGCGACGATCCGCCGAACGCGCCAGCGCTGGCAACAGCAGCGCCCCCACCACCTGCCCAAAGGTCATCAGTGCCAGCAAAGTTCCGCTGGCCTGTGGTTGCCAGCCGAGCTGCATATAATAGGGCGGTAGCCAAGCGATCAGGCTGGTATAACCGCCATTGATCAAACCAAAATAGGCACCGAGTAACCAGGCTCGGCGGCTGAACAACAGGCTCGGTCCGTGGGAAGTCCCCGACGGCGTCAGGCGTGCCAAGCTACGGCTCACTGGCCACCAGGCGATCAAGGCAACTAATGCCGGCACCGCCCACCAGGCCAGTGCGCTGTGCCAGTCATGACCGATGTTCATCAGCCAGGGGGTAATCGCTGCCCCTAGCCCGCCACCGCCCATCAGCGCCGCAGACCACAACCCGGCCACCAATGCCATTTGTTTTAGAAAGTGATGTTTGATAATGCCGGGCATCACCGCCTGGATCACACCTATCCCCAGCCCACCCAGTACGGCACTCAGCATCAATTGCGTGCTGCCTGGTGCCAGCTCCCGCCAGGCGGCACCCACGCCAATCGCCAGCAAGCTCAACACTACGCTAGTCCGCTCGCTGAACAGGCGGTTGATCGCCCCACCTGCCAGCGCCATCAGCCCCATCATTAACACTGGCAAGGTGGTCAGCAGTGCCGCACCGCCAAAACTCAGGCCGGTCGCCTGCCGCAACGTCGGCAACAGCGGGCCGATAGAGGTCAGCAACGGCCGCATATTCAAACCAATAAGCACCAAAACCCACAGCAGAGGGTTGAACCAGCGGCGTAAAAGGGGGGGAACTGCAAAATGATTTAACACGGTCTATTCCTGAACTTCCGGGATGAGGAGTGCGGGGTCACAGAGTCACTGCCGCAGCGTTGCCTAACTGTAGGCTCCCCCGTTAGTATTGGGAAATTAAATAATAAAATAGCCAACAGTGGAAAAATGAATCGCTACCCGATGTTTAATCCACAGCTACTGCTCAGCTTTGTCGCCGTGTGTGACAGCAACAGCTTCACTCGCGCCGCAGAACGGGTGTTTTTGTCGCAATCCACTGTTAGCCAACAGGTGCGCCGGCTGGAGGATATGCTGGGTAAGCCGCTGTTTGAACGCTCGTCTCATCAGGTGCTCCTCACCGAAGAGGGGGTGAAACTGTTGAGCTATGCGCGGCGGATCATTGCACTGAATGAGGAAGCGCACGATGCCTTAACCGGCATCTGGCGTGATGGCGTGTTAAGACTGGGAATGCCCGAGGATTTTGCCGCACCGACCACCGAATTGCTGGCAGAGTTTAGCCGCGCCCACCCGCATTTGCGGTTGGACGTCACCAGCGGCCTGAGCGCGGATCTGCACAGCGCCTACGCCCGTGAAGAACTGGACCTGATTTTGGTAAAACAGCGCCGTAACCAACCGCCGCGCGCCGCCAGACCGGAACCGCTGCTGTGGCTCGATAGCCTGGCCTTCCCGGCGATTGAGCAATCACCGGTACCGTTGGCGGTGTTCCCGCTCAATGGGCTATACCGCGACGATTTGTGCCAGGCATTGGATAATCTGGGCAAGCGGTGGCGCATCGGCTACAGCAGCACCAGCCTGGCAGCACTCACGGCCGCTTCTGCCGCCGGATTGGGCGTAACGCTGTTACCCGCCGGCTGTCGCTTGCCAAGCCACCGGGTGCTGGGCAGCGCCGAAGGGTTACCGCCGATAGACAACATTGAACTGGCGTTGTATTACCGCGACGGCGCCCCCGCGGCAACACCCGCGCTGGCCGAACGATTAAAAGCGTTTTGTGGGTTGGTATGAGCTAACCTGTTGCCTTATCAGCTACACATGTAGCCATTATGGCTACATCCGGCCTAATAGCTAACCTCGCCATAGCGCTCGCGATACTCTTTGGGTGTCATGTCATAGCCTTTTTTGAACACCGAATAGAAATATTGCAACGACGGGTAGCCGCACATTTGCGAGATTTCGTTGATGGTCAACGAGGTTGCCTTCAGCAGGTTACAGGCTCGATCCAGCTTTTCCTGATGGATCACATGGTGGATGGTTTCGCCGGTTTCATCCCTGAAGCGTTTTTCAAGATTGGAACGCGACAGGCCAACCGCATCCAGCACCTGTTCGACCTTGATGCCCTTGCAGGCGTGGTGACGAATATAATGCATGGCCTGAATCACCGCCGGGTCACGCAGCGAACGGAAATCGGTAGAACGACGCTCGATCACCTTCACCGGCGGCACCAAAATGCGTTGTAGCGACATCTCGCGGCTATCAAGCAGTTGATGAAGCAGCTTGGCGGCACGATAGCCCATCTGGCGGGTGCCCTGCGCCACCGAAGACAACGCCACCCGCGACAGGTAACGGGTCAGTTCTTCATTGTCGATACCAATTACGCACAGCTTTTCGGGCACCGCGATATCCAGATGTTCGCAAACCTGAAGCAGATGGCGCGCACGCGCATCGGTCACGGCGATAATGCCGGTCTGCTGTGGCAACGTCTGCACCCAGTCCGCCAGCCGGTTCTGGGCGTATTGCCAGTTCTCCGGCGCGGTGGCCATGCCCTGATACACCACGCCCTGATACTGCTCCAGCAGCACCCGCTGACGAAAAGCATATTCACGTTCCTGCGCCCAGCGCTTGCCGCCTTCGCTCGGTAATCCGTAGAAGGCAAACCGATTAATGCCCTTTTCCTTCAGGTGAGTGAACGCCGCCTCTATCAGTGCCTGATTATCCGTGGCGATATAGTGCACCGGCGGGTAATCCTCTTCACGGTGATAAGAACCGCCCACACCGACAATCGGCACCTTGACGTTATGCAGCAAATGTTCGATTTCCCGGTCGTCGAAATCGGCAATCACCCCATCACCCAGCCAATCCTTGATGTTGTCGATACGGCAGCGAAAATCCTCTTCGATAAAGATGTCCCAGTCGCACTGTGAAGCCTGTAAATACTCCCCAACGCCCTCAACCACCTGGCGGTCATACACTTTATTGGCGTTGAACAGCAACGTGATACGAAAGCGCTTTTCGAACATGCGACATCCCCGGTAAGTAGACTGCTCTCTGGGATAACACAACCTCTCTGTGGGAGCAGCAGGCCTCACCTCATAACTGTGATCTCTAAAGCTATATCCAAAATAATTGACGTTGTATCAAGGCGGCAAAGGAACTCATTCCGATGAGCTTACTTAAGTAAGTGATTCGGGTGAGTGACAAATCTGCTAGGAGCAGATTTGAACGCTGCTTGCAGCGGCCCCGTCAGGGGTGAGGCCCAGGGATGGGCTGAATAACGCAGCCAACACAGCTACAGCGTCAAGTATGAAGGATATATTCTTAAGCCCGGCGTTTGGTGGCGGAGTCCATCCATACCGCCAGCAGCAAAATGGCGCCCTTGACGATGTACTGCCAGAACGTCGGTACGTCCAGCATGCTCATGCCGTTGTCCAGCGATGCCATAATGAACGCCCCCATCACCGCCCCGGCCACGCTGCCTATGCCGCCTGCCAGGCTGGTGCCGCCGATCACGCAGGCGGCGATAGCGTCCAGCTCGGCGATATTGCCCGCCGAAGGCGAACCGGCGCCTAACCGCGAACTGAGGATAAGACCGGCAATCGCCACCATGAGACCGTTAATGGCGAATACCGCCAGTTTGGTGCGCTCGACGTTGACCCCCGATAAGCGCGCAGCGTCAATATTGCCGCCAATAGCGTAGATCCGGCGGCCAAAGGCGGTGCGGGTAGCCATAAATATCCCCGCCAGCATCAACGCGGTCAGAATTAACACCGGCGTAGGTACCCCGCGGTAATCGTTGAGCAAATAGATTGCGCCGAGTACCAGCAGCGCCAAAATGCTTTGCCTGGTCACGTCACCGGCAGGCGCCGCTACGGGCAAGCCAAGCTGTACGCGTCGGCTACGCCGCCGCCATTGCCATACCACAAACAGTGTCAGCCCCACCGCGCCGATACCGAACCCCAGCCCACTCGGCAGATAACTCTGGCCGATTTGCGACATAGCGCCGCTGGTCGGTGCCACCGTGGTGCCATTAGTGATGCCGATCAGGATGCCACGAAAGGCCAGCATCCCCGCCAAAGTGACGATAAACGAAGGGACTTTGCGGTAGGCAACCCACCAGCCGTTCCAGGCACCCAACAACAGACCGGCCAGCAGTGTCACCACGATGGTCAGCGGCAGCGGCCAACCGAACCAGACGTCAAAAATCGCCGCTGCGCCGCCCAATAACCCCATCATCGAACCGACCGACAGATCGATTTCAGCCGAAACGATCACAAACACCATGCCAACCGCCAAAATGCCGGTGATCGCCGTCTGGCGTAGCAGGTTGGAGATATTACGCGCGCTGAGATAGGCCCCTTCGGTGGTAAAGGTAAAGAACAGCATAATGACGACTATCGCCGCCAGCATGACAAACACCTGCAAATTAATGGCGTTCCGCTTCACTGTCGGTGTTTTCTCCACCCTTGGTGGCGCGATCGCCTCAGACTGCGTATTTTTCGACATCTGTTTCACTCCTCAATGCGGCTTCCATCACCTGTTCCTGGGTAAGGCCGCGGTTGATCAACGACGCCTTGATGCGCCCCTGGTGCATCACCAGTACCCTATCGCTTAATCCCAGCACTTCCGGCAACTCGGAAGACACCACAATCACCGCAATGCCTTGCTGCACCAGTTGATTAATTAACTTATAGATTTCCTGTTTTGCACCGATGTCGATGCCGCGCGTTGGTTCATCCAGAATGAGAATCTTCGGCTTCAGCAGCAGGCACTTGGCCAGAATCGCCTTCTGTTGATTGCCACCGCTCAACCGGGCGATAGCCAATTCAGGAGAGGAGGTTTTCACCTTAAGTTGAGCCAGGGATTGGCGAATGGTCGCCTGTTCCCGGGCATCGTCGATCACGGTTAATACGCCGCTGAAGTCGTTCAGCGCTGCCAATGTCATATTGGCTCCCACGCCCATCACAGGAACGATGCCATCGCGCTTGCGGTCTTCCGGTACCATAGCGATGCCGTACCCTATCGCCTGGCGGCAATTATTTATGATGGCCGGCTGACCATTGAGGGTGATGCTGCCCTGCCAACGGCCAGGGTAGACGCCGAACAGGCACTGCATGGTCTCGGTACGCCCAGAGCCGACCAGCCCAGCCACGCCGAGTATCTCGCCGCGCCGTAGGCTGAAGGAAATATCATCCACCCGGCGAACCTGACGGTTTACCGGATGCCAGGCGGTCAGATTGTCCACCTGCAAGATCACCTCGCCTATCTCATGCTGTTGTTGCGGATACAGCTCGGTCAGCTCACGCCCCACCATCATGGCGATAATGTCGTCCTCGCTCATCAACGCCGCCGAACGTGTCCCTATATGCTTGCCGTCGCGGATCACGCAGATCAGATCCGAGATCGCCTTCACCTCGTTCAGCTTGTGCGAAATATAGATGCAGGCGATGCCGTGATCCCGCAGATCACCGATGATTGCCAGCAGCGTTGCGGTTTCGCTTTCAGTCAGCGACGCCGTAGGTTCATCCAACACCAGCAACCGCACCTGTTTGTTCAGCGCCTTGGCGATCTCCACCAGCTGTTGCTGCCCCAACCCCAATTCGCCAATCGGGGTATTGGGATCGACCTCCAGCTTGACCTGCGCCAGCATGCGTCGGCAGCGCAGGTACATGGCGTCATAATCCATCACGCCGTACCGCCGCCATTCATTGCCGAGAAACATGTTTTCCAGCACCGTCATTTGCTTTACCAGCGCCAGCTCCTGGTGAATGATGGCGATGCCTTTCTGCTCCGTGTCGCGGATGTTTTTCGCCGCCAATAAATCATCAGAGAAATAAATATCGCCCTGATAACTGCCGTGCGGATATATTCCGCACAGCACTTTCATCAGGGTGGATTTTCCCGAACCGTTCTCACCACACAGCGATAATACCTGGCCGGCCTCCAATTTCAGACTGACATTATCCACCGCCTTAACCTCACCGAACTGCATGGTAATATTTTTCATTTCTAATAGGCTGGGCATTATTCCCTCCACATTACCGGCTGTCTTGATTAATTAATGTCGGCTTTTTTATGGAAACCGTCGGCAATAATGGTGCTTTCAATATTCGTCTTATCAACCGGGATCGGTGTTAATAACCAGGATGCCACTTCTTTGTTGCCATTATTTAAGGTGGCGTTAGTTTTCGGCTGTTCGCCCTTGCCCAATTGCACGGCAATGTCCGCGGCCTCATCGGCCAATTTGCTGATCGGCTTATAGACCGTCATGGTCTGGGTACCGGCGACAATGCGCTTCACCGCAGCCAGATCGGCGTCCTGGCCGGAAATGGCCACTTTGCCCGCCAGGCCCTGTGCGGCCAGGGCCTGGATCGCGCCTCCGGCAGTGGCGTCGTTAGAGGCGACCACCGCGTCAATGTTGTTATTGTTGGCAGTCAGCGCATTTTCCATGATTTTTAATGCGTTTTCCGGCAACCATCCGTCGACCCACTGATCGCCCACCAGCTTGATTTTCCCGTCGTCGATCAGCGGTTGCAGCACCTTCATTTGGCCCTGACGGAACAGTTTGGCGTTGTTATCTACAGGCGAGCCGCCCATCAGGAAATAATTGCCCTGCGGTACCCGCTGTACCAGACTTTTCGCCTGCAACTCACCGACCTTTTCATTATCAAAGGAGATGTAGAAATCAATATCGGCGTTATTGATCATGCGGTCGTAAGCCAAGACCTTAATGCCTTCCCGCTTGGCTTCGCTGATGACGTTACTCAATACCTGGCCGTTGTAGGGAATAATCACCAGCACGTCGACACCGCGGTTGATCATATTCTCAATCTGCGCCATTTGGGTTTCTTCATTGCCGTTGGCTGATTGGACAAACACGTCTGCTCCCAGCGACTTGGCTTTGCTGACGAAGATGTCGCGATCTTTTTGCCAGCGTTCAAGACGCAGGTCATCGATCGCCATGCCGATTTTGACTTCTTTGCTGAATGCCGGTTGGCTGGCCAGCGCCAGCAGTGCGCAGACCGAAAGGAACACAGGTTTAAATTTCATCTTATATACCTTTGTTATTTAACGTGTAAGGGCAATAATTGAAACAGGCTGGTGATGCAACTTAGAGCGGATTGTTATCGCTTATTTATTATTCGGCAATTACTGATTTTTACCGGCCAATTATGATTTTTGGTTTAATGTTGTTTTTATGATGGCGGTCATGCTTTCACGCTGAAAAGCAGCAGGTCGACAAATAAAAATGAATTAAGCCTTAAATAGACTGAGGTTATATTCAATTATGAGATCTGCCGCACATTTAATAATTCTGTGAATTTAACTGTGAAATAACGTAATTGAGCCGCCTGTCGCAAACTCCGAAGATAAAGCCATCCCGTAAACCGGGCATTGCTACCCAGGAGTCGATAATGCAATCTTATTTTGATCAGCTTGAGCAAGTGCGCTACGAAGGCCCCACCAGTCATAATCCGCTGGCCTTTCATCATTACAACCCGGATGAACTGGTGCTCGGCAAGCGCATGGCGGAGCACCTGCGCTTTGCCGCCTGCTACTGGCACACCTTCTGCTGGAACGGTGCGGACATGTTCGGCGTCGGCGCGTTCGATCGCCCCTGGCAGCAACCCGGCGACGCACTGGCACTGGCCAAGCGCAAAGCCGACGTGGCGTTCGAGTTTTTCCACAAGCTGAATGTGCCCTACTACTGCTTCCATGACGTCGACGTCTCGCCGGAAGGCGCCTCGCTGAAAGAGTATCTGCACAACTTTGCGGTCATGACCGACGTGCTGGAAGAAAAGCAGCACAGCAGCGGCGTGAAACTGCTGTGGGGCACCGCCAACTGCTTTACCCATCCGCGTTACGGTGCCGGTGCCGCCACCAACCCGGATCCGGAGGTCTTCAGTTGGGCAGCCACTCAAGTGTTCACCGCCATGAACGCCACCCAGCGGCTGGGCGGTGAAAACTACGTGTTGTGGGGCGGTCGTGAAGGCTATGAAACCCTGCTCAATACCGATCTGCGGCAGGAGCGCGAACAAATTGGTCGCTTTATGCAAATGGTGGTGGAGCACAAGCATAAAACCGGCTTCCAGGGCACCCTGCTGATTGAACCCAAGCCGCAGGAGCCGACCAAACACCAATACGACTACGATGTCGCCACCGTCTACGGCTTCCTCAAGCAGTTCGGCCTGGAAAAAGAGATTAAGGTGAATATCGAAGCCAACCACGCCACGCTGGCGGGTCACTCATTCCACCATGAGATCGCCACCGCCATCGCGCTGGGTATCTTCGGTTCTGTCGATGCCAATCGGGGTGACCCGCAACTGGGCTGGGATACCGATCAGTTCCCGATCAGCGTAGAAGAGAACGCGCTGGTCATGTTCGAGATCCTCAAGGCCGGGGGCTTTACCACCGGCGGGTTGAACTTCGATGCCAAGGTCCGTCGCCAAAGCACCGACAAGTACGATCTGTTCTATGGCCATATCGGCGCCATGGATACGATGGCTCTGGCACTGAAGGTTGCGGCAAAAATGGTGGCTGACGGTCAGCTACATCAGCAGGTATCGAAACGCTATGCCGGCTGGAATGGTGAATTGGGCCAGCAAATTTTGCAGGGCAAACTGTCGCTCGAAGCGCTGGCACAGTACGCTGAAGGACATGCACTGGCGCCACAGCACGTCAGCGGCCGCCAGGAACAGCTCGAAAACCTGATGAACCGCTATTTGTTCGGCTAATTGACCCCGCGCGGCACTCGCCGCGCCTTTAAGGATCTTTTCAATGTATATCGGCATCGATCTCGGCACGTCCGGCGTAAAAGTCATTTTGCTCAGTGAGCAGGGCCAACTGCTTGCCAGCCATGGTGAGTCGTTGCCTATATCCCGCCCCCATCCCCTGTGGTCAGAACAAGCGCCGCAGGACTGGTGGCTCGCCACCGATCGCGCCATGCTGGCGCTGGGTAAGCAACACAGCCTGCAACAGGTGAAAGCCATTGGCCTCAGCGGGCAGATGCACGGCGCCACGCTGTTAGATGCGCGGCAACAGGTATTACGCCCGGCAATCTTGTGGAATGACGGCAGAAGTGGTGCGCAATGCCAGGCGCTGGAACAGGCGGTGCCGCAATCACGGCAAATCACCGGTAACCTGATGATGCCGGGTTTCACCGCCCCTAAACTGCTGTGGGTACAACAACATGAACCCCAGCTATTTGAACAGATCGATAAAGTACTGTTGCCGAAAGATTATTTACGCTGGTGTATCACCGGTGAATTCGCCAGCGACATGTCGGACGCCGCTGGCACCGGCTGGCTGAACGTGGCGCAGCGTGACTGGAGTGACGAGATGCTGGCCGCCTGCGGCCTGAACCGCCGCCAAATGCCACACCTCTTCGAGGGCAATCAGATTACTGGGCAAACGCATACCGACCTGGCCCGGCGCTGGGGTATGCCGCCAGTACCCGTCGTGGCAGGCGGTGGGGATAATGCCGCCGGGGCTATCGGTGTCGGGTTGTATCGGGCCGGACAGGCAATGCTGTCGCTTGGCACTTCCGGCGTCTACTTTGCGGTCAGCGACGGCTTTCTCAGCAACCCGGCCAGCGCGGTGCACAGCTTTTGCCATGCGCTGCCTGACACCTGGCACCTGATGTCAGTTACCCTCAGTGCAGCATCCTGTCTGGACTGGGTGTGCAAACTGACCAACGTCGATGACGTCGCCACTTTGCTGCGCAATGTCGAACAGGCCCCCCCGGCGGCGGCCCCGCTGTGGTTTTTGCCCTATCTGTCCGGCGAACGCACGCCGCACAACAACCCCAATGCCAAAGGCGCCTTCTGGGGCCTGACCCATCAACATGGGCCGAACGATCTGGCGCGAGCCGTGCTGGAGGGCGTCGGCTTCGCCCTGGCGGACGGTATGGATGTCTTGCATGCCAGCGGCTTGCAACCCTCTGGCATCACCCTGATTGGCGGCGGCGCACGCAGCCCATTCTGGCGGCAGATGCTGGCAGATATCAGTGGTCAACGGCTGGAGTATCGCACCGGCGGCGACGTTGGCCCGGCGCTGGGTGCCGCCCGACTGGCCCAAATTGCCCTGAACCCGCAGCGCCCACTCAGCGCGCTGCTGCCTGAGTTGCCGCTGGAGCAGGTGCATATCCCCGATGCCGAGCGCCACTCGCATTACACCGCGCTGCGCAGCACCTTCCGCGAGCTCTATTCCCGCCTGTTACCCTTGATGTAAAACCGGGAGGGGGCAAAGCGCCCCCAGATTGATGACAAACACCCGAAAAACGTGGTTTTCGGGTGTTTGGGGTAAATCAGAAGATATAATCCTTTGTTCTTATTAGCCCTCAGATCAGAGCTTTTAACCGCAATGGACTTTGTCAGCAGTCTCAGGGGGCAAACAGCGCCCCCTATTATTGCCAAATCGAATAGTCGCCAGTGGCAAATGTCACTGCCACCCCATCGGTTCCTCTCCTAAATTGGTGGCTGTCTTTTGACGCACCTCACCTCTGGATTAAGGAACTGAACGTGGAAAAAAACCAACAACAAAGCCGCAGAGCTTTCCTCAGCCAAACCGGTAAAATCACCACCGCCTGTGCAGTAATCGGCCTGACGGGGGGCGTGGCGCAGGCCGCCACACCAACGGGCAGCACATGCGTCCCGGAGACCACACCTATGACCCTGACCGACAGCCACTACTGGCTGAGCGACGTTCGGCTGGAAGAGGGTTTTGAGTATGACGGCGACACCGTCATCGGCACCCGCACTGCGCTCTATCAGCTTGAAATCAAAGACGGCAACATTGCCGCTATCCACGCCAAGGATGCGCCGGCACCTGCCGGTGTACCGCGCTATCAGGCGCAGGGTCAGTTGCTGCTTCCGGCATTTCGCGACATGCATATCCATCTGGATAAAACTTTTTACAGCGGCCCATGGCAGGCACCGCGCCCGCGTCAGGGCAAAACCATCATGGACATGATCGCGCTGGAACAGACGCTGATCCCCAAACTCTTGCCCACCTCGCAACAGCGCGCAGAAAACCTGATCGCCCTGCTGCAATCCAAAGGCAGCACCGTGGCGCGCAGCCACTGCAATATCGATCCGGTCAGCGGGCTGAAAAGCCTGGAACACCTGCAACTGGCACTGGAAAAACATCAGGCAGACTTCAGCTGCGAAATCGTTGCCTTCCCGCAGCACGGCCTGCTGCATTCGAAAGTCGACGGTTTGATGCGTGAAGCTATGCAGATGGGGGTGCAATACGTTGGCGGGCTGGATCCGACCAACGTCGACGGCGCCATGGAGAAGTCGCTGGACGCGATGTTCCAGATTGCGCTCGACACCGGTAAAGGCGTCGATATTCACCTGCATGAAACCAGCCCGGCCGGCGTGGCGGCAATCAATTACATGATCGCCACCGTAGAAAAGACCCCCTCTTTGCGCGGAAAAGTCACCATCAGCCACGCCTTTGCCCTGACCGTGCTAAACCCGAAAGAACTGGAGGAAACCGCCACCCGACTGGCAGCGCAGCAAATCACCATTGCCTCTACGGTGCCGATTGGCGGGCTGATGATGCCGCTACCGCAGCTCAGTGAAAAAGGGGTATTTGTGATGACCGGAACCGACAGTGTGATCGACCACTGGTCGCCGTTCGGCACCGGTGACATCCTGGAAAAGGCCAACCTTTACGCCCAACTCTATCGGAGTTCCGACGAGTTCCACCTGTCACGCGCCATGGCGATTTCCACCGGCGGTGTGCTGCCGTTGAACGATAAAGGCCAACGGGTCTGGCCCAAAGCCGGTGATAGCGCGGAGTTCGTGCTGGTCAATGCCAGTTGTTCCGCCGAGGCCGTCGCTCGCCTGCCGGCGCGCAGTGCGACCTTCCATCGGGGACGCCTGGTGGCAGGTCAGGTTGGCAAAGCCTGATGCTGGTCCGCTGATGTCACTATGATGGCCGTTTTTGGCCTTCTGTCATGAAAGGTAACGGCGCAGTATGGCGTTATACCTAATTGGCGGAGGGCCGAAAATGTCACGTAGCGCGTTATTGATCATCGATGTTCAGCAATCATTCCAGCACCGTCCATTCTGGCAAGAGGAGGATGTTCCCGCTTTCCAACAGGCGTTGACGCGGCTGATCGCGGGGTGTCACCAGCAAGGTGTCGCGCTGGTTGATGTATTCCACGTGTCCCCACAGGGGCCTTTTTCATTGGCCTCAGGTTGGGTGAAACGCCTGCCGTTCCTCGATCATCAGGCCGATATCACAGTACACAAACACGTGCACAACGCGCTGACCGAATCCGGCCTGGACGCCTGGTTGCGCGAACGGAATATTGATCATCTCATTATCTCCGGTATCCGCACTGAACAGTGCTGCGAAACCACCACTCGGGTAGCGTCCGATCTGGGTTATCGGGTGACTTTCGTCACCGAAGCCACGATGACGTTTCCAATGCAGCACCCCAACGGGGAAGTCTTTACCACTGAACAGCTCAAACGGCATACTGAGACCGTGCTGGTCGACCGCTTCGCCCAGCTCGCCAGTGTGGATGAGGTGCTGGCGCAACTCTCATAGGAGTCATCATGCTGCAGGCCGTCTACTTTCTGATGCTGCCCAACGTGCTGTCACTGGACGTCAGCGGCCCGGCAGAAACCTTGCGTCTGGCCGGGCAGTTCAGTCTGCACTACATAAGCCCGCTACCGCAGATAACCTGTTCTATAGGCATGACGCTGAGTCAGCTGCTGCCCTTGCCCGAACGGCTGGAAGACGGCGCTATTTTGGTGGTCCCTGGCGTGGGTGATTCGCAGCGTTTCTTCGCCAATGAACCGGCGGAGCAGGCCCGCCACTGGCTGGCGACACTGCAACCCGATTTGCAACGGCAGCGTATCACGCTGGTCTGCGTCTGTTCCGGTGCGCTGCTGGCAGCACAGGCGGGTTTACTCGACAACCATCAATGCACGACGCATCACGACGTGATCGAACGCCTGCGCCAGCAGGCACCCAGCGCATTAGTAAAAGAAAACCGTATCTTTGTTGAAGATCGCAGCCTATACACCAGCGCAGGCATTACCGCGGGGATCGATCTGGCGCTGCACCTGATTAGCCGCCAGTGCGGTGCCACACGGGCGATGGAAATCGCTCGCGAGATGGTGGTCTATTTTCGCCGCTCCGGCGACGACCCACAGCTTTCGCCCTGGCTGCGCTACCGCAACCATTTGCACCCGGCGGTGCATCGCGCACAGGATGTCATGGCCGCCGAACCGGAAGCCGAATGGTCAGTGCCACAGGTGGCGGAAAAAGCCCACGTTAGCAGCCGCCATCTGGCGCGCTTGTTCCGCAGCCATATCGGCATCAGCGTGCGAGAATATCATGAGCAGCTGCGGCTGGCGGTGGCGCAACAGCGCTTGCAGCAAGGGTACGGGCTGGAGAAAGCGGCGTTGGCCGCCGGGTTTTCCTCTGGCCGCCAACTGCGCCGCGCCCAGCAGCGCGGTGCGACGCTGTTATGATACCAGCCGTCGGCCGTCTATTTTCTGTAACCCCATCGACAGCAGTAGACTGAGCGCCAGTGCCACACCGAATACCCAGAAAATATCCAATAACGGGTGGGGCGTCAGCTCCAGGTGTCGGCTACGCATAAAATTGACGATAATGGCGTGAAAACCGTATATCGCCAGCGAATGTCGGGAAAAAACGCTCAACCAGCCAATCGGCTCCGGCAAACAGTTCTTAAACCAGATCATCAGTGATACCGCCGCGATAAACACCAGTGGGCCGCAGTAGATGTAGTAGGTATCGGCGAAGTTGCCGTTGATAAACATCTGGCTTTTAGTGCCATGGATGATCAACACCACGCTCACCACAAAGCCCAATGCCGCCAACCCGCTGACACCGCGCCCTTGTGTGTTCATCATGCCAATGGCTCGGCCAGCCAACGCATACAGCAAGTAGTAAAAAGTATCGCCGTAGATGTACAAATTGACCGGCAGTAAGTGAGTATTCCCCAGCGTCATGGAATGGGTATTGGGGTTGGCGATGACCGCCAGGATCACCAGTACGCCGGCCAGATAGCGACGTGATACCGGTTTGACGTTGATCAGCGGCGACAGCAGATAAATCACTGCGATCGCATAGAAGAACCACAGGTGGTAAAACACCGGCTTCAACAGGATGCCGCGCAGCGACGGCCAAAAACCGATTTTAGTGAACGCAGCAATATAGATTAGCGCGATGGCGCTGTAGAACAGGATGCAACAACCAATGCGAATGAAATGCTTTTTGCCGGCACTTTTTTCACCGAAAAACAGATAGCCGGAAATCATGAAAAATAACGGCACCGAGACGCGCGACATAGAATTGAGCACGTTGGCAATGTCCCAGTTATGCTCACCCACAGTCACCCCGCTGGTGACGTAATAGGTGGTCGCGTGGATCATCACCACCATCATGCACGCCACCGCACGCAAGTTATCTATCCAGCCAATTTTATTACTCAAAAGGTCGTCCGCAGTGTTGTCATCTTTGTCTGTTAAAAAGAGGTTAACGAGCGAAAGTGTGGGTGGCAACCCTGGCGGGTAATATCAGAATGTGCTGAAACAACACCTTATTATTGCTAAGGTGAACAATTGGCGGCAAAATAGCCGCCACAACTCGCTCAGATTGCGCTTCCCGCCCTGACAGTTCCTTATTTTCTCTTTACTTTCAGTACAATAAATATGAAAACAACATTACCACCTGCGGCTCGCTTGGGTCGACAGGCGCTTTTATTCCCTCTTTGTCTGGTGCTGTTTGAATTTGCCACCTATATCGCTAACGATATGATCCAGCCGGGCATGCTGGCCGTGGTGGCAGATTTCAACGCCGGTGAAGAGTGGGTGCCAACCTCAATGACCGCCTATCTGGCTGGCGGTATTTTCCTGCAATGGCTACTGGGGCCGTTGTCGGATCGCCGTGGTCGTCGTCCGGTGATGCTGGCTGGCGTGGCGTTCTTTATCGTCGCCTGTCTCGCCATTTTGCTGGTGACTAACATCGAGCAGTTTATCTTTATGCGTTTCTTGCAGGGGATTGGCTTGTGCTTTATCGGTGCGGTGGGGTACGCCACGATACAGGAATCCTTTGAAGAGTCGGTGTGCATAAAAATCACCGCGCTGATGGCCAACGTGGCGCTGATTGCCCCGCTGCTCGGGCCGCTGGCCGGTGCCGCGCTGATCCACGTCGCGCCGTGGCAGAGCATGTTCGTGCTGTTTGCGGCATTGGCGGCTTTTGCGTTTTACGGCCTGTGGAAAGCCATGCCGGAAACCGCTTCGCTACAGGGTGAAAAACTCTCGGCAGCCAATCTGTGGCGCGACTATCGCCAGGTTCTGGCCAACCGCCGCTTTATCTGTGGAGCGCTGGCTATCGGCTTCGCCAGCCTGCCGCTGCTGGCCTGGATCGCCCAATCACCGGTGATCCTGATCAGCGGCGAGTCACTGTCGACGCTGGACTACGGTCTGCTGCAAATCCCGGTATTTGGCGCGCTGATCCTCGGTAACCTAACGCTGGCACGCATGACCGGTAAGAACAGCGTACAACGCCTGATCAAACTGGGTGCGGTACCCATGATGCTGGGGCTGCTGATTGCGGCACTGGCTACGCTATTCTCTAGCCACGCTTACCTGTGGATGACCGCGGGCCTGAGCCTGTACGCTTACGGTATTGGGCTGGCTAACGCCGGGTTGTACCGCCTGACGCTGTTCTCCAGTAACGTCAGTAAGGGTACCGTCTCCGCCACCATGGGCATGCTGAGCATGATGGTATTTACCGTCGGCATCGAACTGGCAAAAGTGGCTTACGTGTGGGGCGGCAGTGGGGTGTTCAATCTGTTCAACCTGATAAGCGGCCTGTGTTGGCTGGCACTGGTGGCGCTGTTCCTCAGCAAACGCCGCAATGGCGACGCAACCTCGACGCCGACCGAAGCGCTTTAAACCAAGCGGGGCCTTCGCCCCGCTTACCCGCCAAAAAGACCAGCATCTCGCAGCAGATGCTGGTTACCCTTGCGGCGGGTAAAACCGCTGCGATCGAAGAATTCCAATACCTGAATGGCCAGCTTGCGGCCGACGCCGAGCCGATCGCGGAAGTCCGCCGCGTTCGCACTGCCCTGCGCCGCATCCAGCTCACGAATCAACGCGGCAAACTGTTCAATACGCCGACTTGAATAGTACCGATCCACCACCACCGCCGTAACCTGGCCTAACTGTGCGGCTTTACGCAATGTCGCCCGCACGCGCGCCTCGTCCTCGCCCAACTCAGCAGCCAGATCGCGCACCCACCAGGCCTCGTCGCCGAACAGGGGGTCGATACGTGCCCACAGTGTCTGTTCTTCTGCACTGAACGCCAGGCCATGCTCCGGCAAGTGCAACCAGCCTCGCGTATTAATGATCAACCCGGCTGACAACAGCCGATCGATCATCATAAATACCAGTGGTTCAGAGAGCTGTGGCAGAGCCATACGCCGCAGCCGGGCACGCCCGAGGCCGAGTTGATCGGCATGCTGTTGGTGATACTCAGCCAATACCTGCAACAACCTCTGTTGGCTCTGCAGCGCATTCTCCTGCGCTAGCGCCATATCGCCGGCAATCAGCAGCTCGTGGCCCGCCAACATCGCTGCCAGCTCGCTGTCGGTGAGCTGCCGTGCCCAGGCAAACGCCGCCAGATCCAGCGCCCCATTGGGCAGATGCAGTGCCAAGGCTTGCCGGTCGTTGTCAGCCTGCGCCAGTGATGCCAGCCAGGCCAGATATTCCGGTTGGCGCTTGCCACGCTTCGGCGTCGTCAAACTCAACACCCTTGCGCCGCCCAGTGTCTGGCGTGCGCCAATATCCCGCAGCACCAGCCGGTCGTTTTCCGCCAACCACAGCGGGCGATCGAGGATAAGCTCCGCCAACGTCTCATTCAGCAGAGAAATCCGCCCGGTGATATGGCTGGCAGCATGATGCAAATGCAAAGGCTGCCAGTGCCGTATCGGCTGGTCGGCATCCAACGCGACAAGAATACGCTCGGTGGCCACCCGCGGTTTCTTGGCCAGCAGCCAGTCACCGCGCGCCACCTGTTCTTTACTGATATCACCGCTGATGTTTAATGCGATACGCTGCCCGGCCTGCGCCTGCTCAACCGATTGGTTTTGGGCGTGCAAGCCGCGTACCCGCACGGGGGCATCTGCGCCCGTCAGCCACAAGGTATCGCCCACCGCGACCTGCCCCCCCAACGCGGTGCCTGTCACCACCAAACCTGCGCCTTTCACGCTGAACGCGCGATCCACCGCCAGGCGGAAGCGGCGCGTTAACGCGTGTTCATCAGGTTGCAACGCCAGCAGGTGCGTACGTAATGCGTCGATACCCCGAGCCTGTTGTGCAGCCGTCACGAACAGGGGTGTTTGAGGCCAGCCCTGCCGCGTCAGCTCGTCGTCAATCTGCCGCCGCACGTCATCAACACGCGCGTCATCTACTCGATCGGCCTTGGTGAGTACCACCGTCAATGCCGGGCGCCCGCTCAAACGCAGGATAGCCAAATGTTCTCGGGTTTGTGCCATCACGCCATCGTCGCAGGCCACCACCAATAAGGCATGATCGATGCCGCCAACGCCCGCCAGCATATTGGCGAGGAATTTTTCATGGCCAGGCACGTCGATAAAACCCAACACTCGGCCATCAGGCTGTGGCCAGTAGGCATAGCCCAGATCTATGGTCATGCCACGGCGTTTTTCTTCCGGCAGGCGATCTGCGTTGATCCCGGAGATCGCCTGTAACAGGGTGGTTTTGCCATGATCGACATGGCCGGCGGTGGCAATAATCATGCGCTCAGCGCCTCAATCAATGCGTCTTCCTGCTCCAGACAGCGTAGATCCAGCCAGAGCCTGCCGTCGTTAATCCGGCCAATCACCGGCTGCGGCAGACGGCGCCAACGCTCAGCCAATGCCTCCAGGGTTGCCCCACGGCCATCAAGCGGCTCAAAGGTCAATGCATAGCTCGGTAGCCGATCCACCGGCAACGAGCCACTGCCAATCTGCGACCAACAGGGTTCGGCTCGCAGGCGGAATTGCGCACTGAACTGCGGTGTGAGCGCCTGTAACAGACGCTGTGCGGCGTCTTCCATTGCCTGCTGTGGGCGCGTCAATAAACGCAGCGTCGGCAGATGTTGCGCCAGCAGTTCGGGTTGCTGATAGAGGCGCAAGGTGGCCTCCAGCGCAGCCAGCGTCAGTTTGCCAACGCGCAGTGCGCGCTTCAGTGGGTGCTGCTGCAACCGGGCAATCAGCGCCTTTTTGCCTAAGATAATGCCCGCCTGCGGGCCACCCAGCAGTTTGTCGCCGGAAAATGTCACCAGATCCACCCCGGCCGCCAGCAGCCGTTGTGGCATAGGTTCGGCCGGCAGGCCGTACTGCGCCATATCAATCAGCGAGCCACTGCCCAGATCGGTAGCCGTTGGCAGGCCATATTCTGCGCCAAGCTGCGCCAGTTCAGCTTCGTCTACCGCAGCGGTAAATCCTTGAATACTGTAATTACTGGTATGTACTTTCATCAGCAGGCCAGTCTGATCGTTAATCGCATTGCGGTAGTCTTTCAGATGAGTGCGGTTGGTAGTGCCCACTTCGACCAACTGGCAGCCTGCCTGACGCATCACGTCGGGGATACGGAAAGCCCCGCCAATTTCTACCAGCTCACCGCGTGACACGACCACCTGCTTACCCGGCGCGATCGCCGCCAACATCAGCAATACTGCCGCCGCATTGTTATTGACGATGCAGGCATCCTCCGCCCCCGTCAGCTGACACAGCACATCTGCAATAGCACGGTCGCGATGCCCACGCCCGGCACCATCCAGATCATATTCCAGCGTCACCGCCGAGCCCATCGAGCGCGTTACCGCCTCGATAGCCGGTTGCGCCAGTAAGGCGCGGCCAAGGTTAGTGTGCAGCACGGTACCGCTCAGGTTAAACACGGGCGCCAATGCTGAACGCTGCCGTTGCATCAACGCGGCGCCAAGCGCCTGCGGCCAGTCACCGCACCAGTCGGGTAACTGTTGCTGTTGTTTTATCGTCTCACGCGCCTGCAATTGCAGTTGGCGCAACAGTTCGCTTATCAACGTTTGGCCATGCTGCGCCACTAAGGGCTCGATCGCGGGGTCACGCAGCAGACGATCAATGGCGGGTAACTGGCTGTAAAGGTGCTGGGATTCAGTGCTCATGGTCGCTCGGTTTAAGTGTTGTGGTCTCGGCATAAAGCAGAACCCCGCCGCAGCGGGGTGAGAGAAAATCAGGGGGGCATCGTGCGGGCAAAGCTTTCGCGGGCAAACAAGCGTTCGGCCAGTTTGATCAACGCAGGGCGCTCAACGCACCAGTTAGGCATGATACGGCGAAAATTGAGATAACCCAGCGCGCAGCCGGTCGCTATATCCGCCAGCGTCAGCACCTCGGCATTCAGGCGTTTTTTTTCCTGCGCCAGTTTTTCCAGCGCATCCAGCCCGTGTGTCAGCTTGTCACGGTGCCGTAGGATCCAGTTTTCGTCCTGTTTCTCCGATGCCCGTTTGCTCTCGCGAAACAGCGTGGCGGCGGCCTCAGTCACGCCATCGGCTAACGCTTCTACCTGGCGGATATGCAGTGCTGCCATGCGGTCGGCAGGTAAAAACGCCGGCGCCAGGGGCAAGGTTTCCAGGTATTCGGCGATCACGCGCGAATCGTAAAATACCGCGCCGTCATCGGCCACCAGCACCGGTACCTTGGCAAGCGGATTTAGCTCCACTACCCGGCTGCCGGGCTCATAGGGCGGATCGTTAACAAATTCGAACGCGATCTCCTTTTCCAGCAGCATCACGGAAATCTTGCGGACAAAAGGGCTGGTGTAACTGCCTATAAGCTTCATCAGTCTTCCCCTCGGCTTGCAAACCACAGCGTTGTTATTTCACCGCCAGCGAGTCGATAATCCGCTGAACCAGCGCCTGATGCGCCTCCGGCGTTTTGGCCGGCGACAACATTTGCAATGTCACCACCCGCTTATTGAACACCGTTAACACGATGGTAGACACCACCTTCTGCCCGTTGACGCTCTGCTCAGTATCCACCCGGTGGAATTTCTGTTTACCCACGGTAAACGTCTCTTCTTTGGTGGTCTGGATATTTTGATAGCGATCCCCCAGCTCGGTGATAATGCTCTGGGTGAGCTCTTTGAGCATTTTATCGCTGGTATTGAGCTTCATATCGTCAGGCGGGATCACCTCAGAAGATACCGTACTTTGGCGCGATTTTCCGTCGAGGAAGCGTTGAATCGTCGACTTGTTGTCGTTAATGATGCCGCTGTTCTTGGTCTGATCGCTAAAGCCCGGCGGCAGTTCAAAGCTAATACTGCCTTTTTGCAGCAAGACTTTCAGCCCGGGAGCCGGGGCCGGTTGGGTCTCCACTACCGCTGGGGGCGGCGCGGGTTGCGTGACGGTCGGTTTGGTATCCGGTTTTGGTACTGCCGGTTTGGTATCGTCCTTGTTGTCACAGGCCGCCAGCCCGATAGCGACAACAGCAACCGCAGTGAATTTCGCAATGGTCTTCAACATCGTCCGTCCCTTTCCTTTCGCTTTGCACGTCATTGCGTATACCTTAAATAATTGGAGCTGCATCGAGGCGGCAAGTCTGCAAATCCCCGGGAACATAGCCAACTATGTGACAGGGGTGAGTAGGCGCAGCCAACAAAGATGCTGCTTCAAGTATGACGGGTATAAACGTAGCAACTCGCCCGGGCGAATGCCAGAAGCCCAGTCTGAAATTGATCATTGTTGTTCACTGCCGAAGACGCGTAGCGAGCAACGGCAGTGTGAGCGCGGACAGCGCACAGGCCCCGCAGCGTACACGCAGTATCTGAGGAGGCCGGCACTGCCCAAGGTCAACATGCCGCAGCGCAGTAGCCGGAGGCCATCATTCCCCAGGGAACAGGAATGGGTTGATGCTGCTACGGGCAAAACCTTCGTCTTCCATTTTGGCATCGAGCACCAGCGTGGCCAAATCGTCCGCCACCGCCTCAACCTGCGGGTCTTTTTCCTGATAAAGAATTTTCAGGTAGGTGCCGCAGTCGCCACAGCTCTCCGCCTTCACCGCAGCCAGTTCGCTGTCCAACGACCAGTAGTTGAGATCGCGGGTCTGTTCGCAGTTGCTGCATTTTATCCGCACCACATGCCACTCGCTTTCACACAGGTTACAGTGCAAATAGCGCAGACCGCTGACGGTGCCAATATGCACAACACTGGCTACCGGGATGCTACCGCACACGGGGCAGAATTGGCGATGCTCACCATATTCAGCCCGTGCCTTGCCCGGGATCTGGCTGGCCATCTGCGCCCAATAGAGCGATAACGCCGCCCAGATAAAGGGGGCCTTCTCACTGCCGATTTTGCTGAATTCTTGGTTAAGCAGCGCCTGAGCCATCAGTTCCAACTCATGTGCCGATGCCTTTTCCAGATTATCCAGCACCGCCAGAACATGCTCTGGCGCTTCCGGGCGCAGCTCCGCGATCAGCGAGTTCAACAGCTTGTGCCAATGCTCACTACGCGGGTAAATGCTCAAATCCAAGGGCGGTTTGCCGCTGGCGGCCCCTTGCTGCAGGGCTTCGGTAAGATCAAGCTGTAGTGGGTTGTCATGCAGCGCGTGGTGCTGCGCTTCAGCCAACTGTGCGGCAAAGTTCAGATAGTCGCCCAGCGGATTATCAGTCGCCAACGTGCGAAGACGTTCAGCGCGGCGGCTATACAGGCTTTTCAGATTCGCGAAAAGTAACGGCGGGATGGTTTCCGCCGTTGTGGACTTCTCGCGCTGTGCCCCTAGCTGCTCTTTAGGAACAATGCGGATACTCATTCAGGGTTTGTCTTCCTGTTGTTTCTCGCGGACCTCTCGGTACCAGCGCGGGTGATGTTTTTTAGCCCAGGCCGCCGGCACCCAGCCTTCCACCATGGCAGTAATGGTGCCTTTTACCCAAAGCGCGGCGTAAATGTGCACCATAATCACGATGATAAGACCCACCGCCGCCAGCGAATGCACCAACAGCGCGATACGGATCAGCGGTATCGGGAAGGCTGGCGCAAAGTATGGCCGCCAGATCACTACACCGCTGGCCAACAGCAGCACCAGGCTAATGATTGCCGCCCAGAATACGCACTTCTGACCGAAATTATAACGCCCGGTGTCACCCACTTCCTCGTTCATGACGATTTTTTGGATGTTTTTAGCCCAGACGATGTCTTCACGGTTGATCAGATTGTGCTTCCAGTAACGCAGGAACATCAGCAGGAAGGCCGCAAACATAATCACCCCAACAAAGGGGTGCAGAATACGCGCCAACTGCGGCGTACCGAGAATGTTCATCAACCAGTTGAAGGAGGGGAAAAAGAACCCCAACCCACTGATGGCGGCAAACACAAAGCAGAACGCCACAATCCAATGGTTGATTCGTTCCGGCGCGCTATAACGCTGAATACGCTTTTCCTTCTTCATTTGCGCGTCTCCTCATCGTGCGGCTCATCGTCTTCGTCCTCGTCGACGCGGTTAGGACCGACACCGACATAGTGGAACACGCTGGCCGCAAAGGTGGCGGCAAAGCCGATGGCCGCCAGGGGCTTCCACACGCCTTTCCAGAACGTGATCGCCGGGCTGATCGTCGGGTTATCTGGCAAACCGTGATAGAGCTGCGGTTTGTCGGCATGGTGCAGCACGTACATCACATGGGTGCCGCCTACGCCTGCCGGATCGTACAGACCGGCGTTCTGATAACCACGGCTGTTCAGCTCGCTGACGCGTTCGGCGGCGATCTCCTTCATGGCGTCCTTGGTGCCGAAATGGATGGCACCGGTCGGACAGGTCTTCACACACGCGGGCTCCTGGCCGACATCAACGCGATCGACGCACAGGGTACATTTGTAAACCCGGTTGTCGTCCTTGTTCATGCGCGGCACATCAAAGGGGCAACCCGCGATGCAGTAACCACAGCCGATGCAGTGCTCTGACTGGAAGTCGACAATGCCGTTGGCGTACTGGATGATCGCCCCTTCCGACGGGCACGCCTTCAGGCAGCCCGGATCGGCACAGTGCATGCAGCCGTCTTTGCGGATCAGCCACTCCAGCTTGCCGTTTTCCTCCACTTCGGAGAAGCGCATCACCGTCCACGACTTGGCCGTCAGATCGGCGGGGTTATCGTATACCCCGACGTTGTGACCGATTTCATCGCGGATGTCGTTCCATTCGGAACAAGCCACCTGACAGGCCTTACAGCCGATACAGGTGGTGACATCGATCAGTTTAGCCACTTCTTCCTGGTGGTCACGGGCGCGGGGCGCCGGCGTGAAGCCATTGGTGGCGGATTTACGAATGATGTCTTGAGATTGCATTGCCATAATTCGTCTCCGTTACACCTTTTCCACGTTAACCAGGAACGCCTTGAACTCTGGCGTCTGCGTATTGGCATCACCGACAAACGGCGTCAGCGTGTTGGCAATAAAGCCTTTCTTCGCCACCCCTTCGTAACCCCAGTGGATCGGGATACCGATGGTGTCCACATCCTGACCGTGCACCTGCAAGGTACGAATACGCTTGGTCACTACAGCCTTGGCCTTGATAAAGCCGCGGTTGGAGCTGACCTTCACCGTATCGCCATGCTGGATGCCTTTTTTCGCCGCCAGCGACTCGCCAATTTCCACAAACTGCTCCGGCTGCGCGATAGCGTTTAGCACCGCATGCTTGGTCCAGTAGTGGAAGTGTTCGGTCAACCGGTACGTCGTACCGACATACGGGAACTTGTCGGAGGTTCCCATCGCCGCCAGATCGTCCTTGAACACCCGCGCCGCCGGGTTGGAAACCACGTTCGGGTGCAGCGGGTTAGTGCCGAGCGGCGTTTCAAACGGCTCGTAGTGTTCCGGGAACGGCCCTTCCGCCATTTTATCGACGGCAAACAAGCGGCCCATGCCTTCTGGCTGCATGATGAATGGTCCGACATCACTGCCTGGTGCAGCGGCACTGTAGTCCGGGATATCCACCCCGCCCCACTTGGCACCGTCCCACTCCAGCAACTGACGTTTTGGATCCCAAGGCTTGCCTTGCGGATCGGCCGAAGCACGGTTGTACAGAATGCGGCGATTGAGCGGCCAAGCCCAGGCCCAGCCCAGCGTATTGCCGAGGCCAGACGGATCGGCATTGTCACGTCGTGCCATCTGGTTACCGGCCTGCGTCCAGCTACCGGCGAAGATCCAACAGCCGCTGGCAGTGGTACCGTCATCGCGCAGATGCGCAAAAGTACTGAGTTGCTCACCCTTCTTCGCCAACACTTTGCCGTCAGCGTCGAGGATATCTGCCAATGCCTTGCCGTTGCTTTCCATCGCCACTTCTTCCGAAGCGGGATCTTCCGGCGTCAGGTAATCCCAGGTCATGTTCAGTACCTGCTCCGGCACTGCACCGCCATCACGCGCATACATCTCACGCAGACGCATGAAGATGCCCGCCAGGATTTCCCCGTCGTGCTTCGCTTCACCTGGGGCATCAGCCCCTTTCCAGTGCCATTGCAGCCAGCGCCCGGAATTCACGATAGACCCGTTTTCTTCGGCGAAGCAGCTGGACGGCAAACGGAATACCTCGGTTTGAATCTTCGACGGATCGACGTCGTTAAATTCACCGTGGTTCTGCCAGAAGTTGGACGTTTCGGTATTGAGTGGATCAATGGTCACAAGGAACTTCAGTTTTGACAGCGACGCCACCACCTTGTTCTTGTTCGGGAACGACGCCACCGGGTTGAAGCCCTGGCAGAAGTAACCGTTGACCTTGCCTTGTGACATCAGCTCGAAGTACTGCAACACATCGTAGCCTTTGTCCCACTTCGGCAACCAGTCAAAGCCCCAACTGTTGTCCTTCTGCGCCTTATCACCGTAGAAGCTCTTCATCATGCTGACGAAGAATTTCGGATAGTTGCTCCAGTAGTTCACCTGGCCCGGCAACACCGCTTTCGGCGTGTTTGCTTTCAGGTAAGTGTCGATATCGGTCTGCTTTTCTGAAGGTAATGTCATATAGCCTGGCAGGCTCTGTGACAGCAGGCCCAGATCGGTCAGCCCCTGGATATTGGAGTGGCCACGTAGCGCATTGACGCCACCGCCAGCCATACCCATGTTGCCGAGCAACAGCTGGATCATTGCCATGGTGCGAATGTTCTGTGCGCCGACCGAGTGCTGAGTCCAGCCCAGGGCGTACAGGAACGACGCGGTTTTATCCGCCACGCACGTTTCGGCAATGTATTCGCACACCTTGATGAAATCGTCGGTAGGCGTACCGCAGATGTTGTTCACCACCTCTGGCGTATAACGGCTGACGTGCTGTTTCAGCATGTTCCACACGCAACGCGGATCCTGCAGCGTCAGATCACGCTTGGCAAAGCCGTTTTCATCGAGCTGGTAGTTCCAGGTGGTTTTATCGTACTTGCGGTTTTCTGCATCGTAACCGCTGAACAGGCCATCTTCGAAGGTGAAGTCTTCTCGCACCAGCAAGCTGGCGTTGGTGTAGGCGTGAACGTATTCGCGGTTAATTTTGTCGTTGGTCATCAGGTACAGCAACACGCCCGACAGGAAAGCAATGTCGGTCCCGGAACGAATAGGCGTGTAAAAATCCGCCACCGATGCGGTACGGGTAAAGCGCGGATCGATCACGATCAGCTTGGCTTTATTATGAATTTTGGCTTCCATCGCCCAGCGGAACCCCACCGGATGCGCTTCCGCCGCATTACCGCCCATGACGATAATCAGATTCGCGTTCTTGATATCAACCCAGTGGTTGGTCATCGCACCGCGACCAAATGTTGGAGCAAGACTTGCTACCGTTGGTCCGTGTCAGACACGTGCTTGGTTGTCTACGGCAAGCATGCCGAGAGCGCGACTAAATTTTTGGGTCAAATACCCGGTTTCGTTACTGGACGCGGAGGCACACAACATGCCGGTGCTGAGCCAGCGGTTGACGGTCACGCCCTGTTCGTTCGTTTTCACAAAATTGGCGTCACGGTCTTCTTTCATCAGCTTGGCGATGCGCGTGAAGGCGTCGTCCCAAGTGAGGCGTTGCCATTTGTCAGAGCCTGGCGCACGGTATTCTGGATACTGAAGACGGCTTGCACTGTGGATAAAGTCGACCAGACCCGCGCCTTTCGGGCAAAGCGCGCCGCGGTTGACCGGGTGATCCGGGTCCCCTTCAATGTGGAAAATGCTTTCTTTGGCGTTTTTGGCGCCATCACCAAGGCTGTACATCAACAGCCCACAGCCGACGGAACAATACGTACAGGTATTACGGGTTTCACGGGCGCGCAGCAGTTTGTACTGCCGGGTTTCCGCTAACGCGACTTCTGGGGCAAAACCCAGCGCAGCCACCGTCGTTCCTGCCATACCGCCAGCGCAGATCTTAAAGAACTGCCTTCTGCTGACCTGCATGGGGGTCTCCTTTCACTCGCGATTGTCACATTGTTTCAAATGGCGCTTTCCCCCTGGAAGCGGGAAGCGCTAAAATTACTGTTGTTTTTACGGTGGCAATATTACCACAGCGTGTATGTGGTTGTTACAAACAGGTGCCAGTTAAGTGAACAATATAAACTCAGACCAACTTATAAATGAGACACAGCTCACAGGGGTGACCCAGGCTCAGGTTCATCAACGCGGGCAACTCGCCACCGCACAGCCGGACTGGCTGGCGGAAGAAGTCCCGGTTGCGCTGGTCTATAACGGCATCTCTCACGTGGTCATGATGTGCACGCCCAAAGATCTGGAGGCATTCGCCCTGGGTTTTTCCCTGTCGGAAGGCATCATCGAATCACCACGCGATATCTACAGTATAGAGATTAACCAAACCTGTAACGGGTTGGAGGTACAAATAGAGCTCTCCAGCCGTCGTTTTACCGGTTTGAAGGCACGCCGTCGCGCCATGGCAGGCCGCACCGGCTGCGGCGTATGTGGTATTGAACAGTTGGCGGATATTTTCCGTCCGCTGCCTGCGCTACCTTTCACCCAGCGCTTTTCCCTCACCCATCTTGATTCCGCATTGAAACAACTGCGAGAAGTGCAGGAAGTGGGGCAACTGACCGGTTGCACCCATGCCGCCGCCTGGTTATCGCCGCAAGGGGAATTGCTCGGTGGATGTGAAGACGTCGGCCGTCATGTTGCCCTGGATAAACTGCTCGGCGTCCGTGCACAACAGGGTTGGCAGCAGGGCGCGGTATTAACGTCCAGCCGTGCCAGCTATGAAATGGTGCAGAAGGCTGCGATGTGTGGCGTGGAGATTTTGTTCGTGGTGTCGGCGGCCACTTCATTAGCCGTGGAGATCGCCGAACGCAGCAACCTCACGTTGGTCGGCTTCAGTAAACCCGGCCGTGCCACGGTGTTTACCCACCCGCAGCGCATTGTTGATTAGGCTAAAGCCACACAATAAGTAGGGCATTGATAATCATTTTCAATATCATTTAAATAACTATAATGATCCGACTGCTTACGCGGTGCTCACATAATGCGCCGCCCATATACCCTTGGAGATGATGATTATGAGTTACTCACTGCCATCCCTGCCGTACGCCTACGACGCACTGGAACCGCATTTCGACAAGCAGACGATGGAAATCCATCACACCAAACACCACCAGACTTACGTTAACAACGCCAACACCGTGCTGGAAGCTTACCCAGAACTGGCTCAATACAGCGTTGAAGAACTGATCCAGGATCTGGATAAAGTGCCTGCTGACAAGCGCACCTTCATGCGTAACAACGCTGGCGGTCACGCTAACCACAGCCTGTTCTGGAAAGGCCTGAAAATCGGCACCACCCTGGGTGGCGATCTGAAAGCGGCTATCGAACGTGATTTCGGCAGCGTTGAGAAATTCCAGGAAGAGTTCGAGAAAGCCGCAGCGACCCGCTTCGGTTCAGGTTGGGCTTGGCTGGTGCTGAAAGGCGACAAACTGGCTGTAGTCTCTACCGCTAACCAAGACAGCCCGCTGATGGGCGAAGCCGTTGCCGGCGCTTCAGGTTTCCCAATCGTGGGCCTGGACGTGTGGGAACACGCTTACTACCTGAAATATCAAAACAAACGTCCAGACTACATCAAAGCATTCTGGAACGTGGTTAACTGGGATGAAGCCGCTGCACGCTTCGCTGCGAAGAAGTAATTCGCACCCGGCAATAAAGATACCCGCTTAATGCGGGTATTTTTTTGACCAAAATTCGCTAAAGTTTGACCGCTCTTTGCCGATGGTTTGTTCAATTGACGTTCGCCCGGAAAGGAAAATCATTATGGCGGCATTGCAAACATTGGCAGGAAAGTTCGTTCATCTCACCGTCGGTAAAAAGCTCGGTCTCGGATTTGGTCTCATGCTGTTGCTGACCGCAATCATCGCCGGTACTGGCGCACAGTATCTCCATATCATTGAATCACGGGCCTATCGCATCGATTTTAGCAATCGTCTGAACGACGAAATCAATCAGGCCAAATATAACCGTGCGCTCTTCGGGCAAACCTACAAACCGGAATACCTCAACAATAACCGCACCAGCATCGAAAATGCGGTGAAGCTGATCAACCAGGGCCAGAACCTGAATTGGGATCCTCAGAGCAAAAAAGACCTTCAGCGTTTGGTCGTGCTGATCAGCCAATACCAGCAGCAGCAAAACGCCTTCGAAAAGGCGGTGGCGGCGAAAGATGCCGTGCGCCAAAGCTGGAACATGTCGGAAGTGCAGGACAACCTGAACCAGGTGGAGCGCCAACTCACTAATGGTGACCTGCAACTGGCCTTTATTCAGTTGAACCAGAAGCTGACGCTGGTGCGCTACGGGGCTCGCGGCCTGTTACTGAGCCTGAGCGCCGAATCCGAAGCACCGCTGATCGCAGCAATTGACGACGCACGTAGCGCCGCAAATGCGCTGAGCCGACGGCTCAGCGACGCCCAACGTCCTCTGCTGCAACCCTTGCTGACCGCTCTCGACGACTATAAAAACCGCATTGAAGCCTACCTGCCGGCCTATCAACAGGAACAGTTAATCAGCCAACGCCTGGGCAACAGTGCGCAGGAAGTCGGCACACTGGTCAACGCCTTCTTACAGGATGAATTGACGCAAACCCATAACGACATCAATTCGGCACAGATGCAAATGGGCATTACCACGCTGATTGCCATCATCGTCGGCTTGCTGGTTGCCTGGCGTATCACATTGCAGATCACCCGGCCGTTGCAAAGCACTCTCGCGCTGGCGGAACGCATCGCCAGTGGCGATCTGCGACAGGCACAGACCAGCACCCGTCGTGATGAACTGGGCCAGTTACTGAACGCCGTCGCGGCCATGAGCCAAAACCTGCGCGATATGATTGAGAAAATCCAGATGGGGGTCAGCCAGGTGTCCACCGCCGCCGCAGAGATTGCCGCGGGTAATACCGATTTGTCCTCACGTACTGAACAACAGGCTGCCGCAGTGGAAGAGACGGCCGCCAGCATGGAGCAACTGACCGCTACGGTGAAACAAAACGCCGAAAACGCCCACCACGCCAATCAGCTGGCCACCGATGCGTCACAAACGGCCCAGCAGGGCGGCAAGCTGGTCGAGAACGTGGTCAGCACGATGCGCGACATTTCCAGCAGTTCGCAGCGAATCGCCGAAATTACCACCCTGATCAACGGCATTGCTTTCCAGACCAATATTCTGGCGCTTAACGCGGCAGTAGAAGCCGCGCGCGCCGGGGAGCAAGGCCGCGGCTTCTCGGTAGTGGCCAGCGAGGTCCGTAATCTGGCACAGCGCAGCGCCCAGGCAGCGAAAGAGATCGAAGGGCTGATTACCGAATCCGTCAGTCGGGTACAGACCGGTACCACCCTGGTGGAAAACACCGGCAATACCATGGAACAAATTGTCCTGTCGGTTACCCATGTGCGTGACATTATGGCGGAAATCGCCGCAGCCTCCGACGAGCAAACCCGCGGCATCGCCCAAATCGGCCAGGCAATCGTCGAAATGGATCACACCACCCAGCAGAACGCCGCGTTGGTGGAAGAATCTGCTGCCGCTGCCGACTCCCTGGAAGAACAGGCGGAAATGCTGCTGCAAAGCGTGTCGGTGTTCCGTTTGGCGGAGCAGCAGGCACCTGTTGCGGTGAGAACCTCAGCACCGAAAGCCTCAACCAGTAAACAACCTGCCCCCCATACCGACGCACAAGACAACTGGACTACGTTCTAATTATCTCCCGCCCGAAACCTCTCGGGCGGGTTATTGTTCCCCTCTACCAACTCAGGCTATGCTTGTCCATCGACGCGAGACATGGAGGCGCATATGCATCAACCTGAGGTTTATATCGGCACTGTCCAACCCTATGAAGGCGGGCGGCCTAGCGGCATCGCCAAGCGCTTGGTGGACGGTGCAGTCAAGCTGACCCCGCTTGGCCTGGAAGGCGACGAACAGGCGGAGAAAAGTTATCACGGCGGGCCAGACCGCGCGCTGTGCCACTATCCACGTGAGCATTATGACCACTGGCGTGAACAGTTCCCGGCGCAGGCCGAACAGTTCAGCGCACCCGCTTTTGGCGAGAATATCTCTACCCTGGGGCTGACCGAACACAACGTGTTTATGGGTGACATCTTCCGCTGGGGCGAAGCGCTGATCCAGGTCACCCAGCCACGCTCCCCCTGCTTCAAGCTCAACTACCATTTTGATATCGATGACATTTCAGTGCTGATGCAGCAAAGTGGCCGGTGTGGCTGGCTGTACCGCGTGGTGTCTGCCGGTAAAGTCAGCGGCGATCATCCGCTGGAACGGGTCATGCGCAACAGTGATGTTTCTGTCGCCGAAGCCATTAGCATCGCCTGGCATATGCCGTTTGATGAAGAACAATATCGCCGCCTGCTGGCCGTTGCTGGGCTATCTGCCAGTTGGAGCAAAACCATGCTCACGCGTATCACCGAAGGCCGTCTCGAAGACTTTAATCGCCGTTTGTTGGGCCGCTAAATAGGTTGTTGGGAATAAACGTGGCGCGGCATGCTGCGCCACCCCTTTTCATCCGCCTATACTGTTCAGCGTCGGTCGTTCCGACAACCTCTTTCAGGCAGGAGCAACGTTATGAACACCTCGTCTCATCCGATCCACCATGCCGCAGCCGCGGGTTACCAGGCCAACGCCGATCGTTACGTTAAAGGACGGCCGGATTATCCACCGGAGATCGCTGCCTGGCTGCGCGATACCATCGGCCTTCATGCAGGTATGACGGTGATCGATCTTGGGGCCGGCACCGGCAAGTTCACCCCACGCTTACTGGAAACGGGGGCACAGGTCATCGCCGTTGAACCCGTGGCACAGATGCTGGAAAAACTCTCGGCAGCGCTGCCGCAGGTGAAGACATTGGCGGGCACGGCCGAGTCGATCCCGCTGCCGGATGAGTCGGTTGACGCAGTGGTCTGCGCGCAGTCTTTCCATTGGTTTGCCACGCCGAAGGCGTTGGCCGAGATCCAACGTATCCTCAAGCCCGGTGGCAAGCTTGGTTTGGTGTGGAATATGCGTGATGCTCGCGTGAGCTGGGTACGTAAGCTGAATCAGATTGTCGACCGCCACGAAGGCGACGCACCGCGTTTTTACACCGGCGAATGGCGTAAACTTTTCCCGTTCAAAGGGCTGGATGCGCTACAAGAACAGGTATTTATGCTTGGCCATCAAGGCGCGATAGAGGATGTGATTTATAACCGGGTGCGTTCCACCAGCTTTATCGCCGCGTTGCCGCGGCAACAGCAAGAACAGGTGATCGATCAGATTCGGCAATTGGTGGCAGAAGAGGGGGAGTTGCAAGGCAGAGAAACCGTCACTGTGCCCTATCAGACCAAGGCGTATTTCACCACCAAGCTATAACGCTGGGCACCACATAGCCAAAATAATCGGCGTTGCGGCAAGAACTCCCGTCACAGACTCAAGTCAGTGACGGGGAATTCAACGTCAGTGATGACGGGTACCGACGATCAGAAGGCTTTTTTGGCGTAACCGGTGACCACTTTCAGGCCCATCTCACGGCCCAGCGCAGTCATCGGATGCACCACGATCAGGCCGCGCACGTTTTTCTTCAACGTGCCCATATCCGCCTGTTCTTTCTTGGTGATTTCACGGCTGAACGGCAATTGGTTCAGCTTTTGCGCTTCTGCACTCAGCTTCTCAACGCGAACGCCTTTCAAACGTTCGATTTCCGCTGCCAGCTTCTCTTTTTCTTTGGTGTGCTGCGCAATCAAATCAAGATTACCCTGTTGGATCACCAGGGTGTCTTTGTGGTTCAGTGCGTCCAGCAGGTCGCTAAGGCGCTTAATCTCTGCCTTTTCTATCTCTTTCATGGTGTCTGGCCTGTTGTGCCTGTACGGCACGCTAATCAATGATGCCCACATTGTAGCAAAATGCGCGCGTGGTTACCCGTCTTGCGCAATGCCCGGCGGCAGGCCGCTCATCTCGCAGGCTTTGGCACCGACACGCGCCAACGCCTGGCTGTAACGTGCATTAAACGGATAACAACAGGAGAGTCGCAGCGCATTGCGGTAACGACCGCTGGGAGAGTACAGCGTACCCGGCGTCAGACAGATCTGCTCCTCCAGTAACTGGTGGAACAGTGCCACGCTGTCGACCCCGCTCGGGAATTCTACCCAAAAGACAAAGCCGCCTGCAGGCTGCGTGGCTCGAGTCCCCTGCGGGAAGTGACGTGCGATCAACGCCCGTGCCTCATCCACCTGGGCTGCGTAGCGTTTGCGCAGGTTACGCAGATGATGATCGTAGCCGCCGGTTTCCAGGAACATCGCCAACGTTTCCGACAGTAACTGTGACTCGGACATCGACGATACCGCCTTCAGTTTGCGCAACGCGTCGTTGAAACGCCCACCGCTAATCCAGCCGATGCGGAAATCCGGAGCCAGCGTCTTGGTAAAGCTGGAACAAAACAGCACCCAGCCACCACGATCGAAAGACTTCACCGCGGGAGAAAGTGCCCCCCCGAACTGGATCTCCGCGTATAACCCATCCTCAATGAGCGGTACCTGATGATCGTTCATCAGCCGCGCCAGGCGTTTTTTCGCCGCCAGCGGCATGGTGCAGCCTAGCGGATTCTGTACCGTCGGCATGGCAATGACCGCGTTCAGCCGCTTCTCGTTCAGCAGCAGTTCCAGCGCGTCAAGCGACAGCCCGTGTTGCGGATCGGTTGGGATTTCCAACGCCTTTAGCCCCAGACTGGCCAGCAACGGCAACAGGTAAAAATAGGTCGGCGACTCCAGCCCGACGCAGTCCCCCGGCTTGGTCGTCACCCGCAGCGCCAGCTGCAGCGCTTCCATACAGCCGTGCGTCAGCGTGATGTCGTTTGGCTCCAGCAACATGCCCAGCGCCATCGAACGCCGTGTGATCTGCTGGCGCAGCCGCAGGCTCCCCGGCGGCAGCGCGTACTGCCCGATCAGGTTTGGCTGACGGCGCAGTTGCGACGACAGCATCCGCCCCAACTTGCCGCCGGGATAAAAATCTGAGGTTTGGGGACAGGCAAGCGAAAGGTTGGTGAAGGCCGGATTCTGCTGGGCGGCAAACACGGTGTCGATCAACGCCAGCACATCGTCCGCCGGAGGCTCTATGCGGTTACTGGTCGGCGAGGCCGCCTTTAACGCCGGTAGGGTGTTGCAGACATAAAAGCCCGACTGCGGTCGTGCCTCTATCAACCCGCGATCTTCCAATGTGCGGTAAGCCGCCACCACGGTGTTGATACTGACGTTATGGGTCTGCGCGCAGCGGCGCACCGAAGGTAAACGGCTGCCGGGCAGCAAGGTACCGCGGCGTATGGCTTCCGCCAGCGTATCCGCCAGTTGCTGGTAGCGCGTTTCCGGTATTTCATCGAGCAGGGTCACAGTTTGTCTCCAGGCAATGGGTACAGTTTCATATTGCAGAAACTGTACCCATGACAATAGCTTGTTTCTGGTTCTGTCACCATCCGTCCGCAGGTTTTATGCTGGTTCCTTTGCTCCCGTCCCCTTTAAGGAACCCGTTATGTTGGACTCAGCCTTTATCAGTTATGTCACCGTTATGTCGATTACGCCGGGTCCCAACAACCTGCTGCTGGCATCGTCCGGAGTGAACTTTGGCCTGCGCCGCACGCTGCCGATGGTATTTGGCATTAGCGTCGGTTGCGCGGTGCAGCTGGCCCTGACCACCACCCTGCTGGCGCTCATCCTGAGTTGGGCCGGTATGATTCGCTTTCCGCTGGCGGTGATCGGCTGTACCTATCTACTCTGGCTATCATGGAAATTATTCCAGGCCGCGTCACCGGACGGCAAACAACAGGCGCAACCGATGCGCTTAATCAACGGCGCCCTGTTCCAGGCGGTAAACCCTAAGGCCTGGCTGATGGCAATTAACGTGGCTATTCTCTTCACCCCACGCGAAGGGACCAGCCTCAGCCACACGCTGATGATCATTGCCGGTTTTACCGCATTGAACATTCCTTGCGTATTGGTGTGGGCGATATTGGGCGATCGTCTGCGTGATGCGCTACGAGTGACCTGGAAACTGCGGTTGTTCAATGGCGTAATGGCAGGATTGATGGCAGCCACGGCGCTGTGGCTGTTATTCGACGAGTGGCGTGCGGCCTTTGCTTAACTGCGACCGAGAGGTGAAAGCCGGGAGGGTTGTTTGGCACCGATACCGGCGATCAGATCGGTCACCGACAGCACCATAGTAGAGCGCAACACCTGCTGGTATCGCTGACGCTGCATGGCGATCAGCGATTCTTCCGCTTCGCCGGGCTGCAGGAAGGTCGGTACCGGCGGCAGCGCAGCCACGCAGTGCAGTTCGCCGAAGGGCCCGAGGATTTCATCATCGACAAAACGGTATTCCGAGCCGTCGTGGTTCAGCTCTTCACGCATTGCCATCAGCAGCTCGGCGTCTTCGTACTCATGGCGAGAGATCACGCCCAGCCCATACATCAGCTTCAGACGCACCGACAGTTCACCCAGCGGGCCCGCACCGGACAATAGTGGTTCGACGGCATACTTCACCGCATAGTCGTCCTTACGGAACACCTGCACCACCAGCACGTTGAGCGCTTCTGCCAACAGCTCTACCGCTGCGATCAGAAAACTGCGCACCGTCTTGCCAGCGTTCAGCCTTTCCAGAACCTTATTTTCAAATGCCTGTGCTTCTTCCATCGTCGCTTTTCGAATGGCGTGGGAGGGGTATGCTGTATCGGTCACTAATTTAATACCATAGGCGTTATTGTCGCAGCCAGTTTGCGAGCGGACAGCGCGCAGAATCCGGAGCGTACACGTAGTACGTGAGGAATTCGAGCACTGCCCAACCGTAAAATGGCAAGTAAAATAGCCTATTGGCGCTGCATGGCGTTATACACAGCAATGGCCTGTTCTACAACCTCACTTTCAGCCTGCAGACCGGAAATTTGCGCCAGCGCGGCTTTTGGCCCCAACTCGGCCAACAGTTCTACCAGCTCTTTGGCCTGCGGATCCTGTTCGCTGCGGTAGCTCATCGCGGCAGCAATGCCCTGAATCAGATTGGCATGCGGTAAGCCATATTCCAGCGTACCGAGTAACGGTTTGATCAGACGGTCGCCGGCACTCAATTTACGCAGCGGCTGACGGCCCACACGCTCAACGTCGTCATGCAGGTACGGGTTCTCAAAACGGCTGAGGATTTTGTCGATGTAAGCAGCGTGCTTGGCAGCATCGAAGCCGTAGCGTTTGATCAACACGGCACCGCTCTCTTCCATCGCGCCTTTTACCACGCGGCGGATCGCCGGGTCGAGAATGGCATCGCGGATCGTCAGCAAGCGAGCCTGTTGCCCGAGATAAGCCGTGATCGCATGGCCGGTATTAAGCGTAAACAACTTGCGCTCAACAAATGCCATTAGGTTATCGGTCAGTTCCATGCCGGCGATCGCCGGTGGTTGGCCTTTGAACTGGGTCTGGTCAACAATCCATTCGCTGAAGGTTTCTACCGTCACTTCCAACGGATCGCTGCTACCCGCTTCCGCCGGCGGCACAATACGGTCAACCGCCGAGTCAACGAAGCCAACATGCTGTTCGACCCACGCCTTATCTTCCTGCGGCAACACATCGAACACGTGCTGTTTTAACTGGCTGGTGCCACGCACCATGTTCTCGCAGGCAATGATGTTTAGCGGTTGGCTGTTACCCTGCTGATGACGTTTGCTAAGCCCTTTGGCGATCGTGCCCGCAATTTTAGCCAGGATTTGTGGGCCCACGGCGGTGGTCACGATATCCGCTTCGGCGATCAATGCAACCGCCTCGTCACTGCCGCTGTTAACTGCACTGACATTGTTGACCTGTTCGACCCGGGCCTGCTCGCCAACCACGTGAACCTGATAGCTTTTACGGCTGTTCAGCAGGTCCAGCACCGTCTGGTTAACGTCGGCAAAGGTCAGTTCGGCGTGCGCATCCGCCAACAGCTTGCCGATAAAACCTCGCCCAATATTTCCCGCACCGAAATGTAATGCTTTCATAGTCCTACCTTTCTAATGTCGAAGGGTGCAGCAAGCTGCACCCCTTAAAATGATTCTGTTATCAGGCTTTTTTGCCGCCCAGCAGATCCAGCACTTCCTGCACGCTGGTCGTGTTCGCCAGCCGTTCGATGACACCGTCGTCATCCAATGCATTGGTCAGGCTGGTAATCACCTGGATGTGTTCGTTGTTGCGTGCTGCGATACCGATAACCAACCGCGCCACTTCATCCTCTTCATCACCGAAACGCACACCCTGTGGGTATTGGCAGAACACCACACCGGTACGCAATACCCGGTCTTTGGCTTCGATGGTGCCGTGCGGTACGGCGATCGACTCACCCAGGTAGGTAGAGGTCAGTTTTTCGCGTTCCAGCATCGCCGGGACGTATTCCGGCTCAACGTAGCCGCCTTTGACCAGCTGTTCACCGGCAAAGCGAATCGCCTGCTCTTTGTCGCTGGCCTGTAAGTTAAGGAACACGTTGCTTTCACTGAGTCTGAACAGGTTTTGTTCGGATGCCTCAAAGCTATCGTCCAGTGTGCTGATGACTTTCTGCTGGTTATCCGTGGTTTTGTTAGCGGCCACCAGGCGCTCGGTCAGATCGCTGTACAGCTTGCTGTCGAGGAAGTTGGTCAGCGAAATATGCTGAGCCTGAGGCGCATGGCGCATCGCACGCTCAGTCAGATCACGGTGGGTGATCACCAGATCGACATCATCCGGCAGGCTGTTGATGGCACTGTTGGTCACCGAAATGTTTTTCAACCCAGCGTCCGCCACCTTCTTGCGCAGTACGCCAGCGCCCATCGCACTGGACCCCATACCGGCATCGCAGGCGACGATGATTTTGCGCACCGTCGTCAGATCACCATCTACCGCTGCGTGTGCCGCTGCCCCCCCTTTGGACTGAGACTTCATTTCCTGCATGCGGCGAGTCGCTTCTTCCAGATCATCCTCTTCTTTCACTTTTGACGTTTTCAGCAGGAACGCTGACACCACGAAGGACACGGCAAAGGCCGCGACCACGGCTGCAATGTTGGCGAAGTAAGCGCCTTTTGGCGTCATTGCCAGCACCGCCAGGATTGAACCCGGTGAGGCCGGGGACACCAGGCCGCCGTTCAGCATGGTGAGCGTGAATACGCCGGTCATGCCGCCCAGAATTACCGCCAGCAGCAGGCGTGGATTCATCAGCACGTACGGGAAGTAGATTTCGTGGATACCCCCCAGGAAATGGATGATTGCCGCACCGCCCGCAGACTGCTTGGCACTACCGCGACCAAAGAACATGTAGGCCATCAGCACGCCCATACCCGGGCCTGGGTTAGCTTCGATCAGGAAGAAGACAGATTTGCCGGCTTCGGTCGCCTGCTGGATGCCCAGTGGCGAGAAGATGCCGTGGTTGATAGCGTTGTTCAGGAAGAGAATTTTCGCCGGTTCGACGAAGATCGACGCCAGTGGCAGCAGGTTGTTCACCACCATCACATGCACGCCGGCTGCCAATAGCTTCGACAGCACTTCGACCAGTGGGCCTATGCCCAAGAAGGCCAGAATTGCCAGCAGCATGCCGATAATGCCGGCAGAGAAGTTGTTCACCAGCATCTCAAAACCGCTTTTGATCTTGCCGTCTACCCAGCGGTCAAAATGCTTTATCGCCCAGCCACCCAACGGACCCGCAATCATCGCGCCGAGGAACATCGGCATGTCAGCCCCGACAATCACCCCCATGGTGGTGATCGCACCGACCACGCCACCGCGATCGCCACCGACCAACCGGCCACCGGTGAAACCGATAAGCAACGGCAGCAGATAGGTGATCATTGGGCCAACCAGCTTGGCTAAGGTTTCGTTAGGCAGCCAACCTGTAGGAATGAATAAGGCAGTGATGATACCCCAGGCGATAAATGCGCCAATGTTGGGCATCACCATGTTGCTTAAGAAGCGGCCAAAGTTTTGAACTTTGACTTTGATGTCTGGTGAAAACATAAAACACACCCCTATTGTTACGCGCTGACAATAGAGCGCGTGATTATTGTTGTTACGATCCAGCCGTGTTGTTGCTGTATGCGCAATGGACTCTATCACGCTGTTTTTACCGCGCGAACTTCACGGATTTTTTGTGATTAACATCACACAAACACCCCCATAAACAGGTTACTTATAGTGATGCAGCTCACATTTAATGAGTGTAAAAAAGCCACAACGAGAACGAAATGCGCTTAAAACTCAATTAAATGTGATGTTTGTCACATTTAATTGATGCGTGTTTGTTTTTAAATTGTGATGTTTATCACAATCTATTTTTCGGTCACTACCGAATCCTGGCTTGGGGGTGGTCTTCCCTGTGAGCATTCATCCCGTCGGGAAATAACGGGGCGATGAATGAAAGAAAACTACATGTCGAAAAACGATGATTAATTGAAGTGTAGTACAGAAGCGTCGCGCAAGAAGTGGGCAAGCCGTTGGAAAGACTGAAAGGGAATACCTGGAACAGAAAGGCAGAAGCCGGGACATCGGCTTCTGCCTTTCTACGATTACTGGGTCACGCTTGAGACGGTTTTCTGTGCATTCAGTAAATCCTGCTGCTTGGCCACCAGATTCGACATCATGGTGTTGTACTGCGTCGCCTGCTGGGAAGTACGGAACTGCACGCCGTTATTGTTGAAGCTAACCTGATTACCTTGGGTACGCAGGAAATCCCCGACCTGAACCAGATCCTGGACGAAACTGGCGGTGGTAGGAATAACCGGCATCAGCGCATTGGCCGGCCCGGTGACAATCTTGTCATAAGCCTGGTTATATACGGCTTTCAGATCGTCGGGTTGCTTCAGTGCTGCCCGGGCAGTGTCTGCCTGTGACTTCGCCGACTGAATCTGCTGCCCCAGCAGGTTCAGCGCTCCAACGGACTGCTGCAACGTATCACGTTTGCTCATGTAGTCCTGTGCGGTGCGGATCTGGTTAATCTGATCCAACGCCGGTGTCAGGCTCGCATCCAATGACTTGGACAATTGCTGGGAAAAACCGACCAAGATGGCGTAATCCCCGGCATAGTTACCGAATTTCTGTTTCTGGTCTTCGCTCAGCGTCGGGATTTTCGCGCCGCTGCGCATCACCGTATTCTGTAAGTAATCAATAAACGCCTTGCGTTGTTCCGGCTCTTTATCGCCGCAGGCAGTCAGCTGCATGACCACCAACAATGCCAATACCGGGGCCAACCAACGCGCGAAACTCCTGCTCTGGATCCCTACCGCCATGTGACATAACTCCTGTTATAAACCTGCTTTTTCATCGGACTCCGTCCCTTTTGCTGCACTCCTTGCGCCTATAAGAATAGATCAACTGAGTGCGATCCGATACGCGATTCACCGTTCAGGGGCTATTCTTTGGCAATAGCGGCTAATGGCAGTATCTGAAACAAAGCCTTCCCCCCAAATCGGCGGGCTATTGGCGATGCCAAAGGAAAAAACCGGGGGGCACGCCAGCAGCAATAAAAAAGGCGCCCTAAGGCGCCTTTTACTGACAGGACGGTTTACTGCAGTACGGAAATATCCGCCACCTGCAGGAACAGCTCACGCAGCTTGCTCAGCAACGTCAGACGGTTCACACGCACCGCATCGTCTTCTGCCATCACCATCACGTTGTCGAAGAAGGCGTCGACCGGTTCACGCAGGTCAGCCAGCTCTACCAACGCATCTTGATAGTTGCCTGCGGCGAAATACGGCTCCAGCTTATCGCGCAACACCACCAGATGGGTCGCCAGTTTGATCTCAGCCGACTCTTTCAATACCGAGGCATGTACACGGTCATTCAAGGTATCGGTAGACTTAGCCAAAATATTGGAAACGCGTTTGTTGGCCGCAGCCAACGCTGCCGCGGCTTCCAACGTACGGAAGTGCGTTACCGCCTTCACACGCGCATCAAAGTCAGCCGGTTTGGTTGGACGGCGTGCCAGCACAGCCTGAATGGTGTCAACCGCGTGGCCTTCTTCCTGATACCAAGCGCGGAAACGACCCAGCATGAACTCGACAACGTCATCGACAACCTTGGCGTTGGTCAGCTTGCTGCCATACAGGCGCACAGCCTCTTCGGTCAGTGTCTGCAGATCCAGCGTCAGGTTCTTCTCAACGATGATACGCAGCACGCCCAATGCGGCACGACGCAGCGCAAACGGGTCTTTATCCCCTTTTGGATGCTGCCCGATGCCGAAAATACCGGCCAGGGTGTCCATCTTGTCGGCGATCGCCAGTGAGCAAGCCACCAGTGATTCTGGCAGCGCATCACCAGCAAAACGTGGCTGGTACTGCTCGTTCAGCGCTACGGCAACGTCTTCCGCTTCGCCGTCATGGCGCGCGTAGTGCATACCCATCACGCCCTGGGTGTCGGTGAATTCGAAGACCATGTTGGTCATCAGATCGCACTTCGACAGCAGGCCTGCACGGGTAGCGTGGTTAACGTCGGCACCAATCTGGCCGGCAACCCAGCCTGCCAACGCCTGAATACGGTCAGTCTTGTCACGCAGGGTCCCCAGTTGCTGTTGGAACAGCACGGTTTCCAGACGCGGCAGATTGTCTTCCAGACGTTTCTTGCGGTCGGTGTTGAAGAAGAATTCGGCATCAGCCAAACGCGGACGCACTACCTTCTCGTTACCGGAGATGATTTGCTGCGGATCTTTGGATTCGATATTGGCGACGAAGATAAAGTTCGGCATCAGTTTGCCCGCGGCGTCATACACCGGGAAATACTTTTGGTCGCCCTTCATGGTGTACACCAACGCTTCCGCCGGTACTGCCAGGAATTTTTCTTCGAATTTAGCGGTCAATACCACCGGCCATTCTACTAACGAAGCCACTTCTTCCAGCAGGTTTTCGCTCAGATCGGCTTTACCACCAAGCTTCGCTGCCGCCAGTTCCGCGTCACGCTTGATCAGCGCTTTGCGCGTATCGTAATCGGCGATGACCTTGCCGCGTTCCTGCAGGATCTGCGGGTATTGGTCGGCGTTATCGACAGTGAATTCAGCTTCGCCCATAAAGCGATGGCCGCGAAGGGTGCGGGCAGAATCAATACCCAGCACGGTGCCCGGGATCAGCTCTGCACCCAGCAGCATCGTCACGGTGTGGACCGGACGCACGAACTGCACGTCGGAATCACCCCAGCGCATCAATTTCGGGATCGGTAACTTGGCCAGCGAACTGCTGACCATGCCCGCCAGCAGCGCTTGTGCGGACTGACCTTTAACATGGGCGCGATACAGCAACCATTCACCTTTGTCGGTAGCCAGGCGTTCGGCCTGATCGACGGTGATACCACAACCGCGAGCCCAACCTTCGGCCGCTTTGCTGGGTTTGCCTTCGGCGTCAAACGCCTGAGCAATTGCCGGGCCGCGTTTTTCGACTTCGCGATCGGCCTGTGCAGCGCTCAAGTTAGCCACTTTCAACGCCAGACGGCGCGGAGCGGCAAACCAGCTCACTTCGCCGTGTTCGAGATTGGCGTTATCCAGCTCGGCGGTAAAATTCGCGGCAAAAGCTTCTGCCAGTGAACGAAGAGCCTTCGGCGGCAGCTCTTCCGTGCCGATTTCCACCAGGAAAGTCTGTTGAGTCATGGCTGCCTCTTAGCTCTTGTTCTTTTTGCACATTGGGAAGCCCAGCGCTTCGCGGGAAGCGTAGTAGGCCTCAGCAACGGCTTTGGTCAGCGTGCGGATACGCAGAATATAACGCTGGCGCTCAGTCACGGAGATCGCCTTGCGCGCATCCAACAGGTTGAAGGTGTGGCCAGCCTTCAGAATACGTTCGTACGCCGGCAACGGCAGTGGTTTTTCCAGCGCCAGCAGCGACTGAGCTTCTTTCTCGTACTGCTCGAAGCAGGAGAACAGGAAGTCCACGTCAGCGTATTCGAAGTTGTAAGTGGACTGTTCCACTTCGTTCTGGTGGAACACATCGCCATAGGTGGTAACGCCCAACGGGCCGTCGCTCCACACCAGATCGTAAACGCTGTCCACGCCCTGAATGTACATCGCCAGACGTTCAAGGCCGTAAGTGATCTCGCCAGTGACTGGCTTGCACTCCATACCGCCAACCTGCTGGAAGTAAGTGAACTGCGTCACTTCCATGCCGTTCAGCCACACTTCCCAACCTAGGCCCCAGGCGCCGAGCGTCGGGTTTTCCCAGTTGTCTTCAACGAAGCGGATGTCGTGAATGGTCGGATCCAAACCCAGCTCTTTCAACGAGCCCAGGTACAGTTCCTGAATGTTGTCCGGCGATGGCTTAATCACGACCTGGAACTGGTAGTAATGTTGCAGGCGGTTCGGGTTTTCACCGTAGCGGCCGTCGGTTGGACGGCGGGACGGTTGCACATAGGCGGTGGCCATTGGCTCCGGCCCCAGTGCGCGCAGGCACGTCATCGGGTGTGAGGTTCCCGCGCCAACTTCCATGTCCAGCGGTTGAACGATGGTGCAGCCTTGGCGCGCCCAATAGTCCTGCAGTGTCAGGATCAGGCCCTGAAAGGTCTTGGTATCAAACTTTTGCATGTTGAATTCGCACGCGATACAAGTGGATTTAAATGGGATGCGCCAGTATACCCGTTGACCGTAAGATATACAGCCTGAATCCAGCAACAAGTGCGAATCATCAAAGAAGCGCAGCCTTTTCGCGCACTGAATTGGGGCAAATGCGCTCACATAGCGCCTGTTCATACCCGGCTGACCGCCATTCTCCCTTATCCCAGTAGCCACAGAGGCTGGCATCAACCTTGCTAGTGTCCTGATATTCAACATTTCAGGAGATTCGCTGATGACTACCGACTTAACCGACAGCCGCTATCGCTACCGTATTTTCGCCATGGTGTTTTTTATTGCGCTGATTAACTACGTCGACCGTGGGGCACTGTCCTTCGCCGCCAATGATATCTCCCATGAATTCAACTTCGACAAGGCTCAACTGGGTGCCGTATTGGGTTACTTTGGCTTTGGCTATTTGTTTGGCTCATTGTGTGGGGGTCTTCTGGCCGACCGCATCGGCACCAAAAAGGTCTGGCTGCTCGCCGGAGCGCTGTGGTCGCTGTTGGAGATCGCCACCGCCTGGGCTGGTGAACTGGGTGTGGCACTGTTTGGCGGCTCAGCAATCATGGGTTTCGCCGCGCTGCGAATCATGTTTGGCTTTGCCGAAGGCCCGGCCTATGCACTGATGAACAAAACCATCGCCAACTGGGCTCCGCGCAAAGAGCGAGGGTTCTCTCTGGGCATAGGCCTATTGAGTACCCAGGTGGGTTCGCTGTTGACGGCACCGCTGGCAGTCGGATTGCTGCTGTTAACTGATGACTGGCGCAGCATGTTTATCCTGCTGGGCCTGTTCTCGTTAATCGCCATTTTGCTGTTCGCACGTTTCTTCACCGACACACCGCAAGAGCACCCTGACGTCAACGCCGCCGAACTGGCGGCCATCAGTGCCGATCAGGAAGCGGATAGCCACCAGCAGCGCCTGCCGTGGTGGGTTTTCTTCACTAACCGTACGCTGGTGTTTAACGCTCTGGGCTACTTCTCTTTCCTCTACGTCACCTTCGTGCTGGTCACTTGGGGGCCCAAATACCTGCAGGATACCTTTAGCTACGATTTGCACTCTCTGTGGTATGTCGCGATGATCCCGTGGAGCGGTGCCTGCTTCACCGTACTGCTCGGCGGCCGTATCGCCGATGCATTACTACGTCGTTTTGGTAACCTGCGGCTGGCACGCAACCTGTTTGCGGCAATCACACTGCTGTTGACCGCCACCTGCTTCCTGCTCATCCCCTTTATGAGCACCCCGACCGAGATTATCCTGCTGATGACGTTGGGCAATGCGCTAAATGCGCTGGTGAATAATGTGTATTGGTCGGTAGTGATCGACGTTACGCCAAAGGCATCAGTAGGAACTTTCAGTGGCATGACGCTGGCGATCGCCAATATTGCCGCGATCACCGCGCCGATGTTGAGCGGTTGGTTGGCGCAACACCACGGCTATAGCGCGATGTTCTTCGCCACTGCCGTGGTGTCTTTTTGCAGCATGTTGTGCATGACGCTGTTACAGCCAGAAAGAAAGATAGGCGCCGGGGGCACACAGCCGAGACGCTTTGGGTACACAGTACCCTGAACACAGCCGCCACCATTATCTTTAAACCTGTAGCAAGGATGCTCATCAGGTTGATGTATTCTTAACTCAATTAATTTAGAAAGCCACAACAATGATATTTCTATTACCTTCACTATTGATAACATATCTTTAATAAATATTATTAAAAACTTCCCCAAGTAAGCACATCAAAGATAATTTATGAAAATAACCCCCAACTTAAAATAACGTTCGAAAACCAAAAAATCGTATCAAAGGCTAATAATTTACTTGCCGATTTAACTCTGGTAGGATTACCAGGTTAAAATCGACAACATTTCAACGCTTAATTAAGTTTAAATTATGGAATATGTAAAAATGATAGAATTATTTGATGTTAACTATAATTTACTTTCGGATAACCGATCTAAAGAATTATTCTCTTTAAGAAAGAAAACATTTAAGGATCGTCTCGACTGGATTGTTAACTGCGAAAATAACATGGAATTTGATGAGTATGATAATAGTCATACGACATATCTTTTTGGCCTGTATGACAACATGGTCATCTGTAGCCTGAGGTTTATAGAAACAAAATATCCCAATATGATAACTGGTACGTTTAAATCTTATTTTAATAAAATAGAACTTCCAGAAGGTAAGTTCGTAGAGGCTAGCAGACTTTTTATCGATAAAGAACGTGTGAAGGCAATGCAACTACAAAAAGAACCTATCAGTTCAATTTTGTTCTTATCCATGATTAATTACGCAAGAAACTACGATTACGAAGGTATTTATGCCATCATTAGCCATCCTATGCTAATTATTTTTCAAAGATCAGGTTGGGATATTTCAGTGGTTGAACAAGGACTATCAGAGAAAAAGCAAAGAATCTATCTGATTTACATGCCAGTTGACGATCGTAACCAGCAGATATTGGTCAATCGTATCAACCTGACTCACTCAGGCTTAAACCAAGATCATAATAGCTGGCCGCTAACCTTCCGTGTCAGGGAGTATGGGTCTGATAAGTTGCAGCTCAACGCCGAGCCTAATAGCGTGTTTGGCATTGGTAACGCCTAGTTTTTTGACAACATTACCAATATGGTATTTTATTGTGGTGAGCTTAATACCCAGGATAAGCGCAATTTCCTGATAAGATTTACCCATGCTTGCCCAGTAAATTATCTCATTCTCACGCTTCGAGAATATCTCCTTATTATTCATTTTATCAAAGTAATTTGGACTGTTCATCTCCTTGTAAAGTGCAGTAAGTTTATCATGAGTGATAATTAGAAGCATTTGTAATTTGTCTTGGTTACCCGCTATTCTCTCTTCTATATTATCATCACAATGTTTATCAATCATGATGGAAAGCACGACTAAATTATGGTTATGATCGTGCAACACAAATGTATATCCATTAACTATGTTATAGTTTTTCGCCATATCAAAAATTCTTGGAAGTTTTAATCCTGGATCAATCATCAGGTTCTCATCCCAAGAGAATGGAGTAATACGATGCGACGCGGTAATAAGTACAGGATCGATAAATTGATAGTTGTTTTTAGTATAAAATTCAAACCACTCTGTTCTGTTTGAAATAATTGCAAAGTTAGCCGGATTTCTTTTGTTCATTATGGCATAAGCATACTTTACATTACTGTACTCGCTTAGTTTTTCTTCCAAAATATTTTTTATGGTGGTATTAATGGCTTCATTATTGAAGAATGAATTTGACACTAAACCGTCTCCTTAAAAAATCAAAAAATCCATTGGAAAGAAAAATTATAACATAAAAAAACCTGTAAGGATAACCAAGAAAAATACAAATTAAATCATTAACGCAAGTTACAAAAAAAGAACCTAAGATTTATCTAATAAAGAAAGTTTCTAACTGTGATAAAACATAATTAGAATAATAAATTCAAGTAACTCTCTCTAAGGCAATCGTCGGGATAAGCCAACGGTAAAAAATGGCGATGATTAGCTTAGGGATCCCTCGACGCTATAAATGTTAATTTTAATAAAAAAATAAACAATAATACAACATATTCGGATGGCTATTGGCTATTGTAGATAAACACAGAGGGAACACACGACTACGTTGAGATCTAACGTGAAGAAATCAATAACTTTCTCACCCCATCAAATGACAGGATGAAAGAAAGAAATTGACAATAAAAATATTGAAAACAATAATATTTAAAATTGTTTCCCTGGTGTTGGCTAAATTGGCTATCTGATCCTGATTCAGGATCAGTTTTTTTTAATGTGTGTTTTTTTTTGTGAGGTAACAATAAAGTTTTTTAGACTCTAATGATAGTTGTACTAAAGTACAGTCATAGTCGGCATTTCATGATGCGGAGAGCAGTAATTACCGCTTTGTAGCGTTAGTTTCAATCGACCAAGCCTACGAACAAGTCGTCAAAAATCGACGCCCCTCTTATAAATAACCCCACACTTTCAGTCAAACAACATCAACCAGCATGCTGGCGCATGTGGTAATCAACAATGATTCCGAACTTGATCGCCCACAGGTTTGTGTGCCCGCGATGTTTTCTTCTATCGCTCAGTCTGAAGAGCCGGTCGTGAATATTTTCCGTAAAGGCTATTTATTGAAAATTTTGGAAAGCGCCTCGCTATCGGCGGTAGTAGAGGAATGATGATGTTATACCTACCTTTGATGCTTCTTGTTATATCTGCAACCAACACAGCAGCAGGTTACAATTACTGGGCCCAGTTCATCTCTGGGCCCATGGAGAATAATATATCTAAGACTCAAAACCGCGCGCTAACACCAACGTTATACATAAACTGTTCGCCGCTGCTCAGGCCGCCGGTTTGTGAAACGGTGGCGAATGCCGCGACCTGATCGGTCAGTGGCATGTTCGCTCCCAACGTCACGTCCACCCAATTCTTATCCTGGTTGGCACTGTCGCGGGTAAACGAAGTCTGCGTGGATTTTAGCCCGCCGCCAGCGCGATAAACATCATCACCAAACTGATGTTGGTAGCTCACCTCAGCGTACGGGTTGAACAGGCCAAATTTCGTGTCCAGCCGCCAACCCAAGGCACCGATCTGCGAATGGTAGGTCTGGTCATTAAATCGCATCGCCGTGCTGTCGTTGCCGTCCTCGCTGTAGCCAGAGACATTACTGTAATCCCAGGCAAACTGCGCCATAGGCCCCGTAGTCAGGTAAGAGGTAATGGGGAAATCGTAACCGGTCGTCACGCGAGCCCCCCATTGCTTACCATCGGTACTGCCGGTTTCAGTACGGGTTAGCGATCCAAGCTGCATGCTGCGGCGAATATCATCGTAATTCATCGTCGCATAGTGCACATCGGCATTCACCCAACCGTGCTCAAACACGCTGAGAGAGGTAAAAGCCGAAAACAGCAGGCCACGCGCTTTGTATTCATAGCGACTAGAGGGTTGTTGGTCATCATTGGAGCCCGAGATCAGCGCGCCGACCAGCCAGGCATCCGTCAGTTGGTAATCCACCCCAACCGTCAAGTTATGGGTGGTGGCGTTGCCGTCACCCGCTGCAAGATTGGAAGAGTAATCATAGTGTTGCCCGGCGTAACCACCGAACACGCCCAACGCCCCTTGCGGGTTATTATCGTTACTGCGCAACTGTTGGAACCGGCTGTCGAGGGTCGCGCGGCTGTCACGCGCCATAGCCGCTGTCGCCTGATTCAGCGCCACAACCTGTGCCGGGCCGTCCAGCACCGCCTGAATGTAATCGGCGATCAGCAGATGAGCCTGCGGGCTGGGGTGGAAATGGTCAGCAAACAGATAGGACTGGCTACTGTCGAAACCAGGCATGGCCGAACTGCACACTGCTGAAGAAACACCCGGCGGGCACGCCATGCCTGCGGTATTGGTGAAACCGAACTGCGCCGGATTGGCGATCGCCTCACTAAACAGTTTGTTCACGTCAACCCGAACGATATTACCGCCCCCCTGCGCCAGCAGGCGATCTTCGTTCTGATTATAAAAATCGGTCAGTTGCCCGGCTTGCGCACTTAGGCTGTCAAAAGCGGCAATCAACTGTGCGGCAATTGCCTGCTGTACCTGTGGGATTGTGCTGCCCTGCGCCGCTGCGGCCGTCAGGGCTTGGTGGATAGCCTGAGTCCGCGAGGCATTATCTGGCGTGGCCAATGAATTAAGCGTGGCATAGGCAGCCTGTACCGCCGCGTTTTGCACCGGGGTTAGCGCCTGCTGGATAATCAGCTCCATCAACTGTGGCGTAGATCCAATATTCGGTACCGTCGGTACGATCACCGTTCCGGCGCCAGCATTCAGCAACGAGTGAACCTGCGCCGCCGCTGCCGCCGCGCTGTTATAGGCAACCCCCGGCGCGGTTGCCGGATTTAACGCCGCCGCTGCCAGATCGTTACCGCCAATCCAGTGAATATACAGACCCTCGCCATCTGCCCGGCCATTGACCCGGTTGAGGTAGCTCTGTACCTGATCCTGAGTGTTGTCCGCCGGGTTGAGTGCCGGTACCGCGACGCCACCACCCGCAGCGTAGTTATAGCCCCCATCATCTGAAGCCACTAATGCAGCACCAATGCGCTGCGCCAACACTTCGTCATATAACGGATGCTTATTGCTGTCGTAGGTAAAACGGCCATTGTTGCCCGTGTCGCTCAGGCTGTCGCCAAACACATAAAGTTGGTCATAGGCCTGCGCCGGGGTAGTCATACTGCATAATATCGCCACTGCAAGCGCCGCTGGGCGGGACATGCACGTTATTTTTAGAGGCATGAATAGACTCCTGAGAGCCAGCAAATGAAGGAAAATACGGTCTTATCATTGGCCTTTTTAATTGCCGGCCATGTAGTAAATATTGCTGGCTTTTTCGTCACGTCAAGCTGGCTGATGATAAAACAATCAGGGGCTTGCCAAGTTCACCGCTTCGGGCGATGATTACTGTAGATAAACACAGCATAAGGACAGTCAGTATGACCAGCGAACGTTGCGGTTGGGTGACGGCAGATCCGTTATACCTCGAGTATCACGACAAGGAATGGGGGGCGCCGACCACGGATGCGCACGAACTGTTTGAAATGCTGTGCCTGGAAGGGCAACAGGCTGGGCTGTCCTGGATCACCGTGCTTAAAAAACGTGAAAATTACCGACGTGCCTTCCACAATTTCGATCCGCACCGGATAGCCGCCATGGGCGAACAAGAGGTGGAAGCGCTGATGCAAAATAGCGGTATCATCCGCCACCGGGGCAAACTTGAAGCCATCATTGCCAACGCCCGGGCCTATCTGGCGATGGAAGCGGCCGGTGAGGATTTTGTCACCTTTATTTGGGCATTTGTCGATGGCGAACCTCAACTCAATCGCTGGCAAGAACTCGCTCAGGTGCCAGCGAAAACCGAACGTTCGGACGCCTTGTCCAAAGCGCTGAAAAAGCGTGGCTTTAAATTTATTGGTTCCACCACCTGCTATGCCTTTATGCAAGCTAGCGGGCTGGTGAACGATCATCTAACAGGGTGCCTCTGCTACCCAAAGCCGCATTGATCCACCCTTGTCAGCCGTCCGATATTGAACGGTTGATGGCCCTGTGGTTGCCCAGCACTGTCGCAGCCCATCCATTTGTAAAAGAAAGCTACTGGCAGGAAAGCGAAACCCTGGTGCGGGAAAACTACCTGCCGCGAGCACATAGCTGGGCATATTGGCATGCGGGGGAGATCGTCGGGTTTATCAGCGTGTTGGATCAACGCTTCATTGGTGCGTTATTTGTTGAACAGGCGTTTCACGGGCATGGCGTCGCTCAGGCGCTAATGGCGCACGTACAACAACGTTACCCTCAGCTAAGCCTGGAAGTGTACCAGCAAAATCTGCGGGCCTGCGCGTTCTACCACAAGCAAGGTTTCCAGGTCACGCAACGCCTGTTTAATGAAGAAACTCAGGCCTATACGTTGATCATGAACTGGGCATCCACGCGTTAAACCCTGTCACTTTTGGCTAAAAATGGCGCACTCCGCTCCGAAGTGCGCTCAATTCAGAATCCGCTGCATAGTATTCCCCTGCTTTTTCCCGGATAACTGCCGCAGCCTGTAGCTACTTATAATTTGTCACGTTTCTTTCCGGAACTGCTGGAGAGGATACGCGTCATAGTAGCGCCGCAGCTCGGTATGCCGGGTTGCCAATGGTTTTTTTAGCGTCCCCCAAATTGGACTGACGCACACAGATTCTGATGCCACAAAGGAAAAAACATGAAAAAACGCATTGCGATTATTGCCGGCGCGGTGAGCGTTGCGCTCACGCTGTCTGCCTGTACCACTAACCCGTATACCGGGGAATCTGAAGCCGGCAAATCCGGTATTGGCGCAGGGATCGGCGCGGCATTGGGCGCAGGCGTAGGCATGCTGTCCTCATCGAAGAAAGATCGCGGCAAAGGCGCGCTGATCGGCGCGGCGGCCGGTGCAGCCCTTGGCGGCGGCGCAGGGTATTATATGGACGTGCAGGAAGCCAAACTGCGCGACAAAATGAAAGGCACTGGCGTTAGCGTCACCCGTCAGGGCGACAATATCGTGCTGAACATGCCGAACAATGTCACCTTCGACAGCAGCAGCGCCACCCTCAAACCGGCAGGCGCCAACACCCTGACCGGCGTTGCCATGGTTCTGAAGGAATATCCGAAAACGGCAGTTAACGTGATCGGTTATACCGACAGCACCGGCTCCCGTTCACTGAATATGACCCTGTCGCAGCAACGCGCCGACGGCGTTGGCAGTGCGCTGATCACTCAGGGTGTGGCGGCAAACCGTATCCGTACGTCAGGTGCCGGTCCGGATAACCCGATCGCCTCCAACAGCACGGCAGAAGGCAAAGCGCAAAACCGTCGCGTTGAGATCACGCTCAGCCCACTGCAGTAATCTCGTGCGGGGTGTTATGCCCCGCCGCTTCTTATCCCCGCATTCCTGACTGTCTCCCATTGAACATTCCCGGCTCCGCATCGGGTGTGTTAGTCTCCTTGGCAATTAACCACAGGGGAGATCGGCTGTGAGCAGTGTTAAGGCAATACGCGCCTCGGGGCGAGCCACCATTAGCGATGTGGCGAAAACCGCCAAGACAGGTAAAACCAGCGTGTCGCGCTATCTGAATGGTGAGCAGCACCTGCTTTCTGACGATCTCAAACAGCGTATTGAACAGGCGATCCACCAGCTCGACTATCGGCCCAGCCAGATGGCGCGTAGCCTGAAGGGCGGACAAACCCGGTTGATTGGGCTCATCATCGCCGATATCACCAATCCCTATTCAGTAGACGTCATGCGCGGCATCGAAGCGGCCTGCCGCCAGCACGGTTTTACCCTGTTGGTATGTAACACCAACAATGAGGTCAACCAAGAACAGCACTATCTGCAACTGCTCAGCAGCTATCGGGTAGAAGGCATTGTGGTTAATGCCGTTGGTATGCGCGAAGAGGCACTGTCGACACTGCAACAATCCATGCTGCCTATGGTGCTGATCGACCGCAAAATTCATGATTTCGCCTGTGACGTCGTGGGCCTCAATAATCACGAAGCGGCAACTGTCGCCACGGAACACCTGCTGCAACAGGGGTTCGAAGCCATTTTGTTCCTCAGCGAACCGATCGGCACGGTGAATACCCGGCTGGAGCGGCTGCACGCTTTTAATCAAACCATGGCGCAACATGCCGGATTATTGGCTGAGCAGGCAGAAACCCCGCTTAACGACGTGAAGCAACTGGAAAACGTACTCAGCAACTTCAATACCCGCCATCGTGGCATGCGCAAAGCGGTGATTTCCGCCAACGGCGCCCTGACGCTTCAGGTGGCACGTGCCATGCGCCGCCTGGGTATCCAATGGGGTAGCGATATTGGCCTGCTGGGTTTTGACGAGCTGGAGTGGGCCGAACTGGCCGGTGTCGGCATCACCACGCTGAAACAACCCACCTATCAAATGGGCCATGCCGCACTTGAACAATTGGTGCAACGTATTCAAGGGCTGGATACCCCCATCAGCGAACAGATGTTCCCCGGCGAACTGATCGTGCGCGGCTCCACCACCCGATAACTCTCTTCTTTCCTGTCAGGGCGCGGTTTGTGGCGCCCTCACCACACTACACAGATTATTTTTTGCTCATGTTCGTGATTGCGATCATATTTTTACATTCTGTCGCTTTCGAATGGAACCGGTACCATTTAACGTGTAGTTAACAGCAGCGGTGGGAATAACGCCACCTCAGGAGCACAAAAGATGACAAGAGAAATTATCGTGGTGACCGGTGCCTACGGCACCGATACCGTCCGGCAGCTCGGCGGCCAAAGCGCTTTATTGCCCATTATTGCCGATGCCGATGCCGACGGCGTCGAGATCCGCCGTGAACTGTTTTCTGAACAGGAATTGCAAAGCCTGCCAGCGCTGGCCAAGGCCATCGAACAACACCAGCTGTTCGCCGTTTATTCCGCACCTGAAGCCCTGTTTACTCCGCAGCACCAGCTGAATCCTAACTTGCCGGCACTGCTGGCAGAAGCCCAAATCCTGAATGCGCGTCAGTTAAAATTATCGTTGGGCCACTACCAGCCGGGCTTCGATTTTACTGAACTGAAAGTGGCGCTGGAACAGCATCCGGTCAGCCTGGTGGTAGAAAATGACCAAACCCCTGACTGCGGCATTTTGTCGCAGCTCAATGCCTTTTTCCACGCTGCGGAAGATAACCGTCTGCCTGTCAGCATGACGTTCGATATGGCCAACTGGCTCTGGGTGGGGCAAGACGCCTTCGCCGCTGCCGAACGCCTGGCGCGCCACGTCAGCTATGTCCACGTTAAGGCTGCAACCCATGGCCAACGCGGTTGGCGAGCCGTCGCGCTGGACGACAGCGATGGGAGTTGGCGCGATCTGCTGACCCGCTTGCCGCTGGATGCACCCCGCGGCATTGAATTCCCGTTGCAAGGCGACAACCTGGAAGAGGTCACCCGCTACTACGTTAACCTTCTGCGTGCGGAGTAAACATCATGACCATGCTAGCAACTGCACATAACGGGCCATTGGATGTCGTCACGTTGGGTGAAGCCATGGCGATGTTCGTGGCAACACAAACCGGGGATCTGGCGGATGTAGAAACCTTCACCAAACGCATTGCAGGGGCCGAGCTGAATGTGGCGATCGGCCTTGCACGCCTGGGGTTGAACGTCGGTTGGGTCAGCCGGGTGGGCAACGATACTTTCGGTCGTTTCACCCTGCAACAGCTCAAAAAAGAAGGCATTAACGCGCAACAGGTCACGGTAGATGGCAATTACCCGACCGGTTTTCAGATCAAATCTAAAACCACGGATGGTACCGATCCCAATGTGGAATATTTCCGCAAAGGCTCGGCAGCCAGCCACCTATCAGTCGACGATTTCAACCGCGATTATTTCGGTTCCGCACGCCACCTGCACCTGAGCGGCGTTGCAGCAGCCCTGTCCGGCCAATCGTTGGCGCTGTGTCACCATGCGGCCCGTGAAATGCGCGCCATGGGAAAAACCATTTCATTTGACCCGAATCTGCGCCCGGTGCTGTGGTCCAGCCAGCAGGTGATGATCGAGCAATTGAATAAACTGGCGTTTGCCGCCGACTGGGTGTTGCCGGGGCTGAAAGAAGGACAAATCCTCACGGGCCAATCAACACCAGAGGGCATCGCCGATTTTTACCTGGAGCGTGGTGTACAGGCAGTGATCATCAAAACCGGTCCAGAGGGTGCCTGGTTTAAAACTGCAGCAGGCGATCAGGCGGCGGTCGCCGCAATCAAAGTCAATAACGTGGTGGATACCGTGGGGGCGGGAGACGGTTTTGCCGTCGGCACGATCAGCGCCCTGCTGGAAGGCAAAACGCTGAAACAAGCGGTACAACGCGGCAATAAAATCGGCTCGCTGGCGATCCAGGCCATCGGCGACAGCGAAGGGCTACCGACCCGCGCGGCATTGGCCGAATAAATATACCCGTCATGCTTCAAGCTGCAGGTGAGTGCTCTTGCCCTGCCTGCAACTCGAATGATTTAGGGTAATAACAAACATAACCGGTAAACAGACTTCTCCTTATGACGTGTACCTCTGGCCCTACAACCAGATTGCGTTGGGAGATAACGATACCCAGTGACTTTCATGCTGCAACCCGTTCGCTTACCCCAGACGCTGAATTAAGTCACAGGGATGGGCAAACGCAGTCAGCAGCGCTGCAGCGTGGAAGACGACGGGAATACGACACCACTGAAGGAATCTGAACATGAACAAAGCGACTATCGCGGCTAAACGCTGGTGGTACATCATGCCCATCGTGTTTATCACCTACAGCCTGGCCTATCTCGACCGAGCCAATTTTAGCTTTGCCTCCGCTGCCGGCATCAATGACGATCTGGGTATCACCAAAGGCATGTCGTCATTGCTGGGCGCCTTGTTTTTCCTCGGCTATTTCTTTTTCCAGATCCCTGGCGCAATTTATGCCGAACGCCGTAGCGTTAAAAAACTGATCTTCTGGTGTCTGATCCTGTGGGGAGCTTGTGCCTCCCTGACCGGCATGGTCAGCAATATCCCAATGCTGGCTGCGATCCGCTTTATTCTCGGCGTGGTAGAAGCCGCCGTGATGCCGGCGATGCTGATTTATATCAGTAACTGGTTCACTAAATCAGAACGTTCACGTGCCAATACCTTCCTGATCCTCGGCAACCCAGTGACCGTGCTGTGGATGTCCGTCGTTTCCGGCTACCTGATCCACGCCTACGGCTGGCGTGAAATGTTCATCTTCGAAGGCATTCCTGCGGTTATTTGGGCCTTCTGCTGGTGGGTGTTGGCCAAAGACAAACCAGCGCAGGCCAATTGGCTGAGTGATGACGAAAAGCTGGCCTTGCAGCAACAATTGGCAGAAGAACAAAAAGGCATTAAAGCGGTGCGTAATTACAGCGAAGCCTTCCGCTCACGCAACGTGATCTTGCTGTGCGTTCAATATTTTGCCTGGAGTATCGGCGTATACGGCTTTGTGCTGTGGCTGCCCTCCATCCTGCGCAGTGGCATGCAGATGGGAATGGTGGAGGCCGGCTGGCTATCCGCGGTACCTTATCTGGCAGCGACTATCGCCATGATCCTGGTGTCCTGGGCTTCCGACAAAATGCAAAACCGTAAGCTGTTCGTCTGGCCGCTGCTGTTGATTGGTGCGCTGGCTTTCTTCGGCTCTTACGCCGTCGGTGCCAACCATTTCTGGATCTCTTATACCTTGCTGGTCATTGCCGGTGCGGCCATGTACGCCCCTTACGGGCCGTTCTTCGCTATCATTCCTGAGATGTTGCCGAAAAACGTTGCCGGTGGCGCTATGGCGCTGATCAACAGCATGGGGGCACTGGGTTCTTTCTTCGGTTCCTGGTTCGTCGGTTACCTGAACGGTGCGACCGGCAGCCCGGCGGCCTCCTATATGTTTATGGCCATTGCCCTGTTGGTGGCGGTCGTGCTGACGCTGGTCGTCAAGCCGGCTCGTAACGAGGCCCAACCGCAATTGGCGTAGTCTCGTTATAATTTACTTTCTGTTGAACAAACCCAATGGATTTCAGGCTGCAGCCGGTGTTTAAAGCCAACAACGCTGCAGCCTGAAAGACGGAGGGTACTGCTGGAGTTCGTGATGAAGCCTTCTATCGTGTTGTACAAAAGCATTCCCACCGATCTGCGTGAACGACTGGAACAGCACTTCACTGTGCATGCCTTTGATGGCCTGAACCCGGATAACCGCGATGCACTGCGCCAAGCATTGCAACAAGCGGAAGGGATTATCGGTTCCGGCGGCAAAATTGATGAGGCCTTCCTGCAGCAGGCACCCAAACTGCGTGCGGCCTCAACCATTTCCGTCGGTTACGATAACTTTGACGTTGATGCACTGAACGCCCATCACGTCTTGCTGATGCATACCCCTACCGTACTCACCGAAACCGTCGCCGACACCATCATGAGCTTGGTACTGGCGACAGCACGCCGAGTCGTGGAAGTGGCAGAGCGAGTAAAAGCCGGCGAATGGCAAGGCAGCATCGGTACAGATTGGTTTGGTGTCGACGTACACCATAAAACTATCGGCATCCTTGGCATGGGCCGTATCGGCCTGGCGCTGGCACAACGTGCACACTTCGGTTTTGGTATGCCGGTGCTGTATAACGCGCGCCGCACGCATGAGGAAGCGGAGCAACGCTTTAACGCCCGCCGTTGCGATCTCGATACGCTGTTGGCCGAATCTGATTTCATCTGTATTACACTGCCGCTGACCGATGAAACCTTCCATATGATCAGCCGTGATCAATTAGCGAAGATGAAAAAAAGCGGCATTCTGATCAATGCTGGCCGTGGCCCCGTCGTGGATGAAGCCGCGCTGATCGAAGCGCTGCAAAACGGCACCATCCACGCAGCCGGTTTGGATGTATTCGAAAAAGAGCCATTGCCGGTGTCATCACCGCTGCTGACGCTGCCAAACGTGGTGGCACTGCCGCATATTGGGTCCGCGACCCATGAAACCCGCTACGGCATGGCCGCCTGCGCCGTGGACAACCTGATCGCCGCATTAACCGGCACGGTAACTGAAAACTGCGTTAACCCGCAGCTGTTGAAAAAATAGTGTTAACGGGCGGGCGTTTTCCCGCCCCTCTCTTTTTCTTATATCCCCCCACCTTCTCCTCCCCGAAAATCTCTCGCTGGGATGAGGCGATTTATTCGTCACTTGTCACACTGGGCATTACCCTACAAAAAAACGCTTCCTGCCACGCGTACGGAGAGCTATGAAAAATTTAACCCTGCCCCTGTTGATGCTGCTGTCACCGCCCGCAATGGCAAGCTGGACGCTGCAAAGCTTCCCGACGTTTGATGAATCCACCAGTGGCTTATTCACCAGCTACGCCACGCTGGCCAAAGGCGAGCTGCCGCTGAAGATTTATCAGGATCAGCAGTGCTGGCAACCCACCGAGCCGGTGAAACTGAATCAAACCCTGTCGCTTCAGCCTTGCAGCGATAACCCACCGGCCACCTGGCGGTTGTTCCGCGCCGGGGAATACCAGGTGCGTGTCGACACCCGCAGCGGCACTCCGACGCTACAACTCAGTCTAAAAACCGCACAGGAAACCACGACCGCTGCAATCGCGCGTACCTGTCAACGTTGGGACGGCAAACCCGTCACCCTTGACGTAACGGCAACCTTTGCCGAAGGCGAGTCGGTGCGTGATTTCTATTCAGGCCAAACGGCAAAGGTCAGCCAAGGCAAAATCACCCTGCTGCCCGCCGCCAACAGCGGGGGATTGCTGTTGCTGGAATCTGCCGGCAGCGAGAAGCCTGCACCTTTCAACTGGCACAACGCCACGGTCTATTTCGCCCTCACCGATCGCTTTAACAACGGCAACCCTGCCAACGACCACAGCTACGGCCGTCGCAGTGACGGCATGCAGGAAATCGGCACCTTTCACGGCGGCGATCTGGCTGGCCTGACGCAAAAACTGGATTACCTGCAACAACTCGGCGTCAACGCGCTGTGGATCAGTTCGCCGTTAGAGCAGATCCACGGTTGGGTTGGCGGCGGCACCAAGGGCGACTTCCCGCATTACGCCTATCACGGCTACTATGCGCTGGATTGGACACGACTCGATGCCAACATGGGCAGCGAACAAGACCTGCGTACTCTCGTTGAGCAGGCTCACCAACGGGGTATTCGTATCCTGTTTGATGTGGTGGTGAATCATGTCGGTTATGCCACGTTAACGGACATGCAAACCTTCCAGTTCGGTTCGCTGTATCTGAAGGGGACAGAGATTGAAAAAACGCTGGGCAAGAATTGGGGGGACTGGCGACCCGGTGCAGGGCAGAACTGGCACAGTTTCAACGATTATATCAACTTCAGCGACAAGGCCGGCTGGAGCCAATGGTGGGGCAAAAATTGGATCCGTACCGATATCGGCGACTATGACTCGCCGGGTTACGACGATCTTACCCTGTCGCTGGCCTTCCTCCCGGACATCAAAACTGAAGCGCCCGGAGCCAGCGGTTTACCGCTGTTTTATCGCCATAAACCGGATACTGCCGCACGGGATATTCCCGGTGCCACCCCCCGCGACTACTTGACCATTTGGCTTAGCCAATGGGTACGTGACTACGGCATCGACGGCTTTCGCGTCGATACGGCCAAGCACGTGGAGAAACCCACGCTGGCGCTGCTGAAACAACGCGCCGCGGCAGCGCTGGCTGAGTGGAAAGCCGCCCATCCGCAACAGGCTTTGGATAACAGCCCATTTTGGATGACCGGAGAAGCCTGGGGCCATGGCGTGATGAAAAGCGACTATTACCAGAATGGCTTCGACGCGATGATCAATTTTGATTTCCAGGACCAGGCGTCACAGGCACTGAGCTGTTTCTCCAGCATCGATGACACCTACCAGCAGATGGCGGACAAGTTGCAAGATTTCAACGTGCTGAGCTATATATCCTCACACGATACGCGATTGTTCTTCGCCAGCGATGCCAAAGGGTCATTGGCGCTGCAGCAACGTGCTGCCGACCTGCTGCTGTTGGCCCCCGGCGCGGTCCAGATTTACTACGGAGATGAAAGTGGCCGCCAACTTGGGCCCACAGGCTCAGATCCGCTGCAGGGCACCCGTTCCGATATGAACTGGAACGAGCTCAAAGGCGACAAAGCCCCGTTACTGACGCACTGGCAACGACTGGGGCAATTCCGCACCCGCCACCCGGCGATTGGCTCCGGTACACAGCAATCGCAGCATACTGCACGCTACTACGCTTTTAGCCGCCAGCTCAATGGCGATAAGGTCATGGTGGTGTGGGTCGGCGATCGGTCACAATAATTTAGCGTAATATGCTTAATTAATACCACCAGGTAAAATTTACTCCTGGTGGTTGATTTATGAACTGCATTGCACCAGAAATTGTCTGGCGGTATGGTGGGCGATTACCTGCTAAAAACAATACAGCTGCACCTATGACTTTTTCACTTTTCGGCGACAAATTTACCCGTTATGCGGGCATTACCCGTTTAATGGATGACCTGAACGAAGGCCTGCGCACCCCCGGTGCCATCATGCTCGGCGGCGGCAATCCGGCACAGATTCCAGAGATGGAAAGCTACTTCAAACAGCTGTGCCAGGACATGCTCGATCAAGGCAAACTGACTGAGGCTCTGTGTAACTATGACGGCCCGCAGGGCAAAGACGCTTTACTGAAAGCGCTGGCCAATTTGCTGCACGATGAACTCGGCTGGCAGATCTCACCACAGAATATTGCACTGACAAACGGCAGTCAGAGTGCGTTTTTCTACTTGTTTAACCTGTTTGCCGGGCGTTACGCCGACGGCAGCCGCCGCCGCGTGCTGTTCCCGCTGGCCCCGGAATATATCGGCTATGCCGATGCAGGGTTGGACGAAGGCCTGTTTGTGTCGGCCAAGCCTAATATCGAATTGCTGCCAGAGGGCCAGTTCAAGTATCACGTTGATTTCGAACATCTGAATATTGGCGATGATATCGGCATGATCTGTGTGTCACGCCCCACGAACCCAACCGGTAACGTGATCACCGACGAAGAGCTGATGAAGCTCGACCTGCTGGCGCAACAACGTAATATCCCGCTGGTGATCGATAACGCCTATGGCGTACCCTTCCCAGGCATCATCTTCAGCGACGCAACACCGCTGTGGAACCCCAACATCATCTTATGTATGAGTCTGTCGAAACTCGGCCTGCCGGGTTCACGCTGCGGTATTGTGATCGCTGACGAGAAGGTGATCAGTGCGCTGACCAACATGAACGGTATCATCAGCCTGTCACCGGGCAGCATGGGCCCGGCAATGGCGACAGAAATGATCGAACGTGGTGATTTGCTGCGCTTGTCCAACGAGGTGATCCGTCCGTTCTACAAACAGCGCGTTGAGCACACGATCGAGATCATTCGCCGCTACCTGTCACCAGAACGCTGCCTGATCCACAAACCGGAAGGGGCAATTTTCCTCTGGCTGTGGTTTAAGGACCTGCCGATCACCACCGAATTGCTGTATCAACGCCTGAAAAAGCGTGGTGTGCTGATGGTGCCAGGGCACTACTTCTTCCCGGGGTTGGAGCATGAATGGCCACACACCCATCAGTGTATGCGCATGAACTACGTGCCTGACCCAGAGAAGATTGAGCGCGGCGTAGCCATACTGGCGGAAGAGATCGAACGCGCTCACCAAGAGGCGAACTGATCATAACGATGGGGCACCGTTCAACACCTGTGCCCCATCGTCTTACATCGCCCAGAACAGCACCGCCAGCAACTGCGGTGACATGATACGCAGGAACATCGCTAACGGATAAACCGTGGCATAAGACAACGCAGCAGCGCCGCTGGTCGGGTGCAGGCCGTTGGCGAAGGCCAGCGCCGGTGGATCCGTCATTGAACCTGCCAGCATGCCGGACAGTGTCAGATAATTCATCTTACCCACCCACCGCGCCAACACGCCCACACTGAGCAGTGGGATAGCCGTAATCAGCGCGCCATAACCGATCCACTCCAATCCTTCGCCATTAATCAAGGTATCGACAAAGTTCCCCCCTGACTTCAACCCCACCACCGCCAGAAACAGCACAATGCCCAGTTCGCGCAACGCGAGGTTGGCGCTCGGTGGCATAAACCAATACAGCTTACCGATGCTGCCAATACGCCCGAGGATCAAGGCCGCCACCAACGGCCCACCGGCAAGCCCCAATCGCAATGCCGCCGGGAAACCCGGTACAAACAGTGGAATAGACCCCAGCAGCACACCCAAACCAATGCCAATAAATACCGGCAGCATTTGCACCTGCTGCAGCTTCTGTTGAGCGTTGCCGACAATGGCCGCCACCGCCTCGATGGACTCCGGCCGCCCAACCAGGTTGAGGATATCGCCAAATTGCAGCGTGACATTGCTGCCGGCAACCAATTCCACCCCAGAACGGTTGAGACGTGAAATCACCACGTCGTATTTTTGCTTCAGGTTCAGATCGCGGATTTTGCTGCCCAAGACTTTTTCATTGGTCACCACCGCTCTCACCACCTGCAGCTCCGTACCGCGTGTCGACAGTGAAACGTCTACTTCTTCGCCAATCACCAACCGGGCATTTTCCAAATTTTCACGCTTGCCCACCAGATGCAGGTAGTCGCCCAGCTCCAGCTTCTCGAGCGGTGCCGGTACCATCAGCAGCTCGCCGCGTTTCAGGCGTGAACAGATGATGTCTTCACCGTTCAATAGCGGCACATTTTTGATTGCCATCCCCTGCAGGTTGGGGTTACGCACCGCGACGTTCATGGTATGCAGCAGCTCGCGCTGGTTGCCCAGGCTGCTTTCAAAGATCTGCGCCTCTCGCTCGATATTGATGCGGAAAAACAGGCGTATCAGCCACATCACCAATAAAATGCCGCAAATGCCGAACGGGTACGCCATGGCGTATCCCATCCCCATGCGATCGACCAGTGCAGGATCTGATCCTAAATCGGTAAGAATTTGCTGCCCGGCCCCGAGCGCTGGCGTATTAGTGACCGCGCCGGAGAACACGCCCAGAATGATTGGCAGTGGCACGGCAAACAATTTGTGAACCACCGCCGCCACGCCCCCACCGAGCAACACCAGTAAAATGGCAAAGCCGTTGAGCCGCAGCCCGGATACCCGCAACGAAGAGAAGAAACCAGGACCAACCTGAATACCAATGGTATAAACAAACAGGATCAGGCCAAACTCCTGAATAAAGTGCAGCATGTCGCCATTAAGATTGAGCTGCCAGCTCTGGGCGAAATGCCCAACGATGATGCCACCGAACAACACCCCACCAATACCCAGCCCAACTCCGTAGACCTTCCAGTTACCCATCCACAGCCCGAGAACGGCCACCAACGCCAACATACTGACGGTCAGGGCGATTTCGCTCATTGGTCACATCCTTGCCAGAAGTTTAACAACCGGTTTGCGGTTAAATACGCACAATTAACAAGGATTTTGGCATAAGCGGGAAGGTACGACTGTGGGGTGCGCCACAGAATGCAACGGGGGAAGCCCGTTTGGACTTCCCCCGTATAATTTTGCCGTTTTTCAGTCGGTTATTTTGATTCCAACCCCGGCGTGGTGCCGATGGCAATACGCTGCGGCTGCAGGGCTTCCGGAACCTGACGCACCAGATCGATATGCAGAAGGCCGTTTTCAAACTGGGCTTCTGACACCTGCAGATGCTCAGCCAACGTGAAGGTCAACGTGAACTCTTTACACACCAGCCCTTGATGCAGATATTCCACCTGTTTTTCTGGTGGCGTCGGTTTGCCCCGCACAGTCAGCCGTGGGCCTTCAACCTCAATATCCAGCTCGCTTTGCTTAAACCCGGCCAACGCCAGAGAAATGCGGTAATGGTTGTCGTCGCTTTTCTCGATATTGTAAGGCGGGAACCCTTGCGGCTCCTGACCGCCCATTGAACTGGCCAGTTTGTCAAAACCAATCCACTGACGCAGCAGTGGGGATAAATCGTAATTACGCATAGTGTAAACTCCTTCTATGAAGCGAGATTATGTTTAATTTGCCCCCTGACGGCAGGCAAGTTAACTAACGTCCCACCGGCGATTCATTCCACCGATGAAATAGGAATTATTTAATTTCGATCCGGCGCGGTTTTAATGTTTCTGGAACAATTCTTTCCATATCTATATACAACAAACCATTTTCCAGCTTGGCGCCTTTAATTTGGATATGCTCGGCCAACTGGAATTTACGTTCAAAGTTCCGCTCGGCAATACCTTGATATAAGTAGGTTCTTTCCGCCGGTTCATTATTATGAGCGCCGCGAACAATCAGCAGATTATCCTGGCTGGTTATTTCCAGCTCCTGCTCGGCAAACCCGGCTACCGCTATCGCAATGCGGTAATGATTTTCATCTACCAGTTCAACGTTATAAGGAGGATAACCGCCATTACTCTGGCTTTGGCTTGCCTCTAACGTGTTAAACAAACGATCAAAACCAATCGCGGAACGATAGAGTGGGGAAAGATCAAAATTGCGCATAAAACAGCCTCCTAAGACACTTCAGCGAGGTTTAATAATTAAGCCTTCCACACGGGACAGACTAAATAATCGGAATTCCCTTACGGCGAATTCTTAATTGGGTACTGATAAGAAAATGGGGATTGCTTTCAGCATTTCAACTGGCGACGATCAAAAAAATGACAATCAGTTCGGCGAAATTTTTTTTATCCCTTACAATAAACTGAGACTACTGCCACAGAGCGGGTCCTTGCTCCTTTTAAAACATCCACAAGATGTTATAGATCAGCAGATTTTGGGGAACAGCACCCTGCAGGATGGAATAATAATGAAAACGATGAGAGTGATAGCAACCAGTTGCATGCTGTTAGCGACTAACGGCTGCTCAAGCGTGATGAGCCACACTGGCCCAAATCAGGGCTATTACCCCGGCACTCGCGCCAGCGTGGATATTCTGAAGGATGACAACACCAGTTGGGCAATGATGCCACTGGTTGCGTTGGATCTGCCGTTATCAGCCGTCATGGACACGGTATTGCTGCCTTACGACTATATGCGATCTGGCAGTGACGCGACCTCAGACTCACCTAAGGCGCGCATTCTCCGCGGCGAAGAGCAGAATCTGGCCGCCAGCGGCGATCCTGCCCACGCAGCCACCACAACCCCACATTAACGTATCAGACGCGGGCCACTTGCCCGCGGTTGATTACAGCACGACCACAAAAATCTGGCTGAATCCGCCAATCTCACGCATAAACGCCACTTTATTGCCGTCCGGTGAGAATACGATAGCGTCCCCCGACGGCGGTAGCGCAGTACGCTGTGTCAGGCGCTGCATTCGGCCACTTGCGACCTCACACACCATGAGGCTGTTATCACACACCAACGCGATCCTGCCCCCCTGTGGATGCCAGCTAAATGCCGACTGAATCCCGTGTTCACCATGGGTGATCTGCCGCGGGTCACCGCCATTGGGTGAGATTGTCCACAATTGCACAACCCCTCTATCATCCTTCATTAGAAAGGCGATCATGCTACCGTCGGGCGAACTGCGCAGCCAGTGGCGGGGCGTGGTCACAACACCGGGATAACAGCGTTGGCCGGTAAACGTCAACCGGCGTTGGCGCACTCCCAACGGCGGTGCAGGCAAATGGCGTGCGGTGCCCTGTAACGGCCTGGCTCCGGCTTTGGCATAATCGGTATCATCCTGTGGCAGGTCTACAATAAAAACCTCTGGTAGCTTCTCACCGCTGCTGGAAAGCGTATCGCCGATAAATGCCAGCGCCCAACGCTGTTGCCGCCCATCAGGCCGGGTATAACCACGCTGACCGACCCAACCTTCTTCATAGGCGCGGTTAATTTGGTCGCTGCCTGGCTGTGGCTGCGATGTCGTCTCGCTCACCAATACACAGTAATGGCTACCGTCATATTCACGCGGATGTTGCTTCGGCGGGTTCACTCCCTGCAATGGCACAGCCACACCCACGTTGCGCAAATCCTGCGCCGGGTCCAACTCGTGCATTACGTGGTCATTGTAGGTGAAGCTCAGGCGGCTACCGTCCGGGCTAAAGACATGCACGTGAGTGCCGCCACGTAGCGCACCAGGGGTAAAGGGGGCGGTGATATCCATCGCATCGAGCGTTATGGCCAATTCACGATCCGGCTCGCTGACGATCACCCCACGCCGGTGATGAAAATCATAATGCCAAACGCTGTCCGGATACTCTGGCCCGTGAATAAAGGCATAGCGAGCCGGTGTATCCGGGCTGACGGTTACCACGCCAACGTGGGCCCCCTGCTGCGCGCGATAGACCACCTCTACCACGCCGCTATCGACGTTCACCCGCTCGATACTCAAGCCAGTGAAGGAAGCCCCATTCGGGCGTACATCGTAAGCCAACCACTGGCTGTCCGGCGTCCAGACGTTAATATTGGTTAACTGATGTCCACGTGGATCAAAAGTCAGTTGTTGTTCCCGATGGCTCATGGCGGCTCTCCTGCATAGGCTGGTACTGAACAGCCATCTTACCGGAATGGGCTGTGGGTTCACATTGCCCATTGGCACACTGTGTCCACGCACAAATGAAGGTTTACAGACAATACTAAAAAGTACACACTGGATTTTAAAGTCTACATTAATCTTTTCTACAGGAGCCCGTATGAGCAATCTATTCGATGCCATTGTTTCCGCCCATCAGCAATTGCGCCCGCAGGTTCGCGTGACCCCGCTGGACCGCAGCGTATTGCTGTCACAGCAGTTGGGCTGCGAGCTGTATCTGAAATGCGACCATCTGCAACATACCGGCTCCTTCAAGTTTCGTGGTGCCAGCAACAAACTGCGGTTGCTCAATGACCAACAGCGCAGCTGCGGGGTGATCGCCGCTTCTACCGGGAATCATGGCCAAGCCGTCGCGTTGGCAGGCAAACTGATGGGTGTCAGCGTGACGGTGTATGCCCCAGAAACGGCGGCAGCGATCAAACTGGAGACCATCCGTGCGCTCGGCGGTAAGGTGGAATTGATACCGGGCGATGCACTGAATGCCGAACAGGCGGGAGAAAAGGCGGCCATTGAGCAAGGTAAAGTCTATATCTCACCCTATAACGACCCACAGGTGGTTGCCGGTCAGGGCACCTGCGGCATGGAGCTCGTGGAGCAGCAAGCGGATTTGGATGCGGTGTTTGTCGCGGTGGGAGGTGGCGGCTATATTTCAGGAATTGGTACCGTTCTGCAGCGATTGTCTCCCAAAACACAGCTTATCGCCTGCTGGCCAGAAAATGCCACCAGCATGTATAGCGCACTGGAAGCCGGCCATATTTATCCGGTGGAAGAACGGGACACGCTGTCCGATGGCACCGCTGGCGGTGTCGAGCCGAACGCAATCACCTTCCCGCTGTGCCAGCAGGTGATTGACCGAAAAATATTGGTCAGTGAAGCGGAAATCAAGCAGGCCATGCGCCAGATTGCCGCCAGCGATCGCTGGATTATTGAGGGCGCAGCCGGAGTAGCCTTAGCTGCCGCCATCAAACTCGCGCCGGAATTTCAGGGGAAGAAAGTGGCGGTAGTGCTGTGTGGCAAAAACATCGTTCTGGAAAAATACCTCAAGGCCATCTCCGATGAGAATCATTAATAAACGGCAGATTCTTGACGCTTTCGATGCTGATGCAGTCACTTTGTTGCTTAAACAGGGGTTTATTGCCTATTCACAGCAACGGGTGCAACAGCCGCCAGTTCAGCACTTCCTCTTCGAGCAGGCGTCGGGTGACTGCTGCATTAAATCAGCGTGGCTGGAAGGGGACGAACAATTTGTCATCAAGGTTTCTTCCGGCTTTTATCACAACGCGTTGCAGGGCCTGGCCAGCAATCAAGGGCTGATGATGGCCTTCTCGGCGCAGACCGGCGTACCGCAGGCATTATTGTTGGACGAAGGTTGGCTGACCGCGTTACGCACCGCGCTGGCCGGACGTATTGCCGCCGAACTGTGCGCACCAGCGGATATCCCGGCGATTGGCCTCATCGGTTGTGGCATGCAGGCCAGGCTGCAATTGCAACACCTCAAACCGCAGACGACCTGCCGCAACCTTTGGGTGTGGGGCCGTAACGAACCGGCATTAGACGCTTTCCGTCGCGAAGCGGAGGCGGAAGGATTTCGGGTACAGACCACGCAGGATGCCGCAGAATTGGCGGGACACTGCCGGTTGATTGTCACCACAACACCCAGCCGTGAACCCATTCTGCGGGCAGCAGATATTCAACCCGGTACCCACATCACCGCCGTCGGCGCCGATGCTCAGGGTAAGCAGGAACTGGAGAGCAGCCTGGTTGCCAGCGCGGATGTGTTGCTGGTCGACGCGGTGTCCCAGTGCACAGAATACGGCGAGATCGCCACGGCTTATCGGCAGGGTTTACTTCAATCGACGCCAATCGTCGAATTCGGTACGGCATTGGCTCAGGGGATAAAAGTGCGCAGTGATCCTCGGCAAATCACCCTCGCCGATCTCACCGGGCTGGCGATTCAGGATGTGCAAATTGTGAAAGGCATTTTGGCACGGCTATAACGTACAAGGGCGCAGTTGCGCCCCTGTAATGCCAAACAGCATTAGGCATTGAGCACAAACTTCTCAATGGCGCGCGCTACGCCGTCTTCCGTGTTGGTGGTGGTAACAAACTGTGCCACCGCCTTCAGTTCCGGAATAGCGTTACCCATTGCAACGCCGACACCGGCATACTCGATCATCGCGGTGTCGTTAGCCTGGTCGCCCAACGTCATCACGTTTTCACGCGCAATGCCAAGATGATCGGCCAGCATTTTCACGCCGGCACCTTTATCCACATTTTTATGCAGGAGCTCCAGGAAATAAGGCGCGCTTTTCAGGATGGTGTAGCGCTCATGCGTTTCGGCCGGAATACGGGCGATAGCGCGATCCAGCAACTCAGGCTCGTCAACCATCATCAATTTCGGGAAACGAATCGAACGATCCATCTCTTCCACACTGCGGTATTTGAGCGGGATACCGGTCATTTCCGACTCGTGCACGGTATATTTGCCGATATCTTTGTTCGGCGTATACAGCGTATCGAAATCAAATGCCTGATAGTGGACGCCGAATTCACGCGCCATCTGCTCGAAGTAGAGATAATCCTCAAAGCCCAGCGTTTCCTGCAGGATGCAGTCACCGTCAACCGCCTTCAAAACCAGCGCGCCGTTATAGGTAATACAGAAATCACCGGGACCCTGAATGTCCAACTGACGCAGATAATCCTGCACGCCGACGTAAGGTCGCCCGGTAGCCAGCACGACATGCACCCCTTTGCGGCGTGCCTCGGTGATCGCCTGCTTTACCGCCGGCGTAATCTGGTGCTGCGGGTTGAGCAGCGTGCCGTCCATATCAATTGCAATCAGTTCAATAGCCATTCGAGCCTCTCCCAGTGGTTTTTTCCATGCTAACGCGTTTCAGCCGGTAATGTCAGCGCCAAAAAAGCGTAAAAAAATCCGCGCAAGTCACCCGGCGCGGATTTTCAACGATCCCCTTCATACTTCAAGTCGCTTCTTATTGGCTGCCTTTACTCACCCCAGTCACTTAGTTATCTAAGCTCCCGGGGATTCGCTCAGTTGCCGCCTTGATGCAACTCGAATTATTTTGGGGGATAAGGACGTCAGATATCGATGTTTGCCGCTTTCAGGGCATTTTCTTCGATAAAGGCACGACGAGGTTCAACCGCATCACCCATCAGGGTGGTGAACAGTTGGTCAGCAGCAATGGCGTCCTTCACGGTCACGCGCAGCATGCGGCGGCTTTCCGGATCCATCGTGGTTTCCCACAGCTGCTCTGGGTTCATTTCACCCAGACCTTTATAACGCTGTACTGACAGACCACGGCGCGACTCTTTCACCAGCCACTCCAATGCCTGTTCGAAGCTTTCAACCGGCTGACGACGCTCACCACGTTCAATGAAGGCATCTTCTTCGATCAAACCGCGCAGCTTCTCACCCAGGACACAGATTTTGCGGTATTCGCCGCCGTGGATGAAGTCAAAGTCCAGCGCGTAATCGGTATCCACACCGTGAGTACGAATGCGCAGTACAGGCTCAAACATCTGGCGCTCACGGTTCTCAAAGATCACCGAATCATAGCTGCTGCCGTGCTGTTCTTTGTCGTTCAGCAGTTTCACCAACGAATCAATCCAGGTCTTAACCTTGGCCTGATCGCTCAGATCGCCCTCTGCCAGAGTTGGCTGGTAGATCAGGTTGTTCAGCAACGCGCGCGGGTAGCGGCGTTCCATACGGCCGATCAACTTCTGCACGCTGTAATGCTCAGCAACCAGTCTTTCCAACTGCTCGCCCGCAAGCGCCGGTGCACTGGCGTTGGTATGCAGAGTGGCGCCGTCCATCGCGATGGCGATTTGGTATTGATCCATCGCCTCGTCATCTTTGATGTACTGTTCCTGCTTGCCTTTTTTCACCTTGTACAACGGCGGTTGGGCAATGAACACGTGACCGCGCTCAATGATTTCCGGCATCTGACGATAGAAGAAGGTCAGCAGCAGCGTACGGATGTGCGAGCCATCGACGTCGGCATCGGTCATGATGATGATGCTGTGATAACGCAGCTTGTCCGGGTTGTACTCATCCCGGCCGATACCGCAGCCAAGTGCAGTGATCAGCGTGGCAACTTCCTGTGAAGACAGCATCTTGTCGAAGCGGGCTTTCTCAACGTTGAGGATTTTACCTTTCAACGGCAAGATCGCCTGGTTCTTACGGTTACGCCCCTGCTTGGCAGAGCCGCCCGCTGAGTCCCCTTCCACCAGGTACAGTTCGGACAGTGCCGGGTCGCGTTCCTGGCAGTCCGCCAGTTTGCCCGGCAAGCCGGCCAGATCCAACGCGCCTTTACGACGAGTCATTTCACGCGCTTTACGTGCGGCTTCACGGGCACGCGCTGCATCGATAATTTTACCGACGACGATTTTCGCATCGCCCGGGTTTTCCATCAGGTAATCGACCAGCTTCTCGTTCATCAGGGTTTCAACAGCGGTTTTCACTTCGGAAGAAACCAGCTTGTCTTTAGTCTGAGAAGAGAACTTAGGATCCGGTACTTTTACTGACACAACGGCAATCAAACCTTCACGCGCATCGTCACCGGTAGCGCTGATCTTGGCCTTTTTGCTGTAACCTTCTTTATCCATGTAGCTGTTCAGGGTACGCGTCATCGCGGTACGGAAACCGACCAGATGGGTACCGCCATCACGCTGCGGAATGTTGTTGGTAAAGCAGTAAATGTTTTCCTGGAAACCGTCGTTCCACTGCAACGCCACTTCCACACCGATGTCGTCTTTCACGGTAGAGAAATAGAAGACGTTCGGGTGGATTGGGGTTTTGTTTTTGTTCAGGTACTCAACAAACGCCTTGATACCGCCTTCGTAGTGGAAGTGGTCTTCTTTGTCCGTACGTTTGTCTTTCAGGCGGATAGACACGCCAGAGTTCAGGAATGAGAGTTCGCGCAGGCGCTTGGCCAGAATGTCGTACTCAAATTCGGTATTGTTGGTGAAGGTTTCGTAGCTCGGCCAGAAACGCACTGTGGTACCGGTCAGATCGGTTTCACCGACCACTTTCAGGGGTGACAGTGGCTCGCCCATCGCATAGGTTTGTTCGTGAACCTTGCCTTCACGGCGGATAACCAATTCCAGCTTCTCGGACAAGGCGTTAACAACCGATACGCCTACACCGTGCAGACCGCCGGAAACCTTGTAGGAGTTGTCATCAAATTTGCCGCCGGCATGCAACACAGTCATGATCACCTGTGCCGCAGAAACCCCTTCCTCTTCGTGAATACCGGTCGGGATACCACGGCCGTCATCCTGTACCGAAACGGAGTTGTCGGCATGGATGGTCACCTGAATGTCACTACAGTGGCCAGCGAGTGCTTCGTCGATAGCGTTGTCCACAACCTCGAATACCATGTGGTGCAGACCGGTGCCATCATCGGTGTCGCCGATATACATGCCCGGGCGCTTACGCACCGCGTCCAGCCCTTTTAATACCTTGATACTTGAGGAGTCATAAGAATTCGACATCAACGTTTCTCGCTCATTTTAGTCCTGTGGTTGAACCTCTATTTTACCCTGTTCCACGCGGAACATCTTGCCCTTTTCACCGGCCATGTCGGTCACTTGTTCAGCGCTAACAGCACTGACAAAGACCTGGGCCTGGGTGGCTTTCAGGCGATCGGCCAGCAACCGGCGACGGCCGGTGTCCAGCTCGGAGGCAAAATCATCAATCAGATACAGGCAACGCCGCCCGCTCTGCCGGGTGAGAAACTCACCCTGCGCTAAGCGCAACGCGCACATCAGCAGCTTAAGCTGACCGCGCGATAACAAATCCTCTACCGGCGTGCCGTCGGCACGAATGCGAAAGTCCGCTTTATGCGGCCCCACCGCGGTATAGGTTAACGCCCTGTCGCGCTCAAACTGGCGCTCCAGGAGCTCTCCGTAGTCGCTCTCTTTGTCCCAGCCACGCTGGAAAGAGAAACTCAGGGCAAATTCGGGCAAAAACTGCGCGCATGTCGCGGTAATATCCGCGGCAATCGCGTCGCTGTAAGCTGCCCGCCATTCGCTGATGCGCTCGGCCAAGGGGATCAGTTCCTGATCCCACGCGCGGATCTGCGCATAGCGACTGACCTGGCGCAGCGCGGCATTGCGCTGCTTCAGTAACCGTTTCAGGTTGCTCCAGGCGGTGAAAAAACCGGGTTCGTTATGAAAACAACCCCAGTCCAGGAAGGCGCGCCGGAATTTCGGCCCGCCGTTTAGCAGGGTAAAACCTTCGGGGGTAATCAGTTGCATCGGCAGTAGCTGCGCCAGTTCAGCCACTTTGTGGCCGTCGCTGCCATCGACACGTACCTTGCTGTCCCCCTGACGGCTCTTGCTTAATCCTACGGATATTTCACGCTCTGCACCGTCAATGCGGCCGTGCAAAATGAACTCCGGCTGGTCGTGACGAATCACGCGCCCCGCCTGCAGGCTGCGAAATGCCCGCCCGTGACCGAGGGTATACACCGCCTCAAGCACGCTGGTCTTGCCGCTGCCATTGGCACCCACCAGGAAATTGAACCCCGGCGCCAGCGCCAAATCCGCAGCTTCTATATTGCGGAAATCTTTAATCAGTAAACGCGTTAATGCCATGCCAATTCCATCACCGGGAAATTACACTCAATGTGAGGGCGTTATCGGCGCTGGCAGTTTACGTGCAGGCAGCGCACAGCAACCGGAGCGTACACAGAGTACGTGAGGATTGCGAGCACTGCCCAAGCGTAAAATGGCAAGCAAGATAGCCCGGATATCGATCACAACCGCATTGGCATGACGACATAGGCGGCAGACTTACTGGCACCGTCTTCGATCTGCACGCTAGAGACCGAGTCGGTCAGCAACAAGCGCACATCTTCACACTTGAGTGCATTCAATACGTCCAGCACATAACTGACGTTGAACCCAATTTCCATCTCGGTGCCGTCGTAGCTGACGTCGAGGATCTCTTCCGCTTCTTCCTGCTCAGGGTTATTGGCGGTGATCTTGAGTTGGTTTTGGCTGACGTACAGGCGCACACCGCGGAACTTTTCGTTCGACAAAATGGCCGCACGGGCAAAAGCCTGCTTAAGCAAGTCACAACCGGCTTCCAGCGTTTTGTCCGGGTTCTTCGGCAATACGCGACGATAATCAGGGAAACGGCCGTCAACCAGCTTGGAAGTGAAGATAAAATCACCCACGTGCGCACGGATGTTGTTACTGCCGATCTGCAATTGCAGCAGCGTATCGCCACCGTCCAGCAGACGCACCAGTTCCATCACCCCTTTACGCGGCACGATCACCGAATGCGACGGTAATTGCTGGCCAATAGGCATCGAACACACAGCAAGGCGGTGACCATCGGTCGCCACGGTACGCAGTTCTTCACCTTCGGTTTCGAACAGCATGCCGTTTAAGTAGTAGCGCACGTCCTGATGAGCCATCGAGAACTGCGTGGCTTCGATCAGGCGCTTAAGGGTCGCCTGCGGCAGAGAGAATTCAACTTCGCTCTGCCAATCGTCCAGGTTCGGGAAATCTACCGCCGGCAACGTAGAAAGGGAGAAGCGACTGCGGCCAGAACGCACCAGCATACGCTCGCCTTCCAACGTCACAGTGATCTCAGCCCCTTCAGGCAAACCACGGCAGATATCAAATAATTTACGCGCGGGGACGGTAGTCGCGCCCGCTTCATGAGGTTGGGACAGGGCAACGCGCGCCACCATCTCCATCTCCAGATCGGTGCCGGTCAACAGCAGGCAGCCTTCTGTGACCTGCAACAGCAGGTTACCCAGAATAGGCAGCGTTGGGCGGCCGCCCAGCGGGCTGCTCACCTGTTGCAGCGGTTTTAGCAGATGCTCACGTTCAACGATAAATTTCATAGCGCTAGGAAGATAATGTTCTGATTAAATTGGAGAAATCTTCTTTGATGTCGTGACTTTCCTCACGCAACTGCTCGATCTTCCGGCAGGCGTGCAACACCGTGGTATGGTCGCGGCCACCAAACGCATCGCCGATTTCTGGCAGGCTGTGGTTGGTGAGTTCTTTCGCTAACGCCATCGCCATTTGACGTGGACGGGCAACGGAACGCGAGCGCCGCTTGGACAACAAATCTGCGATTTTAATTTTATAGTATTCCGCCACCGTCTTTTGAATATTATCGATGGTGACCAACTTTTCTTGCAGTGCCAGTAGATCGCGCAGCGCTTCACGCACGAAATCAATGGTAATGGCACGTCCGGTAAAGTTTGCGTTGGCGATCACGCGGTTCAACGCCCCTTCGAGCTCACGCACGTTGGAACGCAGGCGCTTGGCGATAAAGAACGCCACTTCTCCTGGCAGACGGATATTGTTTTCGTCAGCCTTTTTCATCAGGATCGCTACGCGGGTTTCCAGCTCCGGCGGTTCGATGGCTACCGTTAATCCCCAACCGAAGCGGGATTTCAGACGGTCTTCCACCCCGTTAATCTCTTTAGGATAACGGTCCGACGTCAGGATAATCTGCTGATTGCCTTCTAACAGCGCGTTAAAGGTATGGAAGAACTCTTCCTGCGAACGCTCTTTATTGGCAAAAAATTGTATGTCATCGATCAGCAGCGCATCGACCGAACGGTAATAACGCTTAAATTCTTCAATGGCATTGTTCTGCAACGCTTTGACCATGTCTTGCACAAAGCGTTCAGAGTGCATGTAGACCACTTTGGCGTTAGCTTTGCGCGCCATGATGCCGTTGCCAACCGCATGCAACAGGTGGGTTTTACCCAGACCGGTGCCACCATAAAGGAACAACGGGTTATAGGCGCCGCCTGGGTTATCCGCAACCTGGCGAGCCGCCGCGCGCGCCAACTGGTTGGATTTACCTTCAACAAAGTTATCAAAGGTATGCTTTGGGTTAACGTTGGAACGGTAAGAAAGCTCCGGCTGCGGTGCCGCGTTGTCCCAGCTTGGGCGGGTAGGCGCAGCAACGCGCACCACGGGTGCACTCGGGGCGCTAACACTGGCGGTGACGGTTTGGCTGATGATTTGGGAAAGCGGTTTGCTGCCCACTTCAAAACGCAGCAATGGCGCATCCGTACCGCAGAAATCATTTAACAGGCCATTGATATTGTTTAAGTACTTATCGCGAACCCAATCCAGCACAAAACGATTTGGCGCATAAAGCGCCAGGGTGTTGTCACTCAGTTCCGCCTGCAATGGGCGTATCCACATACTAAATTCTGTGGCAGGTAACTCATCCTGCAATCGGGCAAGACACTGCTGCCAAAGCGAAAGTGACACGGCGGACTCCACTCGAACAAGATCAATAAAAGAAAAGAATCAGGCTACTTTTTTATAACTCATGATTTTTGACACATACCCGGCATCGGCAGTTTGCCTGTGGGGGATGCGAACCGCCTTTCACGGTTTATGTCCCTCACGATCCCCGCTTGAGAGATCGCGATCGGAATGACGGATCATAGCGCAATCCGCGCAAGAGATCCTCCCCTTCATCACAGATTAGATCCATTTTATCCACAGGCCCCGGCCTGCGGCGATCTTTTCGCCAGTCGCGCTAAATTGCAGGCAAAATACCGTGTGAGTAACGGTATTTTTTACATTGTCAACCGGTTATACCCTGTTATCCACGCAGGATCCTGGGTTTTCACGCTAAGGATCGCATCGGGATCCTTGCGATTTACCCCTGAGTCCGTATAATCTTCGCCCTACGTGTGTACCTGGTTCCTTAATGGTGAGTCATTAACCGGACAGGATTCTGCGGTGACCACGGGCCAAGACCGGATTTTACTCCGAATTGGCAGACAACCAGGTAGGCTAGCGCAATGTGAATTGACTCAGGACTGTACAATTATTACAATCCCGCCTCTTTATATATTGCGATTGAGGCGTCGGTCGTCTTCACGCCGAGTAGCCAAACGCGTTTACTGATCAGTAATTATTTTAAGTTTAGGTAGAAATCGCCATGAAACGCACTTTCCAACCGTCCGTATTGAAGCGTAACCGTAGCCACGGTTTCCGTGCTCGTATGGCCACCAAAAATGGTCGTCAAGTTCTGGCCCGCCGTCGTGCGAAAGGCCGTTCTCGTCTGACTGTTTCTAAGTAATAAAAGCTAACCCGCTGAGTGGTTAAGCTCGCTTTTCCCAGGGAGTTACGTTTGTTAACTCCCACTCACTTCACTTTCGTCTTCCAGCAGCCACAACGGGCTGGCACGCCGCAAATCACCATCCTCGGCCGCCTGAACCAGCTGGGGCATCCCCGCATCGGTCTTACTGTCGCCAAAAAACACGTCAAACGCGCGCATGAACGCAATCGGATAAAACGCCTAACCCGCGAAAGCTTCCGTTTACGTCAGCACGAGTTACCGGCGATGGATTTTGTCGTAGTGGCCAAAAAAGGGATAGCGGATTTGGATAACCGCGCGCTGACGGAAGCTTTGGAAAAATTATGGCGTCGCCACTGTCGCCAGGCTCCCGCATCCTGATCGGGCTGGTGCGAGCTTACCAGCTCGTCATCAGTCCGCTGCTTGGGCCTCGTTGTCGCTTCCAGCCGACATGCTCTCATTACGCAATTGAGGCATTAAGCAGGTTTGGCATGATAAAAGGCAGTTGGTTAGCATTGAAACGCGTATTAAAATGCCACCCTTTGAACCCAGGTGGCGATGATCCCGTGCCGCCGAAACCCGACGATAACAGAGAACACTAACGATGGATTCGCAACGCAATCTTCTCCTCATCGCTCTGCTGTTCGTGTCTTTCATGATCTGGCAAGCCTGGCAAACGGACAATGCTCCGCAACCAGTCGCTCAGACCACGCAACAGACTTCGAACACTGCTACCGGTGATGCCGCAAGCTCAGCAGTTCCAGCCAGTGGCCAGGGTAAACTGATTACCGTTAACACTGACGTGCTGTCGCTGACCATCAACACCCGTGGTGGTGATATCGAGCAGGCTAAACTGTTGGCCTACCCGGACACTCTGGGTTCATCGACGCCATTCCAGCTGCTGGAAACCACACCGTCATTTGTTTACCAGGCGCAAAGCGGCCTGACTGGCAGAAACGGTCCGGATAACCCGGCAAACGGCGAACGTCCTCTGTTCCAGGCGGCGCAGGACAGCTACACCCTGCCAGAAGGCCAGGATGAGCTGCGCATTCCGCTGACCTTTACCGGTAAAGACGGTGCGATCTACACCAAGACTTTCGTGCTCAAGCGTAACCATTACGCAGTTGGCGTTGACTACAACGTTGACAACAAAGGCACAACTCCGCTGGAACTGACCCTGTTCGGCCAACTGAAGCAGACGACTGAGCTGCCTAAGCACCGTGACACCGGCAGCAACAACTTCGCTCTGCACACCTTCCGTGGTGCGGCGTATTCATCCAGCGATGACAAATACCAGAAGTACGCGTTCGATAAGGACGAGAACCTGAGTGTCACCACGCAAGGCGGTTGGGTTGCGATGCTGCAACAGTACTTCGCCACGGCTTGGGTACCGGCAACGCAGGGTAGCAACACCTTCTATACCGCCAAGCCTGGCGATAACCTGTCTACCATCGGCTTCAAATCTACGCCGGTAGTGGTACAGCCTGGTGCGCAGCAGCAACTGAATGCGACCCTGTGGGTTGGCCCAGAACTGCAAGATCAGATGGCCCAGCTGGCACCGCATCTGGATCTGACCGTAGATTACGGTTGGTTGTGGTTCATCTCCCAGCCGCTGTTCAAACTGTTGAAGTTCATCCACGGCTTTATCGGTAACTGGGGCTTCTCAATTATCATCATCACCTTCATCGTGCGTGGCATCATGTACCCGCTGACCAAAGCGCAGTACACCTCGATGGCAAAAATGCGCATGCTGCAGCCAAAATTGCAGGCGATGCGTGAGCGTATTGGTGATGACAAACAGCGCATGAGCCAAGAAATGATGGCGCTGTACAAGTCTGAGAAAGTGAACCCGTTGGGGGGTTGTCTGCCGCTGGTTATCCAGATGCCAATCTTCCTGGCGCTGTACTACATGTTGATGGGTTCCGTTGAGCTGCGTCATGCGCCGTTCGCCCTGTGGATCCATGACCTGTCGGCGCAAGACCCGTACTACATCTTGCCAATCCTGATGGGCGTGACGATGTTCTTCATCCAGAAGATGTCGCCGACCACCGTGACTGACCCGATGCAGCAAAAAATCATGACCTTTATGCCGGTAATCTTCACAGTGTTCTTCCTGTGGTTCCCGTCTGGTCTGGTGCTGTACTACATCGTCAGTAACCTGGTGACCATCCTCCAGCAGCAGTTGATTTACCGCGGTCTGGAAAAACGTGGCTTACACAGCCGCGACAAGAAAAAAACCTAAGCGTATTGTAGGGGTTCGGCATGCCGAACCCTTGCAGTAACACCAAGAGGCGGTCATTAAGACCGCCTTTTTGCATATTGAATTGTCAGAGCCGCGTTACCCGACAGCGTTAAAGCTTGCAGGGTGGCGGCAACGGAACGCGTCCCCGAGAGCCTGGTAAGCCAGGTGACCGGGGTAAGAGAAGGCAGCCAACACCGCTGCAACTTGAAGGATAAAGGGTATATGAGCACTACCGATACCATCGTAGCCCAAGCCACCCCGCCGGGACGCGGCGGCGTCGGCATTTTGCGCATTTCCGGCCGTGGCGCCAAAGATGTCGCCCAAGCGCTGCTCGGCAAACTGCCCAAGCCGCGTTACGCCGATTATCTGCCATTCCGTGATGCCGATGGAGCGACGTTGGATCAGGGCATTGCATTGTGGTTCCCTGGCCCCCATTCGTTTACCGGTGAAGACGTGCTGGAACTGCAAGGCCACGGTGGACCGGTTATTCTCGATCTGCTGCTAAAACGTGTACTGGCGTTGCCTGACGTGCGTATCGCACGGCCCGGGGAGTTCTCCGAGCGCGCATTCCTCAACGACAAACTCGATCTGGCACAGGCAGAGGCAATTGCCGACCTGATCGACGCCAGCTCAGAGCAAGCAGCACGTTCAGCAATGAACTCGTTGCAAGGGGCATTTTCTACCCGTATCCACCAGCTTGTGGAAGCACTCACTCACCTGCGAATCTATGTGGAAGCTGCAATCGACTTCCCTGATGAAGAAATCGACTTCCTGTCTGACGGTAAGATCGAAGCGCAACTCAACGGCGTCATGGCCGACCTGGACAGCGTACGTGCCGAGGCGCGCCAAGGCAGTCTGCTGCGTGAAGGCATGAAAGTGGTCATTGCCGGGCGACCAAACGCGGGCAAATCCAGCCTGCTGAACGCATTAGCTGGCCGTGAAGCCGCGATCGTCACCGATATCGCCGGTACCACACGCGATGTACTGCGCGAACATATTCACATCGACGGCATGCCGCTGCATATCATAGATACCGCCGGTCTGCGTGAAGCCAGTGACGAAGTTGAGCGTATCGGTATCGAACGTGCATGGAACGAGATCGAACAGGCAGACCGCGTCTTGTTTATGGTCGATGGTACGACCACCACCGCTACCGAGCCGGTAGAGATCTGGCCTGAATTTATGGCGCGTCTGCCACACCGCCTGCCCATTACCGTTGTGCGCAATAAAGCCGACATCACGGGTGAAACCTTGGGTATGACCGAAGTAAACGGCCATTCGCTTATTCGCCTGTCGGCGCGTACCGGTGAAGGTATCGATCTGCTACGTGATCACCTGAAGCAAAGCATGGGCTTCACCAGCAATATGGAAGGTGGCTTCCTGGCGCGCCGTCGCCATCTGCAGGCGCTAGAGCAAGCGGCACAGCATCTGGTAGAGGGTAAAGAACAGTTAGTGAGCGCTTACGCGGGGGAGCTGTTGGCCGAAGAACTGCGCCTGGCACAGCAGGCGTTAAGTGAAATCACCGGTGAATTTACCTCTGATGATCTGCTGGGACGCATTTTCTCCAGCTTCTGTATCGGTAAGTAAAAAACCGCAGGTATTAACGATCGGAGCAGGCGACGCACTGTCGCCTGTTCCACCGTTGGCTTATCGCATAATGTCTGCGCGATATGTCACAGCCCCTTCAGAATAAGCGCTATATACTGAGCAATAAGGGATCCCCTCTCAGGAAAGAGCGAACATGCCGTTAACCATCAAGGTATTACTGGAAAACCGGCGTGCCGCTGGCGTAGACAAATCGCTAAAAGCGAAAGCCGGGTTGAGCCTGTGGATCCAGGATGAAACAGACGCGGTTTTGTTCGATACCGGCCCCGATGGCAGTTTTCTGCATAACGCAACGCAAATGGGCGTCGACCTCTCCCGAATGACCGCAACGGTGCTTTCACACGGCCACTACGACCACTGCGGTGGCGTACCCTGGTTACCCGATAACAGTCGCATCATCTGCCACCCGCACATAGCTAATGAACGCCACTCAGCGGTAACATTTCTTGGATATACCAGGAAAATCAAAAAATTATCACTGAATATTGATTACTCACGCCATCACATGGAATACAGCAGTGAACCTCTGCATATCAGCGAGCGCTTTATATGGTCAGGGGAAATCTCGGTTACCCAACCGCAGGCCTATGGTGTGCTCAGTGGCAAAACGGAGTCTGTGGATTACGTGATAGACGAAGGTGTACTGATTTATAAATCTGACCGCGGATTGGTGATCATTACAGGCTGCGGACATCGGGGGATCGTTAACATCGTTCGTCACTGCCAAAAAATCACCGGGATAAATCAGATCCATGCGCTGATCGGCGGTTTTCATCTGCGCTGTGCGTCACCGCACACAATATGGCAGGTCAGACGGTTTCTAAAACAGCAAAAACCGGAAAAATTAATGGGATGCCATTGTACCGGTGCATGGGGCCGGCTATGGCTGCCGAAAGTGATTGCGCCAGCAACGGGAGAGACTTTCGTTCTGGAATAAATACCGTCTCCGGCGGCGGCCCCTCATGGCCTCAGCCCTCTTTCCTCACGGGAAAATACATAGCAAAAACCAATAAATAGGATAAAACGCATACTGTTTTTTGATGATAAATCCTAGGGTTATGCTTAATCTAATCCCCCAGCATTTTCAGTGAACCCTCTGTCATGGAGTGAATAATGGCGTGTCATTTTGCCCGATGGATCCCCACATCCACCGTATTGGATACCCGTAGACTCCCCACCGACGTGATTGCTGCAGCTACTGCTTTTTCCGTTAAACGCCGCCAGAGATTCCTGCAAGGGCGTGTTCTGCTCGCAGAAATGATGTTTTATCTTTACGGGCTACCGACACTCCCTCCTATTGCCACTACCCCCACCGGACGTCCTTGTTTTATCGACAATCATCTGCCCGATTTCAGTCTGGCCTATGCCAGCAATACGGTGGGAGTTTTACTCAGCGAAGAAGGCAAGGTTGGCCTGGATATTGAAGTGATGCGCGCACGCGGCGGGCAACATAAAGAGCTTCAGCACCAATATCTTACACCGGCTGAAAGTGCCTGGATAAGCGCGCAGTACGATAGACTGGAGGCAGAAACGCAACTGTGGAGCATCCGCCAGAGCGTGCTGAAACTTTCCGGCCAGGGCAACAGCGGCCAATCAACCCTACGTCTGCATCCTTTTTCCGGCCACCTGCGTTCCAGCACCACACCAGATGTCCATGTGATGAGCGACGCCGATGAGTACCTGAGCTGGGCCTGTGCCCACACTCCCGGCTTGGAACGCTTGGTGTGTTGGCAATATGCAGAACAGCAGGGCCTGCAAAAAGACGGCGAGATATCACCGCGCAACCCAGCCGTTTCAACGCGCTTCGTCAAACTGACCAGCCTGGCGACGCCTGGTTAAAAAGGGCGGAAATAGCGCAAAAACCAAGATAAAACTTTCTTTACCATATAAATTTCTTAATAAAAATGTAAAGTCAGCTAAATATTCAGAAATCGTCTATTCTCTCCGCACGCTTTGCCCTACTATCTTCAGGTGTTCTAAGCTGAATCTGTTCATTCGAAAGGGAGAATCACCATGTCAGACCAAGCATTAAAAATCGTCACTCTGCTCGGTAGTTTGCGCAAAGGTTCGTACAACGCGATGGTTGCGCACGCGCTGCCAAGCCTTGCGCCACAAGGCGTCACCATTGAAGCGCTTCCTTCAATCCGTGATATCCCGTTATATGATGCCGATATGCAACAGGAAGAGGGTTTCCCTGCTACGGTGGAAGCCATTGCCGAGCAAATTCGTCAGGCTGACGGCGTTATCATCGTAACCCCGGAATATAACTACTCTGTGCCAGGCGGATTAAAAAACGCTATCGACTGGCTTTCTCGTCTGCCAAATCAACCCTTAGCCGGTAAACCAGTGGCCATTCAGACCAGTTCCATGGGGCCTATTGGCGGCGCACGATGCCAGTATCACCTGCGCCAGATTCTGGTATTCCTTGATGCCATGGTGATGAATAAGCCGGAATTTATGGGTGGCGTGATCCAAAATAAAGTGGATGCTCAGGCAGGTGAATTGATAGACCAAGGTACGCTGGACTTCCTGACCGGGCAGCTCTCCGCGTTCAGCGATTATATCCGCCGCGTGGAGTAAATGTTTTTTGACGCCCTCAGCAGAAAGCCGAATGGGGGCGTCACGCTAATGAGAGAACCATTGCCAACCCATTAAAAATAAAGTCATTACATTATGTATTTTTTCATTTTAGCCATATTACTGGCTTTCATCACCAGACCATTATTAGCCACAGAAATGCGCTACCCCGCCGGAGAAGAGCCCATCGCGCTGCCGGTACATAGCCCACTCAATGCTCAACTGTCACGCACGGCTCAGAATCAGGAAGATAAAAAGATCGCAGCCATGTCGTTATATCTGACGCTCATGCGAGAAGACGGTCGCAACATCTGGGCCCCCTACCAGCTGGCGGCTTCGTCAGCGGAAAAAGGCCAAACCGAACTGGCAGAGCGGTACCTGCAGTTGAGCGCCGATCGCGGATTATGGTATTACTACAATCTGCTGGAAGACGACGCCTTCAATAGTATTCAACACAGCAGCACCTATCAGTCGATCTTGGCCGTTACCAAGGCCCGCTATCTGCAGCATGCGCATTGGTTTGAAGGTAAAGCCAGCTACGCCATTCCGGCTGGCACACCGCCCCCCGAAGGCTGGCCAACGGTGGTATATCTGCATGCCTATGGCAAAAGTGCCGGTATATCTCCCGAGGAGCGCGTGCTGTTTAGTGAGATGGGCGTCGCCTATATTGAAATCAACGGCACCCAGATGCTGTCGGAAAACAGTTTCCGCTGGTCGAATTACAGTGACGAGAGCACCCAAAGCGCCATTCAGCGGGCGCTGCAACCGTTAATAGCGGAATTAAAACTCAACCCACAACAGGTCTATCTGAGCGCACGTGGCCAGGGAGCGCTGCATGCCGCCAATCTGTTAGCCAAGTACCCACAGCATTATGCTGGCGCACTGTTAATTGCGCCTCAGGGCGAGATCAAACAGGCACAGCAATCTCTGGCGAAAAATAAACGGATGGTGGTGGCGTATTACGATCGGCAAAAATTTAGCGATCAAGCGCTGGCAATGCACTTTGCCAATCTGTTCAGCGAAGATAATCAGGTTGAGGCACTGCATTTTGCGCAGGGAGAGAACCCAGATGCGGGCTGGCAGGCACGCTTCAAACGGCCATTACAGTGGCTACTGAATCAGGCGCCGGATGCAACGCCTGACGCATAGAACACCGGGGCCGACGCTTGTCGGCCCCGGTGGCATCAATGTCCGTCGACAAAGACAATCTTCAGCACAAACAACAGCGCGACAACGACCACGCATGGGCTGATTTCACGCCAGCGGCCGGTACCCAATTTCATCACACAGTACGAAATAAAACCGAGTGCGATACCTTCGGTAATAGAGAAACTGAACGGCATCATCACCGCAGTAACAAACGCCGGTACGGCTTCGGTCAGGTCATCCCACTTCACCCGTGCCAGGCTGGATGTCATCAGTACGCCAACGTAGATCAGCGCACCGGCAGCGGCATAAGCCGGAACCATACCCGCCAGCGGTGACAGGAAAATCACCAACAGGAACAAGATACCGGTCACCACTGCGGTCAGGCCGGTACGGCCACCGACAGAAACCCCGGCGGAACTTTCAATGTAGGCTGTAACGGAAGACGTGCCGACAAACGAACCTGCTACCGAGCTGATACTATCAACATACAGTGCCTGCTTCATGCGCGGGAACTTGCCTTTGTCATCGGTCAGCCCAGCCTTGTCAGTCACCCCGATCAGAGTACCGGAGGAGTCGAACAGGTTTACCAGCATGAAGGAGAAAATGACCCCTGCCAGACCAATGTTCAGCGCGCCTGCCAGATCAACCTGACCCACGACCGAAGTTATGTTCGGTGGCATGGAGAACAGACCGCCGTATTTCACATCACCCAATGCCCAACCGATCAGGGTTGTCACCACGATAGAAACCAGCACCGCCGCGTGGAAGTTACGCGAAGACAGCACAGCGATGATAAAGAAGCCCAGCGCACCTAACAGCACGTTGTGCGAGGTCAGGCTGCCTATGGTCACCAGCGTGTCCGGATTAGCCACCACGATACCGGCATTTTTCAGCCCCATCATGCCGATAAACAGGCCGATACCACTGGTAATCCCCACCCGCAGGCTCATGGGAATATTGGCAATCATCCAATAGCGGATACGGAAAATAGTCAGCAACAGTAAACCGACCGCGCCCCAGAAAATGGCTCCCATGCCAACCTGCCATGAAATGCCCATAGCACCCACGACCACAAAGGCGAAGAACGCATTGAGGCCCATCGCGGGTGCCAGCGCAACCGGCAGGTTTGCCAGCAAGCCCATCAAAATACTGCCGAAAGCGGCAATCAGACAGGTTGTGACAAACACGGCCTGCGTATCCATGCCCGCCGCGCCCAGAATTTGGGGGTTAACGAACACGATATACACCATAGTCAAAAAGGTCGTAATACCGGCAATCGTTTCCGTACGCGCCGTAGTTCCATGTTGCTTGAGTTTAAACACGCGCCCAAGCAAGCCTTGCTCAACGTCAAGGCCAGATACTGGTTTGCTCATTATCAGAATTCCGAAGAAGGGAATGGAGAGTCGCCGGCTATCCTATAACAAAAAGTAGGGGTTTTGACGCCGCTCACAGATTTTTTTCGCCGTCTTTACGGCTATAACCCTCAACAGATTGTATTTACTGAAATTGATAGGCAAACCAGGATTCTGATGTCGCAATCGCACCCGATCTGGGTAAAGTGGCACTATCGCTGCTTAATTAAAGGACATGACGCTGATGAACCAGGTTGACTGTATTTTGTTTGATTGTGACGGCACGCTGGTAGACAGTGAAGTGCTATGCAGCAAAGCCTATGTGCACATGTTTGCTCACTACGGTATACATCTGTCGCTGGACGAGGTGTTCAGAAAATTCAAAGGGGTGAAGCTGTACGAAATTATCGAACAGGTTAATGCAGAACATGGCATCAATCTGGCAAAGGAAGAGCTGGAACCCTTATACCGCCAAGAAGTGGCCCGTCTATTCGACAGTGAACTGCAGCAGATTGCCGGGGCTCGTGAACTGCTGGCACAAGTAACAGTGCCTATCTGCACCGTATCCAATGGCCCGGTCAGTAAAATGCAGCACTCGCTCGGTCTGACCGATATGTTGCACTATTTTGATGACCGGTTGTTCAGCGGCTATGATATTCAACGCTGGAAACCAGACCCAGCCATCGTATTCCACGCGGCAGAAAAAATGCAGGTACCGGTCGAGCGTTGCATTCTGATCGACGATTCCGCCGCTGGCGCCCAGGCCGGGATCGCTGCGGGGATCCCGGTATTTTACTTCTGCGCCGATCCGCACAATAAACCGATCAACCACCCGCTGGTTACCGTATTCGACGATCTGGCGCAGCTGCCCGCGCTGTGGCGCGAGCGGGGGTGGCAGCTAACGGCAGATTAACTGGCCGGTAGCGGTGGCTTATTACGCCACCAGCGCCATGACCGTTTCAGCGCTCGAGTCTGTGGGCTGAAACGGCGGTTGGCCGCATTGGCCAGCAAATCCAGCGCCAGACAAAACACGAAGTACACCCATGCGACAAACAGGAACACTTCCATCGGGTACACCATGCTGCGGTTATTGACCTGAGTCGCCAGGAAGGTCAGCTCTCCGACGCCAACGATATAAGCCAGGGAGGTGTCTTTGATCAGCGAAATCCATTGGTTGATAAACGACGGCACCATCATACGCAGCGCCTGCGGCAGCACGATCATGCGCAGTGTTTGCCAACGGGTCAGCCCCAGTGACAAGCCGGCTTGCCACTGCCCAACGCCGATAGCGACAATGCCGGCCTTCACCGCATGGGCCAAATACGCGGAGGCGATCAGCGCCAGCGCGCATACCACGGTGGTGATTTCCGGGATATCGACGCCAAACACCATCGGCAATAAGAAATAGGTCCAGAAAATCAGCATGATCACCGGGATGGCGCGGAAGAAACCCAACACCGCCGCCAGCAAGCCAGCCGCCACACCGCGCGACATTGCCAATGCCACCCCCAGCAGCGTGCCGAGAATGGCCGAGGCCACACCGGCCATCAGACTGATCGCCAGCGTCAGCGCCGCACCGCCCAATGGCCCGTCTGGCCAGGTTCCCCACAGCAGATAGCCCAGGTTGTCATGAATAATGCTGAAATCCATCTTAATGCCCCCTCAGCGGCTTGCGCTGCTGTCGCCACATTCCCCAGCCTTCCAGCAACGCAATGATGGCGATGTACAACACCGTCGCCACACCAAATGCCTGGAAGGTGCGTAGTGTCTCGGTTTCCACCTGACGCGAAGCATAAGACAGTTCGGCCACGCCGATCGCCATCGTCAACGAGGAGTTCTTTATCACATTCATATACTGACCCAGCAGCGGCGGCATGGCGATGTTTAGCGCCTGCGGCAACACCACATAACGCATAGCCTGCCAGCCGGTTAATCCCAGCGCATTGGCCGCATATTTTTGCCCACTGGCAACGCCACGAATACCGGCTCGGATCTCTTCGGCGATAAAGGCGCTGGAGTACAACGTCAGGCCAAAGAAACCGGCAAGAAATTCAAACGACGGCCATTCAAGCGGGCCAATGTGATGTGAGGTGTTAAGCCATTGCATCGTGGCTGAAGGCAGGATCTGCCCGGCGGCGAAATACCAGAAGAACAGCTGCACCAGAAGCGGCGTATTGCGAAACAACGAACTGTAGCCCATCGCCAGCCATCGCAATGGGCGCAGGTGGCTGTCACGCATCGTCGTCAGTAAAAAACCCAACAACGTGGCGGCCAGGCTCGCACAGGCAGAAAGCCACAGCGTCAACAGAAAACCCTGCCACAGCCAGTTTAGGTATTGCGGCGCCAGCAACCAGTCCAGATTCATGGTCAATCCTTGTCTTACAAAATGCGTCAGGGGCGCAGCAAGCTGCGCCCCTACAAACAGATCTCAGCCCCGCAAAAAATCAGGCCTTCGGCTGTTGATCCAACGGCGCGATTTTGAAATCGCCGCGCGGCTGTGCGGTTTTGGTTTCCGGGCCGAACCAGCGATCGTAGATCTTCACCGCTTCGCCGTCTTTTTCCAGCGCGATCAGCGTGTCGTTAACCGTGGCCGTCAGGCGATCTTCCCCTTTTGGAATACCGACGCCCTGGTACTCTTTGGTAATGCTGAACGGGGAGATTTCGAAGTCCGCTTTCTGCGCGGCCGGCAGGTTGCCTAACAGGCCCACCAGCTTGGCGTCATCCTGGGTGATTGCCTGCACGTTGCCGTTACGCAACGCAACGAACGCCAGCGGGGTGTCATCGTAGGAGATCACTTTCGCCGTTGGATAATGCTCACGCAGCGTGATTTCCTGCACTGTCCCCTTGTCCGCACCGATACGCAGCTTTTTGATATCTTCCGGGGATTTCAGCACGCCTTTATGGGCAATAAATTTCTGGCCGGTAGCAAAATAGGGCACGCTGAAGTTCACTTCCTTGGCGCGCTCATCGGTAATGGTGAAGTTGGCGGCGATCAGATCGACCTTTTTCGAGACCAATAAAGGAATACGGTTAGCTGGATTGGTGGCACGCAACTCCACCTTTACACCCAGCGCTTTACCAATCGCATCGGCCACATCAACGTCATAACCCACCAGCTTTTTAGTTTGCGGATCGATATAACCGAACGGCGGGTTACTGTCGAATACCGCGATACGCACTACGCCAGCTTTCTTGATGTCGTCGAGTTTGTCCGCATGCGCGGCACCGGTAGCGAGGCTGGTCAAGCTGGCTAATAGCGTTAAGGCCAAAACGCGATGTTTCATGGGAAGCTCCTAAGGGGTTGATGTCCTGCTGGCTGCTACGCTAGCAAGACCCACTTAGGTCAGGAAATAATATAAAAAGCTATATTTATAACCATTTTGTATTTAAGGGTTTTAAACGGCATAAAGGCGCAGTTTTCTGCGCCTTTATAGGGTAACTCGCGAAGAGAATTACTCTTTTTTCTCGTCTGTACCGTCGGAAGACAACAGTTTTTCCAAGGCATCACCACCAATATGGCGGAAGTCCTGGCCTTTCACGAAGTAGAAGATGAATTCGCAAATATTCTGGCAACGGTCACCGATACGCTCAATAGAACGTGCGCAGAACAATGCAGTCAGCACGCTTGGAATGGTGCGTGTGTCTTCCATCATATAAGTCATTAACTGGCGTACAATGCCTTCATATTCCTGATCGACTTTTCTGTCTTCGCGATAAATTCGGATCGCTTCGTCCAGATCCATACGCGCAAAGGCATCCAGCACATCATGCAACATCTGCACGGTATGGCGGCCAAGAGACTCCAGACTGACCAGCAGAGGCTGGTGCTGGTGCGAGAATTTCTCCAGTGCCGTGCGACAGATTTTGTCTGCCACATCGCCGATACGCTCCAGCTCAGAGATAGTTTTGATGATCGCCATCACCAAACGCAGGTCGCTGGCAGTCGGCTGGCGTTTGGCAATGATGCGCACACAGGCCTCATCGATTGCCACTTCCATCATATTGACCTTGGCATCGCCTTCGATCACCCGCTTGGCCAACTCACCGTCCTGGTTATGCATCGCGGTAATGGCGTCAGTCAGTTGCTGTTCCACCAGCCCACCCATGGTCAACACCTGGGTACGGATGTGCTCAAGTTCTGCGTTGAACTGGCCGGAAATGTGTTTATTTAAATTCAGGTTATCCATGATGCATCCTATCAACCATAACGGCCAGTGATGTAGTCTTCGGTCTGTTTTTTCTGTGGCGCGGTGAACAGGGTATCAGTATCACTGAACTCGATCAGTTCGCCCAGATACATAAATGCCGTGGAATCAGAACAACGCGCGGCCTGCTGCATGTTGTGAGTGACGATCACCACGGTGTAGTCAGACTTCAGCTCGCTGATCAGCTCTTCAATTTTACCGGTGGAAATCGGATCCAGCGCCGAGCAGGGTTCGTCCAGCAATAAGACGTCAGGGCGAATAGCAATCCCGCGGGCGATGCACAAACGCTGTTGCTGGCCACCAGACAGGCTATAACCGCTCTGGTGCAGCTTGTCTTTGGTCTCGTTCCACAGCGCTGCCTTGGTCAGAGCCCATTGCACGCGCTCATCCATATCGGCACGCGAGAGCTTTTCAAACAGACGTACACCGAAGGCGATATTGTCGTAAATCGACATTGGGAACGGTGTCGGTTTCTGGAACACCATGCCAACCTTGGCACGTAGCAGGGCGATATCCGAGTTGTCCGTCAGAATATTTTGCCCATCCAGCAAGATGCCGCCTTCAGCACGCTGCTCGGGGTATAACTGATACATCTTGTTGAAGGTGCGCAGCAGTGTAGATTTGCCGCAGCCGGACGGACCGATAAACGCGGTGACCTTGTTTTTGGCGATATCCAGCGTGATGTTTTTCAGCGCATGGAATTTGCCATAGTAGAAGTTCAGATCGCGTACCTGAATTTTGCTGCTGGAAGCGTCAGTAACCATACTCATCAAGACTTCTCTCTTTTCATCAGCGCCGCCATGGCAGCGCTCAAAATTTTATGAATGCTTTTGCTTGGCGAAAACCACACGCGCCAAGATATTCAGTAGCAGTACGCACAGGGTAATCAACAGCACCCCTGCCCAGGCCAGCTCTTGCCATTCGGCAAACGGGCTCATGGCGAATTTGAAAATAGTCACCGGTAAGTTGGCGATCGGCTGCATCAGGTCTGTGCTCCAGAACTGATTCGACAGCGAGGTAAACAGCAGCGGTGCTGTTTCCCCTGCAATACGCGCAATCGCCAGCAACACACCGGTGATAATGCCGGAAACCGACGCTTTCAACGTGATGGCAGAAATCATGCGCCATTTCGGCGTACCCAGCGCGTAGGCGGCCTCACGCAGCGTATCCGGTACCAGCTTCAGCATATTCTCGGTAGTTCGGATAACGATCGGCACCTGCAACAGCGCCAGCGCGATGATCCCAGCCCAGCCGGAGAAGTGCTGCATCTTCGCCACCACGATGGTGTACACGAACAGGCCCACGACGATCGACGGGGCTGATAGCAGAATGTCGTTAATAAAACGGATCACCTCTGCCAGCCAGGATTTACGGCCATATTCCGCCAGGTAAATGCCAGCCATGATGCCCAGCGGCGTACCGAACACGGTAGCCCACAGGATCAGCAGACCGCTGCCGGCGATGGCGTTCGCCAGACCGCCGCCTGCGGTGTTCGGTGGTGGCGTCATTTCGGTGAACAACGCCAGCGACATGCCATCAATGCCTTTGGTCACGGTAGAGAACAGGATCCACACCAGCCAGAACAGGCCAAAGACCATGGTCGCCATCGACAAAAACAGCGCCAATCGGTTCTTCTGACGGCGCCATGCCTGCATTTTGCGGCGGCTTTCTAACAGCGCCAGGTCGTTTTGCATTTCCATAGTCGCCACGTTAGCGTCCCTCATTCTTGGCCAGACGCATAACCATCAACTTCGACAGCGCCAGGACGATAAAGGTGATAACAAACAGAATCAGCCCCAGCTCCATCAGCGCTGCGGTGTGCACCCCTGATTCTGCTTCAGCGAATTCGTTGGCCAGTGCCGATGTGATGCTGTTACCCGGCATATACAGTGAAGCACTGTCGAGCTGATAGGTGTTACCGATGATGAAGGTCACGGCCATCGTTTCGCCCAGCGCGCGGCCCAAGCCGAGCATCACGCCCCCGATCACACCATTCTTGGTAAATGGCAGCACGATACGCCAAATCACTTCCCAGGTGGTGCAGCCGATGCCGTAGGCCGACTCTTTCATCATCACTGGGGTTTGTTCGAACACGTCGCGCATTACCGCGGCGATGTAAGGAATAATCATAATCGCCAGGATCACCCCAGCAGCCAGAATACCGATACCGAATGCCGGGCCAGAGAACAGCTCACCGACAATAGGGATACCCGACAAAACGTCGCCGACCGGGGTCTGGAAATATTTGGCAAACAGCGGGGCAAACACGAATAGGCCCCACATGCCGTACACAATACTCGGGATTGCTGCCAGCAATTCAATGGCGATACCCAGCGGGCGTCTCAACCAGTTAGGTGCCAGCTCGGTCAGGAACAACGCAATACCAAAGCTGACAGGCACGGCGATAATCAGAGCAATCAGCGAGGTGACAACGGTGCCGTAGATGGGTACCAATGCGCCGAATTGCTCAGCAGGTGCGTCCCACTCTTTTGTCCACAGGAAGGAGAAGCCGAATTTCTGCATGCTCGGCCAGGAGGCAAAGATCAGTGAAACAATAATGCCGCCCAGCAACAATAGGGTAATCAGCGCTGCCAGTTTTACCAGCGCGCTGAAGATAACGTCACCATTTTTACTCGGTGCTTTAATGGTCGGCTTGTACTCAGCCATAGATCACTCTCTATTTTAACCCTGGCAGGCCCAACATGGGTTAGACCCTGAAAACTGAGTGGGGCGCGCTGAAACACGCGCCCCTGCGTTGTTAGTACAGCGCTTTACCTGAACTGTCTTTTACGTTGGATTTCCATGCTGCACGCACCTGCTCGATAACTTCGTTCGGCAGAGTGGCGTAATCCAGGTCATTAGCCTGTTTGGCACCCGTTTTGTATGCCCAGTCAAAGAACTTCAGGACTTCAGTGCCCTGAGCTGGATTTTTCTGCTCTTTGTGCACCAGAATGAAGGTGGTGGACGTGATTGGCCACACATTGTCGCCTTTCTGGTCAGTCAGATCCTGAGCGAAGGTTTTGCTCCAATCCACGCCTTTGGCGGCAGCGCTGAAGCTCTCTTCTGTTGGGCTAACGGCTTTGCCGTCGGCAGAAATCAGCTTGGTGTAAGCCAGGTTATTTTGCTTGGCGTAAGCGTATTCAACGTAACCGATAGAGCCTGGCAGACGTTGTACGAAGGCTGCGATGCCGTCGTTACCCTTGCCGCCCAGACCGGTTGGCCAGTTAACGGTAGAGCCTGCACCGATTTTCTCTTTCCACTGTGCGTTGGCTTTTGACAGGTAGCTGGTGAACACGAACGAAGTGCCTGAACCGTCAGCGCGGCGGACAACGGCAATGTTCTGATCCGGCAGCTTAACGCCTGGGTTCAGTTTGGTGATCGCCGGGTCGTTCCATTTCTTCACGTTACCCAGGTAGATATCGCCCAGGGTTTTGCCGTCCAGGATCAGTTCGCCGGATTTGATACCCGGGATATTCACCGCCAGTACGACGCCACCGATCACGGTAGGGAACTGGAACAGGCCATCAGCAGCCAGTTTTTCGTCAGTCAAAGGCGCATCAGAAGCACCAAAGTCAACGGTGTTGGCAACGATTTGCTTCACGCCGCCAGAAGAGCCGATGCCCTGATAGTTAACTTTGTTGCCGGTTTCTTTCTGATAAGAATCTGCCCACTTGGCATATACCGGAGCGGGGAATGTCGCACCTGCACCGGTCAGGCTAGCAGCAGCGAACGCGGACACGGCGGTCAGGGAGAAAGTCGCTGCCACAATACTGGCGACGGTGGTACGCATCAGTTTCATAATCCCTCCTAATGGGATATTTAAAAATCGACTTCGAGTCGTTTTCATCAGAGTAAGTATTGCTGCAGGAGGGAAAATAGGACAGTTTGGTGACAGTAAAATGTACGAAATATGACAGTTATATTACAACGCAAAAAGAAACACAGTAATCAAATAAAAATCATGCAGTTAAAGACAAAAACACGCAATAATTAATCAATAAAAAAACACATTACATCTCATCTATCCGCTTGAATATGACAACTTTTATCCCGGCTGTCGCATCATTGTCATATTTGATTAGGCCATGAAAAAAGCCGGCGCAGTGGCCGGCTTCCAGAGTCTAACAAAGAGGGATTACTCTACTGTGACAGACTTCGCCAGGTTACGCGGCTGGTCAACGTCGGTGCCTTTGATCAGCGCAACGTGGTAAGAGAGCAACTGCAACGGCACGGTGTAGAAGATAGGAGCCACGATCTCTTCGACATGCGGCAACGGGATGATGGTCATGCCTTCGCTGCTGACGAAACCGGCGTCCTGATCGGCAAACACATACAGCTGGCCGCCGCGCGCGCGCACTTCTTCAATGTTGGACTTCAGCTTTTCCAGCAGTTCGTTGTTTGGCGCAACCACGATCACCGGCATATCGGCGTCGATCAACGCCAGCGGACCGTGTTTCAATTCACCGGCAGCATAGGCTTCCGCGTGAATATAGGAGATCTCTTTCAGCTTCAGCGCCCCTTCCATCGCGATCGGGTACTGATCGCCACGGCCCAGGAACAATGCGTGATGCTTGTCGGAGAAACCTTCCGCCAGCGCCTCGATGCTCTTATCCATTGACAGCATCTGTTCGATACGTGCCGGCAACGCCTGCAGGCCATGCACAATGTCATGCTCAACGCTTTCTGCCATGCCTTTCAGACGGCCCAAACGCGCCACCAACATCAGCAATACCGCAAGCTGGGTGGTGAAGGCTTTGGTCGAAGCAACGCCGATCTCTGTACCGGCTTTGGTCATCAGCGCCAAATCGGACTCACGCACCAGTGAAGAACCGGCCACGTTGCACACCGCCAGCGACCCCAGATACCCCAGTTCTTTCGACAGGCGTAGCGCCGCCAGCGTATCGGCGGTTTCACCGGACTGCGACAGCGTAATGATCAGGCTACCTGGACGCACGGCAGACTTGCGGTAACGGAATTCGGATGCAATTTCGACGTCGCAAGGGACGCCAGCCAGGGATTCGAACCAATAACGCGCAACCATCCCGGAGTGATAAGACGTCCCACAGGCGATAATTTGCACGTGCTGAACCTTCGACAGCAGTTCGTCGGCACGCGGGCCCAGCTCGCTCAGGTTGATTTGGCCATGGCTGAAACGCCCTTCAAGGGTATTCTTCAACGCCAGCGGCTGTTCATAGATCTCTTTTTGCATGTAATGGCGGTAAGCGCCTTTATCACCCGCATCGTACTGCACCTGGGATTCAATCTCAGGACGCTCAACGGCGTTGCCCTGCTTATCGAAAATGCTCACGCTGCGGCGGGTCATTTCTACCACGTCACCTTCCTCAAGGAAGATAAAGCGGCGGGTAACCGGCAACAGTGCCAACTGATCGGATGCCAGGAAGTTTTCACCCACGCCACGACCGATAACCAACGGGCTTCCGGAACGTGCGGCCACCAGCACGCTTGGGTCACGGCTGTCCATCACCACGGTACCATAAGCGCCGCGCAGCTGAGGGATCACACGCTGAACGACTTCCAGCAAAGTGCCACCCTGGCGCTGCTCCCAATGCACCAGGTGAGCAATAACCTCGGTGTCGGTCTCGGAGCTAAAGTGATAACCGCGTTCGATCAGCAGTTCACGCAGCGGTTCGTGGTTTTCGATAATGCCGTTATGCACTACCGTAATGTAATCAGAAACATGCGGGTGCGCGTTAGCTTCGGTAGGTTCACCGTGCGTTGCCCAGCGGGTGTGAGCAATACCGGTGCCCCCATGCAATTCATGTTGTTCTGCGGCTTCGGCCAGTTTATTCACTTTGCCTACACGGCGTAAGCGGTTGACGTTCCCTTCAGCATCCACCACAGCCAAACCCGCTGAGTCGTAGCCACGGTATTCAAGGCGGCGTAACCCTTCCAACAGAATCTCTGCAATATCACGTTGCGCTACTGCGCCTACAATTCCACACATCAGTTGTATTCCTAATTAAACGCCTTTCGGGGCGCTTTCGATGTCTTGACCTGATTTTGCCGGTTTTTACCGTGCTTCCCCGAGCCTGTAGATGGTGGGGATTATCCTCTTCATCTTTCGCGCTGCTGCGTTATTGGCTACGAGTGCTCATCCCAGTCACTTAGCGAACTAAGCTCCAGGGAATTCACACTCTTGCCACCTAGCAGCAACGCAAAATCTATTGAGGACTTTTATGTTTTGTATTGGGCTCGTAAGCAGAGCCCAACGCAAAACACACTCGTTATTTCTTCTTCACCGGGCGCTGCCAGCCCTGAATATGCACCTGCTTGACGCGGCTCAGCACCAGTTCGTCATCAGCGATATCACGGGTTACTGTAGTACCGGCAGCAATCGTTGCGCCTTTACCCACAGAGACCGGTGCCACCAGTTGGGTGTCAGAACCGACAAACACACCGTCGCCAATAAGGGTTTTATGCTTGTTGGCGCCATCGTAGTTACAGGTGATGGTTCCAGCACCGATATTTACATCATCGCCAATCTCGGCGTCGCCAAGGTAACTCAAATGACCTGCTTTTGAGCCTTTGCCCAAGCGCGCCTTTTTCATTTCTACGAAGTTACCGACATGAGCACCGACAGCCAGCTCAGCCCCAGGACGCAGGCGAGCAAAAGGACCCACGGTACATTCAGCGGCCAACACCGCGTCTTCCAACACGCTGTACGGACTTATCTCGCAATCATCGCCGATCACGCAGTTTTTCAACACGCAGCCGGCACCGATTTTCACGCGATCCCCGAGCTTAACCGACCCTTCAATAATAACGTTGGCATCAATAGAGATATCACGACCGTGCACAAGTTCCCCGCGGAGGTCAAAACGCGCCGGATCCAGCAGCATTACGCCCGCCAACAACAACTTTTCAGACTGTTCTGCCTGATAAATACGTTCAAGCCGCGACAACTGCAGGCGGTTATTCACGCCTTCTACTTCGCTCAGGCGCGATGGGTGCACCGCTTCAATTTTCTTACCGTCAGCATGAGCCAGCGCAATAATATCGGTGATGTAAAACTCACCCTGCGCGTTGTCGTTGTTCAGCATCCCCAGCCAGCGTTTTAGATCGCCGCCATTAGCCACCAGGATACCGGTGTTGATTTCATTAATTTGACGCTGGGTTTCGCTGGCGTCCTTATGCTCGACAATCCCCACCACTGCATCATTCTCACGCACGATACGGCCGTAGCCGCTTGGGTCAGCCAGTTTCACCGTCAGCAAGCCAATGCCACCTTGTGGCTTCGCGGCCATCAAGCGTTGCAAGGTATCGACAGAAATCAGCGGGACGTCGCCGTACAACATCAGCACGTCTTCGTCATCGGCAAAATGTGGTGCAGCCTGTTGCATGGCATGACCCGTACCCAATTGCTCGGCCTGTAACACCCAGTTCAGTGCGCCGTCAGTCAACGTACTTTTCAGCAGATCGCCGCCGTGGCCATATACCAGATGGACATTTTTCGCGCCCAATTTCATTGCGGCATCAATGACGTGCTGCACCATGGGCTTACCCGCTAATGGATGTAACACCTTGGGAAGATCGGAATACATGCGTGTTCCCTTGCCCGCGGCGAGGATCACCACACTCATTGTGCTGTTAGACATAAGCAACCTGATAACTCCATTTTAATAGACGAAAGTAGAACCTTTTAGTGACGATATTACTACATATTTCTCTTCACGAACCCGGCCCAGACCATGGGGCACTAAGCACGCCGCCGCTAAGACGCTCACAGCCCAGAGATTGGCAGAACTGTCGGCGATCGGAGACATTTTTAGCCTCTATAACCGGTTATAACACCACTGTGCCAACCTGGCTGAAATGCTTATTTTAAAGCAAAAAAAAAGCGACCAAATAGGCCGCTTTCTTAATTTTGACTGCGTTATAAACGAGCCAAAATATTACATCGTTCTTCTGGTGAGCTCGATAACGCGCAATTTTGCGATCGCTTTCGCCAGTTCTGCAGATGCCTGAGCATAGTCGACATCGCCATGAGAGCTGTTGATATGTTCTTCAGCTTTACGCTTAGCTTCCAACGCTCTCGCTTCGTCGAGGTCCGTTCCACGGATAGCAGTGTCAGCCAGCACGGTGACCACGCTCGGTTGTACCTCAAGGATACCGCCGGACAGGTAGATGAACTCTTCTTCACCGTGTTGTTTAACAATACGCACCATGCCAGGCTTGATGGCAGTCAGCAGCGGCGCATGGCCAGGGAAAATCCCCAGTTCGCCTTCGCTACCTGTCACCTGGATCTTTTGTACCAGGCCGGAAAACATATGTTTTTCCGCGCTGACTACATCCAGATGGTAAGTCATAGCCATATCACCCTCCTCTCAAGGCGTTACAGTTTCTTGGCTTTTTCCACCGCTTCTTCAATGGCGCCAACCATGTAGAACGCTTGTTCAGGCAGGTGGTCATAGTCGCCGTCCATAATGCCTTTGAAACCACGGATGGTGTCTTTCAGCGATACGAACTTGCCCGGAGAACCGGTGAAGACTTCTGCCACGAAGAACGGCTGAGACAGGAAGCGTTGGATTTTACGCGCACGGGATACGACCAGTTTGTCATCTTCTGACAGCTCGTCCATACCCAGGATTGCGATGATATCTTTCAGTTCCTGGTAGCGTTGCAGAATGGACTGCACGCCACGCGCTACATCGTAGTGCTCCTGGCCAACTACCAGCGGATCCAACTGACGGCTGGTGGAATCCAGCGGGTCAACGGCCGGGTAGATACCCAGAGAAGCGATATTACGGCTCAGTACCACGGTTGCATCCAAGTGAGCAAAGGTGGTGGCTGGTGACGGGTCAGTCAAGTCATCCGCAGGAACATAAACGGCCTGTACGGAGGTGATAGAACCGGTCTTGGTAGAGGTGATACGTTCTTGCAGAACGCCCATCTCTTCCGCCAGCGTTGGCTGATAACCTACCGCAGATGGCATACGGCCCAGAAGTGCGGACACTTCGGTACCGGCCAGGGTATAACGGTAAATGTTGTCAACGAACAGCAGAACGTCGCGGCCTTCATCACGGAATTTCTCCGCCATGGTCAGACCGGTCAGAGCAACGCGCAGACGGTTACCCGGTGGCTCGTTCATTTGGCCGTAAACCAGGGATACTTTGTCCAGTACGTTGGAGTCGTTCATTTCGTGGTAGAAGTCGTTACCCTCACGAGTACGCTCACCCACGCCTGCAAACACGGAATAACCGGAGTGCTCGATCGCGATGTTACGGATCAGCTCCATCATGTTTACAGTTTTACCCACACCCGCACCACCGAACAGACCGACTTTACCGCCCTTAGCGAACGGACAAATCAGGTCCATAACCTTGATACCGGTTTCCAGCAGGTCCTGGGAGTTGGACAGATCTTCGTAGCTTGGCGCCGGACGGTGAATCGCCCAACGTTCTTCTTCGCCGATGTCGCCTTTCATGTCGATTGGTTCACCCAATACGTTCATGATACGGCCCAGGGTAGCTTTACCTACCGGTACTTCAATTGGGTGTTCCAGATCGTTCACTTTCAGACCGCGGCGCAGACCATCTGAGGTCCCCATCGCGATACAGCGAACTACGCCACCGCCCAACTGCTGCTGAACTTCCAGCACCAACTTCTCGGTACCGTTTTCTACCTCAAGAGCATTGTACACTTTTGGTACGGCATCCTGAGGGAACTCGACGTCCACTACGGCGCCGATTACCTGGATAATCTTTCCAGTAGCCATCTTGAATCCTCTACGTAATTCGTTTACCCGGCCTAGTTCAAACTGCTGGTGCGTTGACTGTCTTATCTCACCCCAGTGGCTTACTTTAGTAAGCGCCTAGGGACGTGCCAGTTGTCGCCTTCCCGCAATCTGAACGATTTAGGGTAATAACCTGGTTAAACCGCGGAGGCTCCCGAAACGATCTCGGTGAGTTCCTGAGTGATGCTGGCCTGACGAGCCTTGTTGTATACCAACTGCAGCTCTTTGATCAGGCTACCGCCGTTATCGGTTGCGGCTTTCATCGCTACCATTCGTGCGGCCTGCTCGCTGGCCAGGTTTTCCACGACGCCCTGATAAACCTGCGATTCCACATAGCGGCGCAGCAAGGTATCAAGCAGCACTTTTGGATCGGGTTCATACAGGTAATCCCAAGATTTTTTCTTCAGCTCACCGTCATCGGAAGGCGGCAACGGCAGCAGCTGAACGATCTGCGGTTCCTGGGACATCGTATTGATAAATTTGTTGCTGACAATGTACAGCTTGTCCAAACGACCTTCGTCGTAGGCTTGCAGCATCACTTTCACCGGTCCGATCAGGTCTGACAGGGAAGGTTTATCCCCCATGCCGGTGACCTGGGCAACAACGTTACCGCCAACGGAACCAAAGAAAGAGGCCGCTTTAGAGCCAATCAGCGCCAAATCAACTTCAACGCCTTTTTCGGACCAGCCTTTCATCTCTGCCAACAGACGCTTGAACAGGTTGATGTTCAAGCCGCCACAGAGACCACGGTCAGTCGACACCACCAGATACCCGACGCGCTTAACGTCACGCTCATCCAGGTACGGGTGCTTATATTCCAGATTACCCAGAGCAAGGTGACCAATCACTTTGCGCATGGTCTCTGCATAAGGACGGCTGGCCGCCATGCGTTCCTGCGATTTACGCATTTTGGAGGCGGCGACCATTTCCATCGCTTTAGTGATCTTTTGCGTGTTTTGCACGCTCGCGATCTTACTACGTATCTCTTTTGCGCCGGCCATCTCTGCTTCTCCTCATTGCCAGACGGCCTGCTGTCTTTCAACTGCAGGCCGCTGAGCGTTACCAGGACTGGGTTTTCTTGAAGGTCTCGAGGATGCCTTTCAGCTTGCCCTCGATCTCATCATTGAAATTGCCAGTTTGGTTGATGTGGTTCAGCAACTCGGCATGCTCGCGGTCTGCGTAAGCAACCAGCGCGGCTTCGAAGCTCACGACTTTCGCGACTTCAACGTCGTTTAGGTAGCCACGTTCTGCGGCAAACAGGACCAGAGACTGTTGTGCGACGGACATCGGCGCATACTGTTTCTGTTTCAGCAGCTCGGTCACTTTCTGACCGTGGCTCAGCTGTTTGCGGGTCGCATCATCCAGATCGGAAGCGAACTGAGAGAACGCAGCCAGTTCACGATACTGTGCCAATGCGGTACGAATACCACCGGACAGTTTTTTCATGATCTTGGTTTGCGCTGCACCGCCCACACGGGATACAGAGATACCCGGGTTAACTGCCGGACGAATACCGGAGTTAAACAGGTTGGATTCCAGGAAGATCTGACCATCGGTAATCGAGATTACGTTGGTCGGAACGAACGCGGAAACGTCACCCGCCTGGGTTTCAATGATTGGCAGAGCAGTCAGTGAACCGGTTTGGCCTTTGACTTCACCTTTAGTGAAGGCTTCAACATACTCGGCGTTAACACGCGCAGCACGCTCCAGCAAACGGGAGTGGAGGTAGAATACGTCGCCTGGGTAAGCTTCACGACCTGGTGGACGACGAAGCAGCAGGGAAATCTGACGGTAAGCAACGGCCTGTTTGGACAGGTCATCATAAACGATCAGCGCGTCTTCACCGCGGTCACGGAAGTATTCGCCCATCGCACAACCGGCATACGGTGCCAGGTATTGCAATGCAGCAGATTCAGACGCGGTAGCAACCACAACGATGGTGTTTGCCAGTGCACCGTGCTCTTCCAGTTTGCGCACCACGTTAGCGATGGTAGACGCTTTCTGGCCGATAGCCACGTAGACACATTTGATGCCTGAATCGCGCTGGTTGATGATCGCATCGATTGCCAGAGCAGTTTTACCTGTCTGACGGTCACCGATCACCAGCTCACGCTGGCCACGGCCGATTGGGATCATGGCGTCAACAGATTTGTAGCCAGTTTGAACTGGTTGATCTACAGACTGACGCTCGATAACACCAGGGGCAATAGCTTCAACCGGGGAGAAACCGTCGTTATCAACCGGGCCTTTACCGTCAATAGGTGCGCCCAGGGTGTTAACTACACGGCCCAGCAGGCCACGGCCAACCGGAACTTCCAGAATACGGCCAGTACATTTTACCTTCATGCCCTCGGCCAGATCCGCGTACGGACCCATAACCACGGCACCTACGGAGTCGCGCTCCAGGTTCAATGCGATTGCGTAACGGTTACCTGGCAGTGCGATCATTTCGCCCTGCATAACTTCGGCCAGACCGTGTACGCGGATGATCCCGTCACTGACGGAAACAATAGTACCTTCATTGTGAGCTTCGCTCACCACATTGAACTGAGCAATGCGCTGCTTGATCAGTTCGCTGATTTCGGTGGAATTCAGTTGCATGCTCCAGTCCCCTTAAGACTGCAAGACGTCTGTCAGGCGTTCAAGACGACCGCGAACGCTGCCATCAATCACCATATCGCCAGCACGGATAATTACGCCGGCCAGTACAGACTTGTCAATTTTGCAATTCAGCTTAACTTTGCGTGACAGACGTTTTTCCATCGCAGCGACAATATTTGCCTGCTGTTTGTCGCTCAGTGCGCTCGCAGAGAGCACGTCGACTTCGACGGTGGATTCCAGCAAGGCGCGCAGTTCGGTGAACTGCTGCAGCACGGCAGGAAGAACCAGTAAACGTCCATTTTCGGCCATTACACGGATAAAGTTCTGGCCATGTTCGTCGAGTTGATCGCCACATACCGCGATGAACGTCTTGGACAGCATCTCTGGCGCCATAGCGCCAGACAGCAGTTCAGAAATCTGTTCATTGCGAGTGACATCAGCAGCAAACGCCAGCATATCCTGCCAGCGCTCTACGCTTTGATGCTCAACGGCAAAGTCAAAAGCTGCTTTGGCGTAGGGGCGAGCTACAGTTACAAATTCAGACATCAGCCCCTCCCTCCTTACAGTTCAGCGACCAGTTTATCAACGATGTCGCTGTTAGCAGCTTCATCCACGGAACGTTCGATGATCTTCTCGGCGCCGGCAATTGCCAGCATCGCGACTTGCTTACGCAACTCTTCACGAGCGCGCTTACGTTCGGCTTCGATCTCAGCCTGAGCCTGCGCCACGATTTTGTTACGTTCCTGCTCGGCTTCGGCTTTCGCTTCATCCATGATCTGAGCTTTGCGTTTGTTTGCTTGCTCGATGATCACCTGAGCTTCTGCTTTAGCAGTTTTCAGCTGGTCGGTCGCATTGGCTTGCGCTAAGTCCAAATCTTTTTTGGCACGTTCTGCAGAAGCGAGACCGTCAGCAATTTCTCCCTGACGCTTCTCGATGGCTGCCATAATCGGCGGCCATACGTACTTCATACAGAACCAGACAAACAGAACGAACGCGATGGCCTGGCCGAGGATTGTTGCGTTAAGATTCACAGCACAATGCCTCTTTAAAAGTTAAATAGTGTGGTTTCAGTGTAGAGAAATTCTCTACTTACGCGACAGCAAACATCACGTACAGACCCAGACCAACAGCGATCATCGGGATGGCGTCAACCAGACCCATAACGATAAAGAACTGTGTACGCAGCAGAGGAATCAGGTCAGGCTGACGTGCAGCGCCTTCCAAGAATTTACCACCCAGGATGCCGATACCGATCGCAGCACCGATTGCCGCTAAACCCATCATCACAGCGGCAGCCATGTACAGCAGATCCATACTCAGGTTTTCCATGACAGTCTCCAGTTTGTTTCAGTTTAAAAGTGCAAGTGTTTTAAGAAAATCAGTGCTCTTCAGATGCCATCGAGAGATAGACAATCGTCAGAACCATGAAAATAAAGGCTTGAAGCGTAATGATCAGGATGTGGAAAATAGCCCAAGGCAAGCTCAGGATCCACTGTGACCACCACGGCAACAGACCAGCAATCAGGATGAAGATCAACTCACCCGCATACATGTTGCCGAACAGTCGCAGGCCGAGTGAAACAGGCTTGGACAGCAGGCTGACACCTTCAAGAATCAGGTTGATAGGAATGAATACTGGGTGGTTGAACGGCTGCATGGTTAACTCTTTAACGAACCCACCAACGCCTTTCATTTTAATGCTATAGAACAGAATCAGGATAAACACACCCAACGCCATCGACAGGGTGACGTTTACGTCAGCTGTTGGCACCACGCGTAATGCCGGCAGACCGAGCTGAGCCCCGATGAACGGCAGGAAGTCTACCGGGATCAGGTCCATCATGTTCATCAGGAATACCCAAACAAACACCGTCAGCGCCAGCGGAGCAATGACCTTGCTCTTGCCGTGATACATATCTTTGACGCTGCTGTCGACGAATCCAACGACCAGTTCCACTGCGGTTTGCAGTTTGCCCGGCACACCGCTGGTGGCGTTTTTGGCAACCTTGCGGAAAATCACCAGGAACAAAACCCCGAGGACAACGGAGAAAAACATCGAGTCGAGGTTAATCGACCAAAAACCAGTCCCGACCTGAAGTTGCGTCAGGTGGTGACCGATATACTCCTGTGGACTGTTGTATCCCTCTGCAGACATGATGCCTCTACCCTTATTTAGTTAATTTCGGTAACTGTTAATCACGGCGGGTGCCACTATCTGCACCACTAACACCGCTAAATAGGTCAGGCCAAGCGGTATAAACGCCGCTTTGAACACCCCAAGCGCCACGATCAACAAAACTATGGTGATCAAGACCTTCAATCCTTCGCCGATGGCAAACGACCAGGCAACCCGACCGGGTGCCGGCGTCTGCGCCTGATGGCGCAAGGCAAACAGCATAAACATGGTACTCGGCAACCAGGCAGCCAGACCGCCTGCCAGTGCCGAACCGCTCCATTCCAGGCTTTTCAGACCGAAAGCAGCGCTGATCAGAACAAAAGTCATTAACTGCAGAAACAGCAATTTGCGAGCAACTTTTCCGCTGTAAAGGGACACAGACATGACGTTTGTTCTCTCCGTACCCCAGAGTGGGTATGCTGAGTGACGTATAAAACTGTCTTTGCTGCTCTGAGTCAAGCTGCAAAAAACGAGCAAATTATACGGGGCATACCAACGAATTCAATCGATAAGTAGCGAAAAGGTGAACAATTATTTAAATTTCCCCATTTGAGGCTATTTTCACAAGAAAACAGTCGGAATAATAGGGCTCATTTAATTGTCTGATTATTCCAGCGTTACAGTAAGAAACGTGGTACTGCTCACAGTAATACCTGTTTCTGATTTATAGCCCATCAAAAGCAAAAGCGTCTTTAGCAAATTGGGCGATCAAAAAGATATTATAAATCAAAATATTACAAGTTAACTGTTCAAAAACAATCCGTATACCCGATAAAAACCTTTTATTGACAGCTTCGGGGACAATATTACAACAGGCAATTAACATTAGCAGTAAAGCAAGATCCTTCACTTATCGTTGCTAACGTAACTATTACGATCTGCAATTACCTTATTGTCGCTAATTGGCGGCTATTTTTGTGTTAATAAAAAGTAAATTAACTAAAAAAACCATCATTTAATTAGCCTGCTTATCTTCCCTATTGCCACTATCTTTTAATTCACGCTTATTTGATCAAAAACAAACTCAGTTTGCCTTAAGGATGATCAGGTGGCGTTCACCTTCAAGCTCCGGCACCTGCAGACGTACCACCGATTCCAGTTGTATGCCTTCTGGCAGCTGTGTCAGTTCTTCGTCCGGACGCACCCCTTTCAGCGCATAGAAGCGCCCCTGCCCTTTTGCCGGCAGATGATGACACCAGGACAGCATATCTTGCAGAGAAGCAAAGGCACGGCTGATAACACCGTCAAACGGCGGCTCCGCCGGGAAATCCTCAACACGACTTTGCACCGGTTCAATGTTAGTCAGACCAAGCTCATGTTGTACCTGGCGTAAGAAACGCACGCGCTTGCCCAAACTGTCCAGTAAGGTGAAGTGAGCATCAGGACGAACGATCGCCAGCGGAATGCCTGGTAAGCCAGGGCCGGTGCCAACGTCGATGAAACGAGAACCTTGCAGATGTGGATTTACCACAATGCTGTCGAGAATATGGCGTACCAGCATTTGCTGCGGATCACGCACTGAAGTGAGGTTGTAAGCTTTGTTCCACTTGTCCAACATACCAACATAACCCAGCAACTGCTGTTTTTGCTGATCGGGAAGCGCAATGCCTGCTGCCGACAGCAGCGAGTCTAATTTTTTCTGCACAACGTGTCCTCTGACAGGCGCGGAACGGCAAGCCGGTTAGGGCTGGCCAAGGTGGCGACTATGATAATTCAGGGTTGGGGTGATGTCAGCGATCGTTTGTTTATCAAGTAAACAAACGATCGCCTAAAAGCAGTATTTATGCGCTGCGGCGCAGCAGCCCCTGCTTTTTCAGCCAAATCAGTAGAATTGAGATTGCCGCAGGGGTAATGCCTGAGATACGTGAAGCCTGGCCGATCGAGTTCGGCTTATGGTCATTCAGTTTGGCAATTACTTCATTCGACAGACCGGAAACTTGCTGATAATCGAGATCCAAAGGCAGCACCGTATTTTCATTGCGCTGCTGTTTTTCGATCTCTTCCTGCTGGCGAGCAATATAACCTTCGTATTTTACCTGTATCTCAACTTGCTCAGCGGCTTGAACATCAGCCAGCGGTGGTGCGAATGCCGCGACAGAGGTCAATTGGGTGTAATCCATTTCTGGACGACGCAGCAGCTCTTCACCGTTGGCTTCACGCGATAACGGCGCTTTCAACAGTGCGTTGACCTGATCGACGTTCTCAGCATGCGGATGCATCCAAATGTCACGCAGGCGCTGGCGTTCTTGTTCGATACGCTCGAGTTTTTCGCTAAAGCGTGCCCAGCGGGTGTCGTCAACCAAACCCAACTCGCGGCCTTTTTCGGTCAGGCGGATATCGGCATTGTCTTCACGCAACATCAGGCGATATTCGGCACGAGAGGTGAACATACGGTACGGCTCTTTGGTACCCAGCGTGCTGAGATCGTCCACCAAGACGCCGAGGTAAGCTTGATCGCGGCGTGGAGACCAACCTTCATCTTCGTTGGCGTAACGGCCTGCATTCAGACCCGCTAATAAGCCTTGAGCAGCCGCCTCTTCATAGCCGGTAGTACCGTTAATTTGCCCAGCGAAGAACAGGCCCTGGATAAATTTGCTTTCCAGTGTCGGTTTCAGATCGCGTGGATCGAAGAAATCATACTCAATGGCATAGCCTGGTCGAATGATCCGGGCATTTTGCATCCCTTCCATTGAGCGAACAATCTGCATCTGCACGTCAAACGGCAAGCTGGTGGAAATGCCGTTTGGATAAATCTCATTGCTGGTCAGGCCTTCTGGCTCGAGGAAGATCTGGTGCGCGTTACGATCGGCAAAACGCATCACTTTGTCTTCGATCGACGGGCAGTAACGTGGGCCGATCCCTTCGATGATCCCGGCATACATCGGGCTGCGATCGAGGTTATTGCGGATCACGTCGTGCGTTTTTTCGTTGGTGTAGGTGATGTAGCACGCCATTTGTTCTGGGTGCTGTTCCGCATTGCCCATAAACGAGAATACGGGGATAGGAGTATCACCGTGTTGCGGTGCCAATACGCTGAAATCGATAGTCCGGGCATCGATACGCGGAGGCGTACCGGTTTTCAAGCGGTTAACACGCAAAGGTAACTCACGTAAGCGCTGTGACAATGAGATCGACGGAGGATCCCCTGCACGGCCACCGCTGTAGTTTTCCAGGCCGATGTGAATCTTGCCGTCCAGGAAGGTACCGACGGTCAGCACAACCGCCTTGGCGCGGAATTTCAACCCCATTTGGGTCACCGCCCCGACGACGCGATCGTTTTCCACAATCAGATCTTCGACGGGCTGTTGGAAGATCATCAGGTTTGGCTGGTTTTCCAGTGCGGTGCGTACAGCTTGGCGATACAGCACACGGTCTGCTTGAGCACGAGTGGCTCGCACCGCTGGGCCTTTGCTGGAGTTTAGTATCCTAAACTGGATACCTGCATGATCGATCGCAGTCGCCATTAGGCCGCCAAGTGCATCAATTTCCTTAACCAGATGCCCTTTACCAATACCGCCAATCGCCGGGTTGCAAGACATCTGCCCCAACGTATCGATATTGTGTGTCAATAATAAAGTCTGACGTCCCATGCGTGCCGCAGCCATAGCGGCTTCGGTACCGGCATGTCCACCACCGATGATGATGACGTCAAATTGCTCTGGATAAAACATGGAACTGCACCTCGCCGTATTGCGAACGATCGTTGTTTGCCCTGGGGTGGGCGATTCTACTCAAGTTTAGTCGATCGACCAAGTGGTCAGGATCGTAGGTAATTAAAAGAAGATCTTTTTTATTTAAAGATCTCTTTATTAGATCTCTTATTAGGATCGCGATCTTCTGTGGATAAGTGATTATTCGTGATTGAGATCAGCGAATTAAGGAGGATCGTTAGCTGTGAATGATCGGTGATCCTAAGGCTTATAAGCTGGGATCTAAATGGCATGTTATGCACAGGACAAAAAGCGACCTAAGGTTGTTATTGGGATAACTACTGGTTTTACCCTGCTTTTAAGCTTAGTTATCCACAATCGTTCGGGTGAACTTTGTACGAATTAGAGTAAATTAATCCACTTTTTCACCCATTCCTCAGCTGGATCCTCAGGAATTTCGTGTTCAGTCACGTCGATCTCTAGCCGATCGCCGATCCTTTTCGCTCCACGAGCAATCAGAAGATCGTCGATCCGTTGGATCGCACCACAGAAAGTATCGTATTCAGAGCTGCCTAAACCCACTGCACCGAACTGCACCTGGGATAAGTCAGGAAGCTGTTCTTCTATTTGTTCCAGCAGGGGTTGCAGATTATCAGGTAAATCACCGGCGCCGTGGGTAGAAGACACCACCAGCCAACGCCCGGACAGGGTCAGTTCATCCAATTCAGGGCCATGCAGGGTCTCAGTCGTAAAGCCCGCGGCTTCCAGCTTTTCAGCCAGATGCTCGGCTACGTACTCAGCACTGCCAAGGGTACTGCCACTGATCAGAGTAATGTCTGCCATGAAATGAATGATCCCAACCTTCTCAAAGTGGCAGCATTGTACGCTGTGAATCGGCTGGGATCTACCTGTGGATAATATGGGTATAGTAAATAATTGGCTAAGGAGTGATGGTACGCATGATGGGGTTCTGCAGCGAGATCAGGGTTTCAGTAGACTGGATCTCGTCTATCGTCTGGATCTTGTTGATAAGTACTTGTTGCAACGCATCTATCGAGCGGCACATCACCTTAATGAACACGCTGTAATGGCCGGTGGTGTAATAAGCCTCTACCACTTCTTCCAGGCTTTCGAGCTTTTTCAGCGCGGAAGGATAGTCTTTAGCACTCTTTAATATAATGCCGATAAAACAACAGACGTCGTAACCCAATCGTTTGGGATTTACGTCTACCCGCGCACCGGTGATGATACCGGCTTGTTTCATCTTCTCTACCCGCACATGAATAGTGCCGGGGCTCACTGCAAAATTCTTCGCCAGTTCGGCATACGGTGTGCGTGCGTTCTCCATCAGGGCGTTAAGGATGCCGCGATCGAGATTATCGATCTGATAATTTTCAGCCATTTAATCCCCCACTCATTGCTGATTATTGAATTATTACCGTATCAAAATGAATGATTAAAAGTGAAAAGGCAATATTGATTAGTGGATATTGAATTACGGTGCGGTTCTGTTGCTTAATCAGTGGCAACAGAGACAGATTTATAAGAGATACGGCAATGAAAAAACAGTTTATCCAAAAACAACAACAAATCAGCCTGGTTAAATCCTTCTTCTCTCGCCAATTAGAACAGCAGCTGGGTTTGATCGAGGTGCAAGCACCGATCCTCAGCCGCTTGGGAGATGGTACCCAGGACAACCTGTCTGGCAGCGAGAAAGCTGTGCAGGTAAAGGTAAAAACGTTGCCGGATGCGACCTTTGAAGTGGTGCATTCACTGGCCAAGTGGAAGCGTAAGACTCTGGGCAGCTACGACTTCGGCGCTGGTGAAGGCCTGTATACCCATATGAAAGCGCTGCGTCCGGACGAAGATCGTCTGAGTGCGATCCATTCGGTCTATGTCGATCAATGGGACTGGGAGCGAGTGATGGGCGATGGCGAACGTAGCCAGGATTACCTCGAAAGCACCGTGCGCAGCATTTATGCGGCGATTAAAGCGACCGAAGGTGAGGTCAGCCGCGAATATGGCTTAACGCCGTTCCTGCCAGAACAGATTCATTTCGTGCACAGCGAAACCCTGTTACAACGCTACCCTGAGCTGGATGCCAAAGGCCGCGAACGCGCGATTGCCAAAGAATTGGGCGCGGTATTCTTGATCGGCATTGGCGGCAAACTGTCACACGGTAAATCACACGATGTGCGAGCGCCGGATTATGATGACTGGACGACGCCAGCAGCAGACGGCCTGGCCGGTTTGAACGGCGATATTCTGGTATGGAACCCGGTTCTGCAGGACGCGTTTGAGCTTTCATCCATGGGGATTCGTGTTGATGCCGGCGCACTGAAACGTCAGTTGGCGCAAACCGGTGATGAAGACCGCTTAGCACTGGAATGGCATCAATCACTGTTGCGTGGCGACATGCCGCAAACTATCGGTGGGGGTATCGGTCAGTCGCGTCTGGTGATGCTGCTGCTGCAACTGTCTCATATCGGCCAGGTACAATGCGGTGTGTGGTCACCGCAAGTACGCGAAGCGGTCGACGGGCTGTTGTAATTATCAGCGCCGCCAGCGGCGCATCAAACGGCTTTTTAACCCGGTATCAAAGCGCCAGATATGATCGAATATGCGCATGATGCCGGGTTTGCCGTAGCTGGACATGGCCACCGCGTGAAAACGCTGTTGGTGGCTCTGCTGCTGCTGTTTCACCTTCTTTATTACGTCTTCCGGCAACCGCTGGGCGATAAAATCTGAAATGATCACCGCGTCGGCGTCAAACCAACCGCTTTCAGCCATTTTGCTCACCGTAGCGTTCAGGCATGCCGCCAGATCGGTACCGCCGCGAAAGTGTTGACCAAGAAAACGCACTGCTTGCTCAATACCGCTGGCCGCCGTGAGTTCGTAATGCACGATTTGATTGGCGAATAACATGATGTAGCAGCGGCGGTTATCTGCTAACGCAATGCGTAACAGCGCCAGGCAGAAGGCTTTTGCGCACTGTTCATTAAACCCGCCCATGGAACCTGAAGTATCCACACAGACAATAAATGGCCCGCGAGGCTGTTGATCCTGTTGCTGGTGGGTAACCTGACGGATCGTGATCTGTTCCTGCCAGACATCGCCTTGCAGACGATAACTTAACAGCCGTTTTTCCAGCAGCCGGCGATAAAATTCAAACTCCAGCTCTTCAATGCCCAACGTAACCAGCTCGGGCGGCAGCAGACGAAGAATGTCGTCGCTTTGATGAATACCGCTAACTTCCTCAGGCAGCGTGGCCGGCACCTGCACCATCACGCGAAACGGCTCCGGCAGCGCATCCTGTTGCTGCACTGCTTTGGCCTGATAGCTGCGACCAAGCTGCTGCGCCAGCTTTTTCAGCTCGGGCTGTTGCTGCAAAAAGTTGCCGTACTCCACCAGCCGCTGATAGTCACCGCGCTGCAAATGGCCTTTACTCATATCCCACAACCGCCCCGCGGCAGTGTCATTTTCCGACAAGAGCGGCTCTAGCGCGCCACTCAGCGCCAGGCGTTCCTGCAATTCGGCCATCAGTTGTTCACGTTCCTGTTCCAATAACTGATGATGCATCATGGTAGCCTGCAGCGTCAGACTGATACGCCAGCGCTGTAGAAACAGGGTTTGGAAGCTGTCATCCAGCGGATGGTTAGGCAGATCCGCTGCATCCACCAGCGTGCGGGCCTGCTCATAGAAAGGAGAAACCAGTTGGCGCAGTAGGTCCAGGGTGTCATTAAGGTTATGAAAGAACTGGGTGTTGTTTTCTAATTGGCACTGTTGGTAGCGATAAAATTCCTGTGCCAGCGCGGGCGGTACCATGGCCTCATGAAGGCGTTCTTTGAGTTGCAGCTTCCAGCGCGGTAGATCGTTATCCAACGCTCGACGTATTGCGGGAAACTTTTTGAAGAAAACCGTCAGCTGCGGCGCGGCCAGCATGCCGATGATCATCTCCTCGATCAGCTCACCTTCGGTGATCGCTAACAGCAGATCGAGTGTTTCCAGACTGAGCATAATTACTGGCCGCGCATCTGCTGGTGCTGCTGTTTGATTTGTTCCGCCACTTGCAACAGGCTGGCTTCAATTTTTGCCAGGCCAGCCGCGGGGGTAAACAAGCAGGGCTGATGCTGACTGAACAACCGACGTTGCTCCGCCAGGCGCTGCGCCAGTGCGTCCATTTCATCCAGCATCGCCTGGGGTGTTCCGCCGGTCTGTATGCCGGGCAGGGCCAACAGTGAGGGCTGACGGCTAACATCCAACACGGTGAGATGCAGTTGTTCGTCTACTTCCAGATCAATTTGTTGTGCAAAGCCAATGCCATTGAGCTTAGCGCGTACGTCACCGCCTTTTTGCAGCCAGTTTTCCAGAACGCTATTTTCAATACTCAGATGGTTAACCTGAATATCATGCAGTTGCAGTGGCTTTTGCAGTAACAAGGTCAGGGCGCCGGCCCCAAGCGGTGTTGCCAGGGCATACTGCGGTTTCCTGCTGAACATGCCGCCTTTTTTTACTAAGGCGATCGCTCGGCTGTCACTCTGCTGTTGCTGATGCTGCACCCAACGGGTGTGAATCTGTTGAAGTTGAATCAATAACGTTTGCTGTTGGTAGGCTGACTCGGTCAGCAACTGGTCAATTTGCTGTTGCAGCAGTTTCAATGAGGTGAGGTCGTGCCACAGGCAGTCTTTCAATAGCATCAGGTCAAGCGGAGCCACGGCATCGCGGCCGCTGAAGAAAGCACAGGCCTGTAACAGCCGAAGTGCTTTTTTCCACCGACGATCGGAGACATAAGGGGCGTGGTCTAATGCATCCAGCCGTTGGCGCAACTGGAAGATCAGTTCAAAGCACGTTTCTGGCAGCTTGATTTTGTCTATCTGTGGCTGCCATTGATGATACTCCTCGTCACTGATGCTCAGCGCTTCCGGCACCGGGTTTTCATTCTCGTTCTGACGACTGACCAGCAGTGAGCGGAAATTCTGTTTGTCCTGCACTTTATCCAACCACAGGCGTATCAGCATACGGTCGTACAGGGCTTCCAGGCTGTTATCGGATTCCGGCAGTTCGTTAGAGGCCGTGACCAGCAATCTTAGTGGGATCGGCTCTTCCGCGTTACCGTTACGGAAGCGACGTTCGTTGATCGCCGTGAGTAACGTATTGAGGATCGCCGGGCCCGCTTTCCAGATCTCATCCAGGAACACGATTTCTGCCTCGGGCAGATAACCGGCGGTCAGGCGCTGATAGCGGCCTTCATCTTTTAATGCCTGGATAGACAATGGGCCGAACACTTCTTCTGGCGTTGAGAAACGCGTCATCAGATATTCAAATGAGCGCGCGCTGCGAAAGGCAAATTTTAACCGGCGTGCGATCAAGCTCTTGGCGATACCGGGTGGGCCAAGCAGAAACACGCTTTCGCCGCTTAGCGCTGCCAGCAAACACAGGCGAATTGCTTCCTGTCGTTCATAAAGGCCGCTCTCAAGCGCGTTGCTGAGGCGGGATATCCGTTCTGCCAGAAGTGATGATGGCGCCATATTATTGCCGTGTTGTCCGAGAGTTAGCCAATCTTGGTGGATAATCCGATGATAAACCACCATTATTTTTAATGGTATAGCTTGTTGATTAGTAAAATCTTTCTATTATCAAAAGAGCGGCTGGTTCACATTTTGTTTATTTTTAGGGTCTGATATAAGAGTAGGCAAGCAGTATAAATCGTGCATACTGTGCGCCTTTTAGTGGGCGTAACGGATCTTAGAGCCCGTATCTCTGGCTGATGCGGATGCATCGCTAACGGATGTTCTAATAAAGAAACGAATTATGAGCACAGAGCATAAACAGTCTTTATCGGCGGTAACCCTTGCAGCGATTGGGGTCGTTTACGGTGATATCGGCACCAGCCCTCTCTATACTCTCAGAGAGTGTTTCTCCGGCCATTATGGCTTCGATGTTCGTCCAGACGTTGTTTTCGGCTTCCTGTCACTGATTTTCTGGATGCTGATCGTCATTGTTTCCCTGAAATACCTTACCTACGTCATGCGAGCGGATAACGCCGGTGAAGGCGGTATTCTGACGTTGATGTCATTGGCTGGGCGCCACACGTCGGCGCGCACCACCGCTATATTGGTGATTCTGGGCCTGATTGGTGGCAGCTTCTTCTATGGCGAGGTGGTAATCACGCCAGCAATATCGGTGATGTCGGCGATAGAAGGGCTGGAAATTGCAGCCCCGTCGCTTGATCCCTATATCGTTCCGCTGTCTATCTTGGTGCTGACGGTGCTGTTTGCCATTCAGAAGCACGGTACGGGGAGCGTCGGTAAGCTGTTTGCGCCAGTGATGTTACTGTGGTTTATCGTGCTGGCTGTGTTGGGTGCACGTAGCATTATGGCCAACCCAGAAGTGCTGCAGGCGTTAAACCCGAAATGGGCGCTGAACTTCTTTATTGAATATAAGAAGGTTTCGTTCTTTGCGCTGGGGGCGGTAGTGTTGTCGATCACCGGTGTCGAGGCGTTGTACGCCGACATGGGGCACTTTGGTAAATTCCCTATCCGCCTGGCCTGGTTCACCGTCGTGTTGCCTTCACTGGTGCTGAACTATTTCGGCCAAGGTGCGCTGCTACTGAAAAACCCTGAGGCCATCAAGAACCCATTCTTCCTGTTAGCCCCGGACTGGGCGCTGATCCCGTTATTGATCCTGGCGACGCTGGCCACGGTTATCGCCTCTCAGGCGGTGATCTCCGGCGTATTCTCACTGACGCGTCAGGCAGTACGTCTGGGTTACCTGTCACCGATGCGCATTATTCATACGTCGGAAATGGAGTCGGGCCAAATTTACATTCCGGTGATCAACTGGACACTGTATATCGCGGTGGTATTAGTGATTGTCGGGTTTGAACACTCCAGTAATTTGGCCGCGGCATACGGTATTGCCGTAACTGGGACCATGGTACTGACCAGTATTCTGGTGACCTCCGTGGCGATCAAAAACTGGCATTGGAACCGCTTCTTCGCGGTGGGCATTCTGGTCATCCTGCTGATTATTGACGTGCCGATGTTCGCTGCAAACGCCTTGAAGCTGTTCTCTGGCGGTTGGCTGCCGCTGCTGCTGGCGCTGGTGATGTTCATCATCATGACAACCTGGAAAAGCGAACGCTTCCGCTTACTGCGTCGCATGCATGAGCACGGTAATTCCCTTGAGGCGATGATTGCTTCATTGGAGAAATCACCGCCGGTGCGTGTGCCTGGTACTGCGGTATTTATGTCGCGTGCCATCAACGTGATTCCTTTTGCCCTGCTGCATAACCTGAAGCACAACAAGGTGCTGCATGAGCGGGTGGTGCTGTTGACGCTGCGTACTGAGGATGCGCCTTACGTACATAACGTACGCAGGGTGACTATCGAGCAACTGTCACCGACCTTCTGGCGGGTGGTGGCCAGCTATGGCTGGCGCGAAACGCCGAACGTTGAGGAGGTGTTCCACCGCTGCGGGCTGGAAGGGCTACCGTGCAGGATGACGGAAACCTCGTTCTTTATGTCGCACGAGTCGCTGATTCTCACTAAACGCCCCTGGTATTTGTTCTTGCGTGGCAAGTTGTTTATCGCATTGAGCCGTAACGCGCTGCGCGCGCCAGACCAGTTTGAGATCCCACCGAATCGGGTGATCGAACTCGGCACCCAGGTCGAGATTTAACTCTCCCTCAAGGGCTCAGCAATCGCTGGGCCCTTTCTGTTGATGTTCTCGGTAACACGAGCGAAACGTTTCGATAATGATCACATTTCTGCATTATCCCGGTTGCCTTCTCCTGACGTTTTTTTAAACTCCAGACACAAGCGAAACGTTTCGCTGGCGGAATGAGAAAAAGAAAATGAAAAAAGGCGTGCTGCTGAATGCTGATGTCTCTGCCGTGGTTTCCCGCCTCGGCCATACCGATCAGATCGCCATTTGCGATGCGGGGTTGCCTATTCCAGCGGCAACGCAGCGTATCGATCTGGCGCTGACGCAGGGAGTGCCGACGTTTTTACAGGTGCTCGAGGTGGTGACTCAGGAGATGCAGGTAGAAAGCGCCATTCTGGCAGAAGAGATCATCAAACAAAATCCGCCGCTCCACAACGCATTGTTGGCTCAACTGACCGAACTCGGCCAACATCAGGGCAATACCATTAGCGTGAGCTATATCAGTCACCGTGCCTTCAAAGCGCAAACTGAACACAGCCGGGCGGTGATCCGCAGCGGGGAATGCTCGCCATACGCGAATGTGATCCTCTGTGCCGGCGTAACTTTCTGAGGCGTCTATGCAACCTTTACTGCAACTGAAAGGGATCGATAAAGCCTTTCCCGGCGTGAAGGCGCTTTCCGGCGCTGCGCTCAGCGTTTATCCCGGCAAGGTGATGGCGCTGGTGGGGGAAAACGGTGCGGGAAAATCCACCATGATGAAAGTGCTGACCGGCATTTATAACAAAGACGCCGGCAGTCAGTATTTTCTCGGTAAAGAAGTGGCGTTCAACGGCCCGAAGGATTCGCAGGAAGCGGGTATAGGTATCATCCATCAGGAACTTAATCTGATCCCGCAATTGACGATTGCGGAGAACATCTTTCTCGGGCGTGAGTTTGTCAACCGTATCGGCCGCATCGACTGGAAACGCATGTATGCCGAAGCCGACAAACTGCTGGCGCGGTTGAACCTGAGTTACAGCAGTCACCGGCTGGTGGGTGAACTGTCGATTGGCGATCAGCAGATGGTGGAAATCGCCAAGGTGCTGAGCTTCGAATCGAAGGTCATCATCATGGATGAGCCAACGGATGCGTTGACCGACACCGAAACCGCTTCTTTATTTAAAGTGATCAACGAACTTAAGGCCGAAGGGCGAGGCATTGTTTACATTTCGCACCGGTTGAAAGAGATTTTTGAAATTTGCGATGACGTTACGGTATTTCGTGATGGGCAGTTCATCGCCGAACGACCGGTCAGCGAGCTGCAGGAAGATTCGCTGATAGAAATGATGGTAGGCCGCAAGCTGGAAGAACAATATCCGCGTTTGAATCAGCCGCGTGGTGAAAAACGGCTGGAAGTCAGCCAGGTCTCCGGCCCGGGCGTGCATGACGTCAGCTTTACGCTATACCGCGGCGAAATACTTGGTGTTGCCGGGTTGATGGGCGCTGGGCGTACCGAGTTGATGAAAATTCTCTACGGCGCCGCACCGCGTAAAGCCGGTACCGTCAAACTCGACGGACATGAGGTGGTCACCCATTCTCCACAGGATGGCTTGGCAAACGGCATTGTGTATATCTCCGAAGACCGTAAGCGCGATGGCCTGGTGTTGGGGATGTCAGTGAAGGAAAACATGTCGCTGACTGCGCTGCGTTATTTCAGCCGTGCCGGTGGCAGCCTGAAACAGGCCGAAGAACAGCAGGCGGTGGGCGATTTCATCCGCTTGTTCAATATCAAGACACCGTCGATGGAACAGCCGATAGGCCTGCTCTCCGGCGGCAACCAGCAGAAAGTGGCAATTGCCCGCGGCCTGATGACGCGGCCAAAGGTGTTGATCCTCGATGAACCAACGCGGGGGGTCGACGTCGGTGCCAAAAAAGAAATCTATCAGTTAATCAACCAGTTCAAGCAGGAAGGGTTGAGCATCATTCTGGTGTCGTCGGAAATGCCGGAGGTTATGGGCATGAGTGACCGTATTCTGGTCATGCACGAAGGACATCTCAGCGGCGAGTTCCCGATTGAACAGGCCACCCAGGAAGCGTTGATGGCTGCGGCTGTTGGCAAGCAATACGGCGTAAAGCAGGAGTAATCAGATATGAGTTCCCAGAGTGTGGCAAAACGCTGGTTCAGTAAAGAGTGGCTGTTAGAGCAAAAATCACTGATTGCTCTGCTGGTGCTGATCGCCGTGGTTTCTTCAATGAGCCCGAATTTCTTCACGGTAAACAACCTGTTCAATATTCTGCAGCAAACGTCGGTGAACGCCATTATGGCGGTAGGGATGACATTAGTGATCCTCACTTCCGGCATTGATTTGTCGGTAGGATCGTTGTTGGCATTGACTGGCGCAGTGGCGGCGTCGATCGTCGGTTTTGAAATTAACGCGGTGGTTGCCGTCGCGGCGGCATTGGCATTGGGTGCGGCAGTGGGCGCCTGTACCGGGGTGATCGTTGCCAAAGGCAAGGTTCAGGCATTTATTGCCACCCTGGTCATGATGCTGTTATTGCGCGGGGTCACCATGGTGTACACCAACGGCAGCCCGGTGAATACCGGCTTTACCGACGTGGCGGACACTTTCGGCTGGTTCGGCATCGGCCGCCCATTGGGGGTTCCAACCCCGATCTGGATCATGGCGATCGTATTTATCGCTGCCTGGTACATGCTGCACCATACCCGTTTGGGCCGTTATATTTATGCCCTGGGCGGTAACGAAGCGGCGACCCGCCTGTCCGGTATCAGCGTCGATAAAGTAAAGATTATCGTCTATTCACTCTGTGGATTGCTGGCTGCGCTGGCGGGCGTGATTGAAGTGGCGCGTTTGTCTTCGGCACAGCCAACCGCCGGTACCGGCTATGAGTTGGACGCCATTGCAGCAGTCGTGCTGGGCGGTACCAGCCTGGCGGGTGGCAAAGGCCGCATTGTTGGCACGCTGATCGGGGCGCTGATCCTTGGCTTCCTGAATAATGGCCTGAATTTATTGGGTGTTTCTTCCTACTACCAAATGATCGTGAAGGCAGTGGTGATACTGCTGGCGGTTCTGGTAGAGAACAAAAGCAACAAATAACCTCCCCCTACAGGAATCACGATGATGAAAATGAAAAAATTGGCAATTCTGGCTTCAGCCTTCGCGCTGAGCGCTACTCTGAGTGCTAACGCACTGGCTAAAGACACCATCGCGCTGGTGGTCTCTACCCTGAATAACCCGTTCTTCGTTTCGATGAAGGAAGGCGCACAACAAGAAGCGAATAAACTGGGCTACAACCTGGTGGTGCTGGATTCGCAAAACAACCCGGCGAAAGAGCTGGCAAACGTGCAGGACCTGATGGTGCAAGCACCTAAGTTGCTGTTGATCAACCCAACGGACTCTGATGCCGTTGGTAACGCTATCAAGATGGCTAATCAGGCCAAGATCCCTGTCATCACATTGGACCGTGTGGCGAGCAAAGGTGACGTCGTCAGCCATATCGCGTCTGATAACCGTGTCGGCGGTAAAATGGCCGGTGATTTTATTGCCAAAAAAGTCGGTGCAGACGCTAAAGTGATCCAGCTGGAAGGGATTGCCGGTACTTCTGCGGCACGTGAACGCGGCGAAGGGTTTAAACAGTCTCTGGATCAGAACAAATTCAAACTGTTGGCTAGCCAACCGGCAGACTTCGACCGTACCAAAGGGTTGAACGTGATGCAGAACCTGCTGACCGCTCACCCAGACGTGCAGGCCGTTTTTGCACAGAATGATGAAATGGCGCTGGGTGCACTGCGTGCACTGCAAACCGCCGGTAAAACCGATGTGGTCGTGGTAGGCTTCGACGGCACTGCCGATGGCGTGAAAGCGGTTGAAGGCGGCAAACTGGCGGCAACCGTGGCACAGCGTCCAGATCAAATTGGTGTGATCGGCGTAGAAACTGCCGACAAAGTGCTGAAGGGCGAAAAAGTACCGGCCACGATTCCGGTAGATTTGAAACTGGTCACCAAATAAGACACACCCGCGCCATCTTATGATGGCGCGCAATTCAGGAATCAATGCGATGGAAACAGGTAAGCTGGTGGTTCTGGGCAGCATTAATGCCGACCATATCCTCAATATTGAGCATTTCCCACATCCGGGTGAAACGGTGATCGGGAAACAGTATAAGGTGGCGTTCGGTGGCAAGGGCGCTAACCAGGCGGTGGCTGCAGGGCGCAGCGGGGCAGATATCGCCTTTATCGCCTGCGTGGGGGCTGACGATATCGGCGAACGCATCCGCAAACAGCTGGCGACCGATCGCATTGATACCCAACCGATTGAAGCTATTGCCGACAGCACCACCGGCGTGGCGCTGATTTTCGTCAACGCGGAGGGCGAGAATGTGATCGGCATTGATGCCGGCGCCAATGCCGCAGTGACACCAGACTATCTGGCGCGTTACCAGCAAAAGATTGTGGATGCCGATGCGCTGCTGATGCAGCTCGAATCTCCGTTGGAGACCGTTATTGGCGCCGCCAAACTGGCGAAACAGCACCAAACTCAGGTGATCCTCAATCCGGCACCGGCACGTGAATTGCCGGATGAGCTGCTGGCAATGGTCGATATGATCACGCCAAACGAGACAGAAGCCCACCGCCTGACCGGTATTACGGTCAACAATGACGATGATGCTGCGCAAGCCGCCCAGGCTTTGCATGATAAAGGCATTGCCACGGTGATCATCACTCTTGGTAGCCGAGGTGTCTGGCTGAGTGAGCAGGGTAACGGCAAATTGGTGCCAGGTTTTAAGGTTAAAGCGGTAGACACCATCGCTGCCGGTGACACGTTCAATGGCGCACTGGTAACGGCGCTATTGGAAGGGAAAGTGATGGCTGATGCGGTGCGCTTTGCTCATGCGGCGGCGGCGATTGCGGTGACCCGACCGGGCGCACAGCCTTCCGTGCCTTGGCGCGAAGAGATTGATGCCTTTTTGCAGCAGCAGGAGTAATCCCTTTGGCCACCATGAAAGATGTCGCCCGTCTGGCGGGTGTTTCAACCTCGACGGTCTCGCACGTCATTAATAACAATCGCTTTGTCAGCGACAGTGTGCGAGCTAAAGTCATGGCGGCCGTTGAACACCTTAACTATGCCCCCTCTGCACTGGCGCGTAGCCTCAAACTGAATCAGACGCGCACCATCGGCATGTTGGTCACCTCCAGTAACAACCCTTTCTATGCTGAGGTCGTACGCGGCGTTGAACGCACTTGCTATGAGCGTGGCTACAGCCTGATCCTGTGCAATACGGAAGAGGACGCCGCGCGCATGAATCGCAACATGGAAACGCTGCTGCAAAAACGTGTCGATGGTTTGCTATTAATGTGCACCGAGAACCACCGGCCATCGCAAGATGCGCTGAGCCGTTATCCCTCACTCCCTATAGTGATGATGGACTGGGCTCCGTTCGAGGGGGCTAACGACATTATCCAGGACAATTCGTTGCTGGGCGGTGAGATGGCGACCGATCACCTGATCGCCCGCGGGTATCGCAAAATTGCCTGTATTGCCGGGCCACAGGATAAAACCACGGCACGCCATCGGTTAGAAGGCTATCGCCGGGCGATGCAACGCGCCGGGTTGGCTGTCCTGCCGGGATATGAAGTGCACTGTGATTTTGAATTTGAAGGTGGCGTTGATGCCATGAAACAATTGCTGGCGTTGGCTGAGCCACCGCATGCGGTATTTGCCGGTAATGACGCTGTTGCGGTAGGGGCCTATCAGGCCTTGTACCAGGCCGGGTTATCGGTACCGCAGGACATGGCAGTGATGGGCTACGATGATATTGAGCTAGCCAAATACCTGGCTCCGCCACTCAGTACTATTCACCAGCCAAAAGATTCTCTGGGGGAGCTGGCGATCGATGCGTTGATCAACCGCCTGCAAAACCCAGAACGTGACGCTCAGGTTTTGGTTTTAACGCCTGAGCTGGTGGAGCGCGCCTCGGTGGGGTGGCGTTAACCTGTGACCTTTGCCGGTTTCTTTGGGTCTTGGCCGCTGATCAGGTTACGGCCGTCTTTTCTTCTTAATAATAGAAACACAAATGCCGACGCCACGGTGACAATGCCCATGGTAATAAAGGTGTAGTGGAAGTGATCAACCATGGTGCCGAGTGACATCGTTTGATAGAAACGCAGTACCGCCGCACTGATCGCCACGCCGAAGCTAATGGATAATTGTTGCGTGACGGCCAGCACGCTGTTGCCGGAGCTGGCATTGCTGTCGTTCAGGTCAGCCAGGCTGATGGTGTTCATGGCGGTGAATTGCGTAGACATGGCCATTCCCAGCACAAACAGCGGCAGAATCATCAACCACAGCGGCATGCCAGGGCTTTGCAGTGCGAACTGAGCTATCAGTACGCCAATAATGATGGTGATACCAACCAATGTTTTGCGATAGCCAAACCACCGCAGCACTTGAGTGACGGTGGATTTTGCCATCAACGAACCGACGGCTGTCGGTGCCATCATGCAACCGGCAATTATTGCTGAGTAACCAAAACCGACTTGCAGCATCAACGGCATCAAAAACGGAACACAGCCGGTACCAAGGCGTGAGGCAACATTACCGGCAATGCCTACCGAGAAGGTCCGGGTCTGGAATAAATCCAGGCCAATGAGGGGCTGGGGGTGTCTGCGGGCATGGGCGATATAGCCAAACAGCATCACCACGCCGCTGAGCAGAATGCCCAGAGAGATATAGCTGGCCAGGACTTGTTCACCAAACAGCTCCAACCCAGTGGAAACCAGCACCAGGCTCAAACCAAACAACATAAAGCCAATAAAGTCGAAGCGGCGCTTGGGCGTGGTGAAATCCGGCATATATTTGCGTGCATAGAAGATGCCGAGCAGGCCAATGGGGATATTGATAAGGAAAATCCAGTGCCAGGTGGCATAGGTTACCAGCCAACCGCCCAGCATCGGGCCCATGATCGGACCAACCAACCCGGGCATGGTCACGAAGTTCAACACCGGTAACAGTTCGCTGCGCGGGTAGGCCCGTAGCAGCGCCAAGCGTGCCACGGGCATCATCATCGCACCGCCGACGCCCTGAATGACACGTGACGTCACCAGAACACTTAGCGTCGGGGAAAGGGCGCACAGCAGAGAGCCGAGAGTAAACAGCGAAACCGCGATGATAAACACGCGGCGGGTGCCGAAGCGATCTGCCAGCCAGCCGCTGACCGGGATCAGCATGGCGACCGTCAAGGTGTAGCTGATCACGGCCGACTGCATTGCCAACGGAGAGCGCTCCAGGCTTTGAGCTATTGCCGGTAACGCGGTATTGAGGATAGTGGCGTCCAGCGCCTGCATAAAGAACGCCATTGCGGCGATCCAAGGTAGCCCTGCCATACTGCGCGCGGATTTAATCATTATGAGTCCTGGTTAACCGTCGTATTCGTCCCTTTCATCTTTCTTCTATATATAAGTAGGGAGTGAGTTAGTCTTTTTCTCTGAGCAAAATTTGGCAGGCGGCTAATGCCTCTGCGCTGTCACCGGCGAGTATTGCATCGACGATGGCCTGATGGTGCTGCAGCTTAATCACTTCGTTACCGGTAATGGCACGGAAGTAACTTTGATACACCGAACTGAACAAATTAGCGAACGACGTTAGAAACGGATTGCCGCTGGCCTCATAGATGAGCTGGTGGAACTGGGTATCAACCTGAATCCAGTGTTCGCGATCGAACTGGATATGCAGTGCTCGCATCTCTGCCATCAGTTCAGCCAGCCGGGCGGTTTGCTGAGTGCTGGCATGGGCCGCCGCCAGTGAGCAGGCCTGAGGTTCCAATGAGGTGCGTAATATAAGGAAGTGCTGCATCACCTGATCGAAGTTCTCTTTGGTCATCCACCAGGTCAGTAAATCCTGATCGAGAAAATTCCATTGGCTTTGTGGCATCACACGGGTACCGATGCGTGGGCGAGGTAACAGCATGCCTTTGGCCGCCAGCATCTTCACAGCTTCGCGTACCGCTGTGCGGCTAACGCCGAATTGTTCACCCAGCTCCATCTCCCCGGGCAGGATGCTACCGGCCTGATAATCGCCTGCCAGAATTTGTTGGCCGAGTTTTTCTGCAAGAAGATAAGAAAGATTGCGTTGGGCGGCCTGTTGTTGAGCATTAAATTGCATGGCTGCGATTCCTTTACTGACATTGTTACTCTTATTTTACTCCACGGACCGCCAGCTTTTGTGGCTGTTTACCGGA
>NZ_JBJDOG010000005.1:0-305364 GCF_044900985.1 Serratia sp. NPDC087055
CTGACCCCATGCCGAACTCAGAAGTGAAACGCCGTAGCGCCGATGGTAGTGTGGGGTCTCCCCATGCGAGAGTAGGACACTGCCAGGCATCAAATAAAGCAACAAGCCCTACGTGAAAGCGTAGGGCTTTTTGTTTTGTCTGCGATAAATATTTGCCTAAATTCTGATCAGTTTTTATCCCAATCTTCAATACGCATCACATAAATCACGCTATATTCTTCGCCCGCTATTTGTTTTAGTTGTTAACCATGCAATAACAATTAAGTTACATTTAATCGGCGGGATGCTGACCTACGATTTATTAGGCTCGGAGAATATAAAATGACAGAAACAACCTCGGTTATTGTGGATGGGGAGGGCGCTGATCTGGTTGTCCAAGATAAAAAGAAGCGCATTTTCGCCATTGTTGGGGCATCGTCGGGAAACCTGGTGGAATGGTTTGATTTTTACGTCTATTCCTTTTGTTCTATTTACTTTGCCGCATCTTTTTTCCCAGCAGGTAATAGCACGACCCAATTACTGCAAACCGCCGGCGTATTTGCTGCTGGTTTCTTTATGCGCCCTATCGGTGGTTGGTTATTCGGTTATATCGCCGACAAGCATGGCCGTAAAAACTCGATGTTGATTTCAGTCTGCATGATGTGTGCAGGATCGCTGGTGATCGCCTGTTTACCGACTTATGAATCCATCGGTAGCTGGGCGCCCGCACTGCTGTTGATCGCACGATTATTCCAGGGATTGTCCGTCGGCGGTGAGTACGGTACCAGTGCCACCTATATGAGTGAGGTGGCAATAAAGGGGCGACGTGGATTCTATGCTTCTTTCCAATATGTGACGCTGATTGGTGGCCAATTACTGGCGCTGCTGGTTCTGGTTGCGTTACAACAAATCCTCTCTGCTGACGAACTCAAGGCGTGGGGGTGGCGTATTCCTTTTGCCATTGGGGCCGTATTGGCCGTGGTGGCGTTGTATCTGCGTCGCTCACTGAATGAAACCTCCGATGCCAAAACGCGTAATCTTAAAGACGCCGGTTCACTGAAAGGATTGTGGAAAAACCGCAAAGCCTTCCTGATGGTACTGGGCTTTACTGCCGGTGGCTCGTTGAGCTTTTATACCTTTACCACCTACATGCAGAAGTATTTGGTTAACACCTCTGGAATGGATGCCAAGTTGGCCAGTGGCATCATGACTGCGGCGCTATTTATCTACATGCTGTTGCAACCGTTGGTCGGGGCATTATCGGACAAGATTGGCCGCCGCAGCTCAATGCTGATCTTCGCCTCGTTTGCGACCTTATTGACGGTGCCGATCCTGCTGACGTTGAAAAATGTCACTAATCCTTATGCCGCCTTCGGTCTGATTGTCCTGGCGCTGTTTATTGTGAGTTTCTATACCTCGATCAGCGGGCTGCTGAAAGCTGAAATGTTCCCGCCGGAAGTGCGGGCATTAGGGGTTGGACTATCCTACGCGGTCGCTAACGCAATGTTTGGTGGGTCAGCAGAATATGTGGCGTTGTCGCTGAAATCCTTCGGCGCGGAAAATGCCTTCTTCTGGTATGTTTCCGGCATGTGTCTACTGGCGTTGATCGTGTCACTTCGCTTGCATCGCAAAGGAAAAGAAATCCAACTGTGAATCAGCGAGTGGCGTGATACAGGCTATAACCGGTCGCGGCGCCCGCGACATCCCAGGCAAAGTCCTTCCAGCTCCAACCGGTGCCGCCTTCACGACTGTCATAGAGTTCTTTGGCGGCACCGAGCCCAATTGAGAACATCAGGCCGAAACTACGGCTACGGGCTTCACTCCAGTTTTGATGATCGCCATACGCAGCACCGGCGGCAGCAAAGGCAGCAGAAGCAACAAAATGCTGCGCTTTGTCCTTACCGGTCCAACTGTCATTGGCCAAATGGGTGCAGCCGCTGGTGAAAAGTAAAAAGGGGAGTACGGCCAGGCTGCGGAGTGGGCGCATAATGAAAACATCCTGTTGTCATGGCATATAAAAAACCCCGACATTGGCCGGGGTCTGCGATAGCTGAATTATAGCGGGATTACAGTATACGGCTAATCAATCTGTCGATGCGGATACGGCGCAGACGACGGATCAGTTTGCGCACTTTAACCGGATACTGCTGAATGCTTTGTAATTCCAGATAGTGCCCCACCACGGTGGTGTGGGTACGGATGCATTCTAACTCTTTGTGTCGCTGCTCACGTAACTCTTGCTTAGGATCGTGAATGAGAATGGCATTCTCCAGATCCAATCGCCACGCCCGCGGGTTAAGGTTATTACCGGTAATCAACTGCCATTCATCATCTACCCACATGCCTTTCAGGTGATAGCTGTTATCGCCGTCTTTCCACAAACGAACAATCAGCTGACCGGTATCGACATAACGCTGCAGGCGACTCAGAAAGCGTCGCAGGTTGATTTCATACAGGTAAGGTAACGCACCGATAATTTTGAACGGCTGATCTTCCGGAATATAGAAGTCATTCGCGGTTTTATCGCCAACAATGATTTCTACCTGTTTGCCTTCGCGCAGCAGAGAAATGATATTGCGTACCAGTAACGCCGGGAGGTTGAAGTAAGGCGTACACAGCGTCAGTTTTTGATCGGCGCAGGACATCAGATGGTGAATCGTTTTATTCAATACGCTTTGCTTGCCCAGCCCAACCAGCGGCGTTACTGCAAGCTCGTCGTTACCTGCCTTATTGCGAAACTGATAGCCGGCGCGGCGCAGGCCAAAGCGGAAAAGGCGAGTTTCGTTTTTGATCTCAGGGCTTTTCGGACGATCGTCACGATCCAATCGTTGTACTGCACCAGCGGACAATAGGTGCTGTTTGATGTAATCGATCAGAGTATTCGCCAATTCGCCGTTGGTGATCAGCTGGTAACGGTCGTAACGGTATTTCTCATGCTGATGTAAGTAAACGTCGTTGATGCTGGCACCGCTATAAATCACGGTATCGTCAATCACAAAGCCTTTCAGGTGCAACACGCCCAAGGCTTCACGGGTATTGACGGGCACGCCATATATCGGCACGGACAGCCCCGGGTGCTGGTTTGCCATGGCGCAGTACCAGTCAGCGTTTGTATTGGCAGCCGCGGCGCCGATGCGCCCACGCTGGGCACGATGCCAGTCAACCAGAATGCAAATCTCCAATTCCGGGCATCGCTGCTTCGCCTGATAAAGGGCATTGAGGATATCGCGTCCGGCGTCGTCGTGCTCCAGATACAAAGCGACCAGATAAATGCGTTTGGTAGCGTGAGCGATTAAGTCCAGCAGCGTAGCGCGGTAATCAGACGGTGTGTACAAGGTACGTACATCAGCTACCGTCTGAGGGAATTTGGGCAGTTGTGCAAGGTGTTGTTGATGTTTGCTACGTTTAAATTTTGACAACATCACAGTGCGCTTCTTCTCTCATGATTAGATGGCCTGAACGCCAAATACGGAAAAACAATAAATCGAATAATCGGGCGATAATACCACTAGTTGCCCCGATTGTGCGTATGTTTTGGCGTTAAGTGGTGGATTCGTAGCGCATTGCGACATAGGTCACTGCGCATCCTCCGCTTGCAACGGCAGGGTCAAATTGACGATGCCATCCTCAAGTTGCACATCGATGCTAAAGCCCAGTCGCTGTGCCAGCCCGATCATTCCGCGGTTGTTTGGCATGGTGATCCCGGTCAGACGGGCCAGCCCGTGGGCGCGAGCATAGGCGATCATTTTCTCAAGCAGTTGGCGCCCCAAACCGAGTCCTTTCAGATCGGACCGTACCAATACGGCGAACTCCGCATCGATATTGTCTGGGTCGGACAGGGCGCGCGTGACACCAATGATATGTTCATCGCGCACGGCAACAAAAGCCATCTCCCGATCGTAGTCGATCTGCGTCATGTTAGCCAAATCGTCATGGGTAAACTCGTTGATCTCGCTGAAGTAGCGATAATAGAGATCTTCTTTGGTCACACGATCGATAAAGTGTTTCAACGCCGGTTCATCCTCCGGCAAGATCGGCCTGAACAGACAGTGTGAACCGTCTTTCAATTCGATGGTTTCTTCCAGCTCGTGTGGATAAGGACGAATGGCCAGACGTGCCTGTGGATCGCCGGTAAAGGGCGCAAGTTGCATGGAGACATCGAGAAGGGTGAACTCGCTGCCGGAGGCCAATACCGGGTGGATGTCCAGCCGAGTAATTTCCGGGCAATCGAGGATCAGGTTGGACACCTGCACCAACAAGCGACTCAACCCTGGAATATCCAGCGGTCTCAGGGCACTGCGTCCGCGGATTTTGCCCCCTTTCACGGCCTGCAACACCAGATAGCGTGCCAGTGCCATATTTAATGGGGGGAGAGCTACAGAAACCTGATTTTCCTGCCGCCATTCAATCCCGCCCTCGCCAAGCATAATCAGTGGGCCAAAAATGGCATCTTGTTCTACAGCAATGCGCAGTTCCTGTGCCCCGGCGCGGTTGGCCATACTCTGTACCAACAGGCCGTGAATGCGGGCCTGCGGATAGGTGCGCTTCACGCGATCGAGAATGGCTTCTGCAGCCCGCTGTACTTCGGTCGCGGTGCGTAAGTAAAGCATGACGCCCTGAACTTCAGACTTATGGGGAATATCGGGTGAACGCAGTTTGAGCGCTACCGGGTAACCAATCTGTTCGGCAATATGCACTGCCTCGGCGCTGTCTTCGGCAATCCAGGTGGGTAAGGTTGTCAGATCATAGGCTTGCAGAATCGATTGTACTTCGTGGGTATCAAGCTGCGTTGCGCCTTCAGACAACGCCTGTTGAATCAGCCGGTGAGCATCTGCGGTATTGGCCGTCAGGCCTATTGGCAATGCCGGGGTCTCTTTTAGCTGTTTCTGATTACGGCGATATTCCACCATGTGCATAAATGCGGTTACCGCACCTTCCGGGGTACGGTAGGTTGGAATACCGGCTTCGGTAAATAGCCGCCGGGCTTCCTGCGACGAATACTCACCACACCAGTTGGTAAGGAGTGTCATTCGTTTGCCGCGGGGGTGTTGGCGAATGGCTTCAATAATGCGTTCAGCGGTGATCGTACCTGGAGCCGCAGCGCTTGGCGCGTGGATCAGCAGTAAAGCGTCGTAGTCATGGCTGTCGAGCAGTGTTTTCACCGCAGCCAAATAACGTTGCGGTGTTGCGTCGTCGCGCAGGTCAATCGGGTTACCGGCAGGGATAAATTCGGGTAGCGCGTCGGTAAGCTGCGCCAGGGTCTCGTCTCCCAACAGTGCCAGCTTACCGTTGCGCCCCAATAATTCATCCAATGCCATCGCAGCAGGTGCGGCCCCGTTACTGACAATCATCAGCCGTTCTCCGCGCAGCGGGTGCATATGGCTCAGGGTTTCTACCGCGGAGAACAGCTCATGGGTATCCTGCACGCGCAATAACCCGGCACGTTGAATGGCCGCATCGTAGGCGGCATCTAACCCTTGCTGGCTGTTGAGCAATAACTGGGCTTGCTGGCTGCGACCACTTTTGACGACCAGAATCGGCTTGTTGCGGGAAGCACTGCGGGATGCAGATAAAAAGCGACGTGCATCGCTGATGTTTTCCAGATACAGCAAGATAGCGCTGGTTTTACTATCGCGAGCCAGAAAGTCCAGCAGGTCGTCGACGTCAATATCCAGGCTGTCGCCCAGCGCAATAAAATAGGAAAAACCGACTTCGCGCTGCTGTGCCCAGTCGAGGATAGTATTGGCCACTGCGGCGGACTGGGAAATGAACGCCAGCTTGCCCTTGAGGATCGGGACCGGCGAGAAACTGGCATTGATACCTTGCCAAGGGGCCAGCAGACCCAGACTGTTTGGTCCTAGCAGGCGCATTGAATAACGCTGCGCATAAGCCTTTAACTCGGCGAACTGCTCTGGAGGAGAAGAGAGAACAATGGCGGTTTTGCATCCGCGCTCACCCAGAGCCTGAATTAGTACGAGGTTGCGTCGTGCATGGGTGCAAAGTATTGCCAGATCGGGGCTGATAGGCAGGCTGGCAACGTCCGGGTACGCCATTACCCCGCAGACGGCCTTGTAGCTTGGCGTGACGGGCATTACGGGCCCGTTGAATCCCCCCGCCAACAGGTTGCTCATCATCAGATTGCCGGCACGGCCAGGTTGTTGTGAAGCGCCGAGAACGGCAATCGATTTGGGACGTAAAAGCGCTTCTAACCCTCGCTGGCTCATGCACGACTCCTTGATGTCCTTCAAAATAACAGGGGGCGTTGGCTGCCGTTGCTGACTTGGCTGCTTTGTAAACTAAACGTCCTGGGGCATGTTCAGTTGTCAGCGGCCTGCATTTCGAATTATTGGCTATAGCTACGTTACTGCCTGATTCTAGACGTTTTGAGACGGCTTTGCTGTGACCGGTGCCTCCGGGCGCGTAGGTTTCCCTGCCAGATACTGTTGGCGGAAATAGCGAAAATGCTCGGCCAGCCCGTCTGCGGCGGCCGCATCACCGGCCTGTTGCAGCAGGGCAGTCGCGACTTCTGCCGTGCAGTGTTGCTCAGTACGGCTGGCTTCGCGCAGTTGGTAGTTCGACGCGGCGGTCACGTTGAGTGAGAACACCGGGAACTGATTGAGGTACGGGCTTTTACGGAACATTTTGCTCGCCTCGGTCCAGGTACCGTCCAGCATAATAAACAGCGGCGGTTTGCCACCGGCAGGCAGTTCGCTGAATACCGGGCGTTCAGGCGCGACATAAGACGCGGGAAACACCACATAAGGCTGGCGCCCGGGATCGTTAATGGCCGTCAACAGGGCTGGGTCAACCTCGGTGCGCGACCAAAGGAACGCCTGCGTTTCTGGCAGTATATCGGCGATCAAGCGGCCGGTATTGCTCGGCTTCAACGGCTCTGCACCAAACATGATTAAGCAGAAACGGCTGGTGGCGGGCTGTGGCTGAATAGTGTCGCACAGGCAGTTTTTTTGCGGCAGCAGGCAACCCTGACAACGCGATATGCGGTTGCCGCGCGCCAGAAAGGGGCGAGTAGAGCGTTCCAGGCGAAACTGGCGCAGGCGAAGTACGGCGTTGTCGGTCATAAGTATTCCGGCGAAAACCGCCATTGTAACGCAGAAAAAAGCCCGACGGGAGCGTTCGGGCTGGATTGCGTCACGGCGATGTCATCCACAATGGGCAACACCGCCTATACTTTCTGCGTTAAACTAGTTCATTGAGCCAGTTATCAAATGGCGCCTTTGGCATGGCGCCGTTGAGCATGTCGACCATTTTTCCTTTACGGAATAGCATGATGGTCGGAATGCTGCGGATGCGGAAGCGAGCGCTCAATTCTGGCTCTGCCTCGGTGTTCACTTTTACGAAGCGAACTTTGCCCGCGCGTTCTTCGGCAACGTCTTCGAAGATCGGCGCAAAATTGACGCAAGGGCCGCACCACGGTGCCCAAAAGTCGACCACGACCGGCAGATCATCCTGCAGCAGCGGGTCCAGTGTCGCGGCGGTGGCATTGATCACCTCACCGTCAAATAGCGCATGGCCGCAGCGGCCGCATTTCGCACCGTCAGCCACGCGTTCTTCAGGGACGCGGTTGGTGGCATTACAAGCTGGACAGACTGTATTCATGATGACCTCGGATACTGAGAAAGCATGACAAACCGCATTCGGGTTGCGGATATGTTTCTTTAATGCTGCTTATTATCGTTAAAAGTGCGGCAAGGAACAAAGAGGTTTGTTCAATGAATACGATAGTTGTTAGCTTTTAGCGCAAGTAGGTGGCTTAGCACCCCAACATCAGGTAATCTTCGCGCCCTGCGCGTTGGTGGAGAAGAAAATGAACGATTCATTTAGTGGCAAGAACGGTAAAGTTAAAGTGATGTACGTCCGCAGCGACGATGACAGCAGCAGCGACGACCGTAACAAGAATAAGCGTCCGGCCGGCAAAGGCCGTCCGGCAGACGGTGCGCGCTCTTCGGGCCGTACCGGTCAGGACAAACCACGTGGCAACAATGATCGCCGTGGCTCTGGTACTGATTCCCGCCGCAGTGAAAGCGATCGTCCTCGCCGTCCAGCGCGTACTGAAGACCGTGGCGGTTATGATTCGCCATGGAAAACCGTGTCACGTGGCCCGGAAGAAGAGCCGGCGTTCGATCACGGCGGTATCAGCGGTAAAAGCTTTATCGATCCGGAGCAGCTGCGTCGTCAACGTGCGGAAGAAACCCGTGTTTACGGTGAGAACGCCTGCCAGGCCCTGTTTGCCAGCCGCCCAGACGCCATCGTCCGTGCGTGGTTCGTGCAGTCGGTCACGCCACGTTTTCGTGAAGCCCTGCGTTGGATGGCGGCGAACCGTAAAGCCTATCACGTCGTAGATGAAGAAGAGCTGGCTAAAGCGTCCGGCACTGAACACCATGGCGGCGTGTGCTTCCTGATCAAAAAGCGTCAGGGGCTGGATGCGCAAACCTATTTGAAAGAAGCACCGGCGAAAGATTGCGTGCTGGCATTGGAAGAAGTGGGCAACCCGCATAACCTGGGGGCTATCGTCCGTTCTTGCGCTCACTTTGGCGTTAACGGCGTGTTGCTGCAGGATCCTGCGTTGCTGGAGTCTGGTGCTGCGGTGCGTACGGCAGAGGGTGGGGCAGAGCACATCAAAGCGATTAGCGCTGATGACTTCCTGTCGGTGCTGGATACCTTCCGCAAAGCGGGTTATGCCATTGTGACCACCTCGAGCCACAAAGGTACCCCACTGGCGCAGGCTAAACTGCCGGCCAAAATGGTACTGGTACTGGGGCAAGAGCGTGACGGTCTGAGCGACAGCGCCTGGCAACAGGGGGATATGAACGTGTCTATCGGCGGTACCGGCAAGGTAGAAAGCCTGAACGTATCGGTCGCGACCGGTATTTTGCTGGCTGACTGGTGGCGTCAAAACCAGGCCTAATATACCCGTCGCCTTTCAAGCTGCAGCGTTGTTAGCTGCACTAACTCACCCCAGTGACTGACTAGAGTAAGCGCCTGGGGATGAGTGAGTGGGTCGCCTAGCTGCAACTTGAAATTCATAGGGTATACATAATGTTATAAAAAAACGGGCGCCCTGGGGCGCCCGTTTTGCTTTCTACTGTTTAGTGAGCGCCGCCGCCCCCGCCGCCAGAACTGAATGGCGGTTTCGCCACCCACACCAGTACCAGCAGGATCAGGAACACCCCAGCAGCCAACCAGAAAATCTCGTTGGCAGAGATGATCAACCCTTGCGCGGTGATCTCGTTGGCAATATAGGCCGACGCCTGCTGCTTGCTCATACCGATCTGTTCCAACTGTCGATACATTTCCTGCGACTGCGGACTGTATGGATTCACAAACTCCGTCAGCTGCGCGTGATGTTGCGATTCGCGCTGGGTCCACAGCGTGGTGGTGATCGACGTACCGATCGACCCCGCCAACGTACGGGTAAAGTTCGACAGGCTCGATGCCGCTGCCATACGTTCCGGCGGCAAGCCGGACAGCGTGATGGTGGTTAACGGCATAAAGAAGCAGGCGATGGCAAAGCCCTGGACAAACTGCGGCCAGGCCGAGGCACCAAAGTCCATTCCCGGCTCAAACGTATAAGCACGCCAGTAAAAGCACACGGCATACATAATGAAGCTAAAGGTCACCAGCCTGCGCATATCGAGTCGGTTGCCGAATTTACCGATGATCGGTGACAGCAATACCGGTATCAACCCGATCGGTGCCGAAGCCAATCCTGCCCAGGTGGCGGTATAGCCATACACCTCCTGTAGCAGCTGCGGCAACAGGACGATAGCGCCGAAGTAGAGCATGTAGGCCAGACTGATGCACAGACAGCCGATGGTAAAGTTGCGTGACTTGAACAGCGACAAGTCTACCACCGGGTGGTCGTCCGTCAGTTCCCAGACCACCAGGAACAGCAGCGCCACCACCGCCACCACCGTCAGCACAATAATCTCGGTCGAGTTGAACCAGTCCAGCTCCTTACCCTGATCGAGCATCACCTGCAGCGAACCAATGCCGACAATCAGCAGCACCAGGCCAACGGTATCGATCGGTTTGATCTCGGTCTTGGTTTCTCTGCCGCGCAACGTCGACAGGGCCGCCATGATCACGAAACCGCCAATCGGAATGTTGATGAAGAAGATCCAGCCCCAGTGATAGTTATCACTGATATAACCCCCGAGGATAGGCCCGAATATTGGCGCGACGATCACCGTCATCGACCAGAGCGCCAGGGCCATCGCTCGCTTGGCGGGCGGATAGTTGTTCAGCAACAGGCTTTGTGACAGCGGGATCAATGGCCCTGCGACCACCCCCTGGATCACGCGGAAGAAGATCAGCATGCCCAGGCTGTTGGAAATGCCACACAGCCAGGAAGCGAGCACGAACAATGCGGTGGACCAAAGGAACAACCGCACTTCACCGACGCGCTTTGCCAGCCAGCCGGTGATCGGGATGGAAATGGCGTTTGCCACGCCAAACGAGGTGATCACCCAGGTGCCCTGCGAGTTGGAAGACCCGAGGTTACCCGCAATTGTTGGGATCGCCACGTTGGCAATGGTAGAGTCCAGCACCTGCATAAAGGTCGCCATGGCGAGCGCGACCGTCATCCAGGCGAGCTGAGCGCCTTCAAGCGGTTTCTGTGCCAAGGTAGCCTCCCGCGCGCTTAGCCGGCATTCGCATGGATCACGTCAGCGATCATCTGGTTAACGGGTGCCAGATTCAACGCCAGTGCGTCGGTCTGGTACAGCGGTTTGTCTCGCACCACATCAGACAGCACGCGGCCATCCAGATTGGTGGTATCGACTTTTACCAGTGTGGATAAGCCAATGCGTAACGGATGATCGGCGATTTGTTTTGCGTCCAGCTCAATACGCACTGGCAGACGCTGAACCACTTTGATCCAGTTACCGGTAGCATTTTGTGCAGGCAGCAGCGAGAAGGCGCTACCGGTGCCCATATCGATACCGACGACTTTGCCGTTATACACCACATCGTCACCGTAAATATCACTGACTACGGTAGCCGACTGCCCAATACGCATATTGGCAATTTGGGTTTCTTTAAAGTTGGCATCAACCCAGATGTGATCGGCTGGCACCACGGCCATTAGCGGGGAGCCGGCGGCGATTTGCGCGCCAACCTGTACGCTACGACGGGACACATAGCCGGTGATCGGGCTGATGATTTGAGTACGTTGCAATGCCAGCCAAGCGTCGCGTACTTGCGCGGCGGACTGTTGGATCGCGGGCTGCTGTTCCAGTGGGGTATTGAGCACCATCGCCTGATTGGCGTTGTATTGCTGTACGGCCACTTCTAACGCGGCCTTGGCACTGTCGACCGCATCACGTGCATGTTGCAGTTCTTCACGGCCAATGGCGTCAACGCTACCCAGCACCACACGGCGCTTTAAATCACTCTCAGCTTTGCTCAAGTCAGATTTGCGCAGGGCAATATTGGCCTGATATTGCTTACTGTTAATGATGAGCTGGTGGGTTTGACGCACGCTGTTAGCCAAGCCGGTTTTGGCGCGTTCAAGCGCTTGCTCGGCATCGGTTGGATCGAGCGTGACCAGTACATCACCCTGTTTTACGTAATCTGTATTGTCGAAGTTGACGCGGTTAACGCTACCGTTCACCTGGGCCATGATCTGCACCTGGTTACCGGACACATAGGCGTCGTCCGTTTCCTGATGATGACGCAGCACCAGGAACCAATACACTAAATATGCCACCCCAATAACAACAAAAATAACCGTTAGCAACAGCAGCCAGAATTTACGCTGCTTCTTCTTACCGACCGGTTGCTGCGGGTTTTGAGTTTCCGCGCTTACACTCATGGTGTTCTCCAAGCTCTCTTTACCCTTCAGACTGAAGCGGCATCGGTATTGGCTCTGCTCACTCGCCCGATGCACTTACAGGAGTAAGTTCATGGGGCTCGTTTCCTTGCCGTCTCGATGCCGCGCCAATTATTTTGGGTCGTTTTATTATGCTTTTGAATCCGCTACGGCCGGAGCTTGATAGCCACCGCCCAGCGCACGGATCAGTCCTATCTTCGCCTGCAACAAGTTGCTGCTGGCATTCAGTTCCGCCTGCTGCTGCTGCAAGAGCTGCGTTTGGCTGGTTAACAACTGGTCGCGCCCGATAATCCCTGCCTGGTATCGAGCGTTAGCGACGTGGTACACCTGCTGCATCGATTGGGACGCGGATGCCGCCTGCAGCTGCTGTTGCGCAGTGCTTTGTTGGACGGTGATGGCATCAGCAGTTTCCTGCACGGCATTCAGGATAGTTTGGTTATAGGACTCGACGGCCTGGTCATACAGTGCAGACTCCTCACCCAGCTTGCTGCGCAGTGCGCCGGCGTGGAAGATCGGTAATGAAATCGCCGGCACCACATTCCAGGCTTGGCTGGCCGCTTCAAACAGGTTCGGGCTGGTGCCACTGGTATTGGTCGTGGTCAGGCCGGCAAAGGCTGAAATGGTTAGGCTAGGGTAAAATTCCTTACGTGCGGCGCTGACGCGTTGGCTGTAGGACTCCACCAACTGGCGCTGTGCGGCGATGTCCGGGCGTTTACCCAGCAAATCGGCAGTGAGCTCACCTTTTGGCGCCATCAAATTACTGGCAGGCAACGCGACTGGACGCAGGTGCTGCATCGCATTCGGGCCCTGGCCAGCCAGTGCGGCCAATTGGTGTCTAAGTTGTTCAATTTGCGACTGCAGTTGAAGGATCTGCTGTTTGGCGCCGTCAGCTTGTGCCTGGGTTTGTTGTGGAACATCAACACCCGTAATGCCGGCTTTATATTGCTGCTGGCGCAGGTCTGCCAGGCGTTGGTTGTTATCCACTTCCTGTTGCAGCAGTTTTTCCAGTGCAAAATTGCTTTGAAGCTGGTAATACGCCGAGGCCACGGAACTGGTCAGCGTCAGTGCCGCCTGTTCCTGTTCGGCGCGTGCCGCATCAACCTGTGCCTTGGCGGCGTTAACCTGATTGCGGTATTTGCCCCACCAGTCAAACTCATAAGCCAGATTCAGGCCCAAAGAGTTAGAGGTTTCATAGATCGGTTGGTGCGGGTAGCCCAGCCCCAGGTTAACGTTCTGTGGAATTTTCTGGCGGTTGCTGCTGGCGTTCAGATCCAGATTGGGGCCATTGGCGGCACTGGCTTCGCCTACGACACTTTGTGCTTCGCGCACGCGACCCGCCGCTTGTCTCAGCGTCGGCGAGCTTTGCAGCGTCTGGGTCATCAGGCTATCGAGCTGCGGGTCATTAAGCGAACGCCACCATTGCGGGCTGACATTCAGCGAACTGACTTTTGGCTGTGACAGTTGCAGGCTCTGCGGATCCATCAGGGTGGATTGCGGGGCAATATTATCGGTAGATGCACACCCGGCCAGCAGCAATACAGCGAACAGCGGGGTGAATCTCCAGTTAAATGGGGATCGCATAGTATGTTACCTGAACAGAAGTTATTGGGATAACTGTCCTGAAACTTCCATCTGGTCCAGACGCGTTAACAGTTTGCGCGTCAGCTTTTCAAGCTGCTGCTGTTCGTCATCGTTCAGCGTGGACCACAGGAAATGCAGACATTTGTGCTGCGGTGGCAGCAACTGGTTGAGAAATTCCTCTCCCTGCGGCGTCATGTGCAAATGCAGGCAACGACGATCATTGTCACTTTCACGGCGCTCAATCCAACCGCGCTTTTCTAACTCATCGGCAATACGTGTGGCATTAGTACGCGACGAACCTAGGGCAGAGCTTAGCTCAGAAGGCTGAATGCTGTGACTTTCCTGTGCATCCAGAGTAATCAGCGCCATAAACAATGTTTCGTTAATCCCTTGTGCTTTGAGCATTTTATTGCGGTTTTCCAGCAGCTTACTTTGCATGTGCATGCACAGCCGGGTCAGCAATATCTCCTGATAAGGGAAATCTTTCTGACGTTTTGCGCGGAAATTAAGCATTTGTTCAATGGGAGTAAACGAGCTTTCCATAATTTGGGGCCTCATTAATTTCGTTCGAGATAGTAACGATAGTGATTAATAATGTAAATGTTCAGCCGTGCGAATAATTTAGCAATTCGTGTCATTTGTAAGTTGTTTGTCAATGACCCATTTTTGAGTAAGTGCTCAGAATGGGGATGACGGACAAAATCAAAGGCTGGCTGGGCCGAGAATCATAAACATTTTTAATGTGATGCCAAAGGCGACTGCGCCGATCAACGTCGACAAAATGATGCTCTTGCTGCGGTAGAAGCACAAACCCAGTGCGGCGAACCCGACCAGTGTTGGCCACAGCTTGTCGGGTTCACGCATCACCACCGGCGTGCTGGATACCACCAGCAACGCACAGATAGAGGCGATGCCGATACTGTCGAGCAGCAGGGCCGTTTTACCTCGCTTGATGCCGGGTTGGGCACGCGCTGGCGCCAGGCGTAATGGTAAGTAGCGGAACAGGTAATTAGCGCAACCCACAACCAGGCCAATGATCAGCACATCAGTGTTCATTGATAACCTCCTGTGTGGTGGGTTGGAACAGCGCGGCGATACAACCGGCACTGATACCCGCTAAAATGGCTACCGGGATGGAAAATAGCACTACGCCGAGCAGTGCACCGGCCAGAGCCGCGGCGATAGTCAGGCTTTGCGGGCGTTTGAATGCAGCAAGCAGGAAACTGAGGAACAGCGCCGGCAGCATAAAGGAGAGTGACGCCTCGATGACGGGATATTGCTCAAGAGGCCCGTTGCCGAAGAGTGCGCCAATCGCGGTGCCTGCGACCCACGACAGCCAGGAGCACAGCGAGATGCCGAGCATCCAGTTTTCGCTCCAACTGCGGTTATTGCGCATTAACTTGGCCGTAGCCGCGGCGAACACTTCATCGGTCAGGCCGAAGGCCCACAGTGCCGTTTTACCGCGCGACATGCGCGAAACGATGCGGTGTCGCAGGGCTGGGCCATACAGCAAATGCCGTATGTCCATGGCCATCACGGTTAGCGCGGAAACCCACAGTGACATACCGGCACTCAACAAGGCAGTGATCACAAACTGACTCGCCCCCGCATAGATAATGCAGGAAAAGAAGATGCTCTCTAGCGGGGAGAATCCCAGCTTAACGGCGCTCAGGCCGAATGCGAAAGCCACCGGCACATAGCCGATGACAATAGGTAAACTGTCGACGATGCCGTGGGTAAAGGTAGAGCTGACGGCAGGAGGATTGAGGTTTTCTGCAGCTTGGCTTTGCATTTTTATGAGTGTCGCAGGATATAGAGATCAATAGTTCATCTGCAGAACATTACCAGAGAGTGAGTAATGTTTATACCCTGCGGCGCTAATAAATTCCTGATATTACTATTCGCTTGCTAATCAGATTGTCGCTGGGCCTTGTGGGTCATGGTGCTTACCGTGCCACCAGGTCAGCAGGTTGAGGAGACATAAAACGCCCCCAGCAGCGGCGACGCCGGTCCAGCCTGCATGTTGGTAAGCGGTGGCTGACAGCAGTGAACCGAGTGCGCCACCGATAAAATAGCTGGTCATGTAGCCTGCCGTCAGGCGATTACGCGCTTCCGGCATGATGCGGTAAATCACGCTTTGATTGGTGACGTGTACGGCTTGCACCGCCAGGTCAAGGATCAGGATGCCGGCGATCAATGCCCATAGCGATTGTTTAGCGAAAGCGATGGGTATCCATGACAGTAACAACAGCACCAGGCCAACGGTGGTGGTTAAACCGGCTTTGCCTTGGTCCGCCATGTGCCCGGCACGTGAGGCGGCTAACGCTCCCGCAGCACCGACTAACCCGAACAGGCCGATGACGCCTTCGGAATAGCCAAAGGGCGGCGCGGCCAGCAGAAAGGCCATGGACGTCCACAGCACGCTAAAGTTGGCGAACGAGAGCGCACCCAGCACCGCACGGGTCCGCAGCAGTGGAGTCCCGCAGAACAGGGTGAAAATTGATTTCAGTAACTGGGGGTAATTCAGCCCTGAGTGCTGTTTATAACGTGGTAGTGCACGCCAGAGGATCAGCGCCATCAGGATCATTAACACACTGGCCACCCAGTAAATGGTGCGCCAACCGCCGAACGACGCAAGTGCCCCGGCGACGGTTCGTGCCAACAGAATACCGAGCAGTAAGCCACTCATGATAATGCCAACGGTTTTACCGCGTTTTTCCGGGTGTGCCAACGTAGCCGCCAACGGCACCAGGATTTGCGCCACCACCGAGAACAGCCCGGTGAGTGCCGTGCCGAGGATCATCATCGGCAAGGTTGAGGAACTGGCCGTGATCAGCATGCCCCCTGCTGCCAGCAGCGTCATAAAGACAATCAACCCGCGGCGTTCAAACATATCGCCGAGCGGCACCAGCAATAGCAGGCCTACGGCGTAGCCCAATTGAGCGGCGGTGACGATAAAACCGGCCTGATTCACTGACAGATCAAAGTTCTGGGCGATGGTTTCCAGCAATGGTTGCGCGTAATAGTTACTGGCGACCGCCAGACCGGTGGCGATGGCAATCAGTACGGTTAACGCTGGGCTTAGACCCGGCTGTGCGTGTTTTTGATTCATAGTTTTTAATCATAAGAAGAAGTGGGGCGAGTATCGTTCAGGACAGCGCGTTAAACCAATGTATAATTTTCATTTGATTAATCTCATTTTGCGATAGATGCCATGAACCTGAAACAAATCCGCTTTGCACTTGCGGTGGCTGAAGAACAGAGCTTTACGCGGGCGGCGCAGCGCTGCCATACGGTACAGTCTGCCCTTAGCCACCAGATTGCCAAACTGGAGGAAGAGCTAGGATGCACATTGTTTGAGCGTACCTCACGCCGGGTAAAATTGACGACTGCCGGGCAGGCATTTATTCAACCTGCACAACGATTACTGGCGGCGAAACAGGCGCTGGTGGAGGAGGTGGTCGCGGCCAGTGGCACAGTGTCCGGTACCCTGACTATTGGCACCATTTCAACCATAAACGCGATTGATCTCACCGAGAAACTGGGTAATTTCCATCGCCATTATCCGGCGGTGAACATCCGGTTGTATGTGGGAATGAGCGAGGAATTGCTGGAGGATGTTCGCCAACAAAAAACCGACGTGGCGTTTGTCGGCATTTGGCCGGGGGATATCGATATGCTGCCGGTATCTCATCGGCAGCTTACCGATGAGCCGCTGGTGGCACTGGTGGCGACACAACATCCGTTAGCCAACCGCCAGCGAGTCAATCTGCAAACCTTGTCGGAAGTGCCGCTGGTGGACTTTTACAGCGGTACAGGGGCTAGGCGCCAAACCGATCGCGCGTTTCAGGCTGCGGGGATTAAGCGGCACGTCAGTTTTGAAATTGATCATATTGAATGGCTGGAAAATTTGGTCCGGCGCGGGCTAGCGACGGGTATCGTACCGATTTCGACGGCACAGCGTTTGAGTTCGCTGGTGTCAATTCCAATCGAGGATGGCCCACGGCGGCAGGTGTACTGCGTATGGCCGCAGTTGCTGTCCAGAACCGCCGAGCGTTTTTTGCAGTTTAGTGGGATAGATATTGTTGAATAAAGAGAGCAGGGGTGCAGTTGCCTGCACCCCTGTGTGATTATTTCTTCGCGGCCTCGGCGGCCGTTTTCACCCAGCCGTCAAAGGTGGCCTGATGCGCCTTGATCCAGCCATTAACGTGACGCTGGATATCGGCTTCAGATGCCTGACCCTCATGCATACGCAGGTTTTGCGCATTCACATCGGCAATGGGCAGCTTCATGATAGCGAACAGCTTGGCGGCAGCCGGGTTGGCTTCGGCCCACTGCTTGTTGGCGGCGATACGCATGGTGTTCACCGGGAAACCATAGTTAGCACCGTTTGGCAGCTTGGTATCCCTGTTTTTCATTTCGCCCGGCATGGCGGAAAACGGCACCTGCAACCAGACGACGTCGCGCCCCGGAACCAACACATCGCTCACCCAGTATGGCGTCCAGGTGTAGTACAACACCGGTTTGCCTTCTTTGTAGCGGGTAATGGTATCGGCAATCATTGCCGCGTAGTTGCCCTGGTTGTGCTCGACGGTCTTATCCAGACCGTAGGCCTTGATGTGGTGGTTAATGGCGGCTTCACAGCCCCAGCCCGGCGTACAACCGGTCAGATCCGCTTTGCCATCCCCGTTGGTGTCGAACAGTTTGGCGATCTTCGGATCTTTCAGCTGTTCAATGTTGGTGATGTGGTATTTATCGGCGGTTTTTTTGTCGATCAGGTAACCCTGTGCTGCCCCGTTGACGTATACCCCCTCGCGGTAAAACTTGGCGTCGCCACCGGCGGCTTTGTACTGATCGGCGTGCAGCGGATCCCAATTGACCGCAAGGAACGTCGCGTCACCGGAGGCGATTGACGTGTAGGCGACGTTATAATCCACTTCGCGCGTGTCTTTCACGTCGTAGCCCAGTTTTTCCAACGCTTTACTGACCAGCAGCGTCTGGAAGGTTTCTTCGGAAATGGTGCTCTGCACCGGTTGCACCCTGATGCCTTTACCTGGCAAGTCCGCGGCAAAAACCGTCTGTGAGCTAATCAGTGTGGTAAGGGCAACGGCCCAGATTCCTGTAGTGCGCATAGTGAAATACCTTTTTATGTTATGAAGCCGGGATTTCCGGCACGTCGGGATTATTTCGCTGCCGCAGCAGCCGTATTGACCCAGCCATCGAAGGTGGCCTGATGGGCTTTAATCCAGCCGTCTACGTGGCGCTGTATATCGCCGGCACTGTTCTCACCGTTATGCATACGCAGATTCTGTGCGTTCACATCTGACAATGGCAGTTTCATGACGGCGAACAGCTTGGCAGCTGCCGGGTTGGCCTGCGCCCATTGTTTGTTGGCGACAATGTGTTCGTTATTGACGAAGAAACCGTAATTTTTACCGTTCGGTAATGCGGTCTCTTTATCTTTCAATGACCCAGGGCTGGCGGAGAATGGAACGGTGAGCCAGACGACGTCGCGGCCGGGCACGAGCTCGTCGCTGACCCAATAGGGTGTCCAGGTAAAATACAGCACCGGTTTGCCCTGTTTATAGCGGGTCAGGGTATCGGCGATGATGGCGGCGTAGTTACCCTGGTTTTGAGTGACGGTGCTACTCAGGCCATAGGCCTTGATGTGGGTGTCGATCACATTGCTGCATGCCCAGCCCGGTTCGCAGCCAGCCAGATCGGCTTTGCCGTCACCGTCAGCGTCAAACAGCTTGGCCAGCTTGGGATCTTTTAGCTGGGCAATATCACTGATGTGGTATTTGTCCGCGGTTTTTTTATCGATCAGATAGCCTTGTGCCGCATTCGTGATATAGGCACCCTGGCGATAGAACGTCTTATCGCCGCCGGCGCTTTGGTACATGTCTGTTTGCAACGGATCCCAATTCACTGCCATATAGGTGGCGTCACCGGAAGCGATGGAGGTATAGGCGACGTTATAGTCCACCTCGGCGGTAGGCTTGACGTCATAGCCCAGCTTGGTCAACGCGCGGTTAACCAGTTCTGTCTGGAAGCTTTCTTCCGCAATGGGGCTTTGCACGGGGTTAACCGTGACGCCTTTGCCGGGAAGTTCGACGGCGAACGCCTGTGTGCTTAGCCATGAAGTCAGGGCAATAGCCCAAATTCCTGTCGAGCGCATAGTGGTTCCTTCGATTTTATGGGGACTGCCGATACCCCCGGCCAACGCCGGGGGAAGGTCATTAAGGCTTTTTGATGAATGGACGGGCGACTAACCCAATCGGGCCGTGAGCATACCAACGACCGATGCCTTTGCTGCGACGATCGCGCCCCAGAGACTGTGTGAGGCGGTCCAGAATAATCGCCAGGATTACGATACCGACCCCCCCAACGGCGGCCAGACCCATATCGAGGCGGCCAATGCCACGCAGTACCATTTGACCCAGCCCCCCGACGGCGATCATCGAGGCAATAACCACCATCGACAACGCCAGCATCAGCGTCTGGTTTACGCCAGCCATGATGGTCGGCATAGCCAGTGGCAACTGCACTTTAAACAGCAGTTGGCGTGGGCTGGCACCGAAGGATTCGGCGGCTTCGATCAGATCTTCTGGCACCTGCTTGATGCCAAGAATGGTCAAACGCACGATCGGCGGCAGAGCAAAGATGATCGTGACCACCACCCCGGGCACGTTGCCGATACCGAACAGCATGACGATGGGCACCAGATAGACGAAGGCGGGTGTGGTCTGCATGGCATCGAGCAGTGGCCGAATAACTTTGCCGGCATGTTTGCTGCGTGCCAACCAGATACCTAGCGGCAAGCCGATGACGATACAGAAGAACAGGGCCGTCAGTACCAGCGCCAGCGTTACCATGGCTTGTGACCAGGCGCCAATTGCACCAATGGCAATCAGCGAGACCAGCGTCGCAGCCCCCATGCCGAGGCTGGAAAGCTGCCAGGCAATCAATGAAAACAGCAGAATGGCGATCGGTGCCGGCATGCCAAGTAGCAATTGTTGGAAGCCACTGAGGATAACGTCGACGGGAACGCGGATCCCCTGAAACAATGGGCGAAAGTGCAGTACGAGCCAATCGATGCCATGCGTTACCCAGGAGTCAAATGGCACCCAGGTCTTGTGGAACGGGTCCAGCAAGTTGAAATGCTCAGGCTGTGCCGGTGCGCTGTTAAGCCAGTCAGCGCCCTGTGCAGCCTGATTAGCGGCGTCATGGGCGGCGGGTGGTGGTGCGCTGGACCAGGCATCACCCGCAGGCGCCGTTGAACTTGCAGCGTCAGTTGCCGGTAGGGTGCTGGGGTCGGTAGGCGCGGTAGCCCAGGGATCCTGTGTCGTATCACTCATTCGTTGGGCCCTCTTTATCTAAAGCCTGCAACAGCATGGCTTTGGAAATAATTCCGATATAGTTATTGTCTTCGCAGACCACGGGGACAGCACAAGGCGCCAGGGCGACCAATGAAATCAGTTCGCTCAGTGGCATATCGGCTGGCACTGGGGCCGGAGCTTCCAGCAGGGCGTCGTCCAACGTTTGATTGGCGGCGAGCGCGTGCTTGAGCGAATCTATCGACACAACGCCGATAAATTTCTTTCCACGTTCAACAACATAACCGTAATCGCGGTCTTCATCGCGCAGCAGCTGCAATGCCGAACGCGGACCAAAACCGGGGGTTTTACGAATAAGCGCGACGGGGCGACGCTTGGCAATATCCTTGGCGCTGAAGACATGGCTGATATCGACGCCGCGGAAGAATGTACGGACATAATCGTTGGCCGGATTATTTAATATTTCCTCCGGCGTACCGACTTGAATCACTTCTCCACCTTGCATAATGGCAATGCGATCGCCAATACGCATTGCCTCATCCAAATCGTGGGAAATAAAGACGATGGTGCGTTGATGTTGAGCCTGTAATTTGACAAGCTCATCCTGCATCTCCGTACGGATTAATGGATCCAGTGCCGAGAAGGCTTCATCCATCAATAATATGTCAGGATTATTCGCCATGGCACGGGCTAATCCCACGCGCTGACGCATCCCGCCGGAAAGTTCATCGGGATAGGAATGCGCATAATTCTCCAGACCGACCTGACGCAGGGCCTCCAGCGCTTTTTCCTGGCGCTCCTGCGGCGGAATACCGGCTAACTCCATACCGAATGCAGTGTTATTCAAGACATTCATATGTGGCATTAAAGCGAATGATTGAAACACCATGCTGATCTTATTTCGACGGACGGTGCGCAGTGCGCTGTCGGATATTTTCGATATATCCTCGCCGTCAATCAGCACCTGCCCGCGGGTGGGTTCTATCAGACGATTGAGAAGGCGTACCAGGGTAGATTTTCCGGAACCGGAAAGCCCCATGATGACAAATATCTCGCCTTCTTCAATGGCCAGAGAGGCGTCTTTTACGCCTAATGATAACCCAGTTTTTTCAAGCAATTGGTCTTTTGTCAGGCCTTTATCAATCAGTTTGAAAGCGCGATCCGGATGTTCGCCAAATATCTTATATAGGTTCTTTACTTCGAGTTTAATTGCCATGCAATTTGCTGTTTCCTCTGATGAATTATCAAACGATAAAAATATCCCAATAGAAAATAATAGTCCTCTATACCCTAACACAGTGAATATCTGAGACAACCCTCAATGTCCGATGAATAGGATATTAGCGATTTACATCAGGTTTTCGATTGGTTATGGTAGTGCGGTGAATATTCAATTATCAACACCTAATATTCCCCGTAACAGGTTGGTTTTAGGTAAAAATAATCCGTTCTGATTATCGCTATTATTTTCCGGTCAAGTTGTCTTCTTGGACAATAAAAAACCCGACCATAGGTCGGGTAAAAGTCATCAGTATTTCATCAGTTTTCAACGACAGGTGCCGATATCGAGGGGGATATCGTCGCAGGCATATTATCCCGTCATTATGACAGCCAGATGTCAGTTTAGGCTTTGCGATACAATCGACGCGGGTGGCCGATATTGCCGTACATCATCTCAACGCGTACAAACTGGGTGGCGACGCAGTATTCCAGATAACGTCGGGCCGTCGTTTTGCTAATACCGACTTTCTCGACAACATCTTCCACCGCGTGGGCAACCTCTGGTTGGTTGATAAACAGCGATTGAACCAGCTCTAACGTGTTGGTTTCGATGCCTTTGGCGCTGGGCTCGCTGGAAAACTGTTTGGATTGCAGGTTATAGAGTGCATCGACGTTGCTTTGGTCGATCACTTTGAACGTCCGCTGGGTTTGCACAAACTGCATAAAGCGTTCCAGCGAGTTGCGTAGGCGCTTGTAGGACACGGGTTTAATGATGTAATCGAAAGCGCCGTTACGGATCGCCTGGCTGCACGTGTTCATGTCACTGGCGGCGGTAATAAAGATCACGGAGCAACCGGGGTTTTTTACCCTGGCCTCTTCCATAAGCTCAATTCCCTGGCCATCCGGCAGAAAGTTATCCAGTAAGATCAGGCGTGGCTGGTGTGCATTGACTTTGGCTCTGGCCTCGGCCAGCGTGGCGGCATAGGCCACCACGCGCAGGGCAAAGTTCTGCTCAATGAACTCGGCGTGCAGCGTGGCCAACTGTGGCTCATCTTCCACGATCAAAACGTCCAGTGCTTCAGGTTGCATTATTCGGGTGCTCAAGATTGTTTAGGGATAAACAAAGAAAAAATAGCGCCGTGTGGCTCGTTGTCCGATACTTCTATGCTGCCATGCGCTTGGGCCACATGGCTGGCAACCAAATGCAAGCCGATGCCGTGGTCACCTTTGTCATCTTTAGTAGTGATGCCTTGCTCAAACAGCGTATCACGGATCTCCGCTGCAATGCCGGTACCGCGATCGGCCACTTCAATCACCAGTTCATTGCTGTTATCACTGATATAGAGTTCTACGGCTTCATGTGGCGGGTCACAACGCAGAGTCGCATCAACCGCATTATCCAGCAAATTCCCGATGATCGACATCAGTTCGGTTTCATTCAGCGCGGCCGGGATTTGCCGCAGCTGACAGGCGGGATCGAATCGCAGCTCAACGCCTTTTTCCTTCGCGCTGGCGTATTTACCCAACAGCAGACCACAGAGCGCCGCAGAGCTGAAACGCTGCGAGATAAAATCGAGAATCTCTTGTGCGCCTTCTGACTGCGCCTCCACATAGCGAATCGCCTCGTCGTAGCGTTGCATATGCAACAGCCCTGCAAGGGTGGCAGTCCAGTTGAGTTGTTCATGGCGCATGATCCGCAAGTTGTCGGCGTAACGTTTAACCTGGCTGAGTTGGCTGCTCAGGGTATTGATGTCGTTCTTGTCGCGGAAGCTGATCACCCAGCCCTGCAGCTCTTCTTCCTGCATGATGCGGACGCGGCTGGCGATGACCCGTACATGGTTGAAACGGCAGACTTCATCGTGGGTATCCTGATCTAACTGCGCAGCGCTGAAAAAGTCAGGTTGAGATTGAATCACCTCACCGATTTCACGTCCCATCAGGGCACTGGCGGGTTGCCGCAAATCCAGTAACTCCCGCGCTGCGTGGTTGATGGTGATGATGCGAAGTTGGGGATCGACGGCAATAACGCCCTCATAAATCGCCTCCAGCAAGGCTTTTTGCTGGCGCACCAATAATGCAATTTCTTTCGGCTCCAACCAGAACATCTGACGTTTTAAATTCTTGGATAACAGCCATGAAAATACAAATAGCGCAATTAAGAGCAATACAATCGATCCTACGATTTGCGTTAGCGTTCTCGCATTCAGGTTGTCGATATGTGATTTAAGGTAGCCGACCGAAACAATACCGATGACATTATTATTTTCATCCATAATGGGTGCTTTGCTGCGCAGTGAAACACCAATGCCGCCTTTGCGGATAGAAATAATGCTTTTCCCTTCCAATACTTCTTTGTTATCACCGCCGACCATGGGCGTTCCAACAATATTGGGGTACTCGGAATGATAAAGATGCCGGGTTTGTTTATCGCCGATAACGATATAGCTGGCATCGCTGCTGGCGCGTATTTTCTTCATCAAGGCGGCAATGTTCACCGGATCATGGTTTTCGACCGCGGTGACCAACGACGGGATCAGGGCAATCTCCCGCGCCTGTACCTGTGCGCGGGCACCGAGGTCTCGGTGTAGCTGGGCATCGAGCTGATAGTAGGTGTAAGCACCAATAAATGTCAGCAGTAGGCAGGAGAAGGCAACCAGGCATAGAAAGAGTTTGATTTGAAATGAGAGTTTTATGCGCATGGCCTGGGGTTCACCCTGAGAGATCCTGAGTGCTTACCCTATCATGAGCCGCCGTTAATGTAATATTGCGCCGGATCAACTTGTGATCGCAGCCACGGGATTATCCTTATCTGGCAGACCGCGGGGCAGTTACAATAAAATGGACAATCCTTGAAGTAAAAATAACATTAACACCATTAAAACCACGCCATATTTTACATAATAACAATTAACACCATAGAAACCATAACCACCATTAAAAACCCTTTTTAATTTTGAACAAAATCACAGCAGATAATCCGTGCGTTTCTCTATGATGGCCGAACAAACTAATAAGAGGCCAGATTATGAGCACAACAGATGATTCTTTCCTCGCTGCCAAAGATAAAACCGCTGAAATACCGTTGCGGGAGAAATGGTGGCAGATACTGGACAATTACAAGGTAGGGATTATTCCGTTGCCGTTCTTTGTTCTGGCCGGCGTACTTATTTTATTGGATTGTCTGGAAGGGAAATTACCCAGCGATATTGTGGTGATGGTTGCCACACTGGCCTTCTTTGGTTTTGCCTGTGGCGAGTTTGGCAAGCGCTTGCCGCTGATCGGTAAAATGGGGGCAGCAGCGATTTGCGCCACCTTTATCCCTTCTGCATTGGTGCACTATGGGCTGTTGCCGGATGTGGTGGTGGAGTCGACCACCAAATTCTATAAGTCGACCAATATCCTTTATCTCTACATCTGCTGCATCATTGTCGGCAGTATTATGAGCATGAACCGACAGGTATTGATCCAGGGCTTCCTGCGTATTTTCGCGCCAATGCTGTGCGGTGAAATTGTCGGCATGTTGGTGGGGATGGCCGTCGGTATGGCATTGGGACTGGAACCGTTCCAGATCTTCTTCTTTCTGATCTTGCCTATCATGGCCGGTGGTGTCGGTGAGGGCGCTATCCCGCTGTCGATGGGTTACGCGGCAATCCTGCATATGGATCAGGGCGTGGCGCTGGGCCGTATTCTGCCGATCGTGATGCTTGGCGGCCTGACGGCGATTGTACTTGCCGGTTTGCTGAACCAACTGGGCAAACGCTACCCGCACTTGACCGGTGAAGGCAGCTTGATGCCGAACAAACAAGGCAATAGCGAAGTGAGCGCGGTGGAAAAATTCAGTGGCAAGGTGGATGTCAGCACCATTGCTTGCGGCGCCTTGCTGGCTATCTTGTTGTACATGGTTGGGATGTTGCTGCACCGCTTGATTGGCCTGCCTGCACCGGTAGGTATGTTGTTTGCCGCGGTGGCGGTGAAGCTGGCACACGGCGTGTCTCCGCGTATTCAGGAAGGTTCTCAAGTGGTTTATAAGTTCTTCCGCACCGCGGTGACTTACCCGATTCTGTTTGCCGTCGGTGTGGCAATCACCCCATGGCAAGAGCTGGTTAATGCCTTCACTCTCCAAAACCTGGTGGTGATTGTGAGCACCGTTAGTGCGTTGGTGGCGACCGGGTTCTTTGTGGGTAAGAAAATTGGTATGCACCCGATCGATGTGGCAATTGTGTCCTGCTGCCAGAGCGGGCAGGGCGGTACCGGTGATGTTGCCATACTTACCGCGGGCAATCGCATGTCGCTGATGCCGTTTGCCCAAATCGCTACCCGTATTGGCGGTGCGATTAACGTCTCCCTCTCATTGTTAGTGCTGGCTAAATTCTTCGTATAACGTAAAAAAGACCTTAGTTTTCTTTGCCTTTCCCCGCCCCCGCGGGGATTTTTTTGCCTGTGTCATGGCCCCGCGGGCAGGTTCAGCGTTTTGCGTTAATACTTAGCGCTGCTGAATTTACAATTAAGGAGTTGTTATGCACTGGAAACACTACCTGTTGGGAGCGGCGTTGGCCGTCATGTCACTGCAGGTTTCGGCCGCTGCGCCGCAGGTGAAAAGCCCCGCGCCAGGCTTCTATCGCATTATGCTGGGCAGTTATGAAATTACCGTATTGTCCGATGGCATCATTCGTTTGCCAGCGGATAAATTGCTGTTGAATAGCTCGCCAAAACAGATTGAAACCGCGTTAGCCGAGCATCACCAGAGCCTGCCTGTCGCCACTTCGGTGAATGCCTATTTGGTCAACACCGGCAGTAAGTTGATTCTGATTGATACCGGTGCCGGCACGTTGCTGGGGGATGGATTGGGCAAATTGGTCGCCAACCTGAAGGCTGCCGGCTATCAGCCGCAGCAGGTGGACGAAATCTATCTGACCCATATGCACCCGGACCATCTCGGTGGCCTCACGCAAAATGGCGTGGCGATGTTCCCGAATGCGGTGGTGCGAGCCAGTCAGCAGGATGTCGATTTTTGGCTGAGCGAGAGCCGATTGAAGCAGGCGAAGACCGAAGACAAGGCGTCGTTCGAAAGAGCGATGGCGGCGATAAAACCTTATCAGGCTGCCGGGCACTTTACACCGTTCAACGGCGACGGTGAGCTGTCTCCGGGGATCAGGGCATTTGCAGCTCACGGCCACACGCCGGGTCACAGCATTTATCAGGTCGATAGCAAAGGAAAAAGTCTGCTGGTGATTGGCGATCTGATCCATGTGGCGGCAGTGCAGCTCCCTCATCCGCGCGTGGCCATTCGCTTTGACAGCGATGCAAAGGCCGCGGTGGCTGAGCGCCTGCGCGTCTTCGGTGATAGCGCCCAGCAGCGTGTGCTGGTGGGCGGGGCGCATCTGTCGTTTCCGGGGTTAGGCTATCTCAATAAACAAGGCGACGGATACGACTGGGTGCCGCTGGACTATGGTGCTCTGTAACTTGCTGGCCGCCTTAACGGGCGGCTTTTTAGCCATTGCGCGCGGCAAATACCTTGCTGAACCAGTCGATAAATACCCGGACCCGAGGCGAAAGTTGACGGTTACGGGGATACAGCAGTGAAACCGGCATCGGCGTGGAAGGGAACTGCGGCAATAGCGGCAACAGGCTGCCCTCGACAAGGCTGTCGCGCAGGTGATAGCGCGGTACCTGAATAATGCCCAACCCCCTGTGTGCCGCTGCGACCAGACTTTCTGCTGCACTCACCGATACAGTGCAGGGCAGTGTTACCTGGCGGGGGTGTCCAGCGACAGTAAACTCCAGGGGCATGATTGTGCCGCTGGCCGAAGAACGGAAACCGACCATTCGGTGCCCGTCAAGTTGGTCGAGGCTCAGTGGCGTACCGAAGCGTTGCAGATAGTCAGGCGCCGCGCAGGTAACCTCTTCCAGCTCACCCAAACGACGAGCCACCATATCACTGTCTTTTAGCCTGCCGACGCGCACCACGCAGTCGATGCCCTCCCGTACCGGATCAACCAGCCTGTCACCTTCGCTCATGAAAAATTCGATGTCTGGGTATTGCGCCAGAAAATCGGGTAGGTCCGGCAAGAGAAAATGACGCGCTAACGTGCCGTGGACATCGATGCGCAGTAACCCGCGCGGCTTGGCGCCGGCAAAAGCCATCTCGGCATCTTCTATATCCGCCAGAATGGTCAGGCAACGCTGATAGTAGGCTTCCCCGTCCAGCGTCGGGCTGACATGGCGGGTGGTGCGTTGCAGCAAACGCACTTGCAGCCGGGCCTCCAGTTGTTTGATGGCATCGGTCACCGTCGAGCGCGGCAGGCCCAGATCCTGCGCAGCCTGCGTAAAGCTACGTTGTTCCACCACGCGGGTGAACAGGCGCATGGCATCAATTCTGTCCATGAGTATTGTTCGTTAAAATCGGATAGTGATAACGAAGAGTAGGGGATTATTCGCCATAGCGAAAGGTGCATGATGATCCGACGCCGGCAAGCCGCAGGCGTATACCTGACGAGGATAGATAAGATGAACACCACTTCACAACGCGTCGCCATCGTAACCGGCGCATCACGTGGCATCGGCGCAGCCATTGCCGAACGCCTGGCTGCCGATGGTTTTACCGTGATCGTCAACTATTCGGGTAATCAGACCTTGGCGGATCAACTGGTGCGTAACATTGAACACAACGGCGGGCGGGCGCTGAGCGCCAAAGCCGACGTCAGTGATGCCACGGCCGTTGCCCAACTGTTTGATCGTGCGGAGCAGGCGTTTGGCGGCGTCGATATCCTGGTGAATAACGCCGGGGTGATTGCATTGGCGCCGGTTGCTGAAATGAGCGACGCCGAGGCTGACAGGCTGATTGATATCAATCTGAAGGGGACGTTCAATACCCTGCGAGAAGCCGCGAAACGGCTGCGTGATAACGGCCGTATCATCAACTTTTCTTCCAGTGTGGTTGGGCTGTTGCAGCCAAGCTATGGCATGTACGCTGCCACTAAGGCCGCGGTTGAGGCATTGACCAGCGTGCTGGCGAAAGAGCTTCGCGGCCGTAATATCACGGTGAATGCCATCGCGCCGGGGCCAACGGCCACCGGATTATTCCTGGACGGGAAAACGCCGGAGCTGATCGCGCGCCTGGCGAACATGGCACCGCTAGAGCGCCTGGGCCAGCCGCAGGATATTGCGGCGGCGGTCTCCTTCCTGGCCGGTGCCGACGGCGCCTGGATCAACGGTCAAACCCTGCGTGCCAATGGCGGTATCATCTGATCGCGTCGGGGCGGTTTCTCTGACGGCAGGATCGGGTATCCTGTTGTCAGACATCCACCGGAGGAAAGCGTCCCATGGTAGGCCGCAGCAGAAGAAGAAAAACCCGCAGTCAAATAGACGACGGTGTCCGTTCGCCCTGTAATAACGTTTGCCAGATCGACACCGATAAATCGTGGTGCCGTGGGTGTTGGCGCACGTTGGATGAAATCGCCGCTTGGTCGAGCGCAGATGACGAGGAAAAACGGGCTATCTGGCAGCGCATCCGACAGCGTGCCGGAAATATCTAAACACCAGGGGCGCGGCATGCTGCGCCCGTTCACCGGCTATCGTTATAGGGCGAAGTTATTCGCCCCTGCATTATGCTTAGAAATCCCAGTCGTCATCTTCGGTATTGACCGCTTTGCCAATCACGTAAGACGAGCCAGAGCCGGAAAAGAAGTCGTGGTTCTCGTCGGCATTCGGTGACAGCGCCGACAAAATAGCCGGATTGACCTCAGCCATTGATGGCGGAAACAACGCTTCGTAACCCAGGTTCATCAATGCCTTGTTGGCGTTATAGTGCAGGAAGGTTTTCACGTCCTCGCTCCAACCGACGCCGTCGTATAACTCCTCGGTGTAACGCACTTCGTTGTCATACAGATCCTGCATGAGATCGAACGCGAAGTTTTTCACCTGTTGACGGCGTGCCGCGTCCACGTTCTCCAATCCCTTCTGGAACTTATAACCAATGTAATAGCCGTGTACCGCTTCGTCACGAATGATCAGACGGATCAAATCGGCGGTGTTGGTCAGTTTGGCACGGCTTGACCAGTACATCGGCAGATAGAAACCCGAATAGAACAGGAATGACTCGAGGAACACGCTGGCGACCTTTTTCATCAGCGGATCGTCACTGCGGTAGTGGGCCAGAATGATGCTGGCCTTTTTCTGCAACGCGCGATTCTCCTCACTCCAGCGGTAGGCATCGTCAACGTCTGGCGTTTGGCACAGCGTGGAGAAAATCGAGCTGTACGAACGTGCGTGCACCGCCTCCATAAAACTGATGTTGGAGTACACCGCTTCTTCGTGCGGCGTGATGGCATCGGCAATCAGTGCCGGTGCCCCGACGGTGTTTTGAATGGTGTCCAGCAGCGTCAGCCCGGTGAACACCCGAATGGTCAGTTGCTGCTCCTTTGGTGTCAGCGTTGCCCACGACGGAATGTCGTTCGACAACGGCACTTTTTCTGGCAGCCAGAAATTGGAGGTCAGGCGGTTCCACACCTCCAGGTCCTTATCGTCTTCAATGATGTTCCAGTTGATTGCGCGTACCAAGGGTGACGGTTTAACGGTATTCATAAGTTGCCTCACAGCGCACAGGACACGCAGCCCTGCACCTCGGTGCCTTCCAGCGCCATCTGGCGCAGACGGATGTAATAGATGGTTTTGATACCTTTACGCCAGGCGTAAATCTGTGCACGGTTGATGTCGCGCGTGCTGGCGGTATCACGGAAGAACAGCGTCAGCGACAGCCCTTGATCGACGTGCTGGCTGGCAGCGGCGTAGGTATCAATGATCTTTTCTGGCCCAATGTCATAGGCATCCTGGTAATACTCCAGATTGTCGTTGGTCATATAAGGCGCGGGATAATACACACGACCGATTTTGCCCTCCTTGCGGATCTCGATGCGCGACACGATCGGATGGATGCTGGAGGTGGAGTTATTGATGTAGGAGATGGAGCCGGTCGGTGGCACCGCCTGTAGGTTTTGGTTGTACAGCCCGTGCATCATCACCGACTGGCGCAATGCCAACCATTCTTCGCGACCGGGAATGGCAATATTGGCGTCGGCGAACAAGGCACGTACCCGCTCAGTCTGTGGCAGCCATTCTTGTTCGGTGTATTTGCTGAAATATTCGCCGGAGGCGTAGGTGGAGTCCTCAAAACCGACGAATGCGCTGCCACGCGCGATCGCTAGCTGGTTAGAGGCACGAATGGCGTGGTAAGCAACGGTGTAGAAATAGATATTGGTGAAATCGATGCCTTCTTCAGATCCATAGAAGATGCGTTCACGTGCCAAATAACCATGCAGGTTCATCTGGCCCAGGCCGATAGCGTGGGAGCAGCGGTTACCCTCGGCAATTGACGGTACAGAACGAATGTCGCTCATGTCGGCCACCGCCGTCAATGCGCGGATCGCGGTGTCGATTGCTTTGCCGAAGTCTGGCGCATCCATAGTTTTGGCGATGTTCAGCGAGCCAAGGTTGCAGGAAATATCCTTGCCTACCTGGTCATAGCTCAGATCGTCGTGATAAGTGCTGGCGCGGTTAACCTGTAAAATCTCCGAACACAGGTTGCTCATATTGATGCGCCCGGCGATCGGGTTTTCGCGGTTGACCGTATCTTCAAACATCATATACGGATAACCGGATTCGAACTGGATCTCCGCCAGCACCTGGAAAAACTCGCGCGCATTGATGCGTGATTTGCGGATGCGTTTGTCATCCACCATCTCGCGGTATTTTTCGCTGACGCTGATTTCCGAGAAAGGTACGCCGTACACCTGTTCGACGTCATACGGCGAGAACAGGTACATCTCTTCGTTATTCTTCGCCAGTTCGAAAGTGATATCCGGGATCACCACCCCTAGCGACAGCGTTTTGATGCGGATTTTCTCGTCGGCGTTTTCACGCTTTGTATCGAGGAACCGTAAAATATCCGGATGATGAGCGTTGAGATAGACCGCACCCGCCCCTTGGCGTGCGCCCAGTTGATTGGCATAAGAGAAGGCGTCTTCCAGCATTTTCATGATCGGTATCACGCCGGAAGACTGGTTTTCAATGCGCTTGATGGGGGCACCGACCTCCCGGATATTGGTCAGCAAAAATGCCACGCCGCCACCGCGTTTCGACAGTTGCAGTGCAGAATTTACCGCCCGGCCGATCGACTCCATGTTGTCTTCAATCCGCAGCAGAAAGCAGGACACCAGCTCACCACGCTGCTGTTTGCCGCAGTTGAGAAAGGTCGGGGTTGCAGGCTGAAAACGCCCGGAAATCATCTCCTCCACCAGATCTTGCGCCAGCGTGGTATCACCTGCCGCCAACGTCAGCGCCACCATACACACCCGGTCTTCATAGCGTTCCAGATAGCGTTTGCCGTCAAACGTTTTCAGCGTGTAGCTGGTGTAGTACTTGAAGGCACCGAGGAACGTCTCGAAGCGAAATTTTTTCGCGTAAGCTTGCTGGAACAGCTGCTTGATAAAAGCGAAGTCGTATTGTGCCAGTACGCTCTGCTCGTAATAGCCTTCTTCTACCAGATAGCGCAGCTTCTCTTCCAGGTTGTGGAAGAACACGGTGTTCTGATTCACGTGTTGCAGGAAATAGTGCCGCGCCGCCAGCCTGTCCTTATCAAACTGGATATGGCCTTCAGCATCATAAAGATTGAGCATCGCGTTGAGCGAATGGTAATCCAGCGCGCTCGTGGCGGGTCTGGTCAGTTCTGTCGTTGCCAAAATGCGGTTACTCCCTGTCGAACGTTTGCAACGTCTTGTGTGGTGCCGAGCAGCTCAAAACGATAGAGAAAAGGCACCTGACATTTCTTGGCGATGATGTCGCCGGCAATGCCGTACGCTGCGCCGAAGTTGGTATTCCCGGCGGCAATCACGCCGCGCAGAAACGCGCGATTCTGTGGAACGTTGAGAAAGCGGATCACCTGGATTGGCACGGCTCCCACGGCGCTACCGCCGCCATAGCTGGGCACAATCAGAATATAAGGTGTTTCCATTAGCAGTTTGCTGCGGGCGCCGGCGATCGGTATGCGCATCGCCGGTAATCCCAACTTTTCAACGAACCTGTGGGTGTTCTCCGAACTGCTGGAGAAGTAGACCAGCGGGTTCATGGTTGACCTCAGGATGCAAGGGCGTGAGCCAGCGCGCCAATTTTATCGGGCCGGAAACCGGACCAATGATCGTCACCGGCAATAATCACCGGAACCTGCTGGTAGCCAAGGGATTTCACATGGCTCAGCGCCTGTTGATCCTGGGTGAGGTCGATCACCTGATAACCAATCCCTTGCTTATCAAATGCGCGATAGGTGGCGTTGCACTGGACACAGTCCGGTTTACTGTAAATAATAATGCTCATGATTCGCATTTACCTTTTGTATTGAAGGAAAGGCGGACAGGTCAGATAACGGAGCATTGAACGGCGTTTCTGACGGGGTTACCGACCGCGACATGTTCCCTGCGGTTGATGGAATAAATACTATATGTTGATATTTAATTTATCAACCACGCTATATATGGTGTTTTGGTGAATTTTGCGCGGAGGCCGCAGCGGGGCTGGAAATGCGGTGAGGAAAATTTTTTTGCGGGCGGTTATCGGTGAAAATCCCCTCTCGCAGCAAGAGGGGAAAGCGCATTTTTATCACTGGCGCATGCTGACGGCCAGGCGGTTAAAGGCATTCATGATGCTGATGGCGAAGGTCAAATCGGCAATTTCTGCGTCGCTGAAATGCGCTTTTAGCGCTTCAAACGCGCTGTCTGGCGCGCCGGTTTCGGCGATCAGCGTGACAGACTCTGCCCATTCCAGTGCCGCACGTTCGCGTGCGCTGAATTCATGGCTGACACGCCAGCCTGCCAAGGTATCCAGTTTAGCGTTGCTAACACCACTTTCACGCAGGGCCTTGCTGTGCATATCCAGGCAGTAGGCACAGCCGTTGATCTGCGATACACGCATGAACATCAGTTCAATTGTTGCCTTGTCCAGGGCACCCTTTTCCAGGGCCATAAGGGCGTTCACCATGCCTTTGTACGGTGCAGGAGAGAGTTCGGAATAGTTCAAACGTTGCTTAATCATGGTCAACCTCGGTTAGCGAGTAGCAGAATCTTGACGCTACTTTAAGGGCAATATGGACTATGCTATAGGGCCATAAAATGATTATTTAATCAGGCCATGATGCGTCAGTTTCTTTCCTCCCTGCGGCTGGACAGCCAGCTTGCCGATCCTTTGTACCGGCAGATTTATCTGCGAATTAAAGACGCCATTACGCAGGGTACCTTGCAAGCCGGCAGCCGATTGCCCTCGGTGCGTGGGCTGGCGAGCGATCTCAGTGTGGCACGCGCCACGGTGGAAAACGCGTATGGTCAGCTGATCGCTGAGGGGGTTGTGCAAAGTCGGGGGCAGGCGGGTACTTATGTTTCGCCACAGGTGCAGAACTTGCCTGTGCGGGCAGCATCGACGGCGGAGCCTTTACCGGCGGTGACGGCGAATCCGTTGCATCCCAATGGGGCTACTCAGCCGTTTCAGCTGGGGTTGCCGGCGCTGGATGTTTTTCCGCGTGCGCTATGGCAGCGGATTGTTGGTCGCCAATTACGGACGAGCCCGCTGGCTTCGCTGGCGCATCCGTCAACTCAGGGTTTGCCTGAACTCCGCGCGGCGATTGTCAATTATTTGCAACTTTCACGTGGCATCAACTGCCGTCCAGAGCAGGTCTTTATCTGCGCCGGGTATCAGGCATTGCTGGATCTGGTGATCGGTACCTTGCTTAAGCCGGGCAATGAGGTGTGGTTGGAAGATCCGGGCTACCCGGTGACGCTGCCGCTGTTCCAGGCCGCGGGTATGCGGCCGGTAGCGGTACCGGTTGATGAAGAGGGAATGGACATTGCCGCCGGCATGGCGAAGGCGCCTTTGGCAAGCATGGCAGTATTGACGCCGACTCACCAAAGCCCACTAGGGGTATCACTCAGCCTGGCGCGGCGTATGGCCTTGCTTGAGTGGGCACAGCAGCAGGCGGCATGGATCCTTGAAGACGATTACGACAGCGAAGTTCGCTATCATGGCCGTCCGCTACCGCCATTGAAAAGCCTCGATCGCCAGGGGCGAGTGCTCTACGCCGGAACCTTCAGCAAAACGCTGTTCCCGGCGCTGCGCATGGCTTATTTGGTCGTGCCCGTTGGGCTGGTGGAGGTTTTTGGCCACGGCAGCCGGCTGCGGGGCTGCGGTTGCCCGCCACTGATGCAGGCCAGCGTGGCAGACTTTATTCATCAGGGGCATTTTTATCGCCACCTGAAACGGATGCGGCCAATCTATCGCCAGCGACGTGCGTGGTTGGTGCAGGCGCTCGAGCAACAATTGGCTGAGCACTTGGCGGTGGTCTCGCAAGCGGGTGGCATTCAGTTGCTGGCACGGTTAGCGGAGCATGGGCAGGACCGGCGTTTGGCGGAGGAGGCCTGGCGGCGCGGATTGTCGGTACAGGCGTTATCGGACTGGCAAATCACAGGACCAACAAGCTCTGGCCTGCTCATGGGCTTTGCCAATTTTACTCAGCAGGGTGAAGCCGAACAGGCGGTGGCCAGGTTGGCTGAATTGTTCAACAGTGGACATTAAACGGCCCGCGGTTTCCCGCGGGCCAGACGCACATCTGTTTTATCTTTATGACTGCAGGGGGTGTTAACGCCGGGCCAGCAGAACGCCAAGGACGATGCCAACCGCGGCCCCGATTCCTACGCCCTGCCAAGGTTTTTCGCGCACGTAGCTATCGGCGTGTTCGACGGCATCGCGAGCATGCTGTGTCAGATTAGTGGAACCATTGAAGCGTGCCCGGGCATCACGTAATACACCTTTTGCCTTACTGTGCAGCTCTTTCAGTTCCTCTTTGGTCTTGTCACCGGACTCCCGTAACACTTCGTCCAGCGTATCGGCCAGAAGGGTAACGTCTTGATCGATGTCGCGTTCTACTTTTTCTGATCTCTTAAACATTCGATTCTCCGTTTCGACACATGTCTATTAAGTGTAGACCATTTTTCAAACTGTGTTGGCGATCACGGAAAAAACTGTCATTAAGCGCTGTTTTCGCGGCGGATAGCGACGCAATAGAAGCCATCAGCAACCGGCGGCAATAAAGTCGCCGTTGGCGCTCACCGGGATGACTGAATTGAACAGCACCAATGCGAACAGGATCAGCAATATCCCCCCTAAAATAACGGCCAGTCGTGATACCTGCGCCAGGCGTTTACCTGTCAAATGGTCGTTGGCAGCGATAAATTTTTCACGTGCATGGTGTACCAGGGTGGCGAGAATCATGATCGACAGCGCCGTTCCCAGCGCCATGCTGAGTGCGGAAATCACGCCCCAGGTGAACATGCCAACGGCGTTGGCAAACACCAAGATGAGGATCGCACCGCTGCAGGGGCGGATACCGATAGAAACGATAAGCCACAGTGCATTGCGCCAGCTCCCCGTCAGGGCTGTTGCATCAGGCAGATGCCGATGGCCGCAGCCACAATCGTCTTCTGGGCTGTGCTGTGTGGTTGTTGTTAACGGCCTCAGTGCCTTGAACGCCAGTCGCTTGCGCTGGGGTAGCCCCACGGCGCGCAGGATCACCACCAGGCCGAACGCGGCGATAAACAGTGCGCTGCCTTTTTCCAGCCAGTAACGGCTCAGGCTCAGATCGCCCATCGACAAATTCAGCGCGATTGCCAGCACCAGCACGAAAAGGATCGCCACAACGCCTTGCATCAGGCTACCGAGCAAAGTGATCAGCCGGCTGGCGTTCAATTGTCTACGGTGGGTCGCCAGATAGGTGGTGATAACAAACTTGCCGTGGCCCGGGCCGACGGAATGCAGGAAACCATAGATAAAGCTGCACAACGCCAGCATCACACCACCGCTGTACTGATGATTGCGCTGTTGCAATAAGTACAGCACCAGATAACGGTGCATATAGATCTGGGCATTGATGCAGTATTGGACGAACTCCGCCCAGTGGCGGGCGAACAGATAGAGCATAACCAGCAGCAACAGAACACCGGCGCCCAGACCGGCAACGTTTGCCGGTGTGACTTTCATCGTTGAGGTTTTCATGGCGCTGCCAGCCTGTAGCAAAAGGGGATCTTCAGCTTCCAGCATAGACTTGTGTACAGGGTTCACAAGCGCTGTACATTTGGTTACTCGGCGAAACCAATCACTCACGGAAGCGGTTCATCGATTCCTCTAGTATCTGCTTCAACGGCCCAACGGGGCTTACTGAAAAAACACTCTGAGGAATTAAAGATGAAAAAAGTATTAGCCCTGATCGTTGCTGCTACCATGGGTCTGTCTTCTGTTGCTTTCGCTGCTGATGCAGTAGCTCCAGCAGCAGCACCTGCTGCAACTGCAACCACGACTACCGCTGCGCCAGCTGCTGCTGAGAAGGCTCCTGCTAAAGCGACTCATCATAAGAAGACGCACCATAAAGCAACCAAGAAAGCCCCAGCACAGAAGGCTCAGGCCGCTAAAAAGCACCACAAAGCGACCAAGAAAGCCCCAGCACAGAAAGCTCAGGCTGCTAAAAAACACCACAAAGTGAGCCACAAAGCCCCAGCACAGAAAGCTCAGGCTGCTAAAACTCACCACAAAGTAAGCAAAAAAGCGCCAGCTCAAAAAGCCCAGGCTGCTAAAAAACACCACAAAAAAGCGCCAGTGCAGAAAGCTCAGGCCGCTAAAAAGCACCACAAAGCGGCTAAAAAATCAGCAACTCCAGCTGCTTAATTGAGTGACAAATGCGGGGCCTGAGGGTGCCGCATCACCCAGACGCGATGCAAACACCCGGTTTTTCCGGGTGTTTTCTTTTGAGGGCTAGCTCATGATGATCAATCGTTATTTGTTCGAAGTGATTTTCAGCGCCGTCACCTTATGCGGACTGATTGTTGCCTGGGAACTGTTCCTGGCAGACGGCTTTCTCTGACGCCTGATTATTGGGTCAGTGTGGTTTCGTGCAGATGCCGCCAACCCAGCCCAGTCTGGGTCTGCGTAAACACCACGGTAGAGTTACGCAGCGTTGCCCCTTGTCCTGGCAGCATTTGCTTTTCGCGATAGCTAACCACCGCCCCCGTTGGCCATTCGGCCACTAACGTCATTTCTTCTATTGTGATAACCAGCCCCGGTTTAACGGCACGATTGGCATGGAAGAATGCGCTAAGCGCAGCGAAATCCAGCCGGTTCCCGTTCAGCGCGATCATGCTGAATGCGGGATCAAAACGCGCCAGCAGCGTCTGTTCTTCCCCTGTACCTTTTTCCAGCCAGTTTTCAATGGCGACATGAGCGTCGATCACTTCGGTAAAATATTGATTCATGAGAGATCCTGTTGAGTCTTAAGGTGGCGCACAATTGCGCGGTTAGCGATGCGCAGGCATAGCAGTAGTGGAATTAACGTGCTGGCGGCGGCCAGGTAGAAACAGCTTTTATAGGCAACGGCCGGGGGAAAATGCTCAAGCAACAGGTTCAGCACTAAGCTGAGCAGGGCGACGCCCAGGCAAAAGCTGAGCTGCCGATTGATGTTCCATAGCGCACTGGCGTCTGCCAATTGTTCATCGGCAATATGCAGAAAGGCGCTGCTCTGCGCTGTGCTGCTGCACAGGCTGCCGCCAAACCCCATAAGGGCGAAAGCCGCTACCTGCAACCCATACTCCCCGGCGTGCGCAATCTGCGATAGCGCCAAAATACCCAGCCCTTGCAGCAGACAGCCGACGATAAACAGGGGGCGTGGGCCAACGCGATTAAATTTTTTGCCGGTTAGTGTGATGGCCAGGAATGAGGCCAAAGACCAAGGTACCATCAGGCTGCCGACTTGCGCGGCACGCATTCCGAGTTGATTTTGCAAATACAACATGGCAACCAGGCTGACTCCGATAAAGACACCCGGTATGCATTGGTAAATGATCATCGAGGTGCGCAGCAGCGGCTCTTGCACCAGTCGCAGGTTCAACAAGGGCTGCGTGATACGCAAACTGCGCCGCAGGTAATAGGTCAGCGTTAATGCCCCTGCGGCCAGCAATAAGAAGCCCTGTAGCAGGCCGCCGGTTTCACCCAGCCGCGTGAGGCCAAGCAGAATCAGTGTCAGGGCCGTGCAGGCGCAGAGCAGCCCGTTAACGTCGAGTGGCCTGGGTTGGGCGTCTGGTGCTTGCGGACGTAACCACAGTGCTGCCAGCAAGAGCGCCAGCGCTGCCAATGGCAAGTTAGCGAAAAAGACCCAGCGCCAGTCAAGCCGATCAACAATGAGTCCACCCAGTGCAGGTGATAACGCGGGTGCCAGCAAGCCGACCAGCATAATGGCGGCGGAAAGCCCCGCACGTTCATGGCTTCTGTACAGTTGATAGGTCAATGTTTGGCCTATCGGGATCAGCAAACCGCCCCCCATGCCTTGCAACACACGCCAGCCAATCAGTTCCCCGATTGAACCCGCATTACCGGCTGCGGCCGTCGCCAGCATAAACAGTGTCAGAGAAACCAAAAATACGCGTTTCCCACCAATGCGTTGCGCCAGCCAGGCGCTGAGTGGGATCACCAGCGTCAGGCCGAGAATATAACCATTGCTGACCCACGCCAATTCACCGACTGAGGCATGAAAGGTATGCCCGATAGACGGGTAAGCGACGTTAGCGATAAACATGTTGATCAGATCGACGAAAAAACCGAGCAGATAGACGATTGCGACTTTGATGCGATAGGGCATGGTGCCTCCGGTTGAAGGCGAGCAGTGTAGCGGGCGGGAAAGTGCGGATAAATCGGCTGCGAGCGATTACACTGTCAAAATAATTTTGACAATAAAGGGCGGTAACATGCTTAACCTGCAGCGTTTGGCTATCTTTGTGGCGGTGGTGGACGCCGGCAGTTTTACCGCTGCTGCGGTAGCGCTCGGGCAAACCAAGGCGGTGGTGAGTTTCAACGTCAAACAGTTGGAAAGTGAGCTAGGCGTATCCTTACTGGTGCGTAGCACCCGGCGGCTGGCACTTACCGATGCGGGTGAACGCTTTTATCAGCGCTGCCTGCGCTTGTTGCAAGATGCCGAGAATGTGTTGGACGACGTACGCCGCGATCACCACGGGTTAAGCGGTGTCTTACGCATCACAACCACGCCTGAATACGGGGCTCAGATCGTGGTACCGGCATTGGCGGCATTTTCCCGCCTGCATCCGCGTTTGCGCATTCAACACGTATCCTCTTCTTATCATGCCGATTTGATTTCAGAGCGCTTTGACGTGGCTATCCGCCTGGGGCAACTGGCAGATTCTAGCCACCGGGCGGCTCTGCTGGACAGTTTTGCCATCTTGCCGGTCGCGTCGCCGGACTATCTGGCGCGACATCCTGTTGAGTCATTAACCCAATTGGCGCAGGCGCAGTGGATCGCCCACAGTCGCCTCAGCTCGCCCTTGAGCTGGCAGGTTGTGACGCCAGAACGGCAAGCGGTGTTGTTCAAAGTTGAAGACACTGCCACGCTAATGGGCGACAGCGCTTCTGCGCTGCTGGCGTTTTCCCTGCATGGCGCTGGAGTGGCACTGCTGCCGGCGTGGCTGGTACAGCCGGCAATAGCATCAGGAAAACTGTGTCATCTGTTGCCAGATCACAGCTTCCCTGAACAGAGTATTTATGCCCTGTACCCCAATACCCGCCATGTGCCGGAAAAGGTACGGGCGTTTATTGATTTTCTGCGTGAACAGGTAACCAGGGGTGAATAAAGCTCAGAATGCTAGCCACCGTTTGCTGGTGTACCCATTCGCGTTGCGCGTTGGAAGAAGCGCATAACACCTCCGCATCTTTCTCTTCTTCTGCCAGGATTTGACGTCCATTGGGCTGGCAAAGCGGAGTAAAATCGAAATGATTGCCTCTGGGCAACCGTAGTGCGTGAATCGGTTGCTGCCCCGCCTCTTTGGCCAGCGCGGCACCGCCAAGGCCGGGGATCTGGCCGTCTGGCTCGAAACGCTGAGGTTCGACGATCAATAAAGGGGCGCTGAGCTGATGCAGGCTGGCAGGCAGCAGATAAGGCACCATACCGGGATCGAGGGCGACGGCAAAGCGGATGCGCGGGTCGGTATAGTCTGCATCAAATTGCTGGGTGGAGAGGGTCCCCAGATCAACCTTGGCCCGAGTATAAAACTGGCAGTTGGGCGAGCGTGGCGCTTGCTGGCAACCGCGAATGAAATCGGTGAGCCGGACTCGACCACCGATGATGGCAATCGCACTGTAACCGCCCTTCGAGTGGCCGATAACACCAATGGCTTTATGATTAATGGCCTTAGCCCAGTGGGGATCTGCCGTGATGGCGCTAATCAAGGCAGAAATATCGTCGGTCTGTAACCACAGCTTGGCGGAGCGTGCGGGGATTGAGTCACCGGTGGTGCTACCGGGATGATTAGCCGCCACCACGACCACGCCTTGCTGGACAAGAGCGGCTGCCAGCCAGGCCTGGCTGCTGTTATTACCACCGCTACCGTGACTGATCACGATCAGCGGAAAGCGCCCATTGGCTATAGGTGCATCAGGCTGGCTTTGAATGCCGGTAAAGACCGGATTCGCACCGATGAGCTGGGGGGAACCTGTCTCGGTGGTGGGGTAGTAAATTCGGCTGGTCAACGTACGTGGACCGTCCTGAAAGACGTCATCCCGGGTGGCAACCTGGTAAGGGGCGGCGCTCGCGGCACCACATAAGACCCACAATAACAACAATGCTCTTTTCATTTTCACTCCTCAATGTATCAACGTCGAGAGAGTGACATTGGCGGGGCAGTCCGGCGACCTCGATCGCGATCCGGGTCGTTAAATGATTGTTTTAACAGTACACTGCCGGTTCTGTGTAAAGACAACAAGATGCTGACGATGCCGCTTATTCCGCTCACTTTTCTGTTTGGTTTATTGTGCCTGGGGCTGCTGTATCGGCTGGGGCGACCACATGCGCAACGCTGGGTCTTTCAGTTATTGCTGCTGTTGTGTGCTTGGCAAAGTGTGCTGGTGGGCATCCGTTACGGCTACGGCCTGGCTCAATTAAATGGGTTGCAACCTTTCAGCGCAGTGGCGATCCCCACGCTAACGTATTTGGCTTTTTTGGCCAGTACCCAAGGCAGGCTAAGGCGGCGAGAACTGTGGCACCTGATGCCACTGTGCCTGACGTTGTTGGCGAGTTTGGCCGCGCCTTTTTGGTTGGATACGTTGATCGTTGGCACTGACCTGGGCTATGGCGTGGCGCTGCTGTATGCGCTGCGGCGTGGTGAGAACAGCCTGCAGCAGGTGGCGCTGGCGGACAGTTGGCTCAGTTATCGGTTGTGGCGCGGTTTGGGCATGTTACTGATCGCGGTAGCGATAGCCGATCTGGTGATCACACTCGATTTTTCACTGTTTGATGGGCGACATGCCGGTTGGATGGCCACCCTCGTTAATGTGCTGGTGGCATTGAGCCTCTGCCTGGTGTTGGCCCGCAGCCGACCCTCGGAAAGCCCGGTGGATGTACTTCCAGAGCCCACGGAAGATGCCGCAGAGGATGAAGAACGGCTGGCCGAGTGGTTTGCGCAGGTACAGCAACGGCTGCGACAGGATGACCTTTATCTGGAACCAGAACTGAATCTGGCGCGGCTGGCGCGAAAAGTTGGCTTACCGGCACGCCGTGTGTCACAAGCCATCAATCGGCATGCGGGCATGAATGTGTCGCAATATGTTAATCAACTGCGTATTTGCCAAGCGGCGCAGTGGTTGCTTGCCGATGACCGTTCGATCACCGAGATCATGCAGGCGGCGGGCTTTACCACCAAGTCGAACTTTAACCGTGAGTTTTTACGCATTTATGGCGTCAATCCGAGCGAATGGCGCAGGCAACAAACGCGTAGTTAAATAATAATTCGTTATAACTCTCACATTTATCATCGGATCCCATCGGGGTATGCTGAACGCTGTTGCCTACCCCGTTCGATGCGAGCCACCGTTGATGACCGCAATCAGTTCCAAAGAAAACAATCTCCAACTGAATAAACGTATTTTGTCGGTCGTGATGTTCACCTTCGTTTGCTACCTGACCATTGGCCTGCCGTTGGCGGTGTTGCCTGGGTTTGTACATAACGATTTGGGGTACAACTCGGTGTTGGCCGGTCTGATCATCAGCGCCCAATATTTCGCTACCTTGTTTAGTCGACCGCATGCCGGACGCTATGCCGATCAGCTTGGGCCGAAAAAAGTGGTGTTGTTCGGGCTGGCTTGCTGCGGGGTGAGCGGTCTGTTTTATGCCCTGGCTTTTTGGTTCGGTGGGGTGCCGTTGTTGAGTTTAATCCTGCTGTGCGTCGGCAGGGTATTTCTCGGTGTCGGCGAAAGCTTTGCCAGTACGGGGTCTACGCTGTGGGGGATTGGCCTGGTGGGGCCGCTGCATACCGCTCGGGTTATCTCGTGGAATGGGGTGGCAACGTACGGTGCGATGGCGGCTGGGGCGCCGCTCGGTGTTTACCTCAACCAGCACTGGGGATTGGCCGGGGTAGCGGCGTTAATCGTGTTGGCGGTGGCGGTTTCACTGTGGCTGGCGAGCGCTAAACCCACCGTTTCAATCACTGCCGGTAAACGCATTGCCTTTAGCGCGGTGTTGGGGCGTATTTGGACCTACGGCGTGGGGCTGGCGATGGGCACCGTGGGGTTTGGGGTTATCGCCACCTTTATTACCCTCTACTATGCTGATAAAGGTTGGAGCGGTGCCGCGTTCTCGCTGACGTTGTTCAGTGGTGCTTTTGTCGGCATTCGTTTGATTTTCAGTAATACCATCAATCGTCACGGTGGGTTAACGGTGACGTTGGTGTCATTCCTGATTGAGATTGCCGGGCTGCTGCTGATTTGGCTGGCGACGGATCCGCTGATGGTGCAGGCCGGCGCGTTGCTGGCAGGAGCCGGTTTTTCTCTGGTTTTCCCCGCGTTGGGCGTGGAGGCGGTGAAGCAAGTGCCACAGCAAAATCAGGGCACCGCACTGGGTACTTACTCCGCGTTTCTTGATTTGGCGCTGGGGATCACCGGGCCATTGGCGGGGTTGTTGATGAGCCATTCGGGGGTGCCATCAATCTATCTGGCGGCTGCGTTGATGGTGTTTACGGGCGCTCTGCTGACGCTGCGTTTGCTGCTGCTAAACCGGCAAAATATATAGTTAAGGATTATTCCTAAACCCACATTCATACCGAAAAATTTATTGTTTCATCTCATGATTGCGGTAAGGTCGCTCAGCGGTCCAGAACGAGAGGAGAAATCGATGTATTTACGGCCGGATGAAGTGGCTAGAGTGTTGGAGAATACTGGCTTTGAGCGTGATTATGTCACCGACCAGTCTTATGGTTACCGCAAGGGTGAGCACTACGTGTATGTGAATCGTGAAGCGCGGATGGGCAGAACCGCGTTGGTGATCCACCCTGCACTGAAAGAGAAAAGCGTGCATTTCGCCACGCCGACCTCGCCGGTGCGCACCAGCGATCAGTACCTTGAGTTTCCCCTGGATTTAAGCAGTGATGCCCCGAGTGCGCGCTACGGCATTCCACACGGCTTCAGCTCGCGTGATGCGCTTTCGCGCTATATCTACAGCATGTTTCAGTAATGCCTCCCCCGCCTGCGGGGGACACTTTCACCCATTCGCGATAGCGTCCTGATTAAAACGCTCGTTGTACGCGCGGCGAAACTGCGCCAATTCGAAGGCGTCTATATCCAGTTCGGCAAAGTAAAACAGGGCGGCTTCAGTGTGTTCGGCATGCAGCTCTGGCGATAGTCCTGCCCGCATCAGCGTTTCCCGCCACAGGGCAATCTGGTGGTCATCCGCCTGTTTGATAAAGGTCAGATAGATAAACAGCAAATAGGCTGCCTGGTGCATCTCTTCGGTGTAGCCGTTGTTTAAAACGCGGATAAAGGTTTGGCTGTTACGGCTGCCCATCTCCTGAATCATCGATTCAACCAACATCGGTTTTACTTTCAGCAAGTGGGCCAGAGAGTCGATGGCTTTGCGCGTATCGGAAGTCAAAATGCGGTAACCAATAATAAATACAACGATCAGGGCTGCGATGATGATCCAGGTCATTTATGATTTATTACACTCTCAGAACGCCAGTATTTGGCAGGAGGCGCTGTGCGACAGCGCCCGGTGTCAACGCTGTTCGCCGCTGAAATTGTCGGCTGCCCGCTGTTGATTGCGCAGGTGGTGGTTGAAGGTGGCTGCATCCTTGGCCAGTGCATCCAGATGGGCGCCCAGCATTTTGATTTGCTTGACCAACGCGTGCTGCTCCGGCACGGAGCTGGCGGTGCTCAGCTTGCGCACCAGCTGCTCATTTTGCATACGTAATGCAACTTCGCGTTGTTTAGCTTCTTCCAGCAACTGCTGCAGTGCCTGATAGCTGTGCTGCCATTCACGGTGCTGCCTTTCGAAGCTGGCCTGCAACTCGCTCATGGCATTTTGAAACTGGGTTTCCAGCTCGCGCATTTTCATGGGATCGATCCTTTGCGGCACTCAATAATGGTTTAGCAGTATAACGAAAACTGCACAGAACCTCACCCGTTGACGACAATTGCGGAAAATTCCCGGCTTGCAACTGGGGTGAGGCGTTTTACAATCAGGGTCATCCCAAGCGTTGAAGGCTTAGGTCCAAGAGTGGCAGTGAGATGAGCAAACAAGACAAAGACTTTTTTGAACAGGCGATGGCGGATGTGACGCCGTTATCCAGCACTTCCCAGACGCTATACCTTAAGCCGCTGGAGAAGACGGACAAAAGTGTGCGTCGTGAAGAGCAGGCGCTGCGACAGGAAAACTTTCTCAGCACCGGCTTTCTCGAACTGATCCCCTGCGAGCTGCCGTTGGAATACAAAGGCGAGGGCATTCAGCAAGGCGTATTGGATAAGCTAAGCCATGGCCGCTACCCACCGCAGGCCAGCCTTAATCTACTGAAACAGCCGGTAGAGGCGTGCCGAGAAGCCCTGTTCCGTTTTATTTTGCAGGCGGAAAAGCAAAACCTGCGTTCGTTGCTGATTGTTCATGGTCGTGGGCGGGGGAATGAGAGCCACGCCAACATAATCCGCAGTTTTATCGCCAAATGGTTGGCGCAGTTTGAACAGGTACAGGCTTTTTGCCGAGCGCTACCGCGTGATGGGGGCGACGGGGCTTGTTATGTCACATTGCGCAAGTCAGCGCAGGCCAGGCTTGATAACTTCGAACGTCATGCCAAACGCAGCCGCTAGCGTGGGAGTTGAGGAGGAGGCAGGAACAACCGGCAGCGTTGCGGCTGCCGGCTGAAGAAAATTATTTACCAAAGAACTTATAATCCAGTGAATAACGCCCGGCACCGGTGACGGCCAGTAACAACAGCCCGCCGATTATGCTGATATTTTTGAAGAAGTTTATTTCATTGCCCATCATTTCCATGCCGGTCATTTTCCAGAACGGGTGACCGATAAATGCGGTACCGAGGACATAGACAGCAAAAATAACCGCGATAGGACGGGTAAATAACCCGAGAATAAGTGCGATGCCAAAAAAGAATTCAACGACTACAGCGATAATGGCCGCCAAATAAGGCATTGGTGTGCCATACCCTTCCATTGACGTAACGCTTGCACCAAAGTTGGTTAACTTCATCCAGCCGAAAATAATAAACAAAATCATCAATAATATTCGGGATAGCAGAATAACGCCGTCTTTTGAACTTTCACCCATTTTGAACTCCTTAGCCACTGTCAAAATTATGTCGTGTTACTGATTAAATAGTAGACTAATATCAGATTTGTTCTAGACCCGTCATCTTTCAAGTTGCAGCGTTGTTACCTGCACTCGCTTACCCCAGTTACTTACTCAAGTAAGCGCCTGGGGATGAGCGAGCTGGCCGCCTAGCTGCAGCTTGAAATCTATAGGGTATAAATTTATGTATTTTTAAGATGGGATAAATTTATGGATTTTGAAATTCTGGCAGATGAGAAACGTTTCTATATAAACGATTCGCAGGGAAAAATGATCGCAGAGATATCCTTTGTGCCGAGTGGGGATAAATTAACGATTATCGATCACACCTGGGTGGACGAGGTGTTGAAGGGCCAGGGCGTGGGTAAAAAGCTGGTGGCATTGGTGGTGGCGAAAATGCGCGCGGAAAACCGTAAAATTATTCCGTTGTGCCCGTTTGCCAAACACGAGTTCGATACGACCCCCGAATACCAGGATATCCGCGCGTAACGGCCTTGCTGGTGTAAACCTGTCTTGAGCGTTGTGGTGGTTGGCAGAATAATCGTTATATATTATGTTATATAGCGATTATTAAAACAGGGAGATAACACGATAATGCCGGGACTATTGATGTTCTATGTGGGCGGCACGGCGCCGGGCGCCAATATCGAACTGCACGATGTGCAGTTTGTCGCAGCAGACCAGCCTGAAGAGGCTCACCCTTTACTGCGAGAAAAATGGTTTGGGGATAAGAGCAAGGTGCATATTGATGGCTATGCGCGTATTGAATGGGCGGATGGCTACGACGTAATGTTGCATCCAGCCCCCTTTAACGGTCCCGAGAAGCTGTTCTTTGTCAATGTGGGGGGCTACCGCAGTGACGAGCTGGCTGAGTTGCATCAGTTTGGCTTGTTTGTGGCACACAATGCCGATGAGGCCAAAGAAAAAGCCAAGCAGGTGCTGCTGACCGGCAGTTTCCAACAGCATAAGGATGATTTGGCGGACGTCGACGACTGCCTGCTGCTGCACTCACTGCAGGGGTACCATGTTCATCTGCAGGCCAATGCGCAAGGGGAACCGGCACGGCCGCTGTGGCAGGGATATTTGCCAATAGGCGCATAATGCCACCTGGGGAGGATCTCATGGGGGAGGTGACCTCCCCATATTGGATAGAGTAAGCATTTATGCGGTGCCGGGTAATTATGTGGGCTTATGTGCGGCGAGAATAAAGAGCATCGGGCGCTCTTTCTCTTCGTCGAGCGCCGGGTTTTCTGCTATTTGCTGCGCCGAAGGGCCCCATTCATTGAGGTAGGTGACGACAAAACCTTGTTGTACCAGCAGATTAATGTAGCTGCCGAGCATACGATGCTGTTTGATCACACCTTCCGCCAGCCAGTTTGAGATCCGTTGGCCCTCTTTCTGATAACCATTGACCGGCCAGGATTTCTGCCCGTTCTGATCCACCAACCAGCCCTGATGCTGCGGCGCAGTATAAATGGGGTGTTCGGCGGTGAAGACAAACTGACCACCGGGCACCAGTGCCTGATAGACCGTAGCAAACAACCGGGCCAGATCGTCTATGTAATGCAGCGTCAGTGAGCTGTAGGCAAAATCGTAGGAAGCAGGGGGAAGTTGAAGCTGCTCCAGATCCTGCTGGCAGTATTCAATGCCGTCATCCTGTGTCAATGTCCGTGCCTGGTTAAGCATTTTTTCCGATAGGTCCAAGCCCAGGACGCTGGCAGCGTTCTGTTCACGGGCACTGCGGCAAAACCAGCCATAACCACAGCCCAGATCGACCACTTTCTTTCCGTGTAAATCCGGCAATATGCTGCGGATGGTCGGCCACTCCGGCGCACCGTCCAAGCCGTTCACGGAACGGTTAAGCTGTGCATATCCATCGAAAAATGCCTGATTATCATAAATATTTTGAGCCATTACGATTCCTGTATTGGGGTTGTGTCTCCGCCATGGTATGCGCTGATGGCGTTGTTTTCCAATATAAACGGGTGTTAAAACAGAGGCATTGCTGCATAATTTTAAACCGACCAGATAATGAAAAATAACAGGTGTTGAGATGGACATTATTTCGGTGCGTCAGTCACCCGAATTTAAACAACAGGCTATTCGCTACTTCCAGCAACAGTGGGCGTCGGAGGAGACCTTGATAATGTATGAGGATGCTATCTCCCGCTGTATTGGTGCAGCCAACCCGTTACCTCAGTGGTATTTGTTAATGGAAAAGACTGAGATCCTTGGCTGTGCGGGGCTGATCACCAATGATTTTATCAGCCGGGGCGAACTCTATCCTTGGCTATGTGCGCTGTATGTGGAGGACGCGCACCGTGGGTGCGGTTATGGCACATTGTTGATTAATCATGTGGCCGCGGAGACGCGCAGACTGGGGTTTCCACAGTTACATTTATGCACCGATCTGGAAGGTTATTACGAAAAGCAGGGTTTTGCCTTTAACGGGCTGGGTTATCACCCCTGGGGGGAGGCGTCGAGGGTGTATACGCGGACGCTGTGAGGATAGGGCCACCTTTATTGAATAGCAGGGTTTTCATCAGGGTGTCTGGTCATGGTGGTGACAGCTTTCTTAGATCAAACGGTGCTCGTGTAGTTTGATGGTGTCCATGATGCTGTCCATCAATACTTGTACCCGATGAGGCAACACACCCCGTTGGCGGTAAATGAGATAAGCCTGCATATCGATGCACCGCTTACGTTCAATACAAGGTAGCAATGAACCGGACTCCAATGCCGAGGCCACTGAGTAATAAGGGGCATAAATAATGCCCAATCCCTGCTTGGCTAACTCAATGGCCGGCAAAATATTGTCACAGATGCTGGCACCGTTGACCGTCACTTGCACTAACTGACCTTGTGAATCATAGCTGCTCCAGGTGTTGCGGCTTCCGCCTAACACCCGCAAAGTAATACAGCGATGCTGCGTCAGTTCCATCGGCTCGGTAAGCGGTGAATGAGCAATGTAATCCGGTGATGAAAACAACCCGACGCGAAAACGGGTCAATGGCCGGGCAATCAGGTTCTCGTTTTGCGGCTGGAATAGGCTAATTAACAGATCACAGTCGCTGTCGAAAACGGCGCCATATTTCTTCTCACGTTCATCCGGATTACGAGTCACTAAATCAACGATCAGTTCTGGAGATTCACGTAACAGGGGCGGCAATAGATAACGCGTCAGGAATGAATGAATGCCAATGGGCGCCCCAAGCGTCACCGTGCCGTTCAGGCTGCGTTTATAGGTGCCGGACATGTCGAGCAAGTCGTTATGCTCATCGAGTAAAAAGGCGGCGCGACGTAAAAACTGCTCACCGAACTCGGTTAAAGACAGCGTTCGCGGGCTGCGCAAAAAGATTTCCAGACCAAGCCGCCGCTCAAGTGCCGTCAGCGTGCGTGACACATTGGATTGCGGCATATCCAACAGCTGTGCCGCCTTGCTGACGCTGGCGGTTTCGGCGATTAAGCGAACAATCCTGAGTTCGTCTATCTTGAAGTCTTTTGCTTTCACGCGGTGAACCATTCTTGGTTTGTATATCAAAAATGATATACATTTTTGCCGGTATTGTCATATGACTTATCACTGAGCGGCGGGTATTCTTTTGGTCAATTATTTGCTATGCATTAAAATTGACATGGAAGATTATTATGAAAATAACCTGCGCGATAATTTTACCCGTGACGTTAACGTTGACCGCCTGTTCATCATCGGTCACTGAAAAAGAGAAATACTCAACGTTTCTGCCGAATTATAATGATATTACCAAGAGCCAATCGGCGTCTGGCAAGGATGTATTATATTGGAAGGATAGCAACGTTGATTTTTCCAAATATAAATATCTGGTTTACCAGCCGATGATCTACTTTCCACGACCAAAACCTAGCGAGATGGTGAGCCAGCAGGCGCTTGATAATATCCTCCGATACACCAACAGACAGTTCAAGCAGGCAATGGGCTCTCACTTCATTTTAGAGGATGTACCGCGCGAAAATACGCTGATTTTCCGTGGGGCGATCACGGCGATAGACACGCAGAAGAAGGGGCTACAGGTGTATGAGGTACTGCCGATTACGCTGCTGGTTGCCGCAACGCAAAGCGTGACTGGCCACCGTACCATGGAAAGCGCCGTTTATATGGAAGGTGAGTTTATTGACGCCTCAACCCACCAGCCGGTAATCAAAGTGGTGAGGAAGGCGTCCGGAGAAAATCTGAATAATGAAAAGTCGCAGTTAAAAGTGGCCGATGTTAAAAATGCCATAGATACCATTGCCAATGATATTAAATCCTATAAGACGTCATAGACGTCGGTAATTAGTTTAGCCTTATTAACCAGGGTTTCGCATGTTTCTAGATTACTTCGCTTTAGGCGTATTGATCGCCGTGTTTTTAATTCTGTTTTACGGTGTGATCATTATTCACGATATTCCTTATCTGCTGGCCAAAAAACGCCAGCACCCGCATCAGGATGCCATTCATGTGGCGGGCTGGGTAAGCCTGTTTACCCTACATGCCATTTGGCCACTGTTATGGATTTGGGCGACCTTATACCGGCCGGAACGGGGCTGGGGAATGGGGGATAAGGTTGAACAACCTGACGCTTTGCAGGCGCGAATTAACAAGCTTGAAAGCGAGTTGCAACGTATGCAGATGCAAGTGGCGGATCAATGTTTGTCGTCTACGAAAGGTTGAGAAAACAGTATGGATCTCTTAATTATTCTCAGCTACGTCGCGCTGAGCTACGGCGTATTCAAACTGTTCCGTATTCCTGTCAATAAGTGGACGGTACCGACCGCAGTGCTTGGCGGTATTTTTATTGTGGGTGTCTTAATCTTGGGCATGAACTATAACCATCCTTATACCTACCGGGCACAGAAGATTGCGATTTCTGTCCCGATCGTCCCGCAGGTTTCGGGAATGATTGTTGAAGTCACCGATAAAACCAACGTGTTATTGCGTAAAGGGGAGGTTCTGTTTCGTCTTGATGATACCCGCTACCGCGCCCGACTGAACAAGCTGCAGGCAGAACTTGCTGGCGCACAAGCGGATGTACGAGTACGTCAGGCAACATTGAATGAGTCCGCAGCAAATGTTCAGCGTGTGAATGCTGAGTACGAGCGTGCTCGCAAGGATTATCAGCGCTATGCCAAGGGCGCGACCATGACGGTCAATCCTTTTTCTGAGCAAGACATTAGCCATGCACAACAACAATATCAGGCACAATCTGCCGCATTGCAGGCCGCCAAGGCCCAGCATCAACAGGCGCGGGAACAACTTTCAGGCCACTACAAGGGCGAAGATACCCACATCGCCAGCCTGAAATCGCAGATTGCAGAGGCAACGTATAATCTGGAACAAGCCACGGTACATGCGCCAAGCGACGGTTATGTGACGCAAGTGTTGGCCAGACCGGGCACTACGGCGGTACGGCTGCCTTTCAAGCCAGTGATGATTTTTATTCCACAGCAAAAGCGGCAAGTGGTGGCGGTATTCCGTCAGAACTCGATCCTGCGTTTAACCGAGGGCGATAAGGCCGAGGTGGTATTCAACGGTTTGCCAGGCAAGGTTTATGGTGGTTTGGTGACGCGGGTACTGCCCGTCGTGCCTGACGGCAGCTATCAGGCCAGCGGTGCATTGCAGGGATTAAATGTCGGTGCAATGCAGGAAGGGGTTTACGTGATGATCGATCTGGCACCTAGCCCAGAACTCGACAAACTCCCCGACGGTGTGACGGCACAGACTGCGGTCTATACCGAGCACTTTGAGCATCTTTCCATCATGCGTAAGGTTCTGTTACGCATGACCAGTTGGCTGCATTATCTGTATTTGGATCACTAGCGGTGAGTTGTTTGGCGGGTTAGCGCTGCCGATAAGAAAACCCGCAACCTGGGTCGCGGGTTTTTCGTTATTGTCACCCGATCTATCATCACTTTCAGTGGTGCAGCATATCGTCGACGACCTGTTCCGTTGTCAGTTGGAAGGGGTAGTAAGTCGGCCAGTTATCCATTTCCGCCAGCAATGCTTCCTGGGATGTATTTCCCATAAATATGTGGAAATGGGCCGATTTGCGTGGCGCGATGGTGTGATCGCTGAATTGAACATATTTCGGCGCTTGGCTACCGGCATCTTTACATTCAAACAGGTAGCGAACCCCTTTTTTGCCCGAGGTGTAAGTCAGGATTTTATAGCCGGCATAGTCGTACTTGCAGGAGCTCTCTTCGTTGCCTTTATGGAAGGCCATAACGCCGTTTTCAATCCCAATAGTGTCTATATCGCCAGCGTACCCTTTGCGGTAATACGCTTTGATCTGTTCGAAGGTTTTACCCGGTTCTTTTTCTGCCTTCTTCTTGAACACCGGATCAAGGTCCCCATTTTGCAAATAAGGATAAACCGACTGCCATACGCCATCCCAATCCGACAGGTTTCTATCCTTCACGTTCTTATCATCGAAAACACCGACAGCGGCCTTTTGCTCGATGTCCGTCAAAGGTTTGCCATGCGAATGATGGCCATGGGCTGACACGTAGCCACACACCAAGAACGCACCCAGCGCCAATGAAAGTTTACCAAGATAACGTCCCAAAATATCACTCTCCTTAGGATTGCAAAAAAACAAAACGTTACAATATAACATAACAATTATTGATTCAATGCGATCTTCAGTTACCTGAGGCATCCCTCCACAAAGACGCGTTTCCCAACGAACCCATCATCAGTATTTTCCGAGGGGCGATTTTAGAATCCGGCATCAGCAGGTAACGCCTCATTGCGTTGATTTCTGGCAAGAGTCATGGGGGGATGGCCCATTTCAATTATCATTATTGTCAGTAACGGGGCTAAAATGAAGGTGTCTATGAATACCCTTCATAAGTTCTCTTTGGGGGGCGATGCTTGAACAAGGAAATAACAATGCTCAAAGAAAACTTCAATGAACTCCAAATCTTTCTTGTGGTGGCAAGAGAGCGAAGTTTTACCAAAGCTGCTGGTAAGCTTGGTGTTTCCCAGTCAGCCCTTAGCCATGCCATGAAAGCTCTGGAAGAACGACTGAATCTCCGTCTTTTAACCCGAACCACGCGAAGCGTTGCCCCCACAGAAGCCGGCGAGAGAATTATTGCCTGCCTTGAACCTCGTATTGCCGATCTTGAGCAGGAGCTGGAGTCGCTTGTGCAACTGAATGGCAGAGCCTCCGGCAACATCCGTTTATCTGCGGGAGAACACGCTGCGCGGAGTCTGGTATGGCCGAAGCTAAAACCTTTTCTCAAGGAATATCCGGAAATCAATGTCGAGTTGTTGGTCGATAACGGCTTCGTCAATATCGTCGATGGCCGCTTTGATGCCGGGATCCGCCTGGGCGAAAGCGTGGATAAAGACATGATCGCTGTGAAGATTGGTCCGGATATGCGAATGGCCGTGGTGGGCGCACCGTCATATTTTGCAGCTAACCCTGCGCCTGAGACGCCGCATGAGCTACAAAATCATCGCTGCATCAATATGCGCTTGCCGACTGCCGGCGGCCTTTATCACTGGGAGTTTGAGAGGGAAGGGAAGCCGCTGCGTGTGAGAGTTGAAGGACAGGTAACGTTTAATCTGCTGGCGGAAAGGATCGATGCGGTGTTATCGGGTTTTGGCATCGCCTGTGTTCCCGAGGATGTGGTTCAGGATCATGTAAAGTCAGGAGAACTTATTCAGGTTCTGCAGGACTGGTGCCCTTCTTTCCCCGGGTACTACCTTTATTACCCCAGCCGCAAACAGCACCCACCTGCTTTTGCGCTGATGATCGATGCGCTTCGGTACTCGCAATAGCGGCTCCGCAATGTGCAGCGGACCCGCCTGAGTTTTAACGAAGCGCCATGTAACCGAATCCAGAGATACCCGGATAACATTTTTGCATTTAATAAGCGCTTCTTTTGTCCTGGCTTAAACGTCGAGTTTGCGGCCAGTCAGCCATTCAACCATGGCTGGATCGCGATGAGAAAAGAATGCGCTGGTGGCTGTATCAAGAGCGGCAATCTGCAGCATATCTGCAGAGTTGAGTTCAAAATCGAGAATATTGATGTTCTCTTCCATGCGTTCTTTTCGCACTGATTTTGCCAGCGAAACGATGCCGCGCTGGTATATCCACCGCAGAACAACCTGACCTACACTTTTTCCGTATTTTTGACCAATCGCCGTTAACACGGGGTGTTGGAACAGACCATTTTTACCCTCCGCAAAGGGTGCCCAGGCCTCCGGCTGAATGCCACGGCTTTGCATCCAGGGAGCGGCATGCAATTGTTGGTTGAAGGGGTTTACTTCAATCTGGTTGACCGCAGGGACCACTTTGTTAAAGGCGATAAGATCGGCGAGCCTGTCAGGGTGGAAGTTACTGACGCCTATTGCACGAATTTTGCCTGCCTGTTGGAGTTCTTCCATTGCACGCCAGGCACCATGCACATCACCGTATGGCTGGTGAATCAGGCACAGGTCAACATAGTCCAGCTGCAGTCGGTTCAGAGAACGTTCGAACTGCGCTTTAGCACCTTCGTAATGGGTACCCTGTAGCCAAAGTTTAGTGGTAACAAAGAGTTCGTTACGTGCGATCCCGCTCTGTTTCAGTGCGTTGCCGACCTGGGTTTCATTCTGGTAAGACGCGGCGGTATCGATCAGGCGGTATCCTGTATCGATGGCGTCAATAACGGCTCTTTCGCATTCGGCGGCATCAGACATCTGAAACACGCCAAAACCCAGCAGGGGCATTTCAATGCCGTTATTCAGTTTTACAGTTTGCATGACGTTATCCTTCAGCTGTTGTGTAGGAAAGCATAACGCAAAGCGGTTTATTCGATTAGAGGGGGTAATTAACTAGGGTTTATTAGACATATTCATTAATTATGCCAACGCCTGGTGCCAATCGCGGAGGTTGCAATGTGGTTCATTGGCGGGCTCAGAACGTGAGAAATATCATCACAAGGCGTGGCTAAGCAGATCCCTTATATTTGAGCTCATCAATGAATAAGGAGAAGGCAGAGCCAGGATGGCGCCGGTGTGGATAGTACAGGTGGTATCCAGGCAAATCAGGGGTAAATTTCTCCAGAACGCGAATCAGTTTTTTTTCTTCAATGGCATTCTGTACCTGGTCATAAGGTAGGTAGGCCAGCCCGTGTCCGTTAAGCACGGCATCAACAATCAAATCTAGCGTATTTAGCAGTAGTTGACCTTCCATGTGAACCCGGACTTCTCGCCCCCCGCGGATGAGTCGCCAGCGGTTTGCTGTACCTGATGTCGGAAGATACAGGTTGATAGCCTGGTGATCGACCAAGTGCGCGACAGATGTTGGGGTTCCCCGTCGCGCAAGATAATCTGGTGCACCCACTATCGCCATTGGAATATCAGGCCCAATACGCACTGCAATCATATCTTTGTCCATTTCGCCACCCAGGCGTACACCGGCGTCAAAACGTTCAGATACCACGTCAGTCAGGCCATAATCGATGATGAGTTGTACATTGATTTCGGGGTGAGATTTCAACAAATTGTGCATGGCAGGCAGCAGTATGGTCTTTGCTGCATGTTCAACCGTTGTGATACGTATCGTGCCGGAAGGTCGGTCGCGTAAATCCCCCAGAGAGGCCACGGCAGAATCAAGATCATGCAGCATGGGGCCCAGTACGGACAACAGTTGCTCTCCGGCCTCGGTAGTTACAACGCTGCGGGTCGTTCGCGTCAAAAGACGAAACCCCAGTCGTTCTTCAATGCGCCGGACAATCTGGCTTAATGCCGACTGCGCCATATTCAGACGAGACGCGGCCCGGGTAAAACTGCGTTCTTCAGCGACGACCACAAATGCCACCAGATCCGCTATCTCATCACGCTTCATCTCTGCCTTTATTTTCGTTAATTAATCATTTAAATGATAGGTCCTATCGTGATTTTGGGTCTAATCATCTTAATGGTCAATGACTATAGTGATATCACCAGGCGTTACTGCTAACCGAAGCCCTATGAGGAACCGGATGATGAACCAGAAAATCAGCTTCACTAATACCAATATCCCGACTATTTCTTTATCTGCTGTGATCTATTTCCCCCCAGCATTTGATGAGAACCGTGAGTATCCGGCTATCGTCGTTTCCCACCCGGGTGGCGGTGTTAAAGAACAAACTGCCGGAACCTATGCTGAAAAGCTGGCAGAAAATGGATTTGTGACCATTGCCTACGACGCATCCTACCAGGGGGAAAGTGGCGGTGAGCCGCGTCAGTTAGAAAATCCGTATATTCGTACCGAAGACATTAGCGCTGTGATTGATTATCTGACCACGCTGCCGTATGTCGACAATGCGCGAGTGGGGGCAATGGGGATTTGTGCTGGTGCGGGTTATACCGCAAATGCTGCAATTCAGGATCGCCGCATAAAAGCGATAGGTACCGTAAGTGCGGTAAATATTGGCTCGATGTTCCGTAACGGCTGGGAAAACAATGTGAAATCCATTGACGCATTGCCGTACGTAGAGGCGGGCTCAAACGCCCGTACCGGTGATATTACCAGTGGTAACTATACCACCATGCCACTGGCACCGATGAAAGAGTCCGATGCCCCAAACGAAGAATTACGCCAAGCCTGGGAATATTACCATACGCAACGCGCGCAATATCCAACCGCTCCTGGGTTCGCCACGCTGCGCAGCCTGAACCAGATTATTACCTATGATGCCTATTCTATGGCCGAAGTTTATCTGACCCAGCCGATACAGGTTGTGGCGGGCAGCATGGCTGGGAGTAAATGGATGAGTGACGATTTGTATGACCGTGCCTCAAGCACCGACAAGCGCTATCACATTGTAGAAGGCGCTAACCACATGGAACTGTATGACGGTAAAGAGTACGTCGCTGAAGCGGTTTCGGTATTAGCCCCATTCTTTAAAGGAACACTGTAATGAAACATGTGCATATTCAGAATACCGACATGGCCTGGCACATTGCAGCCGATATTCAGTTCCCACTGGATTTTGATGAGTCCAGACAATACCCGACGATTATCAGCGTCCATCCTTTTGGCAGTTGTAAGGAGCAGACATCCGGCAATGTTTACGGCAAAGCGCTGGCTGAAGCGGGTTACGTCGTTATCGCCTATGACGCCAGTTTCCAGGGGGAGTCTGGTGGTACTCCACGTTGGGTAGAAGATCCGACCCAGCGTGTAGAGGATATTAGCCGAGTGATTGATTACGCCGTCACTCTGCCCTACGTCAATGCTGAACTTATCGGCGTGTTGGGTATCTGCGGCGGTGGCGGCTATGCCATCAATGCCACCCTGACAGAAAAACGAATCAAGGCCGTAGTGAGCATTACCGGCGTTAATATCGGCCGACTTTTCCGCGAAGGTTTCAGTAATTACGACCCGATTGGCGCTCTGAATGCGATGGCTGCACAGCGCACAATCGAAGCACTGGGGGGCGAGCTTCACATTAACGAACTGCTACCTGCCAGCCTTGATATGGCGAAAGCCCATGGGCTGACCGAGCGTGATGTCTATGAGGCCACTGACTACTACAAGACATCTCGCGGTCAACAACCCGGTGGCGCAACGCGAATGCTGTTTTCGCATGCTCAGAAAACGCTGGCCTGGGATGCCTTTGCGTATGCTGAGGTGTTACTGACGCAGCCAGTGATGGTCGTTGTCGGAGAGAAAGTCGGTGCCTTTGGCGCCTATCGCGATGGCATGGAGATTTATGGACGAGCAACAATCTCGAAGCAGCGCGAACTGGTTTCCTTGCCTGATTTCTCACATTACGAGCTGTATGACAAACCTGAAGCCGTTCGTGAAGCACTGGCCAGGGTGCTGCCGTTTTTTGCCGCACACCTGGGATAAGACCAGACGCCTCTATGAGTAGGCCGCTGACTAATAGGTGGCGCCAGTGGCCGGGTTGTTCGCGACCCTGGAAATATTCGACACCCGCACCCGGCAAACCGCCGGGTGATCATGGGCGACGTGTTGAACCCGTCGGTTCTCGAACAGGCCCTGTAGGGGCAGGATCTTGTCTATGCCAACTTGGCGGGGGAGGGCCAGGATCTGATCTTCAGGCGAAGGCCGTGATAGAGGCTCCGGGCTAGATTAAACCTTATCTACCGAACAACGCTGCCAATCTGCCTATTTAAGACCCTGGAGCACTCGCGTGGCCAGAATGGCAACGGCCAATGCCAGAATGACGGCGCCAAAGAACTTATTAATATAGATACCGATTGCCGGGCTGGTTTTTATTTTCAGTGCAATTTTACCTGCCAGAAATACCAGGGGAATTTCAATGAGGAACATAATGACGATGAGCTCAATGCCCAATATCAGCATCTGCATACCCGGCATGCCCGCTTCAACCCGAATGAACTGCGGGATAAATGCCAATGTAAAGATGATGGCCTTAGGGTTCAGCAAGTTGGTCAGTAATCCTTGCGAATAAAGTTTATGCAGGCTTTTCCGCTCGCTGTTGTTTTGAAGGCTGATCGCGTTTTTGTTGTTAAAGATGCCAAAGCCTACCCACATAATATAGAGCGCGCCGCCGACGACAAAAAAACCATATAACACAGGCGAAGAGGCGATCAGCGCCGTAACGCCGGCAATCGCAAGGCCGATGTGACACGTCACCCCAGTGACAGCGCCAAATACGGTGATTAGCCCCGCTTTCGTTCCCTGGCTGATGGCGTTAGACAATGCGCAAAGCATGTCGGCACCCGGAATAAGCGTTAGCGCGGCAGCCGAAAGAGCAAATAAACCCAGCGTGGTAAGATCGATGAACATGTTTTCTTCTCGTCGTCAAAAAGGCATATTCTTAGCGCCTCTTCGTCAGCGAGATAGAACGATATTGCTCAAATGCGCCGATCGCGGTAGCTACGCGGCGTGACGCCGTACGTCGACTTAAATATTCTGCCCATGTGCGACTGATCGGCAAATCCGCAAGCGATAGCGATTTCCGCGATATCTCCGCCCCTGGAAAGCAAGGCCTTAGCCTGTTGCAATCTAAGCTGCCGCTGATAGCGACTCGGCGATAAACCAAATTTTGCCGAGAACTGGCGGCAAAGGTGGAACTTCGATATGCCGACTGCCTGCGCCAGCATATCCAGACGTACTTCCTGCGCATTATGATCGTGCAGATACTCTTTTGCCCTTCGCAAACCTGGCGTGATGTCGCCAGCCTCAGTCAATGACTGCCACGGGGAAAACACCTGGAGCAGCTCCGCCACACAGTGGCTCCAGGCCACTTCACGATCAAAATGGCTAGATTGCATGTCAGTTAATACCGTAGCGGTTTCACACAATTTTTTGGCTAACACCGCATGTTCGATGTGCTTTCCCTTGATCGCCGGTAATTGCATTGCCATGCTCTCCGCTGCGCCGAGCAGCATCTCGTGGCTGGGATAAAACATAAAATAGTGGCAACCCTCTACACCCAGAGTGGTCCCGGCATGCATCTGCCCTGGGGAGATGACGCTGATTTGCCCACGGCAGACGATACCCTCGGCGTCGCCTTTGGCACTGTTGTTATTGGCGCCGCGCAGGACAACGCCAATCGACCAGGTATCATGCCAGTGCACGTCAAATCGGTGGTCCGAAAAATCTGCAATGAGCAGCTCAAGCCCGCCCAACGCGTCAAAACGATGCATGAATGCCGAATTCCCCATAGCCTTTCTACCTGCTTAATCGCTGCCACCGGTGACCAAAATAACACACAACACGCAGCGTGAAAGCCAGCGGTTCAACATTGAAAATGTGTCCTTTGCATCATAAAAAAGGGGCCATTCGGCCCCATAACATCATGTTCGCATTCATTCTTTATTAACTATCGGGCAGATTAATGTTGATTCATTGCGCCGTAGTTTAAAGGGTGCCAGCCATAGCCATCACCGCTTTTACTGATGTAGCCCAGGCCAGGGAAGGACAGATGCGCGCCCGCGACAAGTGCTCTTTGCTGAGCAAGACTGTCAAACAGCCTCTTGCGCTGTGCAACGGCGGCAGGGACATCAATATCATAGGCGATAGCGACATTCGGGTCAGGGAATTGTACGGAAGCGACGTGGATCATATCGCCCAGTATCACCATCTTTTTCCCTTTGCTTTCGACGGCAAACACGCTGTGTCCTGGCGTGTGCCCACGCGTATCGATAGCCGAAATACCCGGTGTTAATTCCTTGTCGCCTTCGAACGTCTTCAGTTTTCCCGCCGTTTCGTAAGGCTTTAATGAAACGGATGCGGCATCAAAGAAGCGCTTATCTTTCTCTTCCGCCTGTTGTTTTTTCTCTTCGCTAAGCCAAAAAGCGACTTCTTCTTTCTCCACTCTGACGATGGCGTTCGGGAAAGCGATTTTATTCTGCGCCATCAGTCCCCCCACATGATCGGGGTGTAAATGGGTTAAATAAATCTCATCCACCTGTTCCGCCTTATAGCCCGAAGCATTTAAATTTTTCATCATCTTGCCCAGCGTTTCGCCATGCAGCATGCCGGTGCCAACGTCGATTAAAATCAACTTGCCTCCGGTGTTAATCAGATAGGCATTCACCGATGTCGGCAAGGGTAACGACAGGTTATTGAGCGCCATCGCCTTTTCGAGCTGCTTCAACTGAGTGTTGATCAATATTTTATCTGCGGGCATCGGGCTTATTCCGTCAGACAACGCCGTCACTTCGAAGTCGCCAAGCATTATCCTGTAGAACCCGGGATTTTCTATTTTAGAAAAAGGCGCCATGGCGGTTGAAGCAGCGGAAAAAACGGCGAGAAACGCGCCAATGAGTATATTGCGACGCATAGAAGACCTCGTTAATGTAAGAAAAAATACCTAAGAACCCCTATGAAATAGGGGTAATGAACGTTGAATCTTCCTACCGATGATTTAGAACTCTTGCACTGTCGGCCTGATAACAATTTCACTTACGTCCACGTCTGAAGGCTGCTCGATCGCATACGCTATGGCACGCGCGATTGCATCGGCAGAAATCGCCTGGCTCTGATAGAGCTCGACAACGGCCTTCGAGCTTTCTGCGTGCGAGCTGCCCATCTTCAATTCAGTATCGATCAGGCCGGGAGAGATGGTGGTGGTTCTGATCTTCCCGCCGACTTCATGGCGTAAACCTTCGGTTATGGCGCTTACCGCGAATTTTGTGCCGCTATAGACCGTCCCTCCGGGACTGAATACCTTCTTGCCGGCGATGGACGAAATTGTGATGTAATGACCGAATTGCTGTTTTTCGAACAGAGGCAGCGTCGCGGCGATGCCGTAAAGCACCCCTTTCACATTGATATCAATCATTCGCTCCCACTCATCAACCTTCACGGCATTGAGCGGGGCGATCGACATTAGCCCTGCGTTGTTGACCAATACATCAATCTTGCCAAATTGCTTTACGGCCTGGGCGATCATCGCTTCGACATCCAGGCGGTTTGTCACATCCACCTGCAGCGCTAATGCGCTCCCTCCGGCATCAACGATTTGCTGGACCAACGCATCAAGACGCGCTTTTCTGCGTGCCGCAACGACCACCGTGGCCCCCTTTGCAGCCAGGTGCTTTGCGGTTGCTTCACCAAGCCCACTGCTGGCGCCGGTGATCACGACGACTTTACCTGCAATACTGTTCATCTTTCTTTCCTCCTGTATTTGTCTGTGCGAATACTTTATCCGCAGTTTAAAATCAGTAAATGGAAGTGTTATGCTTTTAGAATTCCATTTTTTGGAATAAAGAGGTGATGGTGCAAAACAGACAAGAAGCATTACGTATTTTCTGCTGTGCCGCAGAGGAGATGAACTTTAAACACACGGCGACCAGGCTTGGTATTTCCCCGCAAAAAGTCACAAGAGCCATCAAAGAGTTAGAGTCGTTGCTCGGGGAGCAGCTATTTCACCGCAGCACCCGAAGCGTAAAACTCACGGATTTTGGCCTCGGTTTTTTTGAGCAGGCAAAAATAGCCATGGAACAGATGAACAGGCTGTTTCAGGAAAAAAAGAAGAGTACAGAAGATATCAATGGCGTTGTACGCATCACGGCACCACATACCTATGGCAGTGAAATCATCATGCCAATATTGGCGGAGATTACACGTTTGTATCCCGCAATTACGCTCGAACTCCACCTGTCAAATATACACAGCGACCTGGTTGATGAAAAAATCGATATCGGCATACGCATAGGCTTTTTGCATGACCAAACCTGCATCGTTCGCCAACCCTGTACCATGCCTTTCCATCTGGTTGCATCACCGAAGCTGCTTGAACATATGCCGCCGCCTGCCAACGTTGATGATCTTGTCCGCCTGCCGATTGTGGCGCTGCTTAACCGTAAAACCGGGCGCTACTGGCCATGGGAGTTTAGTCAAAAACGCAATTTCTATCCGAAATCCGCCGCATTTGTCACTGACACACCCGATATTGAACGCAAAGCGGTACTCGCCGGTTTAGGGTTTGCCCAACTGGCGGGGTATTTGGTAGAAGACCACATCGCGTCAGGTGAGCTGGTCTCCGTTCTCCGTGACGATGCACCGCCTCCGTGGCCGGTCAATCTCTACCACACACATCAGACCCCTTATCCAATGAGAGTGCGTTTGGTTTTTGATTATCTTTTCAAAAAATTGAGTCAGGGCTAGATGCGCCAAGGTTATCGAACCTCGCGAACCAGGCACGGATTACCCAACCGGCCTGGGCCGGTTCTCGAAGTGCTTCTGACGGTAATATCTGCCTTGCTACAAGAGGGCTGAACGTTCATTCATTTCACGCTATGGCTGACTCTGGATAAGGCCTATTATTATACGGTCTCTATACCGATGGTTACGAATGCTGGGGTTGCGGTATTACAATGCAACCAGCGGCATGGGAAAAAGATAAGAAGGTCAGGGCATATTTTAAAAAGAAGCGCCACACCAAGCATCTTCCTGATTGTGATGCAGATGCTGAAAACGCCGTTGTTCGTCAAGGACAGAAGAAGAGCGTTCGCCACATACTGGACAGTGCCCCAGGCTTATCACCTTCAGGTTTGAAACTCATAGATAAGCGGCCCACTATCGACCTCGATTTAACTGGTGGAGCAAGCAAGCCAAGTTCTACACGTCCGGCATCTTCATCGCCGAGTGAAGGCAATGCTCCCACGAGAGAATCACGTCGTCAGGTTAATTCAATTCGTCAGATTTGCCGCGCATTTATCCGTTTTCCTCATGACCGCGATATGTCACTTAGTGTGCCCGGCGTTGCTGGACATAACTACATGACTATCTTCAAAAAAATCAAACCTCCGATACAACCCTATCCTGACGCAAAGATTTTTTATGCTCAGCTTTTGTGGCAGAGATTAAGCTACGATGACGAAATGCTCATTATTCCTTTGTCCGGTGAATGGGAAGGCGGCAAACCATCGAGAATTTACCAGACCCATATTGAATGGGCGCACTGGTCTAAAGCTAAACGCACCGTGCTTCGTAAGGAACTGGAGGCCGCTCAAGCAGAAGCGAAAGAGGCCAAAGATAAGGGGCAGCAGGATAAAGCATGGGTCTTTTTCATGGGTGAACAAGACGTTGATAATCAGGAGATCTTTTATGTGATCGACTACAGATTAATCTGTTCTATTATGGGGTATATCACTTATTCCTGAAGAGAAAATCTGCTTCGTAAGTGATTGTCGGAAAACAAGCTAACCAACATTAGAATGCAAGACTCCGACATTAGCTGTCGAAATAGAAAGTCAGGATTGAGTTGAGGTCACCTATATACGCTTGAGGTTTTATTGTTATTTTTGACAACTTAATACGCAGGAAGCAGAGCATATGCTAGTTAAAAATATTGAAATAGAAAATTTCCGGCTTCTAAAAAATGTATCTCTTGGGCTTGAAGAAAAAATTACACTAATCGTCGGTCGTAATAACAGTGGTAAAACTTCAATTGCTGAATTATTTCGTAGACTTTTATCTGATAAAGGCCCTTCGTTCAGGCTTGAAGATTTTTCGCTTGGAAGTCATGAGGGCTTTTGGTCTGCATTTGAGGCACTGCGAGCAGGAGAATCACGTGAGGATATTTATCATCATTTGCCGTCAATTATAATTAAGCTTGATGTGGAGTATGACGTTGAGTCCCCGGACTTAGGGCCAATAAGTGACTGCATAATCGACCTTAACCCTGATTGTAACTTTGTACGCATGGTTCTCACTTTTGGGCCTAACTCGGTAGCCACTGAATCACTTTTTGCTGACCTTACTGTACTTCCTGAGGGAATGAATATTGAGCGTACAGCTCTATTCCGCGCAGTTGAGACGCGTTTACCCCAGTCGTATGAATGCAAGCTTGAGGCTGTTGATCCAAATGATTCAACCAACCGTAAAAATCTTGACCTAAAAACGATTAAGTTTTTGATAAATGGTGGATTTATTAATGCTCAGCGTGGTCTGGATGATGATACTCACCGTGAACGCGATGTACTAGGAAAGATTATTGAAGTTCTTTTTCAATCAGCTTTAACTGATCCGATAGATAGTAATAAACGTACAACTGCGGCACAACTCAAAACGGCTGTTGAGCAGATTCAGACAGAGCTTCATGCTGGCTTCAATGAAAAACTGACCTCCCTATTACCCACATTTGATTTATTCGGATATCCTGGCTTAGCTGATCCTGGGCTTGTAACTGAGACCAGCTTTGATGTCGATAAGTTGCTAAATAATCACACGAAAGTCCGCTATGTCGGTGTTAATGGGATTACTCTGCCTGAGACTTATAATGGGCTCGGAATGCGTAATCTCGTTTATATTTTGCTCCAACTCCTGCGTTTTTTCCGTGAATATCAGGCAACTCCAACCGCTGCGGGAGTGCATCTCATCTTTGTTGAGGAGCCAGAAGCCCATATGCATCCACAGATGCAAGAAGTCTTTATTCGCCAACTGAGCAAAATAACAAAAGCTTTCGAAACACAGCTCAATGAGAACAGACCCTGGCCGGTTCAGTTTGTCATTAGCACCCATTCGCCACATATGGCGAATGAAGCACGTTTTGAGTCAATGCGATATTTTCTTACTCGGGAAGGCAATGATGGTTTCCGACAGTCGGTAGTCAAAGATTTGCGTAAGGGGATGGGGGATGCACCTGTTCCTGAACGTGATTTTTTATATCAATATTTGACTTTGACTAGATGCGACTTGTTCTTTGCAGATAAAGCCGTCTTGATTGAGGGCACTTCTGAACGACTGCTATTACCTGCGATGATTCGTAAAACTGATGCTGCAGCTCCAGGTGAACCACAACTTGGTAGCCAGTATCTGACAGTTATGGAGGTTGGAGGGGCTTACGCACACCGATTTTTTGACCTCTTGTCATTTCTCGAATTACGAACGCTGATAATTACCGATATTGATTCGGTGAAGCGTAATGCAGACAACAAACGCGTTGCAACACCTGTTGCAAATGGTGAATTCACGAGTAACGGCTGCATCAAAGCTTGGTTTTCCAATAATGAAATTACACCGACTCAATTATTAGCTCAGTCTCATGTGGATAAGATTGTTGATAGCCGTCGCCTTGCATATCAGGTACCTGAAATGGATGGTGGGCCATGTGCGCGCAGCTTCGAAGATGCTTTTATCTTAGCTAATTTCGAAAGCTTCGCACTTGGTGACGGTGATCGCGCAACACTTGCTTACGACCATGCTTCTGACCAAAAAAAATCAACTTTTGCATTGACCTATGCAATTGAAAATACCATGTGGAATGTGCCGCGTTATATTTCAGAAGGTTTAAGATGGCTTGCTGAAGGCAATCCAGTTGTAGTGATACCACAAGTTACACCATCAGATATTGTCGCTGCTGTAACTGGGATTGAGATGAGTGGTGAGGGGGCTTAATGACTACTGAAATTCATGAAAGCCCAGCAGATACTGCGGGACGGTTGGCATTAGAACGCATGTTTGATTGCCTTGAACAAGATCGAAGTTTTCGTCTTGAGGCTGGTGCAGGTGCAGGCAAGACATTCTCTTTGGAAAAAGCCCTCCGTTGGCTAATCGATAAACGCGGTAGCGAGTTGATTCGTAAGCGTCAACAAGTTGGCTGCATTACATACACGAATGTTGCTAAAGACGAAATTATCTCGCGAATTAAATCGCACCCAGCAGTATGCCCTGAGACCGTACATGGATTTTGCTGGTCAATCTTGAAAGATTTTCAGGCAATGCTGCGTGAGTTTGTTCCTCTTCTCCCTAGCTGGGCTGAGCGCCTTGAGCAAGTAAATGGCATCGGTGTTCGGCGAGTTCATTATGAATTGGGGTATCCGAGTGTTTCTGACCATCAAGTCTCGATCCGCCATGAAGATGTGTTGGCTTTGATGATTAAAGCAATGGATTTACCAAAATTCCGTACTGTTCTTTGTGCTCGTTACCCAATTTTGTTAATCGACGAATACCAAGATACTGATGCTGCATTTATTACTGCTTTGAAAGATTGGTTCCTGGATCACCCTGAAGGGCCAGTCATTGGTCTTTTTGGTGATCATTGGCAGAAAATTTATGGAGAAGGTTGTGGTTTAGTCGAGCATGCTTCTCTTGTAATCATTGATAAAAATGCCAATTTTCGATCGGTTGATCCGATTGTGCGTGTGTTAAATCGCATGCGTCCAGCTTTACCTCAGATGGTTAGTGATCCTGACGCGCCTGGCGAGGCCCGTGTATTCCATACTAATCAGTGGGTAGGCCAGCGGCGTACTGGGAGAGGTGGTGGTCACTGGACAGGCGATACGACTCCCGAAGCAGCCAAAGCGTACTTTAACTACGTTAAATCTCATCTCATTTCTGATGGCTGGGCCTTTTCGATCGAAAATACTAAAATTCTCATGCTTAGCCACAGTGTGCTGGCCCGCGAACAAGGTTATGCCTCTATTCCAACTATTTACGGTCAATACAACGATCCATGGCTCAAGAAGGAAGATCCGCATATCAAGTTTTTGACCGATCAGCTCGAGCCTGCCTGCTCGGCTTTTGTTGATCGCCGCTATAGTGACATGTTTGAGTCTTTTGGGACCAGCATGCCCCATATTCGCAGGCATCAAGACAAGATCGCTTGGACTGAATCCATGAATTCTTTAATTGAGCTCAGGTTGAGAGGATCAATTGGTGAGGTTGTGGATTTTATCGCGGCACAGCCACACATGCGGTTACCTCGAGCGGTTGAAGAACGTGAGCTTAAGCTGGCGGAGATCGGTGCCGAACCAGTAGATGAAGAACCCCGCCGAGTGACGCAATTACGCAAATTGCGGAATGTTTCCTATACCGAAATTATTGCGCTGGACTGCTTTATTGATGGCAACACCCCATTTGCAACTAAACATGGTGTAAAGGGCGCGGAGTTTGAAAACGTGCTCGTCATTATTGGACGTGGTTGGAATAAATACAACTTCGTACAAATGTTAGAATGGATTGATGCAGGGCCACCGGCGGATAAGGTAGAGTTTTTTGAGAACAACCGTAATCTTTTTTATGTTGCTTGCTCGCGTCCTAAAAGACGTCTTGCGGTTCTATTTACTCAAGAGCTAAGTGCCAACGCTACGGTTAAGCTGACAGAATGGTTTGGTAGAGAAAATATTGTGGCGCTTCCCGCTAATCCAGAGTTGCAAGAGTTGCATTAGCTAGTCTTCTCAATGAGAGGACTATTATCGGTGATCCTGAGATATTTTTTCATCACGATTTTTTCGTGAAGGCACCCGCTGTGTTGGCTTATGGATTAAAACCTAGTTTTAAGTCATGATTTAAAACACCTTTGTAAGTTAATCTGAAGACACTCACCATCGTTGGGAACTCTGCTATGGCTGGCGTTAACAAAACTCATCTGACCGAAACTGACATCATCACAAAATTCATCCTGCCTGCGATTCAAGAGGCGGGTTGGGATGTGATGACGCAGATACGCCAGGAGGTAAAACTCCGCGATGGCAAGGTTGTAGTGCGAGGAAAGCTAGCGGCACGCCTGACGGTGAAGTCTGCTGATATCGTGCTCTACCATAAGCCGGGTTTACCGCTTGCGGTTGTAGAAGCAAAAGCGAATAAGCATGAGATCGGCAAGGGTATGCAGCAAGGGCTGGATTATGCTCGTTTGCTTGATGTGCCTTTTGTGTTTGCTTCCAACGGCGACGGTTTTATTTTTCACGACAAAACCAATCCCTCACAACTCGAATCAGAAATTTCACTTGCCGATTTCCCGACACCACAGCAGCTTTGGGAAAAATATTGCGTCTGGAAAGGATTTACCGCTGAGCAGCTACCGGTCATTAGTCAGGATTATTACGATGACAGCACCGGTAAATCCCCGCGTTATTATCAGCTTCAGGCGATTAACAAAACCATAGCCGCCGTCTCTGCCGGACAAAAGCGGGTACTGCTGGTGATGGCGACCGGTACCGGTAAAACCTACACCGCATTTCAAATCATCTGGCGTTTATGGAAGGCAAAAAATAAGAAACGCATTTTGTTCCTTGCCGACCGCAATATCCTCGTCGACCAATCCAAAAATAATGATTTCCAGCCTTTTGGTACCGCGATGGCAAAAGTCACGGGAAGAAATATCGACCCGGCGTATGAAATTCAGCTGGCGCTTTATCAGGCTATTACCGGGCCGGAAGAACATCAGAAAGCTTATAAACAGGTCGCTCCTGATTTCTTCGATTTGATTGTCATCGACGAATGCCATCGCGGTAGCGCATCGGAAGACAGCGCCTGGCGCGAAATTCTTGATTATTTCAGCAGCGCCACGCAGATCGGCCTGACGGCAACCCCTAAAGAAACTGACGAAGTGTCCAATACCGATTACTTCGGTGAGCCGGTTTATACCTATTCGCTGAAAGAAGGGATCGAAGACGGTTTTCTCGCGCCTTATAAAGTGGTGCGCGTGGATATCGACGTCGATTTGCAAGGCTGGCGTCCTACTATCGGGCAGATGGATAAAAACGGTGAGCTGGTGGATGACCGCATCTATAACCAGAAAGATTTTGACCGCACGCTGGTGATTGATGAACGCACGCAACTGGTGGCACAGACCATCACCGATTATTTAAAACGCACTAATCCGATGGATAAAACCATCGTCTTCTGCAACGACATCGATCATGCAGAACGCATGTGCAGGGCGCTGGTGAATCTGAATCCAGAGCAGGTCGCCAAGAATGAAAAGTATGTGATGAAAATTACCGGTGACGACGATAGCTTCAAGCGAGCTGCGCAGTTGTTCTTGTTGATGCTCCTGAGGATCGATCTGTTTCGTCAGAAGAGAACGAGACTCTGCACGATAGTTTCGGGCATCAGCGAGGGTAACTGACGGGTAGGGGCCAATACTCTTCTTTGCACGTTTCTTGGTGACAGGACGAATGTAGCGAAACTGCCATATTTTGCTGCCGGTGGATTTGATGAGTAGCTCAAGGCCATCGCCATCATAGAGAACGTAGTCCGCTTCCTTGGGTTTGGCGGATTCGATTTCCTTGACGGATAAAGGTTTGGTTTGTCTTGCCATTGCCGGGTTTCCATAGTTTTAGGCACCTCAAAAACAAAAATGCTTTATGAGGTGCCTAACAAGGTGCCTAAAAGGTTCGGATTTAATTAGTTTGCGTCAGACTCAGCAGGACAAATTGCAGGCACAAAAAAGCCCGCAGGGCTTGCGCCGTGCGGGCTCTTTAGACTTAATCGGATGACTCTGGTAATCATCGATTGAAGATTTTGGTGGAGCTGGGGGAATCTGAATAAATTGATTAGTTTATTGTATTTATTGATAAAAATAGAATTCAGACTTGTTGCGTATACCTAAGCGTATACCAATGGATGGAAGTGATACTTGACTCGGTCAAATTACAACCAGTTGATATTCTTGGAAATCAGCGTTGTTTACCCCATGCCTGTTGGATTAGTCCTATGTCGGGTTTAAAGCGCGACATGCGTCGAATGCCAACTACAGGAACATCTAGCTGCTTAAATCGAGCTGTAAAACTAAAGGTGGAGAGATAGCTCTTCTGACTGACATATTCAGGCTTTGAGCCCTTACCGAAGGTTGTCAGCAACAATCTTGCCGCTGAGGGATTAGTTCAGGCCTGAACTGACAGTTTCCGCGGATAGAACACGATCTTATCTGACAGTCGGGCTTTGAGCGAAAAGCTGACATTAACGCTGAATTAATGAACAACCGCAATTGGTAACATTTTTTTGTGCTAGCGTGTCTTAATTAGAAAGTATACAGGCTTATATTGGCTACCATACATCCTGTCAGGTTGAGTTTCTTTTGCATATCGAAAAAAATCTTCAAAAGACTCTAAATTGAAAATAGCACTTTTCCTTACAAGAGTTAGAATGTCTTCTTTTTCTAGCAAATATCCATTTTTTTTCAGCTTACTTATTGGATTTAAATACTCATTATAGTTAGCTTGGCCAAGATTTATCCATGCGTGAGTATTACAACTCGATAAATCCCATATATTTACAGCTATAGGGCAACCAGCTATTACTGGAACTCCTTTTTCCTTGCCTGCTTTATTGAAATCTTCTAGTTCCGTATTAATGGTAACATATACTTCACAATCACCAGGTTCATTAATTTTCGGTCTGCGAGGAAACATTACTAGCACATGAAACTGGTCATCTTTATGAAGATGTTTTGAGATATTACTAAGCTCTCTAGATATCCACGGAAACACTGGAGCAATATGATTATACTGTTCCAGTAAAATCGTCTTTAATGCTGGTACTAAATAGTACTCAGCGCTGTGTTCACTAATGTAACTAGTCGCCATACATCTCCTTGCACACTAAGGTTCCACTCATCGGTGTTTCAGGATTGAAGCAAGTGAAATTTCCGAGAGCAGTTGCTTGTTAATTTTTACACACCGACATATCTTTTTGTTTTAAAATACATTTTACCCAATGGAGTATCCCATAAATCTATATGATACCCCAAACTAAGAGACTCGATATCAATCACTTGCTGCCGATCTTGAGGACTTATTTTGTAACCGATGTCAGACAAATATTGATACATCAATTGCATTCCTTCTTGAGATGTTCTTGCATTTTTAAAGAAATAAGCATCTTTTATACTCTTACCATCTCCAATTGGAATAGCTTTTTTTACAGCGAAGATACCACCTAGTGTCGCCTTTCGCATCATGCATAATTCAACATAATGTTCTAATTGCCATGTTACAGTTGGATTTATGATTTTTTTAACATTTAAATGTCCAAGAACCGAACAAATAATATTTAGCATGTTTTCAACATTTTTGTCCTCTAGCCTTCTAGCAGCAATTATTCCATTACCAAGATCGCCTGAAGAAACTAAAAGATTGCTACCGTAATTGGGGTGTACAAACTCGCATAAGTAATCATATACTTCGAGTGCATCTGTAATCTCAGCACTAAGTGATTTGATTGCCTCATTTACATGGATTGCTTTAGCACCATCTTCCGCATACGATTTACCTTGCCCTGCGTAAGTGCGTTGTAAAATTTTTTCGCACTTCCCTATAATTTCACTTATCTTTTCCAGCACACCCTGATCTTTTAAACTTTCAAGAAAATTTTCAATTGAATTTATACAGTAATGATACACAGCCATTTGTTCGATAATTGCTCTTGTATTATTGGCAAGCGTGAGAGGATTACTCGTCTCGATACTACTCAGGATCCCCTTAGCTAGAAGGTAAATTTTGTAGTCAAACAACTCGATTAAATAAAAAGTATTTTTTGATATTATATAAAGCCGCTCGGATATTACATTCAAAGGTGGGGTAAGTTTTTTAAACTGAAGTTTTAATCGCTTAGTCTGCGCACCAAACCTCTTATCGTGATCTCTCAGACTATCATTATTTTCAATATCTTCAATGAAACTCTTCAGAAGATCCTCTGCTGTTTCAATTATTTTCATCGCAAATACTCAGCTCTATTGCCTAAGCAATACAATCGATTAGGTCATTAAGGCAAGTCGATCATTAATCCGCCTACCTCCCTATTTTTTACGTATATCAACTTAACGTTGATATGCCTATATTTCAACAAGTTCCTCTGAAATCGATACATAGTCCGTGAACTGGTGCCGGGGCGGAGGTAGCGGAAGCGCCACAATTTCTTGCCGGTGGTTTTGACTAACAGGAACAGGCCGTCACCGTCGTGTAGGGTGAGGTCTTTCTCGATTGCTTTGGCTTTTTGTACTTCGGTATGTGTGAGGGGGCGTGTAGTCCGCGCCATGTAAGGATTCTTCCATAATTGGTATACGTTTATGGCATACATTTTAACGTATACCTAAACGTATACCAATAAATCCCGGATTTAGCTGGATGTTCTCGGACTACTACAGATACAAAAAAGCCCGCAAACCTAGGTGGGATGCGGGCTTTTCGTACTTCTCCGGACTTATCTGGTAATACCCGGATCATCATTTGGTGGAGCTGGGGGGATTTGAACCCCCGTCCGAAATTACTACACCGTCGGCACTACATGCTTAGTCCAATCTTTACATTCGCCGGTCAGCTGCGGATGGACACGCCACTAACAAACTAGCCTGATTGGATTTAACGCTTCAGCCCCAGGCAGGACATCTGCGCGATCTCTTTTGGGTTTGACCTCTCTTGATCCCCGTCCTAAGAGCGGAGGCTAGGGAGAGAGGGCTCTGAGCAGGGTATTAAGCTGCTAGTGCGTAGTTTTCGTCGTTTGCGACTATTTTTTTGCGGCTTTTTACGAGGCCAACCGCCCCTCGGCATGCTCCTAGGGCTTCGCAAATCCCGTCGAATCCAGAATCAGCCCCAAGTAACTTTGTGCAGTATACCAGAAGTTTAGCCCGTTAAGCCAGAGGCTTATCGGTTTGCGTGCTTCATGATACGGGCTTTCGCCGTCTGCCATTCACGATCTTTGATGTCATCGCGCTTATCGTGTTCTTTCTTGCCTTTGGCTACGCCGATTTTGACTTTGACCCAGGCATTTTTCCAATACATGGACAAGGCAACCACGGTATAACCTTCGCGGTTAACACGGCCGAATAATGAATCCAGCTCGCGTTTGTTCAACAGCAGTTTACGGGTACGCGTCGGATCGCAAACCACATGCGACGAAGCCACGCTAAGCGGCGTGATAGTGGCGCCAAACAGATAGGCTTCACCATCGCGGAATGTTACGTAGCTGTCGCTGAGGTTGGCTTTGCCGGCACGCAGCGATTTTACTTCCCACCCTTGCAGGGACAGGCCCGCTTCGATTTCTTCTTCAATGAAGTATTCGAAACGCGCTCGCTTGTTTTGCGCAATGGTGGCAGAACCGGGTTTGTGTGCTTTTTTCTTTGTCATAGTGTGTTCATTATACTGGATGCGCCAGCGAAAGAAATCCTTTACCGCTCAGCACCTGCGCAATTTTTCGCATTTTTGGCCCCTTCGTTGCATAGCAGATTTTTTGTTTGCTGATAGATAAATGATATGATTTGTATGTTTTGTGTCTCACAGGAAATGATATGCCCCAGATCAGTCGGTCTGCGTTGGTGCCGTTCAGCGCCGAGCAGATGTATCAGTTGGTAAACGATGTTCACTCTTATCCCGATTTTCTGCCTGGTTGTACCGGTAGCCGGGTGATTGACGCGTCCAACAATGAAATGACCGCCGCAGTGGATGTTGCCAAAGCCGGTATCAGCAAAACGTTTACTACGCGTAATACGCTGCTGGATAACCAGAGCATCAATATGCAACTGGTGGATGGTCCCTTCCGTAAGCTGATGGGGGGCTGGCATTTTACGCCGCTCAGCCCGGAAGCCTGCAAGGTTGAGCTGCACCTCGATTTCGAATTTACCAACAAGCTGATCGAGTTGGCATTCGGAAAGGTGTTTAAAGAGCTGGCCGGCAATATGGTGCAAGCATTCACCCAGCGGGCAAAAGAGGTTTACAGTGTCAGATATACGGGTTGAGGTGGTTTACGCCCTGCCGGAACGCCAATATCTGCGCAATGTCACGCTGGCAGAAGGCAGCAGCGTTGAACAGGCGATAATTGCCTCTGGGCTGCTTGAACTGCGTAGTGACATTGACCTGCAAAGTAACAAGGTGGGCATCTATAGCCGACCAGCCAAGTTGGGTGATGTGCTCAACGATGGCGACCGGGTGGAGATTTACCGCCCCTTGATTGCCGATCCTAAAGAACTGCGCCGCCAACGGGCAGAAAAGGCAAAAAAATAAGGCGCTGAATGCGCCTTATTTTTTATCAGAATGTTATCTTCCGAGTTGCAGCCTGTGACTGTCATGAAGAACGTGACGCATCCCTCATGGGCCGGACGATAATTCCCCCGCTGATTATTTGGTCAACGCAGGTTTGTTCTGAATATCGGTCAACACGCCAGCGCTGTTGAAGGTCAACGTCAGGGTCTGCTGAGTGATATCTTCATGGCCTGGTTGCTGACGGAACACATAGAACCATGTCTGAGTACCGAACGGGTCCTGCAGCATTGGGGTACCCAATGTGTAAGCGACCTGTTGCTGGGTCATACCTTTCTGAATTTTAGCTACGTCGGTTGACGTCAGGTAGTTCCCTTGGTTGATGTCAGGCCGGTAAACCACCTTCTCAAAAGTAGAACAGCCTGCAGTCAGCATCACAAGAACTACAGCGGCGGCAGTCAGCGTTTTACAGCGCATAGTAATCACATTCCTTTAGGGCATAGGTTGCCGATGATAATAGACCTTGGTGCTGTTGGAAACCCTTATACCCTTCATCTTTCAAGTTGTCGCTGTGTTGGCTGCCCTCGTTCACCCCAGTCACTTAGTTAACTAAGCTCCCGGGGATTCCCTTGGTTGCCGCCTTGCTACAACGTGAAATCTATTGGGTATACCCGTGATCCTTCAAGTTGTCGCGGTGTTGGCTACCCTCGTTTATCCCAGCCACTGAGGTGACTAAGCTTCCTGGGATTCCCTTGGTTGCCGCCTTGCTACAACGTGAAATCTATTGGGTATACCCGTGATCCTTCAAATTGTCGCGGTGTTGGCTACCCTCGTTGACCTCAGTCACTGAGGGTGACTAAGTTCCCGGAGGGGCTTAATTGTGACGTTGCTACAATTTGAGGTCTGTCGGGCAAACAGCGCCAAAGTCAGACCTCAATAAAGTAAAAAAGTTGAGCTTTTTTATGCAGCAAGCAGTTCTTTTGCATTTGCCAGCGTGTTCCGGGTGACTTCACTGCCACCAAGAAGGCGTGCCAATTCCTGTAAACGGGCTCGTTTATCCAATGGCGACATCTGTGTTTCGGTTTCTGTGCCGTCGGTCTGCTTGCTGACAAATAGGTGCTGATGACCGCAGCCTGCGACTTGCGGCAGGTGAGTGACGCACATCACCTGCGTGGATTCGCCTAACTGGCGAAGCAGGCGGCCAACAATGGCGGCGGTTGGGCCACTGATACCGACGTCCACTTCGTCGAAAATCAGTGCCGGCGTTTCCATTTTGCGCGCCGTGATAACTTGGATCGCCAATGCGATACGGGATAATTCGCCACCAGAGGCTACTTTCGCTAATGCCTGTAGCGGTTGGCCTGGGTTGGTGGACACACAAAACTCGGTGCGCGTTGCACCTTCCGCACTCAAATATTGCGGCTCAAAGCGCACATCAATATTGAATTTACCGTGCGGCATAGAGAGCGCCTGCATGCTGTCAGTAATCAACGTGGTCAGTTCGGCGGCATAATGCTGGCGCTTTTGGTGCAATTGCTCTGCCAACAGCAGGGCGTGCTGATGGTGCTGCGTGACTGCTTCGTTCAGGTGTTCGTGATCGTTTTCTTGCTGTGATAGCCGTTGTTGCTCATCCAGCATCTGTTGGTGCAATTGAGGCAGCTCTTCTGGTGCCACGTGATGCTTACGTGACAGATTAATTTGCCGTGACAGGCGTTGCTCCAGTTCTTGCAGGCGGTTCGGATCCAAATCCATGCGATCGGCATAATGGCGCAGTTCATCACTGGCCTCACTGATTTGGATTGAAGCCTCTTCCAGCATGTCCAGCAGACCGCTTAGCTTTTCATCCATCCCGATCAACTCAACCAGCAAATGTTTGGCGGTATAAAGCTGGCTCAGCATGTTGTTTTCTTCGTCATCGGCCAGTAATTGCAGCGTTTGCTGGCTGATCGTCAACAACTGGCCGCTATTGGCCAGGCGTTTGAACTCAGAATCGATTTGTTCAAATTCGCCCGCCTGCGGTGCAAACTCGTTCAGCTCTTTTAATTGGTATTGCAGCAGCTGTTTACGTGCATCACGCTCGATGGATTGTTGCTGATGGTGAGCCAGTTCTCGGCAGCTTTGGTGCCACCGCTGATAAGCCTGCTGCATCTGGATCAGCAGAGCAGGTTCGTCGGCATAGGCGTCGAGCAGTTGTTTTTGATGCTCGGGCTTGAGCAGTAATTGGTGAGCATGCTGGCCGTGGATTTGAATCAAACGCTGACCGAGTTCGCGCAGTTGCGAAAGGGGGACGGCAGTGCCATTGATAAAACCGCGTGAGCGGCCATCTGCATTGATCACCCGGCGCAGCAGGCACTCATTACTGTCGTCTAATTGATTTTGCTCTAGCCATTGGCGGGCAGACGGGGTGTCTGCCAGCGAAAAGCGAGCACAGATATCGGCACGGGCGGCTCCCAAGCGAACGACGTTACCGTCGGCACGGTTACCGAGGCATAGCCCCAGCGCGTCGATGGCGATCGATTTACCGGCGCCGGTTTCACCGGTAATCGCAGTCATACCCGGTTGAAAATCTATTTCCAACTCACGAACGATAGCAAAATTGCTGATGGTCAATTGCGCCAGCATGGGAACCTTCCTGTGTATAAACACATAACTGTAGTTTCATACAGTATAAACTGGTTTTATATACAGTAAAGAGGCTGGCGCAATTTTTAGAATAATTTTTTTGACCAACCGAGCTTGGTGCTTAACGTATTGAAATAGCTGTAGTCCTTCGGATGAATAAGATTCAAATGGAAATCACTACGGCGTATCAAAACCTCTTCACCTTCCTGAATAGGCAGCGCGATTTGACTGTCGCAGCTGATTTCCAGATCGCTACCAATTTGTGAAAACTTCAATCGGATAGTGCTGTTGCCGTTGATCACCAGCGGGCGGGCCGAAAGGGTGTGCGGGAACATCGGCACCAGCGCAATGGCCTCCAGCGACGGCGTCAGGATCGGCCCACCGGCGGAAAGCGAGTAGGCGGTCGAACCGGTCGGCGTAGCGATAATCAGGCCATCGGAACGTTGCGAGAAGGCAAAGCGATCGTCGATATACACTTCGAACTCAATCATGTGCGCCACTTTGCCGGGGTGCAGTACCACTTCGTTGATGGCGGTGCTGATACGGCACTGTTGGTTCTCTTTGTGCACGATGGTTTCCAGCAGGAAGCGCTGTTCATCGATGTACTCGCCTTCCAGCACGTCGGCCAGTTGCTGCAATGCGTTATCGGGATCGAGATCGGTCAGGAAACCGAGATTGCCGCGGTTAACACCGATCACTTTAATATCGTAACGGGCCAATACGCGCGCAGCGCCAAGCATATTGCCGTCACCGCCAACGACCACGGCCAAATCGGCCTTTTGGCCAATATCGGCCAGGCTACCGGTTACGGCGTCTTTTAGCCCCAAATCCTGGGCAATCTGCCGTTCAACCATCACTGAATAGCCTCGGGCAACCAGCCAGTGAAATAACATCTCATGCGTTGCCAGCGCCGAAGGGTGACGCGGGTGGCCAACAATGCCAATACAGCCGAATTTTTTATTCATTGTTGTGATTTTCCTCACCGGGACCAGTTTATGCCCCACATTGTGACCGGTTGACTTGAAACCCCGGTTTTGATCCCCATAATAAGCCAAGTTGCGAGATTAATGCTAAAACGCGGAGATATTCATGAGTAGTAAAGAACAGAAGACGCCAAACGAGCAAGTCTCGGAAGAAATGGAACAGCAGGAAGCCCTGCCGGAAGCGGCTGAGGGCGTCGATCTGCGGGATGAGCGCATTGCTGAGCTGGAAGCTCAACTGGCCGAATCCCAGCAGCATGAACGCGACAGCCTGCTGCGTGCCAAAGCGGAGATGGAAAATGTTCGTCGCCGTACTGAACTGGATATCGAAAAAGCGCACAAATTTGCGCTGGAGAAATTCTCCGGCGATCTGTTGCCAGTGCTTGATAACCTGGAACGCGCGCTGGAAATGGCGGATAAAAACAATCCGGAACTGACAGCGATGATCGAAGGTATCGAACTGACGCTGAAGTCCCTGCAGGACGTCGTGCGTAAGTACGGGATCGAAATTGTTGGTGACATTAACGTGCCGTTCAACCCGGACGTGCACCAGGCCATGAGCCTGATGGAATCAGCCGATCACCAGCCAAACCATGTCATGATGGTGATGCAGAAAGGCTATACGCTGAATGGCCGTCTGTTGCGCCCAGCGATGGTTGCGGTTTCCAAAGCCAAGGCTTAAGCGAAATTAAGTAAAGAAAAGGCACCCTCGGGTGCCTTTTGTGCATCTGGTGTTATGCCTGTGGCAGTCGGGGCATCCAGTCGATAGGTTTTAACCCCTGCTGCTCCAACAATTGGTTGGTTTGCGAAAAGTGGTGACAGCCGAGAAAACCGCGATGGGCGGACAGGGGTGAAGGGTGTGGCGCTTTCAACACATGGTGGCGGTTACGATCGATAAAGTTGCCTTTCTTCTGGGCATGCGAACCCCACAGCAGGAATATCACGCCTTCGCGGTTTTCGTTCAACGCCGCAATCACTCTGTCGGTAAAGGTTTCCCAACCAAGCTTGGCGTGGGAGTGCGCCTGGCCACCTTCCACGGTTAATACCGTATTCAGCAGCAGCACTCCCTGTTCCGCCCAGCTTTGCAGGCAGCCATGATTAGGGCGTTCAAAACCAGGGATATCCGTCGCCAGTTCTTTATACATGTTCACTAACGAAGGGGGGGCGGGAACGCCGGGCAGTACGGAGAAAGACAAGCCGTGCGCCTGATTCGGGCCGTGGTAGGGATCCTGACCGAGAATCACCACCTTCACGTCCGCCAGTTCGGTAAAACGGAACGCGTTGAACACATCTTTTTGCGGTGGGTAAATGGTCTTACCGGCCTGACGTTCAGCAGCAACAAAGGCAAGCGTTTCATGAAAATAGGGCTGCTCTTTCTCCTTGCCGATGACGTCATGCCAGGTGAGGGAGGTGGACATAAACGCTCTCCTTTGTTTTCGTTAACAATTCACTGGGCATAGCTTACCGTTTAGCTTCACACAGTGAAACCCGCTTTTATTTTTACGTTACTGTGGTGAATGCAAAAATTTTTGAAAATTTACAAAAATAATTGCGGTGCGCTTTATGGGGAAAATTGACATAAAACATAAACTTGCCCACTTGTGCCCTGTGGGTGCCCCGTAAAAATTGACTTAAATCAAAGAATTGCCCACTCCAGGCTGGTATACAGAACAACAAGACAACAATGGTTTTACCAAATGGCCGAAACCAACATTGGGTTTTTTCGACGTAGAATTTTTCGCCCTTGTACGGAGGCAACAAAATGATTACTGGTATTCAAATTACTAAAGCAAACGACCAGGCGCTGGTGAACTCTTTCTGGCTGCTGGACGATGAAACATCAGAAGCTCGCTGTGTTTGCGCCAAAGCGAACTATGCGGAAGACCAGGTTGTACCGGTCAGCGAACTGGGCCAGATCGAGTACCGTGAAGTGCCGCTGGAAATGCAATCTACCGTGCGCGTAGAAGGCGGTCAGCACCTGAACGTAAACGTACTGCGCCGCGAAACGCTGGAAGATGCGGTGAAGCACCCAGAAAAATACCCGCAATTGACCATTCGTGTGTCTGGCTATGCGGTGCGTTTCAACTCGTTGACGCCAGAACAGCAGCGTGACGTGATTACACGTACCTTTACAGAAAGCCTGTAATTACCCGTATTGTTGACAAGGGAGCTTCGGCTCCCTTTTTTATGTGGTGGTCGAAACCGGACAGAAAGTGAATCCGGATCACATTCCTTGCAAAGATAACCGCCTGCATTACAGAACTGCTCCGACCTGCCGATAGCTACAACAGCACACATAAGGTGCGCTAATTAATAAGTCTATCGACAAGGAGTCGGCATGAGTATGTCTTTGAGCTTTACCTCTGCGGTCAGTCCCTCGGCTATTCAGCTCCCGCCAACACGCACGGCACAGGAACCGCTGAATGCTCCCCAACCTGTTGAATCCACCCCGGTAAACGCCCCCGCGACCACAGTGTCGTCGCACACTGTAAATGCACAGAATCTACTGAATACGCTGGTGAGCGACATGTCGGTAACGGCGCCGGCTGCAGCGCATTCGGGCGTGACGCGTGGTCAGCAATCGCAACAAGGGGATTACACGCTAGCGCTGTTGGCCAAAGACGTTTACAGCACCACTAGCCAGGGTGTTGACGGGTTCAGCCGCTTGAGTGACAGCGCCTTGCTCGGCGCGGGTATTGATCCTGCCAGCCTGCATGACACAGCATCGGGTTTTCAGGCTGGGATCTACAGTGACAATCAACAGTACGTATTGGCCTTTGCGGGCACCAATGATATGCGCGACTGGCTAAGCAATGTACGCCAAGCGACGGGGTATGATGATGTGCAGTACAATCAGGCCGTCGCGGTCGCTAAGAGTGCCAAGGCGGCGTTTGGCGATGCGTTGGTCATTGCCGGCCATTCACTGGGTGGTGGCCTTGCGGCAACGGCGGCGCTGGCGACGGGCACGGTGGCGGTTACCTTTAACGCTGCGGGAGTGTCCGATTACACGTTGAACCGTATGGGGATTGATCCAGCTGCAGCAAAACAGGATGCGCAAGCCGGCGGGATCCGTCGTTATAGCGAACAATATGACATGCTGACCGGGGCACAGGAATCCACTTCGCTAATCCCTGATGCCATAGGACATAAAATCACGCTGGCCAATAACGACACCTTAAGCGGTATTGACGACTGGAGACCGAGCAAACATGTCGATCGCAGCCTGACGGCGCACGGTATCGACAAGGTCATCAGTTCGATGGCGGAGCAAAAGCCATGGGAGACCAAAGCCAATGCCTGACGGGCGGCGGGCATGGTGGCAGGCGGTGATGATTGCCATACTGGCGCTGATCGCGATTGTCGGTTTACTGATGATGGCTAAGGGACAACAGATGAATCAGGATATGACCCCGTTCAACGGGCACAGCAATGCGGCATTGGCTCAGGCCGTTGCACGTGGCGATGTAAAGGGTATTGCTGAACAGGCAACGCAGGCGCGTTTGCATGAGCAGGGCGATCATCAGGTCACCCTGTTGCAGTGGGCAATACTGTCACAACAACCGCAAAGCCTAAGCGCGTTGTTGGCGCTGGGGGCAGATGCTTCTACCCCGGGTTTGGATGGAAACAGCGCATTGCATACGGCTGCGGCAGTGCAAGACCCACAGTATCTGCGCTTGCTGTTGGCTTGTGGTGTGCCGGTTAACCTACGTCATGCGGTAACCGGGGCCACGCCATTGGCCGTTGCGGTATTGGCGGGAAGGGAGGAGCAACTGCGACTGTTGCTGGTGTCCGGTGCGGATGTCACGCTAAGCGATCGGCTAGGGGATACCCCTTTGCACGTAGCGGCAAAAATCAATGCACCGCAATTGGCGCTGATGCTGTTGCAGGCAGGGGCGGATGCCAAAGCCCGTAATCAGCAAGGGATGACTTTCCAGTTCTATTTCTCGCAGACGCCGACGGCATTGCAGAATGAGGAAATGCGCGATCGTTATCATCAACTGAATACGTGGCTGAAAGCCCATCAGCAGGCAACGCATTATACGCAGCTATAAACGGGCATAAAAAAACCGCCTTCAGATAACTGGAGGCGGTTTTTATTTACAGCGACGGCATTACTTCGCGCCGTTGTCTTCAGGTTTGGCCTTTGGCTGGCGGCGTTTGCCGACGTTTTTCGCATCGCGATGACGCACTTTTACCTTGGCTTTTTCTTTGTTCTTCTCTTTGTCGGCGGCACGTTTGGCAATTACCTTCTTCGACGGCTTGCCGTTGCTTTTCTCGCTTGGCACTTTGGTCGACGGTCGCAGCTCTTCGATGACCCGTGCTTTCAATGGCTCGTTCAGGTAACGCCCGACTTTGCCCAGCAGCAGGTGGTCATGTGCTTCAACCAGCGAGATTGCCGTCCCCTTGCGCCCAGCACGACCGGTTCGGCCAATGCGGTGCAGGTAGGTGTCTGCGGTGCGCGGCATATCGAAGTTGAACACGTGGGTGATATCCAGGATATCCAGACCACGGGCAGCAACGTCGGTCGCAACCAGCACGTTGACGCGGCCATCCATCATGCGTTTTACCGCTTCGTTACGCTTGGCCTGCACCATTTCGCCTTCGAGGTAGCAGGTATTGATACCCGCCTCGCGCAGCCAGGCCGCCAGCTCATGTACACGTTCACGTTTACGCACGAAGATGACGGATTTCTGTACGTCCGGTTGTTGCAGCAAATGCACCAACAGGGCGGTTTTATGCTGCACGTCGTCGGCACGGTAGTACCACTGCAGGATCTTTTTGCGTTCGCGGCGTGATGGATCCGCTTCGACTTCTACCGGCTCTTTCAGAATGCGCTCGGCGAATTCGCGGATAGCATCGCCTTCCAACGTTGCGGAGAACAGCAACGTCTGGTTACGCCAGCGCGTCTCGGCAGAGATCGTTTCGATGTCCTGTGCGAAGCCCATGTCAAGCATGCGGTCGGCTTCATCGAGGATCAGTGTCTCTACTGCGCGGCAGTCAAAGTTTTCTTCTTTAATGTATTGCAGCAGACGACCAGTGGTGGCGACGACCACGTCCTGGTTTTCGCTGAAGACTTCCGCGTGGTTCATGTACGCGACGCCGCCAGTAATGGTGGCGATATCCAGCGAAGTATGAGCAGCCAGTTCACGTGCCTGATCGGCTACCTGCATCGCCAGCTCGCGCGTCGGGGTGAGGATCAGTACGCGCGGTGGCCCGGACTTCTTGCGTGGGAAGTCGAGCAGATGCTGCAATACCGGCAGCAAAAATGCGGCGGTCTTGCCGGTGCCGGTTGGCGCCGAACCCAATACGTCGCGCCCATCCATCGCAGGCGGGATCGCCTCGGCTTGAATGGCGGTTGGGCGTTCGTAGCCTTTATCGCGCAGGGCGTTTATCAGGCGTTCATCGAGTTCGAGCTCGGAAAAATTGGTTACTGTCATGGTCTACCTCTACTTGGGGCGCCGATTATAGACGGGTTGGCCGCTTTCTTCACCTATTTAAGCGGAAAGCATCTCTTTTCCCAAAAATCAGATTGCCTTATGCTACGCCAGTTTTGTATCCAGGTGGTTATTGTGAGCACTCAATCGAAAGCGAATTTTACGCCACGTCGCGGTGGTTTTACCTTTAAACAATTTTTTGTTGCTCACGATCGCTGCGCAATGAAAGTGGGCACGGACGGTGTGCTGCTGGGGGCATGGGCGCCGTTGGCACAGGCACAGCGAGTGCTGGATATCGGCAGTGGCAGCGGATTAATTGCGCTGATGCTGGCGCAACGTTCAAGCGACAGCGTGCTGATCGACGCGGTCGAGCTTGATGAGGCGGCAGCGGGTCAGGCACGTGATAACGTTTTGGCATCACCGTGGTCGCCGCGTATTGAGGTGCATGCGCAAGACATTCACGATTTCGCGCAGCATCATGCCGGTGAATACGATTTGATCGTCAGCAATCCGCCGTATTTTGAGCCGGCGGTCGCCTGCCGCGATCAGGCACGCCACAATGCACGTTATACGGAAACCCTGACCCACGATGCCTTGTTGGCCAGTGCAGAACAGTTGCTCGCGCCGAGCGGGGCTTTTTGCGTGGTGTTGCCGCATGATATTGGTGAAGCTTTCGAAACCAATGCGCATGAGCGAGGTTGGTACACAGCGCAGCGGCTGAATGTCAGCGATCGCGCAGATACGCCGTTGCACCGGGTATTGTTGGCCCTGACGCGTCAGCCGACGGATGCAAATGTAGAGCAGAAGCTGGCAATTAAACTGGCTGATGGCAGCTATACGGATGATTTTCGCCGTCTGATAACTGATTTTTATCTGTTTTACTGAAATGAAAAAGGCGCCATTTCGGGCGCCTTGGTAAAACTTTTAGGGTTGCAGGATGGTCGGTAGCGCTTCCGGCAGCAGATCCGGGTAGTCCAGCGTATAGTGCAGCCCGCGGCTTTCTTTGCGTTCCATAGCGCTGCGGACGATCAATTCCGCCACCTGCACCAAATTCCGCAGTTCCAGCAAATTGTTGGAGATACGGAAGTTTGCGTAGTACTCGTCAATTTCCGCCTGCAGCGTATTGATACGGCGCAGTGCGCGCTCCAGGCGTTTGGTCGTGCGCACAATCCCCACGTAGTCCCACATAAACAGCCGCAGCTCATGCCAGTTGTGTTGGATCACGACCCGTTCATCGGCATCGTCTACGCGGCTTTCATCCCACTGGGGGAGTTGCTTCGCCAACGTGATAAACGGCAGACGCATCTTGATGTCCTCCGCCGCGGACCAACCATAGACCAGGCATTCCAGCAAGGAGTTGGACGCCATACGGTTAGCACCGTGCAGACCGGTGTAGCTGACTTCTCCAATGGCGTACAACCCGTCGAGATCGGTACGGCCGTGCTGATCAACCATAACGCCGCCACAGGTGTAGTGCGCTGCAGGGACGATGGGGATCGGTTGTGTGGTGAGATCGAAACCCAGCGTCAGCAGTTTTTCATGGATCATTGGGAAATGCTGAGTAATGAATTCAGCCGGTTTATGGCTGATGTCCAAATACATGCAGTCGGCACCCAGACGTTTCATCTCGTGATCGATGGCGCGCGCAACGATGTCACGCGGTCCCAGTTCGCCCCGTGGGTCAAAATCGGGCATGAAGCGGCTGCCGTCCGGGCGCTTGAGGTAGGCACCTTCACCGCGCAATGCTTCGGTCAGCAGGAAGTTGCGTGCCTGCGGATGGAACAGGCAGGTTGGGTGGAACTGGTTAAATTCCAGGTTGGCGACCCGGCAACCAGCTCGCCAGGCCATGGCAATGCCGTCGCCAGAAGAAATATCCGGGTTGGTGGTGTACTGGTACACCTTGGCGGCACCGCCGGTAGCCAGCACGACCGTCTTGGCGCGGTAGGTTTCTACCTGTTCCAATTCACGGTTCCAGACATAGGCACCGACAACCCGGCGCGTGCCTGGTAGGCCAATTTTGTTTGATGTGATCAGATCAACCGCATTGCGGCGTTCCATCACGCAAATATTCGGGTGGTTGCTTGCTTTCCCTACCAGGGTGGTCTCTACTTCTTTACCTGTGGCGTCGGCGGCATGCAGAATACGGCGGTGGCTATGTCCACCTTCTCGTGTCAGGTGGTAATGTTCTTCGCCCTGAGCGTTGATTTCAGTGTCGAACAAGACGCCCTGATCGATCAACCATTGCACGCAGTGGCGCGCATTGCCGGCGATAAACTCAACGGCGTCTTTGTCACACAGGCCGGCTCCGGCAATCAAAGTGTCATCAACGTGTGAGGCAATGCTGTCCGTTTCATCGAAAACCGCGGCGATCCCGCCTTGGGCATAAAATGTGGCGCCTTCGTTGAGAGGCCCCTTGCTGAGTACGGTAACCTTGCAATGCTGCGCCAGACGCAACGCCAATGACAGGCCTGCAGCGCCGCTGCCGACAATCAGTACATCGCTAACATGTTCAGATGATGGTTGCATAACGTATGATGTGTGCAGAAGAAGAGTGAAATTCATGTTAGCCTAATTGTCCGGGCAAAAGCCACGGATGGGTGACATCAACATAAAAAACAATGGCAATACGGAACTTCGTGTTCTGTATGAACTCCAAGCGAGTGCTTGCTCAGGAAAATCATGTATGGCTGGCAGTACAATTTTACGCGTGGAGACGGATTTGGGGAGAGTTTACCTCGGATGAGCGAGCAGTTAACGGATCAAGTTCTGGTTGAGCGGGTCCAAAAGGGCGATCAGAAGTCGTTTAACTTACTGGTAATTCGTTACCAGCACAAAGTTGCGAGCCTCGTTTCCCGGTATGTGCCACAAGGCGATGTGCCTGATGTGGTGCAGGAGTCGTTTATTAAAGCCTATCGCGCACTGGAATCGTTCCGTGGGGATAGCGCTTTCTATACCTGGTTGTATCGAATTGCTGTGAATACGGCAAAGAATTATTTGGTTGCTCAAGGTCGTCGTCCGCCATCGAGCGATGTGGATGCCAACGACGCCGAAAATTACGAAAGTGCGGGCGCACTAAAAGAAATTTCGAACCCTGAGAACTTAATGTTGTCAGAAGAGCTGAGACAGATAGTTTTCCGTACCATTGAGTCTCTCCCTGAGGATCTTCGCATGGCGATTACCCTGAGGGAGCTGGATGGTCTAAGCTACGAAGAGATAGCTGCCATCATGGATTGCCCGGTCGGAACCGTACGTTCGCGTATTTTCCGCGCCAGGGAGGCTATCGATAATAAAGTTCAACCGCTGATTCAACGTTAGCAATGGCGGACACAGGAAGGGTACTTAGACATGCAGAAAGAAAAGCTTTCCGCTCTGATGGATGGAGAATCGCTCGACAATGAGCTGCTGAGTTCATTGTCTAAAGACAGAGCGCTTCAACAAAGCTGGCAGAGCTATCACCTGATACGTGACACACTACGGGGTGATATCGGACAAGTGATGCATTTCGATATCGCAGATCGTGTAGCTGCTGCGTTAGAGAAAGAACCGGCACGCCTGGTTCCTTCTGCAGTTCCGGAATCTCAGCCGCAGCCACATACCTGGCAGAAAATGCCGTTCTGGGACAAAGTCCGTCCTTGGGCCAGCCAGATCACACAGATTGGCATGGCGGCCTGCGTGTCGCTGGCAGTGATTGTAGGCGTACAGCAATACAATCAACCGGCTGCACAATCTGGTGCCGCTGAATCACCGGCATTCAATACCCTGCCGATCATGGGGCAGGCGTCACCGGTTAGCCTTGGCGTACCGGCAGACAGTTTCTCAACCGGCAGCGGTCAACAGCAGCAGGTGCAGGAACAACGTAAACGCATTAACGCTATGCTGCAAGATTATGAGTTGCAACGCCGTTTGCATTCCGATCAGCTGCAGCTTGAGCAAAGCACACCACAACAGGCTGCCGTCCAGGTTCCTGGAACCCAGTCTTTAGGAATGCAACAGCAGTAATGAAGCAACTTTGGTTCTCCGTCTGTCTATTGACGGGCAGCCTGCTCTACTCAAACATCGCCCCGGCGCAGCCCACTGCGTCCGGGGCGTTGTTACAACAGATGAGCAGTGCTAGCCGTTCGCTCAATTATGAACTCGCCTATATCAGCATTAGCAAGCAGGGGATCGAGTCGCTGCGTTATCGTCATGCGGTGATCGACCAGCAGCCTCTTGGTCAATTGCTGCATATGGATGGCCCACGTCGCGAAGTGCTGCAACGCGGTGGTGGGATCAGCTATTTTGAACCCGGTCTGGAACCCTTTACGTTATCTGGCGATCATATCGTCGATGCGTTACCGGCCATTGTTTATGCTGATTTCAACCGTCTGGCGAAATACTACGACTTCATCTCCGTTGGCAGCACGCGTATTTCCGATCGTCCTTGTGAAGTCCTCCGCGTGGTTGCACGCGATGGTTCTCGCTATAGCTATATTGTCTGGATGGACGAAGATACCAAGCTGCCGCTGCGGGTGGATCTGATCGATCGCGACGGCGAAACGCTGGAGCAATATCGGGTGATTTCGTTCGTGGTTGGGCCGCAAGTGCAAAGCGCCATGCAGGGGCTGATCAAGGCTAACCTGCCGCCGTTGCTGTCACTCCCGGCTGTAGAGAATATCAAGTTGGGGTGGAGTACGGGCTGGCTACCGGCCGGGGTTGATGAGGTCGCGCGCAACCGCCGTAAATTGCCTAATGTGTCGGAACCTGTTGAGTCGCGGCTATATAGCGATGGCTTGTTCAGTTTCTCGGTCAATGTCAGTCCCGCGGGCAGCGGTGCTGGCCAGCAGTATTATCGCCAGGGCCGGCGGACTATCCAGACCGAAGTGCGCAGCGGCAACGAGATCACCATCGTTGGCGAACTGCCGCCAGCGACGGCCAAACGTATTGCTGACAGTATTTCCTTCAAGGTATCACCATAATGATGAAAGAGTGGGCCACGGTGGTTTCGTGGCAGCAGGGTGTGGCGCTGCTGCGTTGTGAGCCGAAAGCAGGATGTGGCAGTTGCACCGCCCGCTCAGGTTGTGGCGCACGTGCATTGAATGAACTGGTGCCGGAAACCGAACACCAACTGCAAGTGCGTATCGAGCAACCACTCGAGCCGGGTCAGCGGGTTGAGGTGGGCATTGCCGAAGGCAGTCTGTTACGTTCGGCAATGCTGGTTTATTTGACGCCGTTGCTGGGTATGATGCTCGGCGGCAGTGTGCTGCAATATTGGTTGGGTACCGATGCTTCAGCCGCGCTTGGCGCACTGCTTGGTGGCGGCGCGGCCTTTATGTTGGCGCGCAGCCTGGCGCATCGCCTCGGCGAGCAAGCCAATTACCAACCCATCGTTCTGCAAATTGGTTTACCGCCTGGGGCTATGCGCCTGCAAACGGACAACGAACCTCTGCGTTAAAACGGCTGCCGCGTCATCGCCGGGTTATGGTAGGCGGGGATGCGGTTGTAGATCATGTGCTCCAACAGTGCCATAAACAGATCGGCACTGATCAGCGAAAAATAACCTATTGTAAACAATGTATTGCCCTGGTTATCCAGCAGGTGAATGGTGCCGCGTTGCGGGTTATTTTCCATTTCGCGTATCTGTTCTATCGGAATTGCCCCCTGTGAGGTGATCAGCGCTGTCGCACTTAGCCGTAGCGTTTGAGCTGATTGCCCTTTCCGGTAACCAGGAAACATATGGTTCAACCAACGCGCCCCGCAGCGGAGGTAGTGAAAGGACAGCACCTCCCCTTGGTAGAGGGCATTTAACGCCTGTGGCCCGCGTTGCTGGATCTGCTGATTGATAATAGTATCCGCCAGCCGCCAGGAATGAGACAGATTGCTGAAGACCGGGCACCAAGGCTGATCGGCTGAGGTGCGAAATGCCATCACATCGAACAATCCGCCAAACAGACGCCCCCCTCGGAAACGATAAATATCCTCAATTTTTTCAAAGGGGATAAACCGTTCTTTGTGGCTATGGTCGTTAATCACCCGAACACCTTGTTCGTACAGGCGATAGGTTAGCGCTGGCCGCAGATAGTGGCGCAGCGCCAGCAAAATACAGCCGAGTAAAATAGTGGCTGCGCCGGTTTGCAGTAAGGTCAGAACCGCATTTTCATCCATATTGCTCAGCAGGGGCAGCAATATCAGCGCCGCCCCTGTGGTTAATAGCAGCGCTGCGGCTGCCAGAATGCCCCAATTGACCTTTGAAAAATCGTGCCGGCTCAGCATTTGCCCTTTATCGATCATTGTGCACCTTCCAATCAACATGCAGAGATATGCTGGTGAACCCCGCTGGGCGTGCCGATGTAGTGCCCTGAATTATGTTTTATCGCGGTGTTCACCCCCATTTCTATAGAAGCCGTTGAGAAGCGTATATGGGTTTTTTCCTAAACCCCTCGGGTCAAATTACAATTCTAAGATATTGATACGGATATTATTTTATCCAGAATTAGGAGCGGGTTTATTGCGTTATTTGCGGTTATGTATTAACGCGGGATCCTGACGATAGCCCCTGAGGGAAGGGAGGCGGTATGGGCTGCTGAAACTTAGCGTTATAACGGCGTTGGGTTTTGTTAACATCCGCTTTCATAACCCGGAGCGCTCTGTAACATTAAAGTCTACATAATAGAATGCCTTCACTGCACCGATCGCTAGGTTTTCAGTGTTGTGACATGTAGAATGCAGCGATTCAGGCGCAAGACGGCCGAACCCATTCACTGTCGCTTTAGGTCCATGCGGGTTTCTATAGGCGAGTAATTCAGAAATACCAAGGCAGAAAAACTTTTATAATGAAGCATATACGAAATTTCTCCATTATTGCCCACATTGACCACGGTAAGTCGACGCTGTCCGACCGTATTATCCAAATTTGCGGTGGCTTGACTGAACGTGAAATGGCTGCGCAGGTGCTCGATTCTATGGATCTGGAGCGTGAGCGTGGCATTACCATTAAAGCCCAAAGCGTGACGCTGGACTATAAAGCGCTAGACGGCCAAACCTATCAGCTCAACTTTATCGACACGCCAGGGCACGTTGACTTCTCCTATGAAGTTTCTCGTTCACTGGCCGCTTGTGAAGGTGCACTGCTGGTGGTTGATGCCGGGCAGGGCGTAGAAGCTCAGACGTTGGCTAACTGCTACACCGCGCTGGATATGAATCTGGAAGTGGTGCCGGTACTGAACAAGATTGACTTGCCGGCTGCCGATCCCGATCGCGCTGCGCAGGAAATTGAAGACATCGTGGGTATTGATGCGACCGACGCAGTGCGTTGCTCGGCCAAGACCGGCGTGGGTGTACCCGACGTTCTGGAACGTCTGGTGCGCGATATCCCAGGGCCAGAAGGCGATCCAGACGCGCCATTGCAGGCATTGATCATCGACTCTTGGTTCGATAACTACCTGGGCGTTGTTTCCCTGGTGCGTGTCAAGAACGGCACCATGCGTAAGGGCGACAAGATCAAGGTCATGAGCACCGGCCAAACCTATAATGCCGATCGTCTGGGTATCTTCACGCCAAAGCGTGTTGATCGTGACGTATTGAACTGCGGCGAAGTAGGCTGGTTGGTTTGTGCTATCAAAGACATTCTTGGCGCGCCGGTAGGCGATACCCTGACGTTGGCACGTCAGCCGGCAGACAAAGCCTTGCCAGGTTTCAAAAAAGTGAAGCCACAGGTTTACGCGGGTCTGTTCCCAATCAGCTCTGACGACTATGAGTCCTTCCGCGATGCGTTGGGCAAACTGAGCCTGAACGACGCCTCCCTGTTCTATGAGCCAGAGAGCTCCACCGCGTTGGGCTTCGGTTTCCGCTGTGGCTTCCTTGGCCTGCTGCACATGGAGATCATCCAGGAACGTCTGGAACGTGAATACGATCTGGAGCTGATCACCACCGCACCGACGGTAGTGTATGAAGTGGAAACCACCAGCAAAGAGACTATCTACGTTGATAGCCCGTCCAAGCTGCCTCCGCTCAATAATATCGAAGAGTTGCGTGAACCGATCGCCGAATGTCACATGCTGATGCCGCAGGAATACCTGGGCAGTGTGATTACCCTGTGTATCGAAAAGCGTGGCGTGCAGACCAACATGGTTTATCACGGTAACCAGGTTGCGCTGACTTACGAAATCCCGATGGCGGAAGTGGTGCTCGACTTCTTCGATCGCCTGAAGTCCACCTCCCGTGGCTATGCGTCGCTGGATTACAACTTCAAGCGGTTCCAGACCTCCGACATGGTGCGCGTCGACGTGCTGATCAACAACGAGCGCGTGGATGCGTTGGCGTTGATCACTCACCGTGACAATGCGCAGTATCGCGGTCGCGAACTGGTCGAGAAGATGAAAGAGCTGATCCCACGCCAGCAGTTCGATATTGCCATCCAGGCCGCTATCGGTACGCATATCATCGCGCGTTCAACGGTGAAACAGCTGCGTAAAAACGTGTTGGCAAAATGCTACGGCGGTGACGTTAGCCGTAAGAAAAAACTGCTGCAGAAACAGAAAGACGGTAAGAAACGCATGAAGCAGGTGGGTAACGTTGAGTTGCCACAAGAGGCGTTCCTGGCCATTCTGCACGTTGGCAAAGACAGTAAGTAACAGCGACAAGTTCGCGTAACTAGGGAGTTTGCATGGCGAATATGTTTGCCCTGATCCTGGCACTGGCAACGTTAGTCACCGGGATCATTTGGGCCTTTGAGCGCTTCAGATGGGCGCCGGCTCGCCGGGCGAAAATTGCGGCGGTGAATGCACAAACTGCAGGCGCTGTAGACGATAAAACGTTGGCGAAAGTGGCGAAGCAGCCAGGCTGGGTTGAAACCGGTGCATCCGTTTTCCCGGTATTGCTGTTGGTCTTTGTGGTGCGTTCGTTTATTTACGAACCCTTCCAGATCCCGTCGGGCTCAATGATGCCGACGTTGTTAATTGGCGATTTTATTCTGGTGGAGAAATATGCTTACGGCATTAAAGATCCTATTACCCAGACGACGCTAATTGAAACCGGCCATCCGAAGCGTGGTGATATTGCGGTATTTAAATATCCATTGGATCCAAAGCTGGATTATATCAAACGCGTCATTGGCTTGCCGGGCGACCGTGTAAGTTACGATCCCGTCAATAAGCGTGTGACCGTCCAGCCTTCGTGTAATAGCGGTCAATCATGCGATACCGCATTGGCGGTGACTTACAACGATGCGCAACCGAGCGACTTTGTGCAGCTGTTTAGCCGCAGCGGCATGGGCGAGGCCAGCAACGGCTTCTACCAGATTCCGTTGAGCGACAATGTGCCGCAGGGTGGCATCCGTCTGCGTGAGCGTCAGGAAACGCTGGGGACTGTTTCTCACCATATTCTGACCGTGCCGGGCACGCAGGATCAGGTGGGGGCTTATTACCAGCAGCCAGGTAAACCGCTGGCGGAGTGGGTTGTGCCTGCGGGTCATTACTTCATGATGGGTGATAACCGCGACAACAGCGCTGACAGCCGTTATTGGGGCTTCGTACCGGAGAAAAATCTGGTGGGTAAAGCCACGGCTATCTGGATGAGTTTTGAAAAGCAGGAAGGCGAATGGCCTACCGGCGTAAGATTTAGCCGCATCGGTGGAATTCATTAATCAGGCGTCTATTAACGCAGCATTATATTTCCACTCGTTGTAGAATACCGGCTCGAGCGATAAAAAGTTGGCTCCCTGTTGGGAGCCACTGCAAACGAAACAGCTTTGGATTGGCTTTCGGCGAAGCAGGCCTGTTCCGTATGCTGCAAGTTTTTGACGCATTCTTGATCTATTGGTAACTCATGAACCCCATCGTAATAAATAGGCTGCAGCGGAAGCTGGGCTACACTTTTCAACAGCAGGAGCTCTTACTGCAAGCGTTAACTCACCGTAGCGCCAGCAGTAAACACAATGAACGTCTTGAGTTTCTGGGTGACTCTATTCTTAGTTTTGTCATCGCCAACGCGCTCTACCATCGTTTTCCTCGCGTAGACGAGGGCGATATGAGCCGCATGCGTGCCACGCTGGTGCGTGGTAATACGTTGGCGGAGATGGGACGCGAGTTCGATCTGGGAGAATGTCTGCGTCTGGGCCCGGGTGAGTTGAAAAGCGGTGGGTTCCGCCGCGAATCAATCCTGGCGGACACGGTAGAGGCATTAATTGGCGGCGTGTTCCTGGATAGCGATATCCAAACTGTTGAACGACTGATTTTGGACTGGTATCGCAGCCGGTTGGACGAAATCAGCCCTGGTGATAAGCAGAAAGATCCAAAAACCCGTTTACAGGAGTTTTTGCAAGGTCGTCATCTGCCGTTACCTTCTTATCTGGTGGTGCAGGTTCGCGGTGAGGCGCACGATCAGGAGTTTACTATCCACTGTCAGGTGAGTGGTTTGAGCGAACCCGTCGTGGGAACAGGCTCAAGCCGCCGTAAAGCTGAACAGGCGGCAGCGGAACAAGCGCTGAAAAAGCTGGAGCTTGAATGAGCGAAGAAAAACAATACTGTGGTTTTATCGCGATAGTCGGTCGTCCCAACGTGGGCAAATCCACGTTGCTGAACCAACTGTTGGGGCAAAAAGTCTCCATCACCTCGCGTAAACCGCAGACGACCCGTCACCGCATCATGGGTATCGACACCGATGGCGCCTATCAGGCGATTTACGTCGATACCCCGGGTCTGCACATCGAAGAAAAACGCGCCATCAACCGTTTGATGAACCGCGCAGCCAGCAGCTCAATCGGCGACGTCGAGCTGGTGATCTTCGTTGTGGAAGGAACTAACTGGACCCCTGATGATGAAATGGTGGTCAATAAGCTGCGTAGTTTGAAATGTCCGGTACTGCTGGCGATCAACAAGGTCGACAACGTTACCGACAAATCCAAACTGTTGCCGCATATCGCGTTCCTTAGCCAGCAGATGAACTTCCTCGACGTGGTGCCAATCTCTGCCGAGAAAGGCATGAACGTGGACACTATCGCGGCTATTGCACGCAAGTTATTGCCGGAAGCGGAACACCACTTCCCGGACGATTACATTACCGATCGTTCCCAGCGTTTTATGGCGTCGGAAATCATCCGTGAAAAGCTGATGCGTTTCCTGGGTGAAGAACTGCCTTACTCTGTGACGGTTGAGATCGAACAGTTTGTACCGAACGAGCGCGGTGGTTACAACGTACACGGTCTGATTCTGGTCGAGCGTGAAGGCCAGAAGAAAATGGTCATCGGTAACAAAGGTGCGAAGATCAAAACGATCGGCATCGAAGCCCGCCAGGATATGGAACAGATGTTTGAAACCAAAGTGCATCTGGAACTGTGGGTGAAAGTGAAATCGGGCTGGGCGGATGACGAACGTGCGCTGCGTAGCCTGGGCTATACCGACGATCTGAAATAACCTATCCAATGGACGGCTGGGAGCGCGCTTTCGTCCTGCATGGACGACCGTACAGTGAAACCAGTCTCATGCTGGATATGTTCACAGAAGGTCATGGGCGGGTGCGTTTGCTGGCAAAAGGCGCGCGCAGCCGCCGCTCCAATTTAAAGGGTTGCCTGCAACCCTTTACTCCTCTCTTGGTACGCTGGGGTGGTCGTGGCGAAGTCAAAACGCTGCGCAACGCCGAAGCGGTCTCCCTGGGTTTACCTCTCAGTGGCATGATGCTGTACAGCGGCCTGTACGTGAACGAATTGCTGTCACGGGTGTTAGAACAAGAAGCCAACTACTCGGTATTGTTCTTCGATTACTTACAGTGTTTGCAGGCGCTGGCGGCTGAAGAGGTTTCGCCGGAGCTGGCATTGCGTCAGTTTGAATTAGCGTTGTTGAACCATCTGGGATACGGTCTGGATTTTCTGCATTGCGCCGGCAGCGGGTTGCCGGTGGATGAGGGTATGACCTACCGTTACCGCGAAGAAAAAGGTTTTATCGCCAGTCTGGTGGTAGACCATTACAGCTTTACCGGTCGTGAGCTACGTGCGTTGGCAGAGCGTCAGTTCCCTGATGTGTCGACATTACGTGCGGCCAAGCGTTTCACGCGTATGGCACTCAAGCCCTATCTGGGTGGAAAGCCGTTGAAGAGCCGTGAACTATTTCGTCAGTTCGTCCGTAAACAGCCGGATACCCCGGTCGACGACGCCTGACCTTTTCCCCTTTTGCCGCGCAGCCCCCACGTGTAAACTACGGCCACTGAAAATCAATTCTTTAGAGGGTTGTCATGGCTGATTTGCTGCTGGGCGTCAATATCGATCACATCGCCACGTTACGTAACGCGCGCGGAACCCAATACCCGGATCCGGTTCAGGCCGCATTTATTGCCGAGCAAGCAGGAGCCGATGGGATCACGGTACACCTTCGTGAAGATCGTCGTCATATCACCGATCGCGACGTTCGCATTTTGCGTCAGACCATCCAGACACGCATGAATCTGGAAATGGCCGTGACGGATGAAATGCTGGATATCGCGATTGAGCTGAAGCCGCATTTTTGTTGCCTGGTGCCGGAAAAACGTGAAGAAGTGACCACTGAAGGTGGGCTGGATGTTGCCGGACAACAGGACAAAATGTCCGTTGCAGTTGAGCGACTGGCGCAGGCCGGCATTTTGGTATCGCTGTTTATCGATCCTGACCATCGGCAGATCGATGCCGCGGTGGCGGTAGGAGCCCCTTACATTGAAATCCATACCGGCGCTTATGCGGAAGCCGAAGGCGAGCTGGCGGTGAAAGCCGAGCTGCATCGTATTGCGGTTGCTGCAACTTACGCGGCAGAAAAAGGCCTGAAGGTGAATGCCGGACATGGCCTGACTTACCATAACGTTCAGCCTATCGCGGCACTGCCGGAAATGCATGAGTTGAATATCGGCCACGCGATTATCGGGCAGGCGGTGATGTGTGGTCTACCTGCTGCCGTCGCGGATATGAAACAGCTGATGCGCGAAGCACGTCGCTAATGGCCGTGCTGGGGCTGGGCACCGACATTGTCGAAATGGCGCGTATCGAAGCCGTCGTCGAGCGCAGCGGCGATCGTCTGGCGCGGCGCGTGCTGAGCGATGCCGAGTGGGCGCTGTATCAGCAGCATCAGCAGCCGGTGCGTTTCCTGGCCAAAAGGTTTGCGGTGAAAGAGGCCGTTGCCAAGGCATTTGGTACCGGTATTCGCAATGGCTTGGCGTTTAATCAGTTTGAAGTTTTTAACGACGGTCTCGGCAAGCCAAATATTCGTCTGCACGCGCGTGCTGCCGAATTGGCACAGGAAATGGGGGTGACATCCATCCACGTTTCGCTGGCCGATGAACGGCGTTACGCCTGCGCTACGGTGATTATCGAAGGATAACGGCCTGGCTTTGCCACAAAAAAAGGGCGCCTGTTGGCGCCCTTTTCGATCTGGAACCTGGGCCGTTACAGCTGCTCGGCGTGGTGCAGCACCACAAACTTGTCCCACAGCTGTTCGTTGGTTTCGCGGTGCTGAGGGTTAACGACAATGGTATTGTCGATGGGGCACACCTGCTGGCAGGTGGGCGTATCGTAATGACCGACACATTCGGTGCAGCGATCGGTATCAATCTGGTAGATATCATCACCCATCGAAATCGCCTGATTGGGGCATTCCGGCTCGCACATGTCGCAGTTGATGCATTTGCGCGTAATTAGCAGGGCCATGACTTATCTCTCAACGTTAATAGGGGTATTTTTTGCAGCGCCGATTATACCCTTTAAACCAACTTTTTCACTAACTGTTCGCTGTGTTTGATGCGGTCTCGTGCGTGATCGAGATCGTGCTGAATCAAGGCCATGAACAGCAGATCGGTAAGAGCATATTGAGCGGTGCTGGAAGAAATAGCGGCGCTGCGGGTGTTGGGTTCTTCGGCGATGGTATACAAACAATGGTCGGCGCGTTGCTGCAGGCCATTGGGCGAGAAACTGGTTAGCGCCAACACTTTCGCGCCTGCCATACGGGCTTCTTCGGCCGCCAGATTGATTTCTCTGCGTTCACCGCTAAACGAAATGGCCAGCAGTAAATCCCGTTTATCCAGTGCCTGAACCGCTGCCAATTGGACGTGCATATCCGGTTCGGCAACGGCCATAACGCCAATTTTCAGCAGCTTGTAAGAGAAGTCTTTGGCAACCAGCCCGGAAGCGCCAATCCCCAGCAAGATGACCCTTCGCGCCTGGCGCAGCATTTCCAGCCCCTGATGAAGGCGTTCCTCACTGTTGATATCCAGTGTAGCCCGCAGAGCCGCCTGCTTTTCTACCAGTAACTTTTCACCGACGGTTTTCAATGCATCGCTGCTGAGGATCTGGTTATGCACCGTAACGACGGGTTCTGCTTGTGGGTGAGCCAGCGTTTCGCTCAACGCCAGCTTTAGCGCAGGAAAGCCTTTGTAACCCATTTTCTGCGCAAACTTCACGACGCTCGACTGACTGACCCCAGCCAACTGGGCCAGCTTTTGTGAGCTAAGGTGGCGCGCCTGCTCGGCGTTATGCAGCAGGAAATCCGCCAGCTTGCGGTCATTTTGAGCCAGTGTTGGATACATCTGGCGAATACGAAGAAGAGTACTCATTCATCTTTCTCTGGAGGCCAGCGGCCATTCTGCCACGTGGGCGGCGAAAACGCGCAGTGAAAATTTTTGTGACCGAGTCTTTAAAATAGCAAAAAACGCTCGCTTTGTTGAATAAAATATTCAGATAATAAATTAGTTTGTGAATTAAAAATTCAAAGGTGAAGAAATGAACTTAGGCGCATTGGTATCCGAAACCCGCAACCCAGCCACCATGGGGCTGGATGAAATGTCGACGCTGGAGATGGTGAGTTGTTTTAACCGGGAAGACCGAAAGGTGCCAGAGGCAATTGAGAAGGTGTTGCCTGCTATTGCTCAAGCGGTGGATTTGGCTGCGGCCGCGCTGAAGGCTGGTGGCCGGCTGATTTATCTGGGGGCAGGGACCAGCGGCCGTCTTGGCGTGCTGGATGCGTCTGAATGCCCACCGACATTCGGTGTGCCCCATGGCATGGTGATCGGACTGATTGCCGGTGGCCCAGGGGCGTTGCTCAAAGCGGTAGAAGGCGCGGAGGACGATGCCGCACTGGGTGAGGCCGATCTCTTGGCATTGAATTTGACGGCGACCGACATCGTGGTGGGGTTGGCGGCGTCTGGGCGCACACCCTATGTGATCGGTGCGTTGCGCTACGCAAGGCAACTGGGTTGCCCAACGGTAGCCATCTCCTGCAACCCGGATTCACCGATCGCGCATGAGGCGCAGGTGGCAATTTCGCCCGTCGTGGGGCCGGAAGCCTTGACCGGCTCAACGCGCATGAAATCCGGCACTGCGCAGAAGCTGGTGCTGAATATGTTGTCGACAGGTGCGATGGTCAAGCTCGGTAAGGTGTATGAAAATCTGATGGTGGATGTGAAAGCCACCAACGTAAAACTGGTGGATCGTGCCTGTCGCATCGTGATGGAAGCCACCGGAGCCGAGCGCAGTCAGGCTGAAACTGCACTGAAGCAGACCCGCTTTGAGGTCAAACCGGCAATCCTGATGATTCTGGCTGGCGTTGATGCAGATGAGGCGCAGCAGCGCTTACAGCAACATGACGGCTATTTGCGCGCGGCACTGACGCGCTAAACCATACCTGGGGCGGGCGATGGACAAAACAACGGCACTGGCAACACAGATTCTGGCGGGGATTGGCGGTGAGGGGAATATCCTCCGGCTGGAAAACTGCATGACACGGGTTCGCGTTGAGGTTAACGATGAGCAACGTCTTGATTTAGCGCTGCTCAAGCAGTTACCGGGTATTAAGGGCTACATCAAGCAAGGCGAACAGCATCAATTCATCGTTGGCCCCGGTGCCGCGGCCAAGGTGGTGGACGCCATGCGTACACTGCTCAGCGGTGCCCCTGCGGCCGCTGAGGACAGTATCGCCCGCAACAAGGCGCAGGCTAAGCAAAAGTATTCGGCACCAATGAGCGGAGCGCTGAAAAAACTGGCCGATGTCTTTATTCCCCTGATACCGGCGTTTATCGCTTCCGGTCTGATTACCGGCATTATCAACGTGCTGAAGCGGCCGGATATTGCCGGCGATCTGGCGGTGAATTATCCCAACGTGCTGGGGTTGCTGGCGATTTTCGGCAGCGCGGTGTTCGCCATCATGAATATTTTGGTGGGGGTGAATGCCGCACGGGTGTTTGGCGGTTCCCAGGCCATGGGCGGCGTGATGGCCGGTATTCTCTCTAGCCCGGCGTTGGCGCAGATCACTTTGTTTGGCGAAGCGTTGCAACCCGGGCGCGGTGGGGTAATTGCGGTGCTGTTGGTGGTGGCATTGATGTGCTGGGTGGAAAAACGCCTGCGCAATTGGCTGCCGGAATCCATTGAGTTGATCCTCAATCCGCTGATTACCACGTTGGTGACGGCGTCGTTGGCCATTGTGATCCTGCAGCCGCTGGGGGGTTACATCTCTGATGCCATTGCCCACGGTGCCAATCTGGCGATCGACAAGGGTGGCTTGCTGGTGGGGGCGGTGTTGTCCGGGCTGTTCTTGCCGCTGGTGTTGTCCGGTTTGCATCAAGGGCTGGTGCCGATCCACGTCGAACTGGTGCAGGCCCACGGTTCCAACCCACTGTTGCCGATTTTAGCGATGGCGGGAGTCGGTCAGGTGGGGGCCGCGTTGGCGGTATTAATGAAAACCCGCAATGCGCGCCTAAAAAAGGTGATCAAAGGGGCGTTGCCGGTCGGCATTCTCGGCATTGGCGAACCCTTGATTTTCGGTGTGACGCTGCCGTTGGGTAAACCCTTTATCGCCGCCTGCCTCGGTGGTGCGGTCGGAGGGGCGCTGATCAGCTACTGGAAAGTGGCGACGGTGATCACCTTCGGTATCTCAGGTTTACCTTTGGCGTTAACCATTGTCTCGGGTAAGGTGATGTTGTATCTGGCTGGTCTGGTGATTACCATTGCCGCTGGATTTATTTTCACCTGGATAATGGGATTCAACGATCCTGAGGAGTAGCGTTTGAGCGAGAAGCAAAGCCAACAGGCCGTGGAAGGTCGCCGCGTGGTGTTCTTTGATCTGGACGGGACGCTGCATCAGGAAGATATGTTTGGCAGTTTCTTGCGCTTCTTGTTACGTCATTTGCCGCTCAATCTGTTGCTGGTGGTGCCCTTGCTGCCGGTTATTGGAGTAACGCTGTTGGTGATGGGGCGTGCCGCGCGCTGGCCCATGAGTGTACTGCTGTGGGCGATCACCTTTGGTCGAACGGAGGCCAGCCTAAAGGCGCTGGAGCGGCGTTTCGTCAGTGATTTCCGGCAAAGAGTGACGGCTTTTCCGGTGGTGCAAATGCGCTTGCGGCAATACCTCGATGCCCAGGATGCGCAAGTATGGTTGATCACGGGCTCACCAGAACGGCTTGTGGAACAGGTTTATCAGGATTCCGCTTTCTTGCCGCAGGTGCAATTGGTCGGTAGCCGTATTGTACGGCGTTACGGTGGTTGGGTTCTGACTCTACGCTGTTTAGGTGAACAGAAGGTCACCCAGTTGGAGCAGCGTCTTGGCGCACCGCTCAAGCTCTACAGCGGCTACAGCGACAGCAAGCAGGATAACCCCTTGTTGTATTTCTGCGAGCACCGTTGGCGGGTCAGTAAGCTGGGTGAGCTGCAACAGTTGGAATAACAGTAAAGGGCGGAATCTCCGCCCTTTACTGTTTCTGATGGCTTACATTGCCGCGCGGAAGATGGCGACAATCTGTTTGTGGGTCGCTTGTATCGGGTTGGTGAAGCCGCAAGCGTCATTCAATGCGTTGGTTGCCAGCGTATCAAAGTCCTGTTCCTTCACCTTTAAATCACGCAGCCCAGCCGGGATGCCGACGTCTTGCGCCAGTAAACGGATGGCAGCGATACAGGCGACGGCACCTTGTTGGCTATTGAGGTGCGTCACGTCGAGGCCCATGGCGGCAGCGATGTCTTTTAGCCGTGGTGCACAAACGCTCGCATTGAACTCCTGCACATGCGGCAACAGCACGGCATTACACACCCCGTGTGGCAGGTCGTAGAAACCGCCGAGCTGGTGCGCCATGGCGTGCACATAGCCGAGCGAGGCGTTATTGAAGGCCATCCCAGCCAGGAACTGGGCGTAGGCCATGTTTTCACGCGCCTGCATATTGTTGCCGTCGGCGACTGCGTCACGCAGCGACTCGCTGATCATGGTGACGGCTTTCAGTGCGCAAGCATCGGTAATCGGGTTAGCCGCGCTGGAAACATAGGCCTCTATCGCGTGGGTGAGCGCATCCATCCCGGTCGCGGCGGTTAGCCCTTTTGGCATGCCAGCCATCAGGTGTGGATCGTTGACGGACAGGATTGGGGTAACGTGTTTGTCGACAATCGCCATTTTGATGTGACGCGCTTCATCAGTAATGATGCAAAAACGGGTCATTTCAGAGGCGGTACCTGCGGTGGTGTTAATGGCAATCATCGGTAGCTGCGGTTTGGCAGAACGATCAACACCTTCATAATCCTTGATGTCCCCACCGTTAGTCGCCAGCAGTGCAATACCTTTGGCACAATCGTGCGGTGAGCCCCCACCGAGCGAGACGACACAATCGCACTGGTGTTCTTGCAGCAAGGCCAAGCCTTGTTTCACGTTCAGGGTGGTTGGATTTGGATGCGTGCCGTCATAAACGCAGCTTTCGATGTGCTGTGCGGCGAGTAATTGTTGAACCTGGGCGACCACGCCAATGTTATTCAATACTTTGTCGGTCACGATCAGTGCGTAACCCAGCCCCTGTTGTTTCATGGTGTTCGCTGCTTCTTCCAGACAGCCAGAACCAATCATATTGACGGAGGGGATAAAGAAAGTTGAAGCAGCCATAACTCACTCCTTGATAAACGCTTTATTGCTTGCCTCAAACACTACTATGCTAATTATTCAATTATCATGATCTATCGCAATATCGAGGTGGATAAGTCAGGTGATTGATTTTATTTTAATTTAACCATTTACAAGGTGTGGATTTGGCTCGTTCCGAACCAAATCCAGTAGTAAATTTAACCGTTAAGCTGGTGGGCCTTAATCATCTGTTTGATCATGAGGTTTACGGCCCAGTTGCCATATCTTCTCTGCGTAATGTCCCAATGCCCACAGACTGAGGCCAAGTAGCACAAAGAAAATAGCCTTCGGCATGGCATCCCAGAAAAACTCGAAAAAACGCGTGTAGAGGTTAATACCAAGAAAGGTCAGGCCGAACCCGCGCAACATGGCGTCGTCACGTTTGAGTCCCAACCCAATACACCCCACCGCGGCGATACCAAACAACAGACTCCAGTGGAACAGTTCGATCTGGCGTGCGCTGTACCAACTGTCAAGATCGCCATAGTTGCCAAAGATCGACAGTAACCAGAGGGCAATAAATAGGTATAACAACCCCATCGCCAGTGAAACCCGCTCCAGACCACGGCGAGCGAGCTGCGGTTGCAGCAGCAATGCGGCAGCGATCAGTACGGCACCGAAGGCGATAAAGCGAATAGGGAAACTCATGCCCAGCCAGTAGGCACCCCAGCCCGACAGATATCCGGTTTCCGCGCCGAAGGCGTTACCGAGCGACAGCAGAGCAAACCACCACACCAGTCCCGAGCGGCTGAACCAGCCAATCACGCCATACAGCAGGGCGGCAAACATCAGCAGGAGTGAAATTCGGCCGCTGCCATTATCCAGCCAAACGCCCATCTGCCACAGGGCGCAGGCGGTCAGCAATACGGCAACAAATAACGCAGCTTCATTGCCGTAACGTTTTTCCGGATACCTTTGACGTCGGCGCAATGCCCAGGCATAGCCAAGGGCAGCGAGTATGGCGGCAATCGTCATACGCACGGGGGCATCAAAGCGGAACAGCTCACTGAGCCGATAAAGCAGCGCGCTGTCGGCGAACAGGCTACTGACGGCGATAACCAGTGAAGCCAGTGCGGCAAGAAACGCATAGCGTGCCAGCCGCCGCCAGTCGAAGGGCTGTACTTCGACATGCTGGAGCAGTTGTTGCTGTTGCTGTGTCGTCAGTGCGCCTTCACTCACCCAGCCGTCCAGTGCTTTACGCACTACGGCGGCATTTTTTTTATTGAATTTCATGTTTCCTGTCCCTGAAAAACACCGTTATTGACTCAGTATATACCCGCTGCAATGCAAGCTGCAGACTTCACCTTGGCACCTGCTTACCGGTGGCGAATATCTTCGTTCCGGTTAACGCGGGCGCAGCATGCAGCGCCCCTAGTGTGTATAATGCCCGCCGCAAAGTGCACGAGGAATGATGCAATGACTGAATATAACGATGAATACTGGATGCGTCAGGCATTGCAGCTGGCCTTGCGTGCGCAAGAAGAAGGTGAAGTCCCCGTGGGAGCATTGCTGGTGCTGGATAACCAGGTCATTGGCGAAGGCTGGAATCGGCCGATTGGTCGCCACGATCCCACGGCGCATGCAGAGATCATGGCTCTGAGGCAGGGGGGCTCGGTATTGCAGAACTACCGTCTGCTGAACGCCACGCTGTATGTGACACTGGAGCCTTGTGTGATGTGTGCCGGGGCAATGGTGCATAGCCGCATTCGCCGGTTGGTATACGGCGCACCCGATGTAAAAACCGGTGCGGCAGGATCCCTGGTGGATATTTTGCGTCACCCTGGCATGAATCATCAGGTGGAAATTCTGTCCGGCGTGTTGGCCGAGGAGTGCGCTGCCACGTTGAGCAACTTTTTCCGCATGCGCCGTGAGCAGCAAAAAGCATTGAAACTGGCACAGCGCACAGGTCTGGATAAGATCCCAGATTAATCAGAAGTTAAGTGCCAGTTCCGGTGTGACGGCCGGATAGCCTTTCCCCAGTTCAGCCTGTTCGGCTGCTTCCTGTGCCGCCTTTCTCTCTTTTTCCAGTAGATAACCCACCAAACTGACCTGATAGCGCCGGATGTTCTCTACGTAGTTATAGGCTTCACGCCCGCGTGCATAACCGTAGGTCAACTGCGGGTAGTAGCGTTTTTGGCTGAGCATCGGCAGCCGTTGTTTAACGTCCACCCAGCTATCCGGGTTGCCTTTTTGCATCTTGGTCAGCTTACGGGCATCAAGCATATGGCCCCAGCCCATGTTGTAGGCCGCCAGTGAGAACCAGATGCGTTCATCTTCCGGCACGCTGTCAGGGACCTTGGCCATCAACCTTTGCAGATAGAGTGCGCCACCCTGGATGCTTTCCTCGGGATCGAGACGATCATTAACCCCCAGACCGTCGGCAGTGGCCCGCGTGAGCATCATGAGGCCGCGTACACCCGTCGGTGAGGTTGCCTGGGGATTCCAGTGCGATTCCTGATAGGCAATGGCAGCCAGCAGTTTCCAGTCGATCTCGTTGGCATATTTTTCAAACAGCGAGCGGAATGTCGGCAGGACTGAGTCGATAGCTGACAGGAAGGTTTTGGTATCAACGTAATCGAAGCTGCCGACGTGGCCGAGATATTTCTCTTCCAGCCGTGCCAACGTCCCGTCGTCAACCATCTGGCTGTAGAAGTCCAACATGGCTGCATACAGGCTGTCGTCAGTGCCGCGTTTCAAATACCAGGTGACAGGTTCTTCGTCAGTAACATCGAAGGCGACCGCCAGCTGCGGGTGGATACGTTGCAGCAGGGCAATGGTCACTGAATCCCCGAGGGTATAGTCCAGCTTGCCGTCAGCGACCTGCTCCAACAGCTCCTTTGAGGTGAGGTCGCTGGAGGATTCCCAACTGAGGTTCGGGAACTTACTTTGCTTAAGCTGCTTCAGCGTGCTGACGTGCGCGGAGCCAGAGGCAACGGCCAGCTTGCCTTTAATATCGGCAAAGGTTTTTGGCCGCGCTGTTCCCAAGCGGTAGACCAACTGTTGGGAGACGGAATAATACGCCGGACCGGTGCGCGCACGGCTCAGGCGATCCTGATTGTAGATCAGGCCCGCAGCCAGCAGGTCTGCATCGTCGTCGTCTAAATCGTCAAAAAGGTCATTGATATTCTTATGTGGGATCACCACCAGTTTCACACCCAGATAGTTGGCGAAGCGTTTTGCCAACTCATAGTCGAGACCACTCGGCCCCTGTTTGGTCGTGAAATAGGTTAACGGCGAGTTTAGCGTACTGATACGCAACTCTCCGCGGGATTTAATCTCTTCGAGTTGCCCACCCTGACCGCCGCGCCAGGTAATATTGGGCCACAGGGCGAGCGCCAGAAGCAAGGTAACAACACCGATTAGAATGTAGTTTATTTTAAGGCGTTTCAAATAGTTATCCAGTGGTGGCACACGTACACTGCCGACAGCAAACCAGTATTTTCTTATGGTTAAATCACCAGTGCGGGGGCATTTTGCGCAACAAAACGCCAGCGTGCAACTTTATTGACACGTTATGACAATTCGATGGCGCAAACAGCTTTTATCAATAATAGCTACGCAAACGGTTTCGTCTGCGGCGTAGATTCTCTATAATGGCGCGCGTTTTCCCCCTGTTGCGCCCAATGAAGTGCTGAAGTCAGTTGCTTCGAAGACGAGAGAACTTTGATTATGGAAATACTGCGTGGTTCGCCCGCTTTGTCGGCTTTTCGTGTTACCAAACTGCTGTCCCGCTGTCAGGACGCTCAACTTCCTGTTAGTGATATCTACGCCGAGTACGTCCACTTTGCTGATGTTAGCGCGCCGCTAAACGCCGAAGAGCATGCCAAGCTCCAGCGTCTACTCAAGTACGGCCCCTCTCTCGCCGAACATGCCCCTGAAGGCCGCTTGCTGCTGGTGACGCCGCGTCCGGGCACTATTTCTCCATGGTCTTCCAAAGCCAGCGACATCGCCCATAACTGCGGTTTGACGCAGGTATTGCGGTTGGAGCGTGGCCTGGCGTTCTACGTCAAAGCGCCGACCTTGACCGAAGCGCAATGGCAGCAGCTTGCTGTACTGTTGCACGATCGCATGATGGAAACCGTCTTCAGCAGTTTGCAACAGGCGGAACAACTGTTCGCTCAGCATCAGCCTGCGCCTTACCAGGCAATCGATATGCTGGGTGAAGGGCGCAGCGCGCTGGAACAGGCCAACATCAAGTTGGGTCTGGCGCTGGCCGAGGATGAAATTGACTATCTTCTGAATGCCTTTACCGGTCTGGGGCGCAACCCGACGGATATCGAACTCTATATGTTTGCGCAGGCCAACTCTGAGCACTGCCGCCATAAAATTTTCAACGCCGATTGGATCATCGACGGTGTGCAACAGCCGAAGTCGCTGTTCAAAATGATCAAAAACACGTTTGAGCAGACGCCGGATTATGTGCTGTCGGCTTATAAAGATAACGCCGCAGTGATGGAGGGATCGCAGGTCGGGCGCTTCTTCGCTGAGTCGGCAAGCGGTCAATATGATTATCATCAGGAAGAAGCACATATTCTGATGAAGGTAGAAACCCATAACCACCCGACAGCAATCTCCCCATGGCCTGGCGCAGCTACCGGCTCCGGCGGTGAGATCCGTGACGAGGGGGCTACCGGTCGCGGTGCAAAACCCAAGGCGGGTCTGGTCGGTTTCTCGGTCTCCAACCTGCGTATTCCTGGCTTTGAACAGCCGTGGGAGCAGGATTTCGGTAAACCTGATCGCATCGTTACCGCACTGGACATCATGACCGAAGGCCCATTAGGCGGCGCGGCATTCAACAACGAATTTGGCCGCCCGGCGCTGGTGGGTTACTTCCGTACCTATGAAGAGCAGGTCAACAGCCATAACGGCGTGGAACTGCGTGGCTACCACAAGCCGATCATGCTGGCGGGCGGTATCGGCAACATTCGCGCCGATCACGTGCAAAAAGGGGAAATCACCGTAGGCGCCAAACTGGTGGTGCTGGGTGGCCCGGCAATGAACATCGGTTTGGGCGGTGGTGCTGCTTCTTCGATGGCGTCCGGCCAGTCCGACGCCGATCTGGATTTCGCCTCAGTACAGCGCGACAACCCGGAAATGGAGCGTCGTTGCCAGGAAGTGATCGACCGCTGCTGGCAGCTGGGCGCACAAAACCCCATTCTGTTTATTCACGATGTAGGTGCTGGTGGCTTGTCCAACGCCATGCCTGAGCTGGTCAGTGACGGTGGCCGCGGTGGCCGTTTCGAACTGCGCGATATTCTGAACGACGAACCGGGCATGAGCCCGCTGGAAGTCTGGTGTAACGAATCTCAAGAACGTTATGTCATGGCGATTGCGCCAGCACAGATGGCGCAGTTTGATGAGATTTGCCGCCGTGAACGCGCCCCTTATGCCGTGATTGGTGAAGCGACCGAAGAACAGCATTTGACGCTGAACGACAGTCATTTCGACAATCAACCGATCGATATGCCTTTGGACGTGCTGCTGGGCAAAACGCCGAAGATGACCCGCGACGTAACGCGTCTGCAGGCCAAAGGCCAGCCGGTACAGCGCGACAACATCACGGTGGCTGATGCGGTCAAACGCGTTCTGCACCTGCCGGCCGTCGCCGAGAAAACTTTCCTGATCACCATTGGCGACCGTACCGTGACCGGTATGGTAGCGCGTGATCAGATGGTAGGTCCGTGGCAGATCCCGGTAGCGGACTGTGCGGTTACGACCGCCAGCCTGGACAGTTACTACGGTGAAGCGATGTCGATCGGCGAGCGTGCACCGGTTGCTCTGCTGGACTTCGCCGCCTCCGGCCGTCTGGCGGTAGGGGAAGCCCTGACCAACCTGGCAGCAACTGAGATTGGTTCGCTCAAACGTGTGAAGCTTTCCGCAAACTGGATGGCAGCGGCAGGTCACCCGGGTGAAGATGCCGGTCTGTATGAAGCCGTGAAAGCCGTCGGCGAAGAGCTTTGCCCAGCGCTGGGTATCACGATTCCCGTGGGCAAAGACTCAATGTCGATGAAAACTCGCTGGCAGGAAGGTAACGAACAGCGCGAAATGACCTCGCCGTTGTCGTTGGTCATCACTGGTTTTGCCCGCGTGGAAGACGTGCGTCACACCGTGACGCCGCAGTTGCGTACCGATAAAGGCGACAGCGCGCTGTTGTTGATCGACTTGGGTAACGGGCATAACGCGCTGGGCGCCACCGCATTGGCACAGGTTTACCGTCAGTTAGGCGATAAACCGGCCGACGTGCGTAACGTCGAGCAATTGGCGGGCTTCTTTAACGCCATGCAAAAACTGGTGGCCGATCGCGCACTGTTGGCCTATCACGACCGCTCTGACGGTGGCCTTCTGGTCACGTTGGCAGAAATGGCGTTTGCCGGCCATTGCGGTGTGCAGGCGGATATTAAAGCGCTGGGCGATGATGCACTGGCTGCGTTGTTCAACGAAGAGTTGGGCGCGGTGATCCAGGTCACGGCTGACCAGCTTGACGCGGTGCAACAGGTGTTTGCCCAACATGGTTTGACGGACAATGTGCACCACATCGGCAGCGTACAGGCTGGCGACCGCTTTGTGATCACTCAGGGCGATAAAACGGTGTACAGCGAAAGCCGCGCGACGTTGCGTACCTGGTGGGCGGAAACGACCTGGCAGATGCAGCGCCTGCGTGATAACCCTGAGTGTGCCGATCAGGAGCACAAGGCCAAGCAGGATGAACGCGATCCTGGCCTGAACGTCAAACTGAGCTTCGCGCCAGAAGAAGACATTGCAGCGCCGTACATTGCCAAGGGCGCACGTCCTAAAGTGGCGGTGCTGCGTGAGCAGGGGGTTAACTCCCATGTTGAAATGGCAGCAGCATTCCATCGCGCCGGTTTTGATGCGGTAGATGTGCATATGAGCGATTTGCTCGAAGGGCGCCGCGATCTACAGGACTTCCATACCCTGGTCGCCTGTGGTGGCTTCTCGTACGGCGACGTATTGGGTGCCGGTGAAGGTTGGGCGAAGTCGATTCTGTTCAACGATCGCGTTCGCGACGAGTTTGAATCTTTCTTCCACCGTCCGCAAACCCTGGCATTGGGTGTGTGTAACGGCTGCCAGATGATGTCTAACCTGCGTGATCTGATCCCAGGGGCAGAACATTGGCCTCGCTTTGTACGCAACCTGTCTGACCGCTTCGAAGCGCGTTTTAGCCTGGTGGAAGTGGCGGCCAGCCCGTCACTGTTCATGCAAGGTATGGCGGGTTCACGCATGCCGATCGCCGTGTCTCACGGTGAAGGGCATGTCGAGGTGCGCGATGCTGCACACCTGGCGGCGTTGGAGCACCATGGTCTGGTAGCCTTGCGATTTGTTGATAATATGGGCCACGTGACGGAAACCTACCCTGCTAACCCGAACGGTTCGCCGAACGGTATCACCGCGGTAACCAGCACTAATGGCCGTGCGACGGTGATGATGCCGCATCCAGAGCGTGTATTCCGCACCGTCAGTAACTCATGGCATCCAGAAGAGTGGGGCGAAGACAGCCCGTGGATGCGCATGTTCCGTAATGCCCGTAAACAGCTGGGCTAAGCGATAACGCTGTAGTGCCAAAGGGGGAGCAAGAGATTGCTCCCCCTTTCTCTATCATGATGTCGGTGAGTTGTCTGCATTTTGCGACAGGCGGTATTTTCATTGTCTCTAAAAAGAGACACATAACTTATTGATTTTTAATGGTGAAAAATTAATTGCGTTAAGTTGTCGGGTTTTGGAGACAGGGTGGTGTTTTTTTCCTCATCCAATGCCGTGGTAAAGCGGCCGTTTTAGCATTGAATTAATTTATTATTGTTTAATTTCATATGCTTAATAAATTTGTTGAAAAGTTGGCACGATAAGTGCATTATTCTCTTCAGTTGCTCATTCACCTTTTTATGACGGCCCCGTAATTAAACGGAATAGTTGCCTCATAAGCCTCCGAATGATGCCAAAGAAATGGTGCCTATCGTCCAACCAAACCGATAATAGACGCGCAAGCGCTTTATCAAGCATCGGGCGACACGTGGAGTGAGGCACCGCCTGTATCCACCTGTGATGAGTCTTCATCAATTACGGATACTTACGGATGCTATTCGTCCTGTTCGATGCCAGCTTTGTGCTACATCACCCTGGGGACGAGGTTAAGGGCATCCACACTTTCTTGCGTGGGGCAGTTCTGCCCCAACGTCAAATACCCATCATAGATGCAACGCCAATTATTTTGGGTATCACGATAGCCCCAATCGCAGACATCACTCACGCACGGCACGCTTGCCTGGATTTTCCTGACGCTCCGCTGAACGCCGGGCTTTCCTCTCATCGGCGACTCGGTTAGCATCAAAGCAGACTAGAGACAATGAGATGATTTCGTTGAAAAGATGGCGTTTATTTCCCCGCTCACTGCGTCAACTGGTGCTGATGGCGTTCCTGCTGGTGCTGTTGCCGCTGCTGGTGTTGGCTTATCAGGCCTACCAGAGCCTGGATCACCTCAGCGCGCAGGCGGCTGACATCAACCGCACCACGCTGGTGGATGCGCGACGCAGCGAGGCCATGACCAGCGTGGCGCTGGAAATGGAGCGCAGCTATCGCCAGTATTGTGTACTGGTCGATCCGACCCTGGAGAAGCTGTATCAGAACCAACGAAAACAGTATTCGCAGATGCTCGACGCACATGCCCCCATCCTGCCTGATAAACGTTATTATCAAACCTTGCGTAATTTGCTGACCCAGCTTGCGGCGATCAAATGTCAAAGCAGCGGCCCGGACGCACAGGCGTCGGCACTGCTGGAGTCATTTTCACGCTCAAATGCCGAAATGGTGCAGGCCACGCGTGCCGTGGTGTATTCCCGTGGCCAACAGTTGCAGCAGGCGATTGCCGAACGCGGCCAGTTCTTCGGCTGGCAGGCGCTAATGCTGTTTCTGGTCAGTGTGATGCTGGTGGTGCTGTTTACCCGCATGATTATCGGCCCGGTAAAAGCGGTAGAGCGGATGATCAACCGATTAGGGGAAGGGCGAGCATTAGGGAGTACCGCGTCTTTTAAAGGGCCGCGTGAACTACGTTCGCTGGCGCAACGCATCATTTGGCTGAGCGAGCGGTTAGCCTGGTTGGAATCGCAGCGCCATGAGTTTTTGCGCCATATCTCGCATGAATTGAAGACGCCGCTGGCCAGCATGCGCGAGGGGACGGAGTTGCTGGCGGACGAAGTCGCCGGCCCGTTAACCTCCGATCAAAAAGAAGTGGTGACCATTCTCGATCAGAGTAGCCGTCACTTGCAGCAACTGATCGAACAACTGCTGGATTACAACCGTAAACTGGCGGATGGCCCGGCGGAACATGAGAATGTTGCGTTGGAGGAGATGGTCGAAATGGTCGTTGCTGCGCACAGTTTACCGGCCCGGGCAAAAATGATCCGCACCGAGATCCAACTGGATGCGGAAATCTGCTGGGCAGAGCCTACGCTATTAATGCGCGTACTGGATAATCTCTACTCCAATGCGGTGCACTACGGTAAGGAATCCGGTAACATTTGGATCCGCAGCCGTCAGGTTGGGCAACGGGTACAGATTGATGTCGCCAATAGCGGCACGCCGATCCCCGACGCTGAGAAAATCATGATTTTTGAGCCTTTTTTCCAAGGTAGTCACCAGCGAAAAGGGGCGGTAAAAGGAAGCGGTCTTGGGCTAAGTATCGCGCAGGATTGTATCCGCCGGATGCGCGGGGAGCTGCAGCTGGTTGAAGTCGCTGGCGCAGACGTCTGCTTCCGCATTGAATTGCCATTAACCGCCGAGAATGAATAATAATGTACACATGGTCTAAACGCCTTCGTCTCTCACAGACCGAACGTTCACCGCGTGCCACACTGGGTACGCCGCTCGGCAAGCGTCGTTTTTCCTTTTTAGGCAGCGTTCTTTTTGTCCCTTTTCTACTGGCTGGGTGTGTTGATCGCGCGGTCAGCGGCGGCTTAAGCCAGCCGCAGCAGGAAGCGATCCCGGACACAAAAGTGGTGGATTACCGCATTGCGGCGTGTGACACCCTGTGGCCTCTCGACGAAAAAGATGCGTTGAATAACTCTCTTTACTGGCTGCGCGCCATGGATTGTGCCGATCGTATCGGTTCCACTCAGGCGCGTGCACTGGCGAAAACCCTGCCTGGAGACAGTTGGGATGGGATTTTCAAACAAAGCATCCTGTTGGGTAGCGCTGAGCCAACCTCGGGTGAGCGCCGCCAGATGATCGATCGCCTGAACAGCTACCGCCTGGAGTTCCCAAGTTCATTGCGCCCGTTGTTGCAATTGTGGCGTCAGCAGCAGGTCCTACAGATAACGCTGTTTGATGAAAAGGCTCGCTACCAACATCTGCAGGAAAGCTCCGACAGCCAGATAGATCAGTTGCGCCAGAGCCAGATACGTTTACAGGCACAGTTGCAGGATACGTCGCGCAAGCTGGAAAACCTGACCGATATTGAGCGTCAGCTCTCTTCGCGCAAGCAGCTGCAAACTGACATCCCGGACAATAGCGCGACGCAACAAAAAACCGACTCCGCGAAGAAAGTGACCCCAAACAAAGCCGCAGAGTCGGACGCGGAACCGGAGAAGGGCACAGCCTTGCCGGTGGAACCGGAAGATACTTATGCGCCGTCCCCTGCTAACAAGGAGTCCCACGCGCAATGACAGCACGCAAACCGGCCAATCTATTATTGGTTGACGACGATCCCAGCCTGCTCAAGCTGTTGGGAATGCGCCTGACCAGCGAAGGTTTTCATGTCACCACCGCGGAAAGCGGTCAGGAAGCGCTGCGCCTGTTAGGGCGCGAAAAAATCGATCTGGTGATAAGCGATCTACGGATGGATGAAATGGACGGCATGGCGCTGTTTGCCGAGATCCAGAAACATCAGCCCGGCATGCCGGTGATCATCCTTACCGCCCACGGCTCTATCCCGGATGCGGTGGCCGCCACCCAGCAAGGGGTGTTCAGCTTCCTGACCAAGCCGGTGGATCGCGATGCGTTGTATAAGGCCATCGACGAAGCGCTGTCATTGTCGTTACCTGCGGGTGATGACAGCTGGCGTGAAGAGATAGTCACCCGCAGCCCGATTATGCTGCGCTTGCTAGAGCAGGCAAAAATGGTGGCGCAGTCCGATGTCAGCGTCTTGATCAACGGTCACAGCGGTACCGGTAAAGAGGTGCTGGCGCAAGCGATCCACGGTGCCAGCCCGCGGGGTAAAAAGGCGTTTATTGCCATTAACTGCGGCGCATTGCCCGAGCAATTGCTGGAGTCTGAGCTGTTCGGCCATGCCAAAGGGGCATTTACCGGTGCAGTCAGCAGCCGTGAAGGGCTATTCCAGGCGGCAGCTGGCGGTACGCTGTTTCTCGATGAGATCGGCGATATGCCGCTTTCGCTCCAGGTTAAACTGTTGCGTGTGCTGCAAGAGCGCAAGGTCCGCCCGTTGGGCAGCAACCGTGACCTGGACATTGACGTTCGTATTATTTCCGCCACTCACCGCGATCTGCAAAAGGCGATGGCGAAAAACGAATTCCGTGAGGATTTGTACTACCGCCTGAATGTGGTGAACCTGAAAATCCCTGCGCTGAATGAGCGCGCTGAGGATATTCCATTATTGGCTAATCATCTGCTGCGCGAGTCTGCCAAACGCCACAAACCCTTTGTCCGTAGCTTCTCTTCGGACGCCATGAAACGCCTGATGACCGCGACCTGGCCGGGTAACGTGCGCCAACTTGTGAACGTAATCGAACAGTGTGTGGCCTTGACCTCCGCGCCGGTGATCAGTGAAGCGCTGGTGGAACAGGCGCTGGAAGGGGAAAACACCGCCTTGCCGACCTTTGTCGAGGCGCGTAATCAGTTTGAATTACATTATTTGCGCAAGCTGTTGCAGATCACCAAAGGTAACGTGACTCAGGCCGCACGTATGGCAGGCCGCAACCGTACCGAGTTTTATAAATTGCTGTCGCGTCATGAACTGGACGCCAACGATTTTAAAGAATGATGTTTTCCGCTGCGGCCTGCTTACGCAGGTTCTCAACAAACGCAGCGGAATGATTTACACTCCGTTCTCTTGTTTGTGGCGCGGCCCAACACAGAGAACCATGGAACGTATTAAGCGGGATCCTAAACAATGAGCAGATCACTATCCATCGCACTGGCCCAGTTAAACCTGCTGGTCGGTGACATTGAAGGCAACACCGAGCGCATGTTGCAAACGGTGCAAGAGCAGCAGAAGGCGGGAGCCGATCTGGTCATGTTCACCGAACTGGCGCTGTCTGGCTATCCGCCGGAAGACCTGTTGTATCGCAATGATTTTTATCAGCGCTGTGACGCGCAGTTGCATCGTTTGCAGCAGGCGTCGGTTGATGTCGCCATTCTGGTCGGCCACCCGTGGCGTGAAGGCGACAAACTCTATAATGCGCTGTCGCTGTTCTCCGAAGGGACGCTGCTGGCGCGTTACTTCAAGCAGCAGTTGCCGAACTACGGTGTTTTCGATGAGAAACGCTACTTCCAGGCGGGTAATGAAACCTGCGTGATCGAGCTGAAAGGCTATCGCCTGGGTCTGCTGATTTGTGAAGACCTGTGGTTCCCGGAGCCGGTCGATGCTGCCAAGGCGGCTGGCGCCGAAATGATTTTGTCGATCAATGCCTCACCCTACAATCGTGAAAAGCCGTATATCCGCAAAACGCTGATGGCTGGCCATTGCCAACGCACCCATTTGCCTCTGGTGTACCTGAACCAGATTGGTGGGCAGGATGAATTGATTTTTGACGGCTGTTCGAAGGTATTTGATGCTGCCGGCAACATGACCCACCGTCTGGCGGCATTCGCCGAACAGGTGACGTTGCTTGAGTTCAATGAGCTGGACGTCGTGCCCATGACGGCACCGGCCGCCGAGTTACCGCAGTTGGCGCAGGTGTACGAAGCCCTGGTGTTGGCGGTGCGCGACTATGTGACGAAAAATGGCTTCAAGGGCGCAGTGCTGGGGTTGTCTGGCGGTATCGATTCGGCGCTGACGCTGGCGATTGCCGTCGATGCATTGGGCAAAGACAAGGTGCAGGCGCTCATGATGCCGTTCCGCTACACCGCGGATATCAGCATTGCCGACGCTAAAGAAGAAGCCGAAATCCTGGGTATTGAATTTGATATCGTCTCCATTGAGCCTATGTTTGATGCCTTTATGGGCCAACTGACGCCAATGTTTGCCGGTACCGAACGCGATACCACGGAAGAAAACCTGCAGGCACGCTGCCGTGGTGTGGTGCTGATGGCGCTGTCCAATAAGCGCCGTAGTATCGTGTTGACGACGGGCAATAAAAGCGAGATGGCCGTAGGTTACGCCACGCTGTATGGTGATATGGCGGGGGGATTCGACGTACTGAAAGACGTCCCGAAAACACTGGTATTCAAGTTATCCGAATACCGCAATACCGTCTCCTACGTGATCCCGCAGCGCGTTATTGATCGTCCGCCGTCCGCTGAGCTGGCGCCGGATCAGCTCGATCAGGACAGCTTGCCTCCGTACGACATTCTGGATGCGATTCTTGAAGGCTACGTCGAACGCGATAAGTCCGTTGCCGATCTGGTGGCTGAAGGCTTCGACGAAGCGATAGTACGCAAGGTTATTCGCCTGGTAGATATTAACGAATACAAACGGCGTCAGGCCGCCGTCGGGCCGCGTATTACCGCCCGCAATTTCGGCAAAGACCGCCGCTACCCAATCACATCCGGCTTTGGCCGCAAAAATTGGTAAAGGAAAGAAGATGAAAAAGATCGACGCTATTATCAAACCGTTCAAACTGGATGATGTTCGTGAAGCGCTGGCTGAGGTGGGCATTACCGGGATGACCGTCACCGAAGTGAAAGGCTTCGGCCGCCAGAAAGGCCACACTGAGCTGTACCGTGGCGCAGAGTATATGGTCGACTTCCTGCCGAAGGTGAAAATTGAAATCGTGGTGGCCGACGATATCGTCGATACCTGCGTAGAAACCATCATGCAGACTGCGCAAACCGGTAAAATCGGCGACGGTAAGATTTTTGTCTTCGATGTGGCGCGCGTAGTCCGTATTCGTACCGGCGAACAGGACGAAGAAGCGATTTAATGTGATCGTCTACCGAGCACCGCCAGATTGAGCTTGGGCGGTGCTCGGCCTCCTCACGTACTACGTGTACGCCCCAAATTCCCGTGAACGTCTCCCGCCTCTCCACCGTTTTGATTATTCTCATCATAAGCATTCTAAAAAAGCGAAGGCTATCGCGTTTTTGATACTTTTCTCGATCGCTTCACTGCACCCATAGCTACACTTAACTCAATTCCACTATTTTGATTAAGGCAATCCCCAATGAATGTCACGTTGCGGCCAGGCGGCAAGTGCACGCAGACAACAACGCAGTGGCTTGGAAGGCAATGCGGATGATGACGCTGCGCCAAATCCGCCATTTTATCGCCGTGGCCGAAACCGGTTCGATCTCCGCCGCCGCCCAGGCGGTGTTTGTTTCCCAGTCCTCGTTGACGTTGGCTATCCAGCAATTGGAAACCGACATCGGTGTGCGATTGTTCGATCGCCACGCCAAGGGCATGAACCTGACACATCAGGGGCACCAATTTTTACGCCAGTCTTATCTGATCCTCGCCACGGTGGATAACGCCAAACGCAGCCTGCAATTGGGGACTGAAAGCCTGACGGGCAAGCTGACTATCGGCGTGACCAGTCTGGTGGCCGGGTACTTCTTGGTCGAGCTGCTCAAGCGGTTTAAATCGGCTTACCCCAACGTCACCATCCAGATGATCGAAGATGAACGTCCTTATATTGAGCACCTGCTGGTAAGCGGGGAGATCGATATCGGCGTCCTGATCCTGTCCAATATCGAAGACCGTGACGCGTTGCAGACCGAAGTGCTGATGCATTCGCCTTATCGCCTGTGGCTGCCACCGCTGCATCCGCTGCTGGATCACGAAAGCATCAGCTTGGCAGATGTGGCGAAGTTGCCGCTTATCCAGCTTAATGCCGACGAAATGGACGTACATGCGCGCCGTATCTGGGCTCGCGCGGGATTGAAACCGGAGATCGCCATGAAAACCGGTTCGACGGAGGCGGTACGCAGCCTGGTGGCGGCAGGGATGGGGGTCTCAATCTTGCCGGATATGGCTTACCGCGCCTGGTCGCTGGAAGGCAATATGATTGAAGCGCGTAAGCTGGTGGATCTGTTGGAGCCGCTGGACATCGGCTTGGCATGGCGGCGCGGTAGCGCACGGCCGGAATTGGTCACTCCTTTCCTGACCATTGCGCGTGAGAACGGGAATATGCACGCCGCTGGGCTGAAGCATTCGATTTAATCGAACGCGGCGTTCAGTATTTAGAATTTGTTGGCTGCCTGATGCTCGCTTAGTCTGATTGAAACTAACTTATTCACATTTAGTTAACGTTTTTGTCACTTAGAGGCGATTCGCGATGGCAGATGTGCACCTCCTTTCAGGTTTATCCTGTCAGCAATTCATTAACGGTCAGTCGGTCGAAGGTGAAGGCCAGCAAGAGTGCATCGTTAATCCGGCTAATGGCGAAACGCTGATTTCCATCACCGAAGCCTCATCCGCGCAGGTTGGCAGCGCCGTTAAAGCGGCCCAGCAAGCCTTCGGCCACTGGTCGCGCACTACGCCAGCCTACCGTGCATCTCTTCTTCTGCGCATTGCCGACGCCATAGAGCGGCAGGCCGAGCGGTTAGCCGGTCTGGAAGCCCTCAACTGCGGCAAGCCGTTGCATCAGGCGCTCAATGATGATCTGCCGGCGGCCGTCGACGTCTTTCGTTTCTTTGCCGGCGCGGTGCGTACCCAGCAAGGGCAACTGGCTGGTGAATACATTGAAGGACACACCTCGATGATTCGCCGTGATCCGATCGGTGTGGTGGCCTCGATTGCGCCATGGAACTACCCGCTAATGATGGCGGCATGGAAGATCGCGCCCGCGCTGGCGGCGGGCAACACCGTGGTATTCAAACCTTCCGAACATACTCCCCTGACGATTTTGGCGCTGGTGCCAGCGCTGCAAGATATCCTGCCGCCGGGTGTGCTGAATATTGTCTATGGCGGCGGAGAAGGGGTCGGCAGCCATTTGGTCGGACATCCGCAGGTGCGTCTGGTGTCGGTGACCGGCGATATCGTCACCGGGCAAAAAATCTTGCAGGCGGCAGCTAAAAGCGTCAAACGCACCCACCTGGAATTGGGGGGGAAAGCACCGGTGATCGTCTGCGACGACGCGGATCTGGACGAAGTGGTCAACAGCATCCGCACCTATGGCTACTACAACGCCGGGCAAGACTGCACCGCCGCCTGCCGCATCTACGCGCAGGCGGGGATCTATCCAAAACTGGTAGAAGCGCTGGGTGAGGCGGTGGCCAGCCTGCGTTTTGCCCGCAAACGCGATGAAGATAACGAAATTGGCCCGCTGATCAGTAACCGGCAGCGTGATCGTGTCGCCAGCTTTGTCGAACGGGCGCTCAGTCAGCCGCACATTGAATTGATCACCGGCGCCGCCGCGCATTCGGGCCCCGGTTTCTATTACCAACCCACGCTGCTGGCCGGCTGCCTGCAAAGCGACGAAATCGTCCAGCGTGAAGTGTTTGGCCCGGTAGTGAGCGTTACCCGTTTCGAACATCTGGAGCAGGCGGTCAACTGGGCCAATGATTCCGAATACGGTCTGGCTTCGTCGGTCTGGACGCAAAATATCGATCGGGCGCTGCACATCGCTGCGCATCTGCAATACGGCAGCACCTGGATCAACACCCATTTCACCCTGGCGAGTGAGATGCCACACGGGGGCCTGAAACGTTCCGGTTACGGCAAGGATCTCTCCAGTGATTCACTGCAGGACTACAGCGTAGTCAGACATGTAATGGCGAAGTTTAAAGCCAGCTTTTAATGAGATTAGGGCGGCAGCCGTTCCCTGCCGCATACAGATACGCAACACAGGGGTAATTACGATGGGAAAAACTACCGCAGTCACCACCACAGTTTCCGCGCTCTGTCTCACTGTGCTTTGCAGCCTGGCTCATGCGGCCGAGTTGCCACAGGCTCTGGGTAAAGGCGAAGGACGACTGGATATCATTGCCTGGCCCGGCTATATCGAACGCGGCCAATCCGATAAAAATTATGACTGGGTCACCCAGTTTGAAAAACAAACCAGCTGTGCAGTGAATGTGAAAACGGCTGCCACGTCAGACGAAATGGTCAGCCTGATGGCTAAGGGCGGTTACGACTTGGTGACCGCTTCCGGCGATGCTTCACTGCGACTGATCTTCGGCAAACGGGTGCAGCCAATTAACACGGCACTGATCCCCAACTGGAAAAACATCGACCCGCGCCTGTTGAAGGGCGCCTGGTATACCGTGGACGGTAAAACCTACGGTACCCCCTATCAGTGGGGGCCAAACCTGCTGATGTACAACACCAAAACCTTCCCAACGCCACCGGATAGCTGGGCTGTCGTGTTCCAGCAACAGAACCTGCCAGACGGCAAAACCAATCAGGGGCGGGTGCAGGCCTATGATGGCCCTATTTACATCGCCGACGCGGCGCTGTTCCTGAAGGCGACACAACCCCAGCTTGGCATCAGCGATCCGTATCAATTAAACGAAGAGCAATATCAGGCGGCACTGAAACTGTTGCGCACTCAGCATGCGTTGATTCATCGCTACTGGCATGACACCTCAGTGCAGATGAGCGATTTCAAAAATGAAGGCGTGGTCGCCTCCAGCGCCTGGCCGTATCAGGCCAATGCCCTGAAAGGGGAAGGCCAGCCGATTGGCACCGTGTTCCCGAAAGAGGGCGTTACCGGTTGGGCGGATACCACCATGCTGCACGCCGACGCCAAACACCCCAACTGTGCTTACCTGTGGATGAACTGGTCGCTGGAGCCGAAAGTGCAGGGTGACGTTGCTGCCTGGTTCGGTTCTGTACCGGCATCACCGGCAGGCTGTAAGGCCAGTACGCTGTTAGGCGATAAAGGGTGTGAGACCAATGGTTTCAACCAGTTCGACAAGATTGCCTTCTGGAAAACGCCACAGGCGCAGGGCGGCAAGTTCGTCCCCTATAGCCGCTGGACTCAGGATTATATCGCCATCATGGGCGGCCGCTAATATCACCTTCATATTTCAAGCTGCCTCTTTGCTGGCTGCCAGCACGAACCCCGGTTGCGTACGACCAGTACGCACTCGGGGATGCGTTGGGTTGTCGCTTTGATGTAGCCCGAACTATTTTGGCGATAGGTCTGTGTCGGGGGTAGCCAAACTGGCTTTGCTGACTACACCTGATGAGTTTACGCCATGTTTAGGAGAGCAGATCATGACCATTGCCGTGCAGTTTATCGATGTTTCTCGGAGTTTTGGCGATGTTCGCGCCGTGGACAGGGTTTCTATCGAAATACAGGATGGGGAATTCTTCTCCATGCTCGGGCCTTCAGGTTCGGGCAAAACCACATGCCTGCGATTGATCGCCGGTTTTGAACAGCTCAGTGCCGGTTCGATTCGTATTCACGGCCAGGAAGCCGCCAATCTGCCACCGTATCAACGTGACGTGAATACCGTCTTCCAGGATTACGCGTTGTTCCCGCATATGTCAGTGCTGGAAAACGTCGCCTACGGGCTGATGGTTAAAGGCGTGGCCAAACGTGAACGCCTGGCGCGGGCGCAGGAAGCGCTGGACAGTGTGGCGCTGGGATTTGTGGCCGAACGTAAACCGGCACACCTTTCAGGCGGTCAGCGGCAGCGTGTTGCACTGGCGCGCGCGTTGGTCAATCGGCCACGGGTGCTGTTGCTGGATGAACCGCTTGGCGCGCTGGATCTCAAGCTGCGTGAGCAGATGCAGGGCGAGCTGAAAAAGCTGCAGCGCCAACTGGGGATCACCTTTATTTTCGTCACCCACGATCAGAGCGAAGCGCTATCGATGTCCGATCGGGTGGCGGTGTTCAACAATGGGCGTATTGAGCAGGTGGATGCGCCTCGCGAGTTGTACATGCGGCCGAAGACACCCTTTGTTGCCGAGTTTGTCGGCACGTCCAATGTGGTACGCAGCGATCTGGCGCAGCGGTTACTGGGCCAGGCCGCCACCTTCTCAATCCGTCCCGAGCATATCCGTTTAGCCAATCAGGCCGGCGCGGCACAGGGTGACGTCCAGGTGCAGGGCACGCTGCAAGAGATCCATTATCAAGGCGCCGCAACGCGCTATGAAATTGCGTTGAACAGCGGGGAGAAACTGCTGGTCAGCGAGGCGAATCCTCAGTGGCATGCCGACGGGCAGCGACACCTGATCGGTCAGCCGGTCACCGCTTGCTGGTCACGCGAGGCGATGGTGCCACTGCTGGAGGAGAGGTGAGATGGAGATGAGCATTGACTATCCCGCGCCGCGCCGCGGTACCTTGCGCGCGCTGTCGACCTGGCTGTATCGCCGACCGACGCTGTACCTGCTGTTGTTATTGGTCCCACCGCTGTTGTGGTTCGGCGCGGTGTACCTTGGCTCATTATTGACGCTGTTGTGGCAGGGGTTCTACACCTTCGACGATTTCACCATGACGGTGACGCCGGATCTGACCTTCGACAACCTGCGGGCGCTGTTCAACCCGGCCAATTACGACATCATTCTTCGCACATTGACCATGGCGGTGCTGGTGTCCCTGGCCAGCGCGATGTTGGCATTTCCGATTGCCTACTACATGGCACGTTACACCAGTGGCCGCGTCAAAGCGTTCTTCTATATCGCGGTGATGATGCCAATGTGGGCCAGTTACATAGTTAAGGCCTACGCCTGGACGCTATTGCTGGCAAAGGATGGCGTGGCGCAGTGGTTCCTACAGCATCTTGGGCTGGAGCCGGTGTTGGCGGCAATCCTGACCGTGCCGGGCGTAGGGGGCAATACCTTGTCGACCTCCGGGTTGGGGCGTTTTCTGGTGTTTGTGTATATCTGGCTGCCGTTCATGATCTTACCGATCCAGGCGGCGCTGGAACGTCTGCCACCTTCGTTGCTGCATGCTTCGGCGGATTTGGGCGCACGCCCGTCGCAGACCTTTCGTTATGTGATCCTGCCGTTGGCGGTGCCGGGCATTGCCGCCGGGTCGATCTTCACCTTCTCACTGACGCTGGGGGACTTTATTGTGCCGCAGCTGGTGGGCCCGCCGGGCTATTTCATCGGCAGCATGGTGTACGCCCAGCAAGGGGCGATCGGGAATATGCCGATGGCTGCGGCCTTTACTCTGGTGCCGATTGTGTTAATCGCGATTTATCTATCCATTGTGAAACGTCTGGGGGCCTTCGATGCACTCTGAGCGCGCGCCGTTAGGGCTGAAATTGGCCGCCTGGGGCGGTCTGATTTTCCTGCATTTCCCCCTGGCGATTATCGCCATTTACGCCTTCAACACCGAGGACGCGGCGTTCAGCTTCCCGCCGAAGGGGTTCACGTTGCATTGGTTCAGCGTTGCCGCCGGGCGGCAGGACATTATCGATGCGATGCTACTTTCCGCGCAGATTGCTGCAATGGCCACGGCTGTGGCGCTGGTACTGGGCACCCTGGCGGCTGCGGCGCTGTACCGGCGTGATTTCTTCGGTAAAGACAGCATTTCACTGTTGCTGCTGTTACCGATCGCGCTGCCGGGCATTGTTACCGGTCTGGCGTTGCTGGCCGCGTTCAAGGCGCTGAATATCGAACCGGGCGTACTGACCATCGTTATCGGGCATGCCACTTTCTGCGTGGTGATCGTATTCAACAACGTCATCGCTCGTTTCCGCCGGACTTCCCATAGCCTGATTGAAGCGTCAATGGATCTGGGTGCTGACGGCTGGCAAACCTTCCGCTACGTCATGTTACCCAATCTGGGTTCAGCGTTGCTGGCCGGTGGCATGTTGGCCTTCGCGCTGTCGTTTGATGAAATCATTGTCACCACCTTTACCGCCGGGCATGAGCGCACGCTGCCGCTGTGGCTGCTCAATCAGCTCGGCCGCCCGCGTGATGTGCCGATCACCAACGTGGTCGCGCTGTCGGTGATGTTGCTGACCATGATCCCGATTTTGGGGGCTTATTACCTGACTAAGGGTGGCGAGAGCGTCGCCGGCAGTGGCAAATAGAATTCAGGCCCACTGGGCGACTGCGCTTGGCATCCTGAGATTGGGCAGTGCTCGGCCTCCTCACGTACTTCGTGTACGCTCCGGGGCCCTGCGCGCTGTCCGCACTCAGCCTGCCTACGCTCGTTACGCTCAGTGAACCTTAATTAACATTTTGAATTGTAAAATTTAAAAGGATAACCCTATGCAAAGCCAATTGTTGATTAACGGCCAACTGGTGACCGGCCAGGGCACGTTGTTGCCGGTGTATAACCCGGCGAGCGGAGAAGTAGTGTTACAGGTGGCTGAAGCCAGCGCAGAGCAGGTTGATCAGGCGGTGCTGGCGGCCGACGCCGCATTTGCCGAATGGGGACAAACCACGCCGAAAGCGCGTTCCGAATATTTGTTGAAGCTGGCGGATATGATTGACAACCATGCGGAAACCTTTGCTCGCCTTGAGTCGCTTAACTGCGGCAAACCCTACCACTGTGTATTGAACGACGAACTGCCGGCCGTAGCCGATGTTTTCCGTTTTTTCGCCGGTGCGAGCCGCTGTCTGAGCGGGCTGGCGGCGGGTGAATATCTTGCGGGACACACCTCAATGATCCGCCGTGACCCTTTGGGCGTGGTGGCTTCGATTGCCCCTTGGAACTATCCGCTGATGATGGCGGCATGGAAGTTGGCCCCGGCCTTGGCGGCGGGTAACTGCGTTGTGCTTAAGCCATCGGAACAAACCCCGCTAACCACGTTCAAGTTGGCTGAATTGGCCGCCGGCGTGTTCCCGCCGGGTGTGTTCAACGTGCTGTTCGGCCGCGGCGCCAGCGTTGGCGACCGGCTGACCGGCCATGACAAAGTGCGCATGGTGTCACTCACCGGATCCATCGCCACCGGGGAACACATTATTGCGCATACTGCACCCGGCATTAAACGCACCCATATGGAATTGGGGGGGAAAGCGCCGGTGCTGGTATTTGACGATGCCGATCTGCAACAGGTGGTGGACGGGATCCGTAGCTTCGGCTTCTACAACGCGGGTCAGGACTGCACCGCTGCCTGCCGCATTTATGCGCAGAAAGACATCTACCCACAGTTGGTGAAGGCGTTGGGCGAGGCCATTGGCAGCCTAAAGATCGGGCCGCCGGAAGATCAAAGCAGTGAACTGGGCCCATTGATTACCGCCCAGCATTTGGAGCGGGTTGTGGGCTTTGTCGAGCGAGCAAAAGCCTTGCCGCATGTACAGGTCGTGACGGGCGGTGGGCGGGTCGACGGCCCTGGCTACTATTTCCAGCCGACATTGTTAGCCGGCGCGCGTCAGGAAGATGAGATTGTGCAGCGTGAAGTGTTCGGCCCGGTCGTGACCGTAACGCCATTCGACGATGAGGCGCAGGTGTTGGCCTGGGCTAATGAGTCTACTTACGGACTGGCGTCGTCGCTGTGGACGCGGGATGTTGGTCGGGCACACCGTTTAAGCGCCCGTTTGCAGTATGGCTGCACCTGGGTAAATACCCATTTCATGCTGGTGAGTGAAATGCCGCACGGGGGGCAGAAGCTGTCTGGCTACGGCAAGGATATGTCGATGTATGGATTGGAAGACTATACTGCTATACGGCATGTGATGTTTAAACATTGATTCATTAGGTTTTATCTGCAAAATAACGCGGCTTTCAGGCTGGTTACTACTGGCCTGATAATAATAATATCCCCTATGGATTTTAAGCTACAGCTAGGTGGCCCAGGTCAGGTAGGGGCGCTGCATACTGCGCCCGTATCAATTGGGGCTAAGGTATTCGCCCCCTACGGTGAGCAAGTGCAGGTAACCACGCTGTAGCTTTAAATACGACGGGGAAAAACTGAAAGGAAGCCAATTATGAGCATCACCCGACGCGATTTTCTTAACGGGGTGGCGATCACTATCGCCGCCGGGTTGACGCCGATGCAGATCTTAAGAGCGTCGCCGCAAACCGCCAATCAAACCCTTTATTACCCGCCGACGCTGACTGGGCTTCGTGGTAACCATCCTGGTTCATTCGAGCATGCGCACCAACTGGGGCGCGATGGCAAGGCCTTCGATTTTGCCGCCGTGCCAGCGACGGAAGAGTTCGATTTGGTGGTCGTGGGTGCCGGTATCAGCGGGCTGGCTGCGGCCTGCTTCTGGCAGCAAATGAAGGGCCCGCAGCAACGTATTTTGCTGATAGACAACCACGATGACTTCGGCGGGCACGCCAAGCGCAATGAATTCAGCAGTGAAAACGGCACTATTCTTGGTTATGGCGGTAGCGAGTCATTGCAGTCACCGCGATCCAACTTTAGCCCGGTGGCGATGGGCCTGCTGCAAAAGCTGGGTGTCAGCATCGACAATCTTGAAAAAGCGTTCGATACCACCTTCTACCCGAACCTGAATTTGAGTCGCGGTGTCTATTTCGATCGTAAAAACTTCGGCGTCGACAAAGTCGTGAGTGGCGATCCGGGCCGCATGGTCGCCGACGACATCCCACACGATCGTCTTAATGGTCGCTCCTACGAAGCCTTTATTGGTGATTTCCCACTGCCGGAAACTGATCGTCAGGCGCTGATTGCGCTGCACACGGTGGATAAGGATTACCTGCCGGAGATGAATCAGGAACAGAAAAGTGAATGGCTCGACAAGCACAGCTATACCGAATTCCTGCGTGATAAGGTCGGCCTGAGCGAAATGGCGATCCGTTATTTCCAGCAAACCACCAGTGACTTCCAGGCTGTGGGCATTGATGCGACATCATGCAGTGACGCACGCATCTGCGACTTGCCTGGGCTCAATGGCATGAATTTACCGCCGCTGGACGAAGAGTCGCAGGCGGATCTCGACGATCCCTACGTGTTCCATTTCCCTGACGGCAACGCCACATTGACGCGCTTGATGGTGCGTCATTTGATCCCGGCGGTTTCACCGGGCGGTAAGGACATGAATGACATCGTGTTGGCGACGTTCGACTACAGCCAGCTTGATCGCGCGGCGTCACCGGTAAAACTGCGGCTCAATAGCACGGGCCTGCATGCGGCTAACGTCGGCGACAAGGTTGAAGTGACCTATATGACCGGCGAGAAAATGACCAAGGTACGCGCCGGACAGGTCGTGATGGCCGGGTACAATATGATGATCCCGTATCTGGTGCCGGAAATGTCGTCGGAACAGCAAGAAGCGCTCAAGCAGAACGTGAAGTCACCGTTGGTGTACAGCAAAGTGGTGATCCGCAACTGGCAGCCATTTATCAAACTTGGCGTGCATGAGGTGTACTCGCCAACGGCACCGTATTGCCGCGTGAAGTTGGATTACCCGGTGAGCATGGGCGGCTATCAGCACCCGCGCGATCCGAACCAACCGATCGGCCTGCACATGGTGTATGTGCCGACGCTGGCGGGTAGCGGGTTAAGCCCACGTGAGCAGTCTCGCAAGGGGCGCGCCTTACTGCTGGGCACGCCGTTTGAGGTGCATGAGCAGATGATCCGTGAGCAGCTACAGGGCATGCTCGGTTCTGCCGGGTTCGATCATCAGCGAGATATTGAAGCCATTACCGTAAACCGCTGGTCACATGGCTATTCCTACTTCCTCAATGGGCTGTTTGATGATGAGGATGAAGCAAAGAAAATCATTGCGACAGCGCGTAAGCCGATCGGCAAGATTGTGATTGCCAACTCGGACTCTGACTGGAGTCCGTATGCCAACTCGGCGATCGACCAGGCATGGCGTGCGGTCAATGAGTTGGCCTTCAGCCATGTTGCGGCGAAGGAGGGAGCATGAGAATGCGTTCACTGTATTTGCTGACCTTACTGGCAGCGGGCGGTTCGGCCCAGGCAATGTCGGTGGGGGAGTATGTGGCTAAGGCCGGGGACTGTACCGCCTGTCATACCACGCCGGGTGGCGCTCTGTTTGCTGGTGGGATGAAGTTCCCCACACCGTTGGGCAACATTTACGCCACCAATATCACCCCGGACAAACAGCAAGGCATCGGTGCCTATTCTTTTGACGAGTTTGATCGCGCTATGCGCCAGGGGATCGCCAAAGATGGCCATCGGTTGTATCCCGCGATGCCGTATACCTCTTACGCCAAAATGAACGCGGAAGATATGCGTGCGCTGTATGACTACCTGATGAAGGAAGTCCCGGCGCAGAATACGGCCAACCGTGCCAGTGATATCAGCTGGCCGTTGTCGATGCGTTGGCCGCTGGCGGTCTGGAACCAACTGTTCCATGACGATACGCCTTACCAGCCGGACAGCAGTCAGAGTGCCGAATGGAATCGTGGTGCTTATTTGGTGCAAGGGGCTGGGCACTGTGGCAGTTGCCATACGCCGCGCGGCTGGGCGATGCAAGAGAAAGGGCTGGACAGCAAAGAACCTGCCTTCCTGAGTGGCGCTGAGCTGGATGGTTGGTACGCATCGGGATTACGCGGTCTGAAGCAGGACGAGGTGGTGTCTTTGCTGAAAACAGGGCGCAGCCAACATGCTGCGGTCGCCGGGCCGATGAGTGAGGTGGTAAGCCACAGCACGCAGTACCTCACGGACGGCGATCTGAATGCCATTGCCATCTATTTGCACAGCCTGGCGGCAGAAAAACCGTCGGCGGAAAAACCTGTCGCAATGGCGGTCGACAACTGGAAAGCGGGGCAAAGCACCTACGCCATGTACTGTTCAACCTGCCATGGCAATAAGGGCGAGGGGAGCGACAACACCATTCCGGCACTGGCGGGCAATGCAACGGTCACGGCGGAGAACCCACTCACCGCGCTGCGCGTGGTGTTGGAAGGCGCGCATACGCCTATCACACAACACGCCACGGCGATCGCCATGCCGGGTTACGCTTGGGCATTGGATGACCAGCAAACTGCCGATCTGATGAGCTATTTACGAGGAAGTTGGGGCAACCAGTCGGCACCGGTTACGGCGCAGCAGGTGCAGGAGACGCGCAAGCTGGCGGAGAAATAACCAGACACTGTCCTATTTGAAGCGGCTTCATTGTTGGCTGCCTGCGCTTCCCCCGTCATGGACTATTTGTACGTTCTTGGGGATTCGCTGGGGTGCCGTCGCGAGGCAATGCCAATTATGCGCAATACGGGCGCGGCTCATAGGGGCCGCGCCCTTTTCAATTACATCACTTTATGTGGGCCGAAGCATTCGTAGTGGATGCGATCGGCATCTACCCCCATCTCCAGCAACTGCTTGGCCACATACTGCATGAAGGGGACCGGGCCGCAGAAATAGTAATGCATCTGTGGGGTGCTGAGCGTTTCGCGTAGAGCACTCAGATTCATCAGACCACGGCTCTGGTAGTCACGGCCTTCTACATCGTCTGCACCTGGTTGGTTGTACCACACGTGACGGCTCAGGTTTGGCATACGTTTGGCAATATCCGCAACTTCATCGGCAAAGGCGTGAACGCTGCCGTTTTCCGCTGCATGCAGCCAGTGTATATCCGCCGGATGCTGGCTATCGTGCAGGGTATTTAGCATGCCGAGCATCGGGGTCTGGCCAACACCGGCGGAAATCAGCGCCACAGGTGTTTCCGGCTGCGCGTCGAGGAAGAAGTCCCCGTGCGGTGGGGCGAGGTAAATCACGTCGCCTTCTTTGGCTTGCTGATGCAGGAAATTAGAGACTTTCCCCTGATCTTCACGTTTGACTGCGATACGGTAGTATTCGCCGTTAGGTGAGGTGGTCAGTGAGTATTGGCGTATTTCCTGGTTTTCCATGCTGTCATGTTTGATGTAGACCGCCAGATATTGGCCCGGCTTGAAGTCGATCACTTTGCCGCCGTCAACGGGCGCCAAGACGAAACTGCAAATCACGTCGCTTTGCGGCTGTTTTTTGACGATGCGGAAAGCTCGCAGGTCACGCCAGCCACCGTTGGCGGTTGCACTGGCCTGATAAATTTGGTCTTCGCGCTGGATAAACACATTCGCCAACACGCCATAGGCTTTGCCCCAGGCATCCAGTACCTCTTGGCCCGGGCTGAACATTTCGTCCAATGTGGCCAGCAGATGACCGCCGACAATTTGATATTGATCCGGTTGAATATTCAGGCTGGTGTGTTTGTGGGCAATACGCTCTACGGCAGGCAGCAGGGCCGCCAGATTTTCGATATTCGCGGCGTAGGCACAAATTGCGTCGAACAGTGCCTGGCGTTGATCGCCATTGCGCTGGTTGTTCATGTTGAACACATCTTTTAATTCGGGGTTGTGTTCGAACATGCGGTCGTAGAAATGCGCGGTCAGTTTCGGCCCGGTAGCGGCCAGCAGGGGAATAGTAGATTTTACGGTGGCGATGGTTTGGCTATCCAGCATGGTAGCGCTCCTTGGTCGATCATTATTGGTGTTTTGTAATGATGCATTTTAAATACATCTTTAAGTTTGAATGCATCCTAGCGGTTTCTGTTGCGGCTGTAAATACCCCTGATTTTTTTGCGGGGTCGCTCAGCGGCGATCCCGCTCACAGAACATGAAAAAACCGCATTCTTAGCATGAGTAAAAGTCCGTTGCCCAATGGCACTGTTTATCGGATCAAAACCTTGCTGCGCCTAAAGCCAATCGTTTGCGTAAAAACCTCTGTCAAGACCTATCCTCGGTAGGGGGAAACAGTTTACACTGTGTCCCAGAGCCCAAACGGGTGGTGATTTTTTAGTTAGCCGATTTAAGTCAGGAGAAGCCGGATGTTAAAGCGTGAAATGAACATTGCTGATTACGATGCCGAACTGTGGCGTGCAATGGAGCAAGAAGTTGTGCGCCAGGAAGAGCACATTGAGCTGATTGCGTCTGAGAACTACACCAGCCCGCGTGTTATGCAGGCTCAGGGTTCCCAGTTGACCAACAAATACGCTGAAGGCTATCCAGGCAAGCGTTATTACGGCGGCTGCGAATACGTGGATATCGTTGAGCAACTGGCTATCGACCGTGCTAAAGCACTGTTCGGTGCCGATTATGCCAACGTACAGCCGCACTCCGGCTCTCAGGCAAACTTTGCTGTTTATACCGCGCTGCTGCAGCCGGGCGACACCATTTTGGGGATGAACCTGGCACACGGCGGTCACCTGACTCATGGTTCACCTGTCAACCTGTCCGGCAAGCTGTATAACGTGGTGCCTTACGGCATCGACGAAAAAGGCCAAATCGACTACGCAGATCTGGCCAAACAGGCACAGACTCACAAACCAAAAATGATCATCGGTGGCTTCTCGGCCTTCTCCGGTATCGTTGATTGGGCAAAAATGCGTGAAATCGCCGACAGCATTGGTGCTTACCTGTTCGTTGACATGGCGCACGTTGCAGGCCTGATCGCCGCTGGCGTTTATCCTAACCCGGTACCACACGCACACATCGTCACCACCACAACGCATAAAACCCTGGCGGGTCCGCGTGGCGGCCTGATCCTGGCGAAAGGCGGTGATGAAGAGCTGTACAAGAAACTGAACTCTGCAGTGTTCCCTGGCGGCCAGGGTGGCCCGCTGATGCACGTGATTGCCGGTAAAGCGGTAGCGCTGAAAGAAGCGATGGAGCCTGAGTTCAAGATTTACCAGCAACAAGTGGCTGATAACGCCAAAGCCATGGTGCAAGTGTTCCTGGACCGCGGCTACAAAGTGGTTTCCGGCGGTACGCATAACCACCTGTTCCTGCTGGATCTGGTTGACAAGAACCTGACCGGTAAAGAAGCTGACGCAGCCTTGGGCCGTGCCAACATCACCGTGAACAAAAACAGCGTGCCAAACGATCCTAAGAGCCCATTCGTCACCTCCGGTGTGCGTATCGGTACGCCAGCAGTGACTCGCCGTGGCTTCAAAGAAGCTGAAGTGCGTGAATTGGCGGGTTGGATTTGTGATGTGTTGGACAACATCAACGATGAAGCCACCATCGAACGTACCAAGAAGAAAGTATTGGATATTTGCGCCCGCCTGCCGGTTTACGCATAACTCTGCTTTCCCTTTAAAAACCCGCTTCGGCGGGTTTTTTTATACCTGTTGCAGACAAACTGTGAACTACCTAGCACTCTACCCCCTAGACGGTGAATGTACATTGCTAGCCAGTGTGACCTCTGTCAAAGTATCGCCTTCACACCGGAGGGATCATGGTTTTGCAATCAACGCGTTGGCTCGCTCTTAGCTATTTCACCTACTTCTTTTCTTATGGCATCTTCTTACCTTTTTGGGGCGTTTGGTTAAAAGGTGAGGGCATACCGCCTGAAACTATCGGTATTCTGCTTGGCGCAGGTCTGGTTGCACGTTTCCTGGGAAGTTTGCTGATAGCCCCCCGGGTAAAAGATCCCTCTCATCTGGTGACGGCACTGCGCCTGCTGGCATTGCTGACACTGGCTTTCGCCATCGGGTTTTGTTTTGGTAATGGCTGGGGCTGGCTAATGTTAGTGATCGCCGGCTTCAATCTGTTCTTTTCGCCGTTAGTCCCGCTTACAGACGCGTTGGCCGGTACCTGGCAAAAACAGATCGCTATGGATTACGGTCGTGTCAGGCTGTGGGGATCGCTGGCGTTTGTGATTGGTTCGGCGTTGACCGGTCAGATGGTTTCCGTTTGGGGCCATAACGCTATTCTCTACAGCTTGATTATCAGCATATTAGCCATGCTGTTGGGCATGATGCTGAAACCGAGCGTGATGCCACAGGGCGAAGCGCGTATCCACAATGAAGCAGATCGTTCATTGCGGGAGATGCTTAAAGAAGGGCCGGTTTGGCGCTTCTTGTTGTGCGTAACCCTGTTGCAAGGTGCACACGCCGGTTATTACAGTTTTGGGTCCATTTATTGGCAAGAGGCAGGTTATTCGGCATCGACCATCGGTTACTTGTGGTCGCTGGGCGTCGTGGCAGAGGTGATCATTTTCGCCAGCAGCAATTTCCTGTTCCGTCGCTGGAATGCGCGCAATTTGCTGCTGCTTTCCGCCTGTTGCGGAATATTGCGCTGGAGCCTGATGGCCACCAGCACCGAGTTGGGGTGGCTACTGGTGATTCAGATTCTGCACTGCGGCACCTTTACGGTTTGCCATCTGGCGGCAATGCGCTTTATCGCGGCGCGCAAAGGGCCGGAAGTGATCCGCCTGCAGGCGGTTTACTCGGCACTGGCGATGGGGGGCGGGATTGCGATTATGACCGTGATTGCCGGCTTCCTGTTCGAGCATCTGCATGGCGGGGTGTTCTGGGTGATGGCGGCAGTGGCGTTGCCGGCGCTGTTTATTCGTCCGCCGGCCGTTGCAATCAGCGGCAACCGCTAAGAGGTTTCCAGCAGCGCACGTATGGCTTTGCGCTGCTGGCGTTCTAGCGGTAATTCAGTGTAAATCAGTGGCGGTTGCAGTGCACCGTGCTCCGTGGCGTACGGGGTGATGACCAGCGTTACCCCCTGTGGGGCACCGGAGTGCAGGTAATCACGCAGCGGTAAATATTTGATATTCAATGGCAGTAGCGTTAATTCGCGAATTTGATATTCCACTTCCTCTTCCAATTGCGGATTGTCCAGCGTCAGCAACAGTACCTGCTTTTCTTGTAACGCATTGCCTTGCATCAACCAGGCACCAAAACTGATCGCAACCAGCCCGGCTTCTTCACTGGAGAAGTGAATGCCGTACTCCTGTTCAAGGGGGGCCAGCGCTTCCTGGGCAGTACGCATCAGGCGCGGATATTTGCGTTCGACCTCTTCCAGCAGTGTGTTGTCGATACCAATTTCAAAGCGACAACGCTCCACCGCTGGTGCCAGATGCGCAAACAGCTGGCTGATCAAATCGTCTTTACTGCTGAAGGTCATACCGGATATCTGTTGGAAGCGTTCGACCATATTTTCAATCGCAGCCATCAGCCGCAGGTCTTCTGCAGAGTCGTTACTGTGATAGCTGTGGTTTTTCAGCATGGTGAACATCAACACAAGAAAGTCGCTTTCGCTGTCTTCGGGTTGCAGGGCAAAAAGCTGATTCAGCGATTGAAGCAACCTGCTCGCCACCTGATGTTCTGGCTTCTGATGAAGCCAGTCGCGCTGGGCAGGATTAAACATGGGATGCCGCTGGCTCCGAGCTTCCCACGCGCAATACAGAAGGTAGTGCTGCAAGAACTGACGATCGCGCCGATCAAAGCTGCGGTTGATCAGCGGTTCACATGCACTGATGTATTGCTCCAACGGCGTGGTCAGATCCTGGCTTATTCCCAGCGCCTGCCGTAGCCAGGGGGAAAAATGCCGCTCGATAAATTCTGGGCTACAGCGCAGAGCTCGTCGCAGCCAGTGGAGCAGGCAGAGGCGTTGATTGAGCGTAGTGCCCCGAATCCGGTATCCCTCGTCGGGATTGCCGTCGATCTCCAGATGGTGGAAACGCTGGATTTCACTGGCAACCTCGGCTATATCTTGCCGGGTGATAGGGGGGGCGACGCCATTAATTTGGCTGATGGTCTCCAGTTGTACTGCGGGCACCGGCGCATACAGCATCAATAGTAGATGGCAGCGTCGTTGTTGACCGGAGAGCTCAGGCACAGGGGCAGTGTCCAGGCTCATATCACCTTCAGGCAGGTAACGTTTAAATTATGAATAAGCATAGCAAAAGGCGATGCGCGGCGTGGCTACGGCACCCGGTTTTACTTCGGCTTACAACTTTCGTCACAATTATTGGGCGGAATAGCGGTGGTTTAAGATTGGTTGATGTTACTTTATAACAATAATGAGTATCGTTTGATGATGAAGTTACGTTTTATTCTGGCTGGTTTTCTACTGTTATGCAGTGCCGGCGCTGTCGCTCACCCGCACAGCTTTATTGATATGAACACCACCTTTGTGGTGAAGGATCAACAGCTGGTTGGCTTGAAAATGGTTTGGGTTATGGATGAAATCACCTCGGCAGATTTGCTGTACGACGCGGAGAATGCCAAAAGCGATTCAGAGGTATGGAAAAAGCTGGCAGCGCAGGTCATGGCCAATGTACTTGGTCAGCATTATTTCACGGATATGTACCGCGACGGTAAGCGGGTGAAATATTTGAATTTGCCGACGGAATACCATTTGTCACGCCAGGGGCACCAGGCGGTGCTGGAGTTTGTGTTACCGCTGGCCGAGCCGCAAGCGCTGGCGGGCAAACCGTTTGAAATCTCTACGTATGACCCAACCTATTTTGTCGATATGACCTACAAAGATAAGGCCGCACTGCACTTGCCGCCAGAAATGGCATCGCAATGCAAGTTCAAGCTGATGACACCTAAACCCAATTCGTCTTTGCAGGCCTATGCCTTGTCCCTCGATAAGAACGATTCACCCGGCGAAGATATGGCGCTGGGGCAACAGTTCGCCCAACGGGTCAGTCTGCAATGTCAATAAACCTCAGCCAGCAGGCGGCGCGTAAGCGACACTGGGCTTTCAGTCTGTGGCCATTGCTTTTGTTTGCACTGTTGCTGGCGTTGGGTGCGCAGTTGGCGTGGCACTATTGGCCGCAGTTGTTGATGCAAAGTGTGGTGTGGCAGAAAGGGCTGCACCAGCAGTTGGCCGGTCTGCTACAGCAGGTAAAAGCTGCACCGCAGCAGGCCGGGCTGGCGTTGATGCTGTTTAGCCTAAGCTACGGCGTGCTGCATGCGCTGGGGCCTGGTCACGGCAAGGTGGTGATTGCCACCTATTTGGCTACCCATCCGGCACGGCTGAAAAGCAGCCTGAAACTGACCTTTGCTGCGTCGTTGGTACAGGGGTTGGTGGCGATTGCACTGGTGACGCTGATGCTGGTGGTGTTGCAACTGTCATCACGGCAACTGCACCAAAGTAGCTTCTGGCTAGAGAAGGGCAGTTTTATTCTGGTGATGCTGCTTGGGGTATTACTGAGCTGGCGTGCCTTGAAGCGACTTTACCGCGCGGTGAAAACCCTGCGTCCGTCGCCGTCGCTGCGAATTAACAGCCTGCAACCGTTGCCGGCGGATCACGTTCACGATGAACATTGCGGCTGTGGCCACCGGCATATGCCAAGCGACAGCGAATTACAGGCGGGCAGCGACTGGCGCACACAGGCCGCTATCGTGCTGGCTATGGGGATGCGCCCATGTTCGGGGGCGATATTGGTGTTGCTGTTTTCCAAAGTGATTGGTGTCTTTATCTGGGGCGTTGTTTCGGCGTTGGCGATGGCGCTGGGCACCTCGCTGACCATTTCATTGTTGGCTCTACTGGTGCATTACAGCCGTCGACTGGCGGTGCGCCTAAGCCGTTCACGTGCCCCTGCTGCCTGGAGTGCCGTGGCGTGGGGGGCGTTGGCACTGGCCGGTGGTTTGATTTTGTTATTCGCTGGGCTGCTGTTATACGTCAGTGCCCAACCGGAGTTCGGTGGCGGTATCCGGCCTTTCTCCCGCTAACGGGCATAAAATAAGCGCTGCAATCATTGCAGCGCTTCAATATTCAAAACAGGTTCAGGCGTCGTGAGCGCCGGCAGTTTGCGGACGGCCAGCGTAATAGCCTGAATTAACGCTTCAGCGCTTCGCTCAGTTCTTCACGCATGGTAGAAAGCATGGCTTTCACTACGCGCGGGTTACCCGCTACCACGTTGCCGGAGCTTAAGTGGTTGTGTCCGCCGACGAAGTCGGTCACCAGGCCGCCAGATTCACGCACCAGCAGTTCGCCTGCGGCGAAATCCCATGGCTTCAGGCCAATCTCGAAGAAACCGTCAACGCGACCGGCAGCCACATAGGCCAGATCCAGCGCGGCAGAACCGGTGCGACGGAAGTCGGCACACTGAGTGAACAGTTTACCCACGATGTTGATGTAAGGTGTTGCGTGCTGCTTAACCTTGAACGGGAAGCCGGTAGCCAGGATGGTGCCATCCAAATCTTTGGCATTGGTGCCACGCAGGCGGTAACCGTTGAGCTGCGCGCCCTGGCCGCGAGTTGCGGTGAACAGTTCGTTACGCATTGGATCGTATACCACAGCGACTTCAGTACGGCCTTTAATGCGTACGGCGATGGAAACTGAGAAGTGTGGGAAACGTTTGATGAAGTTTGATGTGCCATCCAGTGGATCGATCACCCATTGTACATCTTTGTCTTCGCCGACCAATTCGCCGCGTTCTTCGGTAACAATGCTATGTTGCGGATAGGACTTGCGGATGACGTCGATGATCAGATGCTCTGCATCGCGATCGACGTTAGTGACGAAGTCATTGGTCCCTTTCTGGCTCGCTTCTACAGCGTCCGGGGTTTCGTAGTTTTTGGCAATCAGGTTACCGGCCTTGCGCGCAGCGCGCACGGCGATAGTCAGCATCGGATGCATGGGTATCTTCCAACTAGGATGTTAAAGAACAGGAAACGGCGCGAAGTATAGCAGGTGTTCGGCAAATTGCCTATGGCTGTGTTAAGATGCTGTGATTTTCCGCTACGCTCAGAGTTTGTATGCTGCATAACATCCGCATTGTTCTGGTAGAAACCTCCCATACCGGCAACATGGGCTCGACCGCCAGAGCCATGAAAACCATGGGGTTAACCAACCTTTATCTGGTTAATCCACTGATAAAACCTGATTCTCAGGCGATCGCCCTGGCCGCAGGGGCCAGTGACGTGATTGGCAACGCCACTATCGTTGATACGTTAGATGACGCCATAGCCGGTTGTAGCCTGGTGGTCGGCACCAGCGCGCGTTCACGTACCTTGCCATGGCCGATGCTGGAACCGCGTGAATGCGGCGTACGCGCCGTGCACGAAGGTGAGCACGCGCCAGTCGCGTTGGTATTTGGTCGTGAACGTGTCGGTCTGACGAATGATGAGCTGCAAAAATGCCATTATCACGTCGCCATTCCGGCTAACCCAGATTACAGCTCGCTGAATTTGGCGATGGCAGTGCAGATCCTGGCGTACGAAGTCCGTGTGGCTTACCTCGATCGCCAACAGGCAGGCGTGCCGCCGTTGGAAGAGACGCCATATCCGCTGGTGGACGATCTTGAACGTTTCTATCAGCATCTGGAACAAACGCTGCAGCACAGTGGCTTTATTCGCCCGTCACATCCGGGGCAGGTCATGAGCCGTTTGCGTCGTTTATTCACCCGCGCGCGACCAGAAGCGCAAGAGCTGAATATCCTGCGCGGTATGCTGACGTCGATCGAGAAACAGGACAAACATCAAGGTAATTAATTTGATGCGTTGTAACGGCTCGCGGTAATAGTATTAGTTATCCAATGGTTATAATATGTATTTTTTATGCATATTATCTAGCTTAGTTCAAAATGTGCTAATACTTGAGTAAATTACTAGGTTAAATAGTTGACTGATTTACTCGGGAATGTCAGACTTTCGGCCATGTTTGACCAACAGGTAACCATTAGCTATGAGACTGACATCCAAAGGCCGTTATGCCGTAACCGCTATGCTTGACGTGGCATTGCACTCCCAGGAAGGGCCCGTACCTCTGGCGGATATTTCTGAGCGCCAAGGTATCTCGCTCTCTTATCTGGAACAATTATTCTCCCGTCTGCGTAAGAATGGCCTGGTGGCCAGCGTACGTGGGCCGGGCGGTGGTTATCTGCTGGGGAAAGACGCGAGTGAGATTGCCGTTGGTGCAGTCATCACTGCTGTCGATGAATCGGTAGATGCAACCCGTTGCCAGGGTAAAGAAGGCTGTCAGGGTGGCGATCGCTGCCTGACCCATACCCTGTGGCGCGATCTGAGCGAGCGCATCAGCGGGTTCCTGAACAACATTACGCTGGCTGAACTGGTGAACAACCAGGAAGTGCTGGTGGTGGCGGATCGTCAAAATAATGATACCCGTCGCACGGCCAACGGTCGTCCGCAAGAAACTATCAACGTTAATCTGCGCGCATAAGCAGCTGGCGATATTTTTTTAGTTTTTGGAAGTGATGTACGGAGCACAAGAGCAATGAAATTACCGATTTATTTGGACTACTCAGCAACGACGCCGGTTGATCCGCGCGTTGCTGAGAAAATGATGCAGTGTTTGACTCTGGACGGGACTTTCGGTAACCCGGCTTCCCGTTCCCACCGTTTCGGTTGGCAGGCGGAAGAGGCGGTAGATATCGCCCGTAACCAAATTGCTGAACTGGTTGGCGCTGACCCGCGTGAAATCGTGTTCACTTCCGGGGCAACCGAATCCGACAACCTGGCGATCAAAGGTGCGGCCAATTTCTATCAAAAGAAAGGCAAGCACATCATCACCAGCAAAACCGAACACAAAGCCGTGCTGGACACCTGTCGCCAGCTCGAGCGTGAAGGCTTTGAAGTGACCTACCTGGCACCGCAGAGCAACGGTATCATCAGCCTGCAGGATCTCGAAGCGGCGATGCGTGAAGACACCATTCTGGTCTCTATCATGCACGTGAACAACGAAATCGGCGTGGTGCAGGATATCGAAGCCATCGGCGAAATGTGCCGTGCACGCGGTGTCATTTATCACGTTGATGCGACCCAGAGCGTAGGTAAATTGCCTATCGATCTGAGCAAATTGAAAGTCGACCTGATGTCGTTCTCCGGCCACAAAATTTATGGCCCGAAAGGCATTGGTGCGCTGTACGTGCGTCGTAAACCACGTATCCGTATCGAAGCCCAGATCCACGGCGGTGGCCACGAGCGCGGTATGCGTTCCGGCACGTTGCCTGTGCATCAGATCGTCGGTATGGGCGAAGCTTACCGTATCGCCAAAGAAGAAATGCCGACAGAAATGGCACGCTTGCGCACACTGCGCGATCGTCTGTGGAACGGCGTGAAAGATATGGAAGAAGTGTATCTGAACGGTTCGCTGGAGAACGGCGTTCCTAACATCCTGAACGTCAGCTTCAACTATGTTGAAGGTGAATCGCTGATCATGGCCTTGAAAGACCTGGCCGTATCTTCGGGTTCTGCCTGTACCTCCGCTAGCCTTGAGCCATCTTACGTGCTGCGCGCGTTGGGAATGACCGACGAGTTAGCGCATAGCTCGATCCGTTTCTCTCTGGGGCGTTTCACCACAGAAGAAGAGATCGATTACACCATTCAACTGGTGCGTAAATCCATCGGCCGTCTGCGCGATCTGTCTCCACTGTGGGACATGTTCAAGCAGGGCGTGGATATCAACAGCATCGAATGGGCACATCATTAATTCTCAGGATTCAGGAGCAAGGTCATGGCTTACAGCGAAAAAGTAATCGATCATTATGAAAACCCGCGTAACGTGGGTTCCTTCGACAACGAAGATCCTAGCGTTGGCAGCGGCATGGTGGGTGCACCGGCCTGTGGCGACGTGATGAAGTTGCAGATCAAGGTCAACAATGAAGGTATCATTGAAGACGCGCGTTTCAAGACTTACGGCTGCGGTTCCGCCATCGCTTCCAGCTCGCTGGTGACCGAATGGATGAAAGGCAAGTCTCTTGATCAGGCTGAAGCGATCAAAAACACCCAGATCGCCGAAGAGCTGGAATTACCGCCGGTAAAAATTCACTGCTCTATCCTGGCTGAAGACGCCATTAAAGCAGCGATTGCCGACTACAAGAGCAAACATAGCGCCAAGTAATCATTGTGTAGGGGCGTTGCATGTCGCGCCCGCATTCAGCGGGGCGAGTCTATTCACCCCCTGCACCGGTTAGCTCCCCACACCTGTTTTGCTACGGGTTGGGGATATTAAGTATGAGGTTGTGATGTCAATTACCATGAGCGACAGCGCTGCACAGCGCGTTCAGGCATTTATGGATAACCGTGGCAAAGGCCTTGGCCTGCGTCTGGGGGTGAGAACCTCTGGCTGCTCCGGGATGGCGTACGTGCTGGAATTTGTTGACGAAATGAACGATGACGACATCGTTTTTGAAAACAAAGGCGTTAAGGTGATCATTGACGGCAAGAGCCTGGTCTACCTTGACGGCACCGAGCTTGATTTCGTTAAGGAAGGTCTGAACGAAGGCTTCAAGTTCAACAACCCAAATGTCTCAAGCGAGTGCGGCTGCGGCGAAAGTTTCAACGTCTGACAGTCCATCGTGCTCCCCCGCCAGGCGCGGGGGAACTTCATCCGATAACGCCCAGAGCACGCTATGGATTACTTTACTTTATTCGGGCTGCCAGTTCGCTATCCCGTGGACGGCAGCCTGCTTGCATCTCGCTATCAGGATCTGCAGCGCCAATTCCATCCCGATCGTTTTGCCAGTCAGCCAGAACGCGAACGCCTGATGGCGTTGCAACAGGCGGCAACGATCAATGAAGCCTACCAAACGCTGAAGCACCCATTAAAACGCGCGGAGTATATGCTATCTTTGCACGGTTTTGATTTGAGCAACGAGCAGCACACTCTGCGTGATACCGCGTTTCTGATGGAACAGCTTGAGTTACGTGAAGAGCTCGATGCCATTGAGCGCAAAGCGGACGCGGAAAGCCTGTTGGCCAGCTTTGGTGCACGGGTGAATGAGACGGTCAAACAGCGCAGTGCGCTGATGGTGCAACAGCTGGATAGCCAGCAGTGGGTTGATGCCGCCGATACCGTGCGTAAGCTGCGCTTTTTGGACAAACTCCAGCAACAGGTTGAACAACTCGAAGAAAAACTGCTGGGTTTTGAGTAATTCTTTTCATTTATACCCAAAATAATTGGCGTTGCATCAAGGCGGAAAATTTGTGAGTCCCCAGGAGCATAGGTCACTATGTGACTGGCGCGAATAAATGCAGCCAACAAAGATGCAGCTTCAAGTATGAAGGATATGGGAAGCTTCAATATGGCCTTATTACAAATTAGTGAACCCGGCCTCAGCGCCGCGCCACACCAGCGTCGTCTGGCAGCCGGTATTGATCTGGGCACCACCAATTCTCTGGTCGCTACCGTGCGCAGTGGGCAGGCGGAAACGCTGGCCGATGCCGAAGGGCGCGATTTGCTGCCGTCGGTGGTGCACTACCAGGCAGACAGGTTGCGTGTTGGCTGGGATGCCCGTCAGCAGGCGGCACAGGATCCTGCCAACACTATCAGCTCAATCAAGCGCATGATGGGCCGCTCCCTGGCCGACGTGCAGCAGCGTTACCCGAACCTGCCGTACCAGTTCCAGGCCAGCGAAAATGGCTTGCCGATGATCCTTACCGCCGCCGGTCCGGTTAACCCGGTTGGCGTTTCCGCCGATATCCTCAGAGCGCTTGCCGCTCGCGCACAAACCGCGCTGGAAGGAGATCTCGATGGCGTGGTGATCACGGTTCCTGCCTATTTTGATGATGCACAGCGTCAGGGGACCAAAGACGCGGCGCGTCTGGCCGGGCTGCACGTACTGCGTTTGCTGAATGAACCTACGGCTGCGGCAATTGCCTACGGTCTGGATTCTGGGCAAGAAGGCATCATCGCGGTTTATGATTTGGGCGGTGGTACCTTTGATATTTCTATTCTGCGGTTGAGCCGTGGCGTGTTCGAAGTGTTGGCTACCGGCGGCGATTCTGCGCTGGGCGGCGACGACTTTGACCATTTGCTGGCCGACTGGCTGCGTGAGCAAGCCGGTGTGGCTGACCGTAGCGATCACGGTGTGCAGCGCCAATTGTTGGATGCCGCCATCGCCGCCAAGATTGCGCTGAGCGATGCCGACAGCACCACCGTTGAGATCGCCGGCTGGCAGGGGGAAGTGACCCGCGCGCAGTTTGACGCGTTAATCGCCACTCTGGTTAAGCGCACCCTGATGGCCTGCCGACGTGCGCTGAAAGACGCAGGTGTGAGTGCCGAAGACGTGTTGGAAGTGGTGATGGTTGGCGGTTCTACCCGCGTGCCATTAGTGCGTGAGCAGGTAGGTACGTTCTTCGGCCGTACGCCGTTGACGTCGATCGACCCAGATAAAGTGGTCGCCATTGGCGCCGCGATCCAGGCTGATATTTTGGTGGGCAACAAGCCAGACAGCGACATGCTGCTGCTGGACGTGATCCCATTGTCACTCGGTCTGGAAACCATGGGCGGTCTGGTTGAGAAAGTGATCCCGCGTAACACCACCATTCCGGTGGCGCGTGCGCAGGAGTTCACCACCTTTAAAGACGGCCAAAGCGCGATGATGATCCACGTGCTGCAGGGCGAGCGTGAGCTGGTGCAAGATTGCCGTTCGCTGGCCCGCTTCTCGCTGCGTGGTCTGCCACCATTGCCTGCTGGCGGCGCGCATATTCGCGTCACCTTCCAGGTGGATGCCGATGGCTTGCTGAGCGTCACCGCGATGGAGAAATCCACCGGCGTTGAGGCATCGATTCAGGTGAAGCCGTCGTATGGCCTGTCTGACGCCGAAATCGCCGGGATGATCAAAGATTCGATGGCCAATGCGCAGAGCGACGTTGGCGCACGCATGCTGGCCGAACAGCGGGTCGAGGCATCCCGGGTGCTGGAAAGCCTGCAGGGTGCACTGGCTAGCGACGCCGCGTTGCTGAGCGACGCCGAAAGTACGGCAATTACCGCAGCGGTGGAAGCGTTGCAACAGGCGACGCAGGGCACCGATCCTGCCGCTATCGAAGCCGCAATAAAAACACTAGATGCACAAACGCAAGACTTTGCCGCGCGCCGCATGGATGCTTCCATTCGCCGTGCGCTGGCTGGCCATTCTGTGGATGAGGTTTAATCATGCCTAAAATTGTTTTCCTGCCCCATCAAGATTTATGCCCGGAGGGGGCAGTACTGGAAGCCGAACAAGGGGAGTCAATCCTCAACGTTGCGCTGCGCAACGGTATCGATATTGAGCATGCCTGTGAGAAATCCTGCGCCTGCACCACCTGTCACTGCATCGTGCGTGAAGGTTTCGATTCTCTCGAAGAGAGCAGCGAACTGGAAGACGACATGCTGGACAAGGCCTGGGGGCTGGAGCCGGAAAGCCGTCTGAGCTGTCAGGCGCTGGTGGCTGACGAAGATCTGGTGGTTGAAATGCCACGCTACACCGTCAACCATGCGCGTGAAGGGTGAGGAGACAGTAGAAATGGGACTGAAGTGGACCGACAGCCGTGACATCGGCGAAGCCCTGTACGACCAATACCCGGATACCGATCCGAAAACCGTACGTTTTACCGACATGCACCAGTGGATTTGCGATCTGGAAGATTTTGACGACGATCCACAGGCTTCCAATGAAAAAATACTGGAAGCGATCCTGCTGGTCTGGTTAGATGAAGCGGAGTAAATAGCGTAACGGGCTGCCAATGGCGGCCCGTTTATTTTGTATCCGACACTATTAATAAAAGAATAATCCGGAGTAAGAAGGCTATGACAACTGAATTCATGCTGGTAACGCTGTCGAACCAACCTGCCGACGCTCGCTGGGGCGAAAAAGCGCTGCTGAGCACCGGTGCAGAAGGGATGACCATCCATCTGACCGGTAACGACAAACTGGGTGGCATTCAACGTGCCGCCCGCAAGATCGACGGCCAGGGCGTCAAAAACGTCAAACTGGCGGGAGAAGGCTGGGATCTGGAAAACAGCTGGGCTTTTTGGCAGGGTTTCCGTGGGCCGAAAGGCAAGCGCACCGTTGAGTGGGCAGAGTTGCCGGAAGCAGACCGCAAAGAGCTGGAACAGCGCCTGAAGATCGTTGATTGGGTGCGCGACACCATCAATATGTCGGCAGAAGAGTTGGGGCCAGAGCAACTGGCTACCCGTGCGGTCGACTTGATGTGCGACGTCGGTTGCGACGCCGTCAGCTACCGCATTACCAAGGGTGAGGACCTGCGTGAGCAAAACTACGCTGGTATTCACACCGTGGGCCGGGGTTCTGATCGCTCACCTGTGCTGTTGGCGCTGGACTTCAACCCGACCGGCAACCCGGAAGCGCCTGTGTTTGCCTGCCTGGTGGGTAAAGGTATCACCTTTGACACTGGCGGCTACAGCCTGAAACAAAGCGCCTTTATGGACTCCATGAAAGCGGATATGGGCGGCGCGGCGACCATTACCGGTGCATTGGCGTTGGCGGCGGCTCGTGGTCTGAAGCAACGTGTGAAACTGTACCTGTGTTGTGCCGACAACATGGTCAGCGGTAACGCCTTCAAACTGGGTGACATCATTCGTTACCGTAACGGCAAAACCGTTGAAGTGATGAACACCGATGCAGAAGGGCGTCTGGTGTTGGCCGACGGTCTGATCGACGCGTCTGAGCAAAACCCACAGCTGATCATCGACTGCGCCACTCTGACCGGGGCGGCGAAAACGGCGGTGGGTAACGACTACCATGCGCTGTTCAGCTTTGATGACGCTCTGGCACAAGAACTGCTGGCCAGTGCTGCCGCTGAGCAAGAGCCTTTCTGGCGTCTGCCGCTGGCTGAGTTCCACCGCAGCCAACTGCCGTCTAACTTTGCTGAATTGAACAACATTGCCGGTCCTGCCTACACTGCGGGTGCCAGCACCGCTGCCGCATTCCTGTCACACTTCGTGAAAAACTACCAGCAAGGCTGGGTGCACATCGACTGTTCTGCGACTTACCGTAAAGGCGCGGTGGAGCAATGGTCAGCGGGCGCAACCGGTTTGGGTGTCCGTGCCCTGGCCAACTTGCTGCTGAGTAAAGCCAAATAATTGAATGCCCACCCAGGTGGGCGTTATACCCGTCATCTTTCACGTTGCAGCGTTGTTACCTGCGCTAGCTGGGCGCCAGGCTGCAAAATGAAAGCTATAAGGTATAGAATGCCGTTTACCCTCGGGGCCCAGCATGCTGGGCCCCGTTATTTGATTGCTGGAGTTTGCATGAGTTCTCACCATCACGATACCGCCGCAGGCGAAAACGAACTTGAACGCCTGTTGAAGCTGGCGGTGTCAGAGCCGGCCCACCGTCCGGCATTCTTCCGCGAATTGCTTGACGCTACGGTACTGATCCTCGGTGACAGCGAACAGGTACAGCAGGGTGGTGACATCACATTGAACGCCGATACACCGGTGAATATTCAACACTGGGAGAAACAAGACGGCGGGAGCATCATTCCATTCTTTACCTCGGTCGACGTGCTGCAAAAGGCCGTTGAGGATGAACAGCCGTTCATCGCTATGCCGGCCCGGGTATTATTTGAGATTACCCAGGGTGCGGATCTGTTCCTCAACCCGAAGGCCGAGTACGGCAAAGAGTTTTATCCTGAAGAAGTGGCAATGCTGTTGGCGACTGGCGGTGTCAGCAAACCCGCAGAACGCTATATCGACAAGGATACGCAGATCCTGCTGGGCCAGCCGGAAGAGTACCCGTCGGCGATGATCGATGCCTTGACCACGCTTTTCAGTCAACGCAAGCCGGTACGCCGCGCCTTTTTGGCACTGATGCATGATCAGGCGGTGGATGAAAAACCGAATCTGCTGATTGGGCTGGAAGTGGATGGCGAGCAAGGCGATATCGAAGCACTGATCAACGAAGCGGGTAGCGTAGCCAGCGAAACGGCGCCTAATGATGAACCCGTGGATTTTTGTCTGGTGTCGGAAAAGGAGCGCGGGGTCAGCCACTACCTGATCACCCACACTCAGCCTTTCTATCAACGCCGCTGGGGCAGCTGGTTGCGTAACATTATCCCGTCGACCGATAAGACGCAGTAACCTCTTTGGCCTACCGAGCGGCGCGCAGGCCGCCGGTAGCCGTTATGTCGTTGTACCAAACGGCATTAAGGTTTTAACCGGGCAAGCCCCTCAATGGCCCTTTCAAGATATTGACGCGGGCAACCGAGGTTGATGCGTATAAACCCTTTTCCCTGCTCACCGAAGCTGATGCCCATTGAGGCGGCGATCTTTGAATGCTGGATCAGCGCTTGTTGTAGGGCGTTATCATCCAGGCCCAAAGCGCGACAATCCAGCCAGGCAAGGTAAGTGCCTTCGGCTCGAGTCATTTTGCACCATGGCGCGGTATGGGCTAACGCTTGTTCAAACCAACGCCGGTTATCGGCCAGATAACCTTGCAAGTCATCAAGCCAAGCTTCGCCCTGTTGATACGCGGCCGTTGCGGCGGTCATCGACAGCGCATTGAATACATCTAAGCCATGCGCATTGAGGCGTTCGATAAACGCATTTCTGGTGTGAACATTGGGTATGAGGAAGTTTGAGATACGCAGTGACGACAAGCCGAAGCTCTTGCTGGCGGACGTCGCCGAAATCAGATTGTCATGCCAGGCGTTGTCCAGATGCAGTACCGAGGTGAAGGTCTCGCCCGGCAGCAATAAATCGGCCCAAATTTCATCGGAAATAACCGTTACGCCATAGCGGCTGCACAGCGTCATCAACTGAGTCAGTTCACTATGGGTCCAGCAGCGCCCCGTCGGGTTATGCGGGTTGCAAAGCAGCAGCAGCGGTGGTTTCCGCTGCTCGAAACAGGCCTCCAGATGATCGAAGTCGAACTGATAGCCTTGTGCGCTTTCTCTCAACGGATTTTCAAGGACTTCTCGGCCATTCATGGAAATTATTTTGGCGAAAGATCCATAGTAAGGGCCCTGGATCACGACCGGATCTCCAGGCTGACTGAGCAGTTGGATCAAGATCGCCAAGCCTGGGACGACACCCTCGATAGAAGTGAACCACTCACGTTGCAAAGGCAGATTGTGCCGGTTAGCGAACCAATCCATAGCTGCCTGGTAGTACTGAGCGTCACGTTCACTGTAGCCAAATATGCCGTGTTCAACACGGTTGTACAGCGCTTGCCGGACTTCCATAGGGCACTGGAAGTCAAAATCAGAGACCCACATCGGCAAAAGGTCTGTTTCATCGAGTTGCAGATAGCGATCGATAAAGTCCCATTTCACCGATCCGGTATTATGGCGGTTGATGATCTGATTAAAATCGGTCTGTTTCACGTCAGGCTTCCTCACGCTGTAAATCGTTCTGTGGCTGTATTTTGGCAATCCCGAATCCGGTAAACCCATAAATCAAAGCGAATACCACGGCGGCGTAGCATTGGATTGCCCAAGGGAGTAAATCCAGTGTGCTGACACCCAAGGTAGTTGCCATATAAATGCCGGCGGCGGTCCATGGGATTAAAGGTTCGATGACGGTGCCTGCATCTTCCACGGTTCGTGACAGATTCTTATTGTCTAAACCCATGCGGCGATAGGCTCCTTTGAAAAGCTCGGCAGGGATGAGCAAGGCCAGCTTTCCATCGCTGGTGGCACCGGTAACCAGGATCGTGGTCGCAACCGTTGCGGCGATCAGTTGGCCGGTGGTATGAACCACTTTCAGCAACCGATTGATGATCACGGTCAGCGCTCCGGTTAGCGTTAATGCACCCGCAAAGGAAAATGCGCAGAAGACCAGCAGAATGGTGCTCATCATGGAGAACATACCGCCCCGGTTGAGCAGACGTGGAACATCCTCGACGATGCCGGTAATGCTTTGCCCCTGCACTGTAAACATTGAAAGATTAAAACCATCCATCAACGCGTTTAGGCCTTGTTGCAGATTGAACCCCTGAAGGAATACACCAATGGCAATCGCCAGAGTGCAGGCCGCCAGCATTACGGGGATCACGGGACGTTTGGTGACGGCGCCCCACAGTACTAAGGCCGGCGGCAAGATTAACAGCAAGTTGAAGTGATACAGACCTTCCAGCGCCGTGACGATCTCGGTCACTTTTTCCGGCGTAGCCGCGCTGCCAACGGCGCTGGTGTGCCCGGCGATCAGATACACCACCGCGGCTAAAACGAAACTCGGTAATGTTGTATACATCAGGTGCTGAATATGGCTGTAGAGATCGGTATCCGCGACGATAGCCGCGAAATTGGTGGAGTCAGACAACGGGGAGATTTTGTCGCCAAAGTAGGCGCCGGAAACCACTGCGCCGGCAGCGGCGGCCAAGGGCACATCCAGGCCGGCAGCGACGCCCATCAACGCGACCCCCACGGTCCCTGCGGCGCCCCAGGACGTCCCGGTACATACGGAGATCACACTGGTAATGAAGAACGCGGCGATCAGGATATATTGTGGGCTGATCAGTTTTAAGCCCCAATACACCATGTAAGGAATGGTGCCACTGAACATCCAGGTACCGATCAGCCCACCAACACAGATCAATATCATGATCACCGGCATTGCCTTGGCTAACTTGGCAACGATAGCGTCAATAATGTCGTTCCATTCGTATCCTTGCCAGTAGGCCAGGGCGGCGGCGATACCGGCGGAGACCAACAGTAACGGCTCGATACGCAGGCCAAACTGACCGTAGCCTACGATGAGCAGCAGTAGCATCGCCACAATGGGCAGCATCGCTAGCCCCAGGTTGAGTTTCTTCTTGTCATTCATTTACAACTCCGGTTAGGGATGAGGGTGTGATGCAAGCCTAGTGAATTCGTTATGAATGAATTGTGAGCGCGGGCAACTGTCCATGTAATCGGTTTCATGGCATGGGGTTCTGTGAGCCATCTCTCGCTTAATGACCTTGTTTTCTTGATTTGGCCTATTTTTCGAGGCAAGCGACCGAGTCTCGCAGGATAAGCTCAGCGGTAAACATGTTGTTCTGGGGGGTTACAGCGGTACCGGAATTAAGCTGCAGTGCCAAATTAGCTGCGCGTCGGGCCATTTTTTCAACTGGGTAATGCACGGTGGTGAGTGACGGATGAAGGTATTTTGCTAAAGCGACATCATCAAACCCGACGATCGAGAGATCCCCTGGCAGGTTCATGTGATGTTGGCGGAAGGTGCGCATCATGCCAGCGGCCATCACGTCATTGAATGTCAGTGCTGCGGTGAACGGGTGCTTGCTGGCCCGTATTTTTTCCGCGGCTAATTCACCCCCCTGTTCGTTGAAGGGGACGCTGATGATCCAAGAACCCGGTACCGAGATCCCGGCATGGGCCATGGCCCCTCGATACCCTTCCAGACGCTGTTTTCGGTCATCGATCGGTAAGTCTGTGGTGATACAGGCGATATTCCTGTGACCATGCTCGATAAGCATTTGGGTGGCGGCCCGCGAGGCACTGACATTGTCCAGCCAAATGCAGCGATTGGCGATGGCGGGCAAATAGCGATTAATCACCACCATGGCAGGGGTATGGGCGGCGTAGCGCAAAACGTCGGCATCGCTCATTCGAGTAACGTGAGCAACAATGGATTCGCAACCCTGATTAATCAGAAAGTCGAGGCCGTTCTTCTCCAGCTCGGCTTGATGCCCCCCACTGCAGACCATCAGTTTTACACCGCCTCTGCGGGTGACATCCTCCACACCTCGTGCGAGCCGTGAAAAAAAAGGGTCGTCGAGATTACCGGTCAATAAACCCAGCATATTCCCACTTCTTTTGGCCAGAGCCAGCGCGGCGGCATTACGGTGGTAATTAAACTCACGCATGGCCTTCTCAACGCGCTCGCGGGTTACCGGCTCAACATAGGCGGTGTTATTGATCACCCTGCTGACGGTGGCTGTTGATACGCCAGCGCGTCGGGCAACCTCTTTCATCGTGGCCATATCGTCTCCTGCACAAGGCTGTGGTTGCGCTTTCCATTAAAGGGGAAATTGGGCTGGGTCTGATGCTAACAGCACTGCTATTATTCATCCATATTCGGATATTGCGTATACCCGTCATATTTCAAGCTGCATCTTTGTTGGCTACGCTTGCTCACCCGAATCACTTACTTGCGTAAGTTCATCGGGCCTCGCGCTCTTGCCGTCTCGATGCAACTCGAACTATTTAGGGTATAGATCTATGTCGCGCAAACGCTGCCAGGGAGTTAAACGATGAAACCATGCCGTTCAGGGGCATTCGCATCAGGCAAGAAACTTTGTCAGGGGATCGCATTGGCGGGGGGCCTGCTGCTGCTGGCCGCCTGTGATGACGGTGGTAAAACGCCAACAGCAGCGCAAGCTGATGCACAGGCAAGCGGCGTCACGCAGGCCAAACGGCCTGATGCTGCTGCGCTGGCGGCGTTGGCGAAGCGCGATGCCGGCAAGCCACTGACGTTGCTTGATGCCTCCGAACTGCAACTCGACGGTGCGAGTGCCATGGTGTTGACGTTTTCTTTGCCGTTGGAGCCTAATCAGGATTTTGCCGCACGCGTCCATTTGGTCGACAGTGTCAGCGGTAAAATTGACGGTGCCTGGGAACTGTCAGACAACCTGATGGAGCTGCGGCTGCGTCATTTGCAGCCTAACCGCAAACTGGTGCTGACCATTGAGAGTGGCCTTAAAGCGGTCAATGGTGCTGAGCTGGGTAAACAGCAGGAACAGACCATTGCCACCCGCGACATCAAACCGAGCGTCGGTTTTGCCGGGAAAGGTTCATTGCTGCCGACTAAGTTGGCTGCAGGTTTGCCGGTCATGGCGTTGAACGTCGACAATGTCGACGTTAATTTCTTCAGGGTGAAAGCGGATGCCTTACCGGCATTTCTGGCTAACTGGGAATACCGCAACGCGCTTTCCAGCTGGGAGTCGGAAGAGCTGCTGAAAATGGCCGACCTGGTCTACAGCGGTCGGTTTGATCTTAACCCGCAACGTAATACCCGCGAACGCCTGCTATTGCCGCTCAGTGGCATCGAAGCCTTGCAGCAGCCAGGGGTTTATCTGGCGGTGATGCAACAGGCCGGGCATTACGGTTATACCAATCCGGCGACCCTGTTTACCCTCAGTGATATCGGCGTTTCACTCCACAGCTATCACGACCGTCTGGACGTGTTCACCCAGGCGCTGGACGGCGGCGCAGCATTGGGTGCCGTTGAACTGCGCCTGTTGGATGAAAAAGGCCAAACGCTGGCTCAAGGTTCCACCGATAAGCAAGGGCATGCTCAACTGGCGAAAAGCAGTAAGGCGCGTTTGTTGTTGGCGACCCAGCAGGGCCAGACCAGCATGATTGATCTGTCGACGCCGGCATTGGATTTGGCTGAGTTCGACATTGCCGGGCCTGAAGGTTACAACAAGCAGTTCTTCGCCTTCGGTCCGCGCGATTTATACCGTCCAGGTGAAACACTGATCGTTAATGGCCTGCTGCGTGACGCTGACGGCAAGCCCTTGCCGGCTCAGCCGGTGAAGGTGGATATCGTCAAGCCGGACGATCAGGTGGCGCGGAGCTTTGTCTGGCAGCCGCAGGATGGCCTGTACCAATACCAATATCAAATCCCCGAAAATGGGCCGACAGGCAACTGGTCGCTGCGCTTTAATCTGGGCGATAACCAGCCGCGGCTGTACAGCTTTAAGGTAGAGGATTTCCTGCCGGAGCGTATGGCGCTGGACATCACCGCAGAGAAAACCCCGCTGAGTCCTGACGCGCAGCTGGTGTTCGATATTACCGGCCGTTACCTCTACGGCGCTCCTGCTTCGGGCAATCGCCTGCAAGGGCAGGTATTCCTGCGGCCACAGCGTGAAGCGGTCAGTAGCCTGCCGGGGTATGAATTCGGGTCGGTGACAGAAGAAAGCCTGTCACGCAATATGGATGAGTTCGATCAGGCGTTGGATAATGCCGGCAAGGCACAGGTGGCGATAGACAGCAGCTGGGCAGAGGTGAAATCACCACTGAAGGCCATCTTGCAGGCCAGCTTGCTGGAGTCTGGGGGGCGTCCGGTAACCCGCCGCGCCGAGCAGGCGATCTGGCCTGCCGATGCGCTGCCTGGCATTCGGCCATTGTTCAACAAACAACAGATTTATGATTATCGTAGCAACAGCTATCAGGCCCAGCCCGTGGTGGATGAAAATACCCAGGCCGGTTTTGATATCGTCTATGCCAATGCTGCCGGTGAAAAGCTGGCGGTCAATGGATTGAAAGCCCGCTTGGTGCGTGAACGTCGCGACTATTACTGGCAGTGGTCAGAAGGTGAGGGCTGGCAGTCGTTGTACGACAAGAAAGATCTGCCGTTGGCGGAGCAAACCATCGATATTGCTGCCAATGGCAGCGCCAAGGTCAGCTTCCCGGTGGAGTGGGGCACCTATCGCATTGAGGTGGTGGATCCGCAAAGCAATCTGATCAGCAGCCTGCGTTTTTGGGCTGGCTACAGCTGGCAGGACAACACCAACGGCAGTGGCGCAGTGCGCCCGGACCAAGTGAAGCTGAAGTTGGATAAGCCGGCCTACAAGCCGGGCGAAAAAGTGAAACTGCATATCGAAGCGCCCGCCGCCGGTAAGGGGTATCTGTTGGTGGAATCCAGTGACGGCCCGTTGTGGTGGCAGGAGCTGGACGTACCTGCCAAGGGGATTGATGTTGAGGTGCCAATCAACCAAGACTGGAAACGCCACGATCTGTATCTCAGCGCATTGGTGATCCGCCCGGGCGATAAACAACAGCAGTCGACGCCGAAACGAGCCGTAGGGTTGTTGCATCTGCCATTGGTGGATGAGGGGCGCAAGCTGGCGCTGACGCTGGACGCTCCGCAGCGTATGCGCCCGAACCAGATGCTGACGGTAAAAGTGAAGGCCGCTCACAGCAATGGTAAACCGCCGCAACAAATCAACGTGCTGCTTTCCGCGGTGGACAGCGGCATCCTCAATATCACTGACTATGCGACGCCGGATCCGTATCAGGCCTTCTTTGGCCGCAAGCGCTACAGTGCCGATCAGTACGATGTTTACGGCCAACTGATCGAAGGCAAAGGGCGCTTGGCTAACCTGCGTTACGGCGGCGACGGCGATGACGAAGATGCATTGTCGCGTGGCGGGAAAAAGCCGATCACCGCGGTAACCATTGTCGCCCAGCAGGCGCAGCCGGTTAAGCTGGACGCCAACGGTGAAGGTGAAATCCAGATCGCGATTCCGGACTTCAACGGTGAATTACGCCTGATGGCGCAGGCGTGGAGCGACGAAGACTTTGGCAAGGCGGAAAGCAAGACCGTTGTTGCCGCACCGGTGGTGGCCGAATTGGCGACACCGCGCTTCCTGGCGGGGGGCGATACCACCCAATTGGCGCTGGATGTCAGCAACCTGTCCGGGCAACCGCAAACCTTGGCGGTAAAATTGGCTTCCAGTGGGTTGGTGGCATTGCAGGGGAGCGCGGAGCAACAGGTTAGCCTGGAAAATGGCCAGCGCACCACGCTACACATTCCTGTGCAGGCGTTGGCGGGCTTTGGGCAGGGCGACGTGTCGCTGACGGTCAGCGGTTTGGTGCTACCGGGAGAAACGTTAAAAGACTACCAGCATACCTGGAAGATTGGCGTGCGGCCGGCCTATCCGGCACAAACCCGCCAGTTCGCTAGCGTCATTCATGCCGGTGAAAGCTGGGGTCTACCGGCAGATGCCGCAGCAGGGCTTGTGCAGGCGACAACGGAAGGGCAGTTGTTGTTGACCAGCCGTCCTCCAATCAACCTCGCCCGCTATATCAGCGAGCTTTATGCTTATCCTTACGGCTGCCTGGAACAAACGACCAGTGGGCTTTATCCGTCGCTGTATACCAACCGGGCACAGCTTAGTGCGCTGGGCATCAAATCCGGCAGCGATGAAAGCCGGCGCAGCAGTATCGATGCAGGTATCGAGCATCTGCTCAGCATGCAGCGCTATAACGGCGGTTTTGGCTTATGGAACCGCGACAGCCAAGAGGAGTTTTGGCTGACGGCTTATGCCACTGATTTCTTGTTCCGCGCCAGTGAGCAAAACTACAGCGTACCGGCTGACGCCCTGACGGCGGCCAACAACCGCCTGCAGCGCTATTTGCAGGATCGCAGCCAGATCGACGTTGCTTCCACTCAGTACCCGGATCACACCCGGTTTGCTGTGCAGGCCTATGCTGGTTTGGTACTGGCGCGCCAGCAACAGGCTCCTCTGGGTGCGCTGCGACAGCTGTACGAACGCCGTGCGGATGCTCGCTCTGGCCTGCCGTTGGTGCAACTTGGCGTGGCGCTGAAGTTGATGGGGGATATGCCGCGAGCCAATCAGGCGATCGAACAAGGGTTGGCTACGCAGCGTAATGCCAAGGATTACTGGCTGGAAGATTACGGCAGTCCATTGCGTGATGATGCGATGATCCTGGCGCTGTTGACCGAAAATAATCTGCTGCCGGCCGAGCGTGACCAGCGTTTACTGACGTTGTCAGAGCGGCTTAACGGTGAACGTTATCTGTCTACGCAGGAGAGCAATGCGTTATTCCTGGCTGCGCGCAACCTGATTGGCAGTGCGGAAACGCCATGGCAAGCGCAAACGGCGCAGGGCAAGACCCTGTCTGGCAGCCAGGCGCTGACGCAGAACCTCTCTGCGGAACAACTATCCGCCGGATTACCGCTCACAAATACCGGCAAGGGTACGCTGTACAGCCGCGTTGATCTGGTCGGTTATCCGCAGCAAGCACCACAGCCGCAAAGCAATGTGCTTAACATTCGTCGTGAGTTCCTTGGGCTTGACGGCAAAGCGGTGGATCTGACCCAACTGAAAAGTGGCCAATTGATCTTGGTACACCTGGATGTCTGGGCGGATAACCAGGTACCGGATGCGCTGGTGGTTGATCTGCTGCCCGCCGGGCTGGAACTGGAGAACCAGAACCTGGGCGACAGCAGCGCCAGCTTGGGTGAAAGCGCCAGCAGCGTGACTGAGCTGTTGCAGGACATGCAGCAGGCCGACATCAAACATCAGGAGTTCCGTGACGATCGCTATGTGGCGGCGGTGAATATTGACGGTTACCGTCATACCACGTTGCTGTATTTAGCGCGTGCGGTGACGCCGGGCAGTTATCTGGTGCCAGCACCGCAGGTGGAGTCGATGTATGTTCCTGCCTGGCGTGCGCTGGGTGCGACGCCGCAACGGCTTGATATCGCCCAATAATCCCTTTTGCCCCGCCCCGGTAGCTTCTCCGGCGGCGGGGTAAGAGAGTGATGCCTTATCGATGAAACGATTTTTCACCCCTCTACGACGCCGTGGCGCAATCGGGTTGCTGGCGATTTTCCTGCTGCCCGCTTTGCTGTGGCTGGCGGACCGGCTGTGGCCGCTCCCCTTAAAAGATGCCGAGATGGCGCGCGTCGTCGTCGCGGAAGACGGCACGCCACTGTGGCGTTATGCAGACAGTGACGGCGTATGGCGTTATCCGGTCAGCCTGCAACAGGTATCGCCCTATTATCTGCAGGCGCTGTTGACCTATGAGGATCGTTGGTTCTATCAGCACCCAGGTATTAACCCCTTGTCGCTGGCCCGTGCGGCCTGGCAGGATTTGCACAATGGACAAATTGTCTCTGGCGGCAGCACCTTGTCGATGCAGGTTGCGCGTCTGATTGATCCCCATTCACGTACGCTGGGCGGTAAAATGCGGCAGGTGTGGCGCACAGCGCAGCTTGAATGGCATTTGTCGAAGGATCAGATCCTCGAAATCTACCTGAACCGCGCACCTTATGGCGGCACGTTGCAGGGCATCGGTGCCGCGAGTTGGACTTATCTGGGCAAGCCCCCCTCGGAACTGACACGCGGTGAAGCGGCATTGCTGGCGGTACTGCCCCAGGCACCCAGCCGTTTACGGCCGGACCGCTACCCGGAGCGGGCACAGGCTGCGCGTGACAAAGTGTTGGAACGGCTGGCGTATTACCAGGTTTGGCCGGCTCAGCAAGTGGCTGAAATTCGTCAGGAAGCATTGTGGCTTGCCCCGCGTCAGGTGCCGCAATTGGCTCCGTTACTGGCGAGGCGCATGACACAGGGCAACCACAATCAGGTTGTCACCACCACGCTGGATGCCACGTTACAGCGGCGGCTGGAGGAGTTGGCGCGCGGCTGGAAGAGCCAATTGCCTGAGAAAACCTCTGTGGGCGTGCTGGTGGTTGATCACGCCAATATGAAAGTGCGTGCCTATCTGGGCTCGTTAGACTTGAACGATAACAGCCGTTTTGGTCATGTCGATATGGTTTCAGCCTGGCGTTCGCCGGGATCAACGCTCAAACCGTTTTTGTATGGGTTGGCGATGGATGACGGCCTGATCCACGCCGAGTCGTTGTTGCAGGACGTGCCACGCCGTTTTGGCGACTATCGGCCCGGCAATTTTGATACCGGTTTCCACGGCCCGGTCAGCGCCAGTGACGCACTGTCGCGTTCGCTTAATCTGCCTGCGGTACAACTGCTGGAGGCCTATGGGCCGAAACGCTTTGCTGCCAACCTGCGTAATGTAGGCGTTGAACTGCGCCTGCCTGCGCACGCCGACCCGAGTCTGGCATTGATTTTGGGCGGGGCCGGTGCACGGTTGGATCAGTTGGTCGCCGGGTTCAGTTCTCTGGCTCGGCAAGGCAGGGTGGCACCGCTGCGTTTTACGCCTCAGCAAGGGTTGTCTGATCGTCAATTGATGTCACCGGGGGCCGCCTGGATTGTGCGGCGAATCCTGGCGGGAGAGGCTCGCCCGTTGCCGGATGATGCATTGCCCGCCACTGTCCCCCTGGCATGGAAAACCGGCACCAGTTACGGGTATCGCGATGCCTGGGCCATCGGTGTCAATGCGCGCTATACCCTGGGGATTTGGGTGGGGCGGCCTGATGGGACACCCGTCGCCGGGCAGTTCGGCTTTGCCACGGCGGTGCCACTGCTGAATCAGGTCAATAACCTGCTGCTGACCTCCTTACGGCAGCGTGGCGAAGGGATCCCGGTGGATCCACGCCCAGCCAGCGTCAGTCGTGCGGTGATTTGCTGGCCGGGCGGTCAACCGCTCCCCGCGGGTGACAGTAACTGTCGCCAGCGTCGCCTGAGTTGGATCCTTGACGGAACTATTCCCCCTACGTTGCCCGCACCGGGCCAGGAAAGCATTCTGGGCAGCCAACCGCTGGTATGGTTAAACCCGCGTGGACAACGGGTTGCCGCAGATTGTCCGGGGGCAACGCCGCGGCGGTTGGCGCTGTGGCCCACGCCATTGGAACCCTGGCTGCCTTTGGCTGAACGCCGTGCTCAGCGTTTACCGGCGGTTGATCCACAGTGCCCGCCGTTGCAGCAGCAGGAAGCGCCACCGTTACTGATGCTGGGTATGCGCGACGGCGCATTGCTGCGTCGCTTGCCCGGTAAGCACGCGCTGGATTTGCGGGTCAGTGCTCAGGGGGGCAGTGGGCAGCGTTGGTGGTTCCTGAACGGCCAGTTAGCCGGGGAAGGGGAGTCGTTGTTGCAGACACTGACACAACCGGGCCGCTATCAGCTCAGCGTGTTGGATGAAAGCGGCCAGGTCGCGCTGCGTGAATTTACGCTCGATTAGGCGGGATTTTGGCAACCTGGGCATTGGGCCGCAAAGTGAAGAATGAAGATAATAATTTTTTAATGAAATGTTGATTTTCCCGTAGGCAAGCGTTAACAGCACACATATAATCTGCGCCACTTGAGAAGGCCGGCACCCTGTTTGCAGACCGGTCTATTTTGGAAGTTATTATAGAGGCCATCATGACTGTAGAACGTACCTTTTCCATCATTAAACCAAACGCTGTAGCTAACAACGACATCGGCGCAATCTATGCGCGTTTTGAGCGCGCGGGTTTCAAAATCATCGCATCCAAAATGCTGCGTCTGACTCGCGAGCAAGCAGAAGGCTTCTACGCTGAGCACAAAGGTCGCCCATTCTTCGATGGTCTGGTTGAGTTCATGACTTCTGGCCCGATCGTGGTTCAGGTTCTGGAAGCGGAAAACGCAGTACAGCGCAACCGTGACATCATGGGCGCAACCAACCCAGACAACGCACTGGCCGGCACCCTGCGTGCTGACTACGCGGACAGCTTCACGGCTAACGCCGTGCACGGTTCTGACGCAGTAGAATCTGCTCAGCGTGAAATCGCTTACTTCTTCAACGAAAGCGAAATCTGCGCACGTTAATATAGCCGCCGCCCTTCAGGTCGCGGGAGCGAAGATATTCGCCCCGATTGGCACGGGCGCAGCCTGCAGCGTCTCCACTCAACAAGGCATTCACCGGCTGAAACAATAAAAATGCCTTGAATGCCTTTCAGACGTGGAAAGCTGCTACTAAAATTTGTACAATGCCGCGCCCCTGATGAGTCGTCTTGTCAGGGGCGCGCTTTTAGCGCCGTCTCCGCAATCTATGCGGGTTGAACGACGCACTTACTTTCAACTCTTTCGCGCCATAAAGTGTAACAACGAGGCCAGAGATCAATTATGTTAGAACCCATCACGTCCGAGCACATCGTGTCTGAAAATAATTCGCTGACTACTCAATCCGTTAACGCGGAAACACCGGCTGTGGCCAAAATTAACCTGCTGGATTTGAACCGTCAGCAATTACGTGAATTCTTCGCCAAAATGGGCGAGAAACCCTTCCGTGCCGATCAGGTAATGAAGTGGATGTACCACTATTGCTGCGATGATTTTGAGCAGATGACCGACATTAACAAGGTCCTGCGCAATAAATTGCAAAGCGTTGCCGAGATCCGCGCACCTGAAGTGGCGGAAGAACAACGTTCAGCCGATGGCACCATTAAATGGGCGATCAAAGTTGGCGACCAGCAGGTCGAAACCGTGTATATCCCGGACGGCGACCGTGCGACCCTGTGTGTGTCTTCCCAGGTGGGTTGTGCGCTGGAATGCAAATTCTGTTCGACTGCGCAGCAGGGCTTCAACCGTAACCTGCGCGTGTCCGAAATCATTGGCCAGGTGTGGCGTGCGGCTAAAATCATCGGTGCACTGAAAGTCACCGGCGAACGCCCGATCACCAACGTGGTGATGATGGGCATGGGCGAGCCATTGCTCAACCTGAACAACGTGGTTCCGGCGATGGAAATCATGCTGGACGACTTCGGTTTTGGCCTGTCCAAGCGCCGCGTGACCCTGTCTACTTCGGGTGTGGTGCCTGCGTTGGATAAATTGGGTGATATGATCGACGTTGCTTTGGCGATCTCCCTGCATGCGCCGAACGACAAGATCCGCGATGATATCGTGCCGATCAACCGCAAATACAATATCGAAACCTTCCTGGCTGCGGTCCGCCGTTATTTGGAAAAATCCAATGCAAATCAGGGGCGAGTGACGGTCGAGTATGTCATGTTGGATCATATCAACGACAGCACTGACGACGCTCACCAACTGGCGGAAGTCCTCAAGGATACGCCGTGCAAGATCAACCTGATCCCATGGAACCCGTTCCCTGGCGCACCTTATGGCCGCAGCTCCAACAGCCGCGTGGATCGTTTTTCCAAAGTGTTGATGGAATACGGCTTTACGACTATTGTTCGTAAAACCCGTGGTGATGATATTGATGCCGCCTGCGGGCAATTGGCGGGTGAAGTGATCGACCGCACCAAGCGTACCCTGAAAAAGAAAATGGCCGGGGAACCTATCAACGTGCGTGCGGTCTGAATCCTATAGCATGATTTTTTTGTTATCTTACAGTCTGTTATGCGAATGGACGCCAAGGTAACATTAGACAAGGAAATGAATGCAGGCATGAAGCTGACTCTGTGGGGTACGTTGCTGGCGGCTGGTTTACTGGCTGGCTGTTCCGGTTCAGCACCGGAAGAAAAAAACGCGCAGCCGGAAGCGGGCCAAACGCGTTTGCAACTGGGTTTGGAATATCTGAAGCAGGGCGATTTAAATGCCGCGCGACAGAATCTGGAGAAAGCGGCGGACGCTGCCCCACAGGATTACCGGACCCAATTGGGGATGGCGCTCTACGAGCAGCAGATTGGCGAGAATGTCGCAGCTGAACAACGCTATCAGCAGGCGCTCAAACTTGCGCCGGGCAATGGCACTGTGCTGAATAATTACGGTGCGTTTCTTTGCAGTTTAGGGCAGTATGTACCGGCACAACAGCAGTTTAGCGCTGCGGCAGTAGCACCGGATTACGGTCAGGTTGCCGACAGCCTGGAAAACGCAGGTTACTGTTTTCTCAAGGCCGGACAGAACGACGAAGCACGCATCTTGTTGACGCGTGCGCTGAAGGTCGATCCGGACAAAGGCACTCCACTGTTGGTGGAAGCAGAAAAGCAATTTGGAGAAGGGAAGCGCGCGCAGTCGCAACTTTTATTGGATAGTTATCAACATGTTTTGCCGGCTAGCGCCGACAGCTTATGGTTACAGATTCGTTTCGCCGCGTTAGCCGGGCGCCAAGATAGCGTGCAACGCTATGGCAAGCAGTTATCGCGAAGTTTTCCACAATCCAAACAGTACCAGCAGTTCTTAGCTAATGAATACTGAAGCCTCCCAAGATAAAACCGTATCAATGACGACAGGCGAACGTCTGCGTCAGGCCCGTGAACAACTCGGGTTGAGTCAACAGGCCGTTGCAGAACGCCTGTGCCTCAAAATGTCTACCGTGCGCGACATCGAAGAAGACAATCTTTCCGCAGATTTGGCTTCTACGTTTGTGCGCGGTTATATCCGTTCTTACGCCAAGCTGGTGCGTTTGCCAGAGGATGAACTGCTGCCGATGCTGGCCAAGCAGGCTCCGTTGAAGGTGGCAAAGGTTGCGCCAATGCAGAGTTTCTCATTGGGCAAGCGTCGCAAGAAACGCGACGGTTGGTTGATGAGCTTCACGTGGTTGATCGTGTTCGTGGTGGTTGGCCTGACCGGCGCCTGGTGGTGGCAAAACCACAAGGCCCAGCAGGAAGAGATCGTCACGATGGCTGATCAATCCTCTGCCCAGCTTTCACAAAACAGTGAAGGCCAATCAGTGCCGTTGACCGACAGCAATGCGGACAACAGTGCACCTTTGGCTGACAATGGTTCTACGCCGGTTGATACCGGCGTTGTTTCACAACCGTCACAGACTCCGGCCGTTACCGGCGGTGCAACTGCGCAGCAGCCTGCTGTCGTTTCACCAAGCCAGACGACGCTGCCTGAGACAACACCTGCAACGCCAGCCTCACCGTTGCCGACCGCAGACGCGGGCGTGGCTGCAGCGGCTGTTGATCCTAACGCATTGGTGATGAACTTTACCGCCGATTGTTGGCTGCAGGTGACCGATGCTAGCGGTAAAACGCTGTACAGCGGCAGCCAGAAGAATGGCGGTAAGCTGAGCCTGGCAGGCACCGCGCCGTACAAATTGACCATCGGCGCACCGGCCGCAGTACAGATTCAATATCAAGGTAAGCCGGTTGATTTAAGCCGGTTTGTTAAGTCAAACCGTGTTGCTCGTCTGACCGTTGCCGCGCAGTAATTGCGCGGCCATTGTCGTTGAGTCAGGGCAACAATGGAGAGTAAGTAATGCATAACCAAGCGCCCATCAACCGTCGAAAATCAACGCGAATTTACGTCGGCAATGTGCCTATTGGTGATGGTGCGCCGATTGCCGTGCAATCGATGACTAACACCCGTACCACCGATGTTGAAGCAACGGTTAATCAGATCAAAGCGCTGGAGCGTGTGGGCGTTGATATTGTCCGCGTTTCAGTTCCCACCATGGATGCCGCTGAGGCGTTCAAGCTGATCAAGCAGCAGGTTAACGTGCCGCTGGTCGCTGATATCCACTTCGATTACCGCATTGCGCTGCAAGTTGCTGAATACGGCGTTGACTGCCTGCGCATCAACCCAGGCAATATCGGTAACGAGTCGCGTATCCGTTCAGTCGTGGACTGCGCACGCGATAAAAATATCCCGATCCGTATCGGGGTAAATGGTGGCTCGCTGGAAAAAGACATCCAGGAAAAGTACGGCGAACCTACGCCGGAAGCGCTGCTCGAATCTGCCATGCGTCACGTGGATATCCTCGATCGTCTCAACTTTGACCAGTTTAAAGTTAGCGTCAAGGCATCCGATGTGTTCCTGGCCGTGCAATCCTACCGCCTGTTGGCCGCACGCATCGATCAACCGCTGCATCTGGGCATCACCGAAGCGGGCGGTGCTCGCAGTGGCTCAGTGAAGTCGGCAATCGGTTTGGGGCTGCTGCTGTCAGAAGGCATTGGCGATACCCTGCGTATTTCATTAGCCGCCGATCCCGTAGAAGAAGTGAAGGTCGGTTTCGACATTCTGAAATCTCTGCGTATTCGCGCTCGCGGCATTAACTTCATCGCGTGCCCAACCTGTTCACGCCAGGAGTTTGACGTTATCGGCACGGTGAACGCGCTGGAACAGCGTCTGGAAGACATCATCACCCCGATGGACATTTCAATTATCGGTTGTGTGGTCAATGGCCCGGGCGAAGCGTTGGTTTCCACGCTGGGTGTAACCGGTGGCCATAAAAAGAGCGGCTTCTACGAAGACGGTGTGCGTCAGAGAGAACGCTTTGACAACGAACAGATGATTGACCAACTGGAAGCCAAAATCCGCGCCAAGGCGTCGATGATGGATGAAAGCAATCGCATCGCGGTCAACTTGCTGGAAAAATAAGCATTATATCGATACGGCGGGCTTTTTAGCCCGCTTGTTTATGAACCCGGGAGCAGAACGCTGTATTCGCGTTGAATACAGGGCGGCAAAGTCCCTATAATCGGGTTCATTTTTATAGACAACGGACAGAGAACTCACGTGGCAAAGAACATTCAAGCCATTCGCGGCATGAACGACTACCTGCCGGAAGAAACGGCATTATGGCAGCGTATTGAAGGCATCCTGAAACAGGTGCTTAGCGGCTACGGTTACAGCGAAATCCGCTTGCCGATTGTAGAGCAGACCCCGTTATTCAAACGCGCGATCGGCGAAGTGACCGACGTCGTAGAAAAAGAGATGTATACCTTCGACGATCGCAACGGCGAAAGCCTGACGCTGCGTCCAGAAGGGACTGCTGGCTGCGTACGCGCCGGCATTGAACATGGTCTGCTGTACAATCAGGAGCAGCGTCTGTGGTACGTCGGTCCGATGTTCCGCTACGAGCGCCCGCAAAAAGGCCGTTATCGCCAGTTCCATCAATTGGGTGCAGAAGTGTTTGGCCTGCAAGGCCCGGATATCGACGCCGAGCTGATTTTGCTCAGCGCCCGCTGGTGGAAAGCCCTGGGCATCTCCGAGCACGTCAAGCTGGAGCTGAACTCTATCGGTTCGCTGGAAGCGCGTGCGAACTACCGTGATGCTTTAGTGGCGTTCCTGGAACAGCATCAAGAGAAGCTGGACGACGATTGCAAACGCCGCATGTACAGCAACCCGCTGCGCGTTCTGGACTCGAAAAACCCGGAAGTGCAGGCGCTGTTGAACGACGCGCCACGTCTTTCCGAGTACCTGGATGAAGAATCCAAGGCTCACTTCGACGGCCTGTGTGAACTTTTAGCTCAGGCGGGTATCCCATATACCATCAATGAACGCCTGGTGCGTGGTCTGGACTATTACAACCGTACCGTATTTGAATGGGTGACCAACAGTTTGGGGGCTCAGGGTACGGTGTGTGCCGGTGGTCGTTATGACGGGCTGGTCGAACAACTGGGCGGGCGTGCAACGCCGGCTGTCGGTTTCGCGATGGGCCTGGAGCGTTTGGTGCTGCTGGTTCAGGCAGTTAACCCAGAGTTTAAAGCCGCGGCGACCATTGACGTGTACGTGATCTCCTCCGGTGCCGGTACCCAAAGTGCGGCGATGCAGTTGGCTGAACGTGTGCGTGATGAGGCGCCACAGCTGAAACTGATGACCAACTACGGTGGCGGCAACTTTAAGAAGCAGATCACCCGTGCAGACAAGTGGGGCGCGCGCATTGCTCTGATCCTGGGCGAGAACGAAGTCGCGGCCCAGCAGGTTGTCGTCAAAGACCTGCGCAGTGGTGAACAAGAAACGCTGGCGCAAAGCGAAGTCGCTGCGCGCCTGGCTTTGATGTTAGGTTAAGGAGAAGGACACCGTGGAAGTCTATACCACTGAAAACGAACAAGTCGACGCCGTGCGTCGGTTCTTTGCCGAAAATGGCAAAGCGCTGGCAGTGGGCGTGGTGCTCGGAATTGGTGCCCTGGTCGGCTGGCGTTACTGGCAGAGCCACGAAAATGCCAACATGATGGTTGCGTCCCAATCCTATCAGGAAGCCAGCGATCGTCTGGCTGACGGTAAGCCGGACGACGTGGCCGCTGCGCAGAAGTTTGCTCAGGCCAACAGCAACAGCTACGGCGTGCTGGCCTCGCTGGAGCTGGCGAAGCATTTTGTTGAGCAGAATGACTTTGCCAAAGCGGATCAACAACTGGTGCTGGCTCAAGGTCAGACCAAAGACGAAAACCTGCTTGCGATAATCAATCTGCGTCTGGCTCGTGTTCAGATGCAGGAGAAAAAGCTGGATGACGCGCTGGAAACGCTGGATGGCGTGAAAGGCGAAGGCTGGGCGGCGATGGCGCAAGATACGCGCGGCGACGTGCTGTTGGCTAAAGGTGACACCAAAGGTGCACGCGAGGCTTACAGTAAAGGCATTGAGTCTAACGCTTCTCAGGCGCTGCAGGTTCTGCTGCGCATGAAATTGAATAACTTGTCCAGCTAAGGGGAATTCCCATGCAATTGCGTAAAACACTCTTGGTCGGACTGGTTTCCGTTGCCTTGTTGAGTGGTTGCTCACTGTTTAACAGTGAAGAAGACGTGGTTACCATGTCGCCGCTGCCGAAAGTTGAAAATCAGTTCACGCCAAACAAAGCGTGGAGCACCTCGGTGGGTGATGGTATTGGTGAGTTTTATTCTCATCTGCGTCCCGCTTTCCAGGACAACACTATTTATGCCGCCGATCGCCATGGCATCGTGAAAGCGCTGGACGCGGACAGTGGTAATGAAAAGTGGAAGGTCGATCTCTCTGAGAAAACCGGTTTCTTGTCCAGCAACCTGCCGGCGCTGCTGTCAGGTGGCATGGCGGTAGCCGGCGACAAAGTCTATGTTGGCAGTGAGAAAGCCGTCGTTTACGCACTCAATACCGCAGATGGTAAAGTGGCGTGGCAGACCAAGGTTGCCGGTGAAGCGATTTCGCGTCCGGTGATCAGCGACGGTATGGTACTGATCCACACCTCGAACGGTTTGCTGCAGGCGCTGAACGAATCTGACGGTGCGGTGAAGTGGACAGTTAATCTGGATATGCCTTCGCTGTCACTGCGCGGTGAGTCTGCACCGGCCGTTGCCTTTGGCGCAGCCATTGTTGGCGGTGATAACGGCCGCGTCAGCGCAGTGCTGATGCAGCAGGGCCAGTTGATCTGGCAGCAACGTATTTCTCAACCGAGCGGCGCGACTGAAATCGATCGTTTGAACGATGTCGACACGACGCCGGTGATTGTTGAAGGCGTTGTCTACGCATTAGGTTACAATGGTAACCTGACGGCGTTGGATCTGCGTTCCGGTCAGATCATGTGGAAGCGTGAACTGGGCTCCGTGAACGATTTCATCGTTGATGCCGGTCGCATCTACCTGGTGGATCAAAACGACCGCGTAGTGGCGTTGAGCACCGAAGGCGGCGTGACCGTGTGGACGCAGAGCGATTTGCTGCACCGCAACCTGACCCCGCCAGTCATGTATAATGGTTTCCTGGTGACGGGTGACTCTGAAGGTTACTTGCACTGGATCAACACCACGGACGGCCGTTTTGTTGCTCAGCAGGAAGTGGACAGCTCCGGCTTCCTGTCTGCACCGATGGTCGCTGGCGATAAGCTGGTCATCCAGGCGAAGGGCGGAAAAGTTTACGCTTTCACCCGATAACGCCGATCGTCGCAACCTTTTCAGTACCCAAAATTTCGGGGTGCAGTCAACGCCGCTGCGACACGAAAGATAAAGGGGAAAACGGCTCCTGAGGGTTCAGGGGCCGTTTCGTATTTTATAAGCTGCACTCTTGGTGTCTATCCATAGTGCAGTAACGCATTGATTATTAAGTAATGAGGCTTCACAATGATACCTGTCGTCGCGCTAGTTGGGCGCCCGAATGTGGGTAAATCCACCTTGTTTAACCGTTTAACACATACGCGCGATGCGCTGGTGGCGGATTTCCCCGGGCTAACGCGAGACCGCAAGTATGGTCGTGCAGAAGTTGAGGGTAATGAATTTATCATCGTCGATACCGGCGGTATTGACGGTACCGAAGACGGCGTTGAAACACGCATGGCCGGTCAGTCGCTGTTGGCGATCGAAGAAGCAGACATCGTGCTGTTCATGGTCGATGCCCGCGCCGGTCTGATGCCTGCCGATCTCGGCATTGCCCAGCACTTACGTAACCGCCAGAAGGCCACCTTCCTGGTCGCGAACAAAACCGACGGTATGGATCCTGACATGGCCACCGCCGATTTCTACTCGCTGGGCCTGGGTGATGTGCATGCGATCGCCGCTTCCCACGGCCGTGGTGTCGCGCAGTTGATCGAACACGTGCTGGTGCCGTTTGTTGGTGAAAAGCCGGAAGAAGTTGAGCTGACTGAAGAAGAGGCTAACGCCGCTTATTGGGCTGAGCAAGAAGGTGAAATACCAGCAGACGAAGAAGAGCCGGAAGACGACTTCAACCCGCAAGATTTGCCGATCAAACTGGCTATCGTTGGCCGCCCTAACGTGGGTAAGTCCACACTGACTAACCGTATCCTCGGCGAGGAACGTGTTGTGGTGTACGACATGCCGGGCACCACTCGTGACAGCATTTATATCCCGATGGTACGCGACGAACGCGAATACGTGTTGATCGACACCGCCGGGGTGCGCAAACGCGGCAAGGTAACGGAAACCGTAGAGAAATTCTCAGTCATCAAAACCCTGCAAGCGATCGAAGACGCTAACGTGGTATTGCTGGTGGTGGATGCACGCGAAGGCATCTCCGATCAGGATCTCTCGCTGCTTGGCTTTATCCTCAATAGTGGGCGCTCACTGGTGATTGCGGTCAACAAGTGGGACGGCATGAGCGAGGAAGATCGTGATCACGTGAAAGAGATGCTTGATCTACGCCTGGGCTTTGTTGATTTCGCCCGTATTCACTTCATTTCTGCGCTGCACGGTAGCGGTGTTGGCAATCTGTTCGTATCGATACTGGAAGCCTACGAGTGTGCGACCCGTCGCGTGAACACCTCAATGCTGACCAAAATCATGCAGATGGCTGCCGACGATCACCAGCCACCGCTGGTGCGTGGCCGCCGCGTGAAGCTGAAATATGCGCACGCCGGTGGTTATAACCCACCGATTGTCGTGATCCACGGCAACCAGGTGACGGATCTGTCCGATTCGTACAAACGTTACCTGATGAACTACTTCCGTCGTTCTTTGAAGGTGATGGGTACGCCAATCCGCATCCAGTTCAAAGAGGGTGAGAACCCGTTTGCCGGCAAGCGTAACCTGCTGACGCCGAACCAGATGCGCAAGCGTAAACGCTTGATGAGCCACCTGAAGAAAAGCAAATAATCAGTATGAGGGGCGCGGTAGTGATACCGCGCCCCTTTTTTATTGGTCTGAAATCGTTTTATTATCCGTAGATTATCGCCATCAGCTGAAGGAACGCCATGTCCTGGGAAACCTGGAGTTTTGCATTCAACGTCACCGTACCGAATCTCTTAATGATGTTGTTGGGCATACTGTTACGCCATTGGCGTTTGATGGACGATCGCTTTATCGACGGTGCTACCAGGTTGGTGTTCAATTTGGCGTTGCCCTGCCTGCTGTTCTTTAGTATCGCCACCAACCACCCGCAATTGTTGGGCAACCTGCCGCTGGTGATCTTTGGCGCGGTTGGGACCTTGGCCACTTTCTTGTTACTGGAGATGGCGGCGGTGTGGTTGGTTAAGGAGCCGCGCGAACGGGGTGTGTTCGTGCAAGGTGGCTTCCGCGCCAATACTGCCATTGTTGGATTGGCATACGCCATGACGGCCTATGGCAGCGAAGGGATCGCGCTGGGCTCGCTATACCTGACGGTGACGGTGATCCTGTTCAACGTACTGTCTGTAATTACGCTGACGCGCAGCTTACAAGGCGGGCAGGGGAAGCGCATCAGCCGCTTATCGCTGTTGCGCAGCATAGTGACTAACCCGTTAATCATCGGTTTGGTGTGCGGTCTGGTGTATGCGCAGACGGGCTTGGGTATTCCGCAAGTGATCAAGCAGACCGGCAGTTATATCTCTGCACTGTCGCTGCCGCTGGCGTTGCTGTGTACCGGTGCCAGTCTTGATCTGCGCGCCATGTTCCGTTCTTCCAATGTGGCGGCGCTGTCCTCGTCGGCCAAGCTGTTCGTGGTGCCGATGCTGATGACCCTCGGCGGTTGGTTGTGCGGTTTTCACGGCGCGGCGTTGGGGATTATTTTCCTTTTCTCGGCCACGCCAACCGCCTCCGGCAGTTATGTGATGACGCGCGCTATGGGTGGCAACGCGACCCTGGCAGCAAACATTATCGCCATCACCACGGTGGGTTCGTTTTTCACCACCGCGCTGGGAATATACTTCTTACGCTCATGGGGCGTGATCTAACGCCTGCACACCAGGCTATTTTAATGGCCACTCTGGGATTGCGGTAGCGCTCGCGACGGGCTGCCCGCACTCAAATTGGCTGCGACAATGACGCCTATTGATTAGGCTTCGGGAGTTTTTATGGAAGCGCACTGTCCGCAATGCGATCAAACGATGGAGTGGATGAAGGGTCACTACCATTGCGCCGCCTGTAACAGCGACTACCAGCAGTTGGCCACTTGCCCGGATTGTGGGCAGCCGTTGCAAGAGCTGAAGGCCTGCGGTGCGGTGGACTACCTGTGCCAGAACGGCCACGGGCTGATATCCAAAAAGCGGGTGTTATTCAGTTATCAGCCGTTGTAAGCATTCACTCATCCACTTGTCCGGTCTTCCACAGATCGACCAGCGCCTGTGGGGCGTTGGTTTCAGGAATTAACAACACGATTTCGCTGCTCAGCGTTTGGCTGTAATAGTTTATCTGCACGCGAAAATAGCGTTGGTCACCGCAGCCGGGCGAATCCGGTTTGCCTTCTTCTTGCGCGTAGGGCAGCGTCTGGTTCAACAACTGGTTTAGGCGCTGCCGTTGTTCCGGCGTAATGTCGGCCAGCGCAATGCGCCGCTGGCCTGCCAGTTTGGGAATAAAGGCAAAGCCACCTTCACGTGCCAGCTCAATGACGGTGTCCTGATTGAGCGCCGGTAAAGGTTTCACTCTTCCACTCCTACCTGGTGCCAAGCCTGCTGTACCTTGTCCGCAACCGTGCTGTCGAAGCGCTGTTTAGCCTGTTTCACCGTGGTACGCGCAAAGGTGGCGAAGTCAGCGTCCTGCGGCAGTGCCTTATCGCAAAGCGTGTCATACCAGATATAACCGGCTTTCTCCCAGGCAAAACCCCCTAGGGCGGTTGCCGCCAGATAAAAAGCACGATTGGGAATGCCGGAATTAAGGTGGACGCCGCCGTTATCTTCTTTGGTCTGGATATAGTCTTTCATGCTGGCCGGCTGCGGATCTTTCCCCAGCAGTGGATCGTCATAGGCAGTGCCAGGTGCCGACATTGAACGCAGGCCTTTACCGTTGATGCTTTTTGCCAACAGCCCCTCGCCAATCAGCCAGTCGGCTTTGTCAGCAGTTTGCTGCAGATGGAACTGTTTGACCAGGGAGCCGAACACGTCAGACAGAGACTCATTCAGCGCGCCGGCCTGCTGGAAGTAAATCAACCCGGCTTCGCTTTCAGTCACACCGTGCGCCAGTTCGTGGCCAACCACGTCGATGGCGATGGTAAAGCGGTTAAAGATCTCCCCGTCACCGTCGCCGAAGACCATCTGCTGGCCGTTCCAAAAGGCGTTCTGGTATTCCTTACCGTAATGCACACTACCGGTCAGCGGCAGTCCCTTATTGTCCAACGAGTTGCGCTTGAATGCTTGCCAGAAGAAATCGTAGGTGACACCCAGATAGTCATAGGCTTCGTCCACCGCTACGTCATGATTACTGGCCTGGCCCTCATTACGCACCTGTTTGCCGGGCAGTTGAGTGCCGTTTTCGGCATCAAAAATATCGCGGATGACGACGCTGGCGCGGGAGGTTTTCGCACCGGGTGCGCGCAGCGGCTTGTTACCGAGCAGGCTCTGGACATGGTTCAGGGTGTGCAATGCGCAGTCGCGCTGCGGCAGGCTGCCGTGTTCAATGATGCGTCGCAACATATAGGGGGGGATGACCGATCGCGCTGTCAGGCTTGGCATAGTGGCTCTCCTTAGGCAAAAGAATTCCCGGTTGTCTTTCTAGCGACTGCGTTTACATCTGTTCCCGACAGATTTGTCGCCCCAGTTACTGTTGGGGGCGAATAAATTCGCCCTGATGAGTGTGGGCGCAGCATATAGCGCCCCAACATTAAAATATGAAGATAAGCGAGCTGATCGCCGGGCTGTCGCGTGAAAGCTATAGGGTATCTATAAAGATTCTGCCACTAAGTGTAGTTCAGACATCGTAAAGGCGGTGATCGTGAGTGCTCACCGCCGGGCTGGTTTTATGGGCACTGATGCGTTTGACCGACGCGCGTACCGCCAGCTTGCCGTGCAGCAGCAGGTTGCACGGTGGCGCATCGGCCCGCAGCATGCGGCGCTGGAGTAGCTGAATGGCCTCATAGCCCAGTTCGTCGCGTGGCACATGTACCGAGGTGAGGGGAACGTCGTGAATCTCTGCCAGATTAAAACCATCGGTGCTCATTACCGAAATATCGCCTGGCACGCTCAACTGCAATGTGTTGAGCGCCTTGACTGCGCCAACGGCCATGTAATCGCCACCGGCGAGAATGGCCGTGGGTAGCTGCGAACGGTCGCTGACCCGGTTGATAAAGGTGGTAAGCGCTTGTTCAGCCTCTTCGCTGCCAAAACCAGAGGTTGTCACCAGGTGGCGCCCATCATCAAAGGCGATATTATGCCGCGCGAAGGCGTGCTTAATGCCTGTCAGCCGCAGCTCCATGGTGTGTCGGCGCAGGCATTGCAGGTTAAGAATATGGCTGTGTCCCTGCTGGATCAGATAGTTGGCAGAAAATTCCCCAATCAGTTGATGGTCGGGTGAGACGCTATCGAGCCGCATTTGGCGGTCAGTGCAGTTAATCAAGACGCAGGGTTTGTTCAGGTCGGCGGCCAATTGATGAATGTGTTCATCATCGATGCCGATAATCAGCGCGGCTTGTGTCTGCGGATCGCTCATTTTTTCCAAAAACAGTGCGCCGTCGCTGTGCAATTCTTCGAGCCCGCAATAGCGGATACGCACCTCATGTTCCGCCAATGCGGCGGTGATCCCCTGGATCACCTTGTAGTAAAAGATGTCTGTACGAACGTCAAAAGCACGCTGTGGGGCAAAGACCATGACGCTGTTCAGCATCAGTCGCCCGCTGGATATCCCTTGCAGGATGCCATTTTGTTGCGCGCAGGCCAGCACCTTCTGGCGGGCCTCGGCGCTGGTGTTGGATTTGCCCGCGAGTACGCGTGAAACGGTGCTGATCGATAGCCCCGTTTGGTGGGCGATTTCCTGTATTTTCAGCTTTCCGTTCATTCTGTGATCTCCTTCAAATTTGGCTGTGAAAATATTTTCACAGTGTTTTTTCAGCGTACTGTCAGGTTTCTCTCGCCATTATGGCGATCTTTCAGCCTATGCATGAAAATTTTTGCAAAAAACTACGTTTCGCTCTCGTTCTCTGCTAGATAGTCTGAATTGGTATGCCAACTTTATAGATTTATCAGTCCAATTACTCGACTGAATTATAAATAAAATGAAAATAAATCATGTGGTTGTGATCATGGTGCACCCGTCTCTCTGAAGTGCAACGCCGTTTTCACCGATCCATACCTTCAATACCAAAACGTACCCTACCAAAAAACGCGCTGTTTCACCGGGCAGCCGTTGTGGAGAGCAGACAGATGAGTGTGGAAATTAATCAGACGACCGTGGCGAGCGGTCGGCGCAAATTTAAATCTCTGCGCTGGTGGATGCTGGCGCTATTTTTACTGGGTGTAACGGTTAACTACATCACCCGCAACTCGCTGGGTATTCTGGCACCAGAGTTGAAAACCAGCCTGAATATGACCACCGAGCAATACTCCTGGGTCGTTGCGTCTTTCCAATTGGCCTATACGGTGTTTCAACCCATTTGTGGTTGGTTGATCGACGTGATCGGCCTGAAAATGGGCTTTTTAATCTGCGCCAGTATCTGGGCAGTGGTCTGCATGATGCATGCCGGGGCGGGTACCTGGGTGCAGTTGGCTATCTTGCGGTTCTTTATGGGCGGCGCGGAGGCGGCGGCGACACCTGCTAACGCCAAAGCGATTTCTGATTGGTTCCCCAAAAAGGAACGGCCAATTGCCGCCGGTTGGGCGGGGGTCGGTTTTTCTATTGGTGCCATGTTGGCACCGCCGATCATCGTGATCGCTCACGTTTCTTTTGGTTGGCAGGGGGCCTTTTTGTTCTCTGGCGCGTTGGCGCTGATCTGGGTGGTGCTGTGGTGGCTGTTCTACCACTCACCGCAACAACATCCCAATTTGAGCCAGCAGGAGCTGGATCTGATCCGCGAAGATAACGAGCCCGTGTTACCCAGATTACCCTTCTTCAAGTCTCTGGCCATTTTGTGCCGTAACAAGAAGTTTTACGGTATCGCTATACCAGCTTTTCTCGCCGAACCCGCTTGGGCGGTGTTCAGTTTTTGGGTTCCGCTCTACCTGGCCACTGAACGCGGCATGGACTTAAAACACATCGCCATGTTTGCCTGGTTGCCATTTCTGGCGGCGGATATCGGCAGCGTTGCCAGTGGTTATCTCACGACGCTGTACCGCAAATGGTTCGGCTGTAGCCGGGTCAACTCGGTGGTTGCCAGCTCGGTCACTGGCGCATTTATGATGGTTTCGCTGGCGTTTGTCGCGATCACTAAAGATCCCTACGTGGCGATCGCCCTGATCTCGATCGGCGGTTTCGGCCATCAGGTGATCTCCTGCATGCTCAGTGCGCTGGTGGTGGAGTCGTTCGATAAAAACCAGATGGCGACCGTCAACGGCATGCGCGGCTCCAGCGCCTGGATCGCCAGCTTCCTGTTCACGCTGCTGATTGGTGCCGTCTCCGATACTGTCGGCTTCAATCCGCTGTTTATCGCCATGGGCTTCTTCGACCTGATAGGCGCCCTGTTCCTGATTGCTTTGATCGCCGAACGCGGCGGCAAAAAAACACGTAATAGCTAAGTTGGATGCCTATGAAAACCTTAAAGAATTGGACGTTGGCGGGTCAGTACGCCGATCGCATTGAGTTGTTGGTCGACGAGCGCCACTTATTTTGCCTGTACGTGCTGGAAAACAACCTGTTTCGCGTGTTGATCAAACGCAACGGAGAGCTGGCACTGGATCGTACCTGGAGCATTGCGCCGGAAAATGATGTGCCGTGGGAAGGGCGCGATCGGTTAAGCGTGGCGGGTTTCGGCTTGCCGGGTTATCAGATGCAGCAGCAAGGCGATCGTTTGGTCGTGGCAACGCCAATGTTACGCGTTACCGTACATCAGCCGCTGTGGCTGGAGTGGGAACATTGCAACGCCGCCGGAGAATGGCGGCCATTGGCGGCCGATCGCCCCACCAGCGCTTACCTGCTTAATCCACAGGGTGACGGCGTGGCTCATTATCAGCGCCGCTATGCCCGCGAGCGTTACTATGGCTTGGGTGAAAAGGCCGGAGACCTGGAGCGCAGTGGACGCCGTTTTGAAATGCGCAACCTGGACGCGATGGGGTATAACGCAGCCAGTACGGATCCGCTGTACAAGCATATTCCGTTCACCATCACCCGTGGTGAAGAGGCCAGCTTTGGGTTGTTTTACGACAATCTGAGCAGCTGCTGGCTGGATCTGGGCAACGAGATAGACAACTACCATCTGGCTTATCGTCGTTACCAGGCCGAAGCGGGGGATCTGGATTATTACCTGTTCCTCGGGCCAAGGGTGTTGGATGTGACCAAGGCATTTGTGCGCCTGACGGGGAAAAGCCACTTCGGGCCGAAATGGAGTCTGGGCTACAGCGGTTCCACCATGCACTACACCGATGCGCCGGACGCCCAGCAGCAGTTGCAGCAGTTCATCGCCTTGTGCAAGCAGCACGATATTCCCTGCGACTCGTTCCAACTGTCTTCGGGCTACACCTCGATCGGCAACAAGCGCTACGTGTTCAACTGGAACTACGACAAGGTGCCGCAGCCGAAGCTACTGAGCCAGGCGTTCCACGACGCCGGGTTAAAACTGGCAGCTAACATCAAGCCGTGCCTGTTGCAGGATCACCCGCAGTATCAGCAGGTGGCAGAGCAGGGGTTGTTTATTCGCGATTCTGAATGCGATCGGCCGGAGCGCTCCAGTTTTTGGGATGATGAGGGGTCACACCTCGACTTCACTAACCCGGCGGCGGTGCACTGGTGGCAACAGGGCGTGACGCAGCAGTTGCTGGAGATGGGGATCGATGCCACCTGGAATGACAATAACGAATACGAAGTGTGGGACGGGGAAGCACGTTGCCAGGGTTTCGGCCGACCGATTGCCATCAAGCATATTCGGCCGGTGATGCCGTTGCTGATGATGCGCGCGTCGATGGAGGCTCAGCAGCGCTTTGCCCCCACGCTGCGCCCCTACCTGATCTCACGCTCCGGCTGTGCAGGCATGCAGCGCTATGTACAGACCTGGAGCGGAGACAACCGCACCAGTTGGCAGACCTTGCGTTATAACATACGCATGGGATTGGGGATGAGCCTGTCCGGGCTGTATAACCTGGGGCACGACGTTGGCGGTTTCTCTGGCGACAAGCCGGACGCCGAACTCTTGGTGCGTTGGGTACAAAACGGCGTGATGCATCCGCGTTTCACCATTCACTCCTGGAACGACGACGCCACGGTTAACGAACCCTGGATGTACCCGGCTGCCACCCCGGCGGTGCGCGAGGCGATCAACCTGCGTTACCGATTGATGCCGTATTTCTACACGCTGCTGTGGCAGGCCAGCGCGGATGACGAACCGATGCTGCGCCCGACCTTCCTGGACCATGAGCATGATGAACAGACGCTGAAAGAAACCGATGACTTTATGATTGGCCGCGATCTGCTGGTGGCTAGCGTCGTGGAGCAGGGGCAGCGTCAGCGACCGGTTTATCTGCCGGATAACGGCGATGGCTGGTATTGCTTTTACAGCGGCCAATGGTTCACTGGCGGCCAGACGGTGGTGTTGGAAGCCCCGCTGGAACGTTTGCCGTTGCTGGTCCGTGCTGGAGCGGCATTGCCGCTGTCATCCCGGTTGGCGCATGTTGACGTGGAGGCAGACGATCGACGTGAGCTTAAACTGTATCCACTAAAAGGCTGTGGCAGCACTTCAGGGCTGTTATTTGAAGATGACGGGGAAAGTTATGGCTGGCAGCGGGGCGACGCGCTGTGGCTGCGCTGGGAGATGCTTAGTGACAATCAACGCATCATGCTGAACATCACCACCGAAGGGCGGTTCAAACCGGCATGGCGCACTTTGACCTTCAGTTTGCCTGCCGGAGAAACGCGCGAGCTGTGGATCAACGGTGTACCGGGCGACAGTTTTACGTTGGAATAGGGCGGTTATTGGGCTGCGCGCTTCTTGCGTAATGCTGGTCAGTTAGCGTTTTTCTGCAGGTATACAGGTATTAGTGACGTTTTCGGTCGATAAAGGTGATATGCACCCTGAGGCTCACGCGCCTCGACCGAGCAAGGGCCGTAGGCGCGGCCCTTGCAACCCGCGCCTTTGCCCTGTCAGACGGTTGGCTGCGCCAACTTCCCTCCCTTCGTCACGTCGCATCACGGCCGGCTACGACAGGCGTCCCTGCCTGTCTCGCCTGAAACCGCCGTCCATGGCGGTTTCGCCTATGCGCCGCGCCTGCGTTCGGCGTCTTCAAGGGCGGCCAACACCCTGCTCATCTCACTATTTTCACTGCCTTTCATCACGCAATATCAAACGAAGAGGATAAGGTGCCCGGTGGCTGCAAATTCGGATGTTGACACTGGCACGCATCACCGGCTGCCGCTCATTGCGGCAGCAGAGAAATTCGGTGTATTTACGGCACTGCTTCCTGCACGAGACGCACAGAGATGGGATAAAAAAATGCCAGTCAGGCTTAACTAACTGCGCGCTTCTTGCGCGGCTTCTTGGCGACGATGACGGTTTTCACCTCACTTTCCACCCAGCCATCCTGCAGACGGGTTTTCAGCAATTCCCCCACCTGCGCCTGCTTGGTGGTTTTCAGCAGTTCGCCGCGCGGGGTTTGCGTTACGCTGTAGCCACGCGCCAGCGTGGCCAATGGGCTGACCGCCTCAAGCTGGCTGCAGGCCACGCCAAAGCGCTGGCGCCAGGCGTTGAGCTGGCGATCCAGGGCCTGTTGCAAACGGTACTCCTGCTGTTGTACGCGCTGCTGGTAGCGGTGAATGCGTGCCTGCGGTTGCATTTGCGCCAGGCGCTGTTGCGCGCGTTCGCTGCGGCGTGAGGACAGACGCAGTTGGTTCTGCATACCCTCTTCTAACCGGCGTTGCAGTTTGAACAACAACGTTTGCTGACGCGCCAGACGCAGGTGCGGATGCTGTTGCTGCAAACGGTGGTTGATGCGGGTGAACTGCTGCTGGCGCTGCGCCAGATAGTAATCCATCGCCATTTCCATACGCTGCTGCTGGGCCTGCAATTGGCGCAGCAGCTCCAACTGGTTGCGGCTGACCAGTTCGGCGGCGGCAGAAGGGGTTGGCGCACGCAGGTCAGCGACAAAATCGGCAATGGTGACGTCGGTTTCATGGCCGACGGCGCTGACGATCGGAATACGGCTGGCGAAAATCGCGCGTGCCACACGTTCGTCGTTGAAACTCCACAGATCTTCCAGCGAACCGCCACCACGGCCGACGATCAACACGTCACATTCGTCGCGGCGGTTGGCCGTTTCGATGGCGCGCACTATCTGCAAGGGCGCTTCTGCACCCTGCACTGACGTCGGGTAAATAACGATGGGCAGTGAAGGATCTCGACGTTGCAGTACCTGCAGCACATCGTGCAGCGCCGCACCGCTGGCGGAGGTGATCACCCCGACGCGTTTGGCCGGGCTGGGCAGAGGCTGTTTGAACTGCTGATCGAATAACCCTTCAGCGCTCAGGCGTGCTTTCAACTGTTCGAACTGTTGTTGCAGCAGGCCGTCGCCGGCGGGCTGCATGCTTTCGGCAATAAGCTGATAGTCGCCCCGCGGTTCATACAGCGTGATGCTGGCACGAACCAGAACCTGCTGGCCATTTTGCGGACGGAAAGTGGTGCGGCGGTTGCTGTTGCGGAACATGGCACAACGCACCTGCGCGCGGTCGTCTTTCAGCGTGAAATACCAGTGGCCAGAAGACGGCTGGGAGAAGTTGGAGATCTCGGCGGAGAGCCAAATCTGGCCCATTTCCATTTCCAGCAGCTGTCGAACCGTCTGATTTAGGCGGCTTACGGTAAAAATAGACGGCGAAACAGGTAGCGACATGTGACCCAGATCAAATTTCAAAACAAGCACTTAATTGGTCGATACTACATGGCTGAAAAAGGTAATCAAGAGTTTTTGTGAGAAAGTGCTGGAGGCAACCGATTACGCTCTGTATAATGCCGCGGCAATATTTTATCTTTTTCACAGCCCACTCTGGTGAGATATTGCCCATGCTACGTATCGCAAAAGAAGCACTAACGTTCGACGACGTTCTCCTGGTTCCAGCTCACTCTACGGTTCTGCCTAATACCGCTGAGCTCGGCACCCAATTGACCAAAACTATCCGCCTGAACATCCCTATGCTGTCCGCAGCCATGGATACCGTAACCGAGTCCGGTCTGGCCATTGCGCTGGCACAGGAAGGCGGTCTGGGCTTCATTCACAAGAACATGTCCATCGAGCGTCAGGCTGAAGAAGTCCGCCGCGTGAAAAAACATGAGAGCGGCGTGGTTACCGATCCACAGTCCGTAACGCCTGCCACCACCCTGAAAGAAGTGAAAGAGCTGACCGCGCGTAACGGCTTTGCCGGTTACCCGGTCGTGACCGAAGAAAACGAACTGGTTGGTATCATTACCGGCCGTGACGTTCGCTTCGTGACCGATCTGAACCAGCCTGTTACCGCCGTGATGACGCCAAAAGAGCGCTTGGTTACGGTGAAAGAAGGCGAAGCGCGTGAAGTTGTACTGCAGAAAATGCACGAAAAGCGCGTTGAGAAAGCGTTGGTCGTGGATGACCAGTTCCACCTGCTGGGCATGATCACCGTAAAAGACTTCCAAAAAGCAGAACGTAAGCCAAACGCCTGTAAAGACGAGCATGGCCGCCTGCGCGTAGGTGCCGCAGTTGGCGCCGGTGCCGGTAACGAAGAGCGTGTTGATGCGCTGGTTGCTGCCGGTGTTGACGTCCTGCTGATTGACTCCTCTCATGGCCATTCCGAAGGCGTATTGCAGCGCATTCGCGAAACCCGTGCAAAATACCCTGATCTGCAGATCGTTGGCGGTAACGTCGCGACCGCTTCCGGCGCTAAAGCGCTGGCGGATGCCGGTGTTAGCGCAGTTAAAGTGGGTATCGGCCCGGGCTCTATCTGTACCACCCGTATCGTAACCGGCGTAGGCGTTCCGCAGATCACCGCTATCGCTGACGCGGTTGAAGCGCTGGAAGGCACCGGCATCCCGGTTATCGCCGACGGCGGTATCCGTTTCTCCGGTGACATTGCTAAAGCCATCGCGGCGGGTGCTTCTTGCGTTATGGTCGGCTCCATGCTGGCGGGTACCGAAGAATCTCCAGGCGAAATCGAGCTGTATCAGGGCCGTTCGTTCAAATCCTACCGTGGGATGGGTTCACTGGGGGCGATGTCCAAAGGCTCTTCCGACCGTTACTTCCAGACCGATAACGCTGCTGACAAACTGGTGCCGGAAGGTATCGAAGGCCGCGTGGCTTACAAAGGCATGCTGAAAGCCATTGTTCACCAGCAAATGGGCGGTCTGCGCTCTTGTATGGGCCTGACAGGCTGCGCCACCATCGACGATCTGCGCACCAAGGCTGAATTTGTGCGCATCAGCGGCGCCGGCATTCAGGAAAGCCACGTGCATGATGTGACCATCACCAAAGAGTCACCGAACTACCGCATGGGTTAATTTCAGGGGCTGCGGCCGGCGCATTTGTTTGCCGTCCGCTGCTCGCATTGCTCATTGACTTTATGTCAACTGCGCATGCTGTGCTGCGGGCGACAATCAACCGTTTGGCCTCGCCGACTGAAACCGTCCTAACGATTTAGATTTTCCTTTTTCTCTGTTGCTGGAATTCGCCTCACATGACAAAAAATATCCATAAGCATCGCATCCTGATTCTGGACTTTGGTTCGCAATACACTCAACTGGTAGCACGCCGCGTGCGCGAAATCGGCGTTTACTGCGAGCTGTGGGCCTGGGACGTTAGCGAAGAGCAAATCCGCGAATTCAATCCAAGCGGCATCATCCTGTCCGGCGGCCCGGAAAGCACTACCGAAGCCAACAGCCCACGCGCACCAGAATACGTGTTCACCGCAGGCGTGCCTGTGCTGGGCGTATGCTACGGCATGCAGACTATGGCAATGCAGTTGGGTGGCCAGGTAGAAGGTTCCAATGAGCGCGAGTTCGGCTATGCGCAGGTGGAAATCACCACCGACAGCGCGCTGGTTCGCGATATCGAAGACGCGCTGAGCCCGGCAGGCAAACCGCTGCTGGACGTGTGGATGAGCCATGGCGACAAAGTGACCGCTATCCCGTCTGACTTCGTGACCGTTGCCAGCACCGATACCTGCCCGTTTGCCATTATGGCCAACGAAGAAAAACGCTTCTATGGCGTGCAGTTCCACCCAGAAGTGACTCATACCCGTCAGGGCCAGCGTATGCTGGAGCGTTTCGTTCTGGATATCTGTCAGTGTGAAGCGCTGTGGACCCCGGCAACCATCATTGAAGATGCGGTTGAACGCATTCGCCAGCAGGTGGGTGAAGATCACGTGATCCTTGGCCTGTCAGGCGGCGTTGATTCCTCTGTGACTGCGATGCTGTTGCACCGTGCCATTGGCAAACGCCTGACCTGTGTGTTCGTCGACAACGGCTTGCTGCGTCTGAATGAAGCAGACCAGGTGCTGGAAATGTTTGGTGACCACTTCGGCTTGAACATTGTTCACGTGGCGGCAGAAGATCGCTTCCTGAGTGCACTGGCTGGCGTTGATGAGCCAGAAGCCAAGCGCAAGATCATTGGTCGCGTGTTCGTTGAGCTGTTTGACGAAGAAGCCTGCAAGCAAGCTGACGTGAAATGGCTGGCGCAGGGCACCATCTACCCGGACGTGATCGAGTCCGCCGCTTCTGCTACCGGCAAAGCGCACGTGATCAAGTCGCACCACAACGTGGGTGGCCTGCCTAAAGAGATGAAGCTGGGCCTGGTCGAGCCGCTGAAAGAGCTGTTCAAAGACGAAGTGCGCAAGATTGGTCTGGAACTGGGCCTGCCGTACGACATGCTGTACCGTCACCCGTTCCCAGGCCCAGGTCTGGGTGTGCGTGTACTGGGCGAAGTGAAGAAAGAGTACTGCGACCTGCTGCGCCGTGCTGACGCTATCTTCATTGAGGAACTGCACAAAGCTGACCTGTACAACAAAGTCAGCCAGGCATTCACCGTGTTCCTGCCGGTACGTTCGGTTGGCGTGATGGGCGATGGCCGTAAATACGACTGGGTTGTTTCACTGCGCGCAGTGGAAACCATCGACTTTATGACCGCGCATTGGGCACACCTGCCGTATGATTTCCTCGGTCGTGTATCCAACCGCATCATCAACGAAGTGAACGGTATTTCCCGCGTCGTTTATGACATCAGCGGTAAGCCACCGGCGACCATTGAGTGGGAATGATTTGGTCGCTGGCTTAGGCTGGCGCTGAATAATAAAAAATACACTTAAGCCCGCGTAACTGCGGGCTTTTTTGTTTTTGTGTCTGGCACTTTCTGGCAGCTGTTAGCAACGGGAAGCACGGTTTTTTCAATGGAATTTTTGATGGTACTCTCTGGTTTTGAATTCAGGTTTGAAAAAGTACCATGTGATAAATTTCGGTTGAGTTATGGTATTTGTTTTTTATAACTCTATTAAAAACAGATGGTTAAATAACTTTTCTGAGCTTTTTGCAACATGGTATTAATTTATATAGGAAAACAATAAACCATGTTGACTGATACCAGACTGCGTTAACGATGTAAGTAATCAATCTGCATCCACCTCATGTTGCATCATGCTAGCCGCTCCTCAAGGGGCATGAAAGTTAGAATATTTGTTCAAAGTCATTTCCCGGAGCAACATTCTCAATAAAGGCTGGAAAAATGCAAAATAAACGAAGCGAATACGCAAACGCCTTGAAACGCAGTAATATCATTCCACCACACTGGCAGCTCGCTAACGGTGAAAGGAGTTCATGTGAGCCAAGAAGATGATGAGAAGTACCCAGCCAGCGCCGTATCCTCGTGGAGCGGCTTCGTTTATCAAGGGAAAGTTGCACTATATCACTGCCTCAAGATGATTCACGATGGTGACTTAGACTTCGAGCTTCAGCTAGACAGTAGTGATGACTTCGCTATTTATAAAAATGGAAAACTACAAACTGCCCATCAAGTCAAAGCTAAGATAAGTCAATATCGAAGTGGTTACACCACGGCGTTGGAACAGTCTACTTTAATCGAATACGACAAAATCAAGGGTACAACGCGTTACTTCCATGTATCCGTCCGACTAAACAATACAGATGATCACAGAGGCGCTAGCGGAGAAACAGTAAAATTCTACCGCTACGGAGACAACTTTCATTGCAGCTTGGGTGAAATCGAAGGACTGACCAAAGAAATCATAAAAAAAATATGTGAGAAACAGTCCATCACTGTCAGTGATAACCTTATAAATTTTAACTACTGCTTACTGTCAGAAAAAATAAGCACTAAGGCAATACATAACCATAAATTAAATCAAGTCGACGGAATCCCAGAAGACAGAGCCGCATACGAGGGCCGCATTAAAGCCAAAGACATTTTAGATGACTTGCTGGCCGAAAACCCCTATCAGAACAGGGCCTACTATGCAGTTGAATTAAAGGCCAGGCTCCAAACCCATTTAGAAGAAAGATTGGATCAGGCGCTACCAACAATGAGTGACGCCAATTATGAGAGAGCTAGGCGTCTGTGTGAGCACATTCGCGAAACGCACATCAACGAATTAAAAACCCTATGCCAGATGATGAAACCATCCGAGCGGTTTCAAGACGTTCAGACGAACGACATCAGGAGGTACACCAAGCTAATACAGGCTATTTCGGTGGAGCCCATATTCAACCATCTTCCGCATTACCTCGACAGCGAAAATCGGTTTTACGTACCTACAGCTCTTGACGTAGATGAAAGCGAAGAGTGTGAGTCTGACATGATCCATGAAATGAAAAACAACGGTGATCTGCTGAGACTACTTTTTGAGTACAACCATTTAATCGCCAGCAAAGCGGGAGCCTCATTCACCTTTAATACAAAATTTACAAACTCGGATGACTACGACAACAAGCAGACCACTGAAAAGCTTGAAAGCAACATCACCAAGTCGCTATGCATTAGCGTGATAACAAAAGACGACGCGGAGGAACGATTGAATGATAAAGCAACTCATTGATGAAGCACTTATTGCCCATGACTTTGTGAGTAAACGTGACCTGGACAGCACAAGCTTTTATATTCGGGAGTCTGGATCTGCTATCAGGTTCGCAGTCCTACATAATCTTGACGGCCTCCCTGACCCAGCCGAACTGAATAATAGAATCAATCATCTTGCTCCTGAGGAATTTCTCAGAAACCCAAGTTTTAAGAAAAACTGCGACTTGATTTGTATTCATCGCCTTGACGTTCTGTCCAAGTTCAAGGATCACGAAGAAGAAATCTTCGCAATTGAGGAAGACCCGCACTTTTATAAAAAATATGTCCTCTATTACAGTATTGCGGAAGAAAGTGCGCTCACTAATTTCACCTACGACAAACTGGTATCTGTGATTTCTGACAAAAAGGAATTTCTTGAATACAAAGAAAACCCTCTTGTTGCCACACAATACAGCTTCGCGGCGAAGACCTTTATCAAGCTTCCTTTCTTAGAGTTACCTAGCCATCAAGAAAACCTTGTATCCTTGAGGCTACAGGCAGCAGAGGCCGTTGCAGAGGCCGGCCTGAACGATACGTATTTGACTATTCAGAAAGTCACAGACAAAAACGCCGACGATTTTATCAAGGAAATGATTCGCAATGAAATGGCAAATATCCAAGATTGAAGTCTCTAGTTTCAAAGCATTCAAGCATATTTTATTGGATCTTGGCGAGTCGTCCTTGCTAACTCTGGACGGTCCTAACGGTTATGGCAAAACAAGTATATTCGACGCCATCGAACTGCTGCTCACAGGCCAGATCAATCGAATACAAAACCTATTCTCTATATTGTTAACCAGGAACAAGAGAGACTACGCGGACAATCTATTTTGGAACAGTCGCTCCGGCGAGAACGACCTCTGTATTAAAATTGAATTCATTAATGCTGACCGAAAACTTGTTTTAGCCAGACATTGCCCAGTTGCGATATTCAAAAAACCGGCAAACAATCGTGCAGACAAGTACGAAAACTTCAGGCTTTATGAGCTACCAGAATTCGAATCATCTGACTTCACGAAGCTCAATCAGCGTGACAATAACTTCCTTGATGAAATTTTCGGAAAAAACTTCAGGGAAAACTTCTCCTTCCTTAACTATCTGGAGCAAGGACAAAACCGGCTGTTACACACTCGGGTAGATGAACGTAAGGATAAACTTGGAAACCTCTTTAACATCAGCGATATCGAAGCCGAGATCGGAAGCTGCAACACCATATACAGTAAACTCACAAGGTATATCAACAATCCTGAACGCACGGCAAAAGCTGTATCACTTAAAGAAGAGATAGCCGCCCTGAGAGACACATTGCAGGCAGAGGCTGGGACCATTGAGTTCAAAAAGCTCTCGACGACTGATGTCCAACCAGGATGGGACAAGGAGATACTGTTCTCAACGTATTCAGTGGTAGACCATGCTGCCTACCAGGAGTCAGTTCGCAAGATTATTGCCCTTCTGCCACTCAAAGCCACGATAAAAACCAGAGTTCACAACGAGACAATCGATGCCGACATTGATCGTAACGAGGAATCTCTGAGAAGTCTGGCTCGATTCGGTAAAGACCTTGGCAAGCTTGATGGACTTGAAGCTATCAAGAAGGGGATTGATGAATTAGAGCGCTCAGCAAACATCATCAAACGCGGTGCCACGGTCATTAAGGTCGAAGAAGCCCGATCACTACCAAACTGGGAAAATGGGCTCCTTGAGTGGTTTGAGTTACAAATTGAATCCCGAAACAGACTAGGAGAAAAAAGCAGCACCAACGCGAGCGTCGTAGCCGAATTGGAACGCCTGAAAAAGCAGCTGCTTGAGGAACATAAAAAGTCCTATCCCAACGATCAGTTGTGCCCTATCTGTGGCGCTGACTGGGAAGATCACAAATCAATGGTGGATGCCATTGAAGCAAGAACTCAGCAGATCTCTGATTCGCTAGGCCAGGACGGTAAGGACTTAGTTAACCTTATCGCTGCTATGGACGCTGAGCTGAAACTCATCGACACCCATATACAAGACAGCCTGAAACTTCTCACGCCTACATTTGAACCAAATCTTCATGCAGCACTGACGAAAATTAAGCTTCGGCTCCCGGCAATAAACCTGCTGCTGGAGAAGCTACAAAGCGAAAACATTCAATTTATTGACTCATTTACGGAAATTGATGACGTAGTAGATGAGCGGCTTGAAAAGCTCAAGGAGATTCTAAGAAATAAAAAACAGGTTGAAGCTGATGCTTTAGCGCTGCCGGAGGACTGGCGAGAAACCACAAACAGCGCCTTCAAAGACCTGCAGGACTTCTACATAGCCACGGCTGAAGACCTGAAGGACAAAGTGCAGTACATATCGATTAAAGCTAACGAGGCTCAAAACTCCAGGCTCAAAACCTGTATTACCGATCTTAAGCTTATCGAAAAAGAAACCCAGGCAGCCCAAAAAGCACAAGGTAAAATCGAAAAACTCCGCAGCACACTGAAGAAGACAGAGCAGAGTTATACCGACCAGACAATTTCGGCTATTGAGTTCATATTCCACATCTACAGTGGCCGGCTGATCCAAAACTACCAGCGTGGCCTTGGCTTGTTTATCGAGAGTCGCGAAGGTACTCAGTTGAGGTTCCTGACTGCCGAGAAGTCTGAACACGACGCAGTCATGTCCATGAGTTCTGGTCAGGTGTCTGCCCTCAGCCTTGCCTTCTTCCTCTCGCTCAACAAGGTCTATGCTAGGGTGCCTCTCATCCTGATTGATGACCCGTCGCAATCCCTGGATGAAGTAAACGTTGCTTCCTTGACCGACTTACTCCGTTGCGAACTCAAGCATTGTCAGTTAGTAGTATCCTCCCACGAGGACGATATCTCGGCCTATATGCGCTACCGGTTCGACAGAGCAGGTTTGACAACAAGTTCGCTCAACATGCAGCTTTTGGCGAAAGAAGCTTCGTAAAAGTCGCCCGTGGTCACCTAGTAGAGCTGGGTGGCCACAGACAGGAATGGGATAGCATCGTGGTCTTCCTGAGGCTTAGCGCTCAAGTCGCTCAGGGGCCGTCCGTAGTGCTACCTCCCAAGTCCTAAAAGAAACTGGTCAACGCGTTCGAACAGGTAGGTGTTCGGATCTGAGCCTTCATCCTTGGTGTTCAGCAAATCGATTATCTCTGGCACAGACAGGGGGATGATCAGCTTCCCATGCTCTCGCATTGCCCCAGCAATTACGGTCTTAGCAGAGTCCGCGCAGTCCTCATGTGAAATCACAATCGCAACCTTCCTGAGGGCTGATGGGTATAAATAACGCTCTGTGGTGACAATCTCGTTTTGAGTAATGGGCTTGCTATAGTTCTTAAATTCAAAGACCACATATCTGCTTCCTAGGTCTTCGAGCATCAGACGCCACACATCGGCTGCCTTTGCCAATATCCGGCACACCAGATCCCTGCGATGCAAAGTATCTACGGTACGAGACTGCTCGTGCCAGCCGTGTAGATCTTTTTCGAAGAGATATTTTAGGGCATTAATGCAGGCATTCTCGAAATCTGTAGCCATAGGCCGGCCACGCTTGATTGCTGCTAAGGCCTCGGCCAACACCTTACCTTTATTAGGCTCCAATGCCGGTTTATCAGCACCGGGCATCGTGGGTGTTGGCGAACTAAGGCCCAGAGTTTCAGCACTCTTAGGTGTGTCAGCTTCGAATATCTCTTCAAACAGGGTCAAGATCTCAGGGTACGGGGCTGCCATCTCAAATAGCTTCGTTTCATCCCAAACTTCAACAGCTGGGAATGCCTGTGCCACATTCAAAAAACGCTCACCCATGGGGCAGGAGATTGCCAGTATAATGTTGACAGCACCGATCCTACTACCTCTTTCATGTGTGTACTCTAAAGCGCGTTTAAAAATAGAAGGTGGCGGTGGAGAACTGCGACGATAAAACTTTGTTTCAATCATAGTCAGCGAGTCTTGCAGGCCATATGTGATATCAGGTTCCATACCCAGTATAATTGGCCCCTCCATGACATTGTGCTTATCCAAACGTTTCAAAAGAAGTGCCAAGGCAGAAGTAAAGGCATAAGCAGCCTTGGCAACTCCGTGTCGGTGTAGTGCAGCCATAAGTCTCCCTTACTAAATAAACGTCTTTAACCTAGCACTGGTGTTGTGGTGCATGCCATCCCACCGCATGGGGGCTTGAATACTGCGGGAAGGCCGTTCCAGCCCACCAGAATACCACCAAGATTTGCGCCAGTGGCTCCAGCAACAGTATGTCGTGCGGTAGCTCTGACGTCATCGCCGGAGTTAGGGGCCTTTTCAGCCGGAGTGGGTAAGTGCCATGCTCCATGAACCCACCCAGCCCCTAAATTTAGCGTCGCCGCGTTGAGTGTCGGGTGGCGGACACCTGTTGACCCGTGTGCATTGTCGGGGCCAAACGAATAGAGCAGGCGGCAGTACCCGTCAACACCGCGGAATGGATTTGATGCAGCGCCCCCTCCACTAAGGTTTGCTCCATGATGAGGGACTATCACAGCAATAGGGTTCGTAGGCGCCAATAAGGGCTCGATATGCTTATAGTTGCAGTCGCCAGTTAGAAGCCAAGTTCTACTAGGACTTAGATTTCTGTTCTCCACTACGGCAACAATTCCGGTGTCATTTCTGCCACTCCCAGTTCCGAGCGCCAATCGGAGTTCAGTCTTCCTAGAGAGTGCGACCGTATCAACCGTTCCCCGGGGCGGTTTGTAGATGAAGAGGCTGCCCCCCTGGGCAATGATGTCATTTGCGAAGGCAATGTGCAGTGGTCCGACGGTTTGTAGCGGCGCAATCCATGTGCGCAGAAGTGCGGGATAGGTTGGCGGAATACTGACTCCAGTCGCGTACGCTCCAGCCCAATGATCTGCATCCCAGTGTGACAGCAAAATTGGCGGGCGGAGTGTAAAGCAAAAAAGCAGGGGAGTCGGCGTTGTGTGCTTGTTTCGATATACCCCAGCGCCAAGGTCAAAGTAGAGCGTTGGCAGCGGATGACAAGACGCGGATAAATTCGAGCCGAGTAAAGCGTTTGCGTTTCCCTGTCCGACATCGTAGACAGCGAGCGTGTCTGCGATAGTTCCGTTGAGAGTAGCTTGAAGGCTAGCCCCCGATATCTTTGGGAAATGCTGCAGCGAAAATATTCCTGCCAGAGCATTGGCGTGAACAGGTGTCGGCATCATTCCCTGAACAAACGCGGAAATTGGTGGGGCGAACAAGCCCGGATAGATTAGCGCAGGCGTGAAGCCTTCACGGTTGGTTGCAGACACCTCGAACCTAAACCATACGCCCTCTAAAGCCTGCACACCCGTGTTCGCATTTACTCCGTCGTAGTCAGGCAAGAATGGCAGTCCAAATGGATTTGTTCCGGCATCTAATTCTACTTCGATGCGAAATAGTGGGGCGCTTTCAAAGATGCTCGGAGCTTTAGGTGCCGCGAAACCTTGGCGCTTCCAGGCCGCCGCTGCTTTTATTGGCCTATCGATGTCAAATCGCGGGTCTTGTATTGCCTGGTCGTTCAGCCACTTGACGTCAATTGCATCAACTGCAATTAGCACAATGTTGGCCGGAGGCCCGGACGTAACGACATGGTCTACCCGCCCAAATACACTTGGTGGCAAGTTGACACGTTCGTCAAAGTCCCTTTTGAAATGTCGATTCATGCGACTCCTTTTTTTGAATTGTTGAGTCATCGAGTAATGTCGGATATATTATATTGTGTGGGCCGTGCGACGTCACCCGCTAGAGGTACTCGGGCGGGCTTGTCGCCGCGCAATAAGCACTGGTTATGCTAAGAAAGGTCGGGTTAAAAGCCCTGGATAACGACACCTATTGCGGCGAACGCGAAGTCTACGAACGTCCGATGACTGGGTCACAGGATAACTTCTAGTAAGCAGACATTCGCAAACGACTGGCGTCGCCTCATACTTGCCTTCTGATGCACAGTCTGAAAAACCGCAATCAGTCTGGTCCGGACATTCGGGCTTTGAATGCTAGTTCCCGTGGTTGGCGGACGTGTGAGACTATGCGTCGACCATAAGGTCGGCCACACTCCGTTACGATCCTATCCTTACTGCAATGTGCATATTTATATCATGGTATTTTTCATGGTAGAGAACAGTAGGTTGTTTTTAACTTATTATTTTATAATTTTTAATGATTGAGTGGGAATAAGCAGATAACTCCTCCTACCTATTCATGATAAGGGAGGGGGGCTAACTATCTGCTTTTACATATGACTTTTATTTATATATGACCATTATTTTTTTTGGCTCTCCACGAATTTAAAATATGACTGTTTGATGGGTAAGTTATGTCATCTATAGTTGAGTGTTTTTTTTAAATTAAACCCCATGCAAGTGATGTGCGGTTTAAATTATATTTTTAGATCGCGTCTTGGTTAAGACAATTAACAAAACCTCTCTTCTTGTTCAGGAGATATAAGTATAATTATATATTAATTCAAAGCATGTTTTAATTGGATGAATTTTCTATCAATTGCATTAAGTGCTGTAGTAAATCATCATATGTTAGTATTTTTACAGTTCTGTTGTTATTTATTGATTTAAGTCTTAGCTTGTCTTCCATGCTCAGCATATTCGAACGTCCTATAATAACCATGCCTTCTGGAGTATATTCGTTTTTTAACCAATTTGGTATGTTTGGTTTGTTTTCGCGTATTTCTTTTATCCAATCTTCAACTTGTTGTAATGCATGTGTTACTTTACTTCTGAGTCTTCCTTTCTTTGTAAATATAATATCGCTTTGTCGTTCTAACTCTATTAATAGAATTCCTTTGTGTAGATAATGATATTCTAAAACTAAGTCAGCTATATAATCCCCTATTTTTACCTCTGAGTGAATCATAACATGGGTACCATTAATATCTATAAGTCTTGGGTGGTTAAGTAGAAAATTATGTAAATCCCTCTCTTTTGTTTTTTCGTTTTTTAGTAGCCTACAAAACTCTATGAATGAAAACATTAAATTGTTTTCATCGTTTTTAATTGGTTCCTTTGCTAGTTTCTTTATTTTAGCGTCTAATAGTTCTTTTTTTGATATTTGTCTGGGGGATTTTTCTTCCTGATATAAAATAATTGCGGGGATTAGATTACCATTACCAATAGAGATGGTTTTTATATGATCTTTGTTCTTGTCGTATTTACCAACTATTACAGATCTAATGGTTTTTTTGTTTATTGCTTTATAGGCTAGAAAGATAGAATAGTCATCATCCATGACTAACTTTCCTTTATTATCTTCATATAATAGTATTTCGATGTCACAGCTCCTGTTTCTTTGGATGCTATTGATCATGGTTTCAATTAATGATTGAGGTATTGATAGCGCATAATCTATATCTTTTATTTCTATCAATTCGATAGGTACCTCTACTCTTGCACACTGTATGGAGCCAGTGTAGGCATCTGCTATTAATTTTTCTAATTTTAAATTTCTATTTTTTCTAGGAATAATGGATCCCTTTATTGAGCTTAAAGGTACAGTTGGTCTTCTATTATTTTTATAAGCTAGTAAGGATTTTAATATCACACGGAGTAATGAGTCTTCCATGGATTCATTTTTAGTAAGATAAATATATCCGTCAGTGCTCAGTAGCGATAGAAATGGTTCAGGATCATCTTGTCTCATTCTTAACTCTGTTCTGACTATTCCATTACTTAGTGAGGGTTCAAAGAAGACTGTAGCTGTATATACTATACCTTTAGGAGAAAGCTTTTCAGTATTGAAAATTATTCCTAGCCTATTTTTATTGTATGGAGTATTTACAAAGAAATTATTGTCAAGTGGATGTAACTCCAATTGATAAAAATGTTCATCTAAATCCTCTAATAATGGAAGATCATTATCTTTAAGATATAATTCCCCTTTGATATCCATCAATGAAATTATTAAATCAGCTAAGGTGGGGTTTTCTTGATATTTCCTTAGTATGTATTCTTTTGTTTCTTTAATAGTTGCTTTTGCATTGTTATTTATCTCAGTAACTATTTTATTCTGGATATCACCTATAAATGTTCTAGCTTTCATTTATTATCCTTTTGGTTAATTTGAATTTATTATTCACCGTCTAAATGTTTTTATATTAACTTAATTTGATAATGATTGGAATTTAATTTTTCATGCTGTTAAAGGTGCTGTTAAAGGTGCTGTTAAAGGTGCTGTTAAAAGTGTTCTCCTTTTTTAATTCTACATTATTTTGATATTTCCGGTTACTCGAGTACTTCTCAATTCAGCAACAGGTTAAATTGTAAGTGTCCAACTTAAACGAACCATTTACTCTTAGATATCTTCCGATATACTGATTATGTACTCGAAGAAGATATAGGATCATCTAAGTAAAATGAACTAATATCTGCTATTGGCTGATTGGAATTTTTATATGCTTAGCTCTACATTGTCAGGGTGCTTTATTGGGTTTTGGCTCTAATATCAGTAATAATCTTCGCTAATTCCGAAAATGTTTTCGGTACTCGTGATGCCGTGGAGGCCATATTCCCCGAGATCTCAAATTTATTTATAGAGCCTGGTTTTTCTCCATTATCTAAAATGAATTTTGCCCGCTGTGAAATTCATGGTTTTTTGGGGTTAAATATTTATTTAAAATAAGATGATTTTGTTAACATATTACTATCTATAGCTTTTGGTTTAATGCTGGCGTCAATAAAGCAATCTGGTGTAAAGCACTATTAAAATGACCCACCTCTAGAATAAATTATCATAAGCACTCCTGAATTAGGCAGTTTTAATTATTATTTTTTAAATTTACTGAAATTTGAACAATACAGCCAATTCAATTTCCAACCCATCAGCAATCACCCCAAGCACTTCTAAGGTAGGGTTTCTAACCCCTCGTTCAATACCACTAATATAAGTGCGATCTAATCCACACTTATCGGCAAAGGCTTCTTGTGATAGCCCTGCCTGTAAGCGCAATGCTTTTACTCGTTGTCCAAAGAGAACTGTAATTTCTTTTGATTTTTTCATGTCGATAAGCATTATTCTTTGTTGCCTATCAGACCACGGACGATGAGTCACAAATGGTGTTTTTTTGTTGATGGGGTTAAAAGTCTAAAAATTAGACGGAATGATCAAATACAAACAGTGTAGGCAGATCAATACTTAAACCAGTGGCAATGATATAGAGCACTTCCAGCGTAGGATTTCTGACCCCGCGCTCGATACCACTGATATAGGTTCGATCTAACCCACACCGATCGGCAAAGGCTTCCTGGGACAGGCCTGCCTGCAATCTGAGTAACTTAACACGCTGTCCTAAGTGGACTTTGATGGAATCGGATGCTTTCATCCGACAATGATTCTTCTTTGATGATTATCAGTCCACGGACTATTAGTCACGATCGTCAATTTTTGTGCTATAAATGTGACTCATAGTCAACTAAAGGTGAGGTTCGTATGGAAACAAATGACTGGCATCCGGCTGATATTATTGCAAGTTTGAGGAAGAAAGGGACTACATTGGCAGCTGTATCCAGAGAGGCTGGGCTTGCTTCCTCGACACTAGCGAATGCATTGGTTCGGCACTGGCCTAAAGGGGAGAGGCTCATAGCTGCGGCGTTAGATAAACGCCCTGATGAAATCTGGCCATCGCGTTATTAGCATGTGTCTGTACTCCGGACTGGGTTTACGTAGAATAAAAATCCAGTCCGGAATTGACTAGTGTCATTTTTCTTTATTCTCATACTCTTTTAATTAATTATGTGAATTATTTTTTTTGATAGGTTATAGATTTAAATTTAATTAATTTCCTTGGTAATTAAATCTGAGTGTTAGTAATGCATTAAATAAATTTATTTTTATTCTTTTTATGATTTAATTGACACTCGTCATGGCATTGTTCTCGATTATCAATTCATATTGAATTATTACTTAGGAGAGTAAAATGCAAATTTATAAAGATATTAATCATGATTCAGGTGTCAGAGGTTATGAGATTGGGGATACATACATAACTGTATGGTTCGACGGTACTGCTAGATCTTATACCTATAGTTACGCAAGTGCTGGTGCTGCAAATGTAGAGACGATGAAGAAGCTTGCCGAGAATGGTGATGGGCTTAATGCTTATATAAACAAAGTTGTTAAGTTCAAATTTGTACGGTGATGCTCTTTTATATATGATTTTTATGATGACCGTTTAAAACGGTCATCTAATGTATATGTTACTGATGGTGTGATTTAAATTATTTTTTCTATTCTCTATGGAAGAGAGCATCAATCGCTCTGCTCATCATACTTGCGCTGGCAGCCCTGAATCGCGTCTATATTCCCGAGCGTCCAATTGAACAGTATCGAGAACGGCCCTTGTAACGATTCACCGAGCGGCGTCAGTGAGTATTCGACGCCGAGCACCCGCCCATCCAACACCTTGCGCGTCACCATACCGTTGCGTTCCAACTTGCGCAGCGTCTGGGTCAGCACACGCTGGGTGACGCCATCCAGACGGCGCTTGATAGCGTTGAAACGCCGTGGTTCACGCAACACTTCCAGCACCATCATTGACCACTTATCTGCGATCTGATCGAGAATAATTCGGCTTGGGCAATCGGCCCTGTAGATAGGATCGGTCTCTTTCATCGGTATCCTCCAGTATCCCTGGGATGGTTAAAGTGCGTAATTGACCCTAGGTATGCAAAGTATACCATGTGGTGAAGAGCACCAAAACGCGGTGCTCATTTCTCTCAAACGATAAAGGAAATTGACATGACGGATACCGATTTTGACCGACTGAGTATTTCCCATAACGGTGGCGTGTCGACGGTTACGATCGACAATCCTCCGGTAAACGTTCTTGATGTGTCTCTGATGTCGGAAATCAGTCGCTTTCTGGTTTCTGTGCGAAATGATCCTGATGTGAAAGTGCTGGTTTTTCAGAGCGCGAATCCAGATTTTTTTATTGCTCATGTCGATATGACCTTAATTGATGAGCCGCATGCCTTTGACGAGCTGGCGCGTAACGCGCCGGAAGGGCTAAACCCATTCCAGGCATTCGGGGAGCTGCTGCGCAGCCAGCCGCAGGTCACGATCGTTAAACTGGCTGGGTTGGCGCGTGGCGGCGGTGCCGAATTTGTTGCGGCGGCCGATATGGCATTTGCCGCTGAAGGGCATGCAGGCCTTGCCCAGTGCGAAGCCTTGATGGGTATCACACCTGGCGGCGGTGCGACGCAGTACCTGACCAGTCGAATGACGCGCGGCCGCGCGCTTGAAGTGATCCTGGGTGCCGATCTTATTGATGCAGTGACCGCAGAACGCTACGGCTGGGTTAATCGTGCATTGCCCGCCGCCGAACTCGATGATTTCGTCACTCGGCTAGCGCGTAATATCGCGGCCTTGCCAGAAGGGGTTATCGCAGCGGCCAAGCAGGCGATGCCCGCGCCAGACTTGCGGGAGGGTTTTCATCGTGAACACGATGCCTGGGCGGGATTGTTTGCACGCCCAGCAGCGGAAAGGCTTATTCGCGGTGGGCTACAAGCGGGGGCCCAAACGCCGGACGGTGAGCGTAACCTTGAGGAGCTGCTGCGTAATCTTGGTGTTGCACGGGTCTGAACATCAGCCCCGTGCAGACAGGGCGTTTCGGCATGGGGCGTTTACGTAAAGCGTCGCTAGCAAGATACCCACTGGGTTAACAGTGCGTACAGTTTGGCAGGCTCCAGCGGCTTTCTTAATACCAGGTAACCTTCCTGCTCGGCTTCTTGCAGAATAGGGGAGTTGAACTCCCCACTGACCATCGCACCGCTGATATTCGGCAAACGTTCAAACAGCGCTTTCAGTATGTCGAAGCCGCTCTCACCAGAGCGGAGCCGCTGATCGCACAGCACGGCGAAGGGCCTGAAGCCTTCATCAACGATAGCGAAAGCCTCTTCGGCGGAAGCGGCGCAGCGCACGGTTATACCCCATGTGCTCATCAAGCTCGACCAGGCGGAGGTGACCAGCGGATCATCGTCCACGACCAGACAGGCGCCGGACAGAGGGGCATAGCGGGCAGGTGTGACGGTGTTTGAGTATGTGTTGGTGCTTTCTTGTCGTGGGTGTTCGCCGGTGTAGAGGGCAAAACGCATCCAGAAACGGGATCCTTTACCTTCAACGGAGTGCATGCCGTACTTCACCTTCATCAATTTTGCGCAGCGCGCCACTACCGCCAACCCCAACCCATGGCCGGCACTGTCGATTTTCCACGCCAGTTCGGGGCGATAATAGGGGGAGAATATTTTGCCTTTTTCTTCGTCGGCAATGCCAACACCGGTATCCCAAACCTCGATTAAACATTCCCCACCATGAGGGCGGATGGCTATCAGAACTCCCCCTTTTTGTGTGTAACGCAAGGCATTTTGTATCAGGTTAATCAGGGATTGTCGGATAAGTAATTGATCGCCCATGACGAGAACTCTTCGCTTTGGCCGCCATGTTCGCAATGATAGCGTCCGGCTGTTTGCTTCTTCACGAAATAGGGTAATGACGGAATCAAGCAGCGTTCCAATATCCACATGGGTGGTCGCTGTGCTGACGTTTCCGGATTCAATCTTGCTGAGGTCCAGTAAAGAATTAAACATGAGATGCACCGACCGCACGCTTTGTTGTAAATCCAGGAGTTGAGGGATAAGTGTGGTATCGCGATTTTTATGAATAATGGCTTCAATCAGAAAACCCATGGCATGCACCGGTTGGCGTAAATCATGGCTGGCAGTAGTAAGAAATTGATTCTTATCCAGCAATGCCTGTTCCGCTTCTTCTTTGGCCTGCCTAAATTGCTCTGCAAGACGGGAACTGCGCTCTTCAAGACGGGCCTGCTGGATAAAGAATTTATGAGAGCTAAGTGCATGACGGTAAATGGCGAATCCATAAAGCAAATTGAGCATCAGCACAATGAGCATGACATCGTTTAAACGCCAGATAATGCCAATATTAAGCATTCCCCAACAGGAGAAGAAGAAAAGTGTAAAGGTGCTAATTATTGGTGTCAGGTGCGTCGCATTTGCTGCGACGATTGCCGCGATACTGATGTTTAATAATAAGAAAAAATCAAAATTATTTATTTGTGGGGTAATTAAATATAATGATGAAATACCCAGCCCATGCACAAAGGCGACTTTATTAATATGGGGTAACCAGCGATTGAGAATAACCTCTGCATCTTTTTTCTTTGCTTCATTTCGATAGCTGCGGTGCCAAAACCTAATGGCTAATGCGCAGAGAAAATACAACAGGATCCAGATGATGATGGGCCACAGGTTTTCCCCCAGCAAATAAATCCAGATCGCAAAAGGGATGCCAACAAAAGGCACCGCAGTAAAGCTAAAGACTAACCGTATAAACGTGTTGTCTAGCAGGCGAATTTGCGCGCGTGGAGAGATTCCATCATCTTGTAAAGATTGAAGTAGCTTCATGCTATTGGCCCGGTCTGCCATGCAGCAAGGTAATGGCTTCCACCCGGCTGCTAACACCTATTTTCTTTAAAATGTTACCGATGTGTTCCTTGACCGTGGGTTCTGAAATAGAAAGCTCTGAGGCTATTCTTTTATTGGGGAAACCACGCATCATCATGGTTAATACATCCACTTGTCGTGGGGTTAAGTTGAATTTTTGTAGATGGTTTTGTGTGCTGTTTAGGGTATTGTCATTATCAAGAGGGAACCACGGTTGATTATTCATAAGCGCGGTGACCGCTCTCGCAAATAATTCTGGCGGTTCATTTTTAAGCACGAAACCATGGCCGCCGGTATCACGGACTTTTTGCCATATTTCATTGTTCTCATCACCACTGACTACCAGCAAACGCACGTTAGGGTAGAGCTGTTTGATCTCTTTGAGTAATTTTAATGCCGTACCATCGGAAAGCCAAAAATCGATAACGATTAAGCCTGGGGCGCCATGTTCAAGAATGTGGCGATAACAGTGACCTTCGTTGGTCGCCACATGAACATGCTTAAATCGACAATGCGTATTAAGGAAATTGGCGATACCACTCGCCACCAAAGGATGGTCATCAACGACCAGTGCATAACCCTGCCCCAAAGCAATCTCCTTTCGCATAAACATATCAGACGGGTTCTGATAATTTTTTATTATTGACCCTCCCTACTTTAGGAGGGTTTTTTCGTTTAGGAAAGAGAAATATATTATTCGGGGACTTTGATAAGACAAAACATAGAACCATTCAGCATTTGGATCTGTTTGGTTGAAAAGGATAATTTATGAGAAAACCACTTATTGCTTTGGCCGTTACTTTCCTGGTAGCCGGGTGTTCAACATTGAAAACCGATCAGGCAATACCGCTACTGCAGGCCGAAACGGCTAAAATGCTGGGCCTGGGATCGTCGGATGAAATTACCGTAACCAATGTTAATGGCGGCCAACCCGATGCATTGGGCGGACAAAAACTTTCTTACCGCGCGACCACGGAAAAAGGGCGTATTTTCGATTGCTCATCGCTGATGATGCCGGGAATCTTAGGCTCTGCGCCTTCTCTAAGCGCGCCGACCTGTACCCCGGTGGTCACACATAAATAATTCGCCTAGCAGGTATTGACGCTTCTTGGTTTTCCGATGTCGGAGCGTCAGTGTCAGCGTCGGGGAGAAATACGCCTCTACTTCGATGTTAAATAAACAAGCTTGTGCGAAATAATGTCTTATAATTCCACTGGTTCATTGATTTTTTATATAACAATGGTTTAGCGACATCGCGCTAATAATTAGTACGGAGATAACCCGTGAATGACATTAGATTGCAACCTTTAGCGGTCAAAACACCGCTTTCCAAACTTTACCTCGCTCTATTTTCCGCGCCACTGTTGATGCTGGCGCCCGTCGATATTGCTCGTGCAGACGATGTGATTTTTGACGGCTACTCAATTATTTCCGAATCATTGGCTTACGATGAGGATGTTTACGTCGGCCGTAATCGAATGGGAAACCTTAAAATCGATAATGGCCAGCTCACTGCTTATAACATCCACATCGGTCGGATGTTCAACGGTCAAATTTATAACAGCACGGTCACGGTCCGCGGACCGAGAGCTGAATTGAACGTGGTGAACGATCAATCAGTATTGCGCGGCAATTTGAACTTGGGGTGGGGTACCTTGTGGGTCGATGAAGGCGGCCAGGTCAGAGCGAAAAATATCGTAGTGGGCACCACCCGCGGCTACGACAGCAGGATTGAGATAACGGGCATTGAATTCGGTTCTCAAATCACCAGCGATTTTCTCCGCGTCGGCACCGAGTTGGGTGCGCGATCTACCGTGTCGATTTCAGAATACGCGGTTTTGAATACCATCTATGATGCATATGTTGGCAATGGTTCCGGGCCTGATGAGCTCGATAAGCTGAGCCCGAAAGTCACCGTCACGGGAGCCCCGGCCCAGTGGAAAGTCGGCCGCGCGCTCACGCTTTATGGCGATCTGGATGTACTAAACGGTGGAGTGGTCAACGTTGGCAGCGCAGAGATTGCCGGTGTTTCAGGTTCACGCAAAACCGCCGAGTTGTATATCGCTGGCGAGGGCTCGCGCTTTACCAGCGGCAGCAGCGTCAACGTGGGGGATTATGGTAACGGTGTGCTGTCGGTGGTAGACGGCGGCGTATTTTCCGCTGGCGCTAACGAGTTGCGGCTGGGGGATACCGGCTCCGGCTCGAACCGTGGCGCGTTAATCATCGGCAGCCGCGGCAATATGGATACCGGTACCGGATTGACCGATCCCACGATAGGTGCGGCGGGTGGTGCGGGCACCGTTGACGCACAGACGACGATCAACCTGCGGGGTGGGCTGTTCGGCAGCTATGTGTACTTTAACCATACCTCCGACAACTACGATTTCCGCAACAAGATGGTTGGCGAAGGCGAGGTCATCAATACTGCCGGGCAAACGACGTTGAGCGGCGATCTTACCGGGCTCAAGGCCAATGTGGGCGCCCGGGGCGGAAAAATCATCATCGCCAGCGATATCAATACGCTGAAAGAAGACAACATTTTTGATATTCAAACGCTTAGCGCCGAAAATGGCGGCACGCTGATCCTCAATGCGACAGCCGGTTCCGATGTTAACAACGGTCAAGGTTACAGCAGTGCGGCCTCGATAAAAGCCGGCGGTACGCTGGGAGGCAACGGTACTCTGGGCCAAACGGAAATTCTGTCTGGCGGCCATATTTCGCCCGGTGACGGCAACATCGGCACCTTGACGCTGCAACGCTATCTGAACTTCATCGGTGAGTCCTTCTACGACGTCGATATTGCTGGCGACGGCAGCAGTGACAAATTGGTGGTCGCCGGGAAGACCACCATCAGTGATCAAGCCAAAGTGCAGGTGACTGCGCTGGATCCACAAACCAGCTATCAGACGGGCCAAAGCTACCGCATTTTAACGTCGCAAGGCGGAATTGACGGTCAGTTTGCTGAAGCTATCTCAAAATCTGCTTTCCTCGACGTTGCGCTTCATCACAGCGCCAACGCCGTGGATCTGACCATTGCGCAAAAGGGCGGCGGCGAGAACCCGGGCGGTGAAAATCCAGGCGGTGAGAATCCGGGGGGCGAGAACCCTGGTGGTGAAAACCCAGGCGGTGAAAATCCGGGGGGCGAGAACCCAGGCGGTGAAAATCCGGGCGGCGAGAATCCGGGCGGTGAGAATCCAGGTGGCGAGAATCCAGGTGGCGAAAATCCGGGGGGTGAAAACCCGGGCGAACCAGGTATTTTCCAGACGGTCGCGCAAACCCATAATCAGTGGAATACTGCGGGTGCACTTTCGTCATTGACACAAAGTGGCCCTTCACTGGCGCTGTATAATTCCGTGTTGTTATTGAGTGCACCGGAAGCGCGCGAGGCGTTCAATCAGTTGTCTGGCGAAGTGTATCCGTCCATGCAGTCCAATTTGATCGCAGGCAGCACCATGCTGTTCAATGTGCTGAATCAACGCATGTTACGCGTGTTTGATAATGATCCGTTACCTGTGCCGTCGCTGGCGATGACGCTGGTTCGGCCGGCTCAAACTGAAAATAATGGTGTATGGGGGCAGACGTTTGGATCATGGGCAAGAAACAGCGGCAATGAGAACGTCGGAAAACTCGATGGCAACACCAGTGGTTTCCTGCTGGGCGCGGATCATAAATTAGCCGATCACAGCGTTCGCGTTGGGGGATATTTTGGTTATAGCCGCGGTGATTACAAGATTGACAGCCGTCGTTCCAAGTCTGACAGCGATAATTACCACCTCGGCCTTTACGCCGCAGGGCAGCAGGATGCCTTCTCGCTACGTGGTGCTCTGGGCTACACCTGGCACCGTCTGGAAAATGAACGCAACGTTAACTTTGGCAATTACTCGGATCGGCTCAAGGCTGACTATGATGCAGACTCACTGCTGGCGTTTACCGAAGCGGGTTACCGTTTTGGACAATCGGATGCGAACATTGAGCCCTTCGTCAATCTGAGCTATATCCGCCTGCATACCGATAATTTCCAGGAAAAGGGCGGGGCTGCAGCACTTAGCGTACGTAATGACACGATGAATACCTTCTATTCAACGTTGGGTGTGCGCGGCTTCACCGAGCTGCCGAAGAACGTCAGCTTATACGGTTCATTAGGCTGGCAGCATGCCTACGGTGATAAATCCACGTCTTCACGTATGGCCTTTGCCGGCAGCGACGCATTTATCACCCAAGGCACTGCGGTTGATGACAACCTGATGGTGGCGGACGTCGGGGTGAGTGTGAAACTGACGCGTTCCACCACCTTGGATCTCGGTTATCAGGGGCAATATGGCGCTGATACCCAGGTGAATGCGGTCAATGCCAATATCAGATGGTCATTCTGATTTTCTGAAAAGTGAGGTATTGGTTAAAGCGGAATATCGTTAGGCAACAGACCCTCGTTGCCTGGCGATATCTCGGCGTTCTGGGGCAGGCTGTGGTCTTCGGACGTGGAATGCTCTAGCAATTTGAATAGGGTAGTTCGCTCATCACGGGTTAAATCCCGCCACTCGCCCAGCGGCAGTCCTGTCAGATCAATATTCATGATGCGCACGCGCTCAAGTTTAGTGACCTCATAACCAAAATATTTGCACATGCGGCGGATCTGGCGGTTAAGCCCTTGTACCAATGTGATGCGGAATACCTGTTCGGTCTCTTTCTCCACCCGGCATTCTTTTGTCACTTTGCCCAGTACGGGCACACCTGCGCTCATGCCTTGAATAAATGCGTCGGTCAGCGGTTTGTCGACGGTAACCAGATACTCTTTTTCGTGATTGTTGCCGGCACGGAGGATTTTATTGACCAGCTCACCGTTATTGGTCAGGAAAATTAGCCCCTGAGAAGCCTTGTCCAGGCGGCCGACAGGAAAGGTACGTTGACGGTGGTTAACAAAATCGCCGATGTTATCTCGCTCATGCTTTCCCATGCTGGTGAGGATACCAACAGGTTTATTCAGTGCGATCAGCACCAAATCATCAGCATCACGAGGTTCTATCTGCTGCCCGTTCACCTTCACGCTATCCCCGAGAAACACCTGCGCACCTACGTCAGCCAGTTTGTCGTTGATGAAGACATTGCCCTGTTTGATATGACGATCGGCTTGGCGACGGGAACAGATGCCGCTGTCGCTAATGTACTTATTAACGCGAATGGATGAGTGAGTCAGCATAGTTACCCCGTAAAACGCGGACTATACCTTACCCGGGGTGTATTGCGAAGGCTACGCCAGTTCATCAACCTTCACCACACGCGTATTCAGTGGTGTCAGCGTTTGCCCGTCACTGCCCGTCGGCGTCATGCGCGGTATCGTTAACCCACTGTCGCTTTCTACCAGCGTTGACCTTGTTTCTCCCTCTTTAAACAGATAATCCTCACCCCACTGGCGCAATCCGACGATCACCGGGAACAGAGCTTGTCCCTTATCCGTGAGGAGATATTCCTGATAGGCGCTGCCATCCGAAGCAGGCGCAATTTCCAGAATGCCGTGCGCCACCAGCGTGCGTAGACGGGTGGAGAGAATATTCTTCGCCATCCCCAATCCCTTCTGAAACTCACTGAAGCGACGCACGCCGTCGAAGGCGTCGCGCACGATCAGCAGCGACCACCAATCGCCAATCACATCAAGCGTGCGCGCGACCGGGCACTGCGCATCTTCCATACTTTTACGTTTCACAGCGTTCAACTCCTGCAGCAAGATCTGGTTGCATTATAAAACCTCTGTGCGTAAAGTTCATTGGGTTTAATAATGAAACCACTTTGGGGTGAAGGATGAGTGATAAAGCACTGGATCCGATCTGTACGTCACAGGGGGAAGTGCTGGGCCGGCTTCCTGCGTCGTTGGTGTTGTTGCTGGCGGGAGCCAGTGCCTTTAGCGTGGCAAACGTGTATTACGCTCAGCCTTTGCTGGACGCCATTGCCCACGATTTTACTATCAGCCTGGCCTCGGTTGGCATGGTGATCACCGCAACCCAGTTGGGGTGTGCGCTGGCATTATTGCTGGTGGTGCCATTGGGGGATCGGATTAATCGCCACCGGCTGTTGGCGGTTCAACAACTGCTGTTGATTGCTGCCCTGTGCGTGGTCGGCTGGGCGGACAACAGCCTGTTACTGCTGAGTGGCATGCTGCTGGTGGGGCTGTTTGGCACCGCGATGACGCAGGGGCTTATCGCTTTTGCCGCGACATTGGCAGCGCCGCATGAGCGAGGGCGGGTGGTGGGGGCTGCACAGGGAGGGGTGGTATTGGGCTTGTTGCTGGCGCGAACGCTTTCTGGCGCACTGGCGGATATGGGGGGCTGGCGAGCCGTCTATTTCTTCTCCGCTGCGGTAACCTTGGTTCTGCTGCCGGTGTTGGCGCGTTTGTTACCCGCCCCCGACACAGCGCCTTCAACACTCCGTTATCCGGCGTTGTTGCGTTCAATGCTGACGTTGTTATGGGGTGATCGCACCTTGCAGATCCGGGGTATGTTGGCGCTGCTGATGTTTGCGGCATTCAGTATTTTCTGGAGTGCGCTGGTACTGCCACTCAGTCAGGCCCCGTTTAACTTTTCGCATTCGGTGATCGGTGCGTTTGGTCTGGTGGGGGCGGTGGGTGCGCTGGCGGCGGTGCGTGCCGGGCATCTGGCCGATCGCGGTTTGGGGCAGGTGGCGAGCGGTGTCTGCCTGTTACTGTTGGTGGCGGCTTGGGTCCCCCTGAGCATGTTGAGTTACGGTTTGGGCTGGCTGATTATGGGTATTGTGTTGCTCGATCTGGCGGGTCAGGCCATTCACGTACTGAATCAGAGCCTGATTTTCAATGCATATCCGCAGGCCCACAGCCGATTGGTCGGTGGTTACATGCTGTTCTACGCCGTGGGGAGTGGGCTGGGGGCCTTCGCCAGCACGCATGCTTACGCTTGGGCGGGGTGGAGTGGTGTGTGTTGGCTCGGTGCGGGCGTTAGCCTGGTCGCCTTGCTGTTCTGGTGGCTGACATTACGCGGCATGCCGGCCTCAGGCGCGGTGGTAGAGCAATAACAGTTGGGAAATCAGTGCGTCGCACAGTAATTGCAATTGCGGCGCGCCGAGGGTTATCCCACTCATTTCCCCCTCTTTCTCCTTAGATTTTGTCTGGTGCACCACACAAACCCAACCGCATGCATTAGCAAAACCGATTTAGCAATATAGCGGCACGGCCACTCATCAGCCGCAGCGGTCACATTTTACCGCGCCCATCGCTCCTGCCGCCGTCGTTCCCGGCATGGGGGAGCTTACTTGCTAAGAGGAAATCATTATGACAAACCTAAATTACAAACCGACCATTTGGACCCGCGCAGAGGCGCTGAAAGTCAACGAAAACGATCCGACCACCACGCAACCTTTGGTGAGCGCCGATTTTCCGGTAATGAGTGACAGCGTGTTCATCTGGGACACCATGCCGCTGCGCACCCTGGAGGGCGCCGTGGTTTCCGTCAACGGCTGGTCAGTGATTTTAACGCTGACCGCCGATCGCCATCCTCATGACCCGCAGTATATTGATGGCAACGGCAATTACGACATCAAGCGCGACTGGGAAGATCGTCACGGCAGTGCGCGCATGTGCTACTGGTATTCCCGTACGGGTAAAGACTGGATCTTCGGCGGCCGGGTGATGGCGGAAGGGGTTTCACCGACGACGCGTGAATGGGCGGGTACTCCTATCCTGTTGAATAACGAAGGCGATATCGATCTGTATTACACCTGCGTGACGCCGGGTGCCACCATTGCCAAAGTGCGCGGCCGCATTGTGACGTCGGATGACGGCGTGCAACTGCAGGATTTCAACGAAGTGAAATCGCTGTTCGAGGCCGACGGGGTGTATTACCAGACCGAAGCGCAGAATCCCTACTGGAACTTCCGCGACCCCAGCCCGTTTATTGATCCGCAGGACGGCAAACTGTATATGGTGTTCGAGGGTAACGTAGCCGGCGATCGCGGTTCGCATGTGGTTGGCCCGCAAGAGCTGGGGCTGGTGCCGCCGGGCCATGAAGAGGTGGGCGGCGCACGTTTCCAGGTGGGCTGTATCGGCCTGGCGGTGGCGAAGGATAATCGCGGTGAAGAGTGGGAGATTTTGCCGCCGCTGGTTACGGCTATGGGCGTCAACGATCAGACCGAACGACCGCACTATGTGTTCCAGGACGGCAAATATTACCTGTTCACCATCAGCCATAAATTCACCTATGCCGAAGGGTTGACCGGGCCGGATGGGGTGTACGGTTTCGTCAGCGATAGTCTGACCGGGCCTTACACGCCGATGAACGCCTCAGGCCTGGTGCTGGGTAACCCGCCGGAGCAGCCTTTCCAGACGTATTCACACTGCGTGATGCCAAATGGTTTGGTGACGTCGTTCATCGACAGCGTGCCAACCAGCGGCCAGGATTACCGTATCGGCGGGACGGAAGCGCCAACGGTGCGGATTGTGCTGGAAGGCGACCGCTCCTTTGTGCGCGAGGTGTACGATTACGGTTATATCCCGGCGATGCAGGATATCGTTTTGCAAGGGTAACCGGCGGTTTGTAGCCTGAACCGTTTTAGAGGCCTGACGATGTCAGGCCTTTTCAGGTTTGGCTCACAGCGGATGACGCTATTTTTTAGGCGAGTGCAGCAGGTAGTAGTCTTCCGCGCCGTCGTTGCCGGTGGTTATCTTTTGCCAGCCGTGTTTATGGTAAAACGCCAACGCCTTTTCGTTCTTCACCAGACATTTCAATGAACCGGTGGCAGTAAATGTCTGTTCTGCCGCCTGCAGTAAGGCACTGCCTACGCCTAGGGGCGGCAGGTGAGGATCAACATACAGATTATGGATAAAATTATCTTGGCGATAAATCGATACAAATCCCAGTAGCGTCCCCTGATCCTCCGCTACCCAGATATCCTCACCCAACGTCGAACGATCGAAATCCTCTAGTCGGTAATCGTCGGTATCGCGCCACGGAAACGCCGCTTTGCGTGATGCCAAATACAGCGTGCGCAGGAAGGGGCGGTCGGCTTCTTGGTAGGGTCTTATCTGCATGGCATCTCCTTTTTATTTTTTTGACACTATAGCGCAATTGACCTCACCGTCAGCAACCCCACTAATTTTCGCCTTGACTCGGGGTACCCTGTGCAATGGCTTTTAGCACTGAAAAAGGAGCATTGCATGAGGTTTTCAAGTGGATGGTTGAACTTGCAAAGGTGTTTAAAAGTGATGGTTACGTTATCTCACGGCAGACCACAACAGAGGGTGACATGATCAGTAAATACAAGAAGCTAAGTAACCCTTTACCAATGACAAAATAAAGAGCTGTCAACTGCTGGATTTATTATTTTAGCTCCAAATCCATGGAGGTAAGTAGTAGATTGCCAGCATCGTAATCAATAAGATAAAACCAACAATGGATATCCTAACTTTCATCCGTAGCCAATTAGTATACTGCTTAGGGAGCTCCTTAATAAAGCGGATCTGGTTATTATCCATCCCCCGAGTGTGGAATGAATTCTCTTTGAAATATAATGCTTTAATGAAGAAAGCATCACGCATAAAAGAGAAGAAAACACCACCACTCTGATAAATGAGAACTTCCGCAGGTCTTGCTCCAAATTTTTCAACAAATAAAGAACATAGGGTAACAAATCTTCTCTTGTTCAATTTGTCGTAAATTGCGTAGGTGGCGTATGTTATCATTCCACAAATCAATAAGATTCCAGAAATTTGAATTCGATAGGTAATGATAAAATCAATTGCCGAAAGTTTCATACAATTGCTCCCCACCTAATTCTCCAAGAGCACTGCCTGCGGTACTTCCTGCATATCCCAAACTTGCACCAGCAATCACCGTACAAGCGAGTCCTCCGATACCAGTAGAACCGATTCCAATAGCAACACAAAGAGGAATAGCAAAACCGCCAGCGAAAAGACCTCCACCAGTACCACCAGCAAAGCTACCTACCTCAGTGTACTTTTTCCTTGTACACTGATCTTCACGACCAACAGAACAAGCCTCATGTATTTCGTTCAAAGAGTGAAGGGCACTAAAGCCAATTCCGACATAACCAACATATCTCATGGCCTCAACATATTTAGCCGCCCGATCTATGTGCGTAGCATAGCCATCAATGTCACCGATCCCCGTTTCATTCCATTTATGAGTGATGGAACTTGTGGATAGGCCAAGGGCATTTTTTATCTTCGTGTATTCGCCAAACTTCATTGCTTTATTCAAGAAGCCAACCTTAAGTACGGTTTCAAGTTCCTTGAACAACTGGGCGCGCCTCACATAGAACTGCTCACCAATCAACGCACCGCGGGTTAAGTAGGTGTTTTTGTAGGTGGTTTGGATCTCATGGAGGATCTTTCCGATATTTTCAAAATACTTTCCAACGGGTTCAGCAGCAAGGCCAATCCCTTTATCAGCAATATTGGTGAAGTTGGCTATTGTGGCGTAATGCTGATGCAGGAAGTTAGCTTCCTTGTGCGTCAGTGGTTCCAGTGCCGCGTCAATACGAGCTTTAGCGTCTTGCATGTGGGCGATCTGTTCGTCGTCCTGTTTTTCAGGATCAACTACCAGCATAATGGAACCCGCTTTGTATTCTTTCCCTGCGCCGTTCAGCGTTGTGAACAGTTCTTTAACACCTGCGGGCGGATGCTCAGTGAACAGAAGGCGCTGCCAGCCTTCTGTTGTGCCGCCACAAGGGATAACGGCAAAACCTGCATCGATCCCAGCTTTCTTCTTTGCTGTTTGTGCATGTTGTTCAGGCTCTGTTGTGTTCAGAGGCATCAGTGTGGCTGGCAAAGGTGTCGCAGCCGTTAAACCTGTATTTCTGAATGCTGGGGATACTTTGTTTGCATAGCGTGGGTAAGCGTTAGAGGGCAGGATTTTTGCCTTGCAGGGGCATGAACTAACGCTATCCAGCGAGCCGGCTACGCGTTTATTGTCGGAGCCCGTGGTATAAAAAGAGATACCCCCAATGATCTTATAGGTCTTACCATCCTTGCCACAGGTGACGGGATCGCCTTCCTTTGCTTGTGGTTTGTTGAAAGCAATACCATGAGCAGAACCCACGGTTATTTTTCCTCCGCATGTGGTTCTATCCCCCTGACAAAGCACGATACCTTCTCTCATAATTCCCTCTATTTGTTACGTAAAACTCCTTTTCGGCATTGTACAAAAAACACCCGCATGATCAATAAGTATCAAACCAGTAGGGGACAAAATGAGGGACAACGCGAAGAAGCGTAACCGAGAAGGGAAGCTTGCATCAGTGAGCCACTTTCCTTAATCTGGCAAAAATTAAAGACAAACAACCAACATGACTCGGGGTGCCTCTAGGGGCTGAGATTTTACCCGTATTACCTGATCTGGATTATGCCAGCGTAGGGAAGTCTCGGTGCCCCAACCGGTACCCGCCTTCTTGAACGCCGGTTGGGAGGAATATGTTCGCTCGACCTGATGCTTTACCCGGCGCCCGTGCCGCGGCCTGTTTGACCCAATTTAAGCACCAACCCCCATTGATTCACTGCCTGACCAACGAAGTGGTGCAGGAGCTGACGGCTAACGTGTTGCTGGCGCTCGGCGCTTCCCCTGCGATGGTGGTGGAACCGACAGAGGCAGCGCAGTTCAGCCTGCTGGCGAATGCTTTGCTGATTAACATCGGTACTCTCAATGCCTCACGTGCCGAATCCATGCTGGCGGCGGTGGAGGCCGCCAATACGGCGGGAACGCCATGGACGCTGGATCCGGTGGCGGTTGGTGGGTTGGTGTACCGCACTGCCTTTGCCCATTGCCTGTTAGGTAAAAAACCCGCGGCGATCCGCGGTAATGCTTCCGAAATCATGGCGCTGAGCGGTCTGCAGACCAGTGGGCGCGGCGTAGACAGCACGGACGATTCGCTGGCGGCTTTACCCGCCGCGCGTGAGCTGGCACGGAGCAGTGGCGCTGTCGTGGCGGTAACCGGGGTCGTGGATTATGTCACCGACGGCCAGCGTGAGTGGGCCGTCGCAGGGGGGGACGCACTGATGACGCGGGTCGTGGGAACCGGCTGTGCCTTATCGGCCGTAGTGGCGGCATTTTGCAGCCTGCCGGGCGATCGGCTGGACAACGTCGCGACTGCCTGCCGGGTGATGTCGCTGTGTGGTGAACGTGCCACGCGCGATGCCGCAGGGCCGGGCAGTTTCACCCCTGCGTTCCTCGACGCGTTGTATCAACTGCGGCCGGAGGATCTGCAATGAAACGAATTAACACATTGACCATCGCGGGTACCGATCCGAGCGGCGGTGCAGGTATCCAGGCTGACCTGAAAGCCTTCTCTGCGCTGGGTGCCTACGGGGCCTCCGTTATTACGGCACTGGTGGCGCAAAATACCCGCGGGGTGCAGTCGGTTTACAATATTGACCCTGCTTTTGTCGCCGCTCAGCTTGATTCCGTGTTCAGCGATGTGCGTATCGACAGCACCAAAATCGGTATGCTGGCTAACACTGACATTGTGCAGGCGGTGGCGGAGCGTTTGCGTCATTACCAACCGGCATTTGTGGTGCTGGATACCGTGATGTTGGCGAAAAGTGGTGATCCCCTGTTGGCGCCAGAGGCCGTGGACTCTATTCGTCGCGAACTGTTGCCGTTGGTGTCGATTATTACGCCGAACCTGCCGGAAGCTGCGGCTTTGCTGGAATGTGCGCCGGCGGAGAATGAACGGCAAATGCGTGAGCAAGGCCAGGCGCTGCTGGCAATGGGCTGTCGGGCGGTGCTGATGAAGGGCGGTCATCTGAGTGAAAGTGAGAGCCCGGACTGGTTGTTTAGCGATGGGCAGGAACTGCGTTTCACTGCGCCACGTGTGGCGACCCGTCATACGCACGGTACCGGTTGTACACTTTCCGCCGCGTTAGCCGCATTGCGCCCGCGCCATGATGATTGGGCCAGCACGGTGGCGTCGGCCAAAGATTATCTACAAAAAGCGTTGCAGCAAGCCGACACCCTGGAAGTGGGGCAGGGTATCGGACCGGTGCATCATTTTCACGCCTGGTGGTGAGTCAACTTTTTGCCGTCACTGTGGTCTGACTAGATTCAGGCCCGGTTTTGGCCGGGTGCGGACGAATTTTATTAAAGGAGAAGGCCATGACAGGACAAAACGCACTTCGCGGTGCCATCTTCGGCGTGTTACTCAGCTTCAGCGTGGGCAGCGTTGCCCAACAAATTGTCACTACCTCCGATGTGATCCAGCAGCCGGGCTACCAGACAAGTTGGCAGAACATGGTGAAAGGCCAGGCCCGTTTACCGGGGTGGGCGCGTAAGGGAATGGGGACATCAACCCCGGCGCAAAGCCTGAGTTGGAAGGGCCAAAATTATTTGGTGGGCAATGTGTGCAAACCCCACGACTGTGCCAACAATTTTATGATGGTGGCGTTTAAAGAAGACAAGTCACAGGCATGGGCGGTGCGCGTCGAAGTGGCGAACAAACCGGAAGCGGTTGATCATCCGAAGAAATACGCTAAATACCAATGGTTGGGCAAGCCGGACGAGGACATGAAGGCGCTGTTGAAACAACAGTTTGAGAATAATCCAGACTGGAAATAATCAGTATTCGGCTGAATGCTGACGCATTTGGCCGTTTTTTTGCGATGAATATAGAACATTAAAATTAAACCCATATAAAACAATGTCTAAATAGGATAAATGTTATTTCATAATGATTTTATTATTTGGTTATATCTGTTTTGTATTATTTTTTTGTGCGTAATTATATTTATCTCCTTAGTATTTAATGGGTTGTGAGTTTTATTTTCTTTCTTAAATAATAACCACTTTTATTTTATGGTTTTATTTTATTTAGTGTCTATGATCTTGTTTGGCGAATTTATTTTCACCGGAAAAATAGGCATTGCAGCTTTTTGCAATGGTGTCTGGAGATAAATATGTAAGCGGAGCATTATGATCATGGAAACAAATCACATTACTCTTTCTGAAGATGAAAAAGCGTCATTATACTTGTTGGATCAGGCGATGGGGTTCACCGTGCAGGCCGCATTACGGGTCGCGACGGAGCTGAATGTGGCCGACGCTCTGATTGATACGCCCAAAACGTCCCGGGAGCTGGCGAGTCAGCTGGCGGTGGATCAGGACTTATTGCATCGCGTTATGCGCACGCTGGTATCTCGCAATATTTTTACCGTTTCTAACGACGGCCATTTCGCGCTAAATTCGGTGGCGCAATGCCTGCGCTCCGATGCCAGGGATTCTTTGCGTGCTGCAGTCATCATGCTTACTGATGACACATTCTGGCTGCCTTTGGGCAAGTTGACGGGAACTGTTCGGGGTGACCCGGTGTTCAAACAGCTGTTCGGAATGTCTTTTTATGAATATTGGTCGAGGGAAAATATTCCCGCGTCGGAAAATGACTTTCATGCCGGAATGTCGTCCATGTCATCGGTGGAAAATAAATTTCTGGTGCGAAATTATCATTTCCCAGAAAATGCGACGGTGGTGGATATTGCGGGGGGATTGGGCGGATTGCTGCTGAGCGTATTGCGTGCTAACCCGACGCTCAAAGGTATCCTTTTCGATCAGCCGCAGATCTTGCCGAGAAATCGGCTCGGTGAACTCGGGGACGATTCTCGTTGGGAAACCTGTGCCGGCAGCTTCTTCGAGTCGTGTCCGACGGCGGACTTTTATTTATTGAAATACATCACCATGGACTGGCCGGACGAACCGGCCAGCCGGATATTACGCAGCTGCCGCAATGCTATGCATCCTGATTCGACACTGTTGATCATGGAACCGGTGATCCCAGAAGGTCATGATTGGGACAGTGCCAGAGAGATCGATCTGCTGCTCATGGGGAGTTTTGACGGCGGGAAAGCGCGTACCGAAGAAGAACTGAGGGCGTTGCTGGCCACTGCCGGTCTGAAGCTGAACCGGATAATCAACACCGGTTGTTATGTCTCGATCGTTGAGGCAGTGCCCAGCTAAGTCAACGCTGAGGATAGAAAGAAACCCGCAGACAGTGCGGGTTTCTGTCCTTTTCGTCAGCCGATGCCCGCCTGATGCAGGTCGTGCAGGTTGATCGCGCCCACCAGTACGCCGTCCAAATTGACCACCGGGGCAGCGCTGATATGCTGTTCGTGTAACGCCTCAAGCGCTTCTCCGGCGCGCCACTGTTCTGGCAAGCGGTAGCCGGGGCGGGTAATCGCCGGGCTTAACGCATCCTGCAGGCTATTCCCTTTCACCAGCCAGCGACGCAGGTCACCATCGGTAAAGACGCCGACCACTTTCTGCTGTGCGTTACACACGGGCACCAAGCCCAGCCCGGTGCGGCTCAGTTCAAGCATCGCTTCCATGACGTTGGCATTTTCACTGACCTGAGGCAGGCGATCGCCTGTGCGCATCAGGTGATGTACCCGATTCAGTAAACGTGCGCCCAGACTGCCGCCAGGATGTGAGCGGGCAAAATCTTCGGCATTGAAACCGCGTTGACGCATCAGCGCCATGGCCAATGCATCACCCATCATCAGCGTATTGACTGCGCTGGAGGTCGGAGCCAGCCCCATTGGGCAAGCTTCACGTTCAACGCTGATATCCAGCACGCAGGCCGCTGCCTGTGCTAACGGTGACTCTTTACCGCCTGTGATGGCGATCACCGGGATAGTATTTTCCGCCAGTAGCGGCAGGATAAGATCCAGCTCTTTGGCTCGGCCTGAATAAGAGATAAAGATCACCACGTCATCGGCACCGATCATTCCGAGATCGCCGTGCAGCGCTTCCGCCGGGTGTACGAAGAACGACGGTGTGCCGGTACTGGCCAGAGAGGCGGCGATTTTTTTGCCGATGTGACCGGACTTGCCAATGCCGGAAACCACGGCCTTGCCACGGCAGTTCAGCAGCAGTTCGCAGGCGCGGACGAAATTATCGTCCAGCCGTTCCAGCAGACGTTGTGCTTCTGTCAGCTCAATTTCCAGTGTTTCACGGGCAAAGGCCAGAAGGGCCGAGGCGTTACTCATCAGAATCTCCTACCAGAATGATATTGATACCTTTCGCTTGCAGCGCGGCGAGATAATCCGGGTTGATGTTTTTATCCGTAATCAGCGTGTCTACGGCGGCCAGGTCGCAGACCACGTTCGGGCTTTTACGGCCGAATTTCGACGAGTCTACCAGAAGAATAATGCGGCTGGCGGCCTCGCACATCGCTTTACTGACGTTATGCACCTCATTAAAGGTGGTAACGCCTGCGTTGAGGTCTACACCATCTGCGCCGATAAACAGTTTGTCGAAACTGAACTGTTGGAAAGCGGATTCTGCCAGGCTGCCGTGGAATGAGGCCGATTTTTTGCGATAGGTACCGCCGGGCATCAGGATAGTCTGGTCGTTGTCCAGCTCCACGAGCGCATTGACGATATGCAAGCTGTTGGTCATCACGGTGATGTTATTGAACTGCGCCAGATGCGGCACCATTTGCAGCACGGTACTGCCGGCGTCAAAAATCAGTGAATCGCCGTCGTTGATAAGCCCAATGGCGGCGTAGGCGATCTGGCGTTTCTTTTCGGTATTGATATGGGTTTTACGGTCGATCGGTTGATCGCCATCGTCACGGCTGAGGACGACACCGCCATACGTACGGATCACTTCGCCTTCGTCCTCCAGCAGAGTGAGGTCTTTACGAATGGTGGTGCCCGTGGTGGCGAAGTGTGCTGCCAGGGCATCCACTGCCGTTTTGCCATGCCGCTGCAGATATTCAAGGATAGCGGCCTGCCGCTGCTTTGGTTTCATAGCCTGTCCTGTTCACAAGAGTTGAGCATTTCCCTTCAATGAATAATTCAATATGAAAGGTAATGTCTTTTAATGTGAAAATATCATGATTTAGGGGCAATCGCTAACGATAGTGCAGTCTGGCATGCGCGATCCTCGGGGAAGATCACATCCGGGATAAGGTCTCTCTGATGAAGCCCGTGCAGACGGGCGAGCTGTCGCGGTTGCGCAAAAATGGTCAGGCCACGCATGAGCATGCTGCCGCAGACCCGCTGCTCGGTATCGAAAGCCAGTGCCAAGACCACCCGTGGCCGAAAGTGCCCGCCAGAACGCCCGACACCGACGGTGCCCAGCTGGCATAGGCCGTCGAAGGCGCGGTTAAAACGTTGAAGTTGCCACCAGCCGAAAGCAATTTGCAGTAGCCAGGCCAGCACGGCAAAAATAATGAATGCCTGGGTCATGTCGTCTCCTGTTTGGTTTCCCTCTCCCGAAGGAGAGGGAGGGATAATCCGATCAGAACATCACCTGACCGCCGGTAATATTGATTGATTGGCCCGTGCAGTAAGACGCCTTATCACTGGCATAGAACAGCAGGGTATTCAGGACATCCTGATAGTCGCAGCCGCGTTTCAGAGGCACTTTATCGGTGTAATACTTTTCAACCTGATCGGGTGCGATCCCCAGTTTCTGTGCGTACTGCGGCAGCAGCGACTGGAACATCGGCGACTTCAGCAGATTACCGAGCATCAGCGAATGGACGGTAATGCCGTACTCCGCCAGATCAAGCGCCAGTGATTGGGTCAGCCCGACGCCGCCAAACTTGGCAGCGCTGTAGCCTGAATTGTGCTTGCTGCCGACCTTGCCGGATTTGGAGTTGATCTGAATGATGCGCCCGGCAATGCCGTCGCGGATCATCAGGCGGGAAAACTCGCGGGCGCAAAGAAAATAGCCCACCAGATTCACTTGCAGCGAGCGGTCGAAATCCCCCAACGGAAAATCGGTGATTGGTGCCGCCTTGGCGATCCCCGCGCTGTACACCAGCAGGTTGGTCTGTCCAAATGCACCATCCACTGCCGCTGCCAGTTTCATCACGCTTTGTTCATCGGTGGCATCGGCCTGAAAGCCCTGCGCACAGCCTGCGCCGTATTGATCGTTAATCTGCTGCGCCACGTTTTGGGCGTTCCCCGCGTTTAAATCGGCCACCGCCACGCGGTAACCCGCCTGCGCCAGTCCCAGGCACAAGAATGCGCCTAATGTTTGGCCACCGCCAATCACTACTGCTACTTCAGACATGGTCTACTCCTTATGCGATAAATTTCAGCGTACTGCCTATCGGAATATCAATCGGCGTGGTGCCGGAAACATGGATCGAGCCGGGAAATTCGGCCTGGGTTTCCCCGTCAAAACGCACGGTAAGGTGGCCCAATTCACGCAAATTCTGGTTAGCGACGCTGCCGACGGCTGTGATCGGGTAGCGTTGATCCGCCAACTCCATCCATCCACCCGCGAGCAGTTCACCAAGGGTATTGCCGTGCTGGTGGATAAAACAAAACTCTTCGATGTCTGCCGGTGCTCCTTCACGAAAGGTGATCAGCATGTCATCACACAGCGCATCGCGAGCAGAGCCGCCAATCTGGGTGATGGTGGTTTGAAAAATGGTGTTCATAACTAGCCCCTGGCGGTAAGTGTTATTGATAGATGAAGGCCGAGGCGGCCCAGGCGATCAGCACGGTGGGCGCGCCGGTCAGGAAACGCCCGACCAATACCGAAGGCACACCGACCCGCACCGTGTCCTGTTTGGCTTCTGCCAGCGACAGGCCCACGGGAATAAAGTCGCAGGCGGCTTGCGCATTGATCGCGAACAGGGCGGGCAGTGCCAGCTGCGGCGGGATATGGCCCAGGCCAATCTGTACCCCGACCAGCACACCGATTACCTGAGCGATCACCGCGCCGGGACCCAGGAAAGGGGACAGCAGCGGGAAGGAGCAAATCAGCGCCAGCGTCACCAGGCCAATGGGGCTGTTGGCTAACGGTGTCAGACCGTGGGCGATAAAATCCCCAAGACCGGACGCCATGATGATGCCGATTAGCGCCGAGACGAACGCCATAAACGGCAGAATGGTTTTCAGGACGGTGTCGATGGTGTCGCGACCCGCCTGGAAAAACACGGCCACCACAGATCCCATGCCCATGCCGACTTTTGCCAAGAGGCCGTCACTCTGCTCGGTGATTTTTTTACTGGTGTCGTAATCCCGTCCCCTTGACTGAGTGGCGGGGGCGGCTTGCACCGCATCTGTTTCCGACGCTACCAGGCTGATGTTGTTATCGCGCACCCCAGAAACGTAGATGTCCTCGAGAATAAACTTTGCCAGTGGGCCGGATTGTCCGGTGGCGTGGATATTGACCGTCGGAATACGGCGTTTAGGGTACAGGCCACAGCGTAGGGTACCGCCGCAGTCAATCACCATCACACCAATCTCGTCCGCCGGCGGTTCACCTTCCTTGAAGCCGTCGACGGCGGGCCAGCCAGTCAGTTCGCTAAGCCGGTCGACGATCGATGGGCGGGTGCCCGCAGTGATGTACACCACTTTTTTGCCCGGCTCGATCGGCAACTGTAATGGGCCGCCCCAGCCGCTGGCGCCTTTCTCAATACGGATATAAGCACTCATGCTGCACTCCACGGGTTAAAGTTGCACCTGACGATCCAGGCGGATGCCCATCTTGCGTTCAAACAGGCTGGTGGTGAGATCGGTTACCCAACCGCGGAAGAAGTTGGTAAACAGCCCGACCAGAAAATAGCTCACGGCCAGTGGCCCCAGCGGCAGGCCGAGGGTGGTCAGCCCGCTGGCGATGCCGAGATAAACGAACAGTTCGCCGGGATTGATATGCGGGAACAGGCCATTCATGGAGTGGCAGCTGTAAGATGCTGCTGCGTAGTAGCTGGGTTTATATTTCTCGGGCATAAAACGGCCGAGGCTGAGGGTCATCGGGTTACAAAAAACAAAGGTGCCGAGCAGCGGCAGCAGCAGATAACGTGAAACCGGGTTTCCCGCGCAGCGCTGCGCCAAGCGTTCAATACGTTCCTGGCCAACAAATTTAATCAGCGCGTTCATAATGACCAACAAGCTGATTAACAAAGGTAAAATGCCTGTCACCATGCCGACAAACACCTCACCGCCTTTCTGAAACAGGCCGATAAACCATTCGGCACCCTGAGTGATTAGCTCAATCATTATTGTTCTCCTGTGATGGAAGGTATGGCCTGGAGCAAAACGGCAGCTCTGTCGCCATGGGCCTTACACTAATCACTTCACGGATTCATTTGTTTTAAATAGATCACATTTTGAAAGATAAATATTTTATTGTGAAAGTTTCTTATGAAAGAAAAATAACATCGAAGCACGGTGACCGTGAGAATGGAAAGGGGAATCAGCAGATAAAAGACATGAAAAAGCCCGGCGTACCGGGCTGGAGAGAACTCTACTTGCTGTCGCCGTGATCAGGCGATGGTCACTTTCTTGTCCAGATAGGTGTCCTGAACGGCATTGATCAACGCTACACCTTCTTTCATCGATTTCTTGAACGCTTTACGCCCCAGGATCAGGCCCATGCCGCCGGCACGTTTGTTGATAACGGCAGTACGCACCGATTCTTGAAGGTCGTTTTCACCGGCAGCGCCGCCGGAGTTAATCAGCCCGGCGCGGCCCATATAGCAGTTGGCCAACTGGTAACGCACCAGATCGATCGGGTGGTCAGTGGTCAGCTTGCTGTAGACGCGGTCATCGGTATAACCGAATTTCACCGCGCGGTAGCCGCCGTTATTTTCCGCCATTTTCTGCTTAACGATATCGGCGCCAATGGTGGCGGCAATATGGTTGGCCTGACCGGTAAGATCGGCGCTGGAATGATAATCCACCCCGTCTTTATTGAATGCCGGATTACGCAGATAGGCCCACAGCACGGTGACCATACCCAGCTCATGAGCACGCTCAAAGGCGCTAGAAATTTCCTCAATCTGGCGGCGTGACTGTTCAGAACCAAAGTAAATGGTGGCCCCGACCGCGACGGCACCCATGTTGAAAGCCTGCTCGACGCTGGCATACAGCGTCTGGTCGTATTGGGTTGGGTAGCTCAGGGTTTCGTTATGGTTCAGTTTGACCAGGAACGGAATTTTGTGCGCATAGCGGCGTGACACGGACGCCAGCACGCCGTAAGTGGAGGCGACGCAGTTACAACCGGCCTCAATGGCCAGTTCGACGATATTTTTCGGATCGAAGTACAACGGGTTGGCAGCAAACGACGCGCCGGCAGAATGCTCAATGCCCTGATCAACCGGCAAAATTGACAGGTAGCCGGTGCCAGCTAAACGACCGTGATTAAGCAGGCTTTGCATGGAACGCAAAACGGTGTTGGGACGGTTGTTATCGATCATTATCCGGTCAACAAAGTCGGCGCCCGGTAGGTAGAGATTCTCAGCAGGGATGGTAGTACAGCGGTGTTGCAACAGGTCTTCCGCTTCCTTTCCTAACAACTGTGCAATATCAGTCATGATTAACTCCCGATTAGCTTCTTCATAACACCGGTAGGGCAAGGTATCTGACCACCGGCGCAGTAAAAAGCGGTGATTGAAGCTGATAGAACGATATTAATGAAATCCTGACAGCAAGGAGAAACAATAGATGCGATTGAGAGGAAATGCCATTTGCATGGCCAAATACGTGGGGGCGATCGCCCCCTTGACGGCCAGGCCGCTGATTATTCTGCGTCGAACCACTCGGTATTTTGCAGGGCGATAGGGGTGATTGAGTAAATCATTTCTTGTAGATGCTCGTGGATGGCACGCTCGGCGGCGTCTGCATCCTGCGCCTTCAGCGCGGCAAAAATACGGTAGTGCTGTTGGATTAGGCTCTCCGGTGGTGAGACCTCACTCAGGCTGAGAAAACGCACTCGGTCCATGGTGGCCTTGATGGTTTCGATGGTCTCCCAGGCCAACGGGCAGTCCGCGAACTGGGTCAACAGTTGGTGAAATTCATCGTCCAACGTCAGAAACTCACGCGTCTGCTGGTTTTGTGCCGCCAGCTCCTGACGATGCAAGTTATGCTCCAGCGTCATCAGTTGTTCCGGTGTGATCCGTTCCGCCGCACGCCGCACGATCGCGCATTCCACCGCCTGACGGATAAAGCGCCCGTCGGCCACCCGCTTGGCAGAAATCTTCATCACAAACGTCCCGCGTTGCGGCAGGATCTGCACCAATCCAGCCTCTGCCAATTTGATAAAGGCTTCGCGCACCGGTTGGCGAGAAACACTAAAGCGGGTAGAAATCTCTTTCTCGGACAACAGTGTACCGGGGGGAATGGTGCAATCGACGATATCCTTGCGCAGGAAACGGTAGACTTGCTGATTGACCGGGAGATTATTGGTGAGGCTGTAGGATTCAGACATGGTGACAACGCATTACCAAGCTTGAGTGTGAATGCCACCATACTAGCAGATTATCCGCTGGCTGCGGACGGATAAATCCTTCCGCAGCTTGTCGAACAAAGCCATTTTACGCTGTCGGTGAGGAACAGCCGAGCGGCAATCCTGCCACGCAAGCCTTGGCACCTTGTGTCAGCAGTTGCCGATAGGCATCGGTCACCGCCCCGACAAAACGCGGATCATCGGGCAGATCATGGCCGAAGACGGTATCAAGTTGCAGTAAGGCCAGCACCCGTTCAGGGCCTTCGCGACTGTTGCTGACCACATTGGCGAGGCGTTCCCGTAATGGATCGCTTATCTCGATGGCCTGACCTTGCTCATCCTGACCGCCGACGTATCGCATCCAACCGGCAACGCCTAACGCCAGGCAGTCAACGTTGCCGTCGCGTGCCAGATGCCAGCGAACGGCGTCCAGCAAGCGCTGCGGCAGTTTTTGGGTACCGTCCATGGCGATCTGCCAGGTTCGGTGTTTCAGTGCGGTGTTGCGGTAACGCGCCAGCAGCGACTCAGCGTACTGCGCCAGATCCACGCCGCAGACTTGCAGCGTCGGGGCCTGTTCCGCCAGCATCAGATGGCGCGCCGCACGCTCGAAATAGGCATCCTGCATACTGTCGCTGATGTGGGTATAGCCTGCCAAATAGCCCAAATAAGCGAGGAACGAGTGGCTGCCGTTGAGCATCCGCAGCTTCATTTCTTCGTAGGGCAGCACGTCGCTCACCAACTCGGCACCGGCTTTTTCCCACTGGGGGCGGCCCTGTGGGAAGTTATCTTCGATCACCCATTGGCGGAACGGCTCGCAGGCGACACCGAGCAGATCGGCTACGCCACCCAGCAATGCCTCCGTATGTTGCTGGGTTTCTGCCGTGACCGCCGGGACAATGCGGTCGACCATCGTTGAGGGAAACGCGACATGCTGTGCGATCCACGCTGTTTGGCCATTGTCTTGCCGTTGTGCCAGCTGCGTTAACACGTTGCGAGTCATCTGACCGTTGGCGGGCATATTGTCGCAGGACATCACGGCAAACGCAGGCAACCCACGTTCCCGGCGCAGACGCAGTGCGGCCAGGATCAACCCCGGCGCGGAACGTGGTTGCTGTGGATGAACAATATCATGCTGAATATCCGGGTGTTCTGACAGCAACTGGCCGTTGGCGGGGTGATAACAATAGCCTTTCTCGCTGATTGTTAACGAAACGATGGCCACTTCCGGTTGCGCCATGGCGTCCAACACGGCGTCCAATCCGTCGACCTGCAGGTGCAGAGCCTGCCTGACAACGCCAATCACTTGACCGTGCCAATCGGTATCGTTCATTTCGGCAACCGTATACAGCAAATCCTGCCGCTGTAGATCGGCGATTTTTTGCCTGCCGTTGTGCATGCTGATCACGCAGTAACCCCAGTCGCTGGCGTGATCGTTAGCCAGTTGTTCGGCATACACAGCCTGATGCGCGCGGAAAAATGCGCCAAAGCCAACGTGCACGATGCGTGGTTTAAGCCGTTCTCGATCGTAATCCGGCTGGGCAATTGCCGCCGGCAGTGCGCTGTTAGGGGAAAGTATCATGCTGGAATTCCTGACAGAGGGACAGGGCGGCGATGGCCGCCCGATTGCATTAGGATTTTGAGATTTGCGGTTGCGCGGTATTGCGCGGTGCTTTGATCACCAACAAGACCAGTACCGCACCGAGCGCCGCCACGCCGCCTGCCAGCATAAAGGCGCTGTCGAATTTGCCGGTGTTTTGCACAATATAGCCGGTAACTATCGGGCCGATAATGCCGGAAACGCTACCGACCAGGTGGATGAAGCCGCTGGCACCCCCGACGCGGGATTTATGCACAACGTCTTGAATGATTGCCCAGTAAATAGCGCCGGTGATGTACAGGAAGAAGATCGACACTGACATCAGCATTACCGCCGGGACCACACTGCTGACGGTACCAGCCAGTGCGACGCAGATAGCTGCCGCCAGCAAGCTGGTGACCAACACAATCTTGCGCGACAGCAGCAGCTTGCCGGTAATATTGAAAATCTTGTCAGAGATATACCCGCCGAGCGCCAACCCGACAAAACCGACAATCCACGGAATCATGGTGGTGAGGCTCATTTCCTTGATGTTCAGGTTATGTGCCTGCACCAAATAGGACGGAAACCAGCTCAGGAAGAAGAACAGGATATAGTTGTAGCAGAAGAAGGCGAATGCAGTGACCAAGATAATCGGTTGTTTCAGGTAGTAGCCCAGGCCGTGTGCGGCATGGCTCAGTTCTTCCTCTGCACTGTGAGTCTCTTCTTTCATTTGGTTAATCAGCGCGAGTTCTTCATCGCTGACGCGTTTACTTTTCGCCGGGTTATCTGCCACCACAAAGAACCACACCAGCATCCAGACAATGCCGATCGAGCAGATAATCATAAACGCGGGCCGCCAACCGAACGCCAGCGCCAGATAACCGACGATCGGCCCCGCGACGGCACCGCCCAAAGGGGAACCGGCGCTGAGCAGGCCCATTGCGGTCGCCGCCTGTTTTTTCGGGAACCAGCCGTTGATCATTTTATTGGCGGAGGCGCAGATCGGCCCTTCGGCCATGCCGAACAGCACGCGCAAGATCAGCATGGAATAGAAGCCGGTGGCTAACGCCGTCATGCCGCAGAAGATTGACCACAGGCCAACGGCGATGCCGAGAACCAACGTTGGGCCGAATTTGTCTACTGCCAGCCCGCCGATAAAGTTAAAGATGGCGTAACCGAAGAAGAAGCTGCCAAAGATGATGCCGAACTGTTCGGCATTCAGCATCAGATCTTTCTCGATCATTGGCACGGTAATCGACAGCGCGACGCGGTCGAGGTAGTTGATCATGTAAACCATAAACAGCAGGAATACGATGGTCCAACGCAGATTCTTAAACATGAAAGCACTCCACTTGATGTTGTTTTAATCGCGATGCTTTGTTGTCTGCAAGGGCGGTATCACCGCCCGATGCCCCGGTGAAAAAACTAACTAAATTGCAGTAACACTTTGCAGCAGGTGCGCTGGTCTTGTTCGAACATCAACATTGCCTGCTCGACGTCTTCGGCGGGTACGCAATGGGTGATTAATTTCTGTGGGCTGATTTTCCCGCTGGCCATCCAATCGATGACCTGCGGGAAGCGTGCACTGTTTAGGCGTGAGGAGAAAATCGACAGCTCTTTACTGGTGATGCTTTGTTGGGTCAGGGTACAGGCGTCACCGGAGAACCCCATAATACCGATACGCGCTGCCGGTGAAGCAAGATGAATGGCCTCCTGCAAAATACTCGGGTGGCAGGCTGCGTCAACAATCAACGTCGGGCGGATACCACGTTGTTCCAGTTCTGCAGACAGCGACGCGTCGGCGTTATTGAATGTCCAGTCGGCCCCGTTCTCCTGTGCCATCATCAGGCGTTCAGGAATACGATCGGTGACGATCACGTGCTTCACGCCGTAAACGCCTTTCAGCGTTTGGATCACCGTTAACCCCATTGGCCCGGCCCCGTAGATCAACGCAATATCGTCGGCGTTGGGTTGCAGGTGGGCAGTAATATTGGCGGCAATGGTGAAGGGTTCTATCATGGCGGCGTGACGGTCGCTGATGTTATCTGCAATAGGGTAGGCATTGCGCGCCGGGGCACAGGCATAATCGCTGAACCCGCCGTCCCGATGTACGCCGATCACCTGTAGTTCGGTACAAACGTTGGGGCGACCGATAGAACACGGGTAGCAATGACCACAGCTGACGACCGGATCGACGGAAACGCGTTCGCCAAGGCGTTGTGGATCAACCTCGCTACCGACCTGGTCAATCACGCCAAAAAATTCATGACCGATCACGCGCGGATAGCGGGCGAACGGGTTGTGACCATGATAAATATGTACATCAGAACCACAAATACCGGCAAATTTAACCTTTACGCGTACTTCATCGGCGGCGGGCTGCGGCAAGGGGCGCTGTTGGATAGTCAGCCGACCGGGCTGTTCAATAACCACGCTGTGCATGGTGCGTCCTCCTGTTACCAATTCCATAAGGTGCCATCCTCCAGGCGTGCGACCGGCAGATAAGCGGGCTCGTAGGGATAACGGGCAGCCCGTTTTTCATCGAACTCAATGCCCAGGCCCGGTTTGTTGCCGGGGTGCATATAACCGTCGTTGAAACTCCAGTTATGTGGGAAGACCTCGAGCATTTGCTCGGAATAACCCATGTATTCCTGAACGCCGAAGTTCGGTACCCACAGATCAAAGTGCAGCGCCGCCGCCATGCAGATGGGCGACAGATCGGAGGGGCCGTGTGAGCCGGTACGCACTTGATACAGCGAAGCAAAATCGGCAATGCGGCGCATGCCGGTGATCCCGCCAGCGTGGGTGAGGGTGGTACGGATATAATCGATCAGTTGTTCTTCAATCAGTTGCTTGCAGTCCCAGATGCTGTTGAACACTTCGCCGACGGCGATGGGTGTGACGGTATGCTGGCGGATCAGGCGGAAGCATTCCTGGTTTTCCGCAGGCGTTGGATCCTCCATCCAGAACAGCCGGTACTGCTCAATGCTTTTACCAAAGCGCGCAGCCTCAATGGGCGTTAGCCGGTGGTGCATGTCGTGCAGCAAATGCTCATCGAAGCCGAACCGGTTGCGCACGGCGTCGAACAGCTTGGGGGTGAAGTCGAGGTACTTTTCCGTTGACCACAACTGCTCTTCCGGCCAGTTGCCCTTGGTGGCCGGCTCATACGCCAACCCCTTGCCCTTGGCCATGCCATAAGTGGTTTTCATGCCCGGTACGCCGCACTGCGCGCGGATGGCCTTAAAGCCCAATTCTTTATGCTTGGCGTAGTCATCGAGGACTTCGTCGATGGAATGACCGGTGGTATGGCAGTAAACCATCACGCCGGTGCGTGATGCGCCGCCCAATAACTGATACAGCGGCATGTTGGCGGCCTTACCCTTGATGTCCCACAAGGCCATGTCTACGGCGGAGATGGCAGACATGGTGACGGGGCCGCGCCGCCAGTAGGCGCCTTTGTAGAAGAATTGCCAGATGTCTTCGATCTGGTGTGCGTCTCGCCCGATCAATTGTGGGCAGACGTGATCTTTCAGATAGGACGCAACCGGCAGTTCACGGCCATTAAGCGTTGCGTCGCCGATACCGGTAATTCCGTCGTCAGTGGTGATCTTTAGCGTGACAAAATTCCTGCCTGGGCAGGTCACAAATACCTCTGCGTTAATGATCTTCATAACGGCTAATCCTCTTCCCAAGGGTGATTCGAATGGGCAAAAAATACGCCATGAACTAACTACCATACAAGTATGATTTAAAGGATTTGCCGGAGAAGATCACATTTCATCGCAGAATAAAGTGCAGAGGACAGGGGGATGTTAAGGGGGGCGGCACAGAGGCTGTGCCAGCCTACCTGGGGCGCTCAACGTTCTGCTGGGCGCCGCTGGCAGCGATTAACGTGAAGACGTCTGTCCGAGTAGTTCGCAATTAGGGGGCAGGCGGCACTCGATGGCATTGGGCAGGACTTCAATGCGGAAGCGGGTTCCCTTCAGCGGTTCTCCGTCGAGATTAAACGTCATCTCATGGGGGGCACTGATTTCCAACCAGGGTAACGCGGCGCCGATAACGTTTTTGTTTTCTTCACCGTTAAACAGGCTAGCCACCAATGCCGGCAATAACTCGTCCGCGATCAGTAGGCGTAGTTGCAGCAATCCGTCGTTGATAAGGGCATCTGGGCACAATTGCTGTCCACCTCCGGCCTGTTTGCCGTTACCGATGCCAATCACCAACGCATCACCGGCCCAATGGAAATCCGGCCCACGGATTTCGCAGCGATCGGCCTTGAGCGTATCCATGCGCAACAGGCCGTGGATAAAGTAGGAAACACCGCCCAGCACCGCCTTTAGCTTTTCTGGCGTCTCGGTAGTGATTCGGGTGCCGAAGCCGCCCGTCGCCATATTGATAAAATAGCGTTTATCATTCACCTTCGCCAAATCGATAGGGACGGCGCGGCCTTTCATCGCCAACCGTAGCGCCTGTTCCGGCATCGGTGGGATATTGCAGGCCATGGCGAAGTCGTTGGCCGTGCCCAGAGGCACAATACCCAGCGCGGGCCGTTTATCTGCGGGTAAGGCGGTCAGCGCGGCGGCAACTTCGTTGATCGTGCCATCGCCCCCGCCGGCAATCAGCGTGGCTACCCCCAGTTGCCAGGCTTCCTGTGCATAACGCGCGGCGTCCCCATATTCCCAGGTAACGCGAACATGCAGTGTCAGGCCTTCATCCCGCAGCGTTTGTACTGCAATACGGAGCTCTTCGTTGCCGGCGCTTTTACCATTAATGATAAGAAGCGCGGGTGCTGATGGATGCATTCCTGATATCTCCCGGCTAAAAACAGATAGTGATCAACGATAAACTACCTATCGGCGGCAGACCATAAGAATATTCAGTTAATTCGGATGAATAACCATTACACAGTGGTTATCTCTGAATGATTGGCTTAATTTGAGATATATGTCGTAGCCGTGTTAACGATTTTAGTTAATGAATTAACTTATCGCTGTAGCATTATTTTTATATCGAAATAGTTGTGAGCGTTATTAAAGACAGAGGTGGCATGTAATTGAAATATCATGGATATATTTTTATCGATATTTCTTTTCTACCAAAGAAAAAGCCAGTCCAAGGGAGATTGGACCGGCTAAGGAGGTGGTTCCTAGTATTGCTATGCAAATATTTTTCGTTCTTAGTTTTAAGCAGCCTGATGGTAACCAAGCTGCGAACTAATTGATGTGATCCAATTCTAATATTTGCTAAAAAACGCCCTTAAAGCCGCGTAATCTGCATTTTATGCCGCAGGACTATTGGTATCCGGCAAATTTCTGATCAGCAGCGCGTAATTGAGATCGATATCTTGTGGGATCGGCAAATAAACGATATGCCCATTGCCAGGCGCCACGTCGATCGCCTCGCCTTTCTTATTTTGCATGCTCTCCAGGGTAAACAGGACGTTACCGCCGGGGGTCATCATTTCTACGCTATCACCGAGCAGGAACTTGTTTTTCACATCGACTTCAGCCCAACCGTCACGGCGCACGCCGGTAAATTCACCGACAAACTGCTGACGTTCAGACAATGAAGAGCCGTAATCGTAATTTTGCTGCGCGTCATGCACGTGGCGACGCAGGAAACCTTCGGTGTAACCGCGATGCGCCAGGCCTTCCAGCGTGGTGAGCAATGTGGCATCGAACGGTTTGCCGGCAACCGCGTCGTCGATAGCGCGGCGGTAGACTTGTGCAGTGCGGGCGCAGTAGTAGAAGGATTTGGTGCGGCCTTCGATTTTAAGCGAATGTACGCCGAGCTGTGTCAGACGTTCCACGTGCTGAATGGCACGCAGATCTTTCGAGTTCATGATGTAAGTGCCGTGTTCATCCTCGAAGGCGCTCATATACTCGCCCGGTTTTTGGGCTTCTGAGAGCATGAACACTTTGTCGGTTGGCGCACCGATACCCAATGTTGGTTCAACGGTTTGTACCGGGATAGGCTCATGGATATGCACGATATTACCGGTATCGTCTTCTTTGCCTTCTTCCGCTTTGTACTGCCAGCGACAGGCGTTGGTGCATGTGCCCTGATTCGGATCGCGTTTGTTGATATAACCGGACAACAGGCAGCGGCCGGAGTAGGCCATGCACAGGGCGCCATGAACGAAAATCTCCAGCTCCATGTCTGGCACTTGAGTGCGGATCTCGGCGATCTCTTCGAGCGACAGTTCACGCGACAAGATCACCCGCGTCAGCCCCATTTGCTGCCAGAATTTCACCGTTGCCCAGTTCACCGCATTTGCCTGCACAGACAGGTGAATATCCATGTGCGGGAAGGCCTCACGCACCATCATGATCAGGCCGGGATCGGACATGATCAGCGCGTCGGGGCCCATGTCGATCACAGGTTTAAGATCGCGCAAGAAGGTTTTCAGTTTGGCATTGTGCGGAGCGATATTCACGACCACGTAGAATTTCTTACCCAGTGCGTGGGCTTCGTTAATGCCCTGCGCCAGGTTCTCGTGATTGAATTCGTTGTTGCGCACCCGCAGGCTGTAACGTGGCTGGCCGGCATACACCGCGTCAGCACCATAGGCAAAGGCGTAACGCATGTTTTTCAGCGTGCCGGCCGGGGAGAGGAGTTCCGGAGTAAACATAATGAGTCTCGGTCTGATTTCAGGTCAGTATACCTCTGTCTTTATAACCGCAGCGCTGTTGGCGGTATTCGTTCATCCTGGTCACTGGGTTTACCAAGCGCCTGGAGACTCACGAATTTGCCGCCTGGCTGCGGTAGGAAAGCCAGTGGGTATAACGCGCCCCAAATGGCGCAGTAAAAGCGGGGAATTGTAGCGGTAGCGCGGCAAGAAATCAGCAGGTAACCGGATTTATTACAGGGAGATTGATCCTGGTCATAAGAAAAACGCGCGATGGCGGCCATCGCGCGCCGCACAGATGCTGTTATGCGCTTACATCGCGCACGTCGGTGCTCGGGCCATTCTTGATCACCGACTGAATACCGTTTTTTGCCGCAGTTTCAGAGCTGTACATTTCGCTGACGCCGATTACCTGATGGTTTTTGGCTTTCAGGACAAAGTAAGGCTGATTGCTGGTGCTGTGTTTCAGTTCATATTGCGCTTCGTGAGGTGAATTGGTTTGCACAGAGGCAATGCCATTTTCCGCCGAGGCTTTGCTGGCGTACATCTCACTGGCCAAAATGATTTCGCCATTACTGGCTTTCAGGTTGAAGTGGTACTGTCCATTCTTTGCTTTTTTCAGCTCATAGTGACCGATTGCCATGGTTCCTCTCCTGTGGGTTCCGATAAGTGATGTAAGTGTAGCCAATAGCGTGAAACTGAGCGGCTAACAAACCTTATCTGAGAAGCGTAGCGCAAAAAATACGCAATTTTTTTGCGCTGGCGTTGAGTTTCAATCAGCGAATCGTGCTGTAGCACAGGAAGCTAACGGAGGATTGTGATGGCACAAGGCGGCGTGGCTTACCGCCGCACACGCGCAGAGCCGCGGTGCGACGTGAGTGACTCACTACCGGGCATTCGGCATGCTGCCGGGGTTGGCGGTAGAGGACCGGACGTCCGGCCGGTTAAAGTCCATTTACCAGCCGACAGGCCTCGGCTTCCCAGCGGTATCCCACACCGTATACCGAACGGATGAAGGATTTTTCTCCGTCGATCAGCTCCAGCTTACGCCGCAGGTTTTTGATATGGCTGTCGATGGTGCGATCGGTCACTACTCGGTAGTCGTCATACAGGTTGTTCAACAGCTGTTCGCGTGAGAATACGTTACCTGGCTGGCTGGCGAGGGTTTTCAGCAGACGAAATTCTGCGGGCGTGAGATCCAGCATATGGTTCTGATAGCTGGCCTGAAAACGCGGTTCATCGATGTGAAGCTGCGTTTCTTCCTGCGAATTATCCAGCGGGCGATGGCAGCGGCGCAGGATGGTTTTTACTCGAGCGACCACTTCACGCGGGCTGTAAGGCTTGCAGATATAATCGTCTGCACCGATCTCCAGCCCCAGCAAGCGATCGATCTCCTCAATCTTCGCCGTCACCATCACAACCGGGACATCGGTAAAGCGGCGCAGTTCGCGGCAAACCGTCAACCCATCGGCCCCCGGTAGCATCAGATCCAACAGGATCAGTGCAGGGCTATGCTCATGTACCGCAGGCACCACCTCGCTGCCGTTGGTCAGCCAATGCGTGGCGTACCCTGCAGCCTGCAGATAATCCACCAACAGCTGACCGAGTTTGGGTTCATCTTCAACAATCATAATCTGCAACGGTTGATTCTGGGTTTCCATCATGACGCCTTATTCATTAACGGGGTGGCAAATTCTACTGTAATCCGCACGCCGCCTAAAGGCGAGTGCTGTGCGTGGATCGTCCCGTTGTGCGCTTCCACAATATTTTGACAGATCGACAGCCCCAGACCCGAGCCGCCGCTGGCGCGATTGCGCGAACCTTCGGTGCGGTAGAAACGTTCAAAAATACGCGCCAACTGTTCGTCAGTGACGCCAGGTGCACTGTCTTGCCAGTAAACACGCAAGCAGTCTGGCGATTGTTCAGCGCCGATTTCCAACTTACCGCCCGCGTCGGTGTACCGCAGGCTGTTTTCCAGCAGGTTATTAAATAGCTGGTTGAGGCGATCGGGATCGCCAAACAGCGGTGCCTGTTCAGGCAGCAGAGTCACAATCTCCAGCCCCTTGGCACGAAACCGCTCGCGGAAACTGGCAACCGCAATTTGCAGTAGATGCACACAGTCGACCGGGGATTTACGGTAGGCGAGTGCGCCCAGATCGGATAACGACAGCTGATGCAGATCGTCCACCAGCTTGGTCAGGGTAGAGACTTCTGCCTGCAACGAATTGAGTGAAGCGGGGGTGGGTTGGCGCACGCCGTCCTGTAACGCTTCCAGTTCGCCGCGCAATACCGCCAACGGGGTGCGCAACTCGTGCGAGACGTCAGCCATAACGGCGCGCCGCATCTGTTCGTTTTTTTCCAGAGAGGTGGCAAGCTGGTTAAAGTCCTGTGCCAGCCGCCCTAACTCATCCTGGCTGCTGACCGCCACACGGGTGCTGAAATCCCCCGCGGCCAGCCGATGAGTACCGGCAACCAACCGTTTGACCGGGGCCAGCAACCCGCGCGACATTAGCCAGGTAACGGCCGCCGCTAACAGTGTGGAAAGGGCGACAATCATCCAACTGGTGCGCCTTTGCTGTTGATCGAAATTAATGTCGGTGTTGCGCGTTAGCCTCTCTATTGGGGTGGTGATCACCCAACCGACAATTTCATTGTTGTAACGAATAGGATGGCGCGGGCCTTCTTTCGGCACCGGGCCTGAATGGCCCACCAGGCGGTTAAACTGGCTGTCTACCACCCAGAACTGGGTGCGCCACCCCTTGGGCGGCAAGTTGTGGCTGCTGTCGCTGTTTTGTTCGAACGAGCGCATGATCTGGTAAATCACCTGATCGTTATTGCGCAGAAAAACCCAGTTGCCGTGGCGACTGTATTGTTCTTCCAGCGCTTCACTCAGCATGTTGATACGTTGTTCGTTGCTGTTCTTGATGTAGTCGATAAAGCCGCGTTCAAAGCTAACACGAACGCCCCAATGCATGGTGATTAACACCAGCATGCAGGTGGCGAAAATGGCCATGAACAGCTTGCCGGTAATGCCTAGTTTCATTATTGCAACCTCGTGGTGCCGGTCCCCGGCTCTTTGGTCAGCGTACGGTTGGGCGCGGTATCAGCCGGGACGCGGGCGAAGGCCAGTGCGGGCAGGGCAATGATCAATGCCATGCAGCAGTAGCTGTAAATAAATGCGCTGTGAATTGCCGGGCTGTCGGTGACCACCTGATGATGGGCAAAGCTGCCAATAAGAATACCGGCGAGGCTGACGCCGAGGCTCATCGACAGTTGCATCACCATCGAAAGCAGGCTGTTCCCACTGCTGGCTAGCCTGTCCGGCAGGTCCTTGAGCGTGAGGGTGTTCATTGCCGAGAAGCGCAGTGAATTGACCATTCCCTGGAAGAACAGCACCACGGGCAAAAGCCAGATCCAGCCGATCATCGCCACCAACGGGAAACTGAGGCTGACCAGCGCCAGCATCAGCGTGGCGGCCACCAGCACATTGCGGTACCCAAAACGGTTAACGACCCGTACCACAATCCGCTTCATTCCCATACTGCCGATGATCATCGGGATCATCATCAATCCGGCGTGGAACGGGGAAAACCCCATGCCAACTTGCATAAATAGCGGGGTCATAAACGGCAACATACCGCTGCCGATACGGCCCAGCAGGCTTGCCGTCAGCCCCACCTTGTAGGTCTGCGTTTTGAACAGCCTGAGTGAGAATAACGCGCGACTGTTGCCGTGCGCATGCCACCAATAGCCGGCCAATGCCGCCACACCGGCTGCAACCAGGCCTGAGATAGCGGTCGCCGACAGCCCCATCCCTTTGTGTCCATCAAGCGCCAGGGTCAGCGTCGCCATGCCGATCGCCAGCATGATAAAACCGCTGATGTCAAAGCGCCGCGTCTGCATACGGTAGTTAGGCATTAACAATAGCGTGGCGATGGCCCCGGCAATGCCGACTGGAATATTGATCAGGAAAATCCAGTGCCAACTGGCGTACTGGACGAGAAATCCACCCAGTGCCGGCCCCATCAGTGGGCCGATTTGGCCGGGTAGGGTGACGAAGGTCATCGCTGCCATGTACTGTTCGCGCGGGACGATTTTCATCACCGTCAACCGGCCAACCGGCACCATCATCGCCCCGCCAATCCCCTGAATGACCCGCGAGGCGATCAGCTCATTGAGGGTTTCAGAACGGGCACACAGGATGGAACCCAGCGTGAACAGGACGATGGCGCTGAAAAATACCCGCTGCACCCCAACCCGGTCCGCCAGCCAGCCGCTGGCGGGCAGCATCACCGCTACCGTCAACACATAGGAAACGATCACGGACTGCATGCGCAGCGGATTCTCCCCCAGGCTGACGGCCATCGACGGCAGGGCGGTATTGACGATGGTGGTGTCCAGCGTCTGCATGAAGAAGCCGAACGCCACAATCCAGAGTTGCCACTGTACTGAGGCGGTATGTTTTATGAGCATCAGGCAACCATTATTGAGGCAGCGGAACCAATTTCTTGCCGCGACGTAACTTCATCTGCAATCGGTCAAAATACAGATAGACCACCGGCGTGGTGTACAGCGTCAACAGTTGGCTCATCACCAGCCCACCGGCGATGGTGATCCCCAGCGGTTGGCGCAATTCAGCACCGTCACCGCTGGTTAGCACCAGCGGCAGAGCGCCGAACAACGCGGCCAATGTGGTCATCATGATCGGTCTGAAACGCAGTAGACATGCCTGGAAAATGGCATCACGTGCGCTGATACCGCCGTTGCGCTGCGCATCAAGAGCGAAGTCGACCATCATGATGGCGTTTTTCTTCACAATGCCGATCAACAGCATGATGCCAATCAATGCTATCAGGCTGAACGGCGCCCCGAAAAGCTCCAGCGCCAGCAATGCACCCACGCCTGCGGAGGGCAGGGTGGACAAGATAGTCAGCGGATGAATATAACTTTCATAGAGAATACCGAGCACGATATATACCGTGGCTATCGCCGCCAGGATCAGGATCACCTGGGATTTCAGCGTCTCCTGGAAGACCTGCGCCGTTCCGGCAAAGGCGCCGCGTACGGTCGAGGGAACGCCGAGCGCAGTCATGGCACGGGTTACGGCATCGGTAGCATCCCCCAGACTGTAACCGAGCGGCAGGTTAAACGAAATGGTCGAGGCGGCAGAAAGCCCCTGATGGTTTACGGCCAAAGGCGCATTGGCCGGCTGCCAGTGGGCAAAGTAGGACAAGGGGATCGCTTTGCCTTCACTGTTGATAATGAACATTTTATCCAGAGAGCTGACGTCTTGCGTATAGGCCGGAGCCACCTCCATGACCACCTTGTACTGATTGAGCGGTTGGTAAATGGTGGATATCTGGCGCTGGCCAAAAGCGTTGTCGAGCAGGTTATTGGCGTCGGAAACCGAGATACCCAGCCGCGCCATGGTGTCACGGTCATAAATCAGGTCCATTTCCGAGCCTTTATCCTGTTGATCCGAGTTGACGTCTGCCAATTCGGGCAGCGCGGCCAGGGCGGTGCGGATTTTAGGCTCCCAGGTGCGCAGGGCGCTCAAATCGTCAGAAAGTAGGGTGTACTGATAGCTGGCATTGGCCTGTCTGCCGCCCACGCGAATATCCTGAACGGCCATGAGGAACAGGCTGGCACCCGGTTCCTTCGCCAATTTTGCGCGCAAGCGGGCAATCACCTGTTGAGCGCTTTCCTTGCGTTCGGACAGCGGTTTCAGGGAGATAAACATTGAACCGCTGTTGGTGCGCGAACCGCCGGTAAAGCCTGTGACGTTATCCACGGCGGGGTCATCACGCACAATGGTCATAAAATCTTGCAGCTTCACGCGCATCGATTGGAACGAGATACTCTGGTCAGCCTGAATTGATCCCATCAGGCGACCGGTATCCTGCTCCGGGAAAAAGGTTTTTGGGATGCTGATGTACAACCAAACATTCAGTGCCACGGTGGCCAACAGTACAACCAGCACCCAACGCGAATGATTGAGCACCCAGTTCAGCGAACGCCCGTAGCCTTGTTGCAGCTTCAACAACAGTTTGCCAAAACCCCGAACCCGCCGCTGCGAGTGTGCCGGTTGCTGGCGCAGCAAATAGGCGCACATCATTGGCGTCAGGGTCAAAGATATCAGTAATGACAGGCCGATCGACACTGACAAGGTGACGGCAAATTCGCGGAACAGACGGCCAGGCAGACCGTCCATCAAGAGCAGCGGAATAAACACCGCCACCAGCGACATACTCATCGAGAGCACGGTAAAACCGACTTCACGGATCCCTTGCAGAGCGGCCTGGAGCGGTTTCATACCGGCTTCGACGTGGCGCGAGATATTCTCCAGGACCACGATGGCGTCGTCCACCACAAAGCCCGTCGCGATCGTGAGCGCCATCAGTGACAGATTGTTCAGGCTAAAGCCGCACAGGTACATGGCGGCGAAGGTACCAATCAGTGAAACCGGTACGGCGACTGCCGGGATCAACGTGGCGCGCCCGGAGCGCAGGAAGGCAAAAACGACCAGGATCACTAACGCAATGGCGATCACCAGCGATTGTTCCACCTCGGCCAGTGAGGCACGAATGGTCGGAGAACGGTCCTGGGCAATGTTCAATTTGATCGACGCGGGGATGCTCTCCCTCAGGTTTGGCAGTTCCGCGCGGATACGATCGACGGTATCAATAATGTTGGCATCGGGCGAACGGCTTACCACCAGCAGAATGGCCGGTTGGGCATTGGTCATCCCGGCATTGCGGACGTCCTGGACCGAATCAATGACGTCAGCGACGTCGCTGAGGCGTACGGCTGAACCGTTGTTGTAATGCACGATCAGCGGCTTGTAGCCTTCTGCCTTCTTGATTTGATCGTTGCTTTGTATCTGCCAGCGTTTGTCCTGGCTTTCCGCCGACCCCAGCGGCGTACGCAGGTTGGCGTTGCTGATAGCCTGGCGCACACTGTCCAGTGATACGCCCTGGTTAAACAGCGCGGACGGATTTAACTCGACGCGCACTGCCGGCAGGGAGCTCCCGCCCACGGTGACATCGCCTACGCCATCGGTCTGCGAGATTTTTTGCGCCAATTGGGTGGACGCGAAGTCATAAAGTTGCCCCTGGTTGTAAGTATCGGACGTCAGCGTCAGGATCATGATCGGCGCGTCGGAGGGGTTCATCTGGCGATAGGTGGGGCGGCTTGGCATGCCGGAGGGTAGCAGGCTTTGTGCCGCGTTGATCGCCGCCTGCACGTCACGCGCAGCGCCATTGATATCACGGTTAAGATCAAACTGCAGGATAATGCGGGTGCTGCCCAGTGAGCTCATGGAGGTCATTTCATTGACCCCGGCGATGCGGCCGAGTGCGCGCTCCAATGGCGTGGCGACAGAGGTCGCCATGGTTTCTGGATCGGCGCCCGGCAGAGTGGCAGTGATAGAGATCACCGGGTAGTCTACCTGCGGCAAAGGGGCGACCGGCAACAGGCTAAACCCCAGCGCCCCGGCTAACGCAATCGCCAGCGTCAGCAGGGTCGTCGCGACCGGCCTAAAGATAAACAGCGAGAAGAATTTCACGGTGTCTCCTGCGATTCTTCTTTGACGTGAGTATTGCGCGCCAGTTTGTCAAACAGCAGGTAAATCACCGGGGTGGTAAATAACGTCAGTATCTGGCTCATGATCAGGCCGCCCACCATACAGATGCCGAGCGGGCGGCGCAGCTCTGCGCCCACACCGGTACTGAGCATCAGCGGAAGTGCCCCTAGCAACGCGGCCAGCGTGGTCATTAAAATCGGCCTAAAGCGCAGCAGACAAGCCTGATAGATCGCGTCATACGGCGTCATGCCCTGTTCACGCTCGGCGGCGAGCGCGAAGTCGATCATCATGATGGCGTTTTTCTTCACGATACCGATCAGCAAGATGATGCCGATAATGGCGATCACGTCCAGCTCGCTGCCGGCCATCATCAAGGCTAGCAGCGCACCGACCCCGGCGGTTGGCAGCGTGGAGAGGATAGTGACCGGGTGGATAAAGCTCTCATACAGCACGCCCAGTACGATATACATTGCCACCACGGCGGCCAGGATAAGCCACAGCGTATTGCCGAGTGCGGCCTGAAACGCCAGCGTTGCCCCTTGGAATTTGGTGGTGATGTCTTTCGGCATGTTGAGGTTTTTCTCAACCTGGGTAATGGCATTGACCGCCTGCTCAAGTGAATACCCCTCCGCCACGTTGAACGACACCGTGGTGGCTGGGAATTGGTCAAGATGGTTGATGGATAACGGCCCGTTGCGCTGCTCGATTTTAGCAATCGTGTTCAGCGGCACGATGGTGCCGTTACTGCTGGTCAGGCGGATATCGTTCAAAGCAGCCAGGCCCGGTGTAGCCTGCACGTCATGCACCAGCACCACGCGATACTGGTTCGCCTGAGTGTAGATGGTGGAGATTAACCGCTGGCCAAAGGCGTTATACAGCGCGCTGTCCACGTCGCTCATTTGGACACCCAACCGAGAGGCTGAGTCGCGATCGACGTTGATATAGGCTTCCAACCCCTGATCTTGCCAGTCGCTGCTGACGTCTTGCAATGCCGGGGTTTGTCGCAGTTCATCGACCAACTGTGGCACCCATTGACTGAGCTGCTCCAGCGACATGGCTTGCAGGGTAAACTGGTACTGGGTACGGCTGACCTGCGTATCGATGGTCAAATCTTGCACGGGTTGCAGATACAAATTCAGGCCGGGTAGCTTAGCGGCCTGTTGCTGCATCCTGTTGATGATTTCTTGCAGGCTGCCGCTGCGTTCGCTCAGGGGTTTGAGGTTGATTTGCAGACGGCCGCTGTTAAGGGCGGCATTGGTGCCATCCACGCCGATAAACGAGGTGAGGCTTTCCACTGCCGGATCTTGCAGCAGTTGGGCGGCCACCTGTTGTTGCAGTTCTGCCATTTTACTGAAGGATACCGACTGCGGTGCTTCCAGCGTGCCCTGTATCAAACCATTATCCTGAATGGGGAAAAACCCTTTCGGAATAAACAGATACAGCAGCACCGTGAGCGCCATGGTACTCAGTGCCACGCCGAGCGTTAACCACTGGTGATCAAGCACTTTTTTCAGCCAAACGCCGTAGCCGGCAATCACGCGCTCGAAGAAACGCTCAGAAGCAGCAGAAAAACGGTTCTGCTTGCGCAGCGATTCATGGCTCAGCATGCGTGCGCACATCATTGGCGTCAGCGTCAGGGAAATAAAGGCCGAAATCAAAATCGCAACGGCCAGCGTGACGGCAAACTCACGGAACAAGCGGCCGACAATATCCCCCATAAACAGCAGCGGGATCAGCACCGCCACCAGTGAGAAGGTCAATGAAATAATGGTGAAGCCGATTTCACCGGCACCTTTTAACGCGGCATCGAGCGGTTTCTCGCCTTTTTCGATATAGCGAGAGATGTTTTCGATCACCACAATCGCGTCATCGACCACAAACCCGGTGGCAATAGTCAGTGCCATTAACGTCAGGTTGTTGATCGAAAAGCCGAGAAAGTACATGACGGCAAAGGTGCCGATCAGTGACAGCGGCACCGCAACGCTCGGAATTAGGGTGGCAGGCACGTTACGCAGGAAGATGTAAATGACCATCACTACCAGGGCGACAGCCAGTAGCAGCTCAAATTGCACGTCGCTGACGGAGGCGCGAATAGTGGTAGTACGGTCCGTCAGTACCTTGACGTCGACTGACTTCGGCAGGCTTTTGATCAGCGTGGGCAACATCTCACGGATGCTGTCGGCGGTGGTAATGACGTTGACCCCCGGCTGGCGCTGGATGTTCAGCACGATCGCCGGCTGCTTGTTGGCCCAGGCGGCCAGCCGGGTATTTTCGGCACCCTGTTCAACGGTCGCAATATCCTGCAACCGAATCGGCGCGCCATTTTTATAAGCGACAATCAGCTGACGATATTCATCGGCTGACTTCATCTGATCGTTGGCGGACAGCGTGACTGAACGCGCCGGGCCGTCCAGGCTCCCCTTGGCCGAGTTGACGTTGGCACCGGTAATGGCCGTGCGAACCGTTTCGCTGTCCAGTCCATTGGCGGCCATGGCGGGGGCATTGAGTTTAACGCGTACGGCAGGCCGTTGACCGCCGGACAGCGTCACCAACCCAACGCCGGTCACCTGGGATATTTTCTGTGCGACCCGGGTTTCCACCATATCCTCCACCTGGGTCATCGGCATGGCGGTTGAGGTCACGGCCAGCGTCAAAATAGGCGGATCGGCAGGGTTAACCTTGCTGTAAATGGGGGGGTAGGGCAGGTCGGTCGGCAGCAGGTTCGTGGCAGAGTTAATCGCTGCCTGCACTTCCTGTTCGGCGACATCTAACGACAGTGCCAATTGGAATTGCAGCGTGATCACCGATGCGCCGCCGGAGTTCTGCGACAGCATTTGTTTAAGCCCGGACATTTGGCCGAATTGGCGTTCCAGCGGGGCGGTAATTGCCGATGTCACGACATCTGGACTGGCGCCGGGGTATAACGTCACCACTTGAATGGTGGGGTAATCTACTTCAGGCAAGGCAGATACTGGCAGTGAGCGATAACCGATAATCCCCGCCAGCAAGATAGCCACCATCAACAGCGTGGTGGCTACTGGGCGCAAGATAAATAGGCGGGATGGACCACCACCGGGGTTCGGTGTCATCACCTGCATCAGGATTTCTCCCGCTTGGTATGCGGTTTGGCACTGCTGTCAGTCGTTTTGGTCTGCGGTGTGACCACTTCCACTTTCATGCCTTCAATCAATTGGTCAATACCGTCGGTCACTACCCGTTGTCCGGCGTTGAGCCCGCTGGCGATAACCACATTTTGGCTGTCTTCAATACCCAGGGTCACGAGATGCTTACTGACCTTATTTTCTGCATCCATGGTCCAGACGAAGTTACCTTCGTTGCCCATTTGCACGGCGGCGGTAGGCACCACGACCGCGTCCTGCAATGTTGCGACTTTCAGGCGCGCATTCACAAACTGGTTAGGGAACAGCGCATCGTCTTCGTTGGCGTATTGCGCTTTCAATTTAATCGTACCGGTGGTGGTGTCGATCTGGTTATCAAGGCTGAGCAGGCTGCCCTGCGCCAACAGGGCTTTATTGGTGCGGCCCCAGGCATCCACGCTCACCGGGCCGGCCTTCTGCGCCTTGACGATATCGCTGATATTGCCTTCCGGCAGGGTGAACACCACGTCGATCGGATGGGTTTGCGTGATCACTACAATGGCAGTGGTGCCGCTGGTGATGTAATTCCCCATATCCACCTGCTTCAACCCGACGCGCCCTGAGATAGGTGCAATGATCTTACTGTACGTCAACTGCAGCTGCGCGCTGTCGACGGCGCCTTGGTCTGCCTTAATGGCCCCTTCCGTTTGCTGGACCAACGACACTTGGGTATCCAGCTCTTGGCGTGAAATCAGATTGGTTTTGACCAGCTGCTGGTAGCGTGCCAGATCGCGTCGCGCGTTAGCGAGCGTGGCCTGATCTTTTGCCAATTGGCCTTGTGCCTGAGTTAACAGAACCTGGTAAGGGCGAGGATCGATCACGGCCAGCAAGTCCCCGGCTTTTACCTGTTGCCCTTCGGTGAAATGCAATGACATCAATTGTCCGTCAACCCGACTGGTTACGGTGACAGTATTGGCGGCAGTGACCGTGCCCAGACCGATCAGGTAGCGGGGAACGGTCTGCTGGGTAGCCGTCGCGGCCTGTACCGGTGATATAGAGCCACCACGTCGGCCACCTGCGTGGCTTGCACCCGCTGGATTCGCACCGGTGCGATGTGCACTCGGCGCCGTCTCTGCGGCTGGCTGCGCTGCGCTGAAGTGACGCCAAATCAATACGGCGGCAATAGCCACGATGATGACCACCAGCAGGCGCAGTATCAGTGAACGACGAGGGTTTTTTGCATTCATGGTGGCGAAAATCTCTCCAAAGGGCAGGTGCGTGGGCACGCATTGCCAAAAAAATACACTCCTTACAGAATACTAGTTTAGCGAGGAAAGACGGCATAAAAATGAAGGAAATATGGAGGAACCGTCAGCATTGTCCGAATAAGTTGTAGATTTGATCGTGCTATGTTTATAAGCGATGGCATCCGGCTTATAGCGAATAGGTTTTAGCGAACTTTCTGCCTTCACGCTAATAATTAACCTGCAAATCATTAACTCCATGGAGCATGCAATGAGTCATAAAGAACTGGGCCGTTCAGGCATCAAAGTACCAGCATTGACCTTCGGCGGTAACGTGTTTGGCTGGACGGCGGATCGTGAAACCTCATTCAGCCTGTTAGATGCGTTGGTGGAAAATCAGCTCAATTTTATCGATACCGCGGATGTGTATTCGAGCTGGGCGCCGGGCAATGTAGGTGGGGAATCGGAAACCACGATTGGCGAATGGTTGAAAAAGAGCGGCAAGCGCGACCAGGTGATTATCGCCACCAAAGTAGGCAAACCGATGGGCGAGGGTAAACAGGGGCTGTCGCCACGTTATATTCAGCAAGCGGTGGAGGATTCCCTGCGCCGTCTGCAGACCGACTATATCGATCTGTATCAGTCCCATGATGACGATCGGGATACGCCGCTTGCGGAAACGTTGGCGGCGTTTGATGCATTAATCAAGGCCGGCAAAGTGCGGGCAATAGGGGCGTCTAACTACCAGGCCGATCGTCTGGAAGAAGCCCTCAATATCAGTAAGCAGGAAGGGCTGGCGCGTTACGAAACCCTGCAACCGGAATATAACCTGTATGCGCGGGCGGGCTATGAGCAGGGATTGGAGGCCGTTGCGCAGCGTCATGGGTTGGGCGTGATTAACTTCTTCTCGCTGGCCAGCGGTTTTCTGACGGGGAAATACCGCAGTGAACACGATATCGGCAAAAGTCAGCGTGGCGACAGAGTGATCGCGCAGTACCTTAATCCGCGGGGCTTTAGCATTCTGGCAGGCTTGGATCAGGTGGCGAAGAAGCACCACACCACGCCGGCACAGGTTTCACTGGCCTGGCTGATCGCGCGGCCCAGCATTACTGCACCTATCGTCAGCGCCACGTCCTTAAAACAGTTGGATGAGCTGGTTAGCGCCACCCGGCTTCAGTTGGATGCGGATGATATCAGCACCTTGAACGAAGCCAGCGCCTGGTAATCGAGATTAACCGCGGGCGGTATCGATCAACTGAAGCAGCTGCGCCAGGCAGGCTTCAATTGTACATCCTGCGGTATCAATAGAGGCCACTGGCATGTTCCAGGGGATGTAATCGTGGTTACTGACATCCTGCCAGTTGGGCAATCGTAGCCCGGCAATGTCGCCGCCTCGGGTTTCGATCCTTCGGCGGTGCTCCGCACTGTCTGAACAGAACACTTCAATATCAATACAGGTTCTGCCAGTCCGGAGCGCAACCTGATGCCAGGCTTCACGGGTGACAGGCAGTGGGTTAACCGAATCGGCGATCACGGTGTGGCCCAGACGCAGGTTATCCTCAGCGACGCCATAGGCGGCAAAATAGCCTGATGGGCCTACGTCACTGGCTAAGGCACCGCTGTCACGGATTGCCTGTTCCAGGGTGTCGATTCGCAGATGAATTGCCGATAATGCACCTGCCAGCGCCCGTGCCAGCGTAGTTTTGCCGCTGCCCGGCAGCCCGGAAAAAACGATCAGCATTGTTGCTCCCGCCATAATTGTTGCCCCAGCCGATACAGTACATGTTTTTGCAGCGGATGGCCTTGGGGTAGCCGTGGATGAAGGAAGCTTTCACCCTTGGACGTCATGCCGATGCGTTCCATCACCCGGCGCGACGGTTGGTTAGCGTCGGCGGTAAAGGACACCACTTCTGCCAGATTCAGGTGTTCGAAGGCATAGTGCAATGCGGCCTCGGCCGCTTCACTGGCGTAGCCTTTGCCCCAGTGTGCTGCAGCCAACCGCCAGCCAATTTCTACGCAGGGCGAACAGGGGAGATCATCAGCAGGAATAGCCAACCCAACAAAGCCGATAAAAGGTGCTCCGCCTTTCACTTCCAGTGCCCATAAGCCCCAACCATGCTGTTGCATGAACAGGCGGATCTTGTCGGCGAGTGCGTCACTTTGCGCGGAACTGAGCGGGGCGGGGAAATAACGCATGACCTGAGGATCGGCATTAAGGGCAGCGAAGGCGGGCAGATCATCGTCACGCCAGGCACGCAACCGCAGCCTGTCAGTTTCCAGGGGAAATATTTCACACATCGACTTTCCTCCAGTAACCAAGCATTCCTTGGTTTCATGGTAGGGGCGCTGCATGCTACGCCCTATAGCATAATCAATGGGTTAAATCGGATCGAACAGGTTCGACCCTTACCTGTTTAGCCCTTTTGCGGTTTTGTCTGCCGTCTGGAGCGCGGTATATACCGCGCCCTCAGGCCATTAACGGAACAGCGTTTGCGCCCAGCGCGCCAACCCGGCAGTTACCGAGCCGAAGTCGTTGCCACCGACAATAGGGATGCCCGGCAACTGTTGTTCCAGCGCGGCACGCAGCAAGGGTGAACGCGCGCTACCGCCGGTGAGATAAATCACCTGTGGTGCGGTTTGGCTGCTCGCCAGGGCGGCACTGACCTGTTCCTGAATACGCAACAGGGGTTGCGAAATAGCGTCGGCAAGCTGATCCTGGTTGATGGTTTCCACCAAGTCAGGCTGGACGAACGCCAATGGCGCGCTGATGCTTTGCTGCGCCGACAGGGCGATTTTACTCTCTTCCGCCGCGCGTACCAACCGGTAGCTCAGACGCTGCTGGTGCACTTTCAGCAAACGTTTGACCTTTTCCGGTTCGGCGGCATCACGGATCAAATCACGCAGCATGCGACCGTTGGCGACGCTGTAAAAGTCGTTTTGTGCCGGCACGTCGTTGGTGGCGACCGCGTTCCAATAAGGCAGCGCGGGCAGCGCGATACCCTTGCCGGTTTCGCCACCCATGCCGAACAGCGGCATCAGCTGTTTGAACGCCAACATGATGTCCAGGTCGTTACCGCCGACACGGCACCCGCTGTGCCCCAGCAGGCTTTGCTGGCGATCGGCACGGTCGCGCCATTGTGGCCCCATCAGCAGTACCGAGCAGTCGGTCGTACCGCCACCGATGTCTACCACCAGCACGGTTTTCTCTTCGTTCAGCGTCGCTTCGAAGTCCAGTCCCGCCGCTACAGGTTCAAACTGGAATTCAATGTCCTTGAAACCGGCGCGCTCGGCAGCACGGTGCAAAATACCCTGCGCCTGCTGGTTAGCGTCTTCACCCCCAATCCCCTGGAAGTTGATCGGACGACCGATCACCGCCTGGCTGATGCTGTCTTGCAGCACGTTTTCCGCCTGACGTTTGATGTGGAACATCATGGCGCAAACCAGATCTTCAAACAGCGCAATCTGCTGTGGCTTCAGGCCGTTAGCACCGAGGAAGGATTTCGGCGAGCGAACAAAATACACCTCTTCCGGATCTTCGGCGTAGTGAGCCAGTGCCTGTAGGCCAAATAGCACGCTGTCGTTACCGACGGGAATGTCTTCTTCGCGGTTGTAGCTAATGGCCCGGCGCAGCAGTTGCTGATTTTCTTCGCTGCCGGTCGGTACCTGCCAGTGGCGGTGCAAGCATTCGCTCACGGCTTCACGCGTCGGTGCACAAAGCATCGACGGCAGGTAAGGTTCGTTGTTTTCCAACGTCAGTAGCTCGGGGCCGTTATCACGCATCACTGCGACAGAACAGTTGGCTGTTCCGTAATCGAATCCAATAAACATGTCTTTTCTCAATCCCCATGCCAATGAAGGGGGGCGACTTTACCCGAGACTTGGCTCCTGGGCAACGTGTGGGCGCTTAACTGACGAAAAATTTAGCGGCGACCAGCATGGCATGCTTAACTTAATGTCCGAATTCCGCACGTCAGCGCACCAGCCGAGTCGCATAATGAACAAAAAACTGACCCCGAGCGTTGCCATGAAAAACCAACAACAGGCGCTGTACGACGCACTGAGCGCGCGCGACCGCAAATTCGACGGCCGCTTTTTCGTCGGTGTTTCCTCGACCGGCATTTATTGTCGGCCGGTGTGCAGTGCCCGTACGCCGAAAATCGAAAACTGCACTTTTTACCCCAGCGCCGCGGCGGCGGAACTGGCGGGGTTCCGCCCCTGTCTGAAATGCCGGCCGGAGCTGGCACCGGGGTTGGCGCTGATCGATCTTGGCAATCGCTATGCGCAGGTGGCGGTGCAGTTGATTGAACAAGGGTACCTGTCAGAACACAGTTGCGAGCAACTGGCCGCGCGGCTGGGGATCTCTGATCGTCATTTGCGGCGTATCTTCGCCGATCAGTTTGGGGCATCGCCGATTGATTACGCCCAGTCGCACCGGTTGTTGCAGGCCAAACGCCTGCTGGCGGATACCGATATGCCATTGAGTGACGTCGCATTTGCGGCCGGTTTTGGCAGCCTGCGGCGTTTTAATGAGCTGTTCAAGGCACGCTACCGGCTTATTCCATCGGCGCTGCGCAGCAGCAGCGACCGCAATGCGCCCACCGTTGCCAGCGGGCTGGTGTTTCATCTGGGCTACCGACCGCCCTATGACTGGCAGCGCATGTTGGGTTTTTTGCATGCGCGTGCGGTGAGCGGTGTCGAACGGGTTGATGGGCAGCAGTATCTGCGAGCGATAGCCATTACCCAAGGGGGCGTCGAGTATTGCGGCTGGGTGAGCGTCCAGCCGGATGAAACGCGCAACCGGGTACGAGTAGAGATTGCCGCCTCATTAAGCCGGGTGACCACGGAAGTGCTGCGCCGGATCCGTCAACTGTTTGATCTGGACGCCGCACCGGATTTGATTGCCCATGCCTTGGGCGCATTGGCTGCCGATGCGCCAGGGTTGCGGCTGCCCGGTTGCGTGAACAGTTTTGAACAGGCGGTCCGTGCCGTCTTGGGGCAGTTGGTGAGCGTCAAGATGGCCGCGACTTTTGCCGGGCGGATGGCTGAGCAGTGGGGGACGCCGCTGGAACAACCCTATGGCGGCATTACACATCTGTTCCCCAATGCTGAGCAGGTCGCGCAGTTACACCCTGAGGCGTTGCGTCCGCTGGGGGTGCAGTTGAAACGCGCAGCGGCAATCATTGCGATTGCGCGTGCGGTAACCGAAGGGCGGCTCCAGTTGGATAACGTGTTGGATATTGAGCAAGGTATTAAGGCGCTGACCGCCTTGCCGGGGATTGGCAGTTGGACGGCCAGTTATATCGCGATGCGTGCCTGGTCCTGGCCAGACGTGTTTTTGGCGGGGGATTATTTGATCAAGCAACGCTTCCCTGACCTGACGCCGCGCCAAATTGAAAAATATGCCGAACGCTGGCGGCCGTGGCGTTCTTACGCCACGCTCCATTTGTGGCATAACGACGCATGGGTACCGCTGGCGGATGTCGACAATTAGCGCGGTGGCGTTATCCTTCGTTGTCGATACGAGCCAGTAGGCTTTCTATCCCTTCACGCATCAGGAATGCCAGCACCTTCTCGCGTTCGGTTTCGCTCAGGTGATAGTAATACTGCACCCATACTGCCAGTGGCTCTTGGCGTTCAACCTGATATTCTGCGGGTTCTTCCTGCAACATCAACAGCTTGCGCGGGCCAATAGGCAGGCTGTTGATATGGTATTCCACCGCTTTCCCCTGGATGCCTTTACGGCGGCGGCTGATCCAACCTTCGCGCCGCGCCATCAAATTGATTCCCTGTGGTGAAGAGGGCAGTCCTGCTATGCCTGTCAGCTCCCTGGCGGCAAACCACTCGTTTTTCATAGCCATTATCCCTGAGCAATTACGTGCAAAGATGGTTCCTGGAAATTAACGGGCGTGCTGATTTCCGTATCAAAGTGATTGTACGAAGGATTAACTTTCACCCGTTAGTTATACCACTAACATCTGATTGGCTAAGCAAAAACGTGCTGGGGGCGTGCGGCACAGGATGCCGCAACGCAAAAGAACACAGGAGAGCGCCGCGCTGAGGCAGTTACCTTATGCCGAAATAACCGCCGCTGAGCAGCTCGGTAAGGGGTTGTTCCCGCGCCACGGCGTCACCGTCTGCCAGGTCGACGCCCAGAGCCTGCAACGTATGCAATGTTATCTGCTGGTGTGCTGGGCCTGCCAGTGTCTGGGCATGTACACGGTGGGCTGCACCGTTAAGCATGGAAACCATCAGTTCATCCATCTGGTTGCAGTGAACCTGGGTGATAAAGCGCTCATCAATGCGGATATAGTCAATCCGACGGCCATGCAGTTCGTCGAAGGCGTTGAGGCTGTGGCCGAAGCCGCTGACGATCAGCTTGCAGCCCAGCCGTTGTAATTGGTGGATAAACGGCCTGCAAATGTCATCGTGTTCCAGCACCGCCGCCTCATCGACCACCAGCAGCAAAGCCTGTGGTTGTAATGGAGAGGCATTTAACCGTGTGATCAGGTGTTGTCGGAACCCGGCGTCGAGCAGGCTGTCTGTCGAGAGTGGGAGCGCGATTGTCAGGCCTTTCGCCCCGATCTCTGCGGCGTGGCGCTCGAGAACCTGCCGGCTGACCCAGTCATCGACGTCCGGCAGCAGGCCATAAAGCTGTGCCGCAGCGAGAAACGCCTCTCCGTTCAACGGACGTGGATCCAGCGGCATGACCTGCAGTTTTAACTGATAGAAACACACTGCCAGTGGGGTTTTCGGCGGTGCCACGGCCTTAACACTGAGCATCAACTGCCCGTCGGCAATAATGCTCATCACTTCCTGTCTCGTCAGCAGCTCATGCTGGCGTTCCAGCATCTGTTTTTGCCGTGCCTCATACAGATAGACCTGCCCGCGGCCGCGATGTTTGGCGGTATAACAGGCAATGTCCGCCTGCGCCAACAGCTCGCCGCTTTTACCACTGCCGCTCTCTATACGGGTGATGCCAGCGCTGGCACCTACGTGATAAACCTTTCCTTCCCAATAGAACGGGTGCTGGCTGATGTTGTTAACCAGCTGCTGCATCAGGGATTTTGCCTGCTCGCTGGCACAATCAAACAGGATTAGCCCAAACTCATCCCCCCCGAGCCTTGCCAGGCAGTCGCTGTCACGCACGTGGCGTTGCATCAGTTGGGCAATATCCCTCAGCAATGCATCGCCTGCCGCATGCCCGGCGCTGTCATTGACGGCCTTGAAACGATCGAGATCGAGGAACACCAGCGCATGCTGCCGCTGTTTTTCACCGGAGCCCAGAATGGCGGCTTTCAGGCGTTTCTCAAAACTGGTGCGATTGGGCAGGCTGGTGAGGGCATCATGGGCGGCGCTGTAACTCAGTTTACGCATCAACTCGCGTGAAGCCGTGACATCTTGCAACACCATCACAGCCCCCATCACGCCACCCCCGAGGGTTTTCAGCGGCGATACCGATTGTTGAATATCAAAGTGACGGCCGTCACGACTGTGCAGCACCAGGGCATAATCCGCCGAAAGCTGACGATTTTCCTGAAGGCAGCACTGGACCGGGTTTTCCACTTCCATGCCATCTTTGCCGTTAGTCATGCGTACGACTCCTGCAATCGGCATGCCAACAGCCAGACTCAGCGGCCAGCCGCACATCTGTTCGGCCACCGGATTCATGAAGGTGATATGCATGGCATCGTCAGTTGAAATCACCCCTTCGCCAATGGCATCCAGCGTGATGTGCAGACGTTCTTTCTCTTGGTGCAGCGCTTCGGTCAGATTGCGGACTTCCGTCATATCAATGTTCGTGCCGATCATGCGCAGCGGGCGGCCTTGTGCATCCAGAATGACGTTGCCCTGGCCGCGGATATGGCGGACTTTTCCTTGGCGGGAAAGCAGCCGGAATTCGAGGATAAAAGGACGCGGTTGGTCCAGCAAAGAGGCCATTTCACGGTCGGTTCGCTCGCGATCTTCCGGCAGCAGGAGGGTGCGCCACAGTGAAAGCGTAGGCGTCTGCTCTGGACTGAGGTCATAGAGTTCAAACATGCGCTTGTCCCAGGTGAGTTCCTCACCGTCCATGACCCATTCCCAAACGCCAATCCCCCCCACCTGATTGGCCAGCGTGATGCGTTCAACCAACCGATGATTCTCTGCGGCGGTGCGTTTCAGTTCGCTGATGTCTTCCACCTGAGAAATAAAATACAGCGGTAGGCCTTCGGCATCGCGCACCATTGAGACAGCCAGCAGAGCCCAGACGTGTTCGCCATCGCTGCGAATATAGCGTTTTTCCAGGGTGTAGCTGCTGATATGGCCTTCGAGCAGATCCTGTAACTGCATCAGGTCGGCATTCAAATCATCCGGGTGAGTGATCTCCTGAAACGTCAAGCGCCGCAGAGCTTCCGGGGTGTAGCCCAGCAGGTTGCACAGTGCTTGATTGACCTGTAGCCATTTCCCTTGCGGAGAGACCAGCGCCATACCGATAGCGGAGTATTCCAGCGCATTACGAAAGCGGGCTTCGCTCTCGACGATATGCTGTTTTTCTACCCGGAAGGCGTGCATGACCATCGCCATGGCGTGTGCGGGGATCAAAATCAACAGAATCGGTAAGTAGATTTCGATGTCACTGAGCGGTTCGGCGGGAACATTAAAATGCAGCAGCCCAAGTGAAATCATCACGGTGATCATCAATGTGGTACAAAAGCAGGTCACAAAGGCTTCCAGGCGTGGCAGTGCGATCGCCGCCCACAGCAGAGGAAGAATGACAAAGGTAAACGGGAAAGGCAGATAGGTCAGCGCGAGATAGCAAAAAATCAGCGCCATCATGAGCGTCAGCAGCAAGGAGAACAGGTTTAACTGCTCCAGCATGCGCCGGCGATAGACCAATCCAATCGGTGCCAGTGACAGGACGCCAATGGCTTCCGAAATAAACCAGGTATTGAAGGGCTGCCAGAAGGATTGCTCCGGGGCAGGGGCCCACCAGGCGGCCAGCAAGGCGCTAAATAGCGGGGTGAAAATGACCGCACAGACCACGAACTTTAGCCAACTGGCCAGATTATTCAGGGGATCGTCAGACAACAGCATACGGCGCAGCAGCAGGGTACTGACGGAGGCTTCCAGCAGGTTGATCAGCGCAAGCTTTACCGGCACCCAGCTAAATCCGTACAGGATAACGCTGGCGCTTATGATACCCAGCCCACAGGCCAGCAAGGGTAATCCCCATTGGCGCGGCGAATGGCGATACAACAGGGTAATGATGGCAGCCGTAGGGAACCACAGCGGCGTAAAATGGCTGGATTCGTTCGACAACGTCAGACACAACAAGGCCAACATAAAAACGGCTACGGCTGCCAGCAAAGTCTGCGTCAACAGCACGCTTTTGCGCGTAGTGAGATGATTCGGTGCGCTGATATCCATAGACAACCTTAACGCTGGCATCTGTCACTGAACTACGTCATGACGCGGATGGGATGAGAAGTTTATTGCCAAAGGGTAGTACAGCACAGCAAGAAAACATACTGAATCAAACGGCTTTAGTGAGCGAGCGCAAAAGCCGGCGTTGCCGCCGGCTCGACAGCGTCAGAGCAGGAACAACGTGGCCAGACCGAGGAAGATAAAGAAGCCGCCGGTATCGGTTAATGCCGTGATCAGTACGCTGGAACCGACAGCGGGATCTCGGCCCATTTTTAGCATGGTCATTGGGATCACCACCCCCATCAGCGCCGCCACCAATAGGTTGAGGATCATGGCTAACGTCATGACGCCACCCATAGCCCAGTCGCCATAGAGCAGCCAGGTGACTATCCCCATAATGCCGCCCCATACGACGCCGTTAATGATGGCGACGCCAAGCTCCCTGAGCATCAGGCGAGAAATATTGCCAACTTCGATCTGGTGTAGCGCAAGTGCGCGGACAATCATGGTAATGGTTTGGTTACCGGTATTGCCGCCGATACCCGCAACGATGGGCATCAACGCCGCCAATGCCACCAACTGCGAAATGGTGTGTTCAAACAGGCCGATGACACGTGACGCGATAAACGCGGTGCACAGATTGATTGCCAACCAAGCCCAGCGAGTTTTCACCGCTTTGCTGACAGGGGCAAATACATCTTCTTCCGGGCTCAACCCCCCCATACGGCGAAGGTTGCTGTCGCTTTCTTCATTGACGACGTCGACGATCTCTTCAATCGTCAGGCGGCCCATCAGTTTGCCCTTGGCATCGACAACCGGGGCACTGATCAGGTCATAACGTTCAAACGCGCTGGCTGCAGCCTCCGCTTTGTCTTCCGGCAGAAAACGGGTGGGATCGTTGTCCATGACTGCGTGTACCGGCGTTTCAGGATCGTTGAGCAGCACCGCGGTCAGCGGCAGTTCACCGAGCAGCGTATTTTTACGGTCCGTGACAAAGAGTTTATCGGTAGCGTCCGGGATGGTTTTGCGCAGCCGCAAGAAACGATGCACGGCCCCGAGGGTAACGTCAGGGCGCACAGTGACCAGTTCAAAATCCATCATCCAGCCGACGGTGTCTTTGCCGTAGTGGATCATCTCGCGCACCTGCGCACGCTGATCCGGCTCCAGCGAGGTCAGCAGGCGGCCCATCAGGTTACGCGGCAGATATTGAGCCAGATAAGCCTGTTCGTCGACATCCAGCGTTTTGATCGCCTTGAGCAGGTCTTTATCGCTCATCTCTTCGATCAGGCTGTCCCACACCGGTTCGGCCACTTCCACCAGTGTTTGGCCGCGTTTGGCATTGCCAACCAAACGCCACAGCGCCAGGCGTTCGTCCTGCGGTAACGCTTCCAGTAAGTCGGCCAGGTCAGCGGCATGCATGTCGTCCAGCAGCCCGGTAATTTCGGCGGTCTGGTTTAGCAGTTCACTTTTACTGAGGGCGTTTTCATCCCCTGGTCTGCCGAGAATACCGTCTATCAGGTCTTTGTTGTTTAACAGCAGGGAAAGAATGCGCTGACGATGCTCAGCGACTTTTTTAACATTATGCGTTGCGGCGGACATGGTATTCCTTACTGGCACTCAGTGATCCTTACGGGCGATCTCTACACAAGATAGAGCATAGTGAATGCAGGCGTCATTTTTATGAAATGGGCACAGATGCCAAGGAATAAGTAAGGGGCCTGGCATGCCGAAATGCGGTCCGACGGCAGGCTGCTTAACTATTCGATTGCTCTGCAGGAGGTGTTGGGTCTGTCGGTTCAGGGGGGAGTGTCCTGGTTTTCTCCCTCTACCTCGGTGGTCTCTTGATAGGGGGCGAGCTTTTTTTCCTGATGATGGGGCACCGCAACGACGGCGGCATACAGCAGACGGCCGACTAAAATGATAAAGCTGATAAACAGCACTATTTTCGTCATTTGTCCGGTAGTTTTTTTACGCATATATCACCCGGCATGCCGGTTTCCTGTGTTATACCCGCTGCCTTTCAAACGGTAGCCACTGTAGCGGCTGTGTGGAGCCAACGGCTCATATGAGCGTAATAGGCCGTGCCTTTACCGTACTGAGAGCGAGTAATGAAAGCCGATAAAGTGTAAATGGGATTCTAGCGATTGGTGACAAATATTGTCTATTTATTTCCGGCGACCCAAACAGAGTATTTGACCGGTGTTTAGCTTGGGTTTGAGTTTATCTGTGGGATCAGCATGTTAAGAGATGACAAAAAATGGCTGACATATTTTTACCCAACTTTTCCTCCTTGGTTGATCGGCGTCAAGCCTGAGACGGCCCTCGTGCATAAAATTCCCCCCCGTTCCCCTGTCGCATATGGTACTTTCAGTTTGCCTCATGAATGGATAGAGGTATGAAAAGGAACCTGCCTTACCACCTGAACGCGTGAATGGAATTGCGCTCTGAAGGACTCATTATTTTTATGGTTAAACCGACATTTTGGAAACATTTGCGTGAGCGCTGGTGGGGATACCCCCTGATCTGGAGCTTGTTGTTGATCCCGTTCGCCGGTTGGCTCTCCCCCCGCATCATGTTACCCGAGAGCAAGGTTTATCTGCTCTACCTGCCGCTGGCAGCCTGTATTGCGTTGTTGATGGTTTATGACTGGCGGGCGTTGCCGGGAATTGCTCTTGCCATTTTACTGCGTTACGGCTGCCGACTTGGCCTGGAAAGCGGCGTGCTGCTCACGGCGTTATACCTGTTATGCCTAAGCCTATGTTGGCTGGGGTATCGCAACCAAACCCAGCGTCGCTGGTGTGCGGCCCCCGGCGTGCCCAGGTTGGTCAAGGCAAGGCTGGTCTGGCTGATCGTGTTGCCGGCGCTGCTGTTTATTCTCGGATTGAAGCTGTTGGTGGGGTTAAAACAATTGCCTGACGAGCTGGGAATGATGCCGGGTGATAATGGCTATCTGCTCGCGTTGGTTAATTTCCAGGCGTTGTTATTAGGGTGCCTTTCCGCGGTGCCACTGTTCTACTTTATGTTGCGCCTGCTGAAAAAGCCCGGGTTCATGTTAAGACTTTGGCGGCGCGTTGGCCGTGAAATGGCTCCAGACGTCGATAAAAAAGAGCTGGCGCTGTGGTTTTTGATCCTGTGCGCAATGGTCATATTGCTGTCTTATCATGCAAAAGATGCCAATCCTCTGTTGTTGGGGGGCTACGGTCTGATATTACTGCTGCCGGTGATGCTGTATGGCGCAATGCGTTTTGGCTACCAATTCAATTGCATCATTTGGTCGTCCACGCTTTTGGTGTTGCTTTCCCATCATCCCGACTATGCCCAGCACGAAAACCTGTTGCATAACCTTGCCGTTATTTCTTCGATGATGGTGGTGTTTACCTTATGCATTTTCTTGATGTCTGCGCTCAATACTCGCCAACGGTTGAGTCATGCCAGGGCGCAAAACGCCGCGCTGCAGGACCCGGTGATTGGATTGCCCAATCTGCGCGCCCTTAAACGGGATCTGGCCCAATCACCGCCTTCGACGTTGTGCTTTCTGCGCGTGAGTGAGTTGGACTTGTTAAGCCGTAATTACGGCATGCAGTTGCGCATTCGTTTTAAGCAGCAGTTGGCCGCGCTTTTACACCAAATCTTGGCGCCGGGCGAGGGGGTTTACCATTTGCCGGGCTATGACCTGTTGTTGCGAGTGGACGGCAGTAACAGTGAAGAAAAGGTCGCTGAGATTTACCGCGGGTTGGAAAAATTCCGATTGGTTTGGAATGGGTTGCCAATCCATCCGCCGTTGGGACTCGGGTACTGCAGTGTGATTGCCGATTTTGAGCATCTGTATCTTCTGCTGGGGGAACTCAGCTCGTTGGCCGAAGTCTCGCTGACCAGTGGCAAGCCGGAGAGCGCACACAATGGTGGTCATTTGATACAGGACGAAATCAAACGCAAGGTGGCGTTGCTGCATGGGGTGCAGAGTTCGCTGGATAGCGATGGGTTTATCCTGATGGCGCAGCCGATCCTGGGTCTGCGCGGCGATAGGTACCACGAGATTCTGTTACGTATGCGTGATGATCAGGGGGCGATCATCTCACCGAACGACTTTTTACCGGTGGTGCATGAGTTCGGTCTGTCCTATCGGCTGGACATGTGGGTACTGCGCAATACGTTAAAATTTATGGACAAACACCGTACCGAACTGCCCAGCGTACGCTTTGCGATCAATGTGTCCCCCTCTTCGCTGTGCAGGCCCATGCTGTGCCATGACGTGCAGAATTTGCTGAAGCAGTACCGGATTGAACCCTATCAACTGACACTGGAAGTGACCGAGTCGCATTTGCTGCAGGATACCGACTACGCCGGTACCAATTTGCAGGTATTACGTGAAATGGGATGCCGTATAGCGTTAGATGATTTTGGCACGGGCTATGCCAGCTACGATCGGCTCAAGATACTGCCGGTGGATATGCTGAAAATAGACGGGAGTTTTGTACGCGATATGCTGACCAATCCGGTGGATTTCCAGGTAATCATGTCGATTTGCAAGGTCGCACGGATGAAGCGATTGGTCATTGTGGCGGAGTATGTTGAAAGCGCGGAACAGTGGGCGGCGCTCAAGGGCGCTGGCGTGGATTATATGCAGGGCTATTTTATCAGTGAACCTCAGCCGCTCACGGCACTGCTGCCGGCACAACCTTGATTATCGCCCCCAAGCGGGGGCGATAGATTTAGGCTGAGCGCTGCTCGTCCTGCGAGCCTTCTTCTTCGCAAATCAGTTTCCAACCCACGACGTCGTTCCAGTAGGCCTGTTCACGTTCAAAGTCCAGTTGCACCAGACTGTTTTGCGCCAGATAGCCCGCAGGGAAACGCAGTGTCCAGTGGTTGTCGTCAGTGCTCAGACGCAACGTTTCTGGGGTAGTGGTCGACTGACGTTGATTGTTGAGCAGGGTACTCAGACGCAACAGTTGGATCAGCGGCAGGTAATGTTTTTTCTTGAACAGGTTCAGGCGTGGCAGTTCTTCCAGCTTAATGCCTTTACGGTGGAAGCGGACCAATGCAGCCAGCAACAACTGCTGCTCTTGGTTAAAGCCAGGCAAGTTGGTGTTTTGCAGAATATAGGCCGAGTGGCGGTGCATCCCACTGTGATTGATGCTTAAGCCTACTTCATGCAGCATGGCGGCCCACTTCAACAGGGCTTCCAACTGCGGGTTCGCCAGCTTGGTGTTTTGCGCCATCCACTGTGCGTACAACAGTTCCGTGGTTTCCAGCACCCGTTTGGCTTGTTCACGGTCGATATTGTAGTGATCGGCCAGGCTCTTGGCGGTGCGGCTGCGAATATCTTGATGGCGGAAACGGCCTTCCATCTCGTACAGGACGCCTTCACGCAGAGCACCGTCGGAAAGACGCAGATCGCGGATTGCCAGCGCATCGAATACGCCACACAGGATAGCCAAACCTGGAACAAATACCGACTGACGGTCTTCTGACAGCCCCGGCAGGCTCAGTGCACTGAAGTTTTTAAACTGCAGCACCTGTTCCGCTAACATCTCCAGCCTTTCAAGCGTAATCAGACCGTCTTTTTCACCCATTTCCACCAGCACTTCGTGTGCCGCTTTGATGGTGCCGGACGCGCCTAGCGCATACTGCCAGCCCTGAATGCGGTATTGCCAGGCCAGGGTTTCCAGTTTCTGCGCTGCTGCGAGGCGTGCACGTTTAAAGTTGTTTTTGCTGATTTCCCCGCCAGGGAAAAACTGCTGGGCGAAACTGACGCAACCCATGCGGCGGCTTTCTGCCAGCAGGGGCTCAAAGTCTTCGCCGATCACCAGCTCGGTGGAACCGCCGCCGATATCGATCACCAACTTGCGGCCTTTTTCCGGCTGGGTATGTTCCACGCCCATAAAGATCAGACGTGCTTCTTCCTGCCCGGCGATGATTTCAATGGGGTAAGGGATGACTTTGGCCGCGCGCTTGAGGAAGACCTCTGCGTTTACGGCCTGGCGTAATGTATGGGTACCGACGATCGTAACGTTATCCGCCGGGAAGCCCTGAAGCCGTTCGGCAAACAGCGCCAGACAGGCCAGGCCACGTTCTATTGCCTCTTCACTGAGCACATTGTTGCTGTCCAATCCATCGGCGAGGTGTACCCGCTGCTTTAAACGGCCTAATACCTGTAAGGCGCCGTTGACGACGCGGGCAATCACCATGTGGAAACTGTTCGACCCGAGATCGATGGCAGCGATTTCCTGCGGTTTGTTCGTTGCTGTGCTTTTTAGCGGCATAGTTGCTGGCCTACTGTCCTGGTTGTTCCAGAGCTTTTAAATACTCATAAATGGCAACCTGAGAACGGACTTTACGGCGATTGCCGCGCGGTACGTACTGGTTGCTCAGTTCTTTATCGAGGTAACGCGCCTTGACCGTGTCGCTGAACAGGATTTCCAGAATATCCAGAACCCGTTGTTTCAGCGTTGGATCCAGCAGCGAGACCGCGACTTCGATGCGGTAATCTATATTACGGGTCATCCAGTCTGCGGAAGACAGATAAACCAGTTTGTCACCTTTGTTTTCGAAAACGTAAACCCGATCGTGTTCCAGATAACGGTCGACGATGCTGATTATCTGAATATTGTCACTGATCCCCGGCAGGTTGGGAATCAAAGAACACATCCCTCGCACCAACAGGCGGATTTTTACACCGGCGCCGGAGGCGGTATATAACCGATCTACCAACCCTTTATCCACCAGATTGTTGATTTTCAGCATAATGCCAGCCGGATGCCCCGCCTCAGCGTTGGCAATTTCCTGGTCGATCAACTCATACAGCTTCAAGCGCGAGTTCTGCGGCGACACCATCAGGTTGTCGAACGTGACCGGTCGATATGGGTTTTCGATAAAGTTGAACACGCGACGCACCTCATTGGTGATGCGTGAGTCGGCGGTCAGCAACGAATAGTCGGTATAAATACGCGCGGTTTTCTCGTTAAAGTTACCGGTCCCGATATGAGCATAGCGCACAATCTCATCGCCTTCACGGCGCGAGATCAGGAACAACTTGGCGTGGATTTTCAGCCCCGGCGCCGAGAAGATAACGTGCACGCCAGCTTCCGTGAGACGCTTAGCCCAGTGGATGTTGGCCTCTTCATCAAAGCGCGCCTGTAGCTCAACCACCACCGTGACTTTCTTGCCGTTGTGGGCTGCGTGGATCATCGACTCGATGATGCGGGAGTCTTTTGCTACGCGATAAATATTGATTTTGATCGCCAGCACGCTGGGGTCGAAGGACGCCTGGCGCAGCAGTTCCAGCACATGCTCAAAAGTGTGGTATGGGTAGTAAAGCAACACGTCTTGTTCGCGGATGGCGTCAAAGCCGTTGCGGAACTTATCGAACCAAATATGGCGCAGGCGAGGCAGCGGTTTGTTGACCAGGTTGGCCTTACCGACGTTAGGGAAGCCGATAAAATCTTTGAAATTGTGATAGCGGCCGCCGGCAATCACCGAATCGTAGTTGGAGATGCCAAGTTTACCGCGTAGCAGTTCCACCATTTCATTTGGCATATCACGCTGATAAACAAAACGCACCGGTTCGGCGGTCAGACGCTGCTTCAGGCTGGAAGACATCAGTTCCAGCAGGCTGGATTCCATTTCGGTGACCAGATCGTATTCCGCGTCACGGGTCATTTTCATGGAATAGGCATTGAGCGCATCGTAGTCGAAGAAGCCCTTAAAGATATCGTCCAGGCAATAACGCAGGATGTTATCCAACAGGATCATCGGTTTGCGGCGACGCGGAGCTTCCGGTGGCAGGTTGACGAAGCGCGGCACCTTGTCGGACGGGATCTCCAGCAGCGCGTAATCGATGCGCGTACCGCGGATGATCTCAACGGCCAAATAGGTGTAATCGTCTTTCAGGAACTGCACCAGATTGGTTTCGTGGTTGATCAGGATAGGCGTGATGTGTTGGCGCAGATGCTGTTTGAAGTATTGTCGCAGCCAAATCTGCTGGTTCTCGGACACCTGGCGTTCGTTGATCAGGAAGATTTGATTACGCGCCATTTCCAGCAGTAAATCGTTATAGAGGCTGTCGAACTCTTGATCGGTTTTTAATACCTTGGCCTGGATCTTTTTCAGCAAATGGCGAGAGGTGCCGCCAGAACCCTGTTCTTCGCTGATCAGAATGCGTCGTTTGAGATCGGCAAAACGGACTTTATAGAATTCATCAAGGTTATTGGAGTAAATGCCCAGAAAACGCATGCGCTCAATCAGGGGATTGCTCTTATCTGCGGCTTCCTGCAACACGCGTTCATTAAAGGATAACCAGCTTAATTCTTTTTCGATGTAGAGCTTTTCCTGACCCATTGCCACTCCAGTTCAATTTTAGAAAAGGATCCGGGACCTAGCCCGGATGCCGCTTCAGGTCGCGTCCCTAAAGCCCGAGCGCTGCGTGGTCGGGCTTGAACCTAGGTTCGCTATACCCAGCCCCCAGGCCTTGACTGCGGGCTTTGGGACTGCGACGGCGCCATGACCCATTGCGGGACACAGCCTACTATCTTGCATCATTATTGCGAGAGATTGACAGGAAAGTCCAACATATCCATTACGTTGGCGTGAGGCATTTTAATACGTAAAAATATTTACTGTGGCATCAGCGCGGAAGGGGCTGTTTGCGTAGCATAAAGTTGTGATTATTGTGCTTTATATTTATGTATGTGATCGGTATTGCCATCATTTTTCAGCAACATATGTGATGAATGATGAGTATTGCAGCGTAAAATTCGATGAGTGCTCTGGGTAACTTTGTCATGCAAACGTCATAAAACTGACATAAGATGCCCGGTTATTCTATGGCGCAAGCCTGCTTATATCAGCGATAGCGAGAGACATGGCACAGACTACGGTAAACCAACATCCCCGGGATCGCCTGCGAGCGCGCATCGACCGTAGCGTGCAGGCGGCGGTCACCGTCAGCGGGTTGCTGGTGCTGATGACGTTGATGCTGATCTTCGTTTACCTGCTGTTTGCGGTGCTCCCGTTGTTTAAACCGGCGGCGATGGGCCAGGCAACGCCGTTGCCGTTCAGTGCAGCTGCACCGGCGTTGGCGCTGGGTATGGATGTGCAGCAGCGCATCGGTTATCGCATTGACGACCAGGGGGCGGGGCAGTTTTACCGCTTAGCGTCCCAAGAAGGTACTAAAACGGGGGCGCCGTTGACGCAACAACCGTTGCTGAGCAAACCGGTGCTGTTGACCCAGGCGGCTGGCGAGCGTGATTTGTTTGCTTTGGCGCAGGCCGACGGTCGATTTATTGTCGCCAGCGCGGATTTTGCCGCTGCAGGTACGTCGTTACCGCAGTGGTTATTCCCGCTTGGACAACGGCCGTTAACGCTGGACAAACAGGGGCAGCCGTTGGCCTTGTTGACACTGTCCCAGGCGCGGCATGGGCAGTATTTGCTGGCGGGGATCACCGCCGATCGCCGTTTGGTGTTCGGCCGTTTTAGCCACGATCAACCCCCACAACTGAGTGAACACCCGCTTAATAGCGCGGTGCAACAGTTGGTATTAACGCCGGACGGCCGTCAACTCTACCTGCTGGCAGGTAATCGGCTGGCCCGCTATCAAATAAACGATACCCAGTTACAGCTAAAAGAGAGCCGTATTCTCGGCGATCATCCCCCTTATCAACTGACGGCGTTGCCCGGCGGCAGTGCGTTATTGATTGAAGCGGCCAATGGCGTTATGCGTGAATGGTTTGATGTTGAAAAAGATCAGCGCTGGCAGTTGACGCCAGTTCAACATTTCGACCATCAGTCCGAACCACAGGATTTACTGGTGGCTGAACCGTATCGCCGGGTGTTTGCTACGCTGAGGCCCGACGGTGGCTTCTCGTTATTTTCCAGTATCCAACCACAGCCATTGCTGAATGGCAGACTCGCCGCTGGGGTACAGCAGATGGCATTCGCCCCACGCGGTGATGGCCTGCTGTTGGAAACGGCACAGGGCTGGCAACACTATGCGATCGATAACCCTTATCCCGATGTCACCTGGCGCTCACTGTGGCACAAGGTGTGGTACGAGAATTACCCCGAACCGGCTTACGTTTGGCAGTCAACCTCTGGCGAGGACAGCTACCAGGCCAAGTTCAGCCTGATTCCGGTCATTTTCGGTACATTCAAAGCCGCGGCCTACGCCATGCTGTTTGCCATTCCACTGGCGTTAGCCGGGGCAATTTATACGGCCTATTTCATGTCCGCCGGGTTGCGGCGGGTGATCAAACCGGCAATTGAGGTCATGGGCGCCTTACCGACGGTAGTGATCGGGCTGGTGGCCGGTATTTGGCTGGCCCCGGTGATCGAACACTATTTACTGGCGGTCTTGTCGTTGCCGCTGTTGCTGGCCGGGGTCGTTCTGGCGAGCGGGGCGCTGGTGAACCGCTTGGCATCGCGTCGTCTGCCGCCGGGGGTTGACCTGCTGATCCTATTACCGCTGATAGCCCTCACCGTTTGGTTGGCGTTCACCCTTGGGCCTTGGCTGGAGGTGAAACTGTTCGGCGAACCGCTGCATTTTTGGCTGGGTGATGATTATGACCAGCGTAATACGCTGGTGGTCGGCGTGGCGATGGGCTTTGCGCTGGTGCCGATTATCTTCTCTCTGGCTGAGGATGCCTTGTTCAGCGTGCCGGCAACCTTGAGCCAGGGATCGTTGGCCTTGGGGGCAACGCAATGGCAAACCGTGATGCGGGTGGTTTTACCTTCTGCCAGCGCCGGTATTTTCTCGGCGCTGATGATTGGCTTTGGCCGGGCGGTAGGCGAAACCATGATCGTGCTGATGGCGACCGGAAATACACCGGTTATCGACGGCAGCCTGTTCCAGGGCTTGCGCGCTTTGGCTGCCAATATCGCCATTGAGATGCCAGAGGCCGTTGCCGGTAGCAGCCATTATCGCGTACTGTTCCTGACTGCGCTGGTGCTCTTCATTTTCACCTTTGTCTTCAACACGCTGGCGGAAGCCATTCGTCTGCGTTTGCGTGAACGTTATACCTTGAACCAGGAGGCGCCATGAGACGTTGGGCGAAGAGCGGTTCACCGTGGATCTGGCTGACCGCCGGTTCGGTCGCCGTCAGTCTGTTAGCGTTGATCGGTATTCTGCTGCTGCTGGCTGGGCAGGGTATGCGTTATTTCTGGCCCAGCCCTGTCTACCAATTTGAACTCAACCAAAGCGCTGCCGGACCGGTGACGATGATCGGTGAGTTGTACCAGCAACAGAGCATTCCGCGCCGTCAATTGCAGGAGTCTGGCGTTGAATTACCGCCAGGAAATGCGCCGAGCTTTGAACGTTATCTGATCAAGGTAGGCAATCGCGAGAGTGAAGGGCAGGATTTCCGCACGCTGCTGGCTGGCGATATTCGTCGTCAAAGCACGCCGCGCGATTTACTGGTGCTGGAGCGCAACAGCAACGGCACAGCCTATGGCTATTTGGCCGGTATGCTACAGGACGGTCAACCCTTGACCGGGCGTAACCTCAGCCAAGCGCTGTTACAGCGTTTGCCGCAAATTGCTGCGCTTTCACGCCAGGCACATGATATTCAGTTCCGCGATATGGCGCGCATCAACCAACGGTTTGACGCGTTGCGCCTGCGCGAGAAAAGCTTGCAGCACGGCGAACAGTTGAGCGCGCGTGCTCAGGCTTCCATCAATGCTGAAAGACTGGAGTTACAGCGCCAGTATCGCGTGCTGTCTGACCGGTTGGACGGATTGAACCGCGATCGCCACCGTGATGCGTTGTTGTTGCGTGATATGCACGGCCAGACTCACACCATTGCGCTTAGTCAGGTGCGTGATGCCTGGTATCCCAATGCGATGAACACCACGCAAAAGCTGGTGCATTGGGGTGAGCAGGTGAAGAAGTTCCTTAGCGATAGCCCGCGTGAAGCCAATACCGAAGGGGGCGTATTCCCGGCTATTTTTGGCACGGTGCTGATGGTGATTCTGATGTCGATTGTGGTGATGCCGTTTGGTGTGATCGCCGCCGTCTACTTGCACGAGTACGCGGGTAATAACGTGCTGACGCGTCTGATACGCATCGCGGTCGTTAATCTGGCCGGTGTGCCGTCGATCGTTTACGGCGTATTTGGCCTTGGTTTCTTTGTTTATATGATTGGCGGCAGCCTAGATCAGCTGTTCTTCCCGGAATCGCTGCCTAACCCAACCTTTGGTACGCCGGGCGTATTGTGGGCGGCGTTGACCTTGGCGTTGCTGACGTTGCCGGTGGTGATTGTTGCCACTGAAGAGGGGCTGTCGCGTATTCCAGCCTCACTGCGTCAGGGCTCGTTGGCGCTGGGGGCCAGCCGGGCGGAAACGCTGTGGCGCATTGTTTTGCCAATGGCTGCGCCAGCAATGATGACGGGGTTGATCCTGGCGGTGGCGCGCGCAGCCGGAGAGACGGCACCGCTGATGCTGGTTGGCGTAGTGAAATCCGTCCCTGTGCTACCGGTGGATGACATTTTCCCGTATCTGCACCTGGAGCGGAAGTTTATGCATCTGAGTTTCCAAATTTACGATATGGCTTTCCAGAGCCCAAGCGTGGAAGCGGCCCGTCCTTTGGTGTTTGCCACCGCCTTCCTGCTGGTGGTGATTGTGGTAGGGTTGAATTTGGCGGCGATGGGCATCCGACACTCGCTAAGGGAGCGGTACAGAGCATGGTCGCAGTAATAATGACGTTATTCTTGGGGAGTGCGTAATGGGTTTGATGACGCCAGGCAGTTTGCCCCGGCTGGATGTCCAGCATCTTGATGATGAACATACCGCGTTGGCGGTAAACGGTCTCAACCTGTTTTATGGTGAAAAACAGGTGCTGCATGATATTTCTCTGCGTATTCCCAAACACCGGGTGACGGCGCTGATTGGCCCGTCGGGTTGCGGTAAATCAACGCTGTTACGCTGCTTCAATCGTATGAATGATTTGGTGGATAATTGCCGCATTGAGGGCGACGTGCAGCTTAATGGCCAGGGTATTTATGGATCGCAAATCGACGTTGCGGCGTTAAGACGCCGAGTGGGGATGGTGTTTCAGCGGCCGAACCCGTTCCCGAAGTCGATTTATGAAAATGTGGTTTACGGCTTGCGTCTGCAAGGTGTGCGTGACCGACGGATCCTGGATGAGGCGGTTGAGCGTTCGTTGCGTGCAGCGGCGCTGTGGCATGAGGTGAAAGACCGACTGCGTGAGAACGCATTTCGTCTTTCTAGCGGCCAGCAGCAGAGATTGGTGATTGCACGGGCGATAGCGATTGAACCTGAGGTGTTGCTGCTCGATGAGCCCACGTCGGCGCTGGATCCGATCTCGACCCTGACCATCGAAGAGCTGATTTCCGCGCTGAAACAGCAGTACAGCGTGGTGTTGGTGACACACAACATGCAGCAGGCGGCACGGGTATCCGACTACACGGCGTTTATTCATCAGGGCCGGCTGGTGGAGTATAACGACACCGACGACATCTTCACCTCACCGCGTCAGCGGCGTACCGAGGATTATATTACTGGGCGTTATGGTTGAGGGCGTATCATTCCTCTCTGACAGTGAAATAGAATCCATACGCCATTATCTAAAAAAAAACCGCTTTCACGTAATGCTGGTCACTTAAGGTGTTTTTTTAGCGAGTTCAATGTTCTTTTCGGTCGATAAACGCGCAAAGCACCATGAGGCTTATGCGCCTCGACCGAGCAAGGGACCCAGGGCGGGGTCCCTTGCAATCCCGCGCCTTTGCCCACTCAGACGGTTGGCTACGCCAACGGCTCTCACTTCACCAGAGGTTTATCGCTGGCGGGTGTTTTGAACTTTGCCAGGTACTGCGGCTGGAAGATGCACATGCGCAGCACGGTCCGGTATTCGCCGTTAACGAAGAATTCGTCAATCAGCTCGCCTTCGACTTCAAAGCCCAGCTTACTGTAGATGTGGATCGCCTTCGGGTTTTCTTTGTCGACGATCAGGTACAGCTTGTACAGGTTCAGTACCGAGAAACCGTACTCCATCGCCAGCTTGGCGGCGATCGTAGCGTAGCCTTTGCCTTGATGAGTCGGATCAATAATGATCTGGAATTCCGCGCGGCGGTGGATGTGATCGATCTCCACCAGTTCCACCAGCCCGACCTTGGCGCCTTCGTGGGCGATGATAAAGCGGCGTTCGCTCTGATCGTGGATGTGTTTGTCGTAGAGATCGGAAAGCTCGACAAAGGCTTCGTAAGGTTCTTCAAACCAATAGCGCATCACGCTGGCATTGTTGTCCATCTGGTGGACGAACGCCAAATCATCCCGTTCCAGTGGGCGTAGTTTGACGTTGGTAGTGCTGGACATGGGGGTTCCTCTATGTCGTGAAATTGTGCAAAGTATAACGTCAGAGAATGAATGCCGGCGAAAAAAAACGGTGCCGCATGGGCACCGTTTAGGCAATGTTCAGACTGCGCCGTTTTAATCGGCGGCATGCCCTTGTTCAGGCAGGCGTTCGCCATCCAGCCAAGCGGCGTTATCGCGCATTGCCAAGCGGCCCTCAACAAACCAATTTACCACCAGCGGATAAATAGTGTGTTCCTGAGCTTGCACCCGCTCAACCACCTCATCTTCCTCGTCACCGGGGAAGATGGGCACTTTGGCTTGCAGGATTACCGGGCCGCCGTCGAGCTGTTCGGTCACGAAATGCACTGAGGTGCCGTGTTCGCTGTCACCGTTATCTATGGCTTGCCGGTGGGTATGCAATCCCGGGTATTTAGGCAGCAGAGAAGGGTGGATGTTCAGCATGCGCCCGGCATAGTGCTGCACGAACGCTGGACTGAGGATGCGCATATAACCGGCCAGCACCACCAGATCGGGCTGGTATTGGTCGATAGCCTCTGCCAATGCGGCGTCGAACGCTGCACGGTCGGCAAAGGCTTTGGCATCCAGCGCATGGGCGGCAATACCTGCCGCCTCTGCACGTTGCAGGCCGTAAGCCTGCGCCCGATTGCTGAATACCGCCACGATGTCGGCGGCAATCCGGCCCTGTTGGCAGGCGTCAATCAGTACCTGGAGATTGCTCCCCTGGCCAGAGACCAACACCACGATCTTTTTCATCAGTTGATGACCACTTGTTGTTCGTCAGAAGAAGCGGTCAGTGTACCTATCTTCCAGGCTTTTTCACCGGCTGCGGTCAACAAAGCGATAGCAGATTCAACGGACGCTTCTGGCAGTGCAATCACCATACCCACGCCACAGTTAAAGGTGCGGTACATTTCGTGACGGCTGACATTGCCGGTTTGCTGCAACCAGTTAAATACTGCCGGCCATTGCCAACTGGATTCGTCGATCACGGCCTGCATGCCTTCTGGCAGCACGCGTGGGATGTTTTCCCAGAAACCGCCGCCGGTCAGGTGGGCGATAGCGTGCACGTCGATTTTCTCGATCAGTTCCAGCACGGATTTCACATAAATCTTGGTCGGTGCCAGCAGATGGTCAGCCAGCGGTTTGCCGTCCAGATCTGTGGTGCTTGGGTCGGTGTTGCTGACTTCCAGGATTTTGCGCACCAGCGAGTAGCCATTGGAGTGCGGGCCGGAAGCGCCCAGGGCGATCAAGGCATCGCCGGACTGCACTTTGCTGCCGTCGATGATCTCGGATTTTTCGACTACGCCAACGCAGAAGCCGGCCACGTCGTAATCTTCACCGTGGTACATACCCGGCATTTCGGCGGTTTCACCCCCCACCAGCGCACAGCCAGACTGCTTACAGCCTTCGGCGATGCCGGTGATCACGCTGGCCGCGGTGTCCACGTCCAGTTTACCGGTGGCAAAATAATCCAGGAAGAACAGCGGCTCGGCGCCCTGTACTACCAGGTCGTTCACACACATTGCGACCAGATCGATGCCGATGGTGTCGTGTCGTTTCAGGTCCATCGCCAGACGCAGCTTGGTGCCTACGCCGTCGGTACCGGAAACCAGTATTGGCTCGCGGTATTTCTGCGGCAACGCACACAGGGCGCCAAAACCGCCCAGTCCACCCATGACTTCCGGGCGGCGGGTCTGTTTAACTACACCTTTGATGCGGTCTACCAATGCATTGCCAGCATCGATATCGACACCTGCGTCTTTATAGCTGAGAGAGGTTTTGTCGGTCACTGCGCGATCCCCACGACGGTTTGCGATTTGAAAACTGTGCTTCCGGCTTTGATTCCGGAATAAGGCGCGGCAATTCTAACAGCGCAGGCAAACGTTTGCGAGTGGCTTGTGAGGCAGCTCTGCTTTTTCGTCATCTATACTGTTATTCAATCTTTTGTTGATCCCGATCGGGCTATTGTGGGTGGCGCTGTCGGCAAAAGGAGGTATAATCCGGCGATTTTTTTGGCCGTCAACCACCTTAATAGGAGAAAAATGATGAAGATCGTTGAGGTGAAACACCCGCTGGTGAAACACAAGCTTGGCCTGATGCGTGAAAATGACATCAGCACCAAACGCTTCCGTGAGTTGGCTTCGGAAGTCGGTAGTTTGCTGACCTATGAAGCAACCGCCGATCTGGAAACGGAGAAGGTGACCATCGATGGCTGGTGTGGCCCGGTTGAAATAGATCAGATTAAAGGGAAAAAAATTACCGTTGTGCCTATCCTGCGTGCCGGTCTGGGTATGATGGAAGGGGTGTTGGAAAACGTCCCAAGTGCGCGTATCAGCGTGGTGGGTGTTTACCGTGACGAGGAAACGCTGGAGCCGGTACCGTATTTCCAAAAGCTGGTTTCCAATATTGAAGAGCGTTTGGCGCTGGTTGTCGACCCTATGCTGGCGACCGGTGGTTCGATGATCGCGACTATCGATCTGCTGAAGAAAGCCGGCTGCAACAGCATCAAGGTGCTGGTATTGGTTGCTGCACCTGAAGGTATTGCCGCGCTGGAGAAAGCGCACCCGGATGTTGAGCTGTACACGGCCTCCATCGATCAGTGCCTGAACGAGAAGGGGTACATCGTGCCGGGCCTGGGTGATGCGGGCGACAAGATATTTGGTACTAAATAAAAAAATAAGCCGACTTTAATCAGTCGGTTTTTTTTGCATAAAATATATCTATCCCCCAAATAATTGATGTTGCATCAAGGCGGCAAGCGACAGAATCCCGATGAGCTTACTTAGGTAAGTGATTCGGGTGATTGAGCGTAGCCAACGCAGAGGCAGCGGCAAGTATGACGGGGATAGCAGAGGAAAAACATCCATGACCCGTCGTGTGATAGGCGTAAGCGAACGCCCGCCGCTACTGCAAACTATTCCGCTCAGTTTCCAACATCTGTTCGCCATGTTTGGTGCGACCGTGTTGGTGCCGATCCTGTTCAAAATCAACCCGGCGACGGTGCTGTTGTTTAACGGCGTCGGCACGCTGCTGTATCTGTTTATCTGTAAGGGCAAGATCCCGGCGTATCTCGGTTCCAGCTTCGCGTTTATTTCCCCCGTGTTGCTGCTGTTGCCGCTAGGCTACGAGGTCGCACTGGGCGGTTTCATCATGTGCGGGGTGTTGTTTTGCCTGGTGGCGCTGATCGTTAAAAAAGCCGGGACCGGCTGGCTGGATGTCATTTTCCCGCCAGCGGCGATGGGGGCGATTGTTGCCGTCATCGGGTTGGAGCTGGCGGGTGTGGCGGCCAATATGGCAGGTTTGCTGCCGGCCGATGGCGTCAGCGCAGACACGACCACGATAACCATTTCTTTGGTGACGCTTGGCGTGACAATCCTGGGGTCCGTGCTGTTCCGCGGTTTTCTGGCGATTATCCCCATCCTGATTGGCGTGCTGGTCGGGTATGCGCTGTCGTTCTTCATGGGCGTGGTCGATTTGACTCCGATCCGAGAGGCGCATTGGTTCGCACTGCCCACGTTCTATACGCCGCGTTTTGAGTGGTTTGCTATCTTTACCATCCTGCCGGCGGCGTTGGTGGTGATTGCTGAGCACGTTGGCCACTTGGTTGTGACGGCCAATATCGTGAAGAAAGATTTGATCCGCGATCCTGGCCTGCACCGTTCAATGTTTGCCAATGGCATCTCGACGGTAATCTCCGGCTTCTTCGGTTCAACGCCAAACACCACCTACGGTGAGAATATCGGCGTGATGGCCATCACCAAGGTTTATAGCACCTGGGTGATCGGCGGTGCGGCGGTTCTGGCCATTTTGCTGTCCTGCGTCGGCAAGTTGGCGGCAGCCATTCAGGCTGTACCTGTGCCGGTGATGGGTGGGGTTTCCCTGCTGCTGTACGGCGTGATTGGTGCATCAGGTATTCGTGTACTGATTGAATCCAAAGTGGATTACAACAAGGCGCAGAACCTGATCCTGACCTCGGTGATTCTGATCATCGGCGTCAGCGGTGCCAAGGTGCATATTGGTGCCGCCGAGTTGAAAGGCATGGCGCTGGCGACCATTGTCGGCATTGGTCTCAGCTTGTTGTTCAAGGTCATCAGCCTGTACCGAAAGGAAGAGGACGTGATCGACGCGCCGGACGAGCCGGCTGAACGGAAGCCATAATAGAAAACGGGCAGCCAATAGGCTGCCCGTTTTGTTAATACGCAAGACATTAGCTGCGGATTTTGCGGTAAACAAACAGCACGACGATGGCGCCAATGACGGCGACCACGAAGCTGCCGAAGTTAAAACCGTCAACCTTGCCGTAGCCGAAGAAGGTGCTGATATAGCCCCCCACCACAGCGCCGACGATCCCCAATACGACGGTCAGAATAAAACCACCGCCGTCTTTGCCCGGCATAATCCACTTGGCTAAAATGCCAGCGATGAGGCCGAAGATAATCCAGGAAATAATCCCCATTTACCGCTCCTTTTTGTGATATCAGGCGTTATTGCTGGGTAGCCGGCTGCGTTTTTTCCGCAGAGTCGACATCACCTTTTAATTCTTCAGCTTTATTTTCAGCGCTGTTTTTAATGGCTTCGGTTTTCGCTTTGGCCTGCTCGGTCAAATCGTTGGCACCATTAATGGCATCGTTCTTGATGGTTTTAGCCTGATCGACCAACTGCTGGCTTTGTTTGCTGGCATCTTCCTTGAGTGCGTCAGCCTTGGCTTTCGCATCGTTGGTGATGGCATCTGCCTGCTTGGCGGCATCATCTTTAATCGCAGAGGCCTTGTCTTTAAGCTGATCGGCTTGCGTGGCGGCCTCTTTCTTGATGTCCTTGGCCACCGCAGCGGCTTTGTCGGTCAGATCGTCCGCTTTTTTCTGTGCGGCGTCTTTCATCTGCTCTGCGCTGTCTTTGGCTTTTTCAAGATTGGCGTCGACTTTGGATGAATCATCACAGCCGGCAAGCAATAGCCCAATGATTGAGGCCAAAAGCACTTTATTCCATACTTTCATTGTCCATATCCTTGTAGAAATCTTATTAACGGCGATTGCATTTTGCCCCACTATACTAGGATAACTCTTGGATAAAGTACAAATTCTGCCTGGCCAGGCGAGCTGTCCGCGGGGCTTTATCGGAGCCGTTGTTCACTATTACGGCATAAAATCCTGCCGATTCAACAGAGCCTGTTTTCTGTGGTAGACTTACCGCGTTTTCCTGCCAGTTTTGGTTGAGGTGCTTTTCTGAATACGCCGGCACAGCTTTCACTGCCACTTTATCTTCCCGATGATGAAACTTTTGCCAGTTTTTATCCGGGGGAGAACCCATCCCTATTAGCCGCGATCCAGTCCGCCGTTCGTCAGGAACATGGCAGCTATATCTATTTCTGGTCACGCGAGGGTGGTGGGCGTAGCCACCTGTTACATGCAGCCTGTGCGGAGCTTTCACAACGCGGCGAAGCCGTGGGTTATGTGCCGCTGGATAAGCGAGCTTATTTCGTGCCAGAAGTCTTGGATGGCATGGAGCAGCTGGCTTTGGTGTGCATCGATAATATCGAATGTATCGCGGGCGATGAAGAGTGGGAAATGGCCATCTTCAACCTCTATAACCGCATTCTGGAAACCGGACGCACGCGTCTGTTTATCACGGGCGATCGCCCGCCACGGCAATTGAATCTCCATCTGCCTGATTTGGCTTCACGGTTGGACTGGGGTCAGATCTACAAGTTACAGCCGCTGTCGGATGAAGAGAAACTGCTGGCTCTGCAATTGCGTGGCAAACTGCGCGGTTTTGAACTGCCGGAGGACGTCGGCCGTTTTCTGCTGAAACGGTTGGATCGCGAAATGCGGACACTGTTTATGACATTGGATCAGCTCGATCACGCGTCGATCACCGCACAGCGTAAGTTGACCATCCCGTTTGTGAAAGAGATCCTGGGGCTTTAACCGGCCAATGGGGCTAAATAGGGCACCACACGTCAGTGCCCATTATCCTGCTTAGAGAATGTCCAGCACGTGCTCCGGTGGCCGGCCGATACGCGCTTTACTGCCCTTGACCACGATAGGACGTTCGATCAGCTTAGGGTTCGCTACCATAGCGGCTAACAGCTGGTCTTCGCTCAGGCTTTCATCTGCCAGCTTCAATTCCTTGTACAACTCTTCTTTTTTACGCATCAGCTCGCGAGCCGAGGTGAAACCCAGCTCTTTCAGCAGTTTTTTTAGCTGGGCTACCGATGGCGGTGTCTCCAAATACAGTACCACGTCAGGCGTTATGCCCTGTTGTTCCAGCAGTGCCAAGGTTTCACGGCTCTTAGAGCAGCGTGGATTGTGGTAAATCGTGACGTTTTTCATTGAACTCATCCTTTTCAAAATCAGCTGCGCTGGTACTGGCGGAAACGCTCTTGCAACTGGCGCAATTGGTCGATGCGCGCATCATAACGCGCCTGTTTCAGGCTGCCGAGTTTTTGCAACGAACTGGCGTTGCTGAGCAGGCCGATGGCCTGATCGAGACGGCCGGTCAGCGCCAGGCTTTCGGCGCGGGCAGAAAGCTCTTCATCGCGCAGACCTTGTGCGGCGCTGGCCTGAGCAAGCAGATCCCAGGCATTGGGATCGTCCGGGTGGGCGAAGGTATAGCGGTTAAGAATTTTTGACGCCTGTGCCGGTTGGTTGCCTTCAACATAGGCGTTCGCCAGGTTGAGCTGCAGCACCGGGTTATTGCTCTGGGCAGCATTGGCGGCTTGCAGGCGCGCAATGGCCTGTGGCGCACGCTTCTGCCCAAGATCAATGTCGGTCATCAGATCGAGCAGCCAGACGTTTTTCGGGTCTTGTGCCAGCAGTGGCTGGATAATGTTACGGGCATCATCATACTTTTTCGCCTCATAAAACAGGATAGCGCGGCCATATTTGGCGGCCATCTGTTCGCGCACGTTGCCTTTGCTGTAAGTATCGAGCAACTCTTCGCGCAGGCCATAACCCTCTGAACTGTACATGCCCAGTGAACGGACCTTGGCCATCAGGTAGTCCTGCGTGGACTGTACCAGGTGCTTAGGCATTTGGTTGGCACGGTTGCGCGCGTCAGACAGGCGGCTGTCGGGCAAGGGGTGAGTCAGCAGCATTTCCGGTGGTTTTGAGGCGTAACGCGACTGGTCAGACAGTTTTTGCAGGAAGTCGGGCATGGCTTCCGGATCAAAACCGGCACGTTGCAGCACCTGAATGCCGATGCGGTCAGCTTCTTGCTCATTTGATTGGGTAAAGCTGATCATACCTTGCTGCGTGCCGGCCAAGGTGCCGCTCAGCGCCGCCATCCCCATGGTCGGGTTGGCCATGGCCAGCAAGATAGAGCCAAGCGCACCGACCCATGTCAGCGGGGCGTTGCGTTGTTGATCTTCCATGGCTCGCGCCAGGTGACGCTGGGTGACGTGTGAGATTTCATGCGCCAAGACTGACGCCAACTGACTTTCGTTATCGGTTTCTCGGAACAGGGCAGAGTGCAACACCACGTTGCCGCCAAAGAAGGCGAAGGCGTTGATTTCGTCGTTGCGTACCAGATAGAAATGGAAGGGCGTACGCACTGAATAGGCGCTCCCCACCAGTCGGTTGCCCAACTGGTTGATATATTGGGTCAGCAGTGGGTCGTTGATCAGCGGTGCGCTGGCACGAAGCTGACGAACGTAAAAATCACCCATCGCCATTTCTTGGCCAATGCTCAGGGTACCGCCCGCAGAAGTGCCCATATCAGGCAGTTGATCCTGGGTTTCCGCCTGCACCGGCGCCATCGCTGTGGCGTTGAGTGTGCCAAGCAACAGTACTGCAATCGCTGTTTTGGTCAACCGGGTGGTCATAGTCAGGCCTTTCCCTTAAAGAGTCATTTCTAAGACGTCAGCATTACCTAAGAGTTCTTCTTACCTACCGGGCTTACCAGAACAATCAGCACGAAAGCGGGTTAGCTCACAAAAATGCCTGGGTTATGGCGGCCTGTTGGCAGATAACATCATAGTCAGCCGAAAGCGACAAGGAAACGTCTGTACGGCAATAATCGAGCAGAAATGCTTTATTTTTCATTTCTGAATCTCTCTGGTGTGATCTTGAACTTGCGTCGTTCTGTCGGTCCGATAAAAACAAAGACTAACTTTGTCTGTGTTTTAATTGACAAGAAAAACGTGGACTAATATAGTCTGCGTTATTGAATTCATACGTGCAGCTCAAACCCACATGGCATACATAACTACCAGCGTTGAATACGGCATCCATTGTTTACTTTGGCTGGTCGGTGAAAATCAGCGCGCACTCAGCAGCCGCGATCTTGCCGAACTGCAGGGGATTTCACCCAGTTTTCTCGCCAAAATCTTCCCTAAGCTGGAGAAGGCAGGGATTGTCGCCGCAAGTGAAGGCGTGCGCGGCGGTTATCGACTGGCTCGTCCTGCGGATGACATCACTTTTCTGGAGATCATTGACGCGATTGAAGGGCACAAGCCGCTGTTTGACTGCCAGGAGGTGCGTGGCCGTTGTGCGGTGTTTGACGACAGCCCGCCAGACTGGGCGGTTTCCGGCAAGTGTGCCATCCATGCGGTGATGCTGCAGGCCGAAAAGGCCATGCGTGATGCGCTGGCAGTGCAAACGTTGGGGGCCGTTGCCGCTCGCTTCGGGCGCAAGGCACCAGAGGGGTTCTTTGGCGAGATCGATATCTGGATTGACGAACGCATGAGTGAACGCACGACGCGTAGCGGCAAGCCCGCTCGCGCAAAGCCTCAATAACGTCTCAGTATTTCCTCTACTTCTTTTTTTCCCCGCCTGTGTGCCACAGGCGGTAGCCCTTCTGCACCCTGTTGACAGGCGGCGGAACGGCCCAACTCGCCTGGAAAATAATTCGGGCGATTCAACAACCCGATAAACGTGTATGAAGGAGTCATTCCATGACGCAGAAAATAGTGATCGCCGGTTCTGGTTTCGCTGGATTTTGGGCCGCCGTTTCCGCCATGCGGGCGGTGTCGCTTGCGGGTAAAGAAGGGGCTGTCGAAGTGACGATGGTTTCGCCGACCCCGAATCTCACCATCCGCCCGAGATTGTATGAAGCGGTGTTGGAAAATATGAGTCCGGACATCTCGGCGCAGCTTGCGGCAATTGGCGTCCGCCATTTTGCCGGGTTGGTTGAGCATATCGACAGCGAAAACAGAACATTGCAGGTAGTGAGTGCTGAAGGACACAAACACCCACTGGTTTATGATCGTTTGGTGCTGGCGACCGGGAGCCAGTTGTTTATTCCCCCGGTTGCCGGTTTTGCCGAGTATGGATTCAATGTCGATACGCTGGAAAGCGCGCAGCGGTTGGACGCCCATTTAAAGGCGTTGAAAGAACAACCGGAAACCCCGGCGCGTAACACCGTGGTGGTGGTGGGTGGTGGGCTCACCGGGCTGGAAAGCGCAGCAGAAATGCCGATGCGCCTGCGTGCCATTCTGGGCAATGAAGCCAATATCCGCGTCGTGATTGTTGATACCGCGGAAGAAGTGGGTGCTGGAATGGGGGCTGAACCCGCCCGCGTGATCCGACAAGCCTTGGACGAATGTGGCGTTGAGCCGCGGGCAGGAACCCGTGTTACGGCGATCGATGCAGGCAGCGTAACGCTGTCGACCGGTGAGCGCATCGCAACCAACACGGTGATATTGGCCGCTGGCGTACGGGCGCACCCATTGGTTGCACAAATCCCAGGAGAACGAGACAGTGCCGGGCGTATTCTCGGCGATGCATTCCTGCATGCGCCTGCTGTTGAGGGGGTTTTTGTTACCGGGGACACCGTCAAGGCAGCGACCGACGAACTGGGCAATCATAACCTTATGACCTGCCAGCATGCGATGAGCCTGGGCCGTGTTGCCGGGCACAATGCCGCTGCGGAGTTGGTGGGGTTACTTGCACACCCTTATAGCCAACCAAAGTACGTGACCTGCCTCGATCTTGGCCCTTGGGGCGCACTCTACACCGAAGGCTGGGACCGTCAGGTACGCTTCACGCGTGAAGAGGGCAAAAAGATCAAACAGGAAATCAACACCCAGTGGATCTATCCGCCGGCATTGGATCGCGATGCGTTGTTTGCCATTGCCAATCCGGACTTTGTGATTGTGCCTTAAATTGCCTGTGGGGGCGAAATGCTCCCCTTTTTTATGACCAGGGTGACCGGGTGAGCCGATAGAGGCCTGCCTGCAGTGAAACAGTTGCCCTGGTAATGCAGACTACGCGGTTGTTAAACGTGCCTCGTCACAACGTACGGCGAGCTATCGCTCCAGCCACTCAACCGCCAATTCTCGCGCTTCATCCAGACTGACATCACGGCCTTCCCGGGTAATGGCTATTTTTAGCTCATTAATCACGTCCGCTTTTTGGGTTTCATGTTCTTGATTGGCTAACGCCAGGAAGGCATCGCCGACCACGGTACAAATGCCGATGTACAAGGCTTTGGAGTCTTCAAAACCACTGCTCATAACTGTTTCCTCTTAATTTTGATGTAAATCTACAACGGCAGAAAAGAGCGCTCAGGCACGACGGTTTTCATCACCAAAGTAGAACTGAGGCGTTGAACGCCGGGCAGAGCGGAAAGTTTTTCGTCATATAACTGCTGAAAAGCCGGCAGATCTCGGGAAATAACATGCAGCAGGTAGTCAGGATCACCGAACAGCCTTTGTGCCTGTACCACCTGAGGGATATCTACCATTGCGTCCTCAAAGGCCGCGACAGCATGGCGGTCACCTTCCCGCATGGTGACGAAAACCAGCGCGGAAAAGTTAAAACCCAGGCTGCCCGGATCAAGTTGAGCGCGGTAGCCGCGGATCACGCCAGACTCTTCCAGTGCGCGTACCCGGCGATGGCAGGGGGAAACGCTAAGCCCGATCCGTTCTGCCAGCTCCGTAACAGATTGACGCCCATCCGCCTGTAGTTCAGCAAGAATCTTGCGATCTATCTTATCCATTTGGAAAAATCTCCCCAAATTAACCATTTTCAAGCAAGTAATTGGCAACACATTTTAACGCCTTGCAGATATTCTTTCCAATAATTAAACGGCCCGGACTGAGCGATTTTTACGTGATGCGTACGTCCGCAGAATGAGGAAGAACAGGTGAAAATACGCATGACAGGGCAACCTGGACAAGGGAGCGCGCAACCATGACGCTTGCCATTTTCGCTGCATTTTGGGCCGTCTCGATTTTGTTTGTTATCACGCCGGGCGTGGACTGGGCCTATGTCATATCGGCAGGAATACGTGGCCGGGTGGTGGTGCCTGCCGTGGCGGGATTGCTGTTTGGACACTTGCTGGCCATTTTGATTGTGGCGGCGGGCGTGGGTGTGCTGGTTGCCGGCAACCCGCTCATTCTGACGGGGCTCACTATCCTGGGGGCGGCTTACCTGCTGTGGATTGGCGTTAATATGCTGGTTCACCCGTCTGTGCCCGGCAGCGGTGAGAAACAAAGCTCGGGTTCATGGGTGCGTTGGGCGGGTAAAGGGGTTTGCGTGAGTGGCATGAACCCCAAGGTTTTTCTGCTATTTCTGGCTCTGCTGCCGCAGTTCACCGATCCCTATGCCGTATGGTCGATTCCCATGCAGATCCTCGCGCTGGGTTTGTTGCACTTGGTCAGTTGTGGGTTAGTTTATTTGCTGGTGGGTTTTGGCTCGCAATCGATATTGCAGGCGCGTCCGCAGGCCGCGCGGGTTGTCAGCCGTTTTTCTGGCGCTGCCATGGTGCTCATCGCTATTGGGCTGTTCGCCGAGCAGGCGTTGAAATAAGGCGTGGGTGCCGTCATCAACAAATCCACTCAGACGGTTGGCTGCGCCAACGGTTCTCACTTCATCACGCCGCATCACGGCAGGCTACGGCAGGCGTCCCTGCCTGTCTTGCCTGAAACCGCCGTCCATGGCGGTTTCGCCTATGCGTTGTGCTTGCGTTCGACGGGCGCCCAACCGCGTGCTCATCTCATCATGTTCACTGTCTTTCATCAGCTAACGTCACGCTGAGGGGCTGGGTTGCCCGGTGGTAGCCAATTGCCATTCATTGTAGCTACAGAGAAAGGTAGGGTATTGATGGCAATTCTACGTGCACTGAGCTTACCGATACTGAATGAAAAATGCCCGTCAGGCCTGGCTGAGTAACAGCGGGCTTGAACGGGTGTCTACGGTTATGCTTTGACAGCAAGCAGCACGGAAGAGGCTTTGATCAACGCGATTAACCGTGAGCCGTTTTCCAACGCCATGTCCTGCAGACTTTCATTGGTGATTACCGATGTCAGCGTGAAACCCGCGTCAGTTTTGATGTGCACCGTACTGTTGACGGCGCCTTGTTCTAGGGCGTTGACGGTACCGGCAAATTGATTGCGCGCTGAAAAACGCAGCCCGCAATCCTCTGACGCTAAAATGACCCAAGGCGCCTTGATCAGCGCCACCGCTTCCTTACCTGTCACCAGGCCAAGAGATTGCTGGCTTTGGACAGTCACAATGGCGACCAGCTTCTCCCCGCCCGGCAGGGTGATTTCCACTTCATCGTTGACGGCGCCTTTGGCAACTGCGGATACGATTCCGGATAACTGGTTACGAGCAGATACTGACATAAATTCTCCTGGATCAGACATAATGGGGTTGCCATACAGAATGGCTATTTTCCATCTCCTTTACCAATGCCTGTGGGATATTGTGTGAACTACGGGACGTTTCATTGGGGCGGGTCATCACGAATGCCCAGATACCTGTTTGCAGAAGAAAGCAGGTCATGCTGGATGGTAAATGGCCGGCATGGTACAACCATACGCTTGAACCCCCATTTTATGCTGGGGTTTGTCGATAGATTGAGAAAATCCCCACCACAGGAACCGCAATGCCTGCCAGTCAAACCTCTAGGAGCACTCTCTGATGCTGGAGATGTTATTACAATGGTACCGTCGCCGCTTTACCGATCCACAAGCCATTGCGCTGTTGGTGATCCTGGTCGCCGGGTTCCTCATTCTTTATTTTCTGCATGGCATTTTGACCCCGCTGTTGGTGGCCATTGTGTTGGCCTATTTGTTGGAGTGGCCGACCGCGCGGCTTCAGCGCATTGGGTGTTCGCGTAACTGGGCGGCGAGCATGGTCATGATCATGTTTGCCGGTATCGCGATGCTGTTGGTGTTTGTCGTCGCCCCCACGGCCTGGCAGCAGGGGATCAACCTGATGACGGATTTGCCGGGGATGCTCAATCAGTTCTATAACTTTGCCGCGACGTTGCCGAAGCGTTATCCGGCGCTGGTGGATGCCGGCATCATCGATATGATGGCGGAGAACCTGCGCGGACGGCTGTCGGGTATGGGCGAGTCTGTCGTGAAATTCTCGCTGGCTTCGCTGGTGGGGCTGCTTACGCTGGCAATTTACCTGATCCTGGTACCGATGATGATGTTCTTCCTGCTGAAGGACAAAGAGCAGATGCTCAACGCCGTGCGGCGTGTCTTACCGCGCAATCGCGGGCTGGCCGGGCAGGTGTGGCTCGAAATGAATCAGCAGATCACCAATTATATTCGCGGCAAAGTGCTGGAGATGGTGATTGTCGGCGTCGCGACTTACCTGGTGTTCGTGATTTTGGACATGCGCTATTCGCTGCTGCTGGCGGTATTAGTGGGGTTCTCTGTCCTGATCCCCTATATCGGCGCAGTGCTGGTGACCATTCCCGTGGTGGTGGTGGCCATGTTCCAATGGGGCATCGGCGCTGATTTCTGGACGCTGATCGTCGCTTATCTTGTGGTGCAGGGGCTGGACGGTAACCTGTTGGTGCCAATTCTGTTCTCCGAGGCGGTCAATCTGCACCCGTTAGTGATCATTCTGTCGGTGATCATTTTCGGTGGGTTGTGGGGCTTTTGGGGTGTGTTCTTCGCTATCCCGTTGGCGACGTTGGTGAAGGCCGTCATTCACGCCTGGCCGGACGAATTGCGTGTAGAAACGGAACAAGAATAGAATAAGCGGGAAGGGAAATAACGAAGCGCAGCAGGCCGCTGCGCTTCGTGAGAATTATTGCTGCAGGTAGCTCAGAACAATGTCGTGATGATTGGTGGTCTTGAAATCATCAAACACTTTTTCAACCTTACCCTTGGCGTCGAGCAAGAAGCTGATGCGGTGAATGCCATCATAGGTTTTCCCCATGAAGGTTTTCTCGCCCCAAACGCCGAACTGCTCTGCTACCTGGTGATCCTCATCGGATAACAAGGTGAAGTTTAACAACTCTTTCTCGGCAAAACGCGACAGCTTTTCTGGTTTATCCGTGCTGATGCCAAGCACTTCGACACCGGCTTTTTTCAAGTCATCCATGTTATCCCGCAAACCGCAGGCCTGTACGGTACAGCCTGGCGTCATCGCCTTGGGATAAAAATAAACAAGCACTCGCTGTCCTTGGAAGTCGGCTAAGTTAATTTCCTCACCGTCCTGGTCAGGCAAACTAAAGTTCGGCGCTGTGTCACCGGCTTTCAATGGGCTCATAACTACTCTCCATCTTTCTCATCATGCTGTGGATAGTTAACAACGCTAATACTGCCTTGTGCTTTCAGTTCTGTACATAGGCGATGAAAGGCTTGCTCAATATTTGATGCATCTTGATTGCCGGGACTGTGTGCCGTGATCTGGATATACAGCTGCGGCGGCAGCCCACCTTCCGCCGGCTGGGTGCGGGACACCAACTCGGCAATGTTCATCTGGCTGGAGTCGAACAGATCGGTAAAACGCTCGATGAGGTGTGGGGAGTCCTGTACTTCAACCTGTACCCATACGGTGGCCGGCATCGGCGGCCTTTCGTGTGAGTTGGTCCGTTTCATTACAATGAGCAGGTCCAGTTCTGCGCCTTTTTGCGGCAGGGTGGACTCGATCAGGGTAATGGCGTTCCAACTGCCTGAAAGCAGCATGATGAACGTGAATTCTTCACCCAACATGGCCAGACGGCTATCTTCGATATTGCATCCGCAACTGCTGACGTGACGAGTGATGGCATTGACGATTCCGGGGCGATCGGCGCCGAGCGCGGTAATTACGAGATAGTGTTCATCTGGCTTAGGCAAAATGGAGCTTCCTGTCGTGCTCAATGGGGTTACCATGGTAAACATAAAAAAAACCGCCTGCCAAGCGCTTACAACACCGTTGTTTGCTTGCTTTTGGATAGGCAGCAAAAGTACCATGAGTGACTTGTTTGTGGAGGGGACGGCCAATGTTTACGGGAAGTATTGTTGCACTGGTTACGCCGATGGATGACACAGGTGCTGTCGATCGCGCGAGCCTAAAAAAATTGATTGATTATCATGTAGCCAGTGGAACTGCGGCTATCGTTTCCGTAGGGACTACCGGTGAGTCCGCAACGCTTGCCCATGACGAGCATGTCGACGTGGTATTGCAGACGCTGGAGCTGGCCGCAGGCCGTATTCCGGTGATTGCCGGCACGGGGGCCAACGCCACCGCTGAAGCCATTTCTCTGACGCAGCGTTTCGAAAATACGGGTGTCGCGGGTTGCCTGACGGTCACGCCGTACTACAACAAGCCGACTCAGGAAGGGCTGTACCAGCACTTCAAGGCGATTGCCGAAAGCACCGCACTGCCGCAAATCCTCTATAACGTGCCTTCGCGCACCGGGTGTGACATGCTGCCGCCGGTGATTGCGCGTTTAGCAAAAATTAAGAATATTGTTGCTGTTAAAGAGGCAACAGGGAACTTAAGTCGTGTAAGTCAGATCCAAGTGCTGGTTGATGATGAAGATTTCATTTTGCTGAGCGGCGATGACGCCAGCGGTCTGGATTTCATGCAACTGGGCGGCAAAGGGGTGATTTCCGTGACGGCCAACGTGGCGGCGCGTGAAATGGCGCAACTTTGCGCGCTGGCAGCGCAGGGCGATTTTGCCCAAGCACGCCGCTTAAATCAGCGCTTGATGCCGTTGCATCAGGATTTGTTTGTAGAAGCAAACCCAATTCCGGTGAAATGGGCCTGCAAGGCATTGGGATTGATGGCAACCGATACGCTGCGTCTGCCTATGACGCCGTTGACCGACGCTGCCCGTCCGGTAGTGGAACGCGCACTGAAAAGCGCCGGTTTGCTGTAACTCTAAGGGAAATTTGATGGTTTATTCATTGCAAAAGTCGAGGGTAGCAAAAGTCGTTGGCATCTCGCTGGTTATGATGTTGGCGGCCTGTAGCAGCGACCAGCGCTACAAGCGCCAGGTCAGCGGCGATGAAGCGTATCTTGACGCTTCACCGCTGAAGGCACTGAACGCCCCCGCGGGTATGATCCTGCCGGTGCAAAGTGGTAACTACGATGTTCCGGCTACCACGCTGAAAGGCGGGATCGGCAAGCAACTGGATATTCGTCCGCCGGTACAGCCTCTGGCATTGCTGAGCGGTTCACGCGCGCAATATGCTGGCGACAGCGGTACGCTGCTGCTTGAGAACAGCCCGCAAAACCAGAACCTGTGGTCACGCGTTGTCAGCATGCTGCAGGCGAAAAATATCGCGATTGCCTCACGCCAAGACGCCGGTCAGACTCTGACTACTGACTGGGTGAAGTGGAACCGTCTGGATGAAGATAACCAGTACGAAGGCCGCTACCAGATCAGCGTGCAGCAGCAGGGTTACCAGCAGGCGCTGGTGGTTAAAACCGTGGGTCTGCAGCAGCAGGGAAAAACCGATCAGGTTACCGACCCGTCTGAAGTTCAGCGCTACAACGGTATGATGATGAATACCATCGTTGAAGGCCTGGACAAACAAGACAACCTGGCAAGCAGCCAGTCTGCTAATCGTTTCGGCGCGCTGGACGTGCAGAGCGCGGCAGATGATACCGGCCTGCCAATGTTGGTTGTGCGTGGTCCGTACACTGTGGTGTGGGATCGCCTGCCGGCAGCGTTGGAAAAACTGGGGATGAAAGTGGGTGACCGCAGCCGTCCGCAGGGTACCGTCGCTGTGACCTACAAATCCCTGAGCGGCAGCGATTGGGATGCGTTGGGTGCCAAGGATCCTGAACTGAAAGAAGGCGATTACAAACTGCAGGTGGGGGACTTGAACAACCGCACCAGCCTGCAATTTATCGATCCTAAAGGTAAGCCGTTGACCCAGTCGCAAAACGACGGGTTGGTTGCGGCATTCCAGGCAGCATTCAGTAAAACCAGCGTTAAATAACGGAAAAGGGGCTTCGGCCCCTTTTTGTTTGATGGTTACGGTATCGTTTGCGTCGCAGATTTGGCACAATATACCCATCATTCTTGAAGCTACAGCTGTGTTGGCTGCGTGCACTCACCCCGGTCACTTACTTGAGTAAGTGACCGGGGACTCCTGCCCTTGCCGCCTTGCTGTAACTCCAATTATCTTGGGTATATCACGCCTGTGTGTTGAAGCGTTTTTAAAAATTTTTTTGGAGTAAGTGAGATGCAAAAAATAGCTGAGCTGTATCGCGGAAAGGCAAAAACCGTCTACACCACCGAAAACCCCGACCTGCTGGTGTTGGAATTCCGCAACGATACGTCAGCACTGGATGGTCAGCGTATTGAGCAGTTCGATCGCAAAGGCATGGTGAACAACAAGTTCAACCATTTCATCATGAGCAAACTGGAAGAAGCTGGCATCCCGACGCAGATGGAACGCCTGCTGTCAGACAATGAAGTGCTGGTGAAAAAGTTGGACATGGTGCCGGTAGAGTGTGTGATCCGTAACCGTGCCGCCGGTTCTTTGGTGAAGCGTCTGGGCATTGAAGAAGGCCTGGTGTTGAATCCGCCCCTGTTCGACCTGTTCCTGAAAAACGATGCGATGCACGATCCAATGGTCAATGAATCCTATTGTGAAACCTTCGGTTGGGTGAACAAAGAGCACCTGGCACGCATGCGTGAGCTGAGCTACAAGGCAAACGACGTGCTGAGCAAGCTGTTTGACGATGCGGGTCTGATCCTGGTCGACTTCAAACTGGAGTTCGGTCTGTTCAACGGTGAAGTCGTGCTGGGCGATGAGTTCTCGCCAGACGGCAGCCGCCTGTGGGACAAGAACACCCTGGACAAGATGGACAAAGACCGCTTCCGTCAGAGCCTGGGTGGTTTGATCGAAGCCTACGAAGAAGTGGCTCGCCGCATTGGCGTCAAACTCGACTAAGGGTTTTCGCTGCAAACGGGGTCATCTGGCCCCGTCATTTCCTTCATTTTCTCGTCGTCTGCGCCGTTTTGCCTGCATTTCCAGAAAAATTCTACATTTCCCCTGCCGCTGAGCATTTATAATGATCAACGTAACATGACAAAAACCTAATCTGGAGTTTACTTATGCGTTGGCAAGGGCGTCGGGAAAGTGACAATGTTGAGGATCGTCGCGGGCAGTCTTCAGGTCTGGGTGGCGGTGGTGGCGGTTTCCGTGTGCCTCGCGGCAAAGGCGGTATCGTCATTTTAGTGGTGGTGCTGGTGGCCGGTTATTATGGTGTCGATCTTTCGCCGTTGCTCAATGGCGGTGACGTGAGCCCGCAAACTCAACAACAGAGTGCCAGCATCAGTCCAAAAGACGATGAGCTGGCCAAGTTTACCTCGGTGGTGCTGGCCTCTACCGAAGATAACTGGAAAGACGTTTTCCAACGTATGGGGAAAACCTACCAGCCGCCTAAACTGGTCATGTATCGCGGCGTAACGCGCACCAGTTGTGGTACGGGCCAGGCGGCAATGGGGCCGTTTTATTGCCCGGGTGACAAAACCGTGTATATCGATTTGTCGTTCTATCAGGATATGAAAACTAAACTGGGTGCCGGCGGTGACTTTGCGCAGGCCTATGTGGTGGCGCATGAAGTCGGCCACCATGTACAAAACCTGCTGGGCATTGAAGCAAAAGTACGTCAGATGCAGCAGGGCGCCAGCCAGGCGGAAGTGAATCGCCTGTCGGTGAAGATGGAACTGCAGGCGGACTGTTTTGCCGGTGTCTGGGGCAAATATGCCGAGAAGCAACAGATGTTGGAAGAGGGTGATTTGCAGTCGGCGTTGAACGCCGCACAGGCGATTGGCGATGATCGTTTGCAGCAGCAGGGGCAAGGACGTGTTGTACCGGACAGTTTCACCCACGGTACCTCACAGCAGCGTTATACCTGGTTTAAGCAGGGTTTTGACAGCGGCGATCCTAACACCTGCAACACCTTCGCATCACGTTAACATGCTATGCCGGAGCCTGACTCCGGCATTTTTTTAAGTCTGAGTATCAGGCTATGTCCCACCTGTGGACGTGGCACCGTCGTAAATAAGGGACACCGCCTTGTTACAGGCAATGCAGCAACGTATGCAGCAGCAGGGCATCAGGCGCCTGCTGGTGCTCAGTGGCGAACCGCAATGGTGCCGCCAGCAGGCGCAACACCTGGCAGCGACGCTACCGGGTGACTGGCCGTGGGTGGGGGAAAACCCGCCCGCGGGCGTGCAGGCGTTGGCGAGTAGCGCGGTGAAAACGCTGTTGGGCCAAGAGAGGTTGCACGCGACCTTTGACGCAACAGCCGGTTTGGATGTTGAAGCGCTGGCAGCATTAGCCGGTACGTTACGTGCCGGCAGCTGGTTACTGTTATTGACGCCATCCTGGCGACAGTGGCATCAGCAGCCGGATCATGACAGCCTGCGCTGGAGCGATTGCCCACAACCGATCACGACCCCAAACTTTATTCATCATCTGCAACAGCACTTGGTGTCAGACACTGAGGTAACGGTCTGGCGACAGGAAGAGGCGCTGGCACTGGCCCCCTTGCCGTCACGCCCGGACTGGCATGCCCCGAATGGTCGCCCTACCACGGAGCAACAAAGGTTGCTGACGCAATTGTTGGGCGCCGAATCAGGCATTTGGGTACTGACGGCGGCACGTGGGCGCGGTAAATCAACGGTGGCGGGCATGCTGGTGGCGAATACGCCACTCACCTGTTGGATTACCGGGCCGAGCCGTGCTGCCACCGAAGTCGCCGGTGAATGGGCGCAGGGCCGTGCTCAATTTTGGGCGCCGGACGCGCTGCTGGCCCATTGCCGTGAACATGATGTCAGCGACGTAGGTTGGTTGCTGGTGGATGAAGCGGCGGCGATTCCCGGACCGTTATTGCAACGCCTGGTGAGCCATTTCCCCCGCGTTTTGCTGACCACCACGGTTCAGGGTTATGAAGGCACCGGCCGTGGTTTTTTACTGAAGTTTTGTGCTGGGCTTCCTGCGTTTCAGCCATTGGGGTTGGAACAGCCGATGCGTTGGGCACGCGGTGATGCGTTGGAGCGCGTAATAGATAACGCGTTACTGTTCACCGAGCAATCCCCCTGGCAGGCCTCAGGTGAGGCGGTCAGTATCAGCAGTACCGAACAACGCGGGTTGTGTGCCGAGCCCCAACGGCTGGCACGTTTTTATGCCTTATTGAGCAGTGCCCACTATCGCACCTCGCCGCTCGATTTACGGCGGCTGATGGATGCCCCCGGCATGCATTTCGCCATGGCGCAGGTGGAGGACAACGTCGTCGGTGCACTGTGGCTGGTAGAGGAAGGCGGATTGAGCGCAGAGCTGGCCCATGACGTCTGGGCGGGGCGACGGCGGCCACGCGGCAATCTGGTGGCACAATCGCTGGCGGCGCATGGCGGCCAGTGGTGGGCGCCGACGTTGCGTTCACGGCGTATTACCCGCATTGCGGTGTTACCTGCATTACGCCAGCAGGGCATTGCTCGCCGCATGATAGCGGAGCAACGCCAGCAAGCGCAGGGGCTGGACTACCTTTCGGTCAGTTTTGGTTACACCGAGCCGCTGTGGCGATTTTGGCAATCCTGTGGTTTTGAGCTGGTACGCATCGGTAGCAAAACCGAGGCCAGCAGCGGTTGCTACACCGCCATGGCGATCCTGCCGTTAACCGAACAGGGTGAAGCGCTGCAACATGCGGCCCATAAGCATCTCGCACGTGATTGGCGCTGGTTGCAGCCACGTATCAATCTGCAACTGGAGATCACCGGTGATGATGGTGATACACAACTGGGTGAGGACGACTGGCGCGAGCTGGCCGGGTTTGCTTTCGCCCACCGGCCACTCGAGGCCAGTCTGGGCGCGCTACAGCGTTTATTGTTAGCCAGCACCTTACCGCTGCCCGCTTTGCGTCTGCATTTGCAGCAACAAGCAACGCCAATAGCCTGCGTGGTACAGCTGGGTTGCAGCGGACAGAAAGCCTTGTTGCGTCGTTGGCGGCAAGAGGCGGGTTTGGCCCTCGAACAGCTTGATGCACAGCACTGCCTGCGTTGGCACGACTGGTCTCAATCGTTGGAATAAATTGAAGATGTTGCTCAATAAAACCCGATTTTCCTGATTCCTCAGCGGCGTATAGTAGCTGGCAGAAACCCGGACATTGGGTACTGGGCAGAATCTGATGAATGAAGGAGTCACCGATGAAACATGAGCATTTCGTTGTCCAAAGCCCGGCAACCCCGGCTGCGCAGCTGATCCTGCTGTTTCACGGTGTCGGCGACACCCCGGTCGCGATGGGTGAGATTGGCAGTTACTTCGCCAAGGATTTTCCGCAGGCGTTGGTGGTGAGCATCGGCGGCCCTTTCCCCTTCGGGAACGGCAGTGGTCGCCAATGGTTTTCGGTACAGGGTGTGACGGAAGATAACCGCGCCGAGCGCATCGCAGACGTCATGCCGCAGTTTGTCGAAACCGTACGTTACTGGCAGAAACACAGTGGCGTGAATGATGCGGGCACCGCGCTGATAGGTTTTTCTCAGGGATCAATCATGGCGCTGGAAGCCTTGAAGGTAGAACCCAAACTTGCTGGCCGCGTGGTGGCTTTCAGTGGGCGTTTTGCCAGCTTGCCGGAGCAGGCATTGGGTGAGAGCGTGGTGCATTTGATCCACGGTGAACAAGATGCGGTAATTGCAGTGCAGCACGCCAGGGCGGCGGCAGAACGGCTGCAGGCCAAGGGCGTCGACGTCACGTTGGATGTCGTGGATGACGTTGGGCATGCCATTAATCAGGCGATGATGAATAGCGCCCTCGAACGACTGCACTATTACGTGCCACAACGTTACTGGGAAGAGGCTTTGTTTGGTAAGCGGGGCGATTTAATCGCCTTCAAGTAAACGTCAGGGCGCATTACGCGCCCTGATATCATTTTTTCTTCGGCCAATCGTCTTCATCATCCCACTCGGCGTTGTTATCGCGGTGAGGGGGGAGTTCCGGCTTATCGGCCAGATAGCGTTTGACGTCAACGCGACGTAGCTCTTTGATCCCACTGATGATCATCCCGACGAGAATCAGCAAGATTATCCACCAATAGTCAGCTAACCATTCCATATTTACTCCTTTCCTTCAGTGCGTATAAAACGCGAAAATATCGATGGCAGATGCTCTTCAAGCCATGCTGCACCGGCAACGTCCTTATCTTTCCAGGCTGCCAGCAACAGTGCTGGCGTCAGCAAATGTTCAGCCTCGCGCGCCAGTGGGCGGTAGCTCAAATGCCAAGGCTCCACCGCCACGCCGTCACCCTCTTCGGTGAACGGACGGTAAAAGCCAAATTCGGCCATATGATCCGTCATCCACTGGTTGAGTGGATAAAAGTAGCCGCCTTGTTCGTATTCCCAGGGTTCCAGTTGCAACTTCTGCCCAGCGGGCAACAGAGAGGGATCGTAAACGTCCAGATCGCTGCCCCAGTGATGGCGGCTGGCGCCCGGTAAAGCCGACCAGCGTAAGATCGCCTCGCAACGTTCTGCCGCGGACAGCGGCGTGATGTCGATAGGCCGACTGTCCTTATCTAATACTGGCCGCTCGCCGCAGAATTTGCCATTCCAGATCGCCTGTTGCCGTTCAAAATCACGAAATGTGCTGGCGGGCTGTAGACTAAACCCGGCTTCGAGCGCCGCCTGTTGCATGGCAAGGAACGCCGCGACCGCTGCGGGTTGCAGGCGGTGGTGACCGCTAAGCGGCGCCAGGTGGTCAGTCGAGCGCCCAGTCAGCATTTCTGGCGTGATCATGCGACTAATTGCTCCATGATGCGTTGATACATGCGACTCAGTAATTGTAGGTCAGCCGCGTGTACACATTCGTTAACTTTATGGATAGTCGCATTGACTGGCCCCAACTCAACCACCTGCGCGCCCATTTGGGCGATAAAGCGGCCGTCGGAGGTTCCGCCAGTGGTCAGCAATTGCGGTGTCAGTTCGGAATAGTGTTCGACGGCATTCACCACCGCGTCTACCAACGCCCCGCGCGCGGTAAGGAAAGGGTGACCCGACAGACGCCATTCGATGCTGTAGTTCAGCTGATGGCGTTCGAGCAACTCCTCTACGCGTTGTTTGATCGTGGCGTCAGTCGATTCGGTGCTGAAACGGAAGTTGAACTGGACGAACATCTCGCCCGGGATCACGTTGTTGCTGCCCGTGCCGGCCTGCACGTTGGCGATCTGCATACTGGTTGGCGGGAAGAATTCATTGCCGTGGTCCCACTCAATGGCCACCAGTTCATTAAGCGCCGGCATGGCACGATGTACTGGGTTATCCGCCAGGTGCGGGTAGGCGACGTGGCCCTGAATGCCGTGAATGTGCAGGTTAGCGGTGATTGAGCCGCGGCGGCCGTTTTTCACCACGTCGCCGACGCGTTCGGTGCTGGACGGCTCGCCAACCAGGCAGTAATCAAGGCGCTCGTTGCGTGCCATCAGGGCTTCTACCACTTTCACCGTGCCGTGCGTAGCGCTGGCCTCTTCATCAGAGGTGATCAGGAATGCCAGACGCCCCTGATGGTGCGGGTTAGCCGCGACAAAGCGTTCGGCTGCAACTACCATGGCCGCCAGTGAACCTTTCATGTCCGCCGCGCCGCGGCCATACAGCATACCGTCGCGGATGGTCGGTTCAAATGGCGGGTTGTCCCAGCGTTTTTCGTCGCCGGTCGGCACCACGTCAGTGTGGCCGGCAAACGCCAGGGTTTGCCCCTCGCCGCGCCAGGCCCAGAAATTCAGGGTGTCGCCGAAAGGCATGGGCTCAACGGTAAAACCGATGGCTTCGAGACGTTCAATCATTAGCGCCTGGCAGCCTTCGTCATGTGGGCTGAGAGAAGGGCGTTTGATCAGCTGTTGGGCCAGTTCGATCACCGGGCAAATCATGCTGCCACCTCGGAAATAAATTGCTGATAACCCTCGGCGTTGAAGCCGAGCAGAGCATGACCTTTGCCGTCGATCAGCAACGGACGCTTGATGATGGCCGGTTGGGACAGCATCAGCGCGATGGCTGCATCGGGATTGTCGCAGGCGTTACGCTGCGCTTCGTCCAGTTTGCGCCAGGTGGTGCCGCGGGTATTCAGCAGCGGCTCCCAGCCCAAAATATCGACAAAATCACGCAGCTGCTGTTCGTCCAGCCCGTCTGCGCGGTAGTCGTGAAATTGATAAGCCACACCCTGTTCTTCCAGCCAGCGGCGCGCTTTTTTGATGGTGTCACAATTTTTGATGCCGTACATGGTTAACGTCATGGAGTAAGAACCTTCTCTGCAACCCAACACCGGCGCGTGTGGCCGGTGGTAAACCGCCGGTGGCGGTGAAATGAAAGCCAGCGACCAGAATGCCGAAAAATAGCGGGGAGTTCCACCGTCCAATGGTCTGAAAGGCGAGGAAAAGCTGAAAAAACACCGGCCGAATTTACCGCGGCGGATTATTTGCTAATCTCAATGTGGTACCCAGTCTGCCTGCACAAGAAGAAAAGCATGGATAAATATCGTATCGACATCACCGAAAGCGCGATTGATGAAATACACGCGCTGATCGCTGAGGGTTTGAATCAGTACAACGATGAGATCACGGGTAGCAACGACCGACGCCCGCTGGCCGTGGTGGTGAGAGATTCCGTGAGCGGAGCGGTGTTGGGTGGGATCACCGGACGTTCATCACTGGGCATGCTGTTTTTAGATCTGTTTTATCTGCCAAAATCGCTGAGAGGTTCGGGGCTGGGCAGCGAACTGCTGCGTCGTTTTGAACGGGAAGGGCGGAGCAGGGGATGTGTTTCTGCGGTGTTATACACCCTCAGTTTCCAGGCACCGAAATTTTATGAGCTGAATGGCTGGACGCGCTTTGGTGAAGTGCCCTGCCTGCCGGCGGGCACCCACCGTATCTTTATGATGAAGGCGCTGTAGTTTTTCTGGTCAAGGCTATGGTCTGAGCTGCCGCAATTGATAACCCAGACTTTTTTTCACCATCGGCCATTCGTGGTCGATGAGGGAGAAAACCCCGTTGCATTCACTTTTTGTCCTGGTCCTTGGACCAATGCTTCATCTCTTCGTCGATAAAGTAAGTGACGAGATCGCGATACAGTTTTTCTATCACTTCCGGGCTCAAACCGTGTTCTTCGGCCCAGACGCGTCTTTGCAACAGCATGGCGTCAAAGCGCTCTTTGGCGCGCACCGCATCGGGACTGGTCTTGAATTTTGCCGCTGCCTTTACGTAATCGAAACGTTTGGCGATCAGCGTGATGATGTTTTCATCCATCATATCTATTTCTGCGCGAATATCGTTCATATCCGCACACTCTTGCGGAAGCAGACGGTTCTCAATGTTCATTGAGGTGTTCTCTTAAGGTTTGTTCAACGCAGGTAGCCATTCTGTTGCAGGCGTTCCAATGACGCGCTGTCGGCATACACCATGCCGGTGGTCAGCTCACGAAAGTGGTATTTTTTGTAGAAATCCAGCTTGTCGGGCACCGAGTAGATAAACACCTTTCCGAGCGGTGCCAAATCCTGCATCACCCGATCCATCAATAGCCGCCCCCATCCCCGTCCCTGAACGTCAGGATGGAGAGCCACATCGGCCAGATAGGCAACGGAGGTCATATCACTTATCGCATGTGCGGTGGCGACCAACCTGCCATCGTAGTAGCCCCAATAGCAAAATTGGCTGTGCTGATAAACCCGTTGCAGGACTTGCGGGTCTCGTTGGCCCAATCCCGCAGCGTGCAAGAGTTCAGCTAACTGCTGCCAGTCGACGCCATAACGGTTTGGGTCGGTGACTATCTCCATATCGACCTCGCTTAGCCAATGCGATCCAGATCGGCGGCATATTGGCGGATTGCCCGTTGGTAACTGCTGATATCGCTGTATGAAGACGTTTCCGCCAGCAACAGCAACAGGTCTGCTACAGCCTGTTTGGTTTCACCCAGGTTGTACAGCGTCATGGCGCGGAACAGGGTCAATTCTTTCGCCTGCGGGAATTCGGCGAGTCCGTCGTCGAAGGTCGTCAGCGATTGCTGATACAACCCAAGCGCGCGATAGGTGCTGCCCAGGCCAAGCCAGGCTTCTTGCCGTTGCTTTGGCGGCAACCTGTGCGCCAGCGCCGCGAGATAACAAGGAATGGCCTGCTGCTCAAGCCCTTGTACGTCATACAGACATGCCAGTTGGTAGTGCAGGGTGGCTTCTTCCGGCTTTTGCAAAAGTTGTTGTTTCGCAAGTTCGGTGGCTTCTTGGTAACGGCCCAATTCTTTCAATTGTTCGATGGTCAGCGTAGGGGACATGACATGGCCTCAGAGACGTGGGGGTTTTTTGATACCTTTGGCACGCTACTACGGAAGAATTCATCACACAAGGAATATAGGCGTTGGCATAAAATCGGCCCCGTTATCCGGGGCCGTTTATGGAGAAAGACGATCAGAACTCGTGTTTGAGCGTCAGCATGACGTTGCGCGGATCGCCATAGTTACGGGTGCTGTAGAAATTAGCCTGCGAGTAATATTTCTGATCGAAAACGTTGTTCAGGTTAAGTTGCACCGAGGTTTGTGGCGTCAGTTTGTAACGTGCCATCGCATCGACCAGAACATAAGATCCTTGCTCAGCTTTACGCTGGACCATTTCGCCGTTTTTGGCCCCGTCAACGTTGGCATAAATGCGGCTCTGCCAGCGTGCACCCCCGCCCAGAGTCAGGTCGCGTAAGGCGCCAGTCAGTTGGTAGGTGGTGAACAGGTTGATGTGGGTGCGCGGCTGCTCGGTGTTGAGATTAACGTTATCTTTGTCTTTCAGCGTGAAGTGCGTAATGCCTAGCTGTGCATTCCAGCCTTGCGCCAGTTCACCGTTCAGTTCGAACTCGAACCCTTTGCTGGTCGCCCCCTGGCTCTCATGATAGGTCTGCTGTAACCAATCCAGATTACTCGTGTCTTCATCCTGCACGCCCAGGTTGTCCTGCGTGATGCGGAAGGCCGACAGCGACAGATTGAGTCGGTCATTGAGCAATGCGGCTTTGATGCCCACTTCCTTATTTACCCCTTCAATCGGGGCCAGGTAATGGCCGCTGCTGTCGAGATAGGTCTGATCCTTAAATATATTGGTGTAGCTGGCATAGGCAGATACCTGATCGGTCAGCTTATACACCGTGCCAGCGAATGGCGTCACTTTGTTTGCCGTGGTGGTGGTGGTGTTTTCGAAGCTGTTGAAGCGGGCACCGAGTACCAGATCCAAGCGTTCCGTAACGGAGAAGTCAGCACTGCTATAAATCCCGATTTGGCGCGTCCGGTAATCCATTTGCGGCATTTTGTCCGACCACTCGGGTTCACCCAGACCGCCGTTCCAATCACGCAGGCTGCCGCTAAATAGCCGGGAGGTGCTGGCGCTGCGATAGGTGCTGTAGCTGTGTTGCCAGGCTGAGGAACTGCCTACCACAAAGGTGTGGTTACGGCCCAACAGGGTGAAGTCACCGTTCAGCTTCATGTCTATCGCATGCTGATCGCGGTAGCCTTCATAGCGCCCGGCATACGGGCTTGAGGGTTTTACCGCCCAGGTATCGGGAGCGATCAGCCCGCCGAGACTCATTGCCATTTTGGCATCGAAGGCCTGGCGACTGTGGGTGTAGTTCGCTACGCCTTTCCAGTTGTTGTCGAACTGGTGTTCCAACGTGGCGAACTGAGTACTCAGTGTGGTATCCCAACTTGACCAGTCAGATGCCCCACTGTAGTGACGATCCCAGTTGATTTCGCTACCGTCGCTGAACCAGCCGGTTGGCAAGGCACCGCCCCAGGTTGAGGCTTTAGGCCGGTTTTGCTGATAATCCGCACCCAGTCGCAGCAATGTTTCGCTGGTCAGATCGGCTTCCAGCGTGCCGTAAATCACCCCCTTGCGTTCCTGATGCCGTTCCATATAAGAATGGCTGCGGTCGGCAGCGGCCGCGACGCGTACCCTGACGGTACCTTCATCATTGAGCGGTGTACCGGCATCTATCGTCGTGCGGTAGTGATCCCAAGAGCCGGCAGAAAGCTCGGCGCGGGCAAAAGGAGAAAGGCTGGAGGCTTTCTTTCTGACCAAATTGATGGCGGCACCCGGATTACCGACACCGTTTAACAATCCGGCGGCACCTCTGACGATTTCCACGTGATCCAGCGTGATCGAATCAATTTCAGATTCACCGCCGGAATAACCGGAATCAAAGAAGGTGGGAACACCGTCATATTGATAGTTATCGACGCTGAAACCGCGGTAATTGAACGAGGAGCGTTCGCTATCGTAATTGCTTTCACTGACGCCCGTTGACCAGCGCAGAATATCCTTTAGCGAATACGCATTGATATCATCAATCTGCTGACGAGTGATGACCGAAACCGACTGTGGCGTATCCTTGATGCTTAGCGGCAGGCCGGTTGCGGTGCTCATTTGGTGGGTGGTATAGGAACCGGTATTTTCGGTACTGCCGTCATCGCTAAACGGTGAAGCCACCACCTCCAGGGTTTCTTCTTTCTGCGGCCGGGAAGTCTGCTCGTTGCCTGCGGCCTGTGCAATCATGACCGGTAGGCACAGCAATGCACCGCCGGAAAGGCGAATCATAAAACTAGCCATTTCCTGCCTCACAGTCCGCCGAGGTTAATCTTGAGCAGGTAATCCTGCTTTTTCTCCATCTCTTCCTTGGACTGCTTGATGCTGGCGAACAACTGCTGGCCGTCGGAAGAGAGCGCCAGGCTGTTAGGCAATGCGCGGGTCGTGATGCTGTTTTTCACCCGGTAGCTGTTGCTGTCGACGATGCTGATGCGTTTGGCTTCGCGGTGGGTGATGTAAAGCTCGCTGCGTATCGGGTTAAATAACACCGCCAGCGAGTTGATCACGTCAATCTGGTGCAGGATTTTGCCGCTGTCGATATCAACAACCAGCACGTTTGGCAGGTCTGGATCGGTGATGAAGGCGCGCCCCGTTTTAGTATCGAGGCCGATGTTGAGGAAGAAGTGTTTTTTACTCGGTTCAACCACGACGCGTTTAAGGATCTTATGGCTGGTGGTATCCAGCGTAATCAGTTCGCCGCTGCCGTTGACGCAATAAAGATGGCCGCGTTCAGTATCCAGCGCAATGCCGGTTGGGTATTCACCCATGTTGCTCAGCGTCGCAATTTTTTCCCGCTTGGCGGTATCGATGATCCACAGCACGCCTTTCTGTGACGTGCCGGAGACATACAATCGCTGATTTTTCTTATCCAGCACCATTTCGCGTGTCGGTGTGAATTGGTCTTCTTTCATACTTTCGCTGAGCTCAATGGTGGCGAGTTCTTTGCCACTCCGGGTATCGATAACCGTGACCGAGCCGTCGACGGTGTTACCGATGTACAACAGGTGGCGTTGCTCATCGAGGGCGGTGGCGAAGGCGCGACGCTGGGTGGCGATATTGGCGTCGGTTGCCAGCGTGGACGGATTGACTTTAAAGACAATACCGCCGTTTTTTTCTTTGGCGAAGGAGGGCGTAGAGGCGGCAAACAGGGTGTTGCTGGTGCCATCAAAAGCCAGTTCATACAGGCCATGCCCGATAGGCTGGGTTTGGAATTGGTTCTCGGGAAGGTCAGCGGCCAGCGTTGAACAAGACAGCAGCAGCACGGCGGAAGCCAGTGCGCTGAGGGAGAAACCTTTACCTGAAGCGGACAGGTGCATCTTCATATACATTCCTTTACATTAACTTATGATGCGCGAATGCTAATGATATTGATAATTAATATCAATATCATTTGTTGAGTGGTGTAAGAGTGAGTTTGTTACTCATTGAAAAAATGGGATTTATTTCTGTCTGTCACATTATTGTTCGACACTTTTTTGTAATGCGATGATTTTTGTTGAGATATAACGTGAGGGGGTTTTCTACTTTGTATGCCAGTAACCTGTGAAAGACTGTAAATAAAAGTACAGCCAACAATGGCTGATGGGGTGATGCTTTTTGGATTGGCAAGGCTAAGCGCCAGGGTATTAAACCCAAGTCGGCGTGCCCAGATGCTGTCGGTTTAGATCTTTTATGCAGTGGGATTGACGGATTGATACCGGAAGGGAATAGCCAAGATTCGCCAGCGATCGGATAAGTACGAAAATGTGCACTACCCCCGGTTTTCGCGGGCGGCATCGTTCCCGAACCTCTTCACTTGCTCAAAAAACAGGCGTAGAATCCGCTTCGTCTATTAATTGAGGTTGTAAATTATTATGGTTGATCGTGAGTTGGGAAACTGGAAAGACTTCATCGATGAGATGTTAGGTAACTGACACTGCGGTGAGGTTGATAACAAGGTTGGTTTATTTGTCAGACATTGAAGCACCTTGGGAACGGAATACACGTTCGAGATAAAGCAGCATCGGTTTCCCGACGCTGCTTTTTTATGCCTGTTATTCCCCTTGGTCTTGCATTTTGGCGGCTATCGCGTGCTTGCCGGGGAAGCGGCGGCGCACCAATACAAAGAACAAGGGCACGAAGAAGATCGCCAGCAGGGTCGCGGAAATCATGCCGCCCATGACCCCGGTACCTACCGCATGTTGGCTGCCAGAGCCTGCGCCGCTGCTGATGGTCATTGGCAGTACGCCGAAGATAAAGGCCAGCGAGGTCATCAAAATCGGCCTCAGACGCATGCGTGAGGCCTCCAGCGTGGCCGACATCAAATCCTGGCCTTTATGGTTCAACTCATTGGCGAATTCGACGATCAAAATGGCGTTTTTCGCCGAGAGCCCAATAATGGTGAGCATCCCCACCTGGAAGTAAACGTCATTCTCCAGCCCGCGCAGCCAGGTGGCCGCGACGGCACCAATCACCCCGAGCGGTACCACCAGCATCACCGAGAATGGGATTGACCAACTCTCATACAGCGCTGCCAGGCAGAGGAATACCACCAGCAGGGAAATCGCGTACAGTGCGGGTGCTTGTGAACCGGACAGACGTTCCTGATAGGACATAGCGGTCCACTCCAGGCCGAAGCCGGTCGGCAACTGGCTGACAAGTTTTTCCATTTCGGCCATTGCAGTACCGCTGCTGACACCTTCTGCCGCCTCGCCAACAATCTCCAGTGCAGAGCTGCCGTTATAGCGTTCCAGGCGCGGAGAACCATATTCCCAATGGGACGTGGCGAAGGCCGAGAACGGCACCATGCCACCTGATTTGTTGCGAACGAACCATTTATCAATATCGCCAGGCAGCATACGGAACGGGGCCGCGGCCTGCACATAGACTTTTTTCACCCGCCCACGGTCGACGAAGTCGTTCACATAGGTTGAGCCCCAGGCCGTTGACAGGGTGTTATTGATGTCATCGATGGAAACGCCCAGTGTCTGTGCCTTGCGTTGGTCAATATCGATTTGCAGCTGTGGGCTGTCGTCCAGGCCATTGTGGCGGACTCGGGACAGCAGCGGGTTGGCGCTGGCCAGTTGCAACAGCTGGTCACGTGCCGCCATCAGTTTGGTGTGGCCCAGCCCGGCGTGATCTTCGAGTTCCATATCGAAACCGGAGGAGTTACCCAGACCGGTGATTGCCGGTGGGCTGCTGGCGATCACTCGCGCCTCATTAATCTTGTTAAAGGCTTTGGTGGCGCGATTGATGATGTCGAAAGAGCTATTGGCCCCCGAGGTGCGCAGATCCCAGTCTTTCAAACGAATAAACATACGTGCCACGTTCTGCCCATTACCGCCTGGCCCCGCACCAATGGTGGAGAAGACCGACAGCACGTCCTCTTTTTCTTGGGTCAGGAAGTATTGTTCAACTTTTTCCACCACCTTGGTGGTTTGCTGCAATGTGGAGCCTGGCGGTAACTGTACTTGCACGGTAAACACGCCGCGGTCCTCTTGCGGGAGGAACGAAGTTGGCAGCTTGATAAACAGAAACGCCATGCCGCCGAGCAGCAGCAGGTAAATTGCCATATAGCGCACGCTGAAGTGCAACACGCGCGCCACGCCACGCTCGTAGCGTGCGGCATTGCGGTTGAACATCCGGTTGAACCAACCGAAAAACCCGCGTTTGCCATGATGGTGGCCTTTGGCGATAGGTTTGAGCAGTGTGGCGCACAGGGCAGGGGTCAGAATCATCGCCACCAGCACAGATAACACCATGGCGGAAACGATGGTGATCGAGAACTGGCGATAAATTGCGCCCGTCGTGCCGCCGAAGAATGCCATCGGGATAAACACCGCCGACAGTACCATCGCGATGCCGACCAAGGCGCTCTGAATTTGCCCCATGGATTTTCGTGTGGCTTCACGGGGGGGCAGGCCCTCTTCGCTCATCACGCGTTCGACGTTTTCCACCACCACGATGGCATCATCCACCAACAGCCCGATCGCCAGCACCATGGCGAACATGGTCAGGGTATTGATACTGAATCCACAGGCGGAAAGAATGGCGAAGGTGCCCATGAGCACCACGGGGACCGCGATAGTCGGGATCAGCGTGGCCCGGAAATTTTGCAGGAACAGGTACATGACCAGGAACACCAGCAAAATGGCTTCCAGCAGCGTTTTCACCACATCCTTGATCGAGGCTTTCACGAACGGGGTGGTTTCATAGGCGACTTTGGCCTCCAGCCCGTGCGGGAAATACTGCGACAGCTCGGCGATTTTGTCTTTCACCAACTGGTCGGTTTGCAGTTCGTTGGCGCCGGAGGCCAGCTTGATGTTCATACCGGCAGCCTGCAGACCGTTATAGCGGCTGAGGAAGTTGTAGTTTTCGCCACCGAGTTCGATGGTGGACACATCACCGAGTGTGACCACCGAACCGTCCTGATTGACCCTCAGGGTGATTTTGCGGAACTGTTCCGGTGTCTGTAACTGGGACTGTGCGTTAATGGTGGCGTTAAGCGCCTGTTTATCGACGGACGGTGTGCCCCCTAACTGACCGACCGCCACCTGCGCATTCTGGGACTGAATCGCCGTGACGACGTCCTGGGTGGTGAGCTGATAGCTGTTGAGCTTGTTCGGATCGAGCCAGATACGCATGGCGTATTGCGAACCGTAAACGTCCATGCTGCCCACGCCGTTGATGCGGCTTAGCGGGTCCTGCAGGTTGGAGACGATGTAATCGGCAATGTCCTGTTTGTCCATGCTGCCGTCGGTAGAAACGAAGGCCACCATCATCAACGTGGTGTCGCCGGATTTTGATACCGTCACGCCTTGGGTTTGTACGGCTTGCGGCAGGCGCTTGATGGCCGCCTGCAGCTGGTTTTGCACCTGTTGCATCGCTTCGTTGGGATCGGTGCCGGCTTCAAAGGTCAGTGTCACGGTGGCCTGCCCGGTATTGGTACTCTGCGACGACATATACATCATGTTGTCCAGGCCGGTCATATTTTGTTCAATGATCTGGGTGACGGTGTTTTCCAGCGTTTGCGCAGAGGCACCAGGGTAAGTGGCGCTAATGCGAACGTTCGGCGGCGCGAGGTTCGGATACTGTTCCACAGGTAATGAAAAAATCGCCAAAACGCCCGTCAGGCAAAGAATAATTGCCAGAACCCAGGCGAAAATCGGGCGATCAATAAAAAAATTAGCCATGCAGCGCGAACCTCGTTATGACTTGTTCTATCTTTAAGACGCATCGGCGTTGCGTTTCTCAGCGGCTGGGAAGGATTCCGGCGCTTATGCACTTTACTCGGGAAGGGGGAGTAAAGCGTGGAGAAAAAAAGGAGATAATGTAAATAACGGTAGTAGAAACCTGCAAGGACAGCGCTATTGTTGTTAAAACGGTCATTAAGACAATTTTATGACTATCAAGGGCCTGGCCGAACAGGGTGCCCGAAAAATAATCAGGACTCATATTTAAGCAGGAGCTTGGCATGGAAATTAACCCGGTATTTGCCCGTCGTCTTTATCTGTGCTGGTTGATCAGCCACAGCGAACGGCCAAACGTCCCACGTCTGATGGAATTGACGGGGTGGCCGCGCCGTACCCTGCAAGACGTGTTGAAAGCCTTGCCAGGCTTGGGGGTCGAATTGCAATTTGTTCAGCAGGGTGTACGTAACAATGACGGTTTTTACCAGTTGGAAAACTGGGGGCCGATCAACAAGGGCTGGGTTCACCAGCATCATCAGGCGCTGCTCGCCGCCATCGAATAAAGGTTCCCCGGCGTGCCGGGGACGTCTTATTGACTCTTGTGCTCCAGATACATCACTGTCGCCGCCACGCGTGAACGCACATCCAGTTTGCGCAGCATGTTGCGGATATGCACCTTCACCGTCTCTTCAGAAATGTGCAATTGTGCAGCCACCTGCTTATTGGACATCCCGCGTGCGACTTCTTGTAATACGTCCAGCTCGCGTTCTGTCAGTTCGGCAAAGGGATCGTGCTGTTCGCTGCGGGACAACAGATAATCGGCCACCGCGTCGCTAATCACATTTTGGCCTTCCGCTGCGGCGCGAATGTGTTCCAGCAACTGTTCTGGTTCACTGTCTTTCAGCAGATAGCCGTCGGCACCGGCGTCGATCAGCGCATAAACATCGTTGCGTGAGTCGGAAACCGTCAGCACGATGATGCGTGCATCTACACTCTCATTGCGCAGTGCTTTCAGCGTGTCCAGGCCGGACAACCCTTTCATGTTCAGATCCAGCAGGATCACATCCGGTGTTTGTTGCAACGCAAACGTAATGGCTTCGTTGCCGTTGCTGGCTTCGGCGACTACCGTAAACAGCGGATCCAGCCCCAGCAGCTGTTTGATGCCCCGGCGCATCAGTGGGTGGTCGTCGACGATCATCACTCGGTAATTCTTCATCACCATGAAATATGCTCCCTGTAGCGAGTAAAGCCACTCAAACGTGCCGTGCAGCACGCTTCACAGTGGGACAGCCTCTTATAAAGTAGTGGTAATTAGCGCCACAAACATCCTTAAATGACCGTTAGACTTCGCTAAACCGTAACGAAGGGTGAACAGTCCTGATTTTATGGCGGGAATGTCAGCTGGACTTCCGTGCCCTCTGGCTCACCTCGCTGGATGCGCAGCGTTCCTCCCAGTCGCGCAGCGCGCTCGCTCATGATGGTCAGTCCATAGTGACCTTCTGGTTCACTCAGGCTGGCGATACCGCAACCGTCGTCTGCAATGCTAATCCTGTTGTCACCCTCGGCCGTCACGCCACAGCGAATCACGATCTCCCGTGCATCGGCATGTTTGATCGCGTTGAGTACCGCTTCGCGTACAATTTGCAACGCATGCACTTGCTGTTGGGCATTCAGCGCCTGGGAAGAAAGCCGACAGTGTAACTGAATCCGCGCGTCGGTAAGAACCTTTAATGGCGCCAGTAACTGGTCCAGTGCGGTATTTAAATCGGCTTCCTGAATGTTCAGGCGGAAGGTGGTCAGCAGCTCGCGCAATTGGCGATAGGCGTCAGCCAGCGCCTGATCGAAGTCATTGATAATCTCATGGGCATCCGGGGCGGTACCCGCCAACGTTCGTTTGAGCAGCGTGAGTTGAATACGCAAAAACGACAGGGCTTGCGCGAGAGAATCGTGCAACTCGCGGGCGATAGTGGCACGTTCTTCCATCAACAAAAACTGCATGTGCTGTTTCTGCGCGCGGTTAAAATACACTCCGCGGCTCAGCATGTTGGCGACACTCTGCATCAAATGCGGGTGAGGGGGATGATCCTGATGTTGCCAACTCAGTTCGCCCAACGGCTTGTCGCCCTGGGTGATGATCAGCGTTTGCCAGTCCAGCGTCGTTGAGGGTGAGCCGCTATGCAGTTGCCATTCACTGAGGTTGTCCGCCACTTTTAGCTTGATGCAGTGCAGCTGTTCACTTTGACGCACGATGTGCAGGATTTGCTCAAAGGCCTGCTGATCTATTTGCCGTACGCTCAGCGCTTGCGAACAGTTGTACAGCACCTCCAGCGTTTTGTTCGCTTGCTGCAGGCGCTGGGTTTTCTCCTGCACTTTATGCTCGAGCGATCGATACAGCTTGGCCAGATCGCCAGACATGGCGGTAAAGGATTGCGAGAGTACCCCGAGTTCATTGGGCAGTTCAGTGTCCAGCGGCGGGTAATTAAAATCCCGTTGTTGTACGCGCTGGCTGGCTTCCACCAGGTGCTTAAGCGGTGTAACGACCTGGCGTCGCATAAAGCGGATACAAAACAGCACCAAACCAATGATAGCGATATACCCCACCACGCTGATAGCGGCCACGATGGTCAGTTTCAGTTCGGAATAACGCTGTAGCGCCAGCACAAAATGGTCAATCTGATTCACATAGCCGGCGATGTTGGCCTGATAGTCTGCCGCTTGGTCAGCCTGGATCTGCTGCGCAAGCGGTTGCCAGGCGTGTTGCAGAGACTGGTATTTTTCACGTACATCCGCAGGCACGTAAAAACGATCCAACTTTTGCAATACCGGGGCTTGCAGAGACTCTTGGTATTGCCGCAGATGCTGATTCTGTTCCGGGGCCTGTTGGGTAAGGTCGTACGCCAGTCGGTAGCTTTGCATACGCAGTGAGCCGGCAATGTTGACCGCTTCGGCATCACGCAGGCTGTCAGCGACGGTAGTCAACGCCAAGCCAGTGGAGAGCACGGACAATATGACAATGCAAAACAGCGCCTTGGCCAGGCTGCTGGTCACTGAACGTTTAACAAGCAATCATGCATCCTTTTCTCGCGTGCGATGGACATTGTGGAGTTTCATTCGAAAGCAAAATTATAACTTTTGCAACTAAAATGCGCGTGTCTCGCATTAAGTTGCCTGTCATGTCACCCATCAATAGACGTTATATAATCAAGTAAATAGCGACTAGTTGGGAATAGCGTGGCTAAAAGCGCAGAGCACCCGGTAATAGATTGATCTGGCGCAAACTCCCCCCGCATTTACCCCTTTAGGGTGATTATATACCCCCCGCGCTCCTTTTATCTTACCCCCGTCTTTCTCAAGGTTTATGTCTGTCATTTTTCACGTCATGGCGGCAACTGAACGTTCCTTGGCAACGGCAACAATAACAATACAAAAAACAGGTTCTATACCCTGCAGCTTGAAAGATGACGGGGATATTTACACGCGGTGGCGTGTTTGCAATGTCGAGGAAAAACAGCATGACCGTATTGTCACGACGCAAACTGCTTGGTGGACAATGGCGTCAGCCAACCGCTGCGATTCGCCCCCCGTGGTCGCGGCAAGAATCCCTTTTTATTGCGGGTTGCACCCGTTGTCAGGCCTGTGTTCAACACTGTGAAACGGGCGTCCTTATCGTCGGTAGCGGCGGCTTTCCTGAAGTGAATTTCCAGCGTGCAGAATGTACGTTTTGCGGGCTTTGCGCGCAGGCGTGCACGGAGCCGTTATTTCGCCCATTAACGGAAACGCCCTGGCAGCAACATGCGGTGTTCGCTAGCGCTTGCCTGGCGCAACAGGGCGTGGAATGCCGCAGTTGCCAGGATAGCTGTGAACCCCAAGCCATAGCGTTCCGACCTCGTCTGGGCGAGATGGCGCGACCGATATTGGATGTGGCGGCCTGCAACGGTTGCGGGGCTTGTGTTGCCGGCTGCCCGGCCAGCGCTGTCACCTTAACCCGGAGCGAAAATAATGATGAATAACGAATGGCACGTCAGCGGGCTGGTGGTGCAGGCTCGACCGGAAAAAATGCCACGTCTGACGTCGGCCTTACTGGCAATAACGGACACGGAAATCCCGGCGCAGGATCAGGAGCACGGCAAATTGGTGGTCATCATGCAGGCCGCCTGTTCACATGCGCTGCTGGAAAAAATTGAGTCGGTACGCAATCTGGACGGCGTGCTGGCGGTATCGCTGGTTTATCACCAGCAGGACACTCAAGGTGAGGTAACGCCATGAAACTCAGTCGTCGAGACTTCATGAAAGCCAATGCTGCAGTCGCGGCTGCGGCAGCTGCCGGGTTGACTATTCCCACGGTAGCACAGGCGGTAGCAAGCAGTGCTGACGCCATTAAATGGGACAAGGCGCCCTGTCGTTTTTGCGGTACCGGCTGCGGTGTGCTGGTCGGGACCCAAAATGGTCGCATTGTTGCCTCACAAGGGGATCCCGACGCAGCGGTCAACCGTGGGCTGAGCTGTATCAAAGGCTATTTTCTGCCAAAAATCATGTACGGCAAAGACCGTTTAACTCAGCCGCTGCTGCGCATGAAAGACGGTCAATATCATAAAGAAGGCGAGTTCACCCCTGTCAGTTGGCAGCAGGCTTTCGACGTCATGGCCGATAAGTTCAAGCAGGCATTGAAAGAGAAAGGGCCTGAGGCGGTCGGCATGTTTGGCTCCGGCCAGTGGACAGTATGGGAAGGCTATGCCGCAGCCAAATTGTTCAAAGCCGGGCTGCGTTCCAATAACCTGGATCCGAACGCACGTCACTGTATGGCGTCAGCGGTGGTCGGCTTTATGCGCACCTTCGGCATGGACGAACCTATGGGCTGCTACGACGATATCGAGCAGGCTGACGCCTTCGTGTTGTGGGGCTCCAACATGGCGGAGATGCACCCGATCCTGTGGTCACGCATCACCGATCGCCGTCTGAGCAACGAACACGTCAACGTGTCGGTGTTGTCTACCTTTGAGCATCGCAGCTTTGAACTGGCGGATAACGGCATGGTGTTCACGCCGCAGACCGATTTGGCGATCATGAATTACATCGCCAATTACATTATTCAAAACAACGCAGTGGATCAGGACTTCCTGAATCGGCACGTCAATTTCCGCCGTGGGGCGACGGATATCGGCTACGGCCTGCGTCCGACGGACCCACTGGAAAAGGCGGCTAAAAACCCGGGCAGCGATGCTTCAGAACCGATGAGCTTCGAAGAGTATAAAACGTTCGTGGCGGACTACACGCTGGAAAAAACAGCGAAAATGAGCGGCGTACCGGAAGACCAACTGGAAGCGTTGGCGAAGCTGTATGCCGATCCCAACATCAAGGTCGTGTCTTACTGGACCATGGGCTTCAATCAGCATACCCGTGGCGTATGGGCTAATAACCTGTGCTACAACCTGCACCTGCTAACCGGCAAGATTTCCAAACCGGGCTGTGGCCCGTTCTCACTGACCGGCCAACCCTCTGCCTGCGGCACCGCGCGTGAAGTGGGCACGTTTGCTCACCGCTTACCGGCCGACATGGTGGTCACTAACGAAAAGCACCGTCAGACAGCTGAACAGAAATGGCAACTGCCGGTGGGCACCATTCCGGCAAAAGTCGGTTTGCATGCGGTGGCACAGGACCGTGCACTGAAAGACGGCAAGCTGAATGCTTACTGGGTGATGTGTAATAACAACATGCAGGCAGGCCCCAACATCAATCAAGACAGGATGCCGGGCTGGCGTGATGCCCGTAACTTTGTGGTGGTATCCGATCCTTATCCAACCGTCAGCGCATTGGCTGCCGATTTGATCCTGCCGACAGCCATGTGGGTAGAGAAAGAGGGGGCTTACGGCAATGCGGAGCGCCGCACCCAGTTCTGGCGCCAGCAGGTGAAAGCGCCGGGTGAGGCCAAATCCGATCTGTGGCAGCTGGTGGAGTTCTCCAAGCGTTTTACGGTGGAGGACGTGTGGCCAGCCGACCTGCTGGCACAGAAACCGGAGTATCGCGGTAAAACGCTGTATGACGTGCTGTTCGCTAACGGCGAGGTCAATAAATACCCGTTAACGGAAATTCCGGCAGACCAGTTAAACGATGAAGCGCGTGACGTCGGTTTTTACCTGCAAAAAGGGTTGTTTGAAGAGTATGCCGGTTTTGGCCGTGGTCACGGCCATGATCTGGCGCCGTTCGACAGTTACCATCAGGCGCGCGGCCTGCGTTGGCCCGTGGTGGAGGGCAAAGAGACGCTGTGGCGCTACCGCGAAGGCACCGATCCTTACGTGAAAACCGGAGACGCGGTGCGTTTCTACGGTAAACCGGACGGCAAGGCCGTGATCTTTGCGCTGCCATTTGAACCGGCGGCAGAGAGCCCGGATAGCGAATACGATCTGTGGTTATCCACGGGGCGTGTGTTGGAGCATTGGCATACCGGCTCAATGACGCGACGGGTCCCCGAACTGCACCGTGCTTTCCCGCAGGCGGTACTGTTCATTCATCCCCTGGATGCAAAAAGCCGCAATTTGCGTCGGGGAGACAAGGTCAAGGTGAAGTCACGCCGTGGCGAACTGATCAGCACAGTTGAAACCCGTGGCCGTAACCGTCCACCGAAGGGGCTGGTCTATATGCCGTTTTTTGACGCTGCGCAGTTGGTGAACAACCTGACGCTGGATGCCACGGATCCGCTTTCGAAAGAAGTCGATTTCAAGAAATGCGCGGTGAAGTTGGAGAAGGCGTGATGACGACCCTATTTTATTACCCAGGAGCCAAATAAAAATGAAAAGCCCTGTTGTGAAAAAGACGCTTACCCTGTGGGTGACCCTATTGTCGCTGGCGTTCGCCGGCCTGGCGTTTGCCGCCGGTGATGTCGATCTCAGTCAGTCACCGGAAGTGTCCGCCACCGTGGGTGGGCCAATTTCAATGCCGAAACAGCAGGAACGGATGGCACTGAACTATGTCAATCAGCCGCCGATGATCCCGCATAGCGTGGAGGGGTATCAGATCAGCAAGAATACCAACCGTTGCCTGCAGTGCCACGGAGTAGAACATTACCGCACTACCGGTGCCCCGCGTATCAGCCCGACGCACTTTATGGATCGAGACGGCAAAGTATTGAGTGACGTCGCGCCGCGTCGCTATTTCTGCTTGCAGTGTCACGTACCGCAAACCGACGCGGCGCCTATTGTCGGCAATGATTTCCAACCCATGCCGGGCTTTGGGCATTAAGCGGGGAAGATATGAGCGAACGCAAACATACGACGACTGAAAAAAAGCCCGGGCTGTTACTGCGGCTATGGCGCTGGTGGCGCAGACCAAGCCGCCTGGCGCTGGGTACGCTGCTGCTGTTGGGTTTTGGCGCCGGGATTATCTTCTGGGGTGGTTTTAATACCGGCATGGAAGCGGCGAATACCGAGCAGTTTTGCATCGGCTGTCATGAAATGCGGGAAAACGTCTATGAGGAGTACATGGGGACGGTGCATTACAACAACCGCAGCGGTGTGCGTGCGACCTGCCCGGATTGTCACGTGCCGCATGAGTGGGCGCCCAAAATGCTGCGCAAGCTGAAAGCCAGCAAGGAGTTGTATGCCAAGGCATTCGGCTTGATCGACACGCCACAGAAATTTGACCAGCATCGGTTGGCGATGGCGAGTAACGAATGGGCGCGAATGAAGGCCAACGATTCGCAAGAATGCCGTAACTGCCATAATTTTGAATTTATGGACTTCACTGCGCAAAAAACGGTAGCGGCAAAGATGCACGACAAAGCGATCACCGAGGGGAAAACCTGTATCGATTGTCACAAAGGCATCGCCCACAAGCTGCCGGATATGCGCGACGTCCCTAACGGGTTCTAACGCAGGTAGCCGTAAAAACCCCGTTGCTCTGCATGAGCCGCGGGGTTTTTTGTTGCAAATCCGTTGTCACTTCGGGGCTTAATCGCGGTATCATTTTTGCGTTTCAGCTAACGGAAAAGAAGAAGGGTTCATGTCCGCGAAAATTGAGAATGTGAAGAAAGAGCTGTTATCAGATAACTGGTATGTGCTGCACAAATATACTTTTGATTTGAAGCGTAAGGATGGCGGTTCCGTTCAGCAGATGCGTGAAGTCTACGATCGTGGCAATGGCGCAACCATTTTGTTGTACAGCCGTGCCAAGGGTACCGTAGTGCTGACGAATCAGTTCCGTATGCCGACCTACGTGAACGGTAACGAGAGCGGCATGCTGCTGGAAGCCTGTGCAGGCTTGCTGGATGCTGACTCGCCGGAGCAATGTGCGCGCCGTGAAGCCGTGGAGGAAACCGGTTTTCAGGTTGGCGGCGTGAAGAAGATTTTCGAAGCCTATATGTCTCCGGGCGGCGTGACGGAGATCGTGCATTTCTTTATTGCTGAATACCATGACAACGAACGCAACACGTCCGGTGGCGGTATCGAAGACGAAGATATTGAAGTGGTGGAGTTGCCGTTCACCGACGCGGTGGCGATGATTGCCGATGGGCGGATTAAAGACGGCAAGACCATTATGTTGTTGCAGTACCTGCAAATTCACCGAATCATGGATTAAAAAAATCAGCATCGCCGTCATGTTTGTCAGCGCGCGTTTTTTATAGCGCTAGTGAAGCTTTCGGTCGATAAAGGTCAGAGGCTTTGTTCCTGCGTTCAGCGTCTTCAAGGGCGATGAACCCCGAGCTCGTATCAGCTCCATCACTGTTGTTCAAAATACAACGCCAAGAAAAAGCCCGGCAATGTGCCGGGCTTAGGGTAACGCGATAGGGCAGGGCTTATTTCAGCAGTGCCTGCGCCTTGGCCACCACGTTTTCCACGGTGAAGCCGAACGCTTTGAACAGCTGTTCTGCCGGCGCCGACTCACCAAAGGTGGTCATGCCCACGATTGCGCCGTTCAGGCCCACGTACTTGTACCAGTAGTCCGCAATACCCGCTTCTACCGCCACGCGCGCAGTCACTGCCGCCGGCAGCACGGATTCACGGTACGCCGCGTCCTGCTTGTCGAACGCGTCGGTGGACGGCATGGATACCACGCGCACCTTACGGCCCGCTGCGGTCAGCTGGTCTGCCGCGTCCACGGTGATGCCCACTTCCGAACCGGTGGCAATCAGGATGACGTCCGGCGTACCGGCGCAGTCCTTCAGCACATAGCCGCCGCGGTACACGTTGGCCAGTTGCTCCGCGGTACGTGGCTGCTGGGTCAGGTTCTGACGGGAGAAAATCAGCGT
>NZ_JBJDOG010000006.1:0-227506 GCF_044900985.1 Serratia sp. NPDC087055
ACGTGAAAGAACCGGTGGAGCGGTAGTTCAGTTGGTTAGAATACCTGCCTGTCACGCAGGGGGTCGCGGGTTCGAGCCCCGTCCGTTCCGCCACTTATTTAAATTATGCCTGCTTATTTTAGCAGGCATAATGTTAAGCACGATTTAGGGGCGTAGCTCAGTTGGTAGAGCACCGGTCTCCAAAACCGGGTGTCGCGAGTTCGAGTCTCTCCGCCCCTGCCATATTAGAAACCCTTTGCGAAAGCAAAGGGTTTTTTTTGCTTTCTGTTTCCCCCATTCCTCGCTATTCCTCCGAAAAACTGTTCAAAAACCCCACCGAAATCGTTCCCAATTTAGACATTTTTAGCTGGATCCATGTACAAAATGGTTGTTCTGCCATGATGTGATGCCGCTCATTATTCCTGCCCGATTTTCAACTACACCTTATCTGTGCCCAGCCCTTTGCACACCCGCTTCACCAGGAAAAATGCAGCATATACAACAATGGCAACTCTGCCGGAGGCATGTTTCATGCCACGGCAGTTCGAGGAGAACAACATGGTTAAACGTCTGCTGTTAGCGGCCGCCATCACTGGCGCCTTGGTAGGTACGGTACAGGCAGCACCGTTGGTCGTCGGTTTTTCGCAGATTGGTTCCGAATCGGGTTGGCGTTCGGCGGAAACCAAGGTATCGAAACAGGAAGCGGAAAAGCGGGGTATCACGCTGAAAATCGCCGATGCGCAGCAAAAACAGGAAAACCAGATCAAAGCGGTGAGATCTTTCATCGCCCAGGGTGTTGACGCCATTTTTATCGCGCCGGTTGTCGCCACCGGTTGGACTCCGGTGCTGCAGGAAGCCAAAGAAGCCAAGATCCCGGTCTTTTTGCTCGATCGGATGATCGAGGTGAACGATCCCTCGTTGTATACCGCGGCAGTGGCGTCGGACAGCGTGCATGAAGGCAAAGTTGCAGGAGAATGGCTGGTGAAAGAGGTTGCCGGCAAGCCTTGCAACGTGGTGGAACTGCAGGGCACGGTGGGTTCCAGCGTTGCTATTAACCGCAAAAAAGGCTTTGCCGACGGTATAGCTAACGCCGCCAACGTTAAAATCATCCGCTCACAATCTGGCGACTTTACCCGCAGTAAGGGCAAAGAGGTCATGGAGAGTTTCATCAAGGCAGAGCAAAACGGCAAAAACATTTGCGCTGTCTATGCGCATAACGACGACATGGCGATTGGCGCTATTCAGGCGATCAAAGAGGCGGGTTTAAAACCGGGCTCGCAAATTAAAGTTGTCTCTATCGACGGAGTACCTGACATATTCAAGGCGATGATGAATGGCGAGGCCAACGCCACGGTCGAACTGACGCCAAATATGGCCGGTCCGGCGTTTGACGCACTGTTGGCGATGAAGAAAGACGGTACCCAGCCGCCGAAGTTTATCCAGACCGAATCCAAGCTGTTGCAACCGGATACCGCTAAGCAGGAATTCGAACTGAAGAAAAGCATGGGTTATTAATCTACTCACCGACGGGACAGAAGATGGCCACATCTCAGACCAGTTTGTTGACGATTAAGGGATTATCCGTCGAGTTCCCCGGCGTAAAAGCGCTGGATCAGGTTGATGTCACGTTGCAGCGCGGAGAGATAATGGCGTTGCTAGGCGAAAACGGCGCGGGGAAATCCACGTTAATCAAAGCGCTGACCGGGGTTTATCAGCGTTCCGCCGGTGAGATATTGCTGGAAGGTACTGCCATTGCCCCGCAGAGCACCGCGCAAGCGCAGGTGCTGGGGATTGGTACGGTTTATCAGGAGGTTAACTTACTGCCGAATATCTCGGTGGCAGCCAACCTGTTTATCGGGCGAGAACCAACGCGCTTTGGCCTGATTGATCAGAAAAAGATGCTGCATCAGGCTCAGCAGCTTTTGCTGGGGTATGGATTGGGGGTGGACGTCAGTCAGCCGTTGGGTAATTACTCCATTGCGATCCAGCAGATTATCGCTATTGCACGGGCAGTAGACCTGTCTGCCAAAGTCTTGATCCTCGATGAGTCAACCGCCAGTCTGGATGCCAAAGAAGTCAGCATGCTGCTGGATATCCTGAGCCAGCTCCGCACTCAGGGATTGGCGATGATCTTTGTGACCCATTTCCTCGATCAGGTTTACCGCATTAGCGATCGCATCACTGTACTGCGCAACGGTAAGCTAGTGGGGACGAAAGCCACGACTGACTTACCGCGTCTGGAGCTGGTACAGATGATGCTTGGCCACGCGTTTGACGAGTCGCTACTGAAACGCGGCGAGCATACGCCAACCGAAGCACCACCGTTGGTCGAATTCAGCGGTTATGGGCGACGTGGCATGATTGAGCCCTTTGACCTGCAGATTCGTCCGGGGCAAATCGTGGGATTGGCCGGCTTGCTGGGATCGGGGCGCACTGAAACTGCCCAGTTAATATTCGGTATTAAATCGTGCGATAACGGCAGTGCCAAGGTCGGAGGGCGCAGAGTGAACATCCGCACGCCACGCAAAGCCGCCAGCCTCGGTTTTGGCTATTGCCCTGAAGATCGCAAAACCGATGGAATCGTTGGTGCTGCGACGGTGCGGGAAAACATCATTTTGGCGCTGCAGGCCCAGCGCGGCTGGTTAAAACCGCTGCCGCTGCGGGAGCAAACGCGTATTGCCGAGAGTTATATCCAACTGTTGGGCATCCGCACGCCGGGGCCAGAACAACAAATCCAATATTTGTCCGGTGGCAACCAGCAGAAGGTACTGCTGTCACGCTGGCTGGCGACTAAACCTCGTTTTCTGATCCTGGATGAGCCAACGCGCGGCATTGACGTTGGTGCACATGCTGAAATCATTCGTTTAATCGAAAAACTGTGCGATGAAGGATTGGCGCTGCTGGTTATTTCTTCCGAACTGGAGGAACTGGCGGGCTATGCGGATCGTATCCTGGTGCTGCGGGATAGAAAGCATGTGGCACAGCTTGAGCATGATGCCATTTCAGTGCCTGCGATCATGCAGGCGATAGCCGCACAGCAGGAGGCAGGATGAACCTCAGGAGTTTCTCCATGACCAATGGACCGCGTAAAGTCAGATGGGTCATGCCCGTTGGGGCGACGCAACTCGGGGCCCTGGCGGTGATTTTGCTGATCGACAGCCTGGTCGCCCCGAATTTCTTTTCCATACACATCCAGGATGGCCGACTGTTTGGCAGCGTGATCGACATTGTTAACCGTGGCGCACCGGTCGCATTATTGGCATTGGGCATGACGTTGGTGATCGCCACAGGTGGCATCGATCTTTCCGTGGGGGCAGTGATGGCTATCGCGGGTGCCACTGCGGCAACGCTGACCAGCGCTGGTTATCCGCTGGGTTACGTACTGGCCGCCGCTTTGGCTGTGGGGGCCCTGTGTGGTTTGTGGAACGGGTTCCTGGTAGCGGTGCTGCAGATACAGCCGATAGTCGCCACGCTAATGTTGATGGTGGCTGGGCGCGGTATTGCACAACTGATCACTGAAGGACAAATTGTCACCTTTGAGCGAGAAGGGTTCGCACGGCTCGGCAGCGGTGCACTGATGTATTTGCCGATGCCGGCGATCATTGCCGCAGTGATGCTGCTGTTGATCTGGTTGCTGACGCGTAAAACGGCGCTGGGACTGTTTATCGAAGCTGTGGGTATCAATCTGCGTTCGGCGCGTAATGCAGGGGTCAGTACGCGTTGGGTGGTGATGGCGGTGTATGTGATCTGTGGGCTATGTGCCTCCGTAGCCGGAATTATCGTCACGGCAGATATCCGCGGTGCAGATGCCAACAATGCCGGGTTGTGGCTGGAACTGGATGCGATCCTGGCCGTGGTGATTGGTGGCGGTTCACTGCTGGGGGGGCGTTTTAACCTGCTGCTGTCGGTAGTGGGGGCATTAATCATTCAGGGTATGAATACTGGCATCCTGCTGTCCGGCTATCGGCCGGAGTTTAATCTGGTGTTGAAGGCAATCGTGGTATTGGCGGTGTTAATGGCGCAATCGCCAAGCATCTCGCTGCGGCAACTGCTCAGGAGAAGAAAGCCATGATCAAGCGTAATCTGCCCCTCTTGATGACCGTACTGGTGTTCCTGGTGGGGTACGGGTTTTGCCTAACTCAGTTCCCCAGTTTTGCCTCTACGCGGGTATGGTGCGATTTGCTGACCGACAACGCTTTTCTTGGCATCGTTGCAGTCGGCATGACGTTCGTGATCCTTTCAGGCGGCATCGATCTGTCGGTCGGCTCGGTGATCGCTTTTACTGGGGTGTTATTGGCCAAACTGATCGGGACTTACGGTATAGCGCCGGGTTATGCATTCGTTATTGCGTTGTTGATGGGAGCCTCGTTTGGCGCATTGATGGGTTGGATCATTGATGTGCTGAAGCTACCGGCATTTATCATCACATTGGCTGGCATGTTCTTCGTACGGGGTATGAGTTTTATTCTCTCGGAGGAGTCGATTCCCATCGATCATTCACTGTATGCGACGTTGGCTAACTATGCCTGGAAACTGCCGGGCGGTGGCCGCTTTACGTTGCTGGCACTGGTGATGCTATTCGTGGTGGCCGTCGGCATGGTGTTGGCGCACCGTACTCGCTTTGGACATAACGTCTACGCCATCGGCGGCAACCGGGTATCTGCGGCGTTGATGGGGGTACCGGTGCAACGCACCACGGTGCTGATTTATATGCTTTCAGGCACGCTGGCAGCCCTGTCAGGGATTATTTTCTCGCTGTATACCTCAGCGGGTTATGCGCTGGCTGCCAGCGGTGTAGAGCTGGATGCCATTGCTGCCGTCGTAATTGGTGGCACCTTGCTGACTGGCGGCGTGGGCACGGTCCTGGGCACGCTGTTTGGCGTGCTGATTCAGGGGCTGATCCAGAGTTACATCACCTTCGACGGCACGCTCAGCTCATGGTGGACCAAGATTGTGATCGGTATTCTGCTGTTTTGCTTTATCGGCCTTCAGAAGGCGATGAGCGCGTTTTGGCTCAGCAGACGAACAAAACCCCGGCATCCCCGTTTGAAGCCGTTATAGCGGCTCATGCTGTGGTATTCAAAGGTATTTTCAGTAATTGTCTGATCAGCGCCTGCTGGTCGCTATTTTGCAGCCAGACGGCGTAGAGAGGGCGGATAATGGCCGGGATCTCGGCGGCTGCGGTTAACTGCGGATAGTCCTTCTCCCATTGGCTGGGCAGGAAGGCGCAACCGCCGGTAGTTTCAAGTAGCTGTCGTGTCAGATGCGCAGAGGTCGTCGTGAGCACCGGCAGCGTGTCGCCTTCCAGCATACGGCTTTCCTGCTGATGGAAATCAGCCCCCCATTCCAGTTTGATATAAGGCATTGGCGCGAGCTTATCGCGCTGAGTGGAAGAGAACAGCCGCAACGAGAAATTACCCAACAGTTGGCTGGCCAGTTCATCCATCTTCGGTGGCTCGGTGGTGATGAGCAAATCGAGCTGTCTTTCATGCAGCTGTTTTACCAAAGAGTGCCGTAACGCAACCCGGGCTTCCAGCTGCAACGCCTCACGCTGCTGATAGAGCGATTGCAGCCACGGGGTTAGATAAGCCTCCCACAGCGAGGCGGTCGCGCCGATGGACAACTCGGTATGTTGCAGTGAACGCACCACCTCTTTTTTCGCCAATTGCCAGGTCATCATCAGGCTCTCAGCGTAGGGCAAAAGCCGCTCCCCGGCTGGCGTCAGGCGGATATTGTTACGGTGTCGGGTGAATAAATTTGCACCCAATTGGTTTTCTAACTGGCGGATGCGGAAACTGACAGCAGACTGCGTTAAGTACAAGGATTCTGCGGCTCGGCCAAAGTGACGCGTTCTACTGACCTCCAAAAAGGTTTTCAGTAATTCGGTATCCACACCCATCTCCAATAATTTTTATCGTTAAGATTTAAATGTTTTGTTTTACACAATGTCAAGCCTATCTAATACTCCGCGCCATAAACAGCACGGCCATGAGAGAATTAGGAGCGTGTCAGATGGCGGATAGCTTCACCACGACCAACCGTTTTTTTGATAATAAACATTACCCTCGCGGGTTCTCCCGTCACGGCGATTTCACCATTAAAGAAGCGCAATTGCTAGAGCGCTTCGGGTATGCGTTTAACGAGCTGGACACGGGTAAACGCCAGCCGGCCACTGAAGAAGAACAGTTGTTCGTCGCAGTGTGCCACGGTGAGCGCGAGCCGGTTACCGAACAGGAAAAAGTATGGGCGAAATATCTGGTGCGCACACGCCGCCCGAAAAAATTCCATACCTTGTCTGGCGGTAAGCCGCAAGCTGATGCGGTGGAAGATTACACCGACAGTGACGATTGATAACGATGGGGCCTGCGGGCCCCATTTTTACGCCAGGCTGCGGTGCAGCTGCAGCAATAGGCGGTCCATACTGCGGTAACCCAGCGCTTCGCTCAAGTGACGCTTATCAATATCTCGATCTCCTGCCAAATCAGCCAGCGTACGGGCCACTTTTAAAATCCTCTGCCAGGCGCGAACCGATAATCCCAACGTGGTTAACGTTGTTTCAAGAAAGTCGGCATCTGCTGTGCTAAGCCGGCAATCCCGATCGACCTCGTTATTATTCAGCAGGGCATTGATCTTCCCCGCCCGCTTAAGCTGCCTTTCACGTGCCAACAGCACGCGCGCTCTTACGTCTATGCTGCTTTCACCGACGATACGGCGTTTGCTCAACACGCCAGGTGGCAACAATGGCACCTCAATCGATAAATCAAAGCGATCGAGAAACGGCCCCGAAAGCCGCCCGAGGTAACGCAGCACCTGCTGTGGCGATGCGCGGTTATGCATGCCTTGATAATGCCCGGTAGGGCTGGGGTTCATCGCGGCAATCAATTGTACCCGCGCCGGGAAGCGGATTTTGGCGCTGGCGCGTGAAATAACTATCTCGCCGGACTCCAGCGGTTCACGCAGGGCATCCAGCACGCGCCGTTCGAATTCCGGCAGTTCATCCAAAAACAGGACACCATTGTGTGCCATCGATATTTCACCTGGCCGTGGCAGTGAACCACTGTGATATATAGATATTAATGCGATGATGTTTTCTGACAAACAGTCACTTACCGGCTGGTTTTGTAGAAATGGGTGCGACGATCTCACGCTAATAGGTGTTAAGGAGTGTGGAATGTATAGAAATAGCAGCGACAGCGTGCCTAACCAACAGCGCAGGATAAAGCCAACAAGGCGTAGTGTGTCAGGTGCATACGCCTTTCGGGGGCATTCTGAAGTTGAGTTTGAATCAACGCTTGAGCGCGATTTTATTATGCAGGCAGACTTCAATCTGAACGTGCTCGATATCATCCCCCAACCTGCTTCTATCCCATTCTTAGGGATAAACGGGCAGGAGTACACCTACACCCCCGACTTCCTCGTTTACTATCGCTTGGGTAATCTCACTTATCACAATTATCCAAAACCGCGCCTCGTGGAAGTTAAGCCAGAGGCGGAGTGGCGGGCAAACTGGCGCAAATGGCTTCCAAAATGGAAAGCGGCTTATCGGTATGCTCTACAACAAGGCTGGGAGTTTCACATTCACGATGAATCCCGTATTCGCAATCAGGCACTGCATAACATCCGTTGGCTTAACCGTTATAGAAATATGCAGTTCCCGGAACAAGAAACACAATTGCTGACTGAGGCTGTGTGTGACGCCGGTTCTATATCGTTTGATCATCTCCTTTCCCGTTATTTCCTTGGGATGTACCAGGCAGTTGGTCAGACCCACATCTGGCATCTGGTTGCCACCCGTAAGCTGGATTGCGATATCACCAGACCTTTGACCCGGAATACCGAACTGTGGGTGACTGAATATGAGTGAACTGCATAACCGTCGCAATCGAGAAGATGAAGAATCTTACGAGCCACAACGTGTCATGATAGCCGTTAAAATTGGTGAACTTGTCAGCCATACCGATGGGGTCTTCCGGATTATTCAGGTTGTTGACTTTGGCACTGTCGTTGGCATTAACCTTGAAACCGGTAGGCATGCGTCTCTTCGGATACCCGAATTAAGGCCTTTGAGGGATGCTGAGGTGATTTTTCAGCCTAATGCTACCGATATAGAGGATATTGCCGATGAGGACTGGAAAATCGCGCAGGGGCGCTTTGCTGCGATCCAACCGTTTCTAGATCAGATGGTATCTGGTCGCGACGATATGAAGATGCGTGCGCAGGAAGTTGGAGTAAATGCGGCGACACTTTATCGATGGTTACAGCGGTATAACAGTTACGGCACTGTGAGCGCTCTGATCCCGCTAAAAAGAGGGTGGACTAGCGGTAAAAGCCGTCTTTCATCAGAGATGGAGGCACTCATTAATGATGCGCTGGAGAAAGTCTATCTGACACGACAGCGTAACTCTGCCAGCAAAACCATTGAGTACATTGAAGGTGTTTGCCGCGAGCGAGGCATACAGCCTCCAAATCACATGACTATCAGGGCACGTATTGCACGTCTGTCTGAAAAGGCAGTTCTCCGGGCCCGTGGATACCACGAAAAAGCACGCAACCGCTTTCATCCCACCCCTGGGATGTTCCCCAATGCTGATTACCCTCTTTCAGTCATTCAGATCGACCATACTCCAGCTGATGTCATTCTTGTCGATGACCTGTACCGTAAACCAATCGGACGGCCTTGGCTGACGCTTGCGATTGATATTTACAGCAGAATGGTTACGGGTTACTACATTTCATTCGATGCGCCTTCTGAAACGTCAGTTGCCATGTGCGTTGCGCATTCTATTTTGCCTAAAGAAGAATGGTTGATGCTCCATAAGATGGATGCGGAATGGCCTGTATGGGGCAGACCCACAACCATTCACGTGGACAACGGCCCTGACTTTCGATCCGACAATTTCCGCAAATCCTGCATGGCTTACGGTATTAATCTTGAATTTAGGCCGGTCAAAGTCCCCCGTTATGGTGGACATATTGAGCGGCTGATGGGGACAGTGCTTCGCCAGGTCCATAGCCTGCCAGGAACTACATTTTCCTCGATTGGTGACCGTGTTGAGTACGATTCAGATAACAATGCAGTTATGACGTTAGGTGACTTTGAAAGCTGGTTTATCACGTATATCACTAAAGTTTATCACCATAAAATGCATTCGGGCACAGGATTGTCACCCCTGAAAAAATGGGATGTGGGAATTTTCGGCAATGCAGATGTACCCGGAGCTGGTCTTCCTCCACGTCCAGCTGATCGCATGACGCTTCAGCTCGACTTCATGTCTTCAATCACGCGTACCATTCAACCTTTTGGTGTGACTTGGCATGATATGAAATATTACGCAGAGCCGCTTCGCCCTTGGATTAATGCGACAGACAGATCCACAGGGAAAAAACGTAGTTTTCTCTTCCGCTATGACCCACGGGATATCAGTTCAATCTGGTTTTTCGACCCGGAACTTAAATCTTACTTCCGGATACCCTTTGCTGATCAGACGCGTCCGTCAATGAGTCTGTGGGAGTACAACCAAGTTCGACAAAAGCTTAAGGCTGAAGGCATTGATAGCGTAAACCAACATCTGGTCGATGCTGGGCTCGCGGAAATGCGGCAGAAAGTCGAGCAGGCAAGTGCTACAACCCGAAAAGCACGTCGCCAGGCTCAGCGTCGCAAAGTGCATGAGTCAGGTATCACACCGGCTAGCCCGATCAGAAAAACTAATGGCTCCCAAAAGTCGAGTCGCTCCGTTCCTAACGGGTCAGAATATATTGACGGGCTCATTAAAGGTGACATCGACGATCCATTCGGAGACCTGGCATGAACAATTTTTCGCATATTCACCCCGAATTTCATCATGTGATGCTGCTGAGCGATGCTGAACGTATGGATTTCCTAGATGCCCCTCGTTGGATTGGCTATACCCGAGCGAAATATGTGCTTGACACATTACAGGGTCTGATGAGGCAGCCTTCACGGCCAAGGATGACAAATCTGTTGCTGGTGGGGGATCCAAATAATGGAAAAACCACAATTGCCCGCCGATTTTTTGAATTATGCGGTAAAGCATACGTTAATGATAATGCTGAACCCGTGATGCCGGTTGTGCTTGCTGAAGCACCACCGACTGCTGACGAAAAAGGCCTGTATATCTCAATTTTGGAAAGATTCTATACGCCCTACCGGGCTACTGATCCGGTTTCAAAACTTCGTTATCAAGTGATCCATCTCTTCCGATCCTGTCATGTCCGTATGCTGATGATTGATGAGTTTCACTCCTTGCTTACCGGAACAGCACTCAAGCAGCGTGAGGTGATGAATGCTATCAAATTGCTGTGTAACGAACTGGCTATACCTATTGTGGGTATCGGAACGCGCGAAGCCGTGCGAGTGCTGCATACCGATCCCCAACATGCCAGTCGCTTTGACGTACTCGCACTTCCTGCATGGGAGTTAAATTCCGAATTCCAGCGTCTGCTCGGTGCATTCGAAAAGCTTATTCCACTCAAAAATCCCTCACGCCTCCATGAGCCGGAACTGGCTCTACAGCTTCACGCAATTTGTGGTGGGAATATCGGAAATTTACACCGCTTGCTGATTGAATGCAGCAAAGAGGCAATCAAAAGTGGTAGCGAGAAGATTGATAAAGCTGTCGTTGAAAAGAATGCCTGGTGTCGTCCGACACAAGGAGTAAGGGAAATTTCTCTTTAATCCGGATTCCGCCTGACAGTCAGGCCGGGCATGATTTTATGTAAAGCTCTCAGGGAAGGCGATATGGGGAGTTTTCTTATGTGGTCAGTTATTTCTGATTGTGCGGGCGAGAGTCTGTCCTCTTGGTTAGTCAGAATGGCTCTTGCCGCTGGTTGTGATCCCTTGTCTCTGACTCATACCCTCTGGCCGGGCTGGCGAACCTGGACCCACGACGTTGATCGGGTTCTGACCAAGTCACAATTGAGTGTGTTGCAAATGCATTCAGGGCTGAGTGACGTTTCTCTTCATCACATGACGCTTGCCGGTTTGTTGGGAAATCCCGTCGGGCAACCACTTCAGCCGATAAATGGTAAAATCACTGGGGTGATACCGCTTGGTATCCGCAACCGAAGCTGTCTGGGTGGCGTGCAGTTCTGCCCGAAATGTCTTTCGGAAGATAAGCATCCATACTTCCGGCTCATGTGGCGACTGTCTTTTTCGACGGTATGCCTCAAACATCAGTGTTTGCTGAAAATGGGCTGCCCACACTGCGGCGAATCTGTGCAGTATCACCGACTGACAGCACCTGATGAAAATATTCACCTGTGTTTCAGATGCCTGACAGACCTCAGAGAGGCTTTCACGGAGCAGGCGGAACTGCAGGCCATGGCATTTCAGCAATTTGCGCTAGGCTCACAGGGGTATCAAAACAGCGTAGTAGCCTGCGGCAAGCATAACCATGAGGACTGGTTGGTTATCGAATTTTTCGTCCGGCTGATAAGGTATGCGACCAGAAAGCATGGAGGTGCGCTGAATGAATTGTTCAGTTACGCGGGCATTCCCGTTAGGAAGGATATCGTAGGCCCACTATCCCTCCCACTTGAGTATCTGTCAGTAAGTGATAGAGCCCGGCTTTTTTCAGTCGCGTGGCCTCTTATCTTAGGCGGACCTGCACAATTTTCCATGCTTGCACGTAAATATGGGCTTACCTTTAATGGACTATCCGCATTTTCCCCCCCTGACTGTCTCAAAATCCTGCTAGCAGACCTCCCTTTACATCATGTTCCCCATGCTCAAAAGCAATCTAAAATTTGTCTCGGTGTGCGTTCACGTCGAAGCGTTGAGCACCAATGGGCGCTACTTCTGAGGCGTTCCAGAGTAGGTAAATATGAGTGACGATGTTTTGGAGTGCGATGCCTGCGGCCAACGAGTAAAAACGTTTCACCGTCGCTACCGAAACATAAGGTATTGCCAGAGCTGCTATGTGTTCCTTTTCCGAAAAGTAATGTGTCCTGAGTGCGGGGATCTGGCGCGGCTCCACACCGAGTACCCTCTTTCAGTCTGCAATAAGTGCGAAAAAGCAAAACCCTGTGTGCGTTGTGGTAGAAAGGGATATCGTCTGGGGAGGCTGACCATTTATGGCCCGGTCTGTAATGCATGCTCGTACTGGTTTAGGGAAAACCGCCCTTGTAGCCGGTGCGGAAAGCTTTCGCGTTTGCTAAGCCATTCCAGTCGGTCAGGATATGGCGGGCAGATATGCCCGACTTGTGTCCGGATCGAACATCGTTGTTGCTCTGCATGTGGGCGATACCGCGAGCTTGTAAAATCATCGGATGGTATGGCGGTTTGCAAACGATGTTTGGAGCTGGGTGAGATTAAATGTGCCAACTGTGGAGCTATGATGCCTGCAGGCTATGGGAAAACTTGTGAGGAGTGCCACTGGAGGGCGATATTCAGTAAACATCGCGTGACGAATCTTGCGCTATTTCAAGACAGTGTAATCGCAAGTGAATACGATGCATTTTGTGGATGGCTTGGTAATCGACAGTCATATCGTAAATGTGGCACTCTCTCGGACAGATACTGTCTTCCCTTTCTGAGACTCGAAAACACGTCAAAACAACATGCAGACTGGTATACGCTCTTCCGTCGGTTTTCACCTGGGGATATGCGTAAGTATCCGCTACTGGAGCGCTGGTTGCGTGAGAGAGAACCAGAGTTGAGCTTGAACGTGACTAAACAGGTGTCGGCTGAAGAAAACTATATAAAGAACATTCTCGCACGTGGCGACTGCCTTGAGGCAAGGGATGTGATGAGGCAGTATGCTGGATTGCTTGAGCAACGACGTGCTGGAGGAACACAATACCGAACTGTGCGTATGGCTCTGAGTACAGCGGTTGCATTGCTCGAATTTAGTATCCGTTCAGATAATGGGGTTCCTGTTCAGCGTGATGTGGTTCGTTATTTACGTCAGAAACCGGGACAGAGGGCAAACCTCAGTGGTTTCATTCGTTTCCTTAACATCATTTTTAATTCTGGTCTTACACTCCCACCAATGAAAGCGAGCCACAGCAGAAAATCTCAGCTAGAGAAGACCTTAATGGCTTTGATGGTGAAAGCTGAAGCTTTCAACGAGACGCTGTGGGTACGGACAGCAATCGCCTATTTTCATGATATCCCACTCTCTCAGGCTGACTCCCTACTTAACAATGGGGTGCTAGTTCGTGAGCTTGAAGGGTTCAGTTTATTAGTCAGAGATAAAAATTATTGGGTGCCAAAACCGACTTTTAGGGTAATGGTCAGATAGATTATCTGAAGTATGGGAATACTTCTATTGAATTATTCCCGTATCCATTACTGTGTAAATATAGCTGGCAAAACCGCATGCTTTGTATACATTATTGCGGGGAAGTCTGTAATGACGAGCTCACTTTCAGAGTAACCTAGGCTTCTTAAACCACTCTTGATAAATGGGTATCCCTTAAAGAGAATCTTATTATAAGCAGGTTTTAATATTTTGATGAGCCCTGCTTCAAATTCATTAGTATGTTCTCTGCCGATTTTACCCAGGTCATGCATACGGTTGAAGTCCGTGAAATTATGAAAAATTGGTCTTTTAGTCTCATCCTCAAACATACCACTCCCGTCAATGATACTGGCGACTTCAAGGGAGTTAACACTCAGTAGCATTAAAGAGATCTCAAAAGGGGAATGAGGCAAAATGGTATCAAGTGGTCTCTCTAATGTCATGATTCTTTGTAGTTTTTCATGCCCCGTTAACCTTTGCCATATTTCCTGATCGAAAGATTGACCAATATAATGCACTTCATAGTCAATAAATTTATTATAATCTCCAGTAATACGACTTGCCATTTGTTTTTTAAAGTGATGATAGAAAAAACGTTGCGGAGTAAGATAGAAAACTCTTTCTCCATATTTGTCTAAAAGTTCAATTGCAGCTATATTATCATCACTTTCCGTTAACATGTCTTCTCGGTCGAAGTAATATCTTCTGACTTGTGCTTCATCATTATTCAAGCATTCCTTTGTGTCGAATTCTATAAAGCATTTCAATGGGGTGTTTTGCGATTCATCATAAATTTCGAAATGGATTTCATGGCTATTGTTGTCTTCATTCTCAACATAAATAATGTTTTTTATTTTTAACAGTGGCCTCTGAGAAATGATATAAATTGAACTGGATTTTATGATTTCCTGAAATTCTTTTATGTCTTTCATTGATTCGAATTCAAATGCGCTAATCACTGGGTGTGATAGGCGAGCTTCAAGAGAGGCCTTTTGAAAGAATCCCTTATTTTTCATCATATATACCCTTACCTTTAACTTTTTTTCCGTTGGTTACTTCTTTTATCAAAGATGACAACGCTTTAGGAACAGAGAAAGGGCGGACCTCTTTGTTGGAAAAATGTACCTTGTAGCACAGGTGCTGGGCATATTGTCCGTTATTACGCAATTCATAATCAACGCTGAACGCGGTGATGTTTCTACCGTTTAATTCCCATCCAGGGGATAGGTTACAGTATCTGGTGTACAGATCTTTTAGCTCGTCATAAAGTTCACCTTCGGTTACTAGTCCGCTGGCTTTTACTTGTGGCCGTTGGTCCTGAAAATAGTTTTTAGCGGCGTTTATCGTTGCGAACCTGCGCCCGATTATTGTTACCGATTTACCTGCACCCATCAGTAAAATCCTCCTGAAAAGTCATTTAGTGATGATGCGCCTAGGGGGGAACATCATCAATTTAGTCTACAGCCGATCGAAAATCGATCCTTTACGCGGCACAAAGATTTTTTCATACAAACGCGTAGCATAATCGTCTGTCATACCGGACACATAGTCGCAGATTACGCGCATGCCATCTTTTTCGCTAATCGCTGCCCGCTTCTCATATATTTCGCGTGTTGAGCTGGACAGGAAACGCATGGGATCGCTCGCTAGTACACTGAATAACTCAACAACCAGCTTTTGCCCTTTGAACTCCAGTATCTGAACGTTTTCGTGCTTGATGACTTTTACCATAACCAGATCGAATATTGCTTTACGTAATGCTTCGATTGTTGGAGGCAACACCGCTTTATACCGGAGTAAGCTGGATTTAAAGTTACCTTTCTGAGGAGCAAGAGTAACGCTCGTGATCATCAGATGCACCAGCATCCCAATGCACTCTTTACGCTTGTAGCTTTCACCAAACAGGCTATCAGCTACGGATTGGAGTGAGCCATTGAAGGTGGCGCCACGACAGTCATAGAACAGATGCGCACTTTTTTCGAAATGGTCCATCCACATGCTTCGGGTGAGCATACCCAGAGAAATTGCATCTTCAAGATCGTGCAATGAGTATGAGATTTCATCTGCGAGATCCATGATGGTCGTATCAAGCGCTTTGTAAACTGCCTTCTTGTGAGCGGGTTTCGGATCATTGGCTTTATTTGACTTAACCGTGGTAAAGAGTTTTCTGTCAGCTTCTGTAAAAATTTCTAGTGCAAATTCAACGACCTCGTCTTCTGAATTGAGGAAGCATTTAGGGGGCTTGTAATCTGATGATTTAAACAGCCAGTTCTGTGGGCCACTGCCCACATTGTATGCCTTTTTATTAACTAACGATGAATAGCGAACGGGGTATTTTAGAACCCCCAGAAGAAGCCTGCGCGTAGGGTCCAGTCCGTGATCCGCCGTGTATTTATCGAGTCGGGATAAAATGCGCAGGGTTTGGCCGTTACCTTCAAATCCATCGAAGTCTTTCATGCAGTAATTCAAAGCAACTTCACCACCGTGACCGAACGGAGGATGCCCGATATCGTGAGCCAGACAGATAGCCTGCATCAGGTCGTGGTCTGGAAGAGAAAGTGATTCTTCTTTATCTGCATATTTTAAGTCAAGTTGTGTCAGGAGTCCGTCCCCAATCTGGGCGACCTCCATTGAGTGCGTGAGTCGAGTGCGGTAAAAGTCACTTTCTCCTAGGCCAAGTACCTGGGTTTTTGACTGCAACCGCCTGAAGGGAGAAGAATGGATCAGGCGAGATAAGTCTCGTTTCCACTCTGTTCTAATTTCTTCAGGCCGGCGAGCGTTAGACCCTCGGCGTTGAGCCCACTTGTCCGTATTGCTGTGTGACATATTACCCCCTTATTATTCTTATCTTCGTTTTTTTAAGCTGGATTTTCTGTTCTGAACAGGTGGGGAAAGACTGGTATCTTTCGCGATATTTCTCCATTCGCCCCACAGTGCCTACATGGTTATTTTGACATTTATTTTGCGAAATGCATTTCTGATGGATGGATATCCTGGATGAGGGCTGTTGTTCGTTGGAGACGGATGCTTGAATTCCCTTACAATACCAGGCATGTCCCCGATAAATTTTCCAACGACACCTTTATTCAGTCTTGCCAGTTTCATGTAGCGCCGGATCCATTCATTGAGTTCCAGTGATTTGTTGTGTATGAAAATCACCCCTTGAAACTTATCTTTTTCTTTGGCGTTTTCTTCGTCGTTAGAGGATGGACGTCTTTCAATTTCAGCGATATAAACAGTCATATCGTGCATACGTATCCTGATGAACAGAACACCACGACGAGATATCTGAAAGCTATCTGTATAACACCAGTTGTAAAGTTCTGTTAAAGCTTGAGATCCCGGGTTAAATGCAATGTACTCCGGGTATATAGAATCAGAGAAACCATCGGCAGGCGAATACCATTCCACCGACTGGACAAGATCTGGCCTGGCGTCTTTGAGTGCCAGTAATGCTCCCCAAACATCCCTGACAACCCCTTCTGAATCCATCACGCTGACTGCACGTGTCTGAACAGAGAGCTCACCTACTGACCGCTCATTCCTCTCTGTCTGACCTGGTGAGAATGTGACGGCCTCTTTTCCCGGCACGAGGTTGCCGCTGGTATAACGCGCCTGTTGCGAAATGACTTTATTAATTACGCGGCGTTGACCCACAATTTTCAGTGAAGGTGTCTCCGCTTCACTTCTTTCCATCCCCGGCTCAGGATCGGTGAATCCGGTTACAACCACGTTGTCAGGGACCTGAATTCGCGTGGTGATCCGTGCACCGTCAAAGGCGGCTTCGCTGCCGGGGGGAGCCGGATTTTGTGCTTTATCCCCTTGTTGATGGGAAATGCGAACCGGCGGCCCGTCGGGCTCAGATAAACCGGTGATACGAAGCCCAAGAAAAGACTGGCCGTCAGATCCATAAGGTATCCCCTCAACGACTAACGTTGCAGGTCGCCTGTGCCAGGGCCCTACTTTCAAAGGTATGGGCCATTCATGTTTTTTCCCCGCTGCCTTTTGGTTGAAGAACTGGGTAGATAGAACGGAGTGGATGCTGCTTAAGGCGCGCCGCGTTTCAGATCGGTATTTGGCTGTGGCGAGCATGACAGCGTCAATCTCGGGGATAAGAGGAGGCAGACAGATTTGCCATTCACCTGGCTCTTCAGGCATCGCGGTTGGGGCATACAATCGGTTCAGGCACTCTTCCCATGAATAGGTGGTCAGGATGCGTTTTACTTCACCTGAAAATCCGTAACAGCGGCTGAAAAACTCAATACACGGAACAATGAGCTTAGCCCCGTTGGTTAGGTCAAATTCAATGACCCAGCTTTCAGGAAGACGTAAGCTATCGGGTTTGTAGAGTTCCGTTGGAAAAACTGAAGCATCTTGGGCATTTTGAAATCGCCAACCACTGTCAAAATTAAGTTCGAATGGTTTTTCCTGCAAATGGCTTTGCTGGACACAGACACCATTGTGCCAAACGGATCCAATACTGAAAAAACTGAGGTCCTGGACCAGAAGAGGGATGTCTTCGTAGATAGGTAGCAATTCGCCATCTTTTCCCAGCTGGCGAAATTCTGTTTGAATCCTTGGCTGATTTCTTAATGAGATGTTAGGTATAAATCCCTTATACCAGCAGACCACCCAGTATTTTTCATTTCTGAATAATTCCGGGCGAATAATGGTCCTGTTGGACTTCCTGAAGCGAAAATGCATCTTGTCGCATCCATTAATGATCAGAATGATTTATCTATCGCATCTATTGCCATAAGCCTGCAAGTTATTTTTCCCTGAAAATCATCTGGTTTTTTACGTTGCCTCTTTAGAAGACGCAAGGACGGTTTCTTAAACATACCTCTGCCCGATTCCGTCGGGAACAAATGACTGCGAAAGCTGTTGAGCATAGTATTATAGACTGTCAGCGGGAGATGCTCCTGGCTCCTCGGAGAACATATGAAATTGAATAAGGTTATACAGCCGTTGTTCTTTCAAACAGATCCGTGTATCGGTTGTCCCTGGACTTCACCGAATATTAGTTTTTTTGCTAGAGTACAAAAACTAGATAGTTGTTCCTAATAGCAGCCAATTTTTTCTAGGCCATACTCCTCTCCGAGGAAGGTACTGGCGGTTTCCATAAAATGACTAATCTTTTGCAGCAACTACCATATTGAACTGCATTGATGGTTGCGGGTTATGCTGTTGTGGGATGTTTGTTACAGCTGTTCACTATGGTTTAGCTCTTTGCACAATAGAGATATATACAATGTTGCTGTCTCTTACGGTAGCATCGCAATCTATTGACATGGTAACTAGTAAGTTTGCTTATAGTTGGAATCCGTAATTTTCTTGAAGTAAAAACTGCCATATCCGACAGTAACCAGAATGTCCGTTCGCCAAGTGCCGGTATCGGTGATTTTCTCTGAGATCGTGATTTTTTCCGTTAGATGGACATTTAAAGATTGACACATTAATAAAGTAACGTAATGTTTCTGAAGTCACTCCCTGGTAAACTGCACGCACGCGCAGATGAAAAATATATTTATGTTTTTATTGCTTTTTTTTAGAGGCTTACATGTCGCAACAAATTTCGGCTATTGCTCTTGAGGAAATGATTCAATCTGGGATTGATTCTCTAAAAGAGAAATCCAAGAAAAATAAAAGATTTTTTCAAGGGTTTACAGCGATATCAATTTTACTCGGGGCTGCCATAACCCTCACCCTTGGGATTTCAGTTACAGGTGATTTGAAATTACAGAAGAATATAGCATTAGTATTCGGTGTGATTTTGACAGTTGTAAATGGTTGGATGGCTATATTTGATTATAAAAAACTTTGGATGAGACAAAAGATAACACTACTAAGCTTTTATCAACTCAGGAATGATTTAAAACATACTACCTCGGTTGAAGAAAGTTATGATCAGAAAGATATTGATAGATTATTCGAAGCTTATCAAGGTATTTGGGATAAGGATGGCAATGAATGGTTGAATATTTACAAAGAATCGGCTGATGTAAGTAATACTAATCATGGCTGAAGTAAGTAAAGGAATTATAAAATGAACTTTGTAGTGCTCGAAATTGATAAAATTGCAATTCATCAGGTATTTGTTCGTGAAGATTCTCAAGTTCCTGTAAAACCTGTGAAAGGTAAGGAATTGATACGTTTTGACCAGCATGCTATGTCTGATTTCAAAAGAAGAGTTCTTGATTCTTTGGCTAATGGATCGTCTGCGGTGAGAATGATGATCTCTGACCATAACGAAGGAAGGACGCCATCTATAATAAATAGACTACATGGCTTAAGTGATAAGGATTTTATTGATGAATCTTATCATATAGCAGAGCGTCTTGCAGAGGCTCAGAAACGAAAAAATATATCTGGTGGGATAGTTGTTGTTTTTAGTGCAACCTACAACCCTAAAAAACTCAAATTTGTTGGAATTATTAAAGCGGATATTCATAGTGCTTATCAAAAAGCAGTTGATCCTGAAACGAATGAGATATCTTTGACATATGTTAAGGAAGTTCTTCTTACTCCTTCTACGCGCCTTTATAAGTCAGCGGGCTTTTTTATGCGTGAAGACGCCGCAGAGACCGAGGATCTGAATACTCAGTGGCTAGTTGATATCTCAGACTACCAGATTGATAAATCTGACGGTAAGGCTGCTGCTCAGTATTTTTATCAAGACTTTTTAGGGTGTGCCTATCCTTCTACAAGCGCAAGGAGAACTAAAGAGTATTTTGAACTTACCAGTAGCTTCATTAGTAGAATGAAAATCTCTGAGGAGGATCGCAATGATCTTCATAATGCTTTGTATTCTGATCTAAAAGCTAAGCGTTCTGAGAGAGTTAGTCCTCTCGAGTTTGCAAATGAATACATGTCAGATATAGATGTAGACAATTTTAGAGAGTATCTTGAGAATGCCAACTTCGCAGTAGAGCCATTTATTAAAAATATTGAGCATCTTACTGGAAAACTTAAAAGCCGAAGAGTAAAATTTAGTAGAGACATTCGAATTACTGCACCATCGGATGTATTTAAAGAGTTAGTTGAAATTGAAACGTTCCAAGGTGAAGCTCAAGATGATGGGGCAAAGCCGACATGGACAAAAATACTGATTAAAGACAGGATTATAAAACAGGAATGAACGAGGCAGAGTTTTTACAGCGCTGGAAGTCCGAAAAAACCATGTATGATGCATGGGGGGATTTCGTTGTAAATTTTATCTGTGAAGACCTTCAGAATTCGTATGATAAAGATCTCAACGTTTTTCTGAAGGTTCCTGTAAAGCACAGGGTAAAGGGCGATGATTCGCTTATTGACAAGGCTTTCTATCGCTCAAAAAGTTATAAAGACCCATATGTAGAAATTGAAGATAAGGTTGGTGCGCGGTTTGTTGTAATGCTCGTAAATGAAATTACAGAAATTTGCGATATCATCAGTAAAGCATCAGATGATGGAATATGGGATGCGATACAATGTCGCGATTTTGTCAGTGAGCGAGAAGCGTCGCCGACCCTGTTCACGTATCAGTCAGATCATTTTATTATCAGAAGTAATAAGCCTTTAAATCACAAAGGTATCGATATTGATGCAGATATTCCTTGTGAGATTCAGATTAGAACACTGTTGCAGCATGCTTATGCAGAGCTCACCCATGATGTGATCTATAAGAAAAAAATGCTTATCAAGCCGGATGTACATCGTACCGTGGCGAAAACGATGGCATTCATTGAGACTGCGGATGACTTCTTCTCAAATGTAACACGTCAACTCAATGAGCAACCAGACAGACTTTATGAAGTTCAAGAGCTGCTTAATACTCTATATTTCGAAATGACCGGTGAGCAACCGGTAAACCAAAAGTCTTCGCTGGTAATTTTCGACGAGTTCCAGAACTGTATGGATGAAAATCTTGATTACAAGATAAGAAAATTTGTCCGCGATAATCCTCATATTAGTGAGATTATAAAAGAGCGTAGAAATAATCATGCTTTCTATAATCAGAGTATCATAATATTTGTATACTATCTTGTTCGTTATAGAAGGACACAGTTAGGAGGTAGTTGGCCACTTGAGTGGCAGATTATTACTGAGATTGCTCTCGAACTTGGCGTGGCACTGGATAGGCCGGTTTAATAACCCAGGTCTTTCTAGTAAGGATAAAAAGTAGATGGAATACATATCCCAATCACCTCGACTACGGCTATCAGTTACACTTTTTCTAACCGTGGTCATTGGTGTGTTATCAAGTATTTTCGCAAGCCAAATAATGCCTAAAGGAGAGTTGGATTGGTCACTATTACCAAAAGTCTCATCTTTCTGGCTGCTGACATTGTGTGCTTTAGTATGGATTTTTATCCATGTTAGATTCCTTAATTACGATGAAAATATTATGAAATACGCAGATGACCAGCATTGTATTGCAATCATTCGAAAAACAAAGCTCGAAGGACTTACTGCTCTAATACGTAAAAATCCAGAGCAGGCCTCCTTAGTAGATGCTGAATCATTTTTAAAGAATCTGAGGGTTAAATGAGCATACTTCTCTCTAGACCTGTCCAAGAAACATTGCAAAGAAATGAATTTTTTTCAAGAATTTCATTACAGCAACTAATGGCGAAATTTGGATCGTTAAATATATACAATCTTGAAGGTGACTCATCAGTGCGCCGAGTAGCTAGCGCTACAGAGGAAATATATGTAATGCGCATAAAAAATCTCCGTGTTTTTTTTACGAAGAAAGATGGGGATCTTGTTTTATTGAGCATTGAAAACGGCTAGCAATGCATTCTATTATTTTACTGGGGTGGTAATGCTGCCCTATTATTTTAATTACTGTGGCATTGTGTAAGAAATAATTATCGTATTACTTGCTGGTATTACACTTATCTCTGGGGTGAGTGGGTTTTATTACACTTACGTTGGAGTTGGACTATTATTGCCAGTAAAAGCGAATATTTCTCTAAGTTTGGAATCGAAATATATAATTTTTCCCAAAATTTACTTCTTTATCCAGAGCGGAAATATATAAGAGAGAAAACAAAATTATATATATGTTGGTTTATCTGGCACTAAGGGAAAAGTCGATACAGATAGTCGAGCTTCCACTCTGTGGAAAGTAAAAAAGAATATTTAAAACAGTTTATTTCAATAATCAACGGTGAATTCCTCAGAATATTTGAAAAAATTGAAGAGGATGGATTTTACTTCGAAGGTGGAAAAAATGGACGATATATTAGATTGTGATATTTATAAAAAATATTTAAAATGGTCAAGTAAGAGTGGATTAAAAAAGTGGTTGGAGAAATAAAAACTGTCAACGAAGTTAACAAGCCTATGCTCACCAATTTTTTCTACTACGCGATAATTAACTGAAAATTCTGATATTAAGCTTAACCATATAACAGAACTATTTCTTGCGGGTTGGTAGTTGCTAAAGGTGAGTCTTGTTCTAAACTGTACAAAAAAGGATAACTATTGAATCAAATGGGAAAGCTAAAAAAATCAATTAGAAAAGCTCAAAGACGTGTACAGAAAAGAAGTACTATAGAAATAGAAGATGTACGTAATCCACTGCGAAAAAGAATAAATGGAGTTATTTTATGGTTGGCGGCAACAGGCGTTCTTACGGTAATCGGTGGTTTCATATTTGATTTTTTTACGGGAGATGTACAAGTTGAATATGTTAGATCTTCGGGAAGAGGCTATGAATTTAAACTTGTTAACAATAGCTCTACTGATCAAATTTTAGAGGAATTTAGGATATCTCCCGATTTCGGTCAGAAATTGCTATTTAAAATTAATAAGTCAGTATATGGTGAGTTTACCGAAGGAGGAGTTACATTGCCTGGCGGTAACTCTACTTATATGCCAGCCTTTGAATTCAAAGAAATGAATGGTTATGTATTACATGCAAAATCCCAAGTGAATTTCCGTGTCCCTCCTCTTGTCGCAAGGGATTATATGGTTCCTGAAGCTATCGTAGTATTTGCAGATTACAGTACGAAATCAAAAAACAAGTATATGGCAAAAATTGAGTCTACTCTGACGGTTTTAAATATCAGAGATTCTAAGAAAAGGAAAAAGTATTTGGTCGTTGAAAATTATTGGACACCACTTGATAATGGTAACGAAATAAATGCAATAAAGAATGCATGCCGAGATGATGATATGCTTGCAAAATCCACAATCTGTAAGGAATAGCTCAAGGATGAGAAAATTGCTGCACTTTTGATTCATCAGTACACTAGATGTTAAATCTGCCTCTCATTATTAACTGAATTTCAGATCAATGGAATACTTACAAAAGCACTCCGAAAAATTAATTTTTTATGATCGTTAACAACTTCAAAGGTAAACGCATAGTTCGAACTTTTTATGTCAAAGCTTGCTTAGTAGTGCCTAAATCGGTGATGTACGGATAATAAAGACTCTAATGTTATTAGATATTTTGCTGTTTAGATAAGTATAGGGCTTAACATGCAAAATTTTACAAAGGTCGAAGTCTCATCTCTCTCGACAAAAATTGGAGGCCGTTTTGATCTTCGGGCTGAGTTAGATGATCCGGGATTTCATGAGTCTTTGACAATTGACAGGGTAGTCGGGTTAGGTTCGCTTTTCGGTGATGGTGAATTCATTCAGTTTGACCTGTGCCAGCATTGCGTCAGAGATTTTTTAGGAGGTTGGGTTCGGATAAAAAGAGTATAATTTGATGGCGTTGTATTCAGATCTGAGTAGGTGGATATGTCGAGCTATTCACGAAGATTCGAGCGGTTCCTGAATGTTTTTTGCAGAACTTGTGTTCTCAGCCAGTGATCTAAGGATTCGTCTCCGAACTTGAAATTATCAAAATAATGGCTTTGAAGTAGCGGTTCTGGAGCATTCAAGTTCAAAGTCAATTTTCCCACGGAGGCTGTGACTGCATAGTTTTTCTGAGTGCTTCGTTAGTTTGAGGAGACATATCCAACTTATCGAGAAACTGCTTATACACGTCAGGGCTGATATTGACGATGCGGAGGTTTGCAAGCGTCTCTTCTGCCGCCAAGCGTGCAGCTTCCAATATAAACTCTGCTCTGTTTTTACCCGCTGCGCGCGCAGCTCTGTCGATCAGGGCTTTATCCTCTGACTTAATGCGCAGATTAAGCGTTGAGCGATAGATAAAATTTCCACGATTAATCAATGGTTTGGATTTTTGTTTTGGCATTATGAACTACCTAAATATATTTCTATTAGTACTAACTATAGCGGCAAGTAGTATCGATGTCGTTACACTGGTTTGAGTCGTAAAAACGAACATCGGGTTTAAGTCAGCCAACAGAAGAGAATTTGCTGGTTATGTTGGATCTGGTCCAGGATATGGTCTTTAAGATGCTAATATCAGAACGTGAACTGGTGTTCAGGATGATTAAAGTAACATCTGCATTTACGTAACGGGAACTGAGCATTAGCGGAGAGGAAAATTAAGGGTAATCTTTGAAAACTGAATCCCGGATTAGCTTCTTTAGCACAATGTCATTGTGTGAATGAGATTATAAATCTCAATAAGAAATGATTTATATGACATTTTCAAGCTGGTCAGCGATTTCCATGATTTTCAACCAGTCGGAATCACTGTAATGATGTCCTTCAATCTCAAGGGAGATCTTCGCATTGTTCATGGCAGACTTTGCGATTGATCGACGGCTTACAGTACGAGAGTGTGCATTCGGGCCGCGAATGTACACTATGACGTTGCTAGAAGTATGGCCTCGCGCTGAGCGGGTAGTCATTTTGATTCTCCTGATGACAGGGTTTGAATATATGACCATCAGTATATTCCTCAACCCAATTTCTTCAAATAGATCCCTTTGGAGCCTCAGTATCCTTGGTGATGACGTTTTTCAATTCCCGCTCTAGTCGCATTAATTCCTATAAAATCTCTTTTATTTCTATAAATGACAACCACCACCGACCAGGGCGGCCATAGAAGCACTGTGATGCGGCGCACGAAACGGCCTCTGTCGCCATGGCAGCGCTTGTGCGGGATGTTGCAGCAGGCTGGCTACGGCAATGCTTTCCAGCGCCTCCTGGTCGGTTAGCGGAGGGAGGAGGGTATTTAGGCGGCTGGCCAACATGGTTTTCCCCGTCCCCGGAGGGCCGACCAATAGCAGGTTGTGGCCCCCGGCAGCGGCGATTTCCAGCGCTCGCTTTGCCTGCTCCTGGCCCAGTATGTCCTGAAGATCAGCGGTTTCTTGTGCCGTATCCGCTGCAAGCGGGGCAGTGGCTACGGGTAAATCGCTTTTACCTAACAAAAACGCACAAACCTCAAGCAGGTGTTCCGCCACCCTTGTTTCACTTTGCGTAATCAGCCCCACCTCTCGCCCATTGGCGGTAGCTAAAACCAGCTGTCTGCCTGCATCCAGTGCCGCCAGCGCGGCGGGGATCGCCCCGCTGACAGCCCGCAATGCGCCGGATAACGCCAGTTCCCCGAGAAACTCATAGCGAGCTAACTTGTCGGCTGGCAGCTGCTCGGAGGCGGCCAGGATCGCCAGAGCAATCGGCAGGTCGTAACGGCCGCCTTCTTTGGGCAGGTCTGCGGGGGCCAGGTTGACGGTGATGCGCCGGGCAGGAAAGGTGAAGCCATTATTAATCAAAGCACTGCGCACCCGATCGCGCGCTTCTTTCACCGTGGTTTCCGGGAGCCCGACCAGGGTCAGACCGGGTAGCCCATTACTGATATGCACTTCTACCGTGACTGACGGGGCCTGAACGCCCAGTGTGGCCCGGGTATAGATAACCGCCAATGACATATTGCTCTCCTCTCTGAAGGCAACATGATGCGGAATATGCGCATTAGAGGCGCGGCAACCTTAGAGTATTTGCGGGGTGAATCTTAATTAAAATAATAAATTTCATGTGGATAGAGATGTTTTTGTGCTGCACTGCGCAAGGCGTGGCAATACCCCTTAACAATTACGTGAATGCAGCAACACATTAGCAGGCCAATCCTGTTGCGGCAGGAGGGGGAATGGGTGTATTTAACAATTAGTTAATATAAAGATCACCTCGTTAACAATCTCCGACCGCCAACGCATCCGCCACGGCAGCCGCTAAAGCTCATGACCTCGTCTTCTAGAGTAGGGATAACATATGTTTGGTTGGACCCCGCTGCAACGCAATGCAGCCATCGCCAGTTTTTCAAGCTGGACGCTCGACGCTTTCGATTTTTTCGTGCTGGTATTTCTGCTCAGCGATATCGCACAGTCTTTCCATGTCGGAATGGAAGAAGTGACACTGGCGATCTTGCTGACCTTGGCGGTACGCCCGATTGGCGCGTTAATCTTTGGTCGTGCGGCCGAAAAGTACGGTCGTAAACCGATCTTGATGCTGAATATTGTCTTCTTCTCGGTATTTGAACTGCTGTCTGCGGCGGCACCGTCGTTGACGGTGTTCCTGTTGTTGCGGGTGTTATACGGCGTGGCAATGGGCGGGATCTGGGGCGTGGCATCGTCACTGGCGATGGAAACGATTCCCGATCGCTCACGTGGCCTCATGTCAGGGATTTTTCAGGCAGGTTACCCGTTCGGCTATCTGTTGGCGGCAGTGGTGTATGGTCTGTTGTTTGAGGTGGTTGGCTGGCGTGGCATGTTCGTGATTGGTGCTGCACCCATTTTGCTGTTGCCGTTTATTTATTATTGCGTGCAGGAGTCACCGGTGTGGCTGGCGGCGCGAGAACGCAAGGAAAGCAGCGCATTACTGCCGGTGCTGAAAAGCCATTGGAAGCTCTGCGGCTACCTGGTATTGCTGATGGCGGCGTTCAATTTCTTCTCGCACGGTACCCAGGATATGTATCCGGTATTTTTGAAAGTTCAACATGGTTTCGATCCTAAAACCGTCAGTATCATCGCCATTAGCTACAATATCGCGTCAATTATTGGGGGCGTTTTCTTTGGGGCGCTGTCGGAAAAAATCGGCCGCAAGAAAGCGATTATTATTGCCGCGCTCTTGGCGTTGCCCGTGATCCCGTTATGGGCGTTTTCCAGCGGCTCGCTGATGCTGGGAATTGGCGCGTTCCTGATGCAGTTCATGGTACAGGGGGCTTGGGGCGTAATACCGACTTACCTCACTGAGTTGGTCCCGGCGAACACCCGCGCGGTACTGCCAGGATTTGTTTACCAGTTGGGTAACTTGATCGCCTCCGTCAATGCCACGCTACAGGCAACGATCGCCGAGCATAATGGCCAAAATTATGGATTGGCGATGGCAATCATCGCCGGTACGGTAGCGATCATCATTGCGCTGTTGGTGTTCTTTGGTAAGGACACGCGCGGCAAGGCGATCTCGGGGGCAGTGAAGCCCTCCGGCCCGCACGCCAGCGTGTGAAAACCGGGCATGTTGCGCGAGGTATGACCAGATTGCGCCGAATAATAACGCAAAAAAAGTGTTGTCATGCCGCGCGGGACTATGGTACCTCTGTAGGTATTAGTTCGAAACGAGCACAGTGAACAAACCTATTATGAAAGCCTTTGCCCAAGTGATTAGCCTAGTCGTGATTAGCGTGGTGGTGATTATTATCCCACCGTGCGGGGCTGCACTTGGACGAAGAATGGCTTAGAAAACAAGCCGGAATCGCAAGAGAACCCCCGCACCGTAAGGTCCGGGGGTTTTTTATTGGCAAGAGAAAAGTGAAGCGAGGATAAAAATATGAGTAACAGAACAAAATCCTGCAATTGTCGAAGTAAGGCGGGGAAATAACCATGAACGGGGCTCAGTGGGTAGTACAAGCGTTGCGTGCGCAGGGGGTTGATACGGTATTCGGCTATCCGGGTGGCGCAATCATGCCGGTCTACGATGCATTGTATGACGGCGGGGTGGAACACCTACTGTGCCGCCACGAGCAGGGCGCCGCGATGGCTGCTATTGGTTACGCTCGCTCAACCGGTAAAGTTGGCGTTTGCATTGCTACCTCTGGCCCCGGGGCTACCAACCTGATCACTGGCCTGGCCGATGCCTTGCTGGATTCCGTTCCCGTGGTGGCGATTACCGGTCAGGTGGGCTCTGCGCTGATAGGTACCGATGCTTTTCAGGAGATCGATGTTCTCGGCCTGTCTTTGGCCTGCACCAAACACAGCTTCCTGGTGGAATCACTGGATGCGCTGCCGGGCATCATGGCGGAAGCCTTTGCCATTGCAAGCAGCGGCCGTCCCGGCCCCGTGCTGATCGACATCCCGAAAGACATCCAACTGGCTCACGGCGAATTGCACCCACACTTGATGCCGGTAGTGGAAGAACTGAACTACCCGGCGGCAGAGTTGGCACAAGCCGCTGAGTTGCTGGCGCAGGCACACAAGCCCATGTTGTACATCGGCGGTGGCGTTGGCATGGCGCAGGCGGTACCGGAATTACGCGAGTTTATCGCGGCGACCCAAATGCCTAACGTCGTCACGTTGAAAGGGCTGGGGGCAGCGGATGCCGAGCAACCGCATTACCTCGGTATGTTGGGGATGCACGGCACCAAGGCCGCCAATCTTGCGGTGCAAGAATGCGACTTGTTGATCGCTGTCGGCGCACGTTTTGACGATCGCGTGACCGGTAAACTGAATGCTTTTGCACCACACGCCAAGGTGATCCACATGGATATCGACCCGGCGGAAATGAGCAAATTACGTCAGGCACATGTCGCGCTGCAGGGTGATTTAAAGGCGTTATTGCCCGCGCTGCAGCAGCCGCTGACAATCACCGCCTGGCAGCGCCGCGTGGTTGAACTGAAAGAAACACACCCTTGTCGTTATGATCATCCAGGCCAGCCGATTTACGCGCCGCTGCTGTTGAAACAGCTGTCTGAGCGCAAGCCGGCCAATAGCGTGGTCACCACAGACGTGGGCCAGCACCAGATGTGGACCGCACAGCACATGACCTTTGAACGCCCGGAGAATTTCATCACCTCCAGCGGGTTGGGCACCATGGGCTTTGGCGTACCGGCTGCGGTTGGCGCACAGATGGCTCGCCCGGAAGATACGGTGATCTGCATTTCGGGCGACGGTTCTTTCATGATGAACGTGCAGGAATTAGGCACCATAAAACGTAAACAGCTGCCGCTGAAAATCGTTTTATTGGATAACCAACGTTTGGGCATGGTTCGTCAGTGGCAACAGCTGTTTTTTGACGGGCGTTACAGCGAAACCACCCTCACCGATAACCCAGATTTCTTGATGTTGGCCAATGCCTTTGGCATCCCTGGCCAGCGTATCACCCGCAAAGATCAGGTAGCAGACGCGCTCGATGCGTTATTCAACAGCGACGGGCCTTATATGCTGCATGTGTCGATTGATGAACTCGAAAACGTCTGGCCGCTGGTGCCGCCGGGTGCCGGTAACGAAACCATGTTGGAGAAAATATCATGATGCACCATCAACTCTCGATCCAGGCCCGTTTTCGCCCTGAAATGTTAGAGCGTGTATTGCGCGTCGTGCGTCATCGCGGCTTTCAGGTTTGTGCTATGAATATGGCTGCGGCTGCAAATACCGACAAGATTAATATTGAATTGACCGTTGCCAGCCAGCGCCCGGTGGATCTACTGTCATCTCAGTTGAGCAAACTGATGGATGTCTCCTGCGTTGAGATCCAGCAACAAACATCACAACAAATACGCGCCTGATGCGTGAGAAGGATAAAGAACAATGACGAAGAAAGCCGATTACATTTGGTTCAATGGTGAGATGGTTCCTTGGGCTGACGCCAAAGTACACGTGATGTCACATGCGTTGCACTATGGCACTTCGGTGTTTGAAGGCGTCCGTTGCTACGACTCTCATAAAGGCCCGGTGGTGTTCCGTCACCGTGAGCATATGCAACGCCTGCATGACTCGGCAAAGATCTACCGTATGCCCGTATCGCAAAGCGTTGATGAGTTGATGGAAGCCTGCCGCGCGACGCTGCGTAAAAACAATCTGGGCAGCGCTTATATTCGTCCGTTAGTGTTTGTGGGCGACGTTGGCATGGGGGTTAACCCGCCAGCCGGTTATAAAACAGACGTGATTATCGCGGCGTTTCCTTGGGGCGCGTACCTGGGTGAAGAGGCGCTGGATCAAGGCATCGATGCGATGGTTTCGTCTTGGCACCGCGTGGCGCCAAATACTATTCCCACCGCGGCCAAAGCCGGCGGTAACTACCTTTCCTCGCTGCTGGTGGGCAGCGAAGCGCGCCGCCATGGTTACCAGGAAGGGATTGCGCTTGACGTGCACGGGTATATTTCCGAAGGCGCAGGCGAGAACCTGTTCGAAGTGAAAGACGGTGTGCTGTTTACCCCGCCGTTTACGTCTTCTGCACTGCCGGGCATCACCCGCGATGCCATCATCAAACTGGCGAAAGACATGGGCTTCGAAGTGCGTGAGCAGGTGTTGTCGCGTGAATCACTGTACCTGGCCGACGAAGTCTTCATGTCCGGCACCGCCGCAGAAATCACCCCGGTGCGTAGTGTTGACGGCATCCAGGTCGGCATTGGCAAGTGCGGCCCGGTAACCAAACAGATTCAACAGGCGTTCTTTGGCCTGTTTACCGGCAAGACTGAAGACAAGTACGGCTGGTTGGACCCGGTAAACCAATAACAATGTTACCCGTCGTCTTTTAAACCGCCGCGTTGTTGGCCGCAGCTTGAAAGCCATAGGGTAAACGACAGACAGACAATAATATTCAGGCGGTTCGTTCGCCGCCTGTAATAAATACATTTGGAGTAAAGAGCATGCCTAAGTACCGTTCCGCCACCACAACCCACGGCCGCAACATGGCGGGTGCCCGCGCATTATGGCGCGCGACCGGAATGACCGACGACGATTTTGGCAAACCCATTATTGCGGTGGTTAACTCATTTACCCAGTTCGTTCCGGGCCATGTGCATCTGCGTGATTTGGGCAAGCTGGTTGCAGAACAGATCGAAGCCTCAGGCGGCGTTGCCAAAGAGTTCAACACCATTGCGGTGGATGACGGTATCGCGATGGGCCACGGCGGCATGCTCTATTCTTTGCCATCTCGTGAATTGATCGCCGACTCGGTTGAATACATGGTGAATGCCCACTGCGCGGATGCGATGGTGTGCATTTCCAACTGCGACAAGATCACCCCAGGGATGCTGATGGCGTCACTGCGCCTTAACATTCCGGTGATTTTCGTTTCTGGCGGCCCGATGGAAGCCGGCAAGACCAAGCTGTCCGATAAGATCATCAAACTGGATCTGGTGGACGCGATGATTCAGGGTGCCAACCCGAACGTCAGCGACGCCGACAGCGAGCAGATCGAACGTTCCGCCTGCCCGACCTGCGGCTCCTGTTCCGGCATGTTCACCGCCAACTCGATGAACTGCCTGACCGAAGCGCTGGGCCTGTCACAGCCGGGCAATGGCTCGTTGCTGGCGACCCATGCCGACCGTAAAGAGCTGTTTATTAACGCCGGTAAACGCATCGTAGCCTTGACCAAACGTTACTACGAGCAGGGTGATGAAAGCGCGTTGCCGCGCAATATCGCCAACAAGGCCGCATTCGAAAACGCCATGACGCTGGATATCGCCATGGGCGGCTCGACCAATACCGTATTGCACCTGCTGGCCTCCGCACAGGAAGGTGAAATCGACTTCACCATGGAAGATATCGACCGGCTGTCACGCAAGGTACCGCACCTGTGCAAGGTGGCGCCAAGCACCCCGAAATACCATATGGAAGACGTACACCGCGCCGGTGGTGTACTGGCTATTCTTGGCGAGCTGGATCGCGCTGGCCTGTTGAACCGTGACGTCGACAATATCCTGGGCATGAAACTGCCGGAGACGTTGGATAAATACGACATCATGCTGACCCAAGATGACGCGGTGAAGAAAATGTTCCGTGCCGGTCCGGCGGGTATCCGCACCACCAAGGCGTTCTCGCAGGATTGTCGTTGGGATACGCTGGATGATGACCGTGCAGAGGGCTGTATCCGTTCGCTGGAAAATGCGTTCAGCCAGGAGGGGGGGCTGGCCGTACTGTACGGCAACATGGCGCTGGACGGCAGCATCGTTAAAACTGCGGGCGTCGACAAAGAGAACCTGACCTTCCGCGGTCCGGCCAAAGTGTACGAAAGCCAGGACTCGGCGGTGGACGCGATCCTCGGCGGCAAAGTGGTTGCCGGCGACGTGGTGGTGATCCGCTACGAGGGGCCTAAAGGTGGGCCGGGCATGCAGGAAATGCTGTACCCAACGACCTACCTTAAGTCCATGGGGCTGGGCAAAGCCTGTGCGCTGATCACCGACGGCCGCTTCTCCGGCGGTACCTCGGGCCTGTCTATTGGCCACGTTTCTCCGGAAGCGGGCAGCGGTGGTCTGATTGCGTTGATCGAAGATGGCGACATGATCGACATCGATATTCCAAAGCGCAGCATGGTGCTGGACGTCACGGACAGCGAACTGGCGGCGCGCCGTGAAGTTGAGCTGGCACGTGGCGATCGGGCATGGACACCGAAAAATCGCGAGCGTCAGGTTTCCTTCGCCCTGCGCGCTTACGCCATGCTGGCGACCAGCGCCGACAAAGGCGCCGTGCGCGACAAGAGCAAGCTGGGAGGCTAAATATCATGGCGGTATCGCAACCCCTACCCGACGCTCCCTGTGGCGCGGAGTATTTGCGAGCGGTGCTCCGCTCGCCGGTTTATGAGGTGGCTCAGGTCACCCCATTACAGACCATGAGTAAAATATCTTCACGCCTCGGCAATACCATTTTGGTGAAGCGTGAAGATCGTCAGCCGGTTCACAGTTTCAAGCTGCGCGGGGCTTACGCCATGATTGCCAGCCTGAACGAAGAACAAAAGGCCCGCGGTGTGGTGACGGCTTCGGCTGGCAACCACGCCCAGGGCGTAGCCTATTCCGGCAAACGCGTGGGTATCAAAACGTTGATCGTGATGCCGGTGTCCACCGCAGATATCAAAGTGGATGCGGTACGTAGCTTTGGCGGTGAAGTGTTGTTGCACGGTGCCAACTTTGATGAAGCCAAGGCCAGAGCGATTGAGCTTTCACTCAAACAGGGCATGACGTTCGTGCCACCCTTTGATCACCCAACGGTGATCGCCGGGCAGGGCACGCTGGCCATGGAGTTATTGCAACAAGATGCGCATCTTGACCGGGTGTTTGTGCCGGTTGGCGGGGGCGGCCTGGCGGCGGGCGTGGCGGTATTAATCAAGCAACTGATGCCGCAGATCAAAGTGATTGGGGTGGAAGCGGAGGATTCCGCGTGCCTGCGTGCGGCGTTGGATGCTGGGCATCCGGTGGACCTGGCGCGTGTCGGGCTGTTTGCCGAAGGCGTGGCGGTGAAGCGTATCGGTGACGAAACCTTCCGCCTGTGTCAGGAATACCTGGACGACGTCATCACCGTCGACAGTGACGCCATTTGCGCCGCGGTCAAAGATCTGTTTGAAGATGTGCGCGCCATTGCCGAACCGTCCGGTGCGCTGGCGCTGGCCGGGCTGAAAAAGTATGTGCAACAGCACAATATTCAGGGCGAGCGTCTGGCTCATGTTTTGTCCGGTGCCAACCTGAATTTCCATGGTTTGCGCTATGTGTCGGAACGCTGCGAATTAGGTGAACAGCGTGAGGCCCTGCTGGCGGTGACCATTCCAGAGCAGAAAGGCAGCTTCCTGAAGTTTTGCCAACTGTTGGGGGGCCGGTCGGTAACGGAATTTAACTACCGGTACGCCGATGCGGATAATGCCTGCATTTTCGTCGGTGTTCGTCTGACGCGCGGCCATGCCGAACGGCAGGAAATTCTCGATGAGTTACGCGCCGATGGTTATCAGGTCGTGGATCTGTCCGACGATGAAATGGCCAAGCTGCACGTGCGTTACATGGTCGGTGGGCGTCCTTCAAAACCACTGCGTGAGCGTCTGTACAGCTTTGAGTTCCCGGAGTCGCCAGGTGCATTGCTGAAGTTTCTGCAAACCCTGGGGACCCACTGGAATATTTCACTGTTCCATTACCGTAGCCACGGCACTGACTTTGGTCGCGTGCTGGCAGGCTTTGAACTGTCGCAGACTGAACCCGAGTTTGAGCAACACCTACAGGCATTGGGCTACGACTGCCACGATGAAACGGATAACCCGGCATTCCGCTTCTTTTTGCAGGGCTAAAGGCGTTAACAAGGATGGCGTATGACGGATAAATTTAGTGGCTTTAGCCAGCAAGGCCTGAATTTCCTCCAGCAGGTGCGTATCGAAAACGACAAGGAATGGTTTGAGGCTAATCGCAGCGTTTACGATAGCGAACTGCTGACGCCGTTCCGTTCGCTGGTGGCTGAACTTGCCCCGACGATGCTGGCGATTGACCCGCAGTTTGAAACCCGGCCGGCGATCGGTAAAACGCTGTCGCGCATTCACCGCGACACGCGTTTTTCTCATGATAAATCGCGCTACCGTAGCCGCATGTGGCTGACGTTCAAACGGCCGAGCAAAGACTGGAAGGATGCGCCGGTTTACTTCTTCGAACTGGGGCCGGACATGTTGCGCTACGGGCTGGGATATTACAGTGCCAACAAAGCCACCATGGACCTATTTCGTCATACGCTGCAGCGCCGCCCGCAGCCATTTTTAGAGGTGGCAGCTTGCTGTCAGCCGCCGTTCGAGCTGGTGGGGGAAAGCTACAAGCGTCCGCTGGTTAAAGAGCAGGCGGCAGACATTGCCACCTGGTACAACCGTAAATCCTTTGCGGTGATGGCGACTGATAGCCAGGTGGAAAAGCTGTTTAGTGCCGACCTGACGAAGATGTTGGCCCAGGGTTTTCAACAGCTAGAACCGCTGTACCACTGGCTGATGCAGGTGGAGGCGATGAAGCAAGTCGATCCGGCTGATTTATAAATGCCCGTTGTCTTTCGAGCCGCGTCTCAAAGTAAACGCCAGAACGCGTCAATCAACGGATCGCTGAGGCGTTTTTTCTGTACACAGACACCTAACTCGAACGGCTCGACCATCGATATATTCTCCAACTGCGAGATACGGTTGCGCACTGGCTCTGGGCTGTTGTCTACGACCACGCCGGGGATCAGTGCGATACCGCAGCCCAAGGCTACCATCGAGACAATGGCCTCGTGGCCGCCAACGGTGGCGTAAATCAGTGGGTTGGGAATACGCTGGCGGCGGAACCACAGTTCGATACGTTTTCGCGACGGGCCATGCTCCGGCAGGATAAACGGAATATTGGCCCAGTCGGGCTGCTCGGCAAAGGCCTGACTGCGTACAGCACAGGGCAGCGCCGGCGCAATCAGCACCAGTGGGATCTCACCGATTTTAGTGAAGGCCACGCTGGTGGGCAGGGTTTCGGGGCGTCCGGCAATGCCGAGGTCGGCTTCGTTGGATTGCACTTTATCGACGGCGTCGGCGGCGTCACCGGTGGTGAGTTTGATCTCTACCAACGGATGCTGTGCGCGGAAGCGATCGAGGATTGGCGGCAAGTGGCTGTAGGCGGCGGTGACAGAGCAAAACAGCCGCAGCTCGCCGCTCAGAGAGGGGCCATGTTGGCCCAGCGCATGTTTCAGTTGCTGGTATTGCAACAGCGTTTGCTGGGCAAAGTCTTTCAGCTGTTCACCAGCATCGGTGAGCTGCACAGTGCGGTTGTCACGCAAAAATAGCGGCTGCCCGAGGATCTCCTCCAGCCGTTGGATCTGGCGGGAAAGTGTCGACGGGCTGACGTGCATCGCCTTGGCGCTTCGGCCAAAGTGATGGCTCTCGGCCAGATGAAGGAACAGCTTTAAATCACGCAAATCCATATCAGTACGCTCGCAGCAAGAGTGTTGCAAAAATTGCAATGTCACATTCGTAATATATCAATTTAAGCAACGCGTTTCCTGTTATACATTGAGTTTAACGAATCTCCGCACAGACAGGGCGGGGAATGAAAAATAACAGCAAGACACAACATCTAACTGGAGTACCACCATGGCTAACTATTTCAACACCTTGAACCTGCGTCAGCAGTTGGCGCAATTAGGCAAGTGTCGCTTTATGGCACGTGAAGAATTTGCTGACGAAGCGAGCTACCTGAAAGGCAAAAAAGTGGTGATTGTCGGCTGTGGCGCACAGGGCCTGAACCAAGGCTTGAACATGCGTGACTCGGGCCTGGATGTTGCCTATGCCCTGCGTAAAGAAGCCATCGATGAAAAGCGTCCTTCATGGCGCAAAGCGACCGAAAACGGCTTCAAGGTAGGGACTTACGAAGACTTGATCCCACAGGCAGACTTGGTCGTTAACCTGACGCCAGACAAGCAACATACTTCTGTTGTGCGTGCAGTGCAGCCGCTGATGAAAGACGGCGCAGCGCTGGGTTACTCACACGGCTTCAACATCGTCGAAGTGGGCGAGCAAGTGCGTAAAGACATCACCGTGGTGATGGTTGCGCCAAAATGCCCGGGTACCGAAGTGCGCGAAGAATACAAACGTGGTTTCGGCGTACCGACCCTGATCGCGGTTCACCCGGAAAACGATCCGAAAGGCGAAGGCATGGCGATCGCCAAGGCCTGGGCCGCAGCGACCGGCGGTCACCGTGCCGGCGTACTGGAATCCTCCTTCGTTGCCGAAGTGAAATCTGACCTGATGGGCGAGCAAACCATTCTGTGTGGCATGCTGCAAGCGGGTTCACTGCTGTGCTTCGACAAACTGGTTGCTGAAGGCACCGAGCCGGCTTATGCGGAAAAACTGATTCAGTTCGGTTGGGAAACCATCACCGAAGCGCTGAAGCAGGGCGGTATCACCCTGATGATGGATCGCCTGTCTAACCCGGCCAAACTGCGCGCCTTTGCGCTGTCCGAGCAACTGAAAGAGATCATGGCGCCACTGTTCCAGAAACACATGGACGATATCATCTCCGGTGCTTTCTCCAGCGGCATGATGGCTGACTGGGCAGAAGACGACGTGAAACTGCTGAACTGGCGTGAAGAGACCGGCAAATCAGCATTCGAGAACGCGCCGCAGTTCGAAGGCAAAATCAGCGAGCAAGAATACTTTGACCATGGCGTACTGATGGTTGCAATGGTGAAAGCCGGCGTTGAGCTGGCGTTCGAAACCATGGTTGACGCGGGCATCATCGAAGAGTCTGCTTACTACGAATCACTGCACGAGCTGCCGCTGATCGCCAACACCATTGCGCGTAAGCGTCTGTACGAAATGAACGTGGTTATCTCTGATACTGCGGAATACGGTAACTACCTGTTCGCTAACGCGGCAGTGCCATTGCTGAAAACGTTTATGACCACTCTGCAGGCGGGTGACTTGGGTAAATCTGTTGCCGGTACGTCCGTGGATAACGCGCAACTGCGCGATGTGAACGAAGCGGTGCGTAATCACCCAATCGAATCCGTTGGCCGCAAGCTGCGTGGTTATATGACGGATATGAAACGTATCGCGGTGGCAGGCTAAATACCCGTCGTCTTTCAGGCTGTAGCGTTGTTACCTGCACTATCACACCCCAGTCACTTACTAAAGTAAGCTCCTGGGGATGAGATAGCTTGGTGCCTAGCTACAACCTGAAATCCATAGGGTATTAAGATGGGTTTTCGAGTCCAATAAAAAGGCCAGCGTCGTTGCTGGCCTTTCGCCTTTCTACGGCACAGGAATCATTGTGGCATGGCGGCGAGGGGAATAATGGCACCGCGATGCTGGATCACCGTGCTGGCGGTCAGATGGCCGCGCTGCGCTGCCTGTACGACATCACCGCCGGTTAAACGCACCGCCAGATAACCGGCGCTGAAGGAATCGCCCGCTGCGGTGGTATCCACCACTTTTTCTTTCGGCAAATGTACCGCCGGGATCTCGAATTCGGTGCCTTCGGCACTGAACACCAGGCAGCTATCTGCGCCGCGTTTGATCACTATCTCGGTCACGCCCAGCAACTGCGTGCGCTGCACCACCTGATCCAGCGGATGTTTGCCCCACAACAGGTCTTCATCATCCAGCGTCAGAAAAGCAATGTCTGTACAAGCCAGCACCTCGCGATAGGCCTGTTGCGCTTCTTCTTTGCTTTGCCACAGCCGTTGACGATAGTTGTTATCGAAAATGACCTTGCCGCCGTTGGCGCGGCACTGGCGCAGTAACGTCAGCAGCCGGGCACGGCTGCTGGCATCGAGAATCGCCACGCTGATACCGCTGAGATACAGATAATCGAATTGGGCCAGCTGTTCGCACAACGTCTCTGCCTGCGGCCCTGCGAGCCAGTAGCGGGCTGCGGCATCATTACGCCAGTAATAGAAGGTGCGTTCGCCGGTCTCATCGGTTTCGATCACGTATAGCCCCGGCAGCTTGTCTTCCAATCGTTGGATCAGGCGTGTTTTCACTTTTTCCTGCTGCCAGGCCTGCAGCATTTCCTCGCTGAAACTGTCGGTGCCGAGTGCGGTAACGTAATGCACCTGCAGCGCCGTTTCTGCCACTTGACGGGCGATGTAAACGGCGGTGTTTAGCGTATCGCCGCCAAAACCACGGCTAAGGTCCGCGCCTTTCTGCGACAGTTCAATCATGCATTCGCCGATCACGGCAAGATTCTGGGTGGTCATAGTCACTGAGCCCTGGCTGAAAGAAGAAGGTGAATTGATGCGAATGCAACCAGTCTCAACGCAAGGGGTGGGGGGAGTCAATGAAAATAAAACAACGTTTTAATTTAATTATGACGCCGATCGGGAAACGCAAAAATTTCCCGATCGGGCGACCGGATCCTGCCGTTATTTAGCGGCGGCGCGCAGATCGGTCACGCATTTACCACCGATACCCCAGTTGTCGGTTTCTACCTCGTCGATGACCACCACGGTGGTGGCCGGGTTTTTCCCCAGCGTATCCACCAGCAGTTGGGTTACGCCAGCGATCAGCTGTTTCTTTTGCTCCGGTGTCGCGCCTTCACGGGTAATTTTGATATTTACGTAGGGCATGTTTTTTCCTTGGGTTTTGAGACGTCTATTCAATGTAAAAGGCTTTCACTGCCGCTTAAAGTTTTATTACCTGCTGCCGATAAATCAAGGGAAGCAATCACGCAGCCTGAGCGTTTTCATTTCCCTTCGATGGCGATAGTACCAATGACAACCAAGATGACTTCTGGTCTGCTGGCGCCACTCTTTGCCGTCTGCTCGCATATAAAAGCGCAGCATTACTGGCGGCAATGCCGGCGCCAGTATACTTTCCAACCGATCTACCGTACCTCCGGTGCTTTGCTGGCGCTCGAGCTGCTGACGGCGGTTTATCATCCGTCTGCGCCAGACAAACCCCTTTCGCCAGAGCTTTATTTTGCTGCTCTCAACGTCCATAAACGGCTGCAGATCATTCAGGAACAGCTTGAATTGCTCCAGCGCTGGCAACCGTTGCTGACTCTCCACGGGTTGATGGTCTCGGTTAATATTGACGGGATTGCATTGGAGGCATTGCAGCGGCACTGTGCGTTGCAACGTCAGATTGCCAACATGCCTTACCTGCGCTTTGAGCTGGTGGAACATGCGGGAATGGCGTTGAATGGCCCATTGCATCAAATTGTGGGCGCGGAACGATTATGGTTGGATGATTTTGGGAGTGGGCTGGCAAATTTCTCCGCCGTTAGCACCTGGCGCTATCAATATATTAAGGTGGCGCGAGAGTTATTTACCCTGCTGAAGCAAACGGAGGATGGCATCCAGCTGCTCGCAACCTTGGTCAGAATGATGAACCAACACAGCGAAGGGGTGATCGTCGAAGGGGTAGAAACAGAGCAAGAGTGGTTGCTGGTACAGCGCTCCGGCGCGCTGGCTGCCCAAGGCTATTACCTTTCCCGCCCGGCCCGTTTTGAAACCCTGCAAACCCTGCCTACACTGTTTTCTGCACCGACTGTTTGATCGCCCGCCGCCCTAAAGCGTGAACTCTTGCCTATCCTCGGCTAGGCTTGGTAAAGGTTGCTTATCAATTGACTAGCAAGTTATCGCGTTCAGGGAGCCATAATGACAAGAACAGGTAAAGCGTTCACGTGGGTGGGTGGCATTGTGCTGTTGATCATCGCCGGGTTGGTGATCTTTGTGCTGACCTTCGACTGGAACCGCCTCAAACCGACGATCAATGACAAGGTGTCTGCCGAGCTGCACCGCCCGTTCGCTATTCGTGGCGATCTGGGGGTTAGCTGGGCGCGTGATAAAGATGAGCCTGGTTGGCGTGCCTGGCTACCGTGGCCAAAAATTCATGCTGAAGACATTGTGCTAGGCAATCCGAAAAATATCCCCGGCGACAGCATGGCCCAACTGCAGCGCGTTGATGCCAGCATTTCCCCCTTGGCACTGCTGGGCAAGGAACTGTTGATCCCACGGATTTGGCTGACGCAGCCGAGTGCCAGCTTACAGCGGTTGGCCAATGGCGATAATAACTGGACCTTCACCCTCGCGGGGGATCCTGACCAACCGCCGTCTGCCTGGTCGGTAAATATCCATGACATCGTGTTTGATAGTGGGCAGATTGATTTCAAAGATGCCACGCTGAAAGCGGATTTCCGTGCGGTGATTGATCCGCTGGGCAAACCTTTATCATTCAGTGAAGTGACGGGTAAAAAAGAGGCGGGTGCTACGGTCACCCCTGACTATGTTTTCGGCTGGAAGGTGAAGGGTAAATACAACGGCGAGCCTCTGTCGGGCAGTGGCAAGGTGGGCGGCATGTTATCCCTACAAAATGCCGAGCTCCCTTTTCCACTGCAGGCCGACGTGCGCTCTGGCGCTACCCGGGTGGTGGTGGCCGGCACGCTGTCCGATCCGATGAATCTTGGTGGTCTGGATCTGCAACTTAAATTCTCCGGTGACAGTTTGGCTAACCTGTATGCCCTCACCGGCGTGCTGTTGCCCAATACCCCAGCGTATTCTACCGATGGCCACCTGATCGCCCGCCTTCATGAGAAAGGGGGGGCGGTGTTCCAGTACCAAAAGTTTGATGGAAAAATTGGCGATAGCGATATTCACGGTGATTTGAAATATGTCGCCGGCAAACCCCGGCCTAAATTGAGTGGGGAAGTGCAGTCGGAACAGCTGCGTTTTGCCGATCTGGCTCCGCTGATTGGTGCAGATTCCAATACTGAAAAAGCCAGTCGCGGTGAGAAGAGCCGCCAGCCAGCAGGCAAAGTGCTGCCGGTGGAGAAGTTTGATACCAAAAGCTGGAAGGTGATGGATGCAGACGTCAAATTCACTGCCAAGCGCATTGAACGCGGCAGTTCACTGCCACTGAGCGATCTCTATACCCATTTGCAATTGGAAAACGGTGCCATCTTGATGGATCCGCTGCGGTTCGGCGTCGCTGGCGGTAACCTCAATGCGACTCTCCATCTCGACGGTGGCAAAAACCCGATGCAGGGCCGGGTGGATATGCACGCGCGTAAATTCCAGCTGAAGGAACTGTTGCCGAATGTAGGATCGATGAAGCGCAGCCTGGGGCAATTGAACGGTGATGCCAAACTGACCGGCAGCGGCAATTCGGTGGCTGACCTGCTGGCAACCAGCAGTGGCGATTTACGCATGGTGATTAACAATGGGGTAATCAGCCGTAGCCTGATGGAAATCCTCGGATTGAACGTGGGTAACTACCTGGTGGCACAGCTGTTTGGTGACGACGTGGTGGGGATAAACTGCGCGGCAGCGGATGTAGGCATTCGTAACGGTGTGGCGGCGCCGCGGTTGTTTGTGTTCGACACGGAGAATGCCATTATCAATATCAGCGGCAATACTAACTTCGCCACGGAGCGGTTGGACCTGTCCATTGATCCAGAAAGCAAAGGCATGCGAGTGTTGACGCTGCGTTCACCGCTCTACGTAAAAGGCACCTTTGCGCACCCGGATGCTGGCGTGAAGGCCGGTCCGCTCATTGCGCGCGGTGCAGCTGCGGTGGCGTTGGGCGTCGTGCTGACGCCGGCAGCGGCCCTGCTGGCACTGGTTTCCCCAAGCGAAGGCGGCGAAGAAAACCAGTGCGGACAAATCTTACGGCAGATGAAGCAGAAGAAATGAGTGTAAAAGCCCGCGGATAACCCGCGGGCTGTTTTACTTCAATACCTGGCAGTCATGATCCTGGATTTCTTCTGACGAAGCCAAAGTAAATGGCAGCAGGCTGCGCTCAGTGGCCAGCAACAGAAAATCACCGCTCGGTAATGCGGTCATTGCCAATCCAAAACTCCCCATACGCCCGTTTGCGCGTGCAACCCCCTCAGATAACAAGCGGAAAGCACCCTGTTTATTGAGCTCCTCAGGGGTTACCCGGCGCGCTAAATAATCATGGCCCAGCAGGCCGCCAGGTATTGGCTCCCACTGCTCGCTGTAATCTGCCGCATACTGCGCCAACTGCGTTTTTACCGACGGCAGCAGGCAGGAGATATGAATGTGCAACTGATTCTGAGTGCGGCCATAGGCTGAATTAATCGCCAGCGAAATATCGGCGTCGTCGATCGCCTTGCCATATTTATCGGCCATAAAGTGCCGCGCCTGCCAGGCTTGCTCAAAGAAGTTTGGGGTGGTGGCCGCCAGTACCGCGGGGCTTTCAATACCGGTGATTCTGGTGCTTGGCATCAGCAGATACTGCAGTGGCCCGTTACGGTCTTTGAACACCACAAAGCCGGCCTGTGGGTCAACCTGCGCACAGGGTGCCGGATTGTTATGCGCCTGCTGGTTGGGCAGGCACTGTTGGCTAACGATACGCCACAACGCACTCGATTGGGGAGGCTTTACCCATATCCAGAGCGCAGCGGTAATCGCAATGGCGGCCATCACCAACGGCGCAACGTACAAAAAGAGCCTGCGGCGCAGAGACATGATTGATTTCCGTTTCCGTAAAAAGAGAAGGGTTCAGCATAATCTGGTTTTATGACAGGTGACAGTGCGGGAAGTGCGGCCCGTATGACGGGGCCGCAGAAGCAGGATTACAGCGATTTATCTCGGGTTTCTTTCATCAGCAACAGGGCGATCAGCGTGAGGCTGGCCATCGCGGCCAAATAGAGACCGACATAGAACAAACCGTAATGGGTCGCCAGCCAGGTAGCAATATAAGGCGCCACCGCTGCGCCGAGGATCGAGGCCACATTGTATGAGAACGACGCACCGGTATAGCGCACCTCGGTCGGGAATAACTCGGGCAGAAGTGCGCCCATCGGGCCAAAGGTCAGGCCCATGATGCTCAGGCCGCACAGCAGGAAGCCCATCACCAGCGCTTGGTTGCCGGAACCCAGCATGCTTGGGAACAGGAAAGCAAAGGCGATCATCAGCAGGGTGATGACGATCATGGTCTTGCGGCGGCCAAAGGCATCAGCCAGCAGGCCGGCAATTGGCACCATCACGCCAAAGCCAATCACCGCCACCATCAGCATCCACAGGAAACTGTTGCGTGAATAACCCAACCCCAGCGGCTGCGGCGTCGTGCCGTAGGTCATGGAGTAAACCGTCATCAGGTAGAACAGTGTATAGGTTGCCAGCATGATAAAGGTGCCAAGGATGGTCACCTTCAGGTGTTTGCTCAGCAAGGTGCCGAGCGGAATCTTCACCTGCTTGCCGGCTTTGGCTACCTTGGCGAATACCGGGGTTTCATGCAGTGATACACGCACATACAGGCCGATCAACACCAGTGCAGCGGACAGGATGAACGGCACGCGCCAGCCCCATTCCATAAACTGCCGATCTGTCAGCAGCCAGGAGAGTAACAGGAAGGTGCCGTTGGCGAAGAAGAAGCCGATAGGTGCCCCCAGTTGCGGGAACGAACCGTATAGCGCACGTTTTCTGGCTGGGGCGTTCTCGGTAGCCAGCAAGGCGGCGCCTCCCCATTCGCCACCCAGGCCTAACCCCTGGCCAAAACGCGCGAGCGCCAACAGGATAGGGGCGAAGATGCCGATGGTTTCGTAGCTTGGCAGCAAGCCAATCAGTACGGTAGAAATCCCCATGGTGAGCAGCGAGGCGACCAGCGTCACCTTGCGGCCTACACGATCGCCGAAGTGGCCGAACAGTGCCGAACCAATCGGGCGTGCGATAAAGGCGACGGCGAACGTAGCCAGCGACTGTAGCGTGGCGGTGGTGGGATCACCTTGCGGGAAAAAGATATGTGGGAATACGATCACCGCAGCGGTGGCGTAGATATAAAAATCGAAAAACTCGATGGCGGTCCCGACCAGCGAGGCGACAATCACTTTTCCGCGTGAGTTGACTGGCGTTGACGCGTCGTCGGCGTCCAGAGTTGGTGCGATGGAGGCTTGCATAATTTTTCTTATATTTTGAATGTGTAAAAATCCATATTAGTCATAGCAATATGCCTTTTCAATGCTGAAACTTTGCACAATAGCGTGATTAACCGGTTAAAAAGCTTAATGTTTCACTGGCGTGTTTCTACGTGGTTTTTAACGTTGCCAAATGAATGATTTGCAGACTGAATATCTGTAAAAGTCGGAAAGAAAAGTGAGTGGGTAGTTTGTTGTGCTGGTTTTGGTGGGTTTGTTTGCTTGTTTTTGGTTTTATGTACTGGGTTTGTCGCTGTTCGTTGAAATAAAAAACCGGCCATCAGAGTATGGCCGGTATGATTGCGTTGCTTCAGGGATCGGTGCGTTCCGACGAGGGTAACGTTTTATCCTCTTTATACTGTGCCGTGGCAATCCAGGCGGCGCAGAACAGCGTCAAACGTGCGAAGAAATAGAAGAAGGCCATCAGCCCGATGACTGAACCAAAGGCAGCGCCGGAAGGCGATTTAGCCACCTGCGGCAACGTCATGGTCATCACAAACTTAATCACCTCGAAACCGATAGCGGCAAGCAGCGTGCCGCGTAACAGCGCCTTTTTCTTTGGTTTATGCCGCGGCAGCATCCAAAATATCCAGAGGAACAGCAGGTAGTTAGCGAAAATAGAGATAGACAGCGCGATCAGCGTCAGCGCCGGACGCAGCCAATCGATACCTTCCAGGCCCAAAGCACGGACGATCGTCGCCTGCGCCGAGCCAGCGATGGACGTCAGCGTTAGCGTAATAATCAGTGCCACCACCAGACCGGTTAGTGAGATAAAGTCACGGGTGTATTTGAAATAGATTTTTTCCTGGTCCTGCGGATTGCGTTCCCAGACGTCACGCGATTGCGCGCGGATCGCCTCACGCAGGTTGCCCATCCAACTGATCCCCGAATACAGCGCCAGCGCCAGGCCGGTCAGCCCCACGGTCGTACGCTGCTGAATGGCGGTATTAACGGTATTTTTGAGCGTGCTGGCCAGCGTCGGGTCACTGATGCTACCGACAATTCTATTAATCAGCTCGGTCAGCAGGTCGGGATTGGACGCCAGCACAAAACCGACGGCTGCGAAGGACACCATCAATATCGGGATCAGCGACAGAAACGAAAAATAGGTAATGGCGGCGCCAAATTGGCTGCCCAGACGATCGTTAAAGCGCTCGGTGGCACGCAGCAGGTGGGCGATGCCTGGTCGGGCCTTGATGCGCTCAACGAGGCGTGAAAAACCGGAAATACGCCGGTCGATTTTCTGATGGCCGGTTTTGATGGCGATCAGCGGTTTTTGTGCCGCTTCACTGTTGGGCTGATGGGGGGCTTTATCTGATCCTATAGGCATTACGTCACGATTTCCTTAACGATAAATATACCCGTCATATTTCAAATTACCTGTGCGTTGGCTGCTATCACTTACCTGAGTCACTTACTCAAGTAAGCTCATCGGGACACGCCTAGTTGCCACCTTCCTGCAACTCGAATTATTTAGGGTAGAGGCTCTTTCAGCTTTGATTATAGCCAAAAGGCACGCCGGTTTGGCCGCAAGGGCGGCAACTGGCCAGTTTTTGAGCTTAGCGCGTTCACCGCACGAGTGAAATGCTACTGCCCATCGTTAGGTAAAATTCTTATGCCAGCCGCGTGCCAGCGCGGTTTTTTTCATTCACTGACCTCCAATTTTTATCTGTTTCATCACCAAGAAAGCGTTTACTCATGATGTGGCGCTGCGGTTTATCGACCGTCGCGTTGCTGCAGCCGTAGGGGCTGGAACGGTTTTAACTGTCATCAATAGATAAAATGGAAGGTCATATGAAATTGCTAAATCATCCCACCTGTCGTCCGTTTACCGAAGCGGGCAATTTGACACAGATTTCTGCTTATTATGAAGAGGGTCGGCACATCATGTGGATGCTGTTGCGCGCTGAGCCGCGCCCCTGTTTCAACCAGGCGTTAATTGAAGACATCATGACGTTGGCGCAGGCGGCCAAAGAGTCATCGTTGCAGTTTGATTTTTGGGTCACCGGCTCGTTGGTGCCGAATATGTTCAACGTCGGCGGCGATTTGCAGTTCTTTGCGGAGGCCATTAAAAACCGCAAACGTGAGGCCATGATGGCTTACGCACGTGCTTGCATCGACTGTGTACATGCGGCAGCACGCGGATTCGACACCGGGGCAGTCAGCATTGCCATGGTGGAGGGCAGCGCGCTGGGTGGCGGTTTCGAAGCCGCATTGGCGCACCATTTTGTTTTGGCGCAGAACAATGCACGTATGGGGTTCCCAGAAATTGCCTTTAACCTGTTTCCCGGCATGGGCGGTTACTCGCTGGTGGCGCGCAAGGCAGGTATGCGTCTGGCGGAAGAACTGATTTGGGGCGGTGAGTCGCACACGGCGGAGTGGTTTGAAAGCCGTGGGCTGGTTGATCAGCTATTCCAACCCGGCGATGCCTACGTGGCTACGCGTACCTTCATTGATACTATCCGGCCTAAATTGAACGGCATGCGTGCCATGTTGCGTGCTCGCCAGCGGGTGCTGCAATTGACGCGTTCGGAATTGATGGATATTACCGAGGATTGGGTGCATTCGGCCTTCACCATTGAGGAGAAAGATCGCGCCTATATTGAACGCTTGGTTATGCTGCAGGATCGTCACACGCTAAACCTGCGTCGTGCAGGCTAATATGACTCCGCCCGCATCACGCTGAGGGGGATTGCGGGCGATAAGACTGCAGCCAATGCTCCAGCTGTTCCGGGAGCATTGGCCGCGCAAACAAAAAACCCTGTTTTTCATCAACGCCGACCTGGTCGAGGAACTGGTTCTCGCTTTCGGTCTCTACACCCTCGGCAATCACCCGGAATTTGAGTGCTTCTGCCGCTGCAACGATAGCGCGTACCAGCGATTGTGAAACGGGATTGAAATTCACGCCACGAACAAAACTTTTATCCAGTTTGATGGCGTCCAGCGGAATACGCGACAGCTGTGCCAGTGAAGAGTAACCCGTGCCAAAGTCATCCAGATGGACTTGCGCGCCCAGCTCGCGTAGCCGGGTGATCACCTCTCGCGCCCGTTTTTCGTCCTCAATCAGGCTGCTTTCTGTTAGCTCGAAGTCCAAGAGGCAGGGCATCAACTGATTCTGTTGCAATACCTGTGCGAGATCCGCAACGATGGAGTCATCCACCAACTGCCGTGCAGAAAGGTTGACCGCGATCCGCAGTGCTAACCCATGGCGTTTCCAGTGTGCGGCCTGTTTGGCGGCGGTTTGCAGAACCCAGCGGCCGAGTGGCCCGATCAGGCCGGACTCTTCGGCGTAAGAGATAAATTGCAGGGGGGGAATCAGGCCGCGTTCGGGCGAATCCCAGCGTACCAGGGCTTCCACGCTGCACACCTTGCCGCTGAGTGCCTCAATCTTGGGCTGGTAGTACACCACCAGTTGATTCTGCTCCAACCCCTTACGCAGGTTGGTATCCAGCCACATATATTCTGCGACGCGTTTGTTCATCTCTGGCGAGAACACGGTGTAGGTGCGTTTACCCTGTTCTTTGGCGACATACATGGCGGTATCGGCACTGCGGATCAGACTGTCGATATCGTTGCCATGTTCAGGACACAGCGCGATGCCGATGGAACAACCGGTATAAACCTCGATGAGGCCGATACGGAAGGGCGTTTTCAATCGGTCGATAATATGCTGAGCGAGCTGTTGTAACGTCTCACGGTCGGCTTCTTGGGCTAACACCAGAAACTCATCGCCCCCCAGGCGAGCCAGGGTTTGGTCTGGTTCGAGGCAACCAAGAACCGCCAGTGACACTTCCACCAGTAAACGATCGCCAAACATATGGCCGTAGGCATCATTCACTTTTTTAAAGTTGTCGAGATCGAGATACACCAGTCCGATGTTGTTGCCATCGCGCGTGGCTATCGCTTGGGTGATTTTGTCCTGAATGGCATTGCGGTTGGGCAGGCCGGTAATGATGTCGGTATTGGCAAGTACGCGCAGGCGTTCCTGGGCGCGACGCTCTTCGGTGATGTCGGTACCGGAACAAATCAGAAAGACTTCATTTTTACCGCTGCCACTGTGCACGAACTTATTACGGAACAAAAATAACCGCTCGCCCTTCACCGTTTTGATCCAGCGCTCGACTTCATAGGACGATCCGTTGCGGAAAAAACCGGCGATATTGCGTCGCGACGCCGTGGCTTCTTCCGGACTCATAAATAATTGAAAGACGTTTTTGCCGATAACATCATGTTCGTGCAGACCGGTGTATTCTTCGCTTAGGCGGTTGAAGCGCTGGATGCGTCCATGCTGATCGACGATCACAATCACAGAGTTGGCTTCTGACACTACTTGCTCGGCAAAGGAAAGGCCGTGCACCAGATCGCGAGCGACCGATTGGGTGTCACTGAAGGCGGAAGCGGTGCCCGCCCATTCCAGATTGTTGATCCGACGACCGACCAGGTGCAGGTGTATTGGCTCTCCGCCCAGCGTTATCGTGATATCCAAGCTGGCGGTAATACCGCTAAGACGGCGGATTTTTGCAGCCTGCATGGCGTTGAGCGCCACAGCCATATGTGTTTTGCCTTTGACTGCCGATAACGCCAGGGCATTGCTGTCAAACGCCAACCGCCAATAAGGGCTGTTGGTGCCAAAGTGGGCGTTAAGAAGCATAGGGCCTTGGTCTGCGAACATGATGATTCCTCAAATGGGCACGACAGCCAGAGCTGTGCGATGAGCGCAACAGCAGGTTTCTGGCCCGTTAGTGGCCGTAGTGCACGTATCTCCATCATATAACACGTTTTTCACTGTCGGTGGACGAAACTATTATATAAGCAATAATTAGTTTTGCCCTGTAAACGACACATTGCCACCCGTTGCCTTAGAGTGTAAGTGAGAACCTGCTGATTCGAGAGGTTAGTACGATTTTTGCGCACAGATGCCTTCATCGTCTTGTTGCAGGACGGTTGTAGCAGAGGGGACTAAATTATAATAAAGCGAGTGGTTGTCAGGAATAATCCTATAGCGCTGAACGTCATGTTGAGGTGGGTGTTAAGCCAGTGTGAAATCAAAATTTCCGCATACCAGGCACTATCTTCATAATTCACTCATTATTGGTGACTAAAACTGTTTTGGGCTTTAATAAATTTACACTCCATCGCATTACTATATATTTATCAGACTATTATTATCTCCGAAGAAAGAAGAGCCTGTTCACGTACAGCGCTCCTGATGAAGAATAACGTTAAGGAAATGATTATGCGTAAACTGACTGCTTTATTTGTTGCCTCTACTCTGGCGCTGGGTTCTGCTTCTATGGCTTTTGCTGCGGACACCACAACGGCACCGGCGACGGCTGACTCATCGGCTGCACCGATGAAAATGATGCACCATAAAGGCGAAGGCAAGGGTGGGCCATTTGCGGGCCTGAACCTGACAGAACAACAGCGCCAACAGATGCGCGACATCATGAAGGAATCGCACCAGAAGCGTGGCGCAGGAATGAAAGAGGAGCGTCAGGCACTACATAGTCTGGTCGCTTCTGACAGCTTCGACGAAGCCAAAGCGAAAACGCAAATTGATGCCATCAGCAAAACGCAATCCGAACATATGTTGGAACGCGCGAAAGCTGAAAATAAAATGTATAACCTGCTGACGCCTGAGCAGAAAAAACAATACAATGAGAATTATCAGAAACGCGAACAGAAAATGATGGACCACATGAATAATATGAAGTCGAAAACTACGACTGCACAGTAATAATTTCATGAGGTAAGTAAAAAGGGCCAGATAATAATCTGGCCCTTTTTGTTTTTCGTGGCGAAAATATTCACTCCGGCGAGGGTAATGGATAAGTTGCATCCAGTTTGCTGGCAATGTGCTGAAATTGCTCGGTAATAATCTGCGAAAATCGCGGGTCGTTAATATGATAATCCGTTTTTATCAACTGCCGTTTTTTTGTCGGCTGCATCGTGCTTTCCAGCGCTTGAACAAAAGCGTCTAAAGCTAACGGATCCCAAAAGGGCTGCCCTGGCGCATCCAGCGCGGAGACCCCGCCTCCGGGGATCACAAAACGTATTTCGCCGGTGCATGCATTCATTTTTTCCCCGATCCAACGTCCTATCTGCGCATTCTCCTGTGGCGTGGTGCGCACCAGTGTAACCTGGGAGTTATGTTGATGGCGTAGGCGTCCGGCATAGCGTGCCGTCACGGTGTCGGGCGACCCAAAATTGATCATGTCCATTGCGCCACAAGACAGTACGCAAGGGATACCGGTACGGGCGATGGCACCGAAACGCTCTTCATTGCAGGGCAGAACACCATCGAACAGATAATCGGCCACCTCAGTGATGGTCAGATCCAGCGCGGCACTGAGCAAACGGCTGTCGATCAACTTTTCCAGTGCTCTACCACCGCTGCCCGTTGCGTGGAATACCAAGCAGTCCCAGTGGGGCTCAAGCGCGGCAACAACGTTTTGTATACAGGGCGTGGTGACACCAAACATTGTCAAACCGAGCGCGGGTTTACCCTCGGCATCATCGTGGGAAGCAAAGCGTACGGCTCCTGCAATCTGGCACGCTGCATTATTCAGGACGCGCCGTGAAATACGGTTGAGACCGGCGATGTCTGTGACGGAATACAGCATGGTGATATCGCTGTTGCCGACATAGGCCGAGACGTCACCTGCTGCCATGCTTGAGACCATTAATTTTGGCAGGCCAATAGGCAACTGCTGCATCGCTGGGGTGATAATGGCTGTACCGCCGGAACCACCCAGGCCAAGCAGGGCCGCAATATCGTGACGAGTCAAAATAAAGCGTTCGAAAGCGACGGCCATAGCGGCAATGGCTTGGCCCCGGTCATGACAAAATACAGCGTTAGCTCCCTCGGGGTGATAACGGGCAATGTCCGCAGCGCTGATATCGGTGAGTGAGTGCGTGGGAAGAAGACGCGTTGAGAGATCGACGGTCAAAGTAGGTAAAGCGAGGTTGGCGAGTGCCTGGCGAATATACTCCTGTTCTTGTCCTTTGGTATCTGCTGTGGTAGCAATGTAGATAAATTTTGAAGTATCAATCACTGCTTATTCCTGCGGAATTTATAATTTATTTATTAAAATTATAGTGTTATTTATTAATTTGAATCCCTGGTGTTGGCTATTTAATTCTGAATGATTAATATATCTACATAATGAGACGGTAGTGTTATTTATGCAAGGCCAGGTGAGTTCAAAATGAGATGCCAGTCTCATTTTGGCCATCGAATGCCACCGACGAAGTGGAATACTGTCGGTTTTGTGGTTATCGCGTGTTGTCCCGGGACGGGGGAAGCGAACAAGTATGATGAGGTAGCTGTGGTAATAACTGCTTTTCCCATGAAACAGGACCAAACTCTGACGTCGACACGAGCAAGAACCCATCGTTTATTGCTGGCCAGTGCCATGGCGTTGTATGACGAAGGGGTATTTCCTTCCATCACCGAGCTTGCCGCACATGCGCAGGTATCTCGTGCTACTGCCTATCGTTATTTCCCCACCCAAAGTGAATTGATTGCCGCGGTTGTGGCCGAAAGCCTGGGGCCGATTCTGGAATGGCAGCCACAGGATCAGGACGCGCTGAAACGCATTCAGCAACTGCTCACTTTTGCTTATCCCCAAATGGAGCAGCATGAAGGGGCTTTGCGTGCCGCGTTGCAGCTTTCGTTACAGCAGTGGGCGAAAGCGACACCGGGTGAAAAATTTGTCCGCGGTAACCGTAAGCGCCTGCTTAATCTGGCGGTCGAACCACTCCGGGATAAACTGCCGTCTGAAGCCCTGCAACGAGTCATTCATTCTTTTTCTTTGATTTATGGCTCGGAAGTTTTCCTGGTACTGAAAGATATCTGGGGGTTGGATCTCGACGGCATTCAGGATGTAACGCAGTGGATGGCGAAAGCCATTATTCGTCAGGCCGAAGAAGATGCGATGAACAGCAGAAAACCGCTAGCATGATAGTCCAATTTTTACAGCCATTCTCAGCGAAAACCAGCAGATTTCACTGAGTGAGTATTGGCAATTGTTATAATTTAAAGTGATAAAAAGAGCGTTTTAAGCATTTTTAAATAGGCTGGATGGGTGGTCCCCATTTGGCTTTTTTTGTTTCTATTATCTATATTTATCAGATAATTATTTCTGTCTTCTGCTACGAAAAACGGAGCATACCCCGCCTGTTTTAACCATTGAATTTCCTTATATCTCCCCACCTTATTTACCCCTTAATTGCATTCGCCTGTGACGTCCCTGCGCCTTTGACACATTAGGCGTGCTTGAGATTGTTGTGCTTTATTTATTTGGTGTTACGAAACTGTTACACAAAAAAATCAATAAGACATTTGCAAACAACAATGGACGGTATCTGGGATGGAAAATAGACGTAAAGGAGTCAAGCCTGTTCAGGCGGCCTTCGGCTGGCCTGAAATTGGTGTTAATCGTGCACAGTGGAGTGCGATGCTTTTTTGCCTGGCGGCGATCGGTGGAGTGCAAGCGGCACCCTATACAGAGAGCGGTAAATCAGGTGATCCAGCCAGCTGGCGCAGTAAAGAATTCAACGCAGAATGGGGCCTGGGGGCAATTCACGCTGATCAGGCCTACGCCGCCGGTTATAGCGGAAAAGGCGTAAAGCTTGGCATTTTCGATCAACCGGTATATGCCAAGCATCCGGAGTTCGCCAGCCAAGACAAAGTGATCAATCTGGTCACTACGGGTATCCGCGAATACACCGATCCCTATATTCCCGTGAAAAAAGGGGATGCATTCCGCTATGACGGTACGCCGAGCGTAGATTCTGACGGCACGTTGGGTTCACACGGCACACATGTGGGCGGCATCGCTGCCGGTAATCGCGATGGCGGCGAGATGCACGGTGTGGCGTTCAATGCACAGATCATCAGTGCGGAAAATGGTGATCCGGGGCCGGAGGACGGCATCATTCTCGGCAACGATGGTGCGGTGTATCAAGCGGGCTGGGATGCGCTGATCGCCAGCGGTGCACGCATTATCAACAACAGTTGGGGTATCGGCATCACCGAGAAGTTCGATCAGGGCGGCAAGGATCCGGCCTATCCCCACTTCACGCTCGCCGACGCACAGAAACAGTTCGATCAAATCAAACAAATTCTGGGTACTAAAGCCGGTGGTGCCTATCAGGGTGCGATCGATGCAGCACGCAGCGGCATTGTTACCATTTTTGCCGCCGGCAACGACTACAACCTGAATAACCCGGACGCGATGGCCGGGCTGGCCTACTTTGTGCCAGAAATCGCCCCCAACTGGCTGTCGGTCGCCAGCCTTCAGGATCCGAAGAACACCGGTGATTACAGCATCAGTACCTTCTCCTCACGCTGCGGTTATACCGCCAGTTTCTGCGTTGCCGCGCCGGGCACCAAGGTGTACAGCTCGATTATCGAAGGTAACAGCGTTGATAACCTGACCACCGGCTATGCCAAATACAGCGGGACTTCAATGGCGGCACCCCACGTGGCCGGCAGTGTCGCGGTACTGATGGAGCGCTTCCCATACATGACCGGTGCGCAGGTTGCCACTGTGTTGAAGACCACCACCACCGATATGGGGGCACCGGGCATCGATGCGCTGTACGGCTGGGGGATGATCAACCTGGGCAAGGCGATTCACGGTCCGGGCATGTTTGTTACCGAGCAGGATATTCCTGAAGAATTTCGGGTTAGTGGGGCTTACGGCCCTGAGCAGTTCGTCGTGAATCTGCCGGGTGTTGGCGCGGTGCTGGACAAGGGCAAACCGACCGAACGTGTGTGTGACGATATTCATTGTGGGCTGGATGTTTGGAGTAACAACATTGCCGGGCATGGTGGCTTGACCAAACAGGGTATCGGCACGTTGGTGCTGACCGGCAATAACAGCTACGCCGGACCCACGCTGATCAATCAAGGTCTGTTGGCGATTAACGGTTCTGTCACGTCGGACGTTAGGGTGCAAAACGCCGGCGTACTGGGTGGCTCCGGTACGGTGGGCTCATTGACCGCGCGCAGTGGCGGCACCGTGGCACCCGGCAACTCGATTGGCACCTTGAATGTGACGAATAACGTCAGCTTCGAACCGGGTTCGCGCTACGCGGTGGAAGTGGCACCGAGCGGCCAGAGCGATCGGATCCAAAGCAGCGGATCGGCGACGATCGGCGGCGGTCAGGTCGTGGTGCTGCAAGAGCAAAATACTAATCTGTTGTCGCAAGGCAGCGTGGGCAGCCTGCTCGGCCAGCAATACAACATATTGGCTGCCCAGCAGGGTATTAGCGGGCAGTTTACCTCTGCTTCAACGTTCTCTCCTTTCCTGGATGCCAATCTGGCTTACCAACCGAATCAGGTCACGCTGAGCGTCGGCCGTAACGACACCTCCTTTGCCAGCGTGGCGCAAACGCAAAACGAGCGTGCGGTGGCGGCAGCGGCAGACGCGCTGGCGGCGGGCAACCCGGTGTTCGAGAGCATCCTGAATGCCGGTTCGGTCGGGGAGGCCCGTCAGGCCTTCCGACAGCTGTCGGGGCAAGTTCACGCGGATATCGCCTCGGCACAGGTCAACGACAGCCGTTACCTGCGTGATGCATTGAACGGCCGCCTGCGTCAGGCAGAAGGGCTGGCAACGTCATCGGACATCAAGGCGGACGACGACGGCGGTGCCTGGGCGCAGCTGCTGGGCGCCTGGGACCATGCGTCGGGCGATGCCAATGCCACGGGTTATCAGGCATCGACCTACGGCGTGCTGGTGGGGCTGGACTCGGCGCTGGCGGATGCATGGCGGCTTGGGGTGGCAACGGGCTACACCCGGACGTCACTGGACGGGGGCTACGGCTCGAACGCGGACAGCGACAACTACCACCTGGCGGTGTACGGCGGCAAACAGTTCGGTGAACTGGCGCTGCGTGCCGGCGGGGGTTACACCTGGCACCGCTTCGACACCTCACGCTCGGTCAATTACGGCATGCAGTCAGATCGTGAAACCGCGAAATACAGTGCACGCACGGAGCAGGTGTTTGCCGAAGCGGGTTACAGCGTGAAGGCGGGCTGGGTCAATCTGGAGCCGTTCGCCAACCTGGCGTACATCAACTTCCAGAACAACGGTATTGCGGAAGACGGCAGGGCGGCGGCGTTGCACGGCGACAAACAGCACACCGACGCCACGGTATCGACGCTGGGTCTGCGTGCGGATACCGAGTGGCAGGCGAGCAAAACCACGTCGGTGGCGCTGCGCAGCGAACTGGGTTGGCAGCATCAGTACGGGGATCTGGATCGCGGTACCGGGCTGAGATTCAACGGCGGCAGTTCCCCGTTTGTGGTGAACAGCGTGTCGGCATCGCGTGACGGTGCGGTGCTGAAGGCCAGTGCAGAAGTGGCGGTGAACAAGAATGCCACCCTGTCGCTGGGCTATGGCGGCCTGCTGTCGCAAAACTACCAGGACAACAGCGTTAACGCCGGTTTTACCTGGCATTTCTGATCTTAAAAAACTGAGGGACAAACCGCCTCACTGGGTGGCGGTTTGACTAAAACAAAAAGGATAAGGGAATGAAGCAAGCTACAGGAAAGAATAAACCGGTGTTGGCGCCGACGTGGAAACTGAACGCCCTATTGTGTGCGTTGCTGGCAGCCGGAGGTGTACAGGCCGCGCCTTATACGGAAGGGGGTAAGTTGGGCGATCCAGCCAGCTGGCGCAGCGATGAATTCAAGGCGAACTGGGGGTTGGGGGCGATCCACGCTGATGAAGCCTATGCGGCAGGTTATACCGGTAAAGGGCAAAAGGTGGGGATCTTCGATACCCCAGTGAACAAACACCCTGAATTTGCGGGTGACGGCAAGCTGGTGAATGTGGTTACCGAGGGTTACCGCGCCTATACCGATCCGCACCGTGATGGGATTAAGGCCGGGGATCGTTTCTACTTCGATGGAACCTTCCACTTCTACAGTGGTACTCAAGGCCTGCTGAGCAATCACGGTGTACACGTGGCCGGCATCAGCGGTGCCAACCGTGACGGAACCGGCATGCACGGCGTGGCGTTTGACTCACAGATCATCAGTGTTGATAACGACAATGACGGCCCGGCCTATGGCGAGTTCCTCGGGCTGGATGGCAGCGTGACCAATGCGGGTTGGCAGGCGATGATCAAAAGCGGCGTACGGGTGATCAACAACAGCTGGGGGGTCAGTATTCCGGATTTCCTTTCGGATAATGGCAAAAAACCGGATGCCCTGCATTTCGAGTTAAAAGATGCACAGGAACAGTTTGATCAGGTGAAACCTTTGCTGGGTAGCCTGGCGGGAGCGGGTTATCAGGGCGCGATTGACGCCGCCCGTAAAAACATTCTGGTGCTGTTCGCTGCCGGTAACGACGGTAACTACAACCAACCGGATGTGATCAGCGGCTTGGCCTATTTTGTGCCGGATATTGCGCCTAACTGGCTGTCTGTTGCCAGCGTCGCACAGGATGATGCTTCCACCAACACTGTGCCTTATACCATCAGCAGCTTCTCTTCACGCTGTGGCTATACCGCCAGTTTCTGCGTCTCGTCGCCGGGCAGTAAAATCTACAGCACCGTGGCCAACGGTTCAGATCCTCATCAGTTGGTCTCTGACTATGGCAATAAGAACGGCACCTCAATGGCGACGCCACACGTAACCGGTGCGGTTGCTGTATTACTCCAACGTTTCCCGTACATGACGTCAGCGCAAATTGCCGACGTGCTGAAAACCACCGCGACCGATATGGGCGCTCCGGGCATCGATGCGCTGTACGGCTGGGGGATGATCAACCTGGGCAAGGCGATTAATGGGCCAGGGATGTTCTACACCGTCGAAGATATTCCTGAAGAATTCCGCATTCCGGATCCGACAGGGGTTGCGTATGGTTCCTCGCAGTTTATCGCCAACATTCCAGGCCAAGGAGCTGAGATCGATCGCGGCACGCTGCAGGCGCGTATTTGTGATGACTACCATTGTTCGGTGGAAGTGTACTCCAACGATATTCACGGCCACGGCGGCCTGACGAAGGAAGGTCAGGGGGCACTGGTGTTGACCGGTACCAACACCTACACCGGTCCAACGTGGGTCAATACCGGTCTGCTGGCGGTTAATGGTTCTGTCACGTCGGACGTTAGGGTGCAAAACGCCGGCGTACTGGGCGGCTCCGGTACGGTGGGCTCATTGACCGCGCGCAGTGGCGGCACCGTGGCACCCGGCAACTCGATCGGCACCTTGAATGTGACGAATAACGTCAGCTTCGAACCGGGTTCGCGCTACGCGGTGGAAGTGGCACCGAACGGCCAGAGCGATCGGATCCAAAGCAGCGGATCGGCGACGATCGGCGGCGGTGAAGTCGCGGTCTCGCTGGAGAACAGCACCAACCTGCTGTCGCAAAGTGACGTCCGTAGCCTGCTCGGCCAGCAGTACAACATCCTGACCGCCCAGCAGGGCGTCAGCGGGCGGTTTGATACGGTGGTGCCAAATTACCTGTTCCTCGGCACCGGCCTGACTTACCAACCGAATCAGGTCACGCTGAGCGTCGGCCGTAACGACACCTCCTTTGCCAGCGTGGCGCAAACGCAAAACGAGCGTGCGGTGGCGGCAGCGGCAGACGCGCTGGCGGCGGGCAACCCGGTGTTCGAGAGCATCCTGAATGCCGGTTCAGCCGGGGAGGCCCGTCAGGCCTTCCGCCAGCTGTCGGGACAGATCCACGCGGACATCGCCTCGGCACAGGTTAACGACAGCCGTTACCTGCGTGATGCATTGAACGGCCGCCTGCGTCAGGCGGAAGGGTTGGCAACGTCATCGGACATCAAGGCGGACGACGACGGCGGAGCCTGGGCGCAGCTGCTGGGCGCCTGGGACCATGCGTCGGGCGATGCCAATGCCACGGGTTATCAGGCATCGACCTACGGCGTGCTGTTGGGGCTGGACTCTGCGCTGGCGGATGAATGGCGGCTTGGGGTGGCAACGGGCTACACCCGGACGTCACTGGACGGCGGCTACGGTTCGAACGCGGACAGCGACAACTACCACCTGGCGGTGTACGGCGGCAAACAGTTCGGTGAACTGGCGCTGCGTGCCGGCGGGGGTTACACCTGGCACCGCTTCGACACCTCACGCTCGGTCAATTACGGCATGCAGTCAGATCGTGAAACCGCGAAATACAGTGCACGCACGGAGCAGGTGTTTGCCGAAGCGGGTTACAGCGTGAAGGCGGGCTGGGTCAATCTGGAGCCGTTCGCCAACCTGGCGTACATCAACTTCCAGAACAACGGTATTGCGGAAGACGGCGGGGCGGCGGCGTTGCACGGCGACAAACAGCACACCGACGCCACGGTATCAACGCTGGGTCTGCGTGCGGATACCGAGTGGCAGGCGAGCAAAACCACGTCGGTGGCGCTGCGCAGCGAACTGGGTTGGCAGCATCAGTACGGGGATCTGGATCGCGGTACCGGGCTGAGATTCAACGGCGGCAGTTCCCCGTTTGTGGTGAACAGCGTGTCGGCATCGCGTGACGGTGCGGTGCTGAAGGCCAGTGCAGAAGTGGCGGTGAACAAGAATGCCACCCTGTCGCTGGGCTATGGCGGTCTGCTGTCGCAAAACTACCAGGACAACAGCGTTAACGCCGGTTTTACCTGGCGCTTCTAATCCTTTTACCTGAGTGGTCATAAGGGGGTCAGCTTGCTGGCCCCCTTTTTTGCATGAATTAACCGCTCATGCTCAGAAGGGCGCAGGTTTATCTCTCGTCGTCTTAGGGTAAAAAAGGCAAGAAAAAACCGGGACCCTTGCGGATCCCGGTTCAAATGCGGGTAAAACAGATTAGCGCTTACGGCCCATATTTCGGAGAGAGTCTGGTGCATACATTCTCTCAGAGTAACAACCGAAACGAGCTTTCCCTGGTGTCATTATGATTATTTGGTGGTGCGATTTTACTGTTGTTATATTTTTATTGTGGTGTTGCTGTGTGTCTCTTCTGGTACCATGTTTGACTATATAATGTGGTATGTCAAGCAATGTTTAGATTGTACATTGTATGATATACCAGTTTTTGAGCGCTTTTTTTGCACGGCAAGTACGAAAACGACTGAAAAAACAGCAAAAAAAATCGAAGGAAAAAATGGATAATAATCACCAGAAATTCGATTCACAGTCGATTGCAAACCGGGTTAGGGAACTGTTTGTACATTATGGGATTGGTAAGCGTCAGCATGCGAAAGAGCTCAGTCGGATTCTGGATCTCAGTTTTTCACATGCACATCGTAAGCTGAAGGGCCAAAGCCCTTGGACGCTGGAACAAATTAGCCACGTCGCGGCGGCATTAGGGGAAAGCCCGGCAGCGATAGTGGATACGGGTACAGAACATGACATCTCTGCACAAACTATTGCACGGGATGCCATCTTTTATGTTGGCGGTGTGGAATTAGCCTGCGTTGGCTATATCGGTCATGAGTTGGTTGGCGGGCGGACATCGGAATATGTCGCGTTACAACAGGCTGGGCAGTGGTGTCTTTATCGTTCAGATGATGCACCGCAAGGGCAACGGTATTGTGTGGAGCTGATTGAGCTCCGTCCTGCTGCCGTTGAAGACGAGCGGTTAAGCATTGCGGTACTCGACGACTCTCACCAGGCCGCTGACGAACTGACAAAATACCTTAACGGGCGTGGTTTCCATGCCGTCGCTTTTTACGATGTCAGCAGTTTCTGTTTGGCGCTGCAACAAAGTCTGTTCGATGGTTATGTGGTCGACTGGTTGATTGGCCAGGAAACGGTGGTGCGATGCATCGAAACCATCCGTGCTTCGGACAACCCGGATGCGCCGGTTCTGGTGCTCACGGGCCAATTGGGGACCGATCAGCGCGAATCCGAAATCGCCAGGGCGATGCGTGACTATGACGTATTGGGGCCGTATGAAAAACCCGTGCGGCTCCATGTCATTGAAGCCGCACTGTTGCGGTGTTTTAATCTTTAACGAGCAGTGAAGCCAGCGTCGTTGACAAGGCATCAAGCCGTACTGGCTTCATTAAATAGCTGTCGAACAGCGCCCGCTGCTCGGCAGACAGCTGCTCCGGGGTATAGGCGCTGATGCCAACAATCGGAATATGACGATTGGGCCCACGCTGGCTACGCAGTTGTTTCGCCAACGCAGCGCCATCAATACCCGGCATTTGCAGGTCTAACAGCAACGCGTCGTAAGGACGTCTAAGCAACTTTTGCAGCGCACGTTCGGGTGAGTTGCACAGTTCATGTTGATAGCCCAGTTTGTCCAGCAGCGCGGCAAAGGCGTCGCTCACGGATTTATTGTCATCCACCACTAAAATATGTTGCTGCTTGTCCATCAGGCCGCGCTGGTGCGGCAGTTTTTCGCCTTGCTCCTCGTCGTCGGTAATGTCGACGGGAATACTGACGATAAAGGTACTGCCTTTTTTGATCTCGCTGTAGACAGTGATCGTGCCATTGAGCAGCGTCACCAGCCCATGCACAATCGCTAATCCCATGCCTACGCCGCCATACTGGCGGGTATGAGATTGATCCAATTGAGTGAAGGGCCTGAATATTTGGTCAAGCATCTCCTTTTCAATACCAATACCGGTATCAGTCACCTCAATAATCAATGAATTACCCGTGGGCTGGCGTCGCAGGCAACTGTGCAGCGTGATGGTGCCGCTTTCGGTATATTTGAACGCGTTAGTCAGCAGGTTGACGATAATCTGCCTGATGCGCAGCGGATCGGAATGTATCTGCAGATGACCGCATTCAATTTCGCACAACAGTGTTACCTGTTCTTTCTGGCTGAGCGTCTCGATTTCATGCGCCGTGTCTTCGATCAGCCGTTGAGCGTCAAACGGTGCGAGACGCAGCTCCATCATGCCGCTGTCCAAATGGGCATAATCGGTGAGGTCTTTCATCTGGCTTTCAATTTGCTGTGCGGCAATCTCCAACCGTTGGAAAGTATCCGCATGTTCGGCCGACACCTTGGTATTCACCAGCACGTCAATGGCAGACATAATGCTCTGCAGCGATGTGCGTAACTCGTGGCCAATGGCGCCCAGAAAGGCATTCTTGGTGCGGGTGGCTTTCTCCGCTTCTATTGCTTTGGCTTGTTGCCGGATGGTCAGGCGCTGCTGGCGGAACATAATCAGCGTAATGGCAATAAGCGCAATCACTGAAAACATCACGATCACCAGACCATAAAAAATGATGTGTCGTTTTTCGATATAGTCTTCGTAGGCGGCGGTGCGCTGCTTCACTTCTGCGTGATCGGTCAGGTTGGCCATTTCAATCGAGTAGGGCTTGATTTGCCTCATGGCCTGCGAAATGAGTGAGAAATCAATCTTCGGGCTGTTCAGCAAATTATCAATCTGATCCATTTTCTGGCGCATATGTGCGACAACCTCGGGGTAGCCCGGTTCGGCATACAGAGGTTGGGTCGACTCAGACACCGTTTCCAACACGTAGAAACGGGAATAAAGGATTTCAAATTTGAGGCGCAGATCTTCGCTATCGACCTGTGGTGCGTTTTTCTGCTGTTCGACCAGCGTTTCAAATTCGGCAAGCTTGATAGCAAATTTGGCGATCGACCAAGAATAATTTTCCTGCGTGCCGGCAATAGCATACAACCCTTTTTTGGACAGCGTTGCGCTGTAGTAATACAGCGTCACCGCGGAGGCAACCAGGAAAAGGGCAGCAAAAATAGCCGGGATTGCCAGCCTGCTGTTGTTTTTAAACCCTGTGAATTTCATTTAATCACGATCCTGTCCACTTGCCAGATAAAGCGTGAGTTGTAGAGCGGGGAGTTCAACTCAGGCCCAGCGGCATCCCTGGGATAAACCAAAAAAAGCGGTCCGAAGTTTCTGATCTTCAGCATTTCGCCGTCCATCTTGTAGGCCAAAATCATATTGTATTTCTCAACGTCAGACAGCGGGACGTCGATGTAATAATCGTTTAACGCATAAAACGTCAGCGTACTGCCCTTGGCGCCAACCCGGGCCAAAATGTCCGCGACGGCAATCCCTTCAAACTTTCTTTGGGGCGTCCAAGAGGTTGACGTGGTGATGCTGTGCACCGGCATTGCCAACAGTTGTTTATCGGTAAACAGATAGCTTTTCTTTACCGGATCGGTCGTATTTTGGATGTCTCCCGCAACCTCCAAAGTAAAACTGAGTGCGCTGGATTGGACGATCGCCAGCGAAAAAAGTGCCAGCGTGAAGTTTTTAAAAAGAGTGAACAGCATCGGTGTTCTCCAGTGTTGCGGGTGCTTACATGAGCGCCGTCCATGTGGTCAGGCAAAATAATGGCAGAAAATGGACGTTTGTGTTGAGGGGGATGGTAAAGAGCACGAAACTCTAAAACGTTCAATGTTGAAATCTGGAGTGTACAGCACTTCAGCGGTTATGACCCACCCTTCAGTGAAACCATGTCAGGCACCCCAGGTAGAGGAGCCCTGTGGCAGGACCCGACAAGATTTGACAATAGCGTACCTACCCTGAACCTTATGTAGGTAAACATCATTTGTTGGGTGGCTACACCTCGCGCAATACCGGGCATACGCCAGCTTAGGGGGACCTATTGTAAGCGGTACAGGAAATTGACTTAGGTATATTCGTTACACCGATTATTTTAAGCTTGCTATTTATTTTTTAACCGGTCGCATAATGATTAACTTCTCGTGTTTGATTAAACCCACCTTTAGGGTGCTGGCGAAAATAAGAATCATGTATTAGCATTAATAAAAGATTTAAATAAATTTAGCGTAATAAATCATGTGGGTTGCAAAATCTGCAGTGAGAGAATTCTATGTCTTGACTGAATCAATTGACTGACGGTGAGGTGACCGTGTCTTTTGGTATGGCGGAATGTACTTTATCTTAAAGTGTATTAGGCGGGCTTATGAATAATCTTACCCTTTGCGGCATAATCTCCATTTTTTTTAGCCATTCTGCTCTGGCAGAATGTGGTTTCACTGACTGGTTTGAATATGAACAAGTCTATAAAGAGGATGGTGTTATCCATAAAAAAACATATGAAATAAAAAAACATAAAATACCGCATTTAGCATACTTATTTAAGGTGAATACATTAGGAGTAAATGCGGATGGTGCTCCAAATGCTTATAGTGATGAAGACCACAAAAATCTGCAAGGCAAATGCCCATCCAAAAATAACTTCTTGTATAAAGGATTAGATTGTCCAGCAAATGCAGGTTATAAAATAAAGGGCATGAAATGGTGGAGCGTACTTGTCGTTGATTCTAAAGATACATCAGCCGCGTTTATACGTACTTCTGGAGAGTATAAAGGTTACTATGTTTCTAAAACTGCGCTGCAAGACAGAAAAATTTCAGATGAAACAGATAAGAACAAATGGGTAAACTCTGACAATGTACCTTACTGGACTTTTCCCGCGTCAAAAAATTTTTCTCTCAAAGAAAGCACCGGGATGATTGGTGACATCGGTTACGCGATTAATCAGAAAACAGGAAAGTCATCTGCGTTTATTATTGCAGACGTAGGTGGGCCATCTACCGAGTTTGGTGAGGTTTCATTACAACTTGCTCGTAACTTGGGTTCTAAAAATCCCGACCCTATACGAGGAGGTGATGTCAATGGCGACTATTACTTTACGGTTTTTCCGAATACTAAGCTGGCACCAGCTTGGCCTGTAACTAATTCCACGATAATTGATATTGCTCAAGATAGATTGGAAAAAGTTGGAGGGATAAAAGCAATAACCACCTGTCAGTGATTAAAATTCCCATAAAAATTTATTTTGTTTATCACTTTATAGCTTGGTTGTCTGTCAAGATATTTTCATCGGATGGTTAAGATAAGGTTATTTATTGGCGGGAGGGGGGTATGTCATCAAGAAATAATGCATTAAGATATTATTGTCTTAGATATAGTATGGTTTTTCTCGGTTTACTTATTATTTCTGTTGCGGGGTGTCGCTCAATAACGGGTATGATTGCCGAAAAGGTTTATCCTGATTTGGTTCAGCCGGCAGAAATAGAAGCCCCTTCAACATTTACCACCTATTTATCTTCCGCTAACACCGAGGCTATTCTTGGTGGGATGGGGGCTGGATTGAATTGCTCAATACCAGAGTTAGTAAAAAAAGCGGTTTTCAAACGTGAGAAAAATGGCTCTGATATTTCGCTGCGTTTTAGGCAGGCTTGCGTCATGCATGATTTTTGCTATCGCCACGGCTATGCCACTTATCGTTATAGTCAAGCTGATTGTGATACACAATTGCAGCAATCGGCCTATCGTTTGTGTCGTCAAATCCATAACCAAAATGATACGACACAAGCAGAAATAAATACTCCGTTGTTGATGTACACCGCTTGTGAGAAGGAGGCAAAGGAGATATTACTGGGCGTCACGCTGGGTGGCGCGGGTTCTTTCCATGACAAAGATAGCTCAACTTATTTTGAATATGACCCAATGCCGGCCAAGGCAGATGATTATGTTGTAGGCCGAGCAGTACCACTAGGGGTAGTCAACGTTGCGGATACTGATTTCGGCATACGAACATTTTATTACAAGCGAAACACGGTAAAAATGAGAGTTTTGGCAGTGCCTTCTGAAAATAATAATGTCACTCCTATCCCATTCCCGGAAGTGCGGATTGCGACACCACCGGTATTGACGGGAATATCAGAAACCAATGTTGATATTAAAATCCCTTCTCTGGTTTCACTCGCACGTAATTCATTTAGTGATACCAGCATCCATCTCATTCGTTTCGATATGCTTCCTAATCCAATACATTCTAAAAATGAAGCCAGTTATTTACTGGCGTTAGCACCTTGTCTGGATAATGATGTCAAGAGAGAGGGGTGCAACTCTGAAGTGGATGCTTCAGTGAGGAAATTTGCCGTAGTGGATAATAGTCCAGTGATGGTATCGCTGACACATCGTGGCAATATAAAAGTAAAAAAGAGTACAGAAACGACCGTAAAAATTGTTCAGCAACAGCTTCTTAAAACCAAAGAAAATAAATTATCTGGCATGACAGATTACATGCTGAATGGTTCGAAGATACAGGTCCACAATCAGTATCGTTTTTTAGCGCATGACATGTTGCTTGAGCGGGGGTCTACTGGAGAAGCGACCCATGCGTGGGTTTTTGCTCGCGGAGTACAGGTAGACAAGAAGGGCGCGGCTTTTATCACTGATGATAAAGGCGATGATTATTCGTCGCGCGTCGCCGTTGCGCGTCAAAGACTGGGAAATAACCATGAGGGCGATATTGAACGGTTCTCTCTGAATGTGAAGGAGACCGATGAGCCTTTATCGTTGGTGCGTTTGGGTGGGACGGATGGCTCTGCGCTAGTGAGCTTGGCATGGTCAGAAGATGATCTTAAGCGAATAGAGGATAATCATGCGGCGACTAATCCTCCCCGGCTTAAAATATGGAGGTTTCCTCAGTATGGTGGTATGCCAGATCCAAAACCTTTCCCTTTAGTTCTGCCTGCTCTGGCGAAAGATGGTTATGTAGCTATCCCACCGGTCATTGCTCGACTTAGTAATCAGAAGCCACCTCTGATTGTCATGACCCATGTTGGAAAAAATCGCTGGGTGAACGATACAGAGAAAGGAAATCTCTATATTTTGGATGTTTATTTTTACATTGTCAGATTAGTCAGCTCCTCTGGGGGTAAATTTATTTTTGACAATGATTTTAAGTTACATTGCCAAATTGATCTCAATAAGCAGCTACAATCAGAACAAGCGGAAGTTATTAGGAAGATGGCCCATCTGACTATTTATGGTGAAGATGACGATTGGATGGATAAAAATCCGGAAGTTATAAATTATATTAAATCTGACTTGGCTCAACGTTGGAATATGAGTCAGGTTGTTGTCTCAGAGAAGAGGTTTAACGAAGGTAGCGTTGCGCTGGCACTGAGCATGATATTTAATGGTTTCCCGTCGATGTCTTTCCAAATATTATTGGATTCAAAAGATGAACAGCTCCATTATTTTAAATCGAATAATGAGCCCGTATTCTTAACATCTTGTTTCGAAGAAAAAACGGCCTGAATTATCAGGCCGTTAAGAGTATCAGACACATGTATTTACATTGTTGCTGTGCACGCTGCACTGGCAAATCAACGCATGGTAACGAACTCTTCCGCGGCGGTCGGGTGGATCGCGACGGTGTTGTCGAAGTCTTTTTTGGTGGCACCCATCTTAATGGCCACGGCGAAGCCCTGCAGGATTTCGTCCATACCGAAGCCGATACCGTGCAGGCCGACGATCTTCTCTTCTTTGCCCACGCACACCAGTTTCATGCGGCACGGCTGGCGGTGCTGCGTTACGGCGCTGTACATGGCGGTGAAGGAAGATTTGTACACTTTCACGTTCTCTGCACCGAACTTCTCAATCGCTTCCGGTTCGGTCAGGCCAATGGTGCCGATCGGCGGGTGGCTGAAGACCACGGTAGCGATGTTGCTGTAATCCAGGTGCTCTTCCGGTTTGTTGTTAAACAGGCGCTCGGACAGGCGACGGCCGGCGGCCACGGCGACAGGCGTCAGTTCGACGGCACCGGTGTTATCACCCACGGCGTAAATACCCTTAACGTTGGTATTTTGGTATTTATCGACGTCGATATAGCCTTTTTCGTTGGTTTTCACCCCGGTTACGGCCAGGTTCAGGTTATCGGTCGCAGGTTCGCGGCCAATCGCCCATACCAGGCTGTCGACGGTGAATTCCTTGCCGTTTTCCAACTGCAACGTCAGGCTACCGTCAGCGTTTTTGACGATGGCTTTCGGTACCGATTCGGTGTGCAGGCTTGGCCCTTCGGTGTTCATCACTTCCACCAGGGTGTCGACAATCATCGGATCGAAGGTGCGCAGCGGTGCGTGTTTACGCACGAACAGGTGCGTTTCAGCCCCCAGCGCGTTCAATACACCGGCGATTTCCACCGCGATATAGCCCGCGCCGACAATGGCAACGCGTTTTGGCATGGCGTCCAGGTCGAAGAAGCCATCAGAATCGATACCGTATTCTGCACCCGGAATATTAGGGTGGCTCGGGCGGCCGCCGGTGGCGATCAGGATATGGTCGGCGGTGATTTTCTCACCGTTGACTTCCACCGTGTGCGCGTCGATAAAGCGTGCAAAACCTTTGATCACGTCGACTTTGTTTTTGCCGAGCACGTTGTCGTAAGACGTATGGATACGGTCGATATACGCGGTGCGGTTAGCGACCAGCTTTTTCCAGTCAAACGCGTTGACGGTGGTATCGAAGCCGTAATCTGGGCCGTACATATGGATGGCCTCGGCGATCTGCGCCGCGTGCCACATGACTTTTTTCGGTACACAACCCACGTTGACGCAGGTGCCGCCCAGTTCTTTGGCTTCAATCAATGCGCATTTCTGGCCATACATGGCTGCCCGGTTGATCGATGCGATGCCGCCGCTGCCGCCGCCAATTGCTAGATAATCGTAATGTTTGGTCATCTGGGATTTCCATGAATTGTGTGAATCGAAGAGCGTAAGAGTTTAACGCCTGATCCAGGTTTGTCGCAAAGGTTGCGTCGATGGTTGTGATAGGTCGGATAAAGGCGCGGCTGGCCGCGCCCCGGACGCTTATTCCGGTACCACCCAGTTCACCAAATGGTGGCCATGCCCTGACGGCACCAATATTTTGTGCAACCATGGCAGCACGTTTTTCATCTGTTGTTCCAGCTTCCATGGCGGGTTAATCACGATCATGCCAGAAGCCGTCATACCGCGTTGGTCACTGTCGGGTTTAACCGCCAGTTCGATCTGCAGAATATTGCGGATACCGGTAGCTTCCAGCTCTTTTAGCATGCGCTTGATCTGCTGGCGCATAACCACCGGATACCACAGCGCGTAGGTGCCGGTGGCAAAGCGCTTGTAGCCTTCCTGCAGGCCTTTGATCACGTCCTGGTAATCGGTTTTCATCTCGTACGGCGGGTCCATCAGGATCAGCCCACGGCGTGACAGGGGGGGCAACTGCGACTTCAACTGTTGGTAGCCATCGGCGCGTTGCACCTTGGCGCGTTCGTCCTTTTGGAACTCACCGCGCAGGAGCGGGTAGTCGCTCGGGTGCAGTTCTGTCAGGTGGATTTTATCCTGCGGGCGCAGCAATTCGCGGGCAATCAGCGGTGAGCCAGGGTAGTAGCGCAGCTTTTCGGTACGGTTAAAGTGGTGCACGACACGCATGTAGGCCGCCAGTTCTTCCGGCAGATCGTCTCGTTGCCACAGCAGACCGATGCCTTCCAGGTATTCCCCAGTGCGTTCGGCATGCTCACCGCTGAGCTGATAGCGCCCTGCGCCGGAATGGGTATCCAGATACAGGAAGGGCTTCTCTTTTTCTTTCAGCGACTCAATGATCAGGCTCTGAACGGTGTGCTTGAGGACGTCGGCGTGGTTGCCGGCGTGGAAACTGTGGCGGTAACTTAACATGGCTTGTGGTAATTCCTTGTGCTCCTGACGGAGCCGGCTGAACAGAATAAGGCTTATATTCTGCACAGTATAAACTGTCTGGGCGGGAAAAACTGAAATGCGTTACCGCAGACCCTCTATCAAGGAGCAGGGCAATGACTGAATCGGCAATTTTAGCTAATTATCCCGGCGCATCGCGCTGGTCATTCGGCGACAGCCCGGCACTGGCGGACGCGCTGTTGCAATTGGTGCTCGACGGCCAAAAAACCGCAACCTGTTGTTCATATGCCGCTTATCAACAAGAGCAGGCGCCGTTGGTCGGGGATTATAACGTCGTTCTTGATGGCCGCGGCAAACCGGCCTGCGTTATCAGGATCCTGTCCCTGAGGCGGGTTCGCTATGCCGATGTCACGGCCGAAATGGCGGCGTTGGAAGGCGAGGGTGATCAGAGCCTGGCGTTTTGGCGGCAGGAGCATCAGGCGTTTTTTACCCGGGAAGGCACCTTTTTGCCGCAGATGTGGCTGATGTTTCAACAGTTCGAGTTGGTTGACGTCCTAGAGTGATGCCGCAGGTGGCTCCAGGGCGGCAACCACCTGCTCGCGCAACCAGCTGTGGGCTGGGTCGAGGTGAGAACGTTCATGCCAGACCATCACCATGTCATAGCCTGGCAGTGCCAGCGGTGCTGGGCAGGTGCGCAGATCGCCCAGCAGTTCACCCAGCATGCGTGAAGGCAGCATGGCCACCATGTCGGATCTTGCCAGCAGCGTGGGGATAAACAGGAAGTGCGGCAGCGACATCACGACGCGCCGTGCTAATCCCTGCGCCTCCAACAGCGTGTCGATCAGGGTACGAAAACCGCCTCCGTCCTGTGAAACCATGACAAATTCAAGCTGGCAGAACTGCTCCAGCGAGGGCGGGGTTTGCAATAACGGATGGTCGCGACGGCCCACCAGCAGGTAGTTTTCGTGAAACAACGGGCGATGACGTAGCTCGGCAGGGGCTTCTTCACGGGCCAGAAAGCCCAGATCGATCACGCCGTCGGCCAGGTCGCGACTCATGGTTTTGGGTGAGGCTTCACGGATCGCCAGACGAGATTTCGGCGCTGCCAGCCGCAGTGTGGGCAGCATCGGCAGCAGAATGGCGTATTCGGCCGCGTCGGCGGCGGCCAGTTGCCAGGTCATTTCGGCCTGCAGCGGATCAAACGGCTGTTCTGCGGCCACTAAACGGCCGAGATCGGCCAGCGTTTGGCGCAGCGGCGTTAGCAGACCGAGTGCGCGTGCCGTGGGCAACATGCCGCGTGAGCCAGGCAGCAGCAGCGGATCATGGTAAATCTCGCGCAGTTTGGCGAGCTGAATGCTGACCGAAGGCTGGCTAAGATTAAGGCGTGCCGCCGCCCGCGTCACGTTACGTTCAGTGAGCAGCGCTTCCAGCGTGACCAACAAATTGAGATCGACTCGCTTTAAATTGTTGATAACTATCCCTCGTATTAAATCTATCAATTTCAACTATAGCGCTAATCCCCCTACCGTGAAATGGACGTCGGAAGAACCGACGAACAATGACGGATGATAAGGACGAGACGATGAAACTGAGCGAGTACGTTAACTACGATGCGTTGGGGTTGGCCGAACTGGTACAGCGCGGCGAAGTCAGTGCGCAAGAGTTGCAGCAGACGGCGCAGGCCGCCGTTGCGGCGGTAAACCCAAGAATTAATGCGGTGGTGGAACATTGGGTGCAGCCGCAGCCAGAGGGTGAAGGCCCACTGTCGGGCGTGCCTTTCCTGATTAAGGACATCGCCATCAGCATGGCCGGTAAGCGTCTGGAGCTGGGTAGCCGGTTGGCGCAGGGCAATATCGCAGCGGCAGACAGCCATCTGATGAGCAATATTCATCGCGCAGGGCTGGTGACTTTCGGTCGTACCACCACGCCGGAGATGGCGTTCAGCACCACCACCGAAGCGGTGCTTTACGGCGCGACGCGTAATCCCTGGAACCCGGATTTTAGCGCGGGTGGCTCCAGTGGGGGCGCCGGCGCGGCGGTTGCCGCCGGGATCGTGCCAATCGCTCATGCCACCGACGCCGCGGGATCGATCCGGGTTCCCGCCTCGTCAAATGGGCTATTTGGCCTCAAACCGACACGTGGGCGGGTATCCCATGGCCCGGCGATGGACGAAGTGTTCAACGGTTTTGGTGTTCAACTGGGGCTCAGCCGTACAGTGCGCGATAGCGCAGCGCTACTGGATGCCCTGCAGCATCCGCATCCCGGCGAACCCTATTACACGGCACCGCCAGGGCACACTTGGCTGTCACAGGTTACGTCCGAACCCGGCCGACTGCGTATTGGTATGATGACTCAGGCGTGGAATGGCGGGAAAACCGATCCGCAAATCGCCCAGGCCACGGCCAATACCGCCGTGCTGCTGGGTGAGTTGGGCCATCAGGTGAGCGAAGTCGACATGGCGATTGGCGTCAGTTGGCAGGCGTTGGTGTTCGCCAATGCGCAAATCTGGTGTGCCAATCTGGTGGGTTGGGTCGATGGCCTGAGCCAGGCGACAGGGCGGCCTGTATCAACCGACACGCTGGAGCCGGAAACGCTGGCCTGTTACCGCTACGGGCTGGCCGCTAGGGCGGTGGATATGGTGGCGGCGCTTGAGGTGCGTAACCGGGTGACCCGTGCCGTCGCGGCGTATTTTCAGCAGTACGACCTGCTGCTGACGCCGACCCTGCCTGACTTGCCTTGGCGGATCGGCCGTTACGGCACAGGGACGGCGGACATGAGCGGCCTGGAGTGGACGGCGCACTTATTCGATCACTCGCCTTTTACGCCGGTATTTAATGTGGCTGGTGTGCCTGCGATGTCAGTCCCCCTGGCGCACGATAAACAACATAACCTGCCGATAGGCATGCAATTTGTGGCCGGTTTTGGCCGTGAGGATCAGCTCTTGCAACTGGCAGGGCAACTGGAGCGGGCAGCGCCCTGGCATCATCGGTCTCCGGCCATTTGGGCAGGAAATGCAGGGGAATAGCAGTCAAAAGGCAAAATATCGGCTATGTTGCTGAAGGGCCTTTTACGGCGGGCCGTTGGCTCGCCGCTGCATTCAGGAGGGGACGATGAACTGCATATTTTGCGAAATGGTGGCGGGCAGGGTGCCGTGCCATAAAATCTGGGAGGACGATAACCATATGGCGTTCCTTTCCATCTACCCGAATACCGAGGGTTTCAGCGTGGTGATCCCCAAGGCGCATTATGAGAGCTACGCCTTTGCACTGCCGGATGAGGTGCTCAGCGAACTGATGCTGGCCACCAAGCGGGTCGCGCAATTGCTCGACCGGGCGTTTGACGACGTGGGGCGCTGCGGCATGGTATTTGAAGGCTTTGGCGTCGACCATGTGCATGCCAAGCTGATTCCGATGCACGGTACCGCTGTGCTGGCGGAGTGGCAACCGATTGAATCGAAATCAGTGAAGTTCTTCGAACGCTATGAAGGCTACCTGTCTTCCCACGACGCAGCGCGTGCCGATGACGAGCATCTGGCCGCGTTGGCAGCGCAGATCCGTGGTTATCAGGACTGAATCGATGGATAGGTTTATAGGGCGGCTGTGTGCGGCCCTGTTTTGTCTGGCTGCGTTTCAGGTTCAGGCAATGGAGAGTTGCACGACCAATAAGCAGGGCAATCCTCCGCATAAACTGTCTGTTGATCTCTCCGCCGTCCCCGAGCCAGCGCTACAGACGAATACTGAACCAGGATATAGGGTGTTGTGTTTTGACGTTGATGCCGCGGGCAAGGTACAAAATATCCGGGTGATGGAGGCGCAGTCTGAGCGCGAGTTTGATAATGAAGTGTTTATTGCGATGAGCAAATGGCGCTTCCAGGCCAACAAGCCGTTCAAAGACCACCGCATAACCGTTCGTTTTAGCCGCGATGAAAAAGCCAAAGTGAGGCTAAGTGCTGTACCGTTCCGTTAGACGGCACTATCTATCAACGCCCGCCCATTGATTTTCCTGCTCCTTGGCTCCATGTTAGATATTCATACGCATTTTAAGGCCTGCCCGTTGCGGCGGGCCCCAACGCTAATCAGGACTGCCCTATGACAAATCCGTTGCTGACCCCGTTTTCCCTGCCGCCGTTTTCCGCCATTCGCCCTGAAGATATCGTGCCTGCGGTGCAATCCGCGTTGGCCGATTGCCGCGCTGCGGTAGAGCGCGTTGTCGCGCAGCCGGGGCCATTCACCTGGGATAACCTGTGTCAGCCGCTGGCGGAGTCTGACGATCGCCTGTCGCGCATCTGGTCGCCGATTGGGCATCTGAATTCGGTAAAAAACAGCCCGGAGCTTCGCGCGGCCTATGAGCAGGCGTTGCCGTTGCTGTCTGAGTACGGCACCTGGGTTGGGCAGCATGAAGGCTTGTACCAGGCTTATCGCAGCCTGAAAGAAGGGGCGGCATTCAATGACCTGAGTGCGCCACAGCGTAAGTCGGTAGAAAATGCGCTGCGTGATTTTGAATTGTCAGGCATCGGCCTGTCACCGGAAAAACAGCGTCGCTACGGCGAGATCGTCGCGCGTCTGTCCGAACTGGGTTCCACATACAGCAACAATGTTCTCGACGCGACGATGGGCTGGAGCAAGCTTATCACTGATAAAGCTGAGCTGAGCGGCCTGCCGGAAAGCGCATTGGCTCAGGCGCAGGCCAAAGAGCAGGACGGCTGGTTGTTGACGCTGGATATGCCGAGCTATTTGCCCGTGCTCACCTACGGCGACAACCGTGCACTGCGTGAAGAGATGTATCGCGCGTTTGCTACCCGTGCTTCCGATCAGGGGCCGAATGCCGGCAAGTGGGACAACAGCGACGTGATGGCGGAAACGCTGGCGCTGCGCCATGAACTGGCCCAGTTGTTGGGCTTTGACAGCTACGCCGACAAGTCGTTGGCGACCAAAATGGCCGAAAACCCGGAGCAGGTGCTCGGTTTCCTGAACGATCTGGCCAAACGTGCCCGTCCCCAGGCTGAGCAAGAGCTGGCTCAACTGCGTGCCTTCGCCAAACAACATTACGGTGTGGATGAGCTGGAAGCCTGGGACATCACCTATTACGGCGAAAAGCAGAAGCAACATCTGTTCTCGATCAGCGACGAGCAACTGCGCCCGTACTTCCCGGAACAGCGCGTGGTGGAAGGGCTGTTCGAAGTGGTTAAACGTATTTACGGCATCACTGCCAAAGAGCGCAAGGATGTGGATACCTGGCATCCAGAGGTCCGCTTCTTTGACCTGTTCGACGCGAGCGGCGAGCTGCGCGGTAGCTTCTATCTTGACCTGTACGCACGCGAGAACAAGCGCGGTGGGGCATGGATGGACGACTGTGTCGGCAGCCTGCGCAAGGCCAACGGCGAGTTGCAAAAACCGGTTGCTTACCTGACCTGTAACTTCAACCGGCCGCTGGGCGACAAGCCAGCGCTGTTCACGCATAACGAAGTGACTACGTTGTTCCATGAGTTTGGTCACGGTCTGCACCATATGCTGACTCAGATCGACACTGCGGGCGTTTCCGGCATCAGCGGTGTGCCATGGGATGCCGTCGAACTGCCGAGCCAGTTTATGGAAAACTGGTGCTGGGAGCCGGAAGCGCTGGCGTTTATCTCAGGTCATTACCAGAGTGGTGAGCCGTTGCCGAAAGAGATGCTCGACAAGCTGCTGGCCGCCAAAAACTACCAGGCGGCGCTGTTCATTCTGCGTCAGTTGGAATTCGGTCTGTTCGATTTCCGCATGCACGCCGAATACAACCCTTCACGGGGCGCACAGATCTTGCCAACACTGGCGGAAGTGAAAAAAAGGGTGGCGGTCGTGCCTTCACCAAGCTGGGGCCGTTTCCCGCATGCTTTCAGCCATATCTTTGCCGGTGGTTACGCAGCGGGTTACTACAGCTACCTGTGGGCGGAAGTGCTGTCGGCCGATGCGTATTCGCGCTTTGAAGAAGAGGGGATTTTCAACGCCGAAACCGGCAAGTCCTTCCTCGACAACATCCTGTCGCGCGGCGGTTCTGAAGAGCCGATGGAACTGTTCAAACGCTTCCGTGGCCGTGAGCCGCAGCTGGATGCTATGCTGCGCCATTACGGCATTAAAGGATAACCCCACCGGTGAGCGTGTGTTTATTGTGTGAAGAAGGCGCCGATCCCGGCGCCTTGTCTATTCTGGCGGAACGCTGGCAGTTAACCTCGGACGACGACGCGCTGATGGCGCTGGTATTGACGCCTGAACGGTTGGAGCTGCGTAAGCGTGACGAACCCAAACTCGGGGCGATCTACGTCGATTTCATTTCCGGCGCTATGGCGCATCGGCGCAAATTTGGCGGCGGACGGGGTGAAGCTGTGGCGAAGGCCGTCGGCATCAAGGGCAGCTATCTGCCGGACGTGGTGGACGCCACTGCCGGTCTGGGGCGCGATGCTTTTGTGCTGGCGTCGCTGGGCTGCAAGGTGCGGATGCTGGAACGTAACCCTGTGGTGGCGGCATTGCTGGACGATGGCCTACAGCGCGGCTATCAGGATGCGGAAATCGGCCCGTGGTTGCGTGAGCGTATGACGTTGTTGCACGCTTCCAGCCTGACGGCGCTGGGTGATATTGAGCCACGGCCGGAGGTCGTGTATCTGGACCCGATGTACCCGCACAAGCAGAAGAGTGCGCTGGTGAAGAAAGAAATGCGGGTATTCCAGTCGCTGGTGGGCAGCGACGATGACGCCGATGGCCTGCTGGAACCGGCACGCCGTTTGGCGACCAAGCGCGTAGTGGTAAAGCGCCCGGATTACGCCCCGCCGTTGGCTAACGTGCCGGCGCATGCGGCTTCGACCACCAAGAGTCACCGTTTCGATATTTATATGCCCTATCCACGGTAATTTGGACGCAGCATGCTGCGTCCCTGCAAGCCGCCTTGATACAACGCCAATTATTTAGGGCATAGAGGGCGAAATAGGGAGGTATTCATTGATCCACCTCCCAATTTTATTTTTTACCTTGCAAAGATACTAGCAAGCTTGTGTTCCAGATCGCATGATTCCTTTTCATTTCCCTTCCTATAATTAGATAAATATGAAGAAGACACTCCTTGCCGCTTTGCTATGCCTGGGTACCTCTGCGATGGCCTCTGAACCTGTCAATATCACCATTCTTGGCACGTCTGATCTGCACGGCACCTTTGTGCCCTGGGATTACTCAACCGATACCGAAAACCTGGCCGGCAGCCTGAGCCAAATTGCGACTCAGGTGCATCAGGTGCGCGCTCAGCAGCCGAATGTGATCCTGGTCGATGCTGGCGATACCCTTCAGGGTAACTTTGTCGAAACCTTTAAGAACGATAAAACCAGCCCGATGATCCTCGGCTTTAACGCGCTCAACTACGACGTTTGGGTGATGGGTAACCATGAATTCGATTTTGGCCTCAAACCCCTTTCCACCTCACTGAACCAGTTCAAGGGCACGGCATTGGCCGGTAACATTCTGTGGGACAGCGGTAAACCCTACCTGCCGGCGTATAAAATCATTGAACGCCAAGGCGTGAAAATCGGGATTATCGGCATGGATACGCCGATGACCGCGGAATTTGCCAAGGGCACTGACCGGGTGAAAGGGCTCAACTTTACCGACCCAGTGCAGGCGGTAAAGCAGGTGATTCAGCAGATTCAGGGTGAAGTAGATGCCATTGTGCTGGTCGCGCACATGGGGATCGACAACGAAAACCAACGCCCAGGCACCGGTGTGGGCGACATTGCTCGCGCTAACCCGGAACTGGCGGCGATTGTTGCCGGGCATATGCACGTGAAAGTCGATAAAGACGTGATCAACGGCGTGATCGTTACCGAGCCGGACAAATATGGCCGCGCACTGTCGCGTATTGATTTACAGTTTGAGCAGCACAACGGCAAGTATGTGCTGATCAACAAAGACAGTTATACCTACCCGATCAAAGGCATCACGTCGGATAAAAAGCTGGAAGAGATTTACCGGCCGTACCACAAGATTCTGCGAGCGAACGCCAACCGACCTATTGCTCAACTGACCGGCCAGGATCTGGTACCACCGGATGCGATAAAGGGGATTCCGCAGGTTCATGTGCAGGACACCGGCATCAGCAAACTGTATCAGGAAGCCAGCCGTTACTATGCGCCTAAGGCGCAGGTGATTGCGTTGCAGATTGATAACGACCGACCAAAATTGAACGTCGGTACGATCACGGCCAAAGACATCGCTTTTAACTACCAGTATGCCGGCGGTGAGATCACCGTCTATCAACTCAGCGGTAAAGAATTGAAGAAGTACATGGAATGGTCGGCAGGTTACTTTAACCAACTGCATGATGGCGATGTGACTTACAGCTTCAACCCGCAGCGTCGTGCGTCAAAATACTCCACCAATGATTTCTTCGATGGCGTGACCTACAAAATCGACCTGCGCCAACCGGCCGGGCAGCGTATCCGCGATCTGCGCATGGCCGACGGCACGCCAGTGACCGACAGCACGCCGATCCGTCTGGGCATGAACAGTTACCGCATGGGGCACCTGACGCAAAAAGGCGGTGCGTTGGAAGGCATGCAGTTCCCGGTCCTGTCGGACAGCAAGGTGGAATACGGCGAAGAGGCAGGCACCATCCGCAATCTGACTATCCGTTATTTGACCGAGGTGAAAAAAGGTCAGTATCAGGGACAGGCGGTGCAGCGCTGGCAGTTGGTTGGGCTGGAAGGTTATGACCGTGAGCGTAAAATCGTCGAAAAGCTGCTGAACGACGGCAAAATCAGCGTGCCAACCAGCGAAGATGGGCGTTACGGTAATGTCGCGTCATTCAACGTGAAACAGCTACTGATCGGTGAGCCACAAGCACGCCAACAGCAACAGGCAGCGTTGAAGGCACAGTTAGCCACCGCCAGCGATCCGGTGGAGAAAAAACGTCTGAGCGATCGGTTAGTGATTATTGAAGCGATTAATAAGGCCTGATAGTTGCAGGCTCAGCATGCGTAGGGGCTCAGCATGCTGAGCCCACATCATACCGACTAAAGCTTAATTCCCCTCCAGCAGGCGCTTGCCGACGTCCCCTCCAGGGTGTACCGCCAGCAGCGTTTCTTTGTCGTAGCCACTGCGTTCCATCAGGCAGGCGCAGGCAGCATCGAAAATTGCCAATACCAGCACGATAGAGGTCGTTGCCAGCATATTCAGCGGATCTATTTCATTTTCCACGCCTGTGCTTATCACCAATGGCGAGGCTTTGGCGATCGCCGAATCCGGGTTTTCCGTCACGCCAATCAGCGGTACGCCCTTGGCTTGCAACGTGGGTAACAGGCGGGTCAGTTCGTCGGAATTGCCCCCGCGTGAAATCAAAATCATCAGATCATCACTGCGCAGAAAACCCAGATCGCCGTGTGCCGCGTCGGTGGGATTGAGATAAATGGCCGGTCGTTCCACGCAGGCCAGCATATGGGCAATCTTGCGCGCCGCGATGCCGGAAGTGCCGACGCCAGTGACCACAATTTTGCCCTGACACTCCGCCAACAACGTCAGCAACTTTTGCCAGGTCTGCGCGTCGATGCGTTGTCCCAACTGGGCCAGCTCCTGGCTGTAGATTGCCCAGGCCTCAGTTGCCCGCTGCCATTCCTGTTGCATCAGGCATCCTCCTGCATCAGTTGGCGGTATTTCATATGGTCGTTATACAACTCATGGAACACGCGGTATTTACGGTCATAGTATTGTTTGATTTTGTTGGTTTGCGGCGTGACGGTTTTACCGATACGGCTCATGGCGCTCATCGCTTCTGGCAGGGTATCGAATACCCCGGCGGCCACGGTTCCCATCATTGCGCCGCCCAACAGCATCGCCTCGCTCTCTTCCGGCAACAGCATGGCGCAGCCGGTGGCATTGGCATGTTCCTGCACGAAGATTGGGTTCTTGGTGCCGCCACCGCTGGCCATGATGGTATCGATGCTGTAACCGCTTTGATTCATGGTTTCAATAATATGGCGAGTGCCGAGCGCAATGGCCTGGATCGTTGCCAGATAATGCAGCGCCATGTCTTCCGGCGTGCGGGACAGTTTTAGCCCGGTCAGGGTGCCGGTCAGCGTCGGATTGGCGCGCGGCGAGCGGTTGCCGTGGAAATACGGCAGCATATGAATGTCTTTGGTCAGGTAGGCAATATCCTCCGGCTCGCCAGCCATACGGCGCAGCAGGGCGTTCAGCACTTCATAGATGGTCTGACCCTGCGTTTTTGCCTGCGCCAACAGTTCCTGATAACACGGGTGCGACTGGATGACGTGGTCAATCAGTGCACCGGTGGCGGACTGGCCGCCTTCATTCAACCAGTATTCCGGCAGAATGGCCGAGTAATAGGGCCCCCACACGCCGGGAATAAACCGGGCGGTGCGTGACATGGCCATATGGCCGGTGGAGGTGCCGCCGATCAGTGCGACGCGGCGATTAAAGTCTGCCACTTCACCGGAGGCTCCGGTGGCGCCCAGCGTGCCGAGGGTGCCGGCATGGGCATCGATAATCGACACGCTGACCGCCGTGCCGGCGATCAGCCCCATTTCACTGGCGGCACGCTGAGTCAGGCCGTGGCCGAGCGGTTCGCCCATCATTTTGACGTCGCTGCCGATTTTGGCCGCATCGTGCTCTAGCACGTCCTCCAACCCAATTTGTTTGAAATAGCTTTTGTCCCAGCGCTGTTCATGACCAAGATAAGTCCATTTACATACCGTCGAACACAGCGAACGGGTGGCGTCCTGGGTGGCACGCCAGGTGAGGAAGTCCGGCAGGTCGAACAGGTAACCCGCATTGGCCCAGGTGGTCGGCATGTGCTGCTTCAACCACAGCATTTTGGGGGTCTGCATCTCCGGCGAAATGATGCCGCCGACGAAATCCAGCACCCGGTGTTTGGTGGCGTTAATACGCTCGGCCTGAGTGATGGCCCGGTGATCCATCCACACAATAATATTCTGTTCGGTACGGCCGGATGGGCTGACGGTCAGCGGTTGGCCTTCTTTGTCCAGCACCACCAGAGAGCAGGTGGCGTCAAAGCCCAACCCTTTGACCTGAATGGGGTTGATGTCGGCCTGGTTGACCGCATCACGCACTGCGTTGCAAACTGCCTGCCAGATATTGTCAGATGACTGCTCAACAAAGTCCGCCTTCGGGCGGTACAAATCGATAGCCCGGCTGGCCTGCCCGACCATGTGGCCATTGAGATCGAACACCCCTGCGCGCGCACTTCCGGTGCCTACGTCTACGCCAATAAAATAGCTCGCCATTATTTTTCTCCTAAAGGTTGTGTCCGCAACCTAAACTTTTCGATTCTGTAACGCGATAAACAAGATCAGCACCGCACCCCACAGGGCCATGGTCAGATAGCTGCTGACGCCCAACAGGTTGAGACCGCTTTCCAGCATTTGCAGCACGATCAGCGCCAGCACCAGGCCGAGCACCCGACCAAACCCGCCGTCTGGGTTAATGCCGCCCAGCACCGAAGCCAGAATGGTCACCAACAGGTAGGATTCGCCGTAACCGGCCTTGGCCGAGTTGAACTTGGCCATCATCAGCAGCGCCGCGCCCCAACCGAGCAGGGCGGACAGGATATAGACCGCGATTTGCACTCTGGCCGTGTTCACCCCGCTAAAACGGGTGGCTTGCTCGTTGGAGCCGATTAAATACAGGCTTCGCCCCAGCGTGGTGTGTTCCAGCAGCAGCCACAGGCCAACGGCGACCAGCAGGAACAGCAGCAGCGCCACCGGGATGCCGAGCAGGCTGCCATTACCCAGATACTGAATCGCTGCCGGGAAGCCGGAGATCACCGCCCCGTTGGACAGCAATATATTCAGGCCGGTGATCAGCGTCATGGTGCCGAGCGATGCGAGAATCGGCGAAACGCCGATCCAGGCCACCAGCACACCGTTAAGTGCACCAATGGCGACGGCAACCAGCAGCCCGGCCAGCAGGGCTAGCACCAGGAACAGGGGGTGATCCGGATGGCTGACGATAATGGCAGCCATCACCAGTGAGCAGGCGTTGGCACCGGCGATAATCGACAAGTTGATGCCGCCGGTCAGCATGGTAATGCCCATGCCGAGCGCCAGCATGCCGAGGATCGGTAACTGCGAGGCGATCGACTGGAAATTGCCGAGACTGAAGAAGCGCGATCCAAGCAGCCCGGCGAACAGCAGCGCCACAACGACAATGATCGCACTCTGCAGGCGGATGATCCGATCGTTCGGGATCAGGCGGGTTAACTGAGTCATGTCATAGCTCCTTGGCCAGCTTACGTTTTTCATTCCAGGCGGTGCTGCTGATGCTGATCAAAATGATCGCGCCGCTGAACACCTGGTGCCAATAGGCCGATACGCTGAGCAGCGTCAAACCGTTCTGCAGGAAAGCCAGCAGTACCACACCGAGCAGCGTGCCGGTCAGTGAACCGCGACCGCCCGTCATGCTGGTACCGCCCAGCACCACCGCCGCCAGCACCGTCAACTCAAAGCCGAGCAGGGAGTTGGGCGCCACCGACTGGGTGATCTGTGCCTGCACCACGGCGGCGATGCCTGCCAGAATGCCCATGTAGCCGTAAACGTAGAAATGCAACCGCAGCAGGTTTAGCCCCAGGCGCGACGCGGCATCGCGGTTGCCGCCCATGGCGAAGATCTGGCGACCAAGGCGAGTAAAGTTCATCAGCACGCCAGTGACGATAATCACCGCCAGCAGGCACAGTAGCGGCAGCGTCAGGCCATAGTCATAGCCGTCACTCCCCTGGAACGAAAACCAGCTGATGCCATCCATAAACCAGTTGGGGAAACCGTATAACCAGGTACCCTTGGTGGCATACACCAACAGGCCGTAGAACAGGTTCAGTGTGGCAATGGTGATGATGATCGCCGGCACCTTCAGCCAGTAAACCAGAAAACCGTTCACCAGGCCCAGCAGCAAGCCGACGCCGATCGCCAGGCCAAAGGCCAATGGGAAGCCGCCGCCGTGCTGAATCACCCAACTGGCCATCACATACTGGGCGATGGCGGTGATGGCCGGGAACGAAATATCGATACCCCCGGCAATCAACACCACGAAAAGGCCGCAGGCGAGGATGCCGAGAATGGCATAGCTGGTGGCAACATCGGTCAGGTTGCCCAGCGTCAGAAATTCGCTGGTGCTGACGCTCAGGCCAATGGCCAGCAGTAACACCAACAAGCCAAGGTAAAACTCGTGCCGGCCAGCCAGGCGGGCCAGTAATGACTTATCCATTCACCACCTCGGCGATCTGTTGTTCGGTACTCTGGTGCGGCGAAAATTCGGCGATCAGCTCGCCTTTACGCATCACCATCACCCGATGGCTGTTGTAGTAGGCTTCTGGGATCTCATCGCAGATCATCAGTACGGCCATGCCGAGTGCGGCCAGATCTTTGGCGATCTGGTAGATCCCCTCTTTGTTAGCGATATCGACCCCCACGGTGGGGGAATCGAGGATCAAAATCTTCGGTTTGGTCGCGACCCACTTGGCGATAGCGATGCGTTGGGCATTGCCGCCTGACAGGGTTTTGACCGGCAACGCGCTGTCGGAAACTTTAATGTTCAGATCGCGGATCAGCCGATTGACCAACTCGGTGGCTTTGGCGTGATCCAGCAGCCCGAGTGAGGTGTGCAATTGATCAAACACCGTGACGATGGTGTTGTCGTAGATCGACTGATCCATGATCAGCCCTTGCGTCAGGCGATCCTCAGACACATAGCCGATCCCATGACGTACAGCTTCGCGGTTGTTATGCAGTTGCACCGGCTGGCCGCCTATCCTGATTTCACCGCTGTCGGGACGCGTCATGCCGAAGAGGCTAAGGCACAGCTCGGTACGGCCCGCGCCAAGTAACCCGACGATCGAGACGATCTCGCCGCCGTGGAGTGACAGATTAATCGCCTGATATTTTCCTTGCCGGCTCAGGTTGCGAACCTCAAGCAAGGGGGCGCCGTCGGTCGGTGGCAGCGCGGGCAGTTGGCTGTAGTGGAAGCGTTGGCCGGTCATCAGGAACGCCAGCTCATGGCTGTCCAGCTGGCTTGCCGGGTAAGTGCCGACCAGCTTACCGTCGCGCATTACGCTGATACGGTCGGCGACTTCCATCACTTCGTCCAGTCGGTGGCTGACAAACACCACGCAGATGCCTGCTGCTTTCAGCTCGTTAACGACCCGCAGCAGGCCGTCGACCTCTTGGCGTGTGAGTGAGGCAGTGGGTTCATCCATGATCACCAGCCGTGCTTCGGCGGCAATGGCGCGGCAAATCGCCACCAGTTGGCGGTCGGCAATCGACAGTTTTTCGACTTTCGCGTCGGGATCGATATGCACGCCGACGCGTGCCATGGCGTCCAGTGCCGTCTGGCGCATAACCCGTTTTCGCACCCAGAAATGGCCGCCCGGCAGATAACGGTGAATGGCGATATTTTCCGCCACGGTCAGGTTGGGGAATAAAGACAGATCTTGATAAATCACCTGAATACCGTAATAGCCAGACAACTGCGGTGTCAGGGAATGAAAGAGTTTTCCTTCCAACGAAATATTGGCGCCTTTTTCCGGCTGATAAACGCCGGAAATAATTTTAATTATGGTGCTTTTGCCACAGCCATTTTGTCCGGCCAGGCAGTGCACTTCGCCAATATTTAGCGTCAGGTTGATCTGGTCCAATGCCAGCACCCCTGGGAATTTTTTACTGATATTCTCCAGGGTAATAAATGCGGAGGATGTAGCCATAGCGTTAACCTGTGCAGGTTTTTATTATTGTCGGGCGCGGTAGGCTGCGCACCGACGTTATTTAATAACTTTCCCGGTGTGGCGTAATATTACTGAAAATTAAAATCCTAGTGATTTGGCATTATCTTTAGTCACTTCAAGAATTTTATTAAACCGAATCACTTTCTTATCCATATCGACGTCGGCTTTACCCAACCCTTCGATCGACAAGTCTTTCGTCACTTCTTTGCCCTGTAACAACCGATCGGCGACCGTCACCAGCGCATAACCCGCGTCTTTCGGGTCCCACAGCAGCGCTTTCTTGATGTCACCGCGTACCAGGTAAGGTGCAGCCTGTGCCGGCATGGCAATACCGACTACGGCAATCTTGTCCTTGGCGCGCTTCTTGGCGACTGCCTGGCCGGCACCGATCGGGCCGAGAGAGCCGAAACCGATAATGCCTTTCATCTGCGGGTAGGTTTTCATCAAATCCAGCGTGGTGGCGTAGGATTTATCGATGCTTTCCGCCACCGGCAGGCGCGAAGTGACCTCGAACATGTCCGGGTATTTGGCTTTCTGGTACTTGATGGCGGAATCCGCCCACGCGTTGTGCAACGGCACGGTCAGTGACCCGACATAAATGGCATAACCGCCTTTGCCGCCCATGTCTTTTGCCAGCTCATCGACGTTGGCCTGTGCATACTTCTCGCTGTCGATGGTTTCAATGTCCCACTGGCCAATCTGCTGATCCGGTGATTCATGCGTCAGCACCACGATGCCTTTTTCACGTGCCTTCTTCAGCACCGGCTCCAGTACCTTGGCGTCGTTGGGTACGACGATGATGGCGTTAACGTTCTTGGCGATCAGGTCTTCAATCACTTTGACCTGTGCGGCAGGATCTGGGGTAGAAGGCCCGGTCTGATAGGCATTCACATCGAGCTTTTTCGCCGCGTCATTGACGCCGACTTCCATACGGTTAAACCAGGGAATGCCGGTCACTTTGGCGACCACGGCAATCTCGTACTTTTCAGCCGCTAAGGCAGGTGTTGTCGATAACATGCACGCAGAAACCACACATGCATTTAATAATGCGAGGTTAAATTTCATTCGCTGTACCTTTTTTATCTGTAGGGGTGGTTTTATTCCACCGGAGCAGATTACAAAGGAATGGAAGAGGGCGCGTAACGAGAGTTAGGGAAGTGTGATCTACACACATTTAGGTAAAATTATGACGGTTTTAATGTTAATTAAATGTTTAATAATTTGGGGGTGGTAATTTTACCACGTAAAAACACCATAAAATTAACAATTAATTAAACTAAGAATAACAAATAAGAAACAAAATGAGTGTCGATGCGGGGGTGTTGAGGGGGTAAAAACGCCGGCCTGGGGGCCGGCATTGAAGCATTTATCTGTTGTGTGAACAAGATCACCTTACGGCGATGTTAGAGCACGCCCTGTGCCAGCATGGCGTCGGCGACTTTGACGAATCCAGCGATATTGGCGCCGTGTACGTAGTGGGTTTGCTTCCCTTCACCGCCATATTCCACACAGGATTGATGAATATCCGCCATGATATGTTGTAAACGTACATCCACTTTCTCCGCCCGCCAGCCAATGCGTGCGGCATTCTGCGCCATCTCTAAACCAGACGTCGCCACGCCACCGGCGTTGGCGGCCTTGCCTGGCGCAAACAGCACGCCGGCGTCCAGGAATGCATCGGTTGCCTGAATGGTGGTTGGCATATTGGCGCCCTCAGCCACGGCTTTCACGCCGTTGCGGATCAGCATCTGCGCGGCGTCCAGATCCAGCTCATTTTGGGTGGCGCAAGGTAGGGCGATATCCACCGGCACGCTCCACGGCTGCTGACCGGCCAGATACGTCAGACCGCGCTCGCGGGCGTAATCTTCCACCCGGCCATAGCGCTGGTTCTTGATCTCCGCCAAATGGGCCAGTTTTTCGGTAGTGAAACCGGCCTCATCGACCAACGTGCCACCGGAGTCTGACACGGTGATCACACGTGCATCCAGCTCCAGCGCCTTCTCAATGGTGTACTGCGCCACGTTACCTGAACCGGAAACGGCGACTCGCATGCCTTCAAAACCTAGCCCATGGCGTTGCAGCATAGCGTCGGTAAAGTACACCAACCCATAGCCGGTAGCCTCTGGGCGAATCAGACTGCCGCCAAATGACAGCCCTTTGCCGGTAAACACGCAGGCAGTGTTGTTGGACAGTTTTTTCATCATGCCGCTCATAAAGCCGACCTCCCGGCCGCCAACGCCGATATCCCCGGCAGGCACGTCGGTATCTGGCCCCAGATGGCGATACAGCTCTGTCATCAGTGCTTGGCAGAAACGCATGATCTCTGCCTGGCTTTTGCCTTTGGGATCAAAGTCCGAACCGCCTTTTCCGCCGCCCATTGGCAGGGTGGTCAGCGCATTTTTAAACGTCTGCTCAAAGCCAAGGAATTTCAGAATCGACAAATTCACCGATGGGTGGAAGCGCATACCGCCTTTGTAGGGGCCGATGGCGGAGTTGAACTGCACGCGCCAGGCACGGTTGACCTGCACCTGGCCGCGATCGTCTACCCAACTGACGCGGAACTGGATGGTGCGTTCTGGCTCCACCAAGCGTTCCAGCAGTGCATATTCGCGATAGCGCGGGTTGCGCTCGATAAACGGCCACAGCGAGGTGAAAACCTCTCTGACTGCCTGCAAATATTCCGGCTGATGGGGATTATGCTGTTGTAACGAAGACAGGAATGATTCTACCGATGAAGCATTTTCCATGGATAACTCCTTTTTACCCTTCGTCTTCCACACTACAGCGTGGTTGGCTTCCCGCCCTCACCCCAGCCACTTGATATAGCCAAGTTCTTGGGGATTCATGCGTTTGCCGCCTGGCTGTAACCTGTAAGCGATTGGGTATAGCGTGATTTTTCCCCCATTATTTTTATAAATATGGGTATGGATAACCTCTGGGGGAGGATGTTGTGTCTTTAGCGACTATATCACTGGAGGGCGGTTGATTATCAAGCGATTAATGATGACGGCGGAACAAAAAACGCCCGCGAAAGCGGGCGTAGGCTAATTATGTTAGTGGCGCTTACTTAGTCTTCGGCTTTTTCGTCTTCGTCACGCAACGGCACAATCAGCATGTCGATGTGCACGGTGTTGATCAACTGACGTGCGGAGGACATCAGCTTGCTCCAGAAATCCTGATGGTGGCCACAGAGTACCAGGTCCATATCGTATTTCTTGATGGCATCGACCAGCACCTGCGCCAAATCGCCACTGCCGCTCAGGGTTTCAGTAATTGGATAGCCGGCATTTTGTGACAACTCGGTCAACGCGTGGTGCGTTTCTTCCGAGATACGTTTCTGCATGTCGCCGAGATTAACGTCGATCAGGCCGGTGTACAGGTCGGAATAGTTAACATCTACGTGGATCAGGGAAACTTTGGCGTTGTACGGACGCGCCATAGATACGGCTTTTTCCACCAGGATTTTGCTCTCTGGTGATAGGTCTACCGCGATCAGAATGTGTTTGTAAGCCATGAGAATACTCCTTCCATATAATGCCGATTAAAAGGTTAGCAGGCATTCAGCGTACCAGCCTGGCGCTTCAGGTTTACCTGCATTTTATCATTCAGATAACGTAATGATATGTTGGGGCGATCACACTGCATCGCATCAAAAAATCTCTTTATCTCTACTCAGTCAGTTGTACACCCACCAGGCAGGAAATCCTATCGCCTATAGGGCTACGTGAAGGTTGACCGATTGAAATATAAGCATTCTTGAACAGAGTATAGCCCTAAATACCCCTTTGGGCAGAAGAAAAGACCGTCAGCGTCTGTCAGGGCGGTTATGAGTTATAACCCATCGGCAGATGACAAAATGGCGGGTTGCGGTAAATTTTATCTACTGCTCAGGCCAGTTTGTGTTTCGTTAACCTACAATAATGACTATGGGCCTTATCATTTCCCCTCTGAGCTAAAGCTGCGCGATAGGTATCCGCATGGCGATAGGCTGTCTCCAGAGGCGGTGGGTTATGCGCGGCCTGTGCGGTGACAAGGGGATCGGAGCGGTAGGCTCCAGCAGTAATGCGTGTATAGAGGTAGGGCAGTTGGACCCGGCGGAGCGCCGTGGATAACAACGCCTTGAGGAGGCAATCATGATCAGTACCGTCGCGCTGTTTTGGGCTCTGTGTGTGGTGTGTGTGTTAAACATGGTGCGGTATTACTCTTCTCTGCGTGCGCTGCTGGTGGTTCTGCGCGGCTGCGACCCGCTGCTGTACCAATATGTCGACGGCGGCGGCTTCTTTACCGCTCATGGCCAGCCGAGCAAACAGATAAGGTTGGTGCGCTATATCTTCTCGCAGCGCTATGTCGAGCATCATGATCCGGAATTTATTCGCCGCTGTGAGCGGGTGCGCGGGCAGTTTATGTTGACGTCCGCCCTGAGCGGGCTGGTGTTTATCAGCCTTATCGCGCTGATGATCTGGTATTAAGGCCGTTTGTTTTCCGCGTAGCAGACAAAGAAAAGGCGGCCACCAGGGCCGCCTTTCTCATGGAGCAAACTGCTTAGATCAGCTTAAGTGCCAACCAATACAGTGAACCGGAAAGCAGTATCGAGATCGGCAAGGTCAGTAACCAGGCCAACAGGATGTTCTTCACGGTTTTGCTTTGCACGCCGCCGCCGTCCACGATCATCGTCCCGGCAACCGCCGAAGAGAGTACGTGGGTAGTGGACACGGGCATGCCGGTATAGCTGGCAACACCAATCGACAAGGCTGCGGTCATCTGAGCCGACACGCCCTGGGCGTAAGTCATGCCTTTTTTACCGATTTTCTCGCCAATGGTGGTCGCCACACGCTGCCAACCCACCATGGTGCCGAGTGACAACGCCAGAGCAACCGCGACGATAATCCAGATCGGTGCATACTCAACGGTTTGCAGCAGATCTTGACGCAGGTTTTTCAGGAAACGTTGGTCCTGGCTTGAGGTTTCAGGCAGCTTAGCGATCTTGTCTGCAGTATCCGTTACGCACATCAGCAGGCGACGCAGATGGCTGCGCTGATCTACCGTCAGTTGATCGTAACTTTGCAGGTTGTTCAGCAAGCCGGAAGCAAGCTGAATCGCCGGCATAGCGCGGGCACTGTCACAGTGGAACTCGGCGGGTTTATCCGACGATACGTCCTCGTCCGGGCTTGGCACCAACGGAGTGAGAGCGACCACGTGCGACAAGGCATCACCGTGCTGTTGGTAATATTGCTGCAGGTGGGCAACGGCATCACGTGTACGGGTGATGTCATAGCCGGTTGCATTCATATTGAGCACGAAGCCCGCTGGCGCCACGCCGATCAGCACCAGCATAATCAGGCCGATACCTTTCTGGCCGTCGTTAGCGCCATGCGAGAAGCTGACGCCAATAGCCGACAGGATCAATGCGATGCGCGTCCAGAACGGCGGCTTACGTTTGCCGTCGACCTTTTCACGTTCCGCAGGGGTCATGTGGATACGCTGGCGTTTCTTGGTGCCACTCCAATAGCGGCGCAAGGCAAACACCATCAACCCGGCGACCATCATGCCGACCAGCGGCGAGATGAGCAATGACAGGAAAATACCAATCATTTTCGGGACGTTAAGCGCATCCACCACCGAAGTGTGTGTCATCAGTGCGTTGGTCAAACCCACACCAATAATTGCGCCAATCAGCGTATGGGAGCTGGAGGCCGGCAGACCGAAATACCAGGTGCCGAGGTTCCAGATGATAGCCGCCAGCAGCATGGAGAACACCATGGCTAATCCGTGTGCTGAACTGACGTTCAACAACAGATCTGTTGGCAACAGATGAACAATGGCGTAAGCAACACTCAAACCGCCGAGCATAACGCCAAGAAAGTTAAACAAACCAGCCATCACGACCGCAAGTTGCGAGCGCATGGCACGGGTATAGATTACTGTAGCAACCGCATTGGCCGTGTCATGAAAACCATTGATGGCTTCATAAAACAACACGAACAACAATGCGAGAATTAACATCAGGCCGGTATGGAAATCCAGGCCAGCGAACAAATGCAGCATAAGCGTTACGCCAGTTTGTGGACATGAACGCCGCGCATTATCAGTGACAACCGGGGCCGGGGAAAAGGAAAATATGACGTTTTTTTGATTTAGATATGACGAAACGATGGCACCGATATGACAAAGATATGAAATATCAGCGCGTTATGCTGTCTGGCTCGTTGTAATATTTTCTTACTATGGCGTTGCCGGCGTCATGGCTTTACAATCTGCCGCCGTAAAGTTGCCGGTTACCGGTGGCGAAACGGCGTAATATGGCGGCCTTTTGTCGCGATTGTGGTTTTTACACCCAAAATAATTGGAGCTGCAGCTTCAAGTATGCAGGGGATATTCAGAGAGGCGCAGGTGGAACAGTTTGATGTCGTGGTAATAGGTGCGGGCGCAGCGGGTATGTTTTGCGCGGCTCAGGCAGGGCAACTGGGTTGCCGGGTGCTGCTGCTCGACAACGGCAAAAAACCGGGGCGTAAAATCCTGATGTCCGGCGGCGGGCGCTGTAACTTTACCAATATGTACACGGAACCGGCCGCTTACCTGTCGAATAACCCACATTTCTGTAAGTCGGCATTGGCGCGTTACACCCAGTGGGATTTTATCGATCTGATCAACCGCTATGGCATCGCCTATCACGAGAAAACGCTGGGGCAACTGTTCTGCGATGACTCGGCACAGCAAGTGGTCGAACTGCTGGTCAAAGAATGTGAGTTGGGCCAGGTGACGACCCGTCTGCGCAGCGAAGTGCTGAGCGTGGAAAAAACCGCGGATGGCTTCGAGTTGACGCTGAATGGCGATAAAGTAAGTGCTCGCTCACTTGTAGTGGCCAGCGGCGGTCTGTCGATGCCGGGCCTGGGCGCTTCACCCTTTGGCTACAAGTTGGCCGAACAGTTTGGCCTGAAGGTGCTGCCAACGCGCGCCGCGCTGGTGCCTTTCACGCTGCATAAACCGCTGCTGGAGCACCTACAGACCTTGTCCGGTGTGTCTGTGCCGGCGGTGATCACCGCAGAAAACGGCGTCAGCTTCCGAGAAAGCATTCTGTTTACCCATCGCGGCCTGTCTGGCCCGGCGGTACTGCAGCTGTCCAGCTACTGGCAACCTGGTGAGTTTGTGAGCGTTAACTTACTTCCTGCGCTTGATTTAGCGGGCTTCCTCAATGAGCAACGTCAGGCTCATCCTAACCAAAGCCTGAAGAATACCCTGGCGCTGCACCTGCCAAAGCGCTTGGTGGAGTGTTTACAGACGTTGGGGCAACTGCCGGAAGCCACGCTCAAACAGCTAAACCCGACGCAGCAGGCTGCGCTGGTGGAAACATTACAAAACTGGCGTGTACAGCCTAACGGCACCGAAGGTTATCGCACGGCGGAAGTGACGCTCGGTGGCGTAGACACCAAAGCGCTCTCTTCCAAGACCATGGAAGCTGCCAAGGTGCCGGGTCTGTATTTCATCGGTGAAGTGGTGGATGTGACAGGGTGGCTGGGGGGATATAACTTCCAGTGGGCCTGGAGCTCGGCCTGGGCCTGCGCTCAGGCGCTGGCGGCGGTGCCGAGACAACAAAGCCGTACGGAGCATGAAGGCCGATAATCAGGCACTACTACATTCACCCTGTGATAAACGTGGTTATGGCGTGATGTTTTCTTCACAAATGCGTAAGTATGATCGCGATCAGTTTGAGAACGGCCTGGACACTTCAAAAATGCCGGTCGATCAGGCGTCATTCAAAGGTGTCTTTAAAAAAGACTCATCTAATACTTCAGTATTACCGGATAGGCTACGTTAATTTTTGATAGCTTATCCGGGGGCTAAGTAGGTATTTCGCCCTTGTGCAACGGACGCTCAGCTATCGATTTTTTCGGGCAGTGACACCAGCAAGACATCGGTTTTGGCATTGTTAATCAAATGACGGGATGTCGGCATGAGTCGGCTCAGGAAATTATGCCGATGCCCGCAGATCAGCAGCTCGATATGTTTTTCAAACAGGATTTTTTCGATTTCCCGATTAAAGTCACCGACGACCTCCAGTGCTTCGACAATCGAGGACGTATCATAGCCGCCATCGAGTAGAAATTTCTTTAACAGGTTAACGTCATCGTTAATCACCCGAGTTTGAAAGCTATCCAGAGGATCGATAACCACGCCAGAATACAGCTCACTGACATCGACGCCGACATGCACGACATACAACTTCGCCTGAGTGGCATGGCTGAGAGAAAGGGCGCGGTCGAGCAGTTTCTTGTTGTTGTCTTTTAAGTCCAATGCCACAAGTATATTTTTATAAAGCATACGGCTCTCCTTTTCTATTCTGATTGTCTTGATAATAGCGTCTACCCAGAAGTCATTTAAATCAAACCTGAATAACCGGTCAGGGTAACGACTTTTTTGTATTAATGTGGTCGTTGAATTTAAAGGTTCACAATGTTTATTATCAATCGTCGAAAGCAAAGTCATCGAGAAGCGTAATATCAAAGGAGGTGATTATCCGTTAATCCTAGGTAGCTGGCGTTAAGTATGCAATTTGTGAATCCAATTTTCTGGTTTTGGGGGAGTGATGACTTCCGACTTTTGCTCCCTCATTTTTTTAACGATAAAAATTTATTATTAACATGATGCCAACAACATACTGACGAGGAAATAAGATGAAAGATTTGCTGGATAAATGCAGTGATAAAGGGTGTTCCATTGATATGGGCTCGGTACTGGACAACGAGAATTGCACGGTGACCGTCACTAACCATTTCGATACCTATGAGCAGGCCATGGCACACTTTGAGGAGATGGAGATCCGTGCCAACAACGTGGCATCTGAAAAGTACCCCTGCCATTTGTCTCATACCGTCAAGATATTGAATAAAAAGTATATTGCCAGGATCGACATGACGTTTTCCTGCCAGGCAGAAGCGATTATCTTTGAGTTGGAGATGCAGCATCGTATCCACGACTAATCCCGCCGTTTCATTTTCCAGGTTATGAAATCATGAAAGATATGACAATAGCGATCGTCATTTGTGAGAGAGAACTGACTCGTTTTATTCAGGGGCGAATTTGCGACATCAATCAGGGGACGGAAACGCCTCGTCTGGCGGTGGCTTTTATCCAGAAATACGGCAGAGGCATGGCCGATGCATTGTCATCGGTCTATGGTACGGCGGTCGCGGGTGAAAGTATTATTAAAATAACCGAAGGAAAGTTAAGCCTGATAGACCCTGACTGGAGTGAACATAATAAAGACAGGTTTTGTGCACGCCCAGCCGATCTAAAGTTAACCCCTCCTTAATTTATAGACAAAATACCGGGAAGGATAATGCAATGGATTATGCTGTTGCTGGCCATATTATTTGAGGTGATGGGAACCATTTGCATTAAATACGCGCAGGTCTATCAGTGCGATAAACTTTACCTTATTACATTAATAGCGATATGCATTTCCTATTTTTTCTTTGCCAAAGCAATCAGAACCATTCCTCTGGGCATTGCTTATGCCCTATGGGAAGGCATTGGCATTATACTGATCGTTTCTTTGAGTTATCTGCTGTTTCATGATTCGGTATCGCCCCTCAAGCTATTGGGTTTTTTATTCATTATCTGTGGTATTGCCTGTCTAAAATGTGGGGTAGTCAAACCTGCCGCGAGCCGTTAAGCCTTGTGCGTCGAGAGAAGAATGCTGGTTTCGGTGTTGGAAATGCCATCGATGCGGCGGATGCGGCCCAAAATTTTATCGAAATTCTCCAGGCTGTCGGTGCGGATTTCCACCAAAATATCCCATTTACCGTTGGTCGTATGCAGGGTGAAGACCGACGGTTCGATACGTAATTGCTGCAACACACTTTGTGCACGGGTGCCTTCAACGGCCACAGACATCCAGGCGCGAATGCGGTTATGTTCCACGCCTGGCTTTATGCGGATGGTGTAGCCGGTAATGATTCCCTGCGCTTCCAGCGCCTCAACTCTTTTTTGTACCGTAGCGCGCGAAACTCGCACCTTATTGGCGATCTCGGTGATCGAAGCACGGGCATTTTCACGCAGCAGGGCGAGGATCTGGCGGTCGGTGTCATTCATGTTGTCAAAGTGTCACGGGTTGGTGTCGGTTTGTAAAAATATAGAGCAATTTAGCCAGTTATCACACTGTTTGGCGTCAAATTGATTTTCCATAATGGGGGCGCATTTTCATCCCCGATCCCAGTGAGAAACAGCATGCAAACCACCCAATCCGTTTTTATGGTTCGGCCATCTGGCTTTGCCGCCAATCAAGAAACCCGGCACAGTAATTTCTTCCAGAAAAACGCGGTGAATCATGAAGATCACGCGGTGGGAGCTTTAGCCGCCTTTAACGGTTATGTCGACGCGCTGACGCAAGCTGGCATCGAGGTGACGGTGATAGAGGATACTGGCGGACAGGAAACGCCGGATGCGTTATTCCCCAATAATTGGATTGCACTGCTGGCTGACGGCAGCCTGTACACCTTTCCGATGGAAGCCAACAACCGACGACGGGAGCGCCGCGAGGACATTATTGCGCAGCTCGCCAACGATTTTAAGGTTGAACGACAGATTGATCTTTCGGCCTACGAGCTGACAGGGCGTTTTTTGGAAGGCACCGGCTCGCTGATCCTGGATCACGTTCACAAGCTGGCTTACGCCTGTCTGTCGTCACGAAGTTCGCCGGACGTAGGGCGCGAATTTGAGCACCACTCCGGCTACCGGATTATCTGGTTCGACGCTGCAGACCGCCTCGAGCGGCCCATTTATCACACCAACGTGATGCTGAGCGTCGGCGCGCAATATGCCGTTGTTTGCCTTGCCAGCATCCGCGACCAAGCGCAAAAAAGCGTGCTGATCGCCACGCTGAAGCGTAGCGGAAAAACCGTTATTGACGTCAGCTTCGCTCAGATGGAGGCCTTTGCCTGCAACGTGCTGGAACTGCGAGCCAAAGACGGCCACCCGGTTTACGCCATGTCGACCCGGGCGTGGGCCAGCTTCACGCCACAGCAGCAAGCGCTGATCGGTGGCTATGCCCGCCTGGCGTTAGGGCCGATCGATATCATTGAAGATCTCGGCGGCGGCGGGGCGCGCTGCATGTTGGCGGAGATTTTCCTGCCAAAGAAGCTCTCGCTGGCCTGAGCCGGCCCATACTTAGCCTAATCCCAATTGATTGAGCAACATTTTGTTCAGCTCGGTGCTCTTGTTGACGTTGAGCTTGCGCATTGCCGAGCGTTTATGGGCGCTGATTGTCTTTTGGCTGCGGTGCAACATGCCGGCGATGGTGCAGGCAGACATGCCGGTGCTCATCAGCCTCAGCACTTTTTTTTCGCAGTGGCTCAGGGCGGCGATGCGGCATTGCCGGCATTTCCAGATGCCACTGGCGTGCAAGGCGACCCAGGGTTGCTGGCAGAAACGTTCCAATGCCAGTTGTAGCTTGCTACGGATGACGGCGTCATCGTCGCGCCGATTAATGCAAAACAGCGCCGGATGCTTATGCGCATAGTGAGCTTCGCGATCGTTGAGGATCAGTACGGTCATTTGCCGGTGGCGTGGCGTCTGATAAGGGCTTTGATAACAGCGGGCACAGCCGCAACCCTCTTCCAGCGTGCGGAAGATAATTTCTATCGGCTCCAGCTCCTGCAAATCAGCCGAATAACCACGACGGCTTGCATTGAGACCATTAAGGTAATCTTCGACCAACAGGCGCAGACCAAGCTGATAAAATTTATCGTTACCCAACAGGGTGAACCGAATATTAAGCATAGTTACTCCTCAAAGCGCAGATCGTGCGGAAACAGTCGCTTGGCTTGACGTTGCAGACTGGCGGCTCGCTCGGGGTGTTGCAGCAATCGGCTGACGGCCATCAGGTTGATGTAAATATTGGCGTCCGGACGCACGCGGATTTCGTTTTCCGCCCACTGTTGGTAGCTCAGCAACGTCGCCGTATCACGGGTTTGCGGGTATTGCAGCAGCCGTTGTAACTGCACGTCGTAGTCGTAACGCACCTGCCAGGGCGTCGGCGTGATGACCCGGCCCATAGGGTCGAATTGCCGCAGGCCACTTTTTTCCACGGCGGTAATAATCAACGCGCTGTGCAGGCCATTGAGCAGATAAGGCACCATCAATGCCGCGATGCCTGCGGCGGCCAGCCGCAGCGGGGTTTGAGCACGGGAGCGCAGCGGCAAACGGCGGGGCACGTCGGCGGCGCGCAGGATCGCCAGCAGCAGCACCGCATGGGCAGCAGAAAGGTAAAGTGGGTACTCCACCATCATATGTAGCAGGATGGGCAGCGCCGCCATCCAGGGGGCAGGGCGCAAAGGCAGCGCGCGCGTGCGTTGCAGCAAGCGCCAAAACCCCCAGCAGATCACGGCGACACCGCCCAGGCTCAACAAGCCGCCTTCGACGCCCCACAGCAATATTTCGTTGTGCGGGTGGCTGATAGCGACAGTTTCCATACCCGTGCTATGGGTGGTGTAAAAGTGATGCAGGAAATCGTGCTGGAAATGCCCATAGCCCCAACCGAACCAGGGGCGCTCGGCGATCATGCGCAACGCTTCCAGCCAGTAGGCCAGTCGATAAACAATCGGCTCCGCCACGGTGATTGCCCTTGTGGCACCGTTAAGCATTACCAGCAGCAGTCCAGCGGCTATCCCGGCAATCAGTAAAAGCACGGCGACGGCGGCACGGCGGCGATGAAGGCGGTATAGCACCCACAGCTGGAACGGCGACAGCAATATGGCCGCCAGCACCCCAACGCGTGAGGCAATAACGATCAACAACAGCGGTGCCAGCACCAGCATGCTTGCTGCCAGCCATTGCAGGTGGCGCGGCAAAGGGCGACGGGTGCTCAACAGATACAGCGCCAACGCCAGGCCGGTGGCCATAAAACTGGCCATCAGGTTCCATTGTTGGAAGATGCCGTAAGGGCGATTTTTCAGGCTGTTGTAACCGATCCAGTTACCAGGTTGCAGCAGCGCGTATTGCACCAGGCCGAACACGGCCTCGATCACCGTTGCTGCCAATAACAGCATCAGCAGGTTGCGCCTGCGTACGCGGTCGAGCGGAATTTGCAGCAGTGCAAAGTAAGCGAGCACGCCGAGTACCAGCCCCATCAGACGCGGCAGGGCTTCACTGAGCCAGGGCTGCTTTGCCCATAACAACGGCAATAATAGAATCAGGCCGCCCAGCGCCAGCCGGTTAAAAAAGGCCGAGGTCACTAACGGCGGGCGGCTGAACAACATCGCGCCGATAACTGTCAGGGCGATGAAAATCCCGCCGACCAGATTCCACGGCAGGTAAAACCCGCTGCCGCCGCGATTGGGCCAGTAAATGTGCATGGCGATCAGGCAATAAAATGCCGCCAGCCCGAATAACCAGGCCGCTTTGGGTTTGGACATCATGACGTTTTCCTGCAACCGCCGGGCTTACTGGTAAGCCAGTACGAAGTTGGCCACCGAGCTGAATTCACCCTCGGTAATGGTTTTATTCTGTATCGCGCTGGGGTGGCCTTGCACATAGGCGGTGAAATTCAGGATATTGGCACCGTCCTGCAATGCCACTGCGCTGGTGGCCTGGTTCAAATCAATGTCGGCCCCCTTGCTGTCAAACAGGGCGATGGCGGCACCGTTGGTACCGTTATTGATCGCCAGTTTGCCCGGCAGTTCGCTGTCTTCGGTGCCGCTGAAGGTGACATTGACCGATTTGAACACCGACGTTTTACAGTCGGTCAGCTTGATGTTGAACGGCACCGGGTTGCTGTGACCGTAGCGATACAGGGTTTTGACGATCACGGTGTCCATCTCCACCACCTGATCGGCCGATTGCGGCTCAATATTGCACGGTCGGCTCACGACGGTGCCGTGAAACTGTAATGGCGAACCGACCAGTTCGGTATCTGCCAGGGTGGGCAGCGTTGCAAACAATAAGGGTGTGCAACTCAATAGTGCTAAGGCACGCAAACGCATCGTCTTTTCTCCCTGGGCTACTCGAAGGCTGCCACTATGGTGGCTGAGGCGTTAAATTCCCCTTCCGCGATTTCCTTACCGCCGTTGGCCAACGGTGCGGCAACCAAATTCCAACTGCCGCCGTTACCGATGTTGGGCACCGGGTAAAACTCATTGGGGATCACCAGGCTACCGTTATGTTTGATCTCGATACCGAGATCGGTTTTATCGGTTTTAAACGCGTTGTTGCTGAAGGACGCGGGGGTGCCGGAAACCGCCAGTTTGATATTCAGCGTGCCGTCTTCGAAGCTGCCGCCTTCACACTGAAAACGCACCGGTATGCTTTGTGGATAGCTGGTGCCGTTCAGGTTGCTGCCGCTGATTTCACCGAATTCGACGTTGATCAGTTGGCCCTCATTCACCACGCATTTATCCGGCACATACAAAATGGCGGACTGAATAAACACCTGCGCCATCGGGTTAGGGCCGAACCCTGCGTCGGTTGATCCTAACCGGCCATACATCTCGATGATTTGCCGGTCATTAATCTGCACGCCGTTGATGATTTTTTTGCGCACCCGGAAGGTGACCTTGCCCTTGGATCCGCTTTCATAGTTATTAATCTGCGCATAAGGCGGATTACATGAGTGGTTGGTGTATTCATTGGAGACGTTGTAAAAAGGCACGGTGACATAGGCCTTTTTATTACCGGCAATCCACACCTCGGCTTTTAAATCCAGGTAGTCATTCAGTTTTAAATAACCGTTGCCGTATTCGGAAGGCGGCAACGCCGAATCCGACTTATAAAAGTGTGGGCTGCGGGGGATTGGCGTATCACAATAGGCTTTGCCGGTATATTGACCGCCTAATGAGTAGGTGAACTCTTTGGTAAAACCGACGGTATTGGTAATGTTGGTTTCGTTCAGATCGATATAAAACGGCTTCGGGCCGCCGTCTGGCGTCACATAGCCGTTTGCCCAAACTACAGGGGCCGACAGCGCCAGTGCCAGCGGCAGGCAAGCGTTCAGGTAGGTTTTTTTCATCGCGTTTTTGAACCTCACAGGTAAATCACCTGAATGTGCGCCACGCCGGAAAAGCCGGCCGCCATCACTGCCCGCTGCGTTGATTCCACGCTGGCGCTGAACCACAACGTATTGCTGCCGGGTTGCAGAATGTAGGGCTGACTCTGTTGGTTGAGTGACAGCGCACGCCCCTGCTGATCCTTCAACCGCAGGCCAATACCTTGCACGCCGCCGTTAAGTTTCAGCAGATCCGGGTTGTTGATATCGCTGTCGCCGAGAAACACCAGCGTGGCCGCTTGCTCACCTTTTAAATAAAGCTGCCCGGCATCGCCGTTTCGCTGGCCTGCCGGGTTATCCGCGAGTGCCTTGGCTCCCAGCAGACAGTTGCGGAACGAGAGGCGAAAACGCACCGGCGTGCTCTGGTCGCCGGCATTTTGGAAGTCACGTGCGTTGACGTCGCCCAAATCAATGGCCTGATCCTGGCTGTCCGGCGTCAGGCTGCAGGGGGAACTGAGCAGGCCGCCATGAAAGCTGACGGTGCCCGTGGTGCCTTGGATTACGCCCAGTGGCGTCGCCGCCGTTGCGCTGCCGGTGAACAGCAACACGCCGAGCAGCAGGGGCCGCAGACGGCCGCCGGTGAATTCAGCCATGTGGGATCTCCTTATTTTTTCGCATCGGGCACGGCATTGCAGACGCTGCCGTTACAGGCAAAGCGCAGCTCAGGGTGGCCGCCGTAGTCATTGATATAGGTGATGACAAAGCTGTTGAGGCCGTTGTCGCGCAGCTTGAGGGTTTCGCTGGATTTCGGTTTCAGCATGACGGGCTGGAAATCGCTCAGTGCGCCGCCACCTTGTTTCTGCGTCTGACGGGTCATGCCGGTCAGGGTGATATAAAACGGCGTAGGGTTTTCAACGGTGAAGCCGCCAGCGCTTTTGTTGAACACCAGCTTTTCCTGCCACACGTCACCTTTTGGCGCGACGATAGCCTTTGGCCGGTAAAACAGTTTGATCTGGGTTTGCAGCGCCAACTGCATCACATTGGTTTTGCTGCTTTTTGGCGGAATTTCACGCAGGTTGAAATAGAACACCGATTCGCGATCCTGCGGCAGGCGATCGGCCTCCGGGGTCTTGGTGATACGCACTACGCTGCGTTCGTTGGCCTCAACCCGCTGCAATGGCGGCAACACCACCAGAGGCGACGTGATTTTCTGGTGCTGTTCGTTTTCCAGCCAAGACTGGGCCAGGAAAGGCAGTTCCTTGTTCTCGTTGACAATATTCAGGCTGATGGATTTCGCGTCGCTAAGGTAGACGGCACGCGTACGATCCAGCGATATTGCCGCATTGGCGACAGGGGCTGCAGCGGCCAATGCCAGGCCCAGCGCGGCCATTTTTGCTAACGGTGAGTTATTCATAGTCATCAATTCTCTGTGTTACGGATTACAGTTTGGCGCACGGCAGCAACAGCTGGTCCAGCGGCTTGGCGGCGCCCGGTATGACAATGCGGCACTGGCGCTGGCCTTCCCAGGCGACATCCAGTTGCTCTTGCGGCTGTACACCGGTCAGATAGACCGAGCCACCGTCGTTCACTACCGCCACTTCGCGGCCACGCTCGCTCAGCACCGTGGCACCAAACGGCGGCTCGCTGCCGTCGGCCAGTTTGATGGTGGCCAGCAGTTTGCTGCCTTTCACGACCTCAAAGTGGCGGTAACCGATGGCACCTTCGGTCAGCGTGCCTTGCACCACCGCGCGGGTGGCTTCAACATCGTCTGCCAGCGTATTGACGTCGATACGGGTGTCGGTGTTGTAGTAACTGGTGATGTCGGAGATCACCGCCAGGCCGAAGCGGTTGCTGTAGGCGCGGCCGTTGTTGATTGGCACCCCGGCAATACCGTCGGTATCCAGCATCATCCGGCTGCCGCCGTTGCTGGAGTTTTGGTGCGCGGCAACGCCATGTCGGGTAGCGGTAATGCCACTGCGGAAAGTACCGCCAATCGACGAGTAGCTGTCCTGCTGGTAAGACGCGCTGGCGTTGAGCGAGCCAAATGACGCGTTATGGCTGTAGTAGCCACGGGCCAGTGATTTACCGGATTGGTTAAAGCCGCCGCTGACCTGCCAGGTGTTGTTCGGATCGGTGTAGTCGTTGTAGGACGCCATCTGTGTAACGTCGCTGTTGCTGGTTTGCAGCGAGTAACCCACTCGGCGGCGATCGCCAATGGGCACGCTGAAGTTCACCATCACGCTGTCATCGGTACGGCCGTGGTAGGTCGTGCGATACGCCGACAGCGATGCGGTGATGTTGCTGACATTGCCGACGTTGAATAATTTGCTGGCGGACAATCCGTAACGATCCTGTGCCCTCGCGTCCCAATAGGTTTGGTGCGAATAGGTCAGGTAAGCGGTGATCGCTTTGGCGCTGTCTTCCGCCATAAAGGTTTTGCTGGCGGTAATGGTGTACAGCTCTTTCTGGCGCCCGTCGTAGCGTTCATCGTAATCGCTGTAGCGTTCTTGCAGATACTGCGACATGTTCATGAATTTACGCTGTGAGAAGCGGTAGCCGGCGAAGGTAATCTGGCTGTTCAACTCATCGAAACGTTTGGCGTAGTTGACCTTGAATGACAGGCCACTGGCGGTCGGTTCGTTGGGCAGGCGGGCGATGGACTGAGTCACATCCACCGACATGGCGCCAAACACGTTCAGGTCACGGCCCAGGCCGAGAGCCCAGGCGTTGTAATCACCCCCAATCAGTGCCCCGCCGTACAGTGACCAGGCGCTGGTCAGCCCCCAGGAGAAATCACTGGCGGAGAATAACGACCCCTGCATGCGATGATCGTAAGCTGAGGGTTTGCCCACGGCGACGTTGTAGCGCACATAGCCAGGGCGAGTCAGGTAAGGGATGGTCGCGGTATCTACCTGGAAAGTGGACACGCTGCCGTCCTGCTCTTCCACTTTCACGTCCAGTCGGCCACGTACCGAGCTGTTGAGATCCTGGATGGCGAACGGCCCGGCGGGCACGGTCGTTTCATACAAGGTGCGGCCTTCTTGCGACACGGTAATCTTGGCATTGCTTTTGGCAATACCGCGAACTTCCGGCGCATAGCCCTGCAAGTTTGGCGGCAGCATGCGTTCGTCGCTGGCCAGATTCAGGCCGGTAAAACGGTAGGAATCGAACACGCCCGAGTCGAGGAAAATTTCGCCAAGGGTCAGTTTGGCGGCCTGCATCGGCAGCGCGCGGTAGGCGTAGATCTGGTTCCAGTCGAAATGACTGTCGCGTTCGCCGGCCTGCTGGTTGTAATTGGCCTGATAATCAGCGCGCAGGCGCCAGGCACCCAGGTTGGCACCTACGGTCCCGTAACTGCTGAGATTTTCTGCGGTGTTGTTATTGTGGCTCTGTTTACCGACCTGGCCGCTGATGCTGTAATCCAGGAGCAATCCGGGGATGCCGTCATCCCATTGTTCCGGTGGCGTCCAATCCGGATCGGAATATTTCATCCAGGCCTGGGGGATAGTGATCGCCAGTACGCCGCCGCCGATACGATCGGAAATCGTCGCCCCTTTGATGCCACTGATATCGGCGCAGCTGTTGTCGTGCCACAGGGTGATTTTCTTGGCGGCCTCTTCTTTTAGCGCCATTTTTTCGACCAGATCCGGCGGCAGGCAGACACGGGAGCGATCCTGTTTATCCGACGACGGATAATAGTGAATGCTGCGCTGGGGCAGGGTTTTCTGGTTGATTTTAATATCCAGCAGATAGGCGCCGGGCATGACGTAATCGGCGTCGGAAAAGCGTGATAAATCCACTTTACTGCGTTCGCCAATATCTAATACGTCGGTATTAAATTCCGTGGCGGAAAAAGCCGAATGCACCCAGAGGAAAGATAGAATGACGGTGAGGGGTATTTTTTTCCGTGTCAGTAATGACGTCATAGAATAATCACTCATGGCAAATCCGCGCCCAATAGCAGGTCATCCTGTACGACCTGAATACGTAATACGTGATGTCATTCAGTGCCAAAAATTGGCACTCGCCTATCAAGGCGTTACAGATAAGACAGGGTAAATTTTGCCAGTGAGTTGAATCCGCCGGCTCGGGCCCTGTCAGGCTGAATGCGTAGCTGGGCGCCAAAGCGCAGCGTATTGTCGCCGGCAACGATCTGGTAATCCGCGGTGGTGCTACCTAAGGGGATCGGGGTACCGGCTGCAGTCAGCAGCTCAATGGCTACGCCCTGTGCTTCACCATAAACACCCAATAACGCGGGATCCCGGCTGTCTGCGGTACCGTCGAAAGTGACGGTGGCGGCGCGATAGATAAAGTCGGGTTTTACAATGCTGGCCAGTTCGCAATTCACCAGCTTGATCTCAAAATTGCGTCGGCTGCCGATCAGGACCGGCTGTGAACCCAAGGAGGCATCGGTCATGGATACCAGCCCGAAATCGACGGTCTGATCCAGGCTTTCACTGGCAATGCCGCACGGGGTTTCGACGATTTCGCCGCCCAGACTGAGCGTGCCGTGGCCCTGATTTTTTGCCGCCGCTTCTGCGCTACACACGCTGAGCGTGATAAGCAGTACGCCCAAAATTGGGTTTGTCATGCTGGCGTCTCCCTGTTGCCTTTGGTCCCGTTACCCACTATCCGTACAGGTAAAACGGGGACACCAATACGGCGTCCCCGAGGGGATTACAGGTATGCCAGAGTGAAGTTTGCAACGCTGGTGAATTCGCCTGGAACCACGGCGCCAGAAGCGCTGCTGCCTTGCAGATAGGCGGCGAATTTCAGGGAGTTGTTGCCTTCGGTCAGGCCCTGGCCGTCGGTTGCTGTACCCAGCTCAACATCTTTGGAATGCAGGTTGTCATAGATCATGATGCCAGCGCCGGTTGCGGTGCCGCTCAGAGCCAGAAGTTTGTTGTTATCTGGATCCGGGGTACCTGTAAAGGTCACTTGGACGTTCTTCATCGTCGCGATGGAGCAGTCTTTCAGTTCGATGCTGAATGGCTCGGAGCTGGATTTACCTTCTTTAGCCAGCAGACGGCTGCTGATTTGGCCCATAGGTACAGTCTGATCAACAGATTCCGGTGCTACGCTGCATGGCGCATCAATAATTTCACCGGTAAAAGTGACTTTACCGCTACCCTGGTTAGATGCGGCATGAGCAACAGATGCGGAAGCGAAAGCAATCACAGTTGCCAGCATTAATTTATTCAGTTTCATTTCTCAAGTTCCTGTAGAGAGTATTTAAATAAAAAGAACAGCACATCTAAATCCCCCACAACAGCAGCAACGTCATGTCGCCGACGCCGTAGTTGGAGCCAGATCCTTTTGCTCTGGGCAATACGCCACCCTCCATTATTCATGAGTGAATAACGAAAGTTTTCAGAATTCGTAAAATCGAAATCCTTAAAAGAAAAATAGGTATATCACCATAGCGTCTTGCTGGGATTATTCTTGCAAATAATAGGCGTGATTGGGAATAGCTTTTATTAATTTAAGTCAAATACAGAATATAAAACCAAAAGGAAAAAGAAATATATATGATTGAAAATCAATAGATCGTATACAAATATTATCCAGAATAAATGACTATATAAATGGCAATATGCGAGATATTAGATCGCCAGAATTAGCGTTCACACTACAATTAACAATATTGTTTTGATAATATCGCCATCAGACAGCAGATGATGAATTCTGGCTGTTAATCATGGGGTAAAAGTTAACTCTTTGTTTTGAAAGGTAAGCAGGTCAGTAATACTGGCTTGAAATGCGGCTTTTATTCATCGTTGCGACGATAACTTCTTTTCGGTGTTTAACAAAATTATAACAATGTCAGTGGGGCGGGATTATTACCCATTCCCTTCCGTTATTGCGATTTTTTGTTATTTAACTCGTTAGGATTAATCAGAAACGGTCAGATCCCGCAGGGCTTCGCGACATAATAATGACCTAAGTGATAATTAAGAGATGATAAACGGAATGATTACCATAATTAATGATTCAATGCGCCGTTCTGCAGTCACTACATCTGTACTGATAATGTCTTTCTTACTGCTGTCAGGTTGTGCAGGGAAAAACAGTGTTGGTACTGTTGCTGTGAAAAATGTTTCACAGAACAATCCTAAGGAAAAAACCGATGAGCAACGTATCGCGCTCTGTCAGCAGCGGGTTAATTCACTTAAGAATATTAATCCGCAAAGCTATCAGAAACGGATTGCTTATTTTAATGGATTACTCACCAACGCTTCTGGATATGCCGGTATTCGCAGCAATGTTGATGAAAGCACACGTAAGGCGATAGACGCGCTTTATAAGTATAAAACCGAGAAATTCTGCGCTGACGTTGAACATGAGCTGATGTCCGATCTGTCCAGCCGGGTAGAGAGCTTATAGCGATGAGAAAGTGCGCGGAAGGAGCCGCTGCTTTGCTGTTGTTATTGGCGGGACAGACGGCGTTTGCGGGGGATGACGGTATTCCCGCGCTGTTGAAATTTGCCGAGCAGCAGGCGGCGCCGGTGGCGGAAAAAGCCCCACCTGCGACGCAGAAGCCGGCTATCGCCAAGCCCAAACTTGCCACGTCAATGGGGGCGGAGAGGGCTCGGTTGGCAGCGTTGAATCAGACCTTACAGCAACAGGCTGAAACTATCCGTCTGCTGGAGCAGAAATTGGCGGCTCAGAATGCGCTACCTATGCCAGTCATCGAGGCACCCGTTGTTGATATTCAACCACTGGTGGCGGCGCTGAAGGGGATCCGTCGGGCCATCGCACCTCCCCCGGCGCTGGTCGCCATGGCGGCATCCTTGGCACGGCAACAACGGGTCGCCACAGAGCAAGATCGGCAGTTGCAGCGGCTTCGCCATCAGTTGGCAACCCTGCGGCAACCGCCATCGCTGGCCAGCGATGTGGATAAACAGGCCTATGCCGCTGGCGTTTCGCTTGGGCGTGACATCGTGCAGCTGCAAGAAGAGAACCGCCTGCTGGGTATCGATGTCGATCGATCACGTTTGCTGGCGGGCATCGCCGATACGCTGACGGGCAAGCCGCGGCTGGATGATGCGGCCGTTGACAGCGCGTTGCAGGCGGCAGACGAGGTACTGCAACAGGTTCAGCAGAAACGGCAGCAGGCCGTTGGGCAGGATGGCAAGGCTTACCTTGCCGATTTCGCCAAACAACCTGGGGTGCAAAAGGATCCACTCGGCTTCTATTACCGCGTGGATTATGCCGGCAGTGGTGAGATAGCCGCAGATGACAACGTCGATATTGTGGTGCGCGAGAGCCTGCCGGGTGGGCAAGTGATTAAGGATATGGACGTCGCCGGCACGGTGATTTCACAGCCGTTAGCAAAATACCCACCGTTGTTTCGCGCAGCCATCAGCAAACTGAACAAACACGGATCCATTACGCTGGTGGTCCCCCCTGCGCTGGCGTATGGCGATAAGGGAAGTCCACCTGCTATTCCACCGGGAGCAACCATGATTTACACCCTGCGCGTAGCCGACGCGTTACCGCAGGACAGGAGTAGGCGAAAGTAACTCAAGGAGAACGCGATGGCCAAGGTGCCGGTAACATATGAAATCAGGAAGTCACATATGCTAAACGTGTTACGAAAACTGTGTATGGAACGTGCCGCCGGGGCGGGAGGGCATCATCCACCCGCGCCGGAACACTGGCCTAAAACCCGGGAACTGGCGGATAAATGCGGCGAGAATATTTACACCACGCGCACATTATTATTGGCATTGGAAAAAGAGGGTAAAGTGAGCTGTACCCATCGCAGTATCAATAACTCGTTACGCTGGTATATTTGCGTATCGCCAAAAAAAGTGTAATTCCTTTCCTGCCTTGTGTTTTTGACTATCTTTCACAGCGGATTAGATTAATAGAGGGCTGTGGGGCGACACGCTCCTCAGCCCGAATCCTTTGTTACGACTCATGACCAGCCATTGCCAGTGTGTTTTTCGAAGCCCTATACTGGCCGCCTGAGTGAAAATATTGCTATGAGGGATACGGGCTAATAATGAAGGAAAGCAAAGAACTACTGTTATTGGATGATATTCATTATCAAATAGGCGAGCAGGTTATTCTGGATTCTGTCTCTTTCGGCTTGAATCAGGGGGAATTTAAACTGATTACCGGCCCCTCTGGCTGTGGAAAAAGTACCCTGCTTAAAATCGTCTCCTCTCTGATCGACCCGACCCGGGGACACATTATTTTTGCCGGTAAGCCCATTACCGATATATCGCCAGAAGAATACCGCCAACAGGTCTCTTATTGTTTTCAAACACCCGCGCTTTTTGGCGACAGCGTGTATGACAATATTGCATTGCCTTACCAGATTCGTAAGCAAAAGCCGGATGAGCAAAAAATGCGGTCCGACCTGGCGCGTTTCGGTTTGCCGGAGAATATGCTGAAAAAAAGCGTTAACGAATTATCGGGTGGAGAGAAGCAGCGTATTTCATTGATCCGTAATCTGCAGTTTATGCCCAAGGTGTTGTTATTGGATGAGATTACCAGCGCGTTAGATGAAGATAACAAACGCAACGTCAATGAAATTATTCATCAGTTGGTCGTGCAGCAGGGCGTCGCCGTGCTGTGGGTGACACACGATAAAGATGAAATCACCCATGCGGACGATGTGATTACCTTGCGTGCACACGGCGCTCGGGCACAGGAGAAAACCGATGAATCAGCATAATATCAGCAATGAATCCTTAGCCCTGTCGATGGTGTTGGTGATTATTGCCATTTTAATCAGCCATAAAGAAAAGCTGGCACTGGAAAAAGACATTATCTGGAGCATTTGCCGGGCGGTGGTGCAGCTGATTATTGTCGGCTATGTACTGAAATATATTTTTGATGTGAATAACGCCATTCTTACGGTGCTGATGGTGCTGTTCATCTGTGTTAACGCCGCTTACAACGCGAAAAAACGCAGTAAATATATCGATCATGCGTTTGTGACGTCGTTTATTGCCATCACTACCGGGGCCGTATTGACCTTGGTGGTGTTGGTGCTGACCGGCTCGATAGAGTTTACCCCCATGCAGGTGATCCCTATATCCGGCATGGTAGCCGGCAACGCGATGGTCGCCGTCGGGTTGTGCTACAACAACCTTGGGCAGCGTTTTAAAAGCGATCAGCAAAAGATTCAGGAGATGCTCAGCCTGGGGGCCTCGCCGAAGTTTGCCTCGGCGGCGTTGATCCGTGACAGCATCCGCGCGTCGTTGATCCCTACGGTCGATTCGGCCAAGACCGTGGGTCTGGTCAGCCTGCCGGGCATGATGTCAGGCTTGATCTTCGCCGGCATTGATCCCGTCAAAGCAATTAAGTACCAGATAATGGTCACCTTTATGTTGCTTTCTACCGCTAGCCTGTCGACGATTATTGCCTGCTATCTGGCGTACCGTAAGTTCTACAATACGCGTCACCAATTGGTGATTAGCCATTTGAAATAACCCCGAACGGCCAGAGGGAAGGGGAGGGCTGCATGCTGCGCCAGGTTAAATCGGGCCGAGCATGCTCGACCCCTACCCCTTTGACACTGACGTGCGCATTACCCTTGCAGCAGGGCGATACTCTGGCGGATCTCACGTGTTATATCGGCTTCTGTCCAGGTGTCCAACTGTGAAGAGAACGGCTCGAAGGCGTAAATGCCGGTGTAACCGAGGCGCTCCAGATTCTGCACCTGTGCTTTGCTCTCCAGTCTGTCTTTGTCACTCAGCATGATGCGTTCTTCATCGCTTAACGCATTTTTTGTCCGTGGATCTTCCACCCCGGAAAGGTGCACCAAACCAATACCCTCTATCTGAATCTGCGCATCAAACTCAGGCTGTGCGACACCGCTCAAATAATGGTGGAAGGTATCCAGCACGATTTTATAGGGTGCGCCGGAATCGCGGATCAGAGACTGTGTCAGTAACGATGAGCGCAGCGAACTGATACCGAACCCCAGGGGCTCAACATAGGCCTGCACACCGTATTGTTTGAACAGGGGCGCCAGTAGCTTCAGGGCGGCCAATGTATCGGTTTTTTTCTGCTCTTCGCTGCGTGAATCCCCTGCGCTGCAATGCGGGCACAATACCACCGCCTGACTATGAATGGCCCAAGCTTGCGACAACAGCGCCTCGGCGTTGGCTAACAACCGAGTCTGATCGTCCAAGAGGTTAAACATACCGAGGGCGTTGATCGTGATAATGTCGATACCGTATTGTGCTGCCAACGCATTGACTTGATCGTTGCTCAGGTTATCGGTCACCTTGCCGCTCGGCATATCGTTGCGCAGCTCAACTTTGCTGAGCCCGCACTTTTTCACCAGCGCGAAAAAGTGTTCTATATCGAGATTTGGCGCGATCTTACGGTTGATGCAAAAGCGGTCTGGCGCAATGGTCATGATGCATGACTCCTGAGATAGGGGCGAAAACCTAAGATTTACCGACTTACAGCGGCGTGCGTTGTGTTTCGGGCCGTGGCTGGCGATAGCGTTTGGCCATCACCACGTCTTCCATTTTCTCCAGCGATACGCCTTTGGTTTCGGGAATATAGCGGCCGATAAACCAGTAGCTGAACAGGCAGCAGGCGGCGAAAATCCACATTGGGAAGGCCCCGTGGAAACTGGAGAACAGGTAAGGGTTGTCGTTGATCATCGGGAAGGTTTGCGACACGACAAAGTTGGCCAGCCACATGCAGCCGACGGCGATGCTCATACCCTGTGCCCGCATGCGGTTAGGGAAGATTTCTGATACCAAAACCCATGCTCCGACCCCCCATGACAGCGCGTAGAACACCATAAAGAACAGCATGCCGAACAAGGCGAAATAGCCAGTGGCTTGGGTGTAGAGCGCATAAGAGGTGATCAGCAACCCGGCGATAGCGCCGAGCGTGCCGTAACGCATCAGCGGAATACGACCGATGCGATCCATCAGCATGGCGCCGATCACCGAACCCACCAATTGCAGCACGCCGATCCAAATCGTTTGGAAGAGTGCTTCCTGGGCATTTTCGGTGACGGTTTTCAGCACCATCGGCGCGTAGTACATCATCACGTTAACACCGGTAACCTGTTGCAACATGGCGATCATGCAGCCGACAAACAGAATGAAACGTACCCGTATGTCACCGTAGTTCAGCTTCTGCTGGTGTTGTTTCTGGTCTTGATGCAGTGAGTCTTTGATTTCTTGCAGCAATCTTTGCGCATGCGTTGCGTTGGATATTTTGGTCAACATCGCCAAAGCCTGATCGTCGCGACCGACCATGACGCTCCAGCGCGGTGATTCCGGGATGATGAATACCAACATCAAGAACAAAATGCAGGGGATGACTTCTGAACCGATCATCCAGCGCCAGCCCATTTCGACCAGCCAGGCTTCACTGGCGATGCTGGCGATTTTGAAGTTAACGTAGAAAATCACGATCTGGCCAAACACGATGGCAAATTGCTGCATGCTGAGCGCACGGCCACGCATGTCTTTTGGTGAGACTTCCGACATGTACATTGGGGAAACGGTGGCGGCAATACCGACGGCCAACCCCCCGATAATGCGGTAAATCACAAACCAGCTAAAGGTGTTAGCCAGGGCCGCACCAATGGCCGAGATGGTGAACAGCAAGGCTGCCAGCATCAACGCTTTTTTCCGGCCGTAGCGCGCGGCCAGTGGCCCGGCGCCAAAAGCCCCGACCACACAACCTATTACCACGTTAGAAACGGCCCAGCCGGTTTCGACCGGGCTGAGATTAAAATAGACTTTTAGGGCTTCGATTGCGCCGGAGATCACGGCAGTATCGTAACCGAACAGAATGCCGCCGAGTGCCGCAATGCCGCAAATTCGCAATATATACCCGGTGTTGTGTTTACGCTGAGATGACATGTGTTGCTCCGATTTTTATCCTGGCTTCCACCCGCGCAGTAGGTTGTCGGTAAGAGGGAGGCGGAAGGGTGTGAACCGTGCCTGTCATTAGGCGGTGATATTGGAATAGGTCTTCTCTAAACAAGAACATTTATTCCATAATTAGTGAATAATGAAATATTGATTTTTAGATCCAGTTCAAAAAAAAACGCGCACATCCCACAAGCACGGCAGCACTATCCTTGATCAACCCTTTTCAACGTATTCCCGAGCGGATCGCCTATTTCTGTATAGAAGTCAGGGCTAATCCCCACGACCCTACGGCGGGCCGACATCACAGGTTTTTTCCTCAAATGTAACCGGCGTGCCTGATGTCCTGGCAAAACTGCTACCTCTCTCACTAAAAACAAATTTTCTAAAATAATTTATTTGAAACTTTTTTTTCAATGAAATAGAGTTTGCTTCATCAGGTCAGGATTTAGCCTGCTTATGGGGTTAACCCGGTAAGCGGTGTGATGAAAACGCCAGGGTGTGCGGCACTGCGCACAGCGTTCGGCGACAGCAGACTTAAAAGAGGGCGAGACATGAAAACCGTGGGTAACTTTATTGGCGGGCAGGTGTGCCTGAGCAGCAGCAATCAAACCGTCGACGTGCACAACCCGGCCACTGGGCAGGTTGAGCGTCGGGTCACGCAAAGCACCGCCGCCGAGGTAAAGCAGGCCATCGATGTGGCCCACCAGGCGTTTGCCGATTGGTCACGCACCACACCGCTGCGCCGTGCGCGCATCATGTTCAATTTTAAGGCACTGCTGGAACAGCATCGCGATGAGCTGGCGGCGTTAATCGTCAGTGAACACGGCAAGGTTTACTCTGATGCCTTGGGCGAGCTGACCCGCGGGATTGAAGTGGTTGAGTTTGCCTGCGGCATTCCGCATTTGATCAAAGGTGAATATTCAGCGGATGTAGGCAGCGGCGTAGACAGTTTTTCGTTGATGCAGCCGTTAGGTGTGGTGGCGGGCATCACCCCGTTCAATTTCCCGGCAATGGTACCGATGTGGATGTTCCCTATCGCGTTGGCCTGCGGTAACACTTTCGTACTTAAACCACCGGCATTGGTGCCTTCGGCATCGGTACGGATGGCGGAATTGCTGAAAGAGGCTGGCCTGCCGGACGGCGTATTCAACGTGGTGCATTGCGCTAACGAAGACGCCGCGCAGCTGTGTACCGACCCGTACATTCAGGCGGTGAGCTTTGTGGGGTCGTCGGCCGTGGCGGAGCATATCTATACGACGGCCAGTGCCCACGGCAAACGGGTGCAGGCTTTCGGCGCGGCAAAAAACCAGGCCATCATTATGCCGGACGCCGACTTGGATGCGACAGTCAATGCCCTGATGGGCGGCGCGTTTGGCTCTGCCGGTGAGCGTTGTATGGCGTTGCCCGTTGCCGTGGTCGTCGGTGATGACACGGCGGATAAACTGATTGCCAGGTTGAAGCCCTTGATCGCCCAATTGCGTGTGGGTCCTGGGATCCAGCAGGGCGGTGAAGAAAACGAAATGGGGCCATTGGTTTCCTCTGCTCACCAGAAGAAGGTACTGGGTTATATCGATCTGGGCGTCGAAGAGGGCGCAACGCTGGTCGCCGATGGGCGCAATTATCAGGTGCCGGGTTACCCGGACGGCTACTATGTTGGCGGCACGCTGTTCGACCACGTCAAACCGCACATGCGTATCTACCGTGAAGAGATCTTCGGACCGGTGTTGGGCATTGTCCGCGTACCGGATTACCAGACGGCGATCGATACGGTAAATAGCCATGAGTTTGGCAACGGCAGCGCCATCTTTACCAGTAACGGCCACTACGCGCGTCAGTTTGTGCACGAAGTGCAGGCTGGCATGGTCGGGGTTAACGTCCCGGTTCCGGTTCCGATGGCATTTCACAGCTTCGGTGGCTGGAAGCGCTCGGTGTTTGGGGCATTGAACGTCCATGGCACTGACGGCGTGCGTTTTTACACACGCATGAAAACGGCCACTGCCCGTTGGCCGGCGGGGCAGCAAACGGTGTCTGAATACAGTATGCCGACGTTGGGTTAACGTCCTTATACCCTTCACAGTCACCCTGTAGGGGGCGAATAAATTCGCCCCGATTAATGCGGGCGCAGCATGCAGCGCCCCTACGATGATGCAACTCCAATTATTTTGGGTATATTTATTCTCAAAAGGGAGGATTTCCATGTCTTCACTACTTGCCAAGTGTCAGCAGCCGGACGATCAGGGCCGTATTCAGCATGTCACCCCAGAGAATGCCGGCTGGCGCTTTGTCGGGTTCGATGTTTATCGCCTTGAGGCAGGCCAATCGCTGCGCCTGGAAAGTGGCGACAAAGAACTGTGCCTGGTGTTAGTCGCGGGCATCGCGTCCGTTTCCACCCTGCGGGCGGAATACCCGAGCATCGGCAAACGCATGAGCCCGTTCGAACGCACACCGCCTTATGCGGTATACGTGCCGCATCACGACAAGATTGAAGTGCGGGCGGAAAGCGCCCTGGAATTGGCGGTCTGCAGCGCACCGGGTCATGGCCACCTGCCATCGCGCTTGATCACGCCAGCGGAGGTCGGCGTCGAACGTCGAGGCAAGGGACGCAATCAGCGTCTGGTACACAATATTCTGCCTGATAGCGAACCGGCAGACAGTTTGCTGGTGGTAGAGGTGTATACGGATGAAGGCAATACCAGTTCGTACCCTAGCCACAAGCACGATCAGGAAGACTCGCCGGATGAAACCTATCTGGAAGAGACCTACTATCACCGGATTCAGCCGGAACAGGGTTTTTGTATGCAACGGGTGTATACCGACGATCGCTCACTGGACGAGTGCATGCCGGTGTATAACCGTGACGTGGTCAAGGTACCGCGCGGCTATCATCCGGTGGCGACGTTGGCCGGGTACGACAACTATTATCTCAATGTGATGGCAGGGCCGGTGCGGCTGTGGAAATTCACTTGGGAAAAAGACCACGCCTGGATCAACACCGACGGTTATCCGGCGGCTAAATAATCCTTAACAGGCCCGGTTTTCCGGGCTTGGCTATACCCAAAATAATTGGAGTTGCCTCCAGGCGGCAAGGGAACTTATCCCGATGAGCTTACACTGGTCAGTGATTCGGGTAAGTGAATGCAGCCAACACAGAGGCAGCTTCAAGTATGACGGGTATATTACTCTTCTTTGGCGTTATTCAATGCCAGCGATACCGCCAGCGTCTGCGCCAGACACATTGACGCGACCTGGGAACGGAAACCGTCCACCTGTGCTTCACGCACGACAAAGCACACGTCGCTGAAGGCGGCCAGCGGGCTAACCTGGCTGTCGGTAATCGCGATTTGTTGTGCGCCGCTCTTGGCACCCAATTCAACCAGTTCCAGCGCTTCTTGAGCATAAGGCGAGTAACTGATGGCGATCACGACGTCATTAGGTTTCACCATGCTGAGCTGCTCGGTAAACATGCCGCCCAATCCGTCGATCAGAAATGCCCTGCGTTCCAGGTGGCGTAACGCATAAGTGAGGTAGGAGGCGACGCTGAATGAGCGGCGCAAACCAATCACGTAAATATTCTCGGCGTTGTTCAGTAACTCAACCGCCCGATCCAACTGCTCTGGGCTGGTTTGCATTGCCAACTGTTGTAACGCCTGAGCGTTGACCATGGTGAAAACGTTAAGGATTTCCGCCGGCTTTTCCGGTGCGACGTTATCGTCGGTCGAGGTCTGACGGAACAGGCGCGCCCGCTCGGTATAGTTGACGGTTTCTTCCATCAGGTGCTGGCGAAAAACCTGTTTCATTTCGTTGAACCCGCTGAAGCCAAAGGCATTGGCGAAGCGGATCAGGGTGGAAGGCGGGACGCTGGCCTGTGCGGCAATGGAGGCGACGGTATCGAAAGCAATGCTGTTACTGTTATCCAAAATGTAACGCGCCACCTGCTTTAAACGCTTGCTCAGCGTTTCATAGCGGTGGCGGATTTCGTCCTGTAACAGCGAAAGTTGAGTTGGGTTGTTCATCCATTCGGCTCGCAGTGTGGGCTAAGGCGTATCGGCCTGACGCCTGAATTATTGACATGACATTCTAACAGATGGAGTGGAAATTTCATTTCACCAAAAAGCGATTTATTCGATTGCAAGTTGCGTGACTTCACAGAAAACAGGCAAAAAAATCCCCTTAAAGCGGCGAAAATCCGTTTAAGGGGCGGGTTCTGCGCTTAAGGCTGGTGGGAGGTTGGGCGATATTGGCGCCAGAAACCGATCAGCGTCAGGTATTTTTGTTTCACCTGCTCAATTAACGCCGCGTCATCGAGTTCACCCTGCAACCAACGCCGTGAAGGTTGGCCGAAGATGGTGCGGCCAACGGCAAAACCTTTCACCCAGCGTGCGTCGGCAGCCGCAGCGAAGCCGGCCTTCAGCGTTTCTTCCGGTGAGTCCAGCCCCAGGATAAGTACGCCACGGCAGAAAGGATCGTTAGCGTCGATCAAGGCGCCGACCTGCTGCCAGTTCTCTGCACTCAACGGCGGCAATTTCCACCAGTCCGGCTTAATGCCCAGCGCGTAGAAATGTTGCAGCATGTCCAGATAATAGGTTTCGTTCTTGTCGGCGTTGCTTTCCGGCAGGATCACTTCCAGCAGCAGTTCATGGCCAGACTTGCAGCAACCGCGATACACATCGCTAATCAGCTCATCCTGTTCGCGACGCAGCTCAACGGCGTCATGTGGGTGGTAAAACACCAGACATTTCACCACGTGTTCCTGTGGCCAATCGATCAGTTGAGATCCAATGCTACCGTGTTCCAGCCGCAGCGGGCGTGAACCTGGCAGTTCGACTGGCCGACCGATCCACCATCCCTGACCGGTAATCTCGTTCAGTGCGGCCTGGCCATAGGTGGTATCGGCCAAAATCCCGCTATTACCCCGTAGCCCGGCCACTTCAGCGGCCTGTTGTGCCGCGGTCAGCAGCAGTGTCTTCAGTTTAGGGATGCGTTCTTCACTGACGTTGGCTTCTCGCGCCATATCCGCCAATTGTTTGCGATGATCAAAGGCGAACACGCACAGTTCGGGCCACTGCTGTTTACGCGTGGTGACCCGGTGAAGATGGTTAAGTCGCTCATCACGGTCAGGGCGTTTCACTTCCTGTTCGCGTTGCAGATAATCATCCAGTTCCTGTTTGCTGGGCATCGCAGGTGCGCAACCGTGGCGTGAAACCACCAGTGCGCCACAGGCATTGGCATAACGGCAGGCCTGATCCCAGCCTTCATCATTCAAATAGCCACGTAGCAAACCCGACATAAAGGCATCACCTGCACCTAACACGTTCAGGACTTCAACCCGCACGCCGGAATGCAGTTTTACCTGTTGCCAGTCGGCGGCGATCTCGCCTTCGAACACTGAACAGCCTTGTGCGCCTCGCTTACAGACCAATGTCGCCTGTGTTGCCTTGCGCACGTTTTTCAGGGCGGTCAGGGTATCGGTACTGCCACCGGCAATATGAAATTCCTCTTCGGTGCCGACGACCAGATCAAAGTGGCGCAGCACTTCCTGCAGCTCGCGGGTCACTTTTTCTGACTCGACAAAGCGGGTTTCTCCGTCGCCCAGGGACGTCAAGCCCCACAGTACTGGCCGATAATCGATATCCAGTGCGGTGCGCAGTCCGTGGCGGCGGGCGTATTCCAGTGCTTTTAATACCGCGGCGCGGGTATTTGGGTGTGACAGGTGCGTGCCGGTAATCGCCAGCGCGCGTGATGACGCGATATAGGATTCGTCGATGTCGTCCGGCGTCAGCGCCATATCGGCACAGTTTTCGCGGTAGAAAATCAGCGGGAAGGTTTCCTGATCTTTGATACCGAGGATCACGAGCCCGGTCAGACGGTGTGGGTCAGTGATCAGGCTTTGTGTGTCGGCACCGACGCGTTGCAATTCTTCACGCAGAAAACGGCCCATATGCTCATCGCCGACGCGGGCCAACATGCTGGACTTCAGGCCCTGGATTGCGGTGCCATAGGCCACGTTGCCGGAAGAGCCGCCGAGATATTTTGAGAATGTGCTGGCATCTTCCAAGCGTGCGCCGATCTGTTGTGCATAGAAATCGACGGCAATACGCCCGAGACAAATGACATCAAGCTGTTTTTCTTGTGTAGCCATACCCGTTTCCTTCTGTATTAAGCCAAACCCCGACTGCAAAGCATATTTCGAAGTATGAGGAATAAAAATTTCAATTTCAAGATTGAATGAAATTTATACCCCGGAAATGTGATGCATTTAAAACAGCCTCACTATTGCGGTTAAATCAGCGTAAAGCAGCGCCCTGCTTGCCGGGAAAGCCTCCGCCAACGGCGGAGACAGACCTTGCATGACGGCCAGACCCTATCAAGGGTTGCGGTGATTTCAGCGACGACGGGCAGTCGGTTGCAACGGAGGAAAGGACGGCTAAGTCAGTGAATTATAAAGGCATGGATGAAACGGGGTTTTCATCATAATGCGATCTTTATCGCAAAATGAAATGTTTCTTCTGTAATGTGATTTTATGAAAAATATATTTGTTTATAATCGCTTCACGTTTCACATCGTCGCTTAAGTTGAACAATTCGCGTGAAAACGACAGGCATCACAGAGTTTCCAGGGTTCGGCACGCGAGTGGTGTCGGAGCGGGCGTGACTAATCTAAAAGGGTGAGTAAATGGGCAAGATTCGGTTAACCATGGCACAGGCACTCGTCAGGTTCCTCGACAACCAGTATCTGCTGGTCGACGGTGTGGAAACCAAATTCGTTAAAGGCATCTTTGCGATTTTTGGCCACGGCAACGTTCTCGGTCTTGGGCAAGCGCTGGAACAAGACAGCGGTGACCTGATCGTGCACCAGGGGCGAAACGAGCAGGGCATGGCTCACGCAGCCACGGGGTTTGCCAAGCAGAAACTGCGCCAGCAGATCTACGCCTGTACCTCTTCCGTCGGTCCGGGTGCCGCCAATATGATCACCGCCGCTGCCACCGCCACCGCCAACCGTATTCCTTTATTGCTGCTACCTGGCGATGTTTACGCGTCGCGTCAGCCAGATCCGGTGTTGCAGCAAATTGAACAAACTTACGATCTCAGCATTAGCACCAACGATGCCTTCCGCGCGGTGAGCAAGTACTGGGATCGTATTGTACGGCCAGAACAGCTGATGAGCGCCTGTATCAACGCGATGCGTGTGTTGACCGACCCGGCTGAAACGGGGGCGGTGACGCTGAGTTTGCCGCAGGACGTGCAGGGCGAAGCCTACGACTACCCTGACTATTTCTTCCAGAAGCGAGTGCACCGGCTCGATCGCCGACCGGCAACGGAAGGTATGCTGGCCGATGCCCTGGCGCTGCTGGCGACCAAACGCCAACCGTTACTGGTGTGCGGCGGTGGGGTGAAATACTCACAGGCTGGTCAGGCGCTGCGCGAGTTTGCCGAACGTTTCCAGATTCCGTTTGTGGAAACACAAGCAGGTAAGGGGACCGTGCCGTCCAACCATCCCTTTAACCTGGGGGGCGTTGGCGAAACCGGCTGCCTGGCGGCCAATACCCTTGCCCGGCAGGCCGATCTGGTGATTGGCGTGGGCACCCGTTATACCGACTTCACCACCTCGTCAAAATGGCTGTTCCAAAATGCCGACGTCGATTTTCTCAATATTAACGTCAGTGCCTTTGATGCCGGCAAGCTCGACGGCGTGCAGGTACTGGCCGATGCCCGGGAAGCGCTGTCCGCGTTGGCTGCGCTGTTGGCACCTTCCGATTACCGTGCGGGTTGGGGCAATGCGATTAGCGACGCGCGTCACGCTCAGCAACAAGAAACAGCTCGCGTTTACGCGGTGGAATACACCGGAGAGGGTTTTGTGCCGGAAATTGACGATCATCTCGATCGCGACAGCGTGTTTGCCGAGTTCATCGAAAAAACCGACTCGCTGCTGACCCAAAGCCGGGTTCTGGGGGTACTGAATCAGCATTTGCCGCAGGACAGCGTGATCGTGGCCGCCGCGGGCAGCTTGCCGGGCGATTTACAACGCGTGTGGCAGAACCATGGTGAGCATGGCTACCACGTGGAGTATGGCTATTCGTGCATGGGTTACGAAGTGAATGCAGCACTGGGGGTCAAACTGGCCGAGCCGCAGCGTGAGGTGTACGCCATGGTGGGCGATGGTGCCTTTATGATGCTGCATTCCGAACTGGTCACGTCGATTCAGGAAGGGTGCAAAATCAACGTCGTGCTGTTCGACAACATGACCAACGGGTGCATCAATAACCTGCAGATGGAACATGGCATGGACAGCTATACCACCGAGTTCCGCTTCCGAAACCCGCAGGGGGGCAAGCTTGACGGCAAGTTAGTACCGGTCAACTTCGCCATGCTGGCGGCAGCCTACGGCTGTAAAACCTACAGCATAACGACCGAACAGCAGCTGATCGACGCTTTGGCCGATGCCCGTCGGCAGACCCTATCTACCCTGCTGGATATCAAGGTGCTGCCAAAAACCATGGTGCACAAATATCTCAGCTGGTGGCGCGTGGGGGGAGCCCAGGTTGCCGACAATGAAAAAATTGTCGCCGTGGCTCGCAAGCTGCAAGAGAACATCGACAAGGCCCGCGACTACTGATTTGCGCATTGCTTGATTACCCAGACCTTGCGTCTGCCGCAACTATTTGAAGAGGATAACGAAAATGACACTGAACATTGGGGTTATTGGCACCGGCGCAATCGGTCGGGATCACATTCGTCGCTGCAGCAAAGTGTTGCAGGGCAGTCGTATCGTGGCCGTCAACGATATCAACCGTGACAACGCCGCTAAGGTGGTGAGCGATCTGAAACTGGACGCCAAGGTTTATGACAAGGGTCACGACCTGATCAACGCGTCGGACGTGCAGGCGGTGTTGGTCACATCCTGGGGCCCAAGCCACGAAGAGTTTGTACTGGCAGCCATTGCTGCCGGCAAGCCGGTGTTCTGCGAGAAGCCGTTGGCGGTGACGGCTCAGGGATGCAAAAACATCGTTGAGGCTGAAGCAAAACACGGCAAACGTCTGGTGCAAGTGGGCTTTATGCGTCCTTACGATCAGGGCTACCGAGCGCTCAAGCAGGTGCTGACCAGTGGACAAATTGGTGAGCCGTTGATGCTGCATTGCGCGCACCGCAACCCGACCGTTGGCGAAGCTTACACCACGGATATGGCGATCACCGACACCCTGATCCACGAAATTGACGTCCTGCGTTGGCTGCTGGATGACGACTATGTTTCGGTACAGGTCGTGTTCCCGCGTAAAAGCCCCAAGGCGTTCCCGCACCTGAAAGATCCGCAAATTGTGCTGTTTGAAACCGCGAAGGGCACGCGTATTGATGTCGAAATCTTCGTTAACTGCCAATACGGTTACGACATCCAGTGCGAGGTCGTGGGTGAAAGTGGTATTGCCAAGCTGCCAGAACCCTCATCAGTGCAGATGCGCAGCGGTGCCAAACTGTCGACCGAAATTCTGACCGACTGGAAAGATCGCTTCATTGATGCTTACGACGTTGAGTTACAAGGCTTTATCAATGACGTACTGGCAGGTTCGCTGACAGGCCCCTCCGCTTGGGACGGTTATGCGGCGGCGGTGACGGCTGATGCTTGCATAGCCGCGCAGCTCAGCGGTGAGATTGTCCCTGTGACCTTGCCACCACGTCCGTCGTTTTATAACAAATAGTGTGCTGACCGCCGTATCCACGTTTAACGAGGAATGACCATGAAGATCGCTTTTGATGTTGATGTCATCAGGGACCTGGGCATCACGAAAATGGTTCAGCAGGTGGCGGACTGGGGCTATCAATATATTGAGCAGTCACCGCACCCGCAGATCAATCCTTTCTATAAGCATCCAAAAGCCGGGCGTGAGGTCATGACGGAGTACAAAAACGTCCTGAAGGCTACCGGCGTGGAGATCTCCTCGTTTATCGTCGTTTATCGCTGGTCTGGCCCGGGTGAAGATCGCCGTCAGGCGGCAGTCAAAAATTGGCGTCGGATGATCGAAATCGCGGTAGAAATGGGTGTGCAGGTGATCAATACCGAACTGGCCGGCAATCCCAATGAGCCGGAAATCTGTGAAGAGTTGTGGTATCGCTCAATGGAGGAACTGTTGCCGATTATCGAGCGGGAAGGTATCCGCATGGAGATCCAGTCACACCCATGGGACTTCTGCGAGCTGAGCAACGAAACCGCGGATATCGTCAAGTCGCTGCGTAGCGATCACGTTAAATACCTCTACAGCGTTCCCCATACCTTCTACTACGACAAAGGCCAGGGTGACGTGGCTGGCATGTTGCAATATGCCGGTGAGGATCTCTCGCATGTGCTGATTGCCGACACCATGAACCATACCAAACACTGTCGCTATATCGTCAACCCGCCGGGTGTAGACGCCGCCGTACATCAGCATATGGGTATCGGCGAAGGGGAGGTGGACTTCGAAACCTTGTTCCAGACCTTGCGTGATATGGCGTTTGCGACCCGCAACTTTAAGGTCGGCGGCGAGTCGATTATCTGCACGTCACTGTTTGGTTACCCGGAAAGAATGAAAACCCAGGCTGTAGCGACCCGAGAGCGCATCGAAAAAGAGCTGTTGGGTAAATAATTTCCCGGCTGCGCGGGTGAAAATAGCCTACAGACGGGCTCTATACCCTGCGGCTTAAAAGACGACGGTATATTACTGAGGCTGAAAATGAATAAAGACAACGTAAAACTGGCCATCGCCCCGATCGGCTGGACCAATGACGACATGCCCGAGTTAGGTAAAGAGAACACCTTCCAGCAGTGCGTCAGTGAAATGGCACTGGCCGGGTTCACCGGTAGCGAAGTGGGCAGCAAGTACCCGCGCGATCCGGCCGTGTTGAAGCCGATGTTGGACATTCGCGGCATTCAAATCTGCAATGCCTGGTTCAGCACCTTCTTTGCCGATGGCCTGAAAGACAAAACTGTCGATGAATTCATTAACCATATGAATTTCCTGCATGCGATGGGGGCAAAGGTGATTGGCTGCTCCGAGCAGAGCAAGAGTATTCAGGGCACCACCAAAGGGGTGTTTGAAGAGAAGCCGTATTTCAGCGATGAAGAGTGGCAGCGGGTGGCCGACGGGTACAATGAACTGGCAAAAATTGCCGCCGACAAGGGGATGCAGGTCTGCCTGCACCACCATATGGGCACCGGCATCCAGACGACCGCAGAGATCGATCGTTACATGAGTATGGTGAACGACGACGTCTACCTGCTGTTTGATACTGGGCATGCTTACTATTCGGAAGGCAGCCAGCAGGCGATGATGGCGATACTGGAAAAATACCTGCCGCGTATTAATCACGTACACCTGAAGGACGTGCGTGATGAGGTTGTTGCAGAGGTGAAGGCCAACAAATTGAGCTTCCTCGACGGCGTGAAGAAAGGCACCTTCACCGTGCCGGGGGATGGGGTGATCGACTTCCTGCCGGTCTTTAAATTACTCGATGAGCGCGGTTACAAAGGGTGGATGGTGGTCGAGGCTGAGCAGGATCCGGCGTTGGCTAACCCGTTTGAATATGCGGTGAAAGCGCGTCGTTATATCAAAGAGACAGCCGGTATTTAACCGGGTTGAGAATGTCGAGGGGCGCTTGAGCAATCAATGCGCCCTTTTTAATGGGTATCAGCTCAGCGTTTTCCAGGTAGTGACGTGTTCACCAGGCCAGGGGGTGGCTGCGTAAACGCCACGGGCTATCGCTCGTGCCAACGTATCCGCTGCCAGTGCGCCAATTTGCAGCACCGCCAGTTCTCGGCTGCCCTCGACGTTGCGCTGCCCGGTGGATAAGGCGAATACCACGTCGCCGTCGAACGGGCTGTGCAGTGGGCGGATAGCGCGGGCCATGCCATCCTGTGCCATGATCGCGACGCGTTTAAGTTCTACCCGAGTGAGGGCCAGATCGGTGGCGATACAGGCCAAAGTGGTGTTCTTTCTACCGCCTGTCGGCGCTTCCGGCATCCAGTCTTCGCCCTGACCGTGCAATTGCGCGAGCGCGGCTGCACCCCCGTTGCCAAACTCACCGTTGATTTCATAAGGTGTGGCCCAGAACGCGCGAGTGCCCGGGGCAACGACGGAGCCCAGGCTGTTTACCGCCACCAGTGCACCGACGGTAGCACCATTCGCAGCAACGATAGAAGCTGAACCCAGGCCGCCTTTCAGCTTACCCATGCCGGTCATGGCACCATAGCCAGCGCCAACGGTACCTAGCGGGAAGTCGAGACCCACTTTGCCGACGGCCTCTATCCCCAGTTGGCGATAAGGCGGGGTGAGCTGCCAGTCTTTATCACCTGCGTTGCTTAAATCGTATAGGCAGGCGGTGGGGACGATTGGGGACACCGGCACACCCGGTGCTGGACGAAGGGCGTAACCCCTGCCTTGCTGCCCCAGCCAGGCGGCCACCCCATCCGCTGCCGCCAGGCCATATACCGAGCCACCGCTAAGCACTAAGGCATCGATGGTCTGCACCAGATTATCCTCTCCCAGCGCATCGGTTTCTCGGGTGGCAGGGCCACCACCGCGCACGTCGACCGCGGCGATCGCCGGGTGATCCGGCAGGATCACCGTCGTGCCGGTTCGTACGCGGCTGTCTTGGGCGATGCCGACCCGTAGGCCAGGCACGTCGGTAATCAGGTTACGGGTGCCGGTACGTACGGCAGGAGAGGTTGGCATGGCAGCCCCCAAGAGTGCAGTAGGAGAAAGGATGCCAATAGCACCCGTTACGCAGGCCAGCGTTTGTACAAAGGTGCGGCGGCTGACGGCTAAGGGGCGGTATACCGCCCCTGATCTACTTTTGGCATCCTTCATGATGATGCGTTTTTCTGCTGTTCACCGCGAAAGCGTGCCATGTGATAGGAGTCTACCAGTTTGCCGTCGCGCATCGCATAGGCGCGGCTGGTGCCTTCAATGTCAAAGCCGAACTTGCGGTAGAGCGCAATCGCGGCCTGATTGTCAGTGAATACTGTCAGTTCAATGCGTTCGATATCCGCCCAATTGTCGCAAAGATCGATCATTGCCTTCATCAGGCTGCTGCCAACGCCCTTGCCGTGGTGGCGGCTATCGACGCCAATGCCAAAGGTCGCCACATGGCGGCGGCGCACGCGCTGGTTCAGCATCACGCTCAGTTGGCCGACGACTTGCCCATCAATACAAGCCACCAGGTTGTGGGTGCCCGGTTCGAGATTGGCGAGGCGCTTGTGCCACAGCTCGATTGACGGTAGTGGAAGTTGTAGCGTGTCACGGTAGGCCTGCGGTTGAGAGTAAAGCTGATGCAGGGCTTGTGCATCTGTTGTTTCCACGTGACGAACTACGATTTCACTCATTACGCTGCTCCTTTGGCTTACCGGTTGAATAACCTCTGAATTTATCCGTTTATTGTGTCGAGTCAATATTATTACGTGTTGGTTAAAAAAACGCTTTACAGGTGCGAATGATAATGATTATTATTGCGATGCGTTCCGGGGAGAGTATCAACCTTTGATATCCTCACTGCGAAGGCACGACATTGCTCACATTGCTTCCAAGTATTACTTAGCCAGCTCGGGTGCTGGCTTTTTTTTTGCCCGTTTTCAGCCCGGCATGCCCTCAACAAATTCTCTGCCAATGGTTTCACCACTCCATCTAATTTTTTGAACAGAGGGATGAGTTTTTTACGCTTTCTTATTCTGCTGCCAGGACTAGACTGTAAAAAACATTGAGGAGAGTTGAATATGATTTATTTACGTAAGGCAGAAGATCGTGGTCATGCCAATCATGGTTGGCTGGACAGCTGGCACACCTTCTCATTTGCCAACTATTACGATGCTGATTTTATGGGGTTCTCGGCGCTGCGGGTGATCAACGAAGACATGATCGATGCAGGGCAGGGGTTTGGTACTCACCCGCATAAAGACATGGAAATCCTGACCTACGTGCTGAGCGGCACGGTCGAGCATCAGGACAGCATGGGCAACAAAGAGCAGATCCAGGCCGGTGAATTCCAGATCATGAGCGCGGGTACCGGAGTGCGTCATTCTGAGTACAACGGTAACAACGATCGTCCGTTGCACCTGTACCAGATTTGGATCATCCCTGATCAGGTCGGGCTGGAGCCACGCTATGAACAACGCATGTTTGATGCGCCGCAGGGCCGTCAGTTGGTGTTGTCACCGGATGCGCGTGAAGGTTCGCTGAAGGTGTTCCAGGATATGACACTGTCCCGCTGGGCGTTGAATAAAGACGAACAGGCGGCGTGCCCAATTGAAGCAGGGCGTCGTGTTTGGATCCAGGTGGTACGTGGCAAGGTTGTGGTTAATGGCCAGCAGGCCGGCACCAGCGATGCTTTTGCTGTGTGGGATGAAGCCGAGTTGTCGATTCATGCCGATGAAGACAGTGAAATCCTGCTGTTTGATCTGCCACCCGTCTGATTAAGCGGTAAATATCAAGGGCTCACAAGGTGAGCCCTTTTTGCGTTCCGCTTCCCAGTAACCAACAATATCGGCCCCGGTTTTTTTTTGCTAAAATGAGCGCCCATTCACGGTTAGCCAGTTCATTGATAATGAAGAAAAAACGGCCGGTACTCCAAGATGTCGCAGACAAGGTAGGCGTGACCAAGATGACGGTGAGCCGTTATCTGCGTAATCCCGATCAGGTTTCTGTCGCCTTGCAGCAAAAAATTGCCGTCGCGCTTGATGAGCTGGGCTACATCCCCAACCGTGCGCCGGATATCCTTTCCAACTCAACCAGCCGTGCTATTGGCGTATTGTTGCCATCGTTGACCAACCAGGTGTTCGCCGAAGTGCTACGCGGCATTGAGAGCGTCACTGATGCGCACAATTATCAAACCATGCTGGCGCACTACGGCTATTTGCCGGAGCGCGAAGAACAGCGCCTGACTTCGTTGCTGTCTTACAATATTGATGGCTTGATCCTGTCTGAGCGGCACCATACACCCCGTACCATGAAGATGATTGAGGTTGCGGGGATCCCGGTCGTCGAACTGATGGACTGCGTATCACCTTGTCTCGATCTGGCCGTAGGCTTCAATAACTTTGAGGCGGCACGCCAGATGACCCAGCAAATCATTGCACACGGCCATCGGCACGTGGTGTACTTCGGTGCACGCCAGGATGAACGTACCCTTATCAAACAGCAGGGCTATGAGCAGGCGATGCGCGAATCCGGTCTGGAACCCTACAGCGTCATGACGGCACGATCGTCGTCCTATTCTGCCGGTGGTGAGCTGTTGCGCCAGGCGCAGCGCGATTATCCGCAGATTGACAGTATCTTTTGCACAAACGATGACCTGGCGATCGGTGCGACCTTTGAGTGCCAGCGACAAGGGCTGTCGATCCCCAATGACATGGCTATTGCCGGTTTCCACGGCCACGATATCGGCCAGGTGATGGTGCCAAAACTGGCGAGCGTATTGACGCCGCGTGAACGCATGGGCCAAATCGGCGCTGAACGCCTGCTGGCTCGCCTGCGTGGCGAAACGGTCAGCCCACGCATGGTGGATGTCGGTTTTACCGTGATCCCCGGCGGCAGCATCTGATCGGGTTTAACCCGATGTTTGAACGATTTTAATGATGAAAGCGCGCCGTTTGGCGCGTTTTCGTTCCTGCCTGTAAGTTTGCCGCCCGTTACCTTCATAAGTTTGATCTCTATCCCAGAACGCGAATTTTAGCCCGCCCCCCGGTTCCGGCAATCATGCTGTTACCGGTATCATGATACCGGTAACAATGAGTGTGCGGTTATCTTGCTCAAGATAGAACCTTTACCTCAGCACCACCTACAGCTCGTCTTCTAACACCGGGAAGAGCCTAAAAATACAACAAACGCGCGCTTTACGGCCTATCGTAAAGAGGGTCTGCGATAAAAAGGTTGGAGAAAAATTATGCCATTAGTGATTGTTGCTGGCGGGGTAGCGCTGCTGTTGCTGCTGATGATCCGCTTTAAGCTGAACGGCTTTATCTCTCTGGTTCTGGTTGCTCTGGCGGTAGGTATCGCTCAGGGAATGCCAGTCGATAAAGTGATCGGTTCCATCAAGGCCGGCGTGGGCGGCACGTTGGGCAGCCTGGCGTTAATCATGGGCTTTGGCGCCATGCTCGGCAAACTGCTGGCGGACTGCGGTGGTGCTCAGCGCATTGCCACTACGCTTATCGAGAAGTTTGGCCAAAAATATATTCAATGGGCAGTGGTACTGACCGGGTTTACCGTCGGTTTTGCTCTGTTCTATGAAGTCGGTTTTGTGCTGTTGCTGCCGCTGGTCTTCAGTATCGCCGCTTCTGCACGCGTGCCGTTGCTGTATGTCGGCGTGCCGATGGCGGCTGCGCTATCTGTGACCCACGGTTTCTTGCCGCCGCACCCAGGCCCAACGGCGATCGCCACCATCTTCCATGCGGATATGGGCAAAACGCTGTTGTACGGCACGCTGTTGGCTATTCCAACGGTAATCCTGGCAGGCCCGGTCTATGCCCGTTTCCTGAAAGGCATCGACAAGCCCGTACCTGAAGGCCTGTATAACCCAAAAATCTTCACCGAAGCAGAAATGCCAAGCTTTGGCATCAGCGTTGCCACCTCTTTGGTACCGGTGATCCTGATGGCACTGCGTGCGGTAGCGGAAATGGTGCTGCCGAAGGGCCATAGCCTGTTGCGCTTTGCCGAGTTCTTCGGCGATCCGGTCATGGCGACGCTGATTGCAGTACTGATCGCTATCTTCACCTTTGGTCTGAACCGCGGTCGTACCATGGATGAAGTGATGGGCACCATCACCGACTCAATCAAAATTATCGCCATGATGCTGTTGATCATCGGCGGTGGCGGTGCATTCAAGCAGGTACTGGTCGACAGCGGCGTAGAGAAATACATCGCCGCTCTGATGGAAGGCAGCAACGTCTCGCCGATTCTGATGGCTTGGTCCATTGCCGCCGCACTGCGTCTGGCGTTGGGGTCTGCTACCGTGGCAGCAATAACCGCGGGGGGGATTGTCGCACCGCTGATCGCGACTACCGGAGTCAGCCCGGAACTGATGGTGATTGCCGTTGGGTCGGGCAGCGTGATTTTCTCTCACGTCAACGATCCTGGTTTCTGGTTGTTCAAGGAGTACTTCAACCTGAGCATCATGGAAACCATCAAGTCCTGGTCGGTGTTGGAAACCATCATCTCAGTCTGCGGCCTGGTGGGCTGTTTGCTGCTGGCGACGGTCGTTTAATATATCCGCTGCCTTTCAAGTCGGTATATAGCGAGGTTATCCGGCACCCCCAGGGTGTCGGACATTCTTTGGAGTTTGGGGCGCATTTGATGGCGCAGGGGGCGTAACCCGCCGCCGGAACGTACATCTGATCCCATAAGGGCATGACATATGAGTAATTCACAGCACCACGTATTTATTCTGATGGGGGTTTCAGGCAGCGGTAAATCCGCAGTGGCCAACGCCGTCGCTCATGAAGCCAATGCCGCGATGCTGGACGGCGACTACCTGCACCCGCGTGCCAACATCAACAAAATGGCGGCCGGGCATGCGCTGGACGATAACGATCGCGCCCCCTGGTTGGCGGCATTAAATGACGCGATCTTTGCCATGGAGCGTACCAACGACGTTTCCCTGTTAGTGTGTTCCGCGCTGAAAAAAAGCTATCGTGACCGCCTGCGTGAAGGCAACCGCAACCTGCATTTCATCTATTTGAAGGGTGACAAGGCGGTCATTGAGGAGCGTTTGAAACAGCGTAAGGGCCATTTCTTCAAGCCACAGATGCTGGTTTCCCAGTTTGCCACGTTAGAAGAGCCTAACGAGCAAGAACAAGACGTGCAGGCGATCGAGATAGATCAACCGCTGGACGCTGTGGTCGCGGATACGCTCGCTTATATTCGGCGTGTTGCAGCCCAGTAAACCGGGCTGCCATTTTGTACCGGCGCCGAGCTGGCGCCAGTACCCCATTACAACTTCATATAAGCCCGCACGCCGTCCAGGAACATCTGGGTCGACAACATCACCAAAATCAGCCCCATCAGCCGTTCCAGCGCGCTGACCCCCTTGCTGCCCAGCAGGCGCAGGAACAGGTTAGACATCAGCAAGATAGCGGCGGAAATCCCCCAGGCAATCAGCAGGGCCCCCACCAGATACGAAATGTGGTTTGGATACTGGTGCGAAAGCAGCATCAACGATGCCAGAATCGAAGGCCCCGCAACCAGTGGGATGGCCAGCGGCACCAGGAAAGGTTCTTCACCGGCGGAAAGCCCGCTGCTATCGCCCTCTTGCGAGGGGAAAATCATCTTGATGGCGATCAGGAACAAGATAATCCCGCCGGAAATCGACACGGTCTCGGTACGCAGGTTGAGGAACGCCAATATTTTCTCGCCGGCAAACAGGAAAATCAGCATCAGCAACAGGGCGATCAGCAGCTCGCGGATCAGCACCATCCGCCGACGGCGCGGCTCCAGGTGCTTGAGCACCGACATGAAAATGGGCAAATTGCCCAACGGGTCCATGATTAAAAACAGCAAAACTGTGACTGAAATCATCTCTGTCATCATTACCTCTGGATCTGAAAAACACCTCGGTCATCCCGACGGCGTCCTTGCCTATAAGAAGGATTGCTGAGAATCGCTCACCCATCGAATAAATTCACTTTGCGCCTGCGCCGACATTTTGTAAGGTGGAGAGATATTGCACACAACTTATAGCAGTCATCCTCCAAGGCAGGACAGTCATTATGAAAAACGTTGGTTTCATCGGTTGGCGCGGAATGGTCGGCTCCGTACTCATGCAACGCATGACGGAAGAGCGCGATTTTGACGCCATTCGCCCGGTCTTCTTCTCTACCTCGCAACACGGTTCAGCGGCGCCGGTATTTGGCGGCCAGCAGGGCACGCTGCAAGATGCTTACGATGTTGAGGCGTTGAGCGCGCTCGACATTATTATTACCTGCCAGGGCGGCGATTATACCAACGAAATTTACCCGAAGCTGCGTGCAACTGGCTGGCAAGGGTATTGGATCGACGCAGCTTCTTCTCTGCGTATGCAAGACGACGCGATTATTATCCTGGATCCGGTCAACCGTGCGTTGATTCAGCAGGGTCTGGATAAAGGCATCAAGACCTTTGTTGGCGGCAACTGTACCGTTAGCCTGATGCTGATGTCTCTGGGTGGCCTGTTTGCCAATGATCTGGTTGAGTGGGCGTCAGTGGCGACTTACCAGGCGGCTTCCGGCGGCGGCGCGCGCCATATGCGTGAGCTGTTGACCCAAATGGGCATGCTGCACGCCGATGTGGCGAAGGAGCTGCAGGACCCGGCTTCGGCCATTTTGGATATCGAACGTAAAGTCACCGCCGCGACCCGCAGCGGTAAATTGCCCACCGATAATTTCGGTGTGCCGCTGGCCGGTAGCCTGATTCCGTGGATCGACAAGCAACTCGATAACGGCCAGAGCCGCGAGGAGTGGAAAGGCCAGGCGGAAACCAACAAAATCCTGAACAGCGGTAGCCTGATCCCTGTCGACGGTTTGTGCGTGCGTGTTGGTGCGCTGCGCTGCCATAGCCAGGCGTTCACCCTGAAGCTGAAAAAAGACGTTTCACTGCCGGAAATCGAACAGATGCTGGCGACGCACAATGACTGGGTACGCGTGATCCCGAATGACCGCGAACTGACTATGCGTGAATTGACGCCAGCAGCGGTAACCGGGACGTTGAATACGCCGGTCGGCCGTCTGCGTAAGCTGAATATGGGGCCGGAATATCTGTCTGCGTTCACCGTGGGTGACCAGTTGCTATGGGGCGCGGCTGAACCGCTGCGCCGCATGCTGCGCATCCTGCTGTAACCTGAACCGTACTTCCCGGGGGCTGGCCTCTTTCAGCCCCCAAAAGCCTTATTTTCTTCCTTTTTCTCCGTTTCTGCGCGCTATGGTCTATGCCGTTGTAAAGGAGATAAAGCGCACCAGACATCGGTACATCTCCATGCGGGCAGCAGCGCAAAGACGTTGTCAGGCTGGCAGTTTTCTTAATGAAGAGTTTTCCTTGGTAATGGGCAATGTTTTTAACTGACATTAGCTATGCTTAAAGGACTGGCGGATAAATTTCAACCAGCGCTAAAAATAAGCATAAAGAGCGGAATTCGGACCGGGAAGGTGAGAATTGATCAATAACCGACCGCAATCACGCTTTAGATACCGAATGAATTGCATGATAACCAAAACGGCTATGGATTAAGCGTTATGCCCTGTGGATCTCAAGGTACAGCTTCTTCGCTGTAACCTGAAAGGCGATGGGCTTGCGCGGCCTCTTATAAATCATGCTCTTAATCTTAGGAAGAAGACTATGCCTGTACTTCCCGATCGTGACGTGATTGATCAGCTTTTCTCCGGCAACTCTGCCGATCCCTTTTCTCTGCTGGGCATGCATGCGGCTGATAACGGCCTGCAGGTACGTGCACTATTGCCTGACGCCAGTGAAGTCTGGTTGCTGGAACAGCAAACAGGCCGACGGTTGGTACAGCTCAACTGCGACGATGAGCGCGGCTTTTTCAGCGCCACGGTCCCACGCCGCAAAACCCCGTTCCGCTATCAACTCGACGTCCGCTGGCACGATCACCAGCAGATCGTCGACGATCCCTACCGTTTTGGCACGCTGCTGCAAGATATCGATAGCTGGCTGTTGGCCGAAGGTACCCATTTACGTCCTTATGAACGCTTGGGTGCGCATCTCGCTACGCTTGATGACGTTGACGGTGTCAGCTTTGCGGTCTGGGCACCGAACGCCCAGCGTGTGTCGGTGGTCGGTGAGTTCAACTTCTGGGATGGCCGACGTCACCCAATGCGACTGCGCCGTGAAAACGGCATTTGGGAGCTGTTCCTGCCGGGGGTGAAAGCCGGGCAGTTGTACAAGTACGAAATCATTGATTGCTATGGCAATACCCAGTTGAAGGCCGATCCCTACGCTTTTGAAGCGCAGATGCGACCGGATACCGCGTCGCTGGTGGCGCCGTTACCTGCGGTGGTGGAAAACGCGCCAGAACGGCGGCGTGCGAATGATTTTGACCGACCGATTTCGATCTACGAGGTACATCTTGGCTCGTGGCGTCGTCACACCGACGATAACTTCTGGCTCAGCTATGGCGAACTGGCCGTACAGCTGATCGATTACGTTAAATATATGGGATTCACCCATATTGAGTTGCTGCCGATTAACGAGCACCCGTTTGACGGCAGCTGGGGTTATCAGCCATTGGGGCTGTATGCCCCGACCCGGCGTTTCGGTACCCCGGCCGACTTCAAGGTGTTTGTGGCGGCCGCACACCAGGCAGGGATTAACGTGATCCTGGATTGGGTGCCGGGGCATTTCCCCAGCGATACCTATGGTCTGGCGAACTTCGACGGTACTGCATTGTATGAATACGCCGATCCGCGTGAAGGTTTCCATCAAGACTGGAATACCCTGATCTATAACTATGGCCGGCATGAGGTTCGCAACTATTTGGCGGGCAATGCGCTTTATTGGCTTGAGCGTTATGGCATAGATGCGTTGCGTGTCGATGCGGTGGCTTCAATGATCTACCGTGACTACAGCCGCGCTGACGGTGAGTGGGTGCCAAACTATTACGGCGGTAACGAGAATCTGGAGGCCATCGCCTTCTTGCGTTACACCAACCATACCCTTGGTAAGGAGCGCCCCGGTGCAGTCACGTTGGCGGAGGAGTCCACTGACTATCCGGGCGTAACGCTGCCGCCGGAATCCAACGGGTTGGGATTCCACTACAAATGGAATCTGGGCTGGATGCACGACACGCTCACCTACATGCAGTGTGACCCGGTGCACCGCAAGTATCATCACAATCAGATGACCTTCGGCATGTTGTACGCCTACACCGAAAACTTTGTGCTGCCAATCTCTCACGATGAAGTGGTGCACGGTAAAAAATCCATTCTCGATCGCATGCCCGGCGATGCCTGGCAAAAGTTCGCTAACCTGCGCGCCTATTACGGCTTTATGTGGGCGCACCCAGGCAAGAAACTGCTGTTTATGGGGTGTGAGTTTGCCCAAGGGCGCGAGTGGAATTTTGATAGCAGCCTCGACTGGCATCTGCTGGAAGGCTTAGATAACTGGCATCACGGTGTGCAGCGGCTGGTGCGAGATCTGAACCATTGCTACCAGCAACACGCCCCGTTGTATGAGCGGGATTACCGCCCAGACGGCTTCGAGTGGCTGGTGGTGGATGACCACGATAACTCGGTTTTTGCCTTTGCCCGCTATGACGCACATGGCAATGAACTGATCGCCGTCAGCAACTTTACCCCAGTCCCGCGCCATCATTATCGCATCGGTATTTCACGCGCCGGTGAATACCGAGAAATTCTCAATACCGATTCACACCATTATCACGGCAGCAATACCGGCAACCAGGGCCGCGTAGTGTCCGAGCAAACTGGCCATCACGGCCGCGAGCATTCTATTAGCGTGACCGTACCGCCGCTGGCGACCATCTACCTGCTGCGGGAGGCGCCATGACTGAGCTGACGCCGGGTATCGCCGCGCCTCTCGGGGCGCATTATGACGGTAATGGCATCAACTTTAGCCTGTATTCCTCCCATGCCACGGGCGTGGAACTGTGTCTGTTTGACGAACAGCAGCGCGAAATCCGCCTGCCGCTGACGACGCGGAGCGGCGATATCTGGCACGGTTACTTACCGGGTGGCAAGCCGGGTCAGCGTTACGGTTACCGGGTGCATGGCCCGTTCGATCCTGCGCACGGGTTGCGTTTTAATCCTAATAAACTGTTGTTGGATCCCGCTGCCCGTGCGGTAGAGGGACCCGTGGCGGACGATCCTTACCTGCATGGGGGTTATGATCGGCCGGATAAGCATGACAGCGCTGAATTGATGCCGAAATGCGTGGTGATCGACGAGGTTTACGACTGGCAAGATGATCGTCCCCCGGCCACGCCGTGGGGGAAAACGGTGATCTACGAAGCGCATGTGCGCGGTCTGACCCTGCAGCACCCGGATATTCCGCCGGTGTTGCGCGGCAGTTTCGCTGCGCTCGGCCATCCGGTAATGATCGCCTATTTCAAGCGCCTTGGCATCACCGCGCTGGAACTGCTGCCGGTCCAGCAGCACAGCTCCGAGCCACGTTTGCAGCGCCTCGGGTTGATTAACTACTGGGGCTATAACGTGCTGGCGCCTTTTGCGCCGGACAACCGCTATTCCAGTTTGCGGACAGAGATGACGCCGCTGCGTGAGTTTCGCGATGCGGTTAAAGCGCTGCACAAAGCCGGCATTGAAGTGATCCTCGACGTGGTGTTCAACCATAGCGCCGAGCTTGATATCGACGGGCCAACGCTGTCGTTACGCGGCATTGATAACCCGGGCTACTACTGGCTGACACCGGATGGCGGCTACGTGAACGATACCGGTTGTGGTAACACCCTGCGATTGGATCAGCCGCAAGGTGTGGCTTGGGTGATGGACTGCCTGCGTTTTTGGGTCGGCGAATGCCATGTTGATGGTTTCCGCTTTGATCTGGGCAGCGTACTCGGTCGCACGCCGGCGTTTGATCGTGATGCACCGCTGTTCCAGGCGATGCTGGCGGACGATCTGCTGTCGCGCTGCAAACTGATTGCCGAGCCGTGGGATATAGGCCCCGGTGGGTATCAGGTAGGCCAATTCCCAGGGCGCTTCGCCGAGTGGAACGATCATTATCGCGACGATATACGCCGTTTTTGGTTGCAGGACGGCGTATCGCTGGGGCAATTCGCCCAACGTTTCGCTGCTTCCAGCGATCATTTTAACCAACGCGGGCGTGCGCCGTACGCCAGCATCAACATGCTGACCGCTCATGACGGGTTTACCCTGCAGGATCTGGTCAGTTTTAACCGCAAACACAACCAACTGAACGGTGAAGGTAACCGTGACGGCAGTGATCGTAACTTTAGCAATAACCACGGTGTTGAAGGCCCGATTGCCGACGACGCCATTTTGCAACGCCGTAGGGCTAGCCAGCGGGCACTGCTTGCCACGCTGTTATTGTCCCAGGGTACGCCGATGCTGCTGGCCGGCGACGAGCATGGACACAGCCAGCAGGGCAACAACAATGCTTATTGTCAGGACAATGCTATCACCTGGCTCGACTGGGCCACGGCGGATGACTCACTCACCACGTACACCGCTGCATTGATCCGTCTGCGTCAACAAATCCCCGCTTTGCAGCATGACCGCTGGTGGCAGGAAGGCGACGGTAGCGTGCAGTGGCTGAACGCGCAGGGGCAACCGCTCGGCGCACAACAGTGGGAGCAAGGGGCTCTGCAGTTGCAGATCCGCTTGTCGCAACGCTGGCTGGTGGTGGTAAACGCCACACAGCAAGCCGCGGAGATGACGTTGCCCGACGGCGATTGGCAGCTTGTCGCCCCTTTTACTCAGGAAGATTCGCGGGCGGTTTTACCCGCCTGGAACCAGGCTGCGCACTCGATTTGCGTGCTGGTAAAGAAATAATAAAAGGAGTCAGCTATGGTTAGGTTTGAAAATAAAGACCCCCTGATGTTGGCACGCCAACTGCCGATTAAGTCTGTCGCCCTGATTCTGGCGGGGGGCCGCGGTTCGCGTTTGAAAGATTTAACCTCAACCCGGGCCAAGCCAGCCGTTCATTTTGGCGGTAAATTCCGCATCATCGATTTTGCCCTGTCGAACTGCCTGAATTCGGGGATCCGCCGCATTGGCGTGATCACCCAATACCAGTCCCATACTTTGGTACAGCATATTCAGCGCGGCTGGTCGTTCCTCAATGAAGAGATGAACGAGTTTGTCGATCTGTTGCCGGCACAACAACGCCTCAGTACCGAGCACTGGTATAAGGGCACGGCGGACGCGGTATACCAGAACCTGGATATCATCCGTCGTTACGAGGCCGAGTATGTGGTGATCCTGGCAGGCGATCACATCTACAAGATGGATTACTCGCGCATGCTGATCGACCATGTGGAAAAGGGGGCGCAATGTACCGTGGCCTGTTTGCCGGTGCCGCGCGAGGAGGCCAGCGAGTTTGGTGTGATGGAAGTAGACGAAAACGACCTGATCCTCGAGTTCCTGGAGAAACCCAGTAATCCACCGCCGATGCCGGGTAACCCGGATATGTCGCTCGCCAGCATGGGGATCTACATCTTCAACGCCGATTACCTGTTCCAATTGCTGGAGGAGGACATGTCTACGCCGGGCTCCACCCATGACTTCGGCAAGGATCTGATCCCGAAAATCACGGCCCAAAAGGCGGCATGGGCACATCCGTTCACGTTGTCCTGCGTCACGTCCAACCCCGATCTGCCGCCATACTGGCGCGATGTGGGCACGCTGGAGGCTTACTGGCGTGCCAACCTCGATCTGGCTTCCGTGACGCCGGAGTTGGATATGTACGATCGCGCCTGGCCAATCCGCACCCATATGGAGCCGTTGCCACCTGCCAAGTTCGTACAAGATCGTTCCGGTAGCCACGGTATGACCATGAACTCGCTGGTATCCGGTGGCTGCATCGTCTCCGGATCGGTGGTGGTGCATTCGGTGCTATTCCCGCGAGTGCGGGTGAACTCGTTCTGCACCATCGACTCTACCGTATTGCTGCCCGACGTTAACGTCGGCCGTTCCTGCCGTCTGCGGCGCTGCATCATCGACCGTGCCTGTCATATTCCCGAGGGCATGGTGATTGGCGAAAACGCCGACGAAGACAGCAAACGCTTTTATCGTTCAGAAGGCGGCATCGTGCTGGTCACGCGCGAAATGTTGTCAAAGTTGTGAGTTAAGGTAGTCGGCAGCAATAACGACCCAACGGATTTTTAGTCGCGGCTAGGTGGCCAGGACGAGAAGCCCCGGGAGTTTACTCAGGTAAGCGACTGGGGCGAGTCAACACAGCCAACAACACAGCGGTTTTAAAGGCGAAGGGTAGACCTGCCGCCATATATAAACGGACTGATGGCTTGCACAACGCGGGATTAATAACAGCGGCAAGCCTGCTTTTCCAGAGTAATTTAGCCGATTCTCAGGAGTGATAATGCAGGTTTTACACGTATGTTCTGAAATGTTCCCCCTGTTGAAAACCGGAGGGCTCGCAGACGTGGTTGGCGCATTACCGGCGGCTCAGATCGCCGAAGGCGGCGATGTTCGGGTGTTATTGCCCGCTTTTCCTGACGTGCGCAACGGCATACCGGATTCGGTGCTGGTGGCGGAGATCGATTCGTTCGCCGGTCGCGTTGGCCTGCGTTACGGTACCTACCACGGTGTGGGCATCTACCTGATTGATGCCCCTTGGCTGTACGAGCGGCCGGGCAGCCCATATCACGACCAATCCATGAATGCCTATTCCGATAACCATCGGCGTTTTGCCCTGCTGGGCTGGATAGCCTGTGAACTGGCTAAGGGGCTGGATCGCTACTGGCGCCCGCAGGTGGTGCATGCTCATGACTGGCACGCCGGGCTGGCCTGCGCCTATCTGGCGGCTAACGGCCACCCTGCACGTTCCATTTTTACCGTGCACAATCTGGCCTATCAGGGGCTGTTTTCCGCCCACCACGTACCGGAATTGTGGCTACCGCCATCGTTCTACAATGTTTACGGTCTGGAGTTTTACGGCCAGATGTCATTCCTGAAAGCAGGCTTGTATTACGCCGATCACATCACTGCCGTTAGCCCAACGTACGCGCGTGAGATTACCCGACCGGAGTTCGGCTACGGCATGGAAGGGTTATTACAAGAACGCCAGCGGCAAGGGCGGTTGAGCGGCATTCTCAATGGCGTGGATGACAAGATTTGGGACCCGTCCCACGATCCGCGCCTGACCGCCCGCTATGACGCCGACAATTTGAAAAACAAAGCCAAGAACAAGCTGCACCTGCAAAAAGCCATGGGCCTGAAGGTGGACGAGTCGCTGCCGGTGTTTGCGGTAGTGAGCCGTCTCACCAGCCAAAAAGGGCTGGATCTGGTATTGGAAGCGCTGCCTGCACTGCTGGAGCAAGGCGGCCAATTGGCGCTGTTAGGGGCCGGTGATGCGGTGTTGCAGCAGGCGTTTTTGGCTGCGGCCGCGGACTACCCGGAACAGGTCGGCGTTCAGATTGGCTACCATGAGGCCTTTTCACATCGCATTATCGGCGGAGCGGATGTGATCATGGTGCCCAGTCGCTTCGAACCCTGCGGGCTGACCCAACTCTATGGCCTGAAATACGGCACGCTGCCGCTGGTGCGCCGCACCGGTGGATTGGCGGACACGGTGGTCGATTGCGCGCTGGAGAATCTGGCCGATGGCAGCGCCAGCGGATTTGTCTTTGATGATTGTGATGCCGCCGCACTGGGCAACGCCATTCGGCGCGCCATGGTGCTGTGGAGTAGACCTAAGCATTGGCGTCACGTCCAGCGCCACGCGATGAGCGTGGATTTTGGCTGGCAAGTCGCGGCAAAGGAATATTTGTCGCTTTATTCCCGTCATATTTGACGCTACCTCAGTGTTGGCTGCATTCACTTACCCGAATCACTTACCTGTGTAAGTGATTCGGGATAAGTTCCCTTGCCGCCTTGATGCAGCGCCAATTATTTTGGGTATATCAACACCTATTGTAATGCCCTATGAATTTCAAATTGCAGCCAGGTGGCCAGCTTACTCATCCCCAGATACTTACTTTAGTCAGTCACTGGGGTGTCAAATCTGTCGGGAACAGATTTGAACGCTGCTTGCAGCGGCCCCTTAAGGGGTGTGGCCCACGGATGGGCCACGTAACTGAGTGCAGGTAACACGGCTGTGGTTTGAAAGGCGACGGGCAGTCACGAACTTGGGATCGAAAAGCTATGACTTCACCGATTAGTTACACCTCACCCACGGTCAGTGTTGAAGCGCTGAAACACTCCATCGCTTATAAGTTGATGTTTATTGTCGGCAAGGACCCGGCTATCGCCAACCAGCATGATTGGCTGAACGCCGTGCTGTTCGCGGTGCGCGACCGCATGGTGGAACGTTGGTTACGCTCTAACCGTGCACAACTTTCACAGGATGTGCGTCAGGTGTATTACCTGTCGATGGAATTTCTGATTGGCCGCACGTTGTCCAATGCCCTGCTGTCGATGGGAATTTATCAGGATATCGACGATGCACTCAATGAGATGGGGCTGAGTCTGAGTGACTTGCTGGAGGAAGAGAACGATCCGGGTCTGGGCAACGGTGGGCTGGGGCGTCTGGCCGCGTGTTTTCTTGATTCGCTGGCAACGTTGGCATTGCCGGGGCGTGGCTACGGCATTCGCTATGAATATGGGATGTTCAAACAAAATATCGTCAATGGCCAGCAAATGGAATCGCCAGACTATTGGCTGGAATACGGTAATCCATGGGAATTCCCACGCCATAATACCCGTTATAAGGTGCGTTTTGGCGGTCGGATCCAACAAGAGGGTGCCAAGGCGCGGTGGGTGGAAACCGAAGAGATCATTGCTACCGCTTACGATCAGGTAATCCCCGGTTTTGATACCGATGCTACCAACACCCTGCGGCTGTGGAGTGCGCAGGCCAGTAATGAAATCAACCTGGGCAAATTTAATCAGGGCGATTACTTTGCGGCGGTGGAGGATAAAAACCACTCGGAAAACGTATCACGCGTACTGTACCCGGACGACTCAACCTCTTCCGGGCGCGAGCTTCGCCTGCGACAGGAGTATTTCCTGGTGTCGGCCACGGTGCAGGATATTCTCAACCGCCACTGGTTGATGCACAAAACCTTCGATAACCTGGTCGATAAGATTGCCATTCACCTGAATGACACTCACCCGGTGTTGTCTATCCCGGAACTGATGCACCGGTTAATCGACGAGCATAAATTTAGCTGGCTTGATGCCTGGGCGGTGGTGGAGCAGGTATTCTCCTATACCAACCACACGCTGATGAGCGAAGCGCTGGAAACCTGGCCGCTGGATATGATCGGCCGGATTTTGCCGCGTCACCTGCAGCTGATTTTCGAGATCAACGATCACTTCCTTAAACACGTGCAGGAGGTGATACCGGACGACAATGAATTACTGGCACGCGTGTCGATCATTGATGAAACCAATGGCCGCCGGGTGCGCATGGCCTGGCTGGCGGTGGTGGCCAGCCATAAGGTTAACGGTGTGTCCGCGCTGCATTCCGAACTGATGGTGCAGTCACTGTTTGCCGACTTCGCCCGTATCTTCCCCGATCGCTTCTGCAATAAAACCAATGGGGTAACGCCACGCCGTTGGCTTGGGTTGGCTAACCCGCCGCTGTCCGCCGTGCTGGATGACAGCATTGGCCAGACCTGGCGCACCGATCTCAGCCAGCTGAGTGAGATCAAGGCGAATGTTGATTACCCGAGCTTCTTGCAGGCGGTGCAGGCTGCCAAGCGAAAGAACAAGGAGCGACTGGCGACTTACATCGCCAAAACGCTGAATGTGGTGGTCAACCCAGATGCGTTATTCGATGTACAGATTAAGCGTATTCACGAATACAAACGGCAACTGCTCAACGTGTTGCATGTGATCACGCTGTATAACCGGCTGCTGGAGGATCCGGAAACTGAACGGGTACCGAGGGTAGTGATCTTTGCCGGTAAGGCGGCGTCGGCTTATTACGCCGCCAAACAGATCATCCGCCTGATCAACGACGTGGCCAAGGTGATCAACAACGATCCGCGGGTGCATACCCAACTGAAAGTGGTGTTTATCCCGAATTACGGTGTCAGTTTGGCGCAGATGATCATTCCGGCGGCGGATCTTTCTGAACAGATCTCGCTGGCGGGCACCGAGGCGTCAGGCACCAGTAATATGAAGTTCGCTCTCAATGGTGCGCTGACCATAGGTACGCTGGACGGTGCCAATGTCGAGATGCTGGAGCACGTGGGTGAGGAGAATATCTTTATCTTCGGCAACACCGCCGAGCAGGTCGATGAGCTGCGACGCAACGGTTACAACCCGCATCTTTATTATGAGCAGGATCCCGAGTTGCATCAGGCGTTGACCCAGATTGCCACCGGGGCTTTCAGCCCGGAAGAGCCAAAGCGCTACAGTAATCTGTTTGATTCGCTGGTGAACCTGGGCGATCACTACCAACTGCTGGCCGATTATCGCAGCTATGTCGATACGCAGGATAAGGTGGATGAGGTGTATCGCAATCAGGATGACTGGACGCGGCGAGCGATATTGAATATTGCCAATATGGGCTACTTCTCGTCCGACCGTACCATTCAGGAATACGCAGACGAAATCTGGAACATCAAACCCATCAAGCTGTAATGCAAAAGGGCCGGATATCCGGCCCTTTTTACGTTTAGCGATTTACGATGCCAGAGACAGCGTTTTCGCTTTCGCGTGTTCCGCCAGCCAGGTTTTGACCCGTGCCTGCTGTGCTTCATCCAACCACATACCTAATTTGGTACGACGCCAGATAGCATCTTCCAATTCCACCACCCACTCTTTGTCGATCAGGTAGCGCAGTTCAGCTTCGTACAAGCCGTGGCCGAATTCTTCCCCCAGATCGCTGAGGCTTTTGGCATCGGCCAAAATCAGCTCGCTGTGGCTGCCGTAGGTGCGTGCATAGCGGCGAGCCAATGACTCAGGTAACCAGCTGTGTTCACGACGCAGTTTCGCCGCGTAGCTGTCGCGATCGCCACCGATGTCGCCACCTGGCAGTGAACCGTTTTTGGTCCATGCCGGGCCGCAGCCAGGGTAGTAGTGTGCCAGTTTTTCCATCGCATGCTCTGCCAGCTTGCGGTAGGTCGTCAGCTTGCCACCGAACACGGACAGCAGTGGGGCTTTACCTTGTTCGTCATGCACGTCCAGCGTGTAGTCACGGGTAACGGCCTGTGGCGAGTCTGACTCGTCATCACACAGCGGGCGCACGCCGGAGTAGGTCCAGACAATATCGTCACGGCCCAACTGCTTCTTAAAGTGGTCGTTATACACTTTCAGCAGATAGTTGATTTCGTTATCGTCGATCTTCACGTCTTTTGGATCGCCATGATATTCCACGTCAGTGGTACCGATGATGGAGAACTCATCGTTCCATGGGATGACAAAGACGATACGGTGGTCTTCGTTCTGCAGAATATAGGACTGCGGCTGGTCATGCACACGCGGTACCACGATGTGACTGCCTTTGATCAAGCGGATACCGTAAGGGGATTTCAGCTTCAGGCCATCATCGAAGAAGTGTTTCACCCATGGGCCAGTGGCATTCACCAGGCCCTTGGCACGCCAGGTGAAGGTTTTACCGCTGTCGACGTCAACCGCTTCCACCATCCACAGCCCGTTTTCACGCCATGCGCGGGTCACCTTGGTACGGGTACGGACTTCACCGCCACGTTTTTCGACTTCCTGGGCGTTGAGTACCACCAGGCGAGCATCGTCGACCCAGCAGTCAGAATATTCGAAACCGCGCTTCAATTCTGGCTTCAGCACCGATTCTGGTCCAAAGCGCAACCCCTTGCTGCCTGGCAGGCTGGTGCGTTTACCCAGGTGATCGTACAGGAACAGACCGATGCGGATCATCCAGGCTGGACGCAGGTGAGGCTGATGCGGCAGGCGGAAGCGCATTGGGAAGGCAATATGTGGTGCCAGTTTTAACAGCACTTCACGTTCGGCCAGCGCCTCGCTCACCAGACGGAATTCGTAATGCTCCAGGTAGCGCAGGCCACCGTGGATCAGTTTGGAACTGGCGGAAGACGTAGCACAGGCCAAGTCTTGCGCTTCCAGCAGCAGAACGGACAGGCCGCGCCCGGCAGCATCCGCCGCGATGCCGGCACCGTTGATGCCGCCACCGATAACGATCAAGTCTTTGGTTTCCACGTCAACTTCCTCCAGATGTTCGAAATAGCTCTTTCATGTTCGTTTTCGCTCATGATTGTAATCAAAAACCAACAAACAAGCCAAGACTTAACCAAACAAAAACATTTAGGCGTGATAGAGGTAACAGTTTGATGATGGTAGTTATACAAAGTGAAGGGGTATTTTTCGTTCTGGAACTGCAGGGTTCAGCAGGCTGAACCCTGTCTATAACGGCAGGTCTGGCGGGGCGGAGTGGGGTTAAATGAACGGTAAAAGACTCAGCACAACTCCAGCTGCACATCGTACTGTTCGATGATTTTCATCACGCTTGGCGGCGGCAGTTGATCGGTAAACAGGTAGTCGATCAGGTTCATATTGCCGAGGTTAACCATGGCATTACGGCCGAATTTGGAGTGGTCGGTCACCAGCATGACGCAGCGCGAGTTTTCGATAATTGCGCGTTTGGTGCGCACTTCGTGATAGTCGAATTCAAGCAGTGAGCCATCCATATCGATGCCGCTGATGCCCAGAATGCCGTAATCGAGACGGAATTGAGAGATAAAATCCAGCGTGGCTTCGCCCATGATGCCCCCATCACGCGTACGTACTTCACCGCCAGCCAGGATCAGACGGAAATCTTCTTTGGCGGTCAGCAGGGTGGCGACGTTCAGGTTATTGGTTACCACGCGCAGGTTCTTGTGATTCATCAGCGCATGAGCCACGGCTTCCGGGGTCGTGCCGATGTCGATAAACAGCGTGGCGCCGTCAGGGATTTGACTGGCGACGCGTTGGGCGATACGCGCTTTCTGTTCCGACCACATCACCTTGCGATCGTTATAGGCGGCGTTAACTGAGCTGGAAGGCAACGCCGCACCACCGTGGTGACGCTGGATTTTGTTTTGATCGGCCAGGTCATTCAAGTCACGGCGAATCGTTTGCGGGCTGACGTCAAAATGTTCGACCAGTTCTTCCGTACTGACATAACCTTGCAGGCGCACCAGCTCGATAATTGCGTCATGACGCTGTGTTTGCTTCACGGTAATCCCCTAAAACGCCCGGCTTGTACCTGGCTGTTATTGTTCGTTGTGCGCGCGATGACGCGTGTCCCAAAATGCCATCAATAACCCTAACACTAAACCGGCAACGTGTGCCGCGTTAGCGATCGACATTCCTAAAATATCGAAATACCCGGCCACCAGCCACAGAACGGAAAACACCATCAGGCCGCGCGGCAGCATCAGGCCACGTTCCGGTGCCCGCTCCCCGCTGAGCCAGCAGTAACCCATCAACGCGTAGACCACGCCGGACAGGCCACCGAACAGGGCTCCGCTGAACAGCGACTGCGCCCAGCCGCTGAAGAAGGCCGAAACCACCGCCAGTACGAACAGTTTGCCGGCACCGAGACGTTTTTCCATCGGACCACCGAGATACCACCACCACATCAGGTTAAAGGTAATATGCAGCAGTGAGAAATGCAGGAAGGCGTGGCTGACCCAGCGCCACAATTGCAGGTATTGGCTGCTGTCTTGTGGCCAGGACAGCCAGTACATCACGGTGTCGTCACCCAGTATTTGCATCAGGATATACACCGCAATGCACAGCACCATCACACTCAACGTCAGTGGCCCGGCTTTGCTGTACAGCGTTTGCAGATAGGAATAGCCCTGATAGTGGAGTTCGGCGTTGGTACTTCCGGCCTGCCAACTGGCCGCCCGATAGCGACTATTGAGCGGATCGACCAGGAACTGCTGGAGTTCGTGCTGTACTTGCTCCAGATGGCTGTCGTCAGCCAGCCAGATTTCTGCCGCTTCGTCAGTATTGTGCACCCTAAGCTCAATGTGTTGTGTCGCCATGTAATCGACAAAGGCCTGCGCCAGGCGGGGATTGGAGACGGCGATAACTCGAACCATAGGTATTCCGTTTAATGAGATGATTTTAGCCGTCGGTTTACCCCGGCGGCGTTGACGGCTGATTATACCGTCGAAATCCTGAGCACAGGCAACGGATCTGCGTAAAACCAGCAAAAACACGCACTAACGACGCGAGAAAGAACCCCGCCGACGGCGGGAAGAAATTAGGCAGAGGTTTCAACGTCCTGCGGATACTGACGAGCCCAGGCTTCAAAGCCGCCGTCGATGCTGTACACCGCATCGAACCCTTGATGCAGCAGATATTGCGCCGCGCTGCGGCTGCTGTTGCCGTGATAGCACATCACCATCACCGGACGATCGAAGTCGTTCTGCTGCATGAAGGTTTGCAGGCTGGCGTTAGTAAGGTGAAAGGCGCCTGGCGTGTGCCCGGCTTCAAAACTTTGCGGATCGCGGATGTCGACCAGGGCGGCGCTGTCATCTTTCCAACGGCTGTGCGCCTGCTCAACGTTGATCGCTTCAAACTGTTCCATGACTTCGGACTGCCTCGTAATATGAATATGCCGCCATTGTAGTCAATTTCGCGGCAATTAAGACCAGAGCATTAATGTGGTTTTTAGGCACCGTAGCCCATCATCTTCAGCAGTTGCTGCGCCTGTTGCACCGCCTCTTGACGATGGGCCACGCCCAGCTTCTGGTACAGATTGCGGATATGGGTTTTGATGGTGGTGGCCGCCACGTCCAGCTCGCCAGCGATTTGGTCGTTGCTGTAACCGGAATAAATCAGCCCCAACACCTGCCATTCACGCTGCGTCAGCGGGCTGGTGCGGATCAGTTCGGGTACCTGCGGATGGGTCAGCAGTTTATCGACGAAATTCTCGTCAAAATGCGCGAACTTATGCCGATGATGCTGGTTGATGTCGCGCAGAATACGCTGGGCGCGATGGTTTTCCAACTCCGGCAGCGTATTGAGTTGGATCAGTTGGCGTAGTTGCTGCGCCATCGCTTCGCCTTCAATGACGAAGTGGCTGATAAAGCCGGTGCGGCTGGCCAATGACAGAGCTTCCATCAGGACCTTTTGCGCGTCGCTTTTGCGCTCCATCTGCCAATAAAGCTGGTTGCTGAGCAACAGGTTACGGTTTAAATCGCTGACCAGCCGCAGGCGGCGGGCATTTTCGTTGAGTTCATCCAGCACCACTTCGGCTTCTTCATACTGACCCAGCATGATTTGCACCCGCGCGATATTACGCCACTGGCCCTGCATAAAGTGGTTATCCGCCATACCGGGTTTTTCCGTCTGGCGCAGCCATTGAGCCGCAGCGGCAGTATCGCCGGTCATCTGCCAGTGGATCACGCGTGGTTTGTCCGCGTTGGTGAGCCAGTCGCGGTGGTATTGGGTGCCGTGCAGCAGCACTTCGCACCGTTGCATATGCGCATTGGCATTATCCAGATCGCCACGCGCCAGCGAACACTTGGCCAGCATGGCGATACACTGCAACTGTTGCTGAGGCTGGTAGTTCGCCAGGATTTTTAGGCCTTCGCGAGCGGCATCTTCCGCTTCGTCCAGGCGTGCCCATGACCACAGGATCTGCGCGCGAATGCGCAACAGGAACTCATGCATCGGTAACTGTTCCAGATGCTGTTCACGTACCAGTTCAAAGGCTTTGTCCTGTGTTTCATAAGCGGCCTGCAGGAAACCTTGAGCAATCAGGATCTCGCTTTGCTGCAACAGCGCCCACAGTGCGTAGTGGTAAGCCTGATGGCGCCGAGCCATTTGTTCCGTTTGTTGCATCATCGGCAGCGCACGGGCCAACTCACCCTTGCAATGATGGACTTCGCCGGTCACCGAGGTCGCGACGATGCGGCTGTAATAGCTGGAAAGCGGCAAGAACTTCAGCGCTTCAGTGGCCAAGCGTTCGGCCTCTTCCGGCTTACCTGCGTTGATGGCGACCTGTGCACGCAGGGCGTCAAATTCGGCATGCAGGGTGCGATCGACGTCAATTTTTTGTTCGCGCATTGCTTGCTCTGCGCGTTCCAGCAGCGTGTTCACTTCGATATAGCGGTGCTGGCTTTGTGCTAACCAGGCCTGCAGCAGCGCCAGTTTAGGATTTTGGATCAAGCGCTCATAGGGCAGTGCATTCAAACACTCTTCCAACAGGGCCAATTCACTGTGGTGGAACAGTGACCATGCGTGTTGCAGCAGAATATCACGCAGCATGCTGACATCACTGGCTGCCAGTGCATGATGAATCGCCTCCGCCGGGTAGCCCAGCGCCAGCCAACCTTCGGCAGCGGCGCGGTGCAGGCCCGGTAATTCCAACGCCAGCTCCCATTGGCAGCGTTGACGCAGGAAGGTGGCGAACAAAGGGTGAAAGCAGAACCACTCACCGCTATCGTCCATGCGGTGGATAAACAGCCCCTGGCGCTCCAGCTCTTCTAACCGTTGCTGGCCGTTGTCTTCGCCGGTCAGACGCACAATCAGCGCATCATTCATCGAGCGCAGTACCGAACAACGCAGTAAGAAGGCACGCGCATCGGCATCAACGTGATCCAGGACTTCGTCCACAAGATAATCGGACAGATGGCTGGCGTTCAGCCCGGCCAGGCGTTTGGCCGATTGCTGTGCGGAAGAGGTGGATTGCCGTGCGGACAGCGCAATCAGCTGCAGCGCAGTGGCCCAGCCTTCGACCTCATCACACAGGCGGCTGCTGTCTTGCTGTTCCATGGGGGCAACCAGACGGCAGTCGAAGAACTGCTTGGCTTCATGATGGGTGAATGCCAATTGCTGCGTGCCCATCTCCAATAACTGATCGCGCACGCGCAAGTTGGCGATGCCGAGCGGTGGCAGGGTGCGCGAAAGCAGGATCAGCGTCAGGTTTTCTGGTTGATGGCGCAGGAAGAAGCGCATGGCTTCGTGGATGACGTCGTTGGTGATCAGGTGGTAGTCGTCAATCACCAGGTATAGGGGGTGATGCCAATCAGAAAGTTCAATAAACACCTGGGCGAACAGCGCTGACAAACTGGCGTACTGATGCTTTTGGCTTAGTGCCTCGCTCTTCACACAGTGGCCACCGCTGGCGTGCTGCAACGCTGCGATCAGGTAGCTGGCGAAGCGCTCGGGTTGGTTGTCGCTTTCATCCAGCGAATACCAGCCTAAATCTGACTTGCCGGCCGCCCACTGTGCGACCAGCGTCGTTTTCCCGTATCCCGCAGGGCAATTGACCAATGTCAGGCGATAGTTGGCCGTGCTGGCTAATTTGGCCAACAGGCGATCGCGGATCACGGTATTTTGCAGCCGTACCGGACGGCTCAGTTTCGATGGGATCAGCATAGTATTCCAGAGTGAAAATCGCGGTGCCCGCCGCCGAGGCTTGCCCGATGGCGTTTATGTCATCACTACGCCTGCCGGGATCTGAGGGGGTTAATTATTTTATGGCTCGTAATTAATCCCCCTCCTAAGTTCTGACAACGTTAAACGTATTGCAACAAGGTTCAGCATTGGCTTGGAGTTATATTGCTATTGATCACACTTTTTTACGTTTGCAGGCAATTCCTTGCCGAATCGCAGTGCAGTGGCGCGGTTTGGTGACGCAGGTGCAGGAAAGCATTTCCGGGTGTGTGCGACACTACAGACGCTGCAATAACTATGCTAACGTTATTGAACAAGTTTTCACCGTATTCTCAGTGCTCGTCGCGTTCGTCGGTGGGCTTTTTTGCATGATGCAAGGGAGTCAAAAAGTGCCTGAGATCACAATTTTAGCTACGCCCCAATCCTCCTCCCCAGCTAATCCTCAAGCGGGATGATGCCTTCACGCTTTCTCCCCGGCACGATAACGGTAATTTGACCCACTTACTGGATAGAGAGTTTTCCTTATGTCACAGCCTACGCTTAAAAAGGATGCTTTTCTGGCGGCACTGACCCGTCAGTGGCAACAGTTTGGCCTCAGTTCCGCACAACAGATGACCCAGCACCAATGGTGGGAAGCGGTAAGCCGCGCATTGGCCGAACAGTTGGCAGCACAACCGGCACCGCGCAAAAGCAGTAAGCCGCTACGCCATGTGAACTACATTTCGATGGAGTTTCTGATTGGCCGTTTGACGGCCAACAACCTGATTAACCTGGGCTGGTATGACACCGTCGAGCAGGCATTGGCGGAACAGGATATCAAGCTGGCAGATCTGCTGGAGCAAGAAACCGATCCGGCGTTGGGCAATGGTGGGCTGGGGCGTTTAGCGGCCTGTTTCCTGGATTCGATGGCAACGGTAGAGCAACCGGCCACCGGTTACGGGCTGAATTACCAATATGGCCTGTTCCGTCAGTCGTTCAGCGGCGGGCAGCAACAAGAAGCGCCGGATAACTGGCAACGGGAAAGTTACCCGTGGTTCCGTCACAATGCCGCGTTATCCGTCGACGTCGGCATTGGCGGCAAACTGGAGAAACTGGCCGATGGCCGCGAACTGTGGCGCCCGGCGTTTACCCTGCGCGGTGAAGCCTGGGATCTGCCGGTACTGGGCTTCCGTAATGGCGTGTCTCAGCCCCTGCGTCTGTGGCAGGCAACCCATCAGCATCCATTCGATCTCAGCGACTTCAACGACGGCAAATTCCTGCAGGCGGAGAAACAGGGTGTAGAAGCGGCCAAACTGACGAAGGTGCTGTACCCGAATGATAATCATCAGGCGGGCAAGCGTCTGCGCTTGATGCAGCAATACTTCCAATGCGCCTGTTCGGTGGCAGATATCCTGCGTAAGCACCATCTGGCGGGCCGCAAGATTGAAGACCTGCCGAAATTCGAAGTGATCCAGCTTAACGATACCCACCCAACCATCGCCATCCCGGAAATGCTGCGCATTTTGCTGGATGAGCACCAGTTGGACTGGGATGCGGCCTGGGCAATCACCAGCAAAACGTTCGCCTACACCAACCACACTCTGATGCCTGAAGCGCTGGAATGTTGGGATGAGAAATTGGTACGCAGCCTGCTGCCGCGCCATTTCTCCATCATTAAGCAGATCAACGCCAATTTCAAAAAGCTGGTGGATAAACACTGGCCGGGCGATGCCGCCGTGTGGGCCAAGCTGGCGGTACACCATGATAAACAGGTGCGTATGGCTAACCTGTGTGTCGTCAGTGGTTTTGCGGTCAATGGGGTGGCGCAGTTGCACTCTGATCTGGTGGTGAAAGATCTGTTCCCGGAATACCACCAACTGTGGCCGAACAAATTCCATAATGTCACTAACGGCATTACGCCACGCCGCTGGCTGAAGCAGTGTAACCCGGCGCTGTCAGGGCTGATTGATGAAACGCTGAAGGTGGAGTGGGCTAACGATCTCGACGCGCTGAAAGGGCTGGAGAAATACGCCGATGATGCGGCGTTCCGCCAGCGTTATCAGCAGATCAAACGTGATAACAAAGTGGTGTTGGCTAACTACGTGCACGACGTCATGGGGCTGACGCTGAACCCGGACGCCATCTTCGACGTGCAGATCAAACGCCTGCATGAATATAAACGCCAGCATCTGAACCTGCTGCACATTCTGTCGCTGTACCGTCAACTGCGTGATAACCCGCAGTTGGATATTGTGCCGCGCGTGTTCCTGTTCGGTGCCAAGGCGGCTCCGGGCTACTATTTGGCGAAGAACATCATTTACGCGATCAACCAGGCGGCGGAAAAGATCAATAACGATCCGCTGGTGAAGGATCGGCTGAAAGTGGCGTTTATTCCTGACTACCGCGTGTCTGTTGCTGAACTGATGATCCCGGCTGCGGATATCTCTGAACAGATCTCCACCGCGGGCAAGGAAGCCTCAGGCACCGGCAATATGAAGCTGGCGTTGAACGGTGCGCTGACGGTTGGCACGCTGGATGGCGCTAACGTGGAAATCGCCGAGCAAGTCGGTGAAGACAATATCTTTATCTTCGGCAATACCGTGGATCAGGTGAAGGCGCTGCTGGCGAAAGGCTATGACCCACTCAGTTACCGTAAGAAAGACAAGCATTTGAAGGCAATCCTGGACGAACTGGCGAGTGGCGCATTCAGTCATGGCGACAAGCATGCATTCGACATGATGCTGCACAGCCTGCTGGAAGGGGGGGACCCTTATCTGGTGCTGGCGGATTTTGCTTCTTACTGCAAAGCTCAACAGCAGGTAGATGAACTTTACCGTGACCGTGATGAATGGACGCGACGTACTATTCTTAACACCGCACGTGTCGGTATGTTCAGTTCGGATCGCTCGATCCGCGACTACCAGCAGCGTATCTGGCAAGCCAAGCGTTAAGGAGAGTGAATGGATCGCAAGGTCATCGATCAGGCGGCTGCTCAGGCGGGTATCGCTGCTGACTATATTAATGCTCATGGTAAACAACAGGCAATTGACGAGGACACCAAGCGTAGACTGCTAGACGCAATGGGGCGGGGTACGGCCCCGTTGGAAGCGGTAATGACGCCGCTTCCGGCGGTGAAGGTGTTCTATGAAGGAGCGCCGGTGGCGTTACCGCTCGCGGGCAGTGGCGAATATCTCTGGGCGTTACAGCGCGAGGACGGCGGTCAACAACAGGGGCGTGCCAGCGCACGCAAAACATTTACCCTGCCAGGTGAGTTACCGACGGGTTATCACCAGCTGACGCTGACACAGGGTGAACAGCAGTGGCAGTGCCGATTGATTGTGGCACCGAAACGCTGCTTTGAGCCCGATGCCTTGCTGACCGGGAAAAAACTGTGGGGGGCCTGTGTCCAGCTTTACACCTTGCGATCCGATCGTAACTGGGGCATTGGCGATTTCGGCGATTTGCGGCAGATGGTTGAGCAAGTGGGGGAGCGGGGGGGCGCTTTTGTCGGGCTGAATCCGATCCACGCGTTGTACCCTGCCAACCCCGACAGCGCCAGCCCGTACAGCCCGTCATCGCGCCGTTGGCTGAACGTGATCTATATCGATGTCAACGCGGTAGAGGATTTTCAGCGCAATGACGCCGCACAGAAATGGTGGCTGAAGCCGGCCACGCAAAAAAAGCTGGCCCAAGCGCGCAACAGCAAGCTGGTGGATTACAGTACGGTAACGCAGTTGAAGCTGGCGGCGCTGAAGTTGGCGTTCCCGCTTTTCCAGGCGCGTAAAGCCGGTGACGGACTGCTTCAGGCATTTGAACAGTTTGTTATCGAGGGGGGTGACAGCCTGTATCAGCAGGCTGCATTTGACGCGTTGCATGCCCATCTTGCCGCAGAAGACACGAGTCTGTGGGGTTGGCCTGCCTGGCCGGAACATTATCAGCAAGGGGACAGCGCGGCAGTTAAGCAGTTCTGCCAGCAACAGCAGGATCAGGTAACCTTCTACCTGTGGTTGCAGTGGCTGGCTGCCAGCCAGTTTGCGGATTGTTTTCGTCAGAGCCAGCAACAGCACATGCCGATTGGTTTGTACCGCGATTTGGCGGTCGGCGTGGCAGAAGGCGGCTCGGAAACCTGGTGTGAGCGTGAGCTGTATTGCCTGAAAGCCTCTGTCGGGGCGCCGCCGGACATTTTGGGGCCACTGGGACAAAACTGGGGCCTGCCACCGATGGACCCGCACGTAATGGCAGCGCGCGGTTACCAGCCGTTTATCGATCTGTTGCGCGCCAATATGACCAGTTGTGGTGCGTTGCGTATCGACCATGTGATGGCGCTACTGCGTCTGTGGTGGATTCCTTATGGTGAAACCGCCGTTCACGGTGCCTATGTAAAATATCCGGTGGATGATTTACTGGCGGTATTGGCGCTGGAAAGCCAGCGCCATCGCTGCATGGTGATTGGTGAGGACCTTGGCACCGTACCGGTTGAGATTGTGGGCAAGCTGCGCGACAGCGGTGTCTATTCCTATAAGGTGTTGTATTTCGAACGCGACGGTGAGAATCACTTCCGTGCGCCGCAGGCCTATCCTGTGCAGGCCATGGCGACCATCACCACGCACGATCTGCCCACGCTGCGTGGCTATTGGCAAAGTGGCGATCTGCAGCTTGGCAACTCGCTGGGGTTGTATCCAGATGCCGAGGTCTTGAAAGAGCTGTTTGCCGATCGCGAACGTGCCAAGCAAGGGTTGTTGGACGGGCTGCATCACTATGGCTGTGTACCGCTGAAGGTGGGTAAAAAGGCGGCATTGTTGAAGATGAGCCCATTACTTAACCGGGGCTTGCAGCGCTATGTTGCCGACAGCGCCAGCGCGTTATTGGGGCTTCAGCCGGAAGATTGGTTGGACATGGCTGACCCGGTCAATATTCCCGGGACCAGCGATCAATACCCTAACTGGCGGCGAAAACTGACGCACACTTTGGAGGAAATGTTTGCCGATCAGCAGGTTAACCGGCTGCTTAAGGATTTGGACAAGCGGCGGCGTAAGGTGTCGGTAGGCTAATCATGGGTCCAAGATTGCATTAAAGATGAGATCTGAACACTATGATTCTTATCCTTAATGTTGGGATACCCGAATTAATTGGAGTTGCAGCCAGGCGGCAAGTGCCTCAATCCCCAGGAGCTTACTTTCGTAAGTGACTGGGGGGACGCACCTGGCCAACAACGCTGCAACTTCACGTCAAAAGGGTATCAGTAATAGGAGTGCTCGCCGCGCTGGTGTTCGGTCAGATCGCGCACGCCTTTCAGTTCAGGGAACTTCTGCAGCAGCTCTTTCTCGATGCCTTCCTTCAGGGTCACATCGACCATGGAACACCCGTTACAACCGCCGCCGAATTGCAGGATAGCCAAGCTGTCGTCGGTGATTTCCATCAGCGTCACGCGGCCGCCGTGGCCTGCCAGCTGTGGGTTAATCTGTGACTGCAGCACGTATTCAACACGCTCCATCAGCGGGGCATTGTCATCAACCTTGCGCATTTTGGCGTTTGGCGCTTTCAGTGTTAACTGGGAGCCCAATTGGTCGGTGACGAAGTCGATTTCGGCATCGTCCAGATACGGTTTGCTCAGCTCGTCGATATAGGCAGACAGTTTTTCGAACTTCAGCTCGGTGTCTGTCGCTTCAACGGCGTCCGGCGGGCAATAAGAGACACCGCATTCGGCCGTAGGCGTACCCGGATTGATCACGAATACGCGGATTTGGGTGCCTTCCTCTTGGTTTGCCAATAGTTTGGCAAAGTGTTCCTGTGCAGTATCTGTTATACGAATCATGGCATTAGCTCGTTAGTTCAAATAGTTGACTTCTATACTAGGTTATAATACGCCCATTGCCGTGGCACTACAACGTGCGGCAAACGCACCAGATCTGTATTGATGCAACGCCCTGCCGCTGTAGTAGCTTAGCGATTTCCGCCACCGTGCTGCCCGTCGTGACCACATCATCCAACAAAGCAACATGCCGACCCATCAAGGGTTCATTGCAGCGGAATGCACCGCGCAAATTGCGCCGCCGCACACGAGCCGGCAGGTGCTGTTGTGGTGCGGTTTTACGTACCCGGCTCAGGGCCGCGGGGCGATAGTCGCACCCTAACCAGTAGGCCAAAGGCCGTGCCAGGAGGTCGCTCTGGTTATAGCCGCGCTGCCAACAACGTTTTGCCTGTAAGGGTACAGCTAAAATGACATCGGGTCTGTTCAGATATTGCTCTCGATGTGCCTGTTGCCAGTTTAGTAATATTAGCCGTGCTAACAGCGGGGCCAGTTCTGGTGTGTGTTGAAACTTGAATTTTCCGATCAACTGGCGCAGCGGGGCTTGATAGTCGCCGACGAACACCAGTGACTGCCAGGGGGGAGGTTGTTGCAGGCAGCGACCGCAGGGCCGCACGGTGTCACCTGCAGGCAGGCCGCAACGTGGACAACAAAGCGGTTTGGTGGGTAAATGACGCAGGCAGTAGCTGCAGATGCCGTGACAATGAAGGCGTAGTGGTTGTCGGCATAGCCAACAACGGCTTTGGATTGATAGCATAGCCGTCCTCCCTGACGGATGAGAATGAAGGACAATAACTGATGACTGCGTTGTACTGGCAAACCCTAGGTGAAGGGGATCGCGATCTTGTGCTGTTGCACGGGTGGGGGCTGAATGCGCAGGTGTGGAGTTGCATGCTAGAGCGACTGACGCCGCATTTTCGCCTGCATCTGGTTGATCTGCCTGGATATGGCCGTAGCCAAGGTTTTGGGGCTATGTCGCTTGAGCAGATGGCAGAGACCCTGTTAGCTGCCGCCCCGGCAAATGCCTGGTGGCTAGGCTGGTCGCTCGGCGGGCTGGTGGCCAGCCAGATTGCGCTCATGCAGCCGCAACGGGTACGTGGGCTGATTACCGTGGCGTCTTCGCCATGCTTTGCGGCTCAGGAAGACTGGCCAGGGATCCGCCCTGACGTGTTGAGTGGTTTTCAGCATCAGCTGGGGCAAGATTTTCAGCGTACCGTAGAGCGTTTCTTGGCATTACAAACGCTGGGTACGGAAAGCGCGCGGCAGGATGCCCGCTTGTTGAAGTCTGTGGTGCTTGACCAGCCGATGCCTGGCGTTGAGGTTCTGAACGGCGGGTTGGAGATGCTGCGTACCACCGATTTTCGCGAGCCGCTGGCGGGGTTGACGCTCCCATTACTACGCATTTACGGTTATTTGGATGGGTTGGTGCCACGTAAAGTCGCTGGTTTGCTGGATGTCATGTGGCCGCACTCGCCCTCTGTCATCATTGCGAAAGCGGCCCATGCGCCATTTATTTCCCATCCTGATGAGTTCGCAGAAATTATTTGCACCTTTGTGGCTGAAAACGGGATCCGACGCCAAAACGCACAATAAAGCGCTAAAAAAAAGAGCCGCTTAGTGGATAAAAAATAAACCTGTTCAATACTTAGGGGGGTAACTGCGTTGGCTGGAAAATGAAAAAAACGCTCACGGTTTTTTCATTTTGACGTTTCGTCTCTGGGAAAACGGCTCTCGTCAGGGAAAGCAACGAGGTCTGAAGATGTCGCGGCAGCCGGTGTTATTACGCATTTACTCTGGACGGCTTTCATAATAAATAAATTATCCATTGAGAGGTATTGTAATGAAATCTTTGAAAATGATTATTGCCGCGTTGGTTGTGGGTTCAGTGTCCTTCAGCACCCTGGCAGCAACCATGCTGACCAAGGAAGATCTGGACAAGAACCCAGGTAAATACGAGAAAGTGGGTACCGTAACCACCACCGCCCAAACCACGTCGCCGATGGATGCGAAAGAGGAATTGTCCAAACTGGCCGATGAAAAAGGTGGTCAATATTACGTTATTCTGGCAGGTCGTGAGCACGGCAAGTTCAGCGCTATCGCTGACGTGTACAAAGACAAGAAATAACGATTGATTAAGAAGGGGCGCGCCTTTGTGCTGCGCCCCAATCTTCACTTCTTCAGACGATACACCACCGTACTGCACCCCTGGCCTTCCGGACAGCTTTTGCAACTACCGCTTAGGCAGGCGCTGTTATCTTGCTCAATACGCTCCACTTTACCCATCGCCATTAACCGTTCCAGCATGGCCTGCACCAGCGGCAATGGGGTTGCCAACTGACGGCTGAGCTGCAGCGCCTGCACGCTGCCATGCAGCGCCAAGGCATCGCGGATCTGCAACAGGCTTGCCATCAGTGACAGTCACCCTTGCTGCCCTGGCAACAGGCCGCTGGGGTAGCATTGCCCAGACGCACGGTGACCCGGCTGCGAGCGCGACGCAGGCCAAACAAGATCAACAGATTGAACAGCACCACAATGGTGATTGCCGTCAGGCTGTACTGCGGGTGCTGGGCAAAAGTGGCGGTTTGATAAAATAGCGTGGCCAACGAGTAGGCGATATTCAGCCCCCAGAGAATGGAGAACGTCATCCAACCGCGGCTGGACTCACGGGCGATGGCTCCCATCACCGAGACGCAAGGTACGTACAGCAGCACAAAAATCAGGTAACTGTAGGCGGAAACCCCGGAACCGAATTTGCTGCTCATCACCCCCATTGAACCGACGTCCATTTCCCCGTCACCCTTACTCGCCTCAATCGGGTTGGACAGTACGCTCAGGCTGAACGTGTCTTTCAGACCCTGCCAGGTGGTTTCCACCGCACCGCCCAGTTCGTCCAACAGATTAAAGTTAGCGGCATCAAACTCGGTATTATTGATGCGCTCGGCGGTGTACAGGGTGTTCAATGTGCCGACCACAACTTCTTTTGCCATAGCACCGGTCACCAGACCGACGGTGGCCTGCCAGTTATCGTTATGTACGCCCATTGGCTGCAGCAGCGGTGTCAGCACCTTGGATACCGACGCCAACGCGGAATCATTGATGTCATCTACCGGCTTGCCGCTGAACGAAAAGCTGTTCAAGCCGCCAATGAAGATACTGGCAATCACGATCACTTTACCTGCGCGCAGCACGAAGCCTTTCAGGCGTTGCCAGGTCTGCAATAGCAGGCTCTTCAAGTGTGGGACATGGTAAACCGGCAGTTCCATGACGAAGGGAGACGCTTCCCCACGCATGATGGTGTATTTGAGCACCAATCCGGTAAGGATCGCGACCACAATGCCGAGCATGTACAGTGAGAACACCACGCCTGCGCCGTCCTGACCAAAGAAGGCGGCAGCAAACACGGCGAAGATCGCCAATCGGGCACCGCAGGACATGAACGGGGCCATCATGATGGTAATTAAACGCTCCCGCTGCGCATCCAACGTACGGGCACCCATGATGGATGGCACGTTGCAGCCGAAGCCGACAATCAGGGGCACGAAAGATTTGCCCGGCAGCCCGAGCGCTTGCATCAAGCGGTCCATCACGAATGCCGCCCGTGCCATATAGCCGGAATCCTCGAGGAAAGACAGGAACAGGTACATCATGCCGATTTGCGGCACCAGTGGCAGCACGGTGTTGATACCGCCGCCGACGCCCTGAGCCAGGAAAATGGTCAGCCATTCAGGGAAATGCAGGGTGTAACCCAGCCATTGAATGCCCTGGATAAAGATCGCTGCCGAGCCGATATCGAAAATCGGCTGCAGGGCGCCGCCGAGGTTAATCGCCAGCAGGAACATCAAATACATCACCAGCAGGAAGATAGGCACGCCCAGCCAGCGATTCAGGATCACCTTGTCCAATGCTTCGGTCAGGCGGTTTGGCATGGCGTGTTGTGAGTTGCTGACCGCGTCACACAGGGAGGCAATCGACTGATAACGCGCATCGGCTATTACCAGTGCCGGGTCTTCCTGATGTTGCTGTTGGAGCGCCTGCCGAGCGGCCGGCAGCAGTGCAGCCGCAGGACCGGCTAAGGTATGACTGTAGATATCGCCTTCCAGCATTTGCAGGGCCAACCAACGGCGTTGCTCGTTTGGAAGGGTTTGCGGCATGGCATCGGTCAGCGTTGCCACTTCTTTTAGCAGGAGCTGCGGGTAGTTCACCAGCGCTTTTAATTCGTTGAACTGATGATTGTCGATCATTTGCTTGAGCACACCAATGCCGTCGGCTTTGGTGGACACCAGCGGTACCACTGGGCAGCCAAGGCGGGCAGATAGCGCAGCGATATCAATCTCAATCTTTTGGCTTCGGGCGATATCCAACATATTCAGCGCGACAATGCAGGGAATACCCAGTTCCAACAGTTGCAGCGTCAGGTACAGGTTACGCTCCAGGTTGGACGCATCGACCACGTTGATCAGCAAATCGGCGTCGCCACTGAGAATGTAGTGGCAGGCGATTTGCTCATCGAGTGAGGTTTGTTCCGAGATGGTGGTCAGAGAGTAGGTACCGGGAAGATCAACCAGTTTGACCTGTGACTGTGGTGTAGTGAACAGGCCCTCTTTACGCTCTACCGTCACGCCTGCCCAGTTACCGACCCGCTGGCGCGCCCCGGTAAGCTGGTTGAACAGCGTAGTCTTACCGGAGTTGGGGTTGCCTATTAAGCCAATAGTGAGTTTTTTCATAATTTAGCGTGATATCAGTCAATGGAAATTGGGCCAGGCGATGCGCATGGCCAAGGCAAAATGGCTCAGGATCAGGATTGGCCGTCGAGCAGAATCAAGGCCAGATCCTTTCTACGCAGCACCAGGCTGACGCGGCGAGTTTTGATTTCTATCGGGTCGCCCAATGGCGCGACGCGGACGACCTCAAATGACGACCCCGGTAGCATGCCGAGTGAGAGAAGTTTCTGGCGATAAGCGGGGCCAATGTCAGTAGCGAAGCCGGCAATCTTATATGACCGTTTAGGCAGAAGATGCATATAACCTTCTCTGAGCCCTTGTTATTGGGCTGGTGATGATAAAAGAACGTTCTAAAGGAAATGCCGCAGTAACCACACAGGGTTACCGACGTTTTCAATCCATGAGGCTATGCAGTGAACACGCAAAATAATAATAGTGAGAATAATTATCGTATTCAATACAAAAAATAGGGGTATTGGTAACCAAAGGTTGTAGCGATCACATTTAGCGCTCAGGGTTGCCTGGCAGGACTCTTTTATCACCCGGTTTCGTGGGGTGCAAATGCGAATGGCGAGTTAAATCAGTTACGTAATTGCAGCGTTTTTTTCTACTTTGAAAAAATTAGCGACAGATTAGGCAGCTTTGATCCGACAGCGTCAAAATCCGTATTTATTTGGCAACATTTCTCGGGCTGAATACGAGCAGTAACCATTTGTGTTTCGCAGGGAAATACTGAAATGAGAACGCGGTGTTAATAACGATGTTAACAAATGGCTATTCACCACTCTTTTATGGCGTAATGCACCCGAATATTATTTCCGCCGGGAAGATCAAAAAAATTGCAGCTTTATTGAGGCGGGTCAAAAAAGGCTGGGGGATATTTTTGCGGGAAAGGGCGGAGTTAACTCCGCCCTTGGTACCTTTGGTCGTTCAAATTTGCGGCGTCTTTAGCCTTTTTTGCCAAATGCTGCCGCCAGTGCATCACCCATTGCGCTGTTGCCCGCAGGTGTGTTGCCGCCACGCGGCTTGGCCTTATTAGCCGGTGCACGGGTTGCATTGTCTTTGGCCGGTGCGGTATTGCCGCCCCGGCGCGGAGACCCTTCGCCCGGTTGCTCATCCAGACGCATGCTCAGCGCGATACGTTTGCGCTGCAGGTCAACGTCCATCACCTTCACTTTAACGATGTCGCCGGCTTTCACCACGGTATGTGGATCTTCGACAAACTTGTCCGCCAGTGAGGAGATGTGCACCAGGCCATCCTGGTGAACGCCAATATCGACAAAGGCACCGAAGTTGGTGACGTTAGTGACCGAACCTTCCAGAATCATTCCCGGCTGTAGGTCATTGAGGGTTTCAACGCCGTCGGCAAAGGTCGCCGTTTTGAATTCAGGACGCGGGTCGCGGCCCGGCTTCTCCAGCTCTTTCAGGATGTCGGTTACCGTCGGCACACCGAACTTCTCATCGGTGAAGTCGCCGGCTTTCAGGTTACGTACGGCAGTCGGGTTGCCCATCAGATCTTGAAGCGCTTGCTGGGTGGCGGCCAGAATGCGTTCGACCACGGGGTAGGTTTCCGGGTGAACCGTTGAGGCATCCAGAGGGTTATCGCCGTGGTTGATGCGCAGGAAGCCAGCGCACTGCTCAAAGGCTTTTGGCCCCAGACGGCTGACCTTTAACAGTTGTTCACGGTTACTGAAGCGGCCGTTCTCATCACGCCAGGTAACGATGTTTTGCGCCATCATGCGTGTCAGGCCAGCCACACGGGTCAGCAGCGGCACGGAGGCAGTATTCAGATCGACACCGACGGCGTTTACACAGTCTTCGACGACGGAATCCAGCTTTTTCGCCAATTGGCTTTGGCTGACATCGTGTTGATACTGGCCGACGCCGATGGATTTCGGGTCGATTTTTACCAGTTCGGCGAGGGGATCTTGCAGACGGCGGGCGATGGAGACGGCACCACGCAGCGAAACGTCAAGGTTAGGGAACTCCAGCGCCGCCAGCTCGGAAGCGGAGTACACCGAAGCGCCAGCTTCACTGACGATCACCTTTTGTGCTTTGACCTCGCTGAACTGCTGTTGCAGGTCAAGGTAGAAACGCTCGGTCTCGCGTGATGCGGTACCGTTACCGATAGCCACCAACTCCACTTTATGTTTGATACACAGTGCAGCGACGATCGCGGCGGCTTTAGCGGCCTGACCGGTGTGCGGGTAGACGGTGTCGGTGGCGACCAGCTTGCCGGTCGCATCCACGACGGCGACTTTTACGCCGGTACGCAAGCCGGGATCCAGCCCCATGGTGGCGCGCATGCCGGCAGGTGCCGCCATCAGCAGATCATGCATGTTACGGGCGAAGACGTTGATCGCTTCGTCTTCCGCACGTTCGCGCACCGTACTCATCAGTTCGGTTTCCAGATGCAGCAGCACCTTGATGCGCCAGGTCCAGTTGATCACCGCTTTACGCCAGGCATCCGCCGGGGCGTTATTCAGGCGCAGATCGAGGTGGCTGATGATGATTTGCTCCGCCTGGCTTTCGCGCGGGGCTTCTTCAAACTGGGGATCGGCATTCAGTGCCAGTTGCAGTACACCTTCGTTGCGGCCACGGAACATCGCCAACGCACGGTGTGACGGCACCTGAGAAATAGGTTCGTGGTGATCGAAGTAGTCGCGGAACTTGGCGCCAGCCTCTTCCTTGCCTTCCACCACTTTGGAGACCAGATGTGCGTGTTTCCACAAGTAGTTACGCACCTTGGCCAACAATGCAGCATCTTCGGCAAAGCGTTCCATCAGGATATAACGCGCGCCGTCGAGGGCGGCTTTCACGTCTGCAACGCCTTTGTCTGCGTCAACGTAACCTTCGGCCAGTTGTTCTGGTTGCTGCTGAGGGTCCTGCCACAATGTGTCCGCTAAAGGCTCCAGGCCGGCCTCTATCGCGATCTGACCGCGGGTGCGGCGCTTGGGCTTGTAGGGCAGGTAAAGGTCTTCGAGTTCGGTTTTGCTTTGCGTGGCGGTGATCGCCCCCGCCAGCTGTTCGGTCAGTTTGCCCTGCTCGTCGATCGATTTAAGGATGGTCTGACGGCGGTCTTCCAGTTCACGCAGATAACCCAGGCGGGTTTCCAGCTGGCGCAGTTGGGTATCGTCCAAACCCCCGGTGACTTCCTTACGATAGCGTGCAATAAAAGGCACGGTATTACCTTCATCCAGCAGACGGATGGCGGAGTCAACTTGCTCCGGCCGGGCCTGCAGTTCTGTTGCAATAATGCGGCTCAGTGGGTCATTCATAAGTCTGGTATCTGTTGAGAACGGTGAGTAAACAGGGGGACAGTTATACGGATTGATCGGGGAAAATGCCAGTGGAGCAGGCCGCCTCTCGGTAGTCATGACGCGCAAAGCGGCCTGTACTGCGGCGGTGGGCGACCGCTCGGATAAAACTGAAATCTTATTTAACGTACTCAATCTCGTTCACATACCACAATGCATCACCCACAGGGGTGTTGACGGTGGCAGCGTCACCCACTTCTTTTTTCAATAAGGCGCGGGCCATGGGTGAGTCGATGGAGATGTAATCGCGGCGACCAAAAATCTCGTCATAGCCGACGATGCGGAATCGTTTAATTTCACCGCCCTCGTTTTCCACTTCAACCCAGGCGCCAAAGAACACTTTGCCTTCTTGTTGCGGTGAGTAATCGACAATCTTCAATTGCTCGAGGCATTTGGTCAGGTAACGCACCCGGCGGTCGATTTCCCGCAGCCGTTTCTTGTTGTACTGATAATCGGCGTTTTCACTTCTGTCGCCGAGGCTGGCTGCCCAGGTCACTTTCTTGGTGACTTCGGGCCGTTCTTCGCGCCAGAGGAAATCCAGTTCCTGTTTTAGCTTGTCATAACCTTCACGGGTTATCAGCTGCGTTCTCATCGTTTTTCCGCCTTCATGAGCATATCAAAGGGAAGGGAGTCATTGCGTTGGCAGAGTGTCGCACAAACTCACGCCGGGCTGTAGGCTGCCGTTGCATAAAGAAATGTGAGTTCAACCATCCGCAGTGCGCAAAATTGCTGGCGCTCGCGTTTCTTATCGCGCTGGCTGAGTTACACTGCGAATCAAATACCGGGCGTGCCCGTTGGGCGAAGAGACAGCGATCATAAATTTAACCAATGAGCATCGGGATTTTGGCGAACCTTCGCGGGCATTTTGATGAAAATTGTTGATAAATGGGCAAAAGAATAAGCTTTGTAACAATTTCGTCTAGAATATATACCATTAAACGCTGTCCGAAATGACAGGGTTTTTTAACAATATTCACGTCAGGCAATAAAGCCTTTGGGAGTAATACAATGCAAGAGAATCATAAGATTCTGGTCGTCGATGATGACATGCGCCTGCGTGCGCTTTTAGAGCGTTATTTAACCGAACAGGGTTTTCAGGTTCGCAGTGTCGCCAACGCTGAGCAAATGGATCGCTTGCTGACACGTGAATCCTTCCACCTGATGGTGTTGGACCTGATGCTGCCTGGCGAAGATGGGCTTTCCATCTGCCGTCGTTTGCGCAGCCAAAGCAACCCTATGCCGATCATTATGGTGACCGCCAAAGGTGAAGAAGTCGACCGTATCGTTGGCCTGGAAATTGGTGCCGACGATTACATTCCAAAACCGTTCAACCCGCGTGAACTTCTGGCCCGTATCCGTGCGGTTTTACGCCGTCAGGCCAATGAACTGCCGGGCGCCCCTTCACAAGAAGAGGCGGTGATAGCCTTTGGCAAATTCAAACTGAACCTGGGTACCCGCGAAATGTTCCGCGAAGACGAGCCGATGCCGTTGACCAGCGGTGAGTTTGCCGTGCTCAAAGCGCTGGTAAGCCATCCGCGTGAGCCGCTTTCACGCGATAAGCTGATGAACCTGGCTCGTGGTCGTGAATACAGTGCAATGGAACGCTCCATCGACGTGCAGATTTCTCGTCTGCGTCGCATGGTTGAGGAAGATCCCGCGCATCCACGTTATATCCAGACCGTTTGGGGTCTTGGCTACGTCTTCGTCCCGGACGGCAGCAAGGCATGAGGCGATTGCGCTTTTCACCGCGTAGCTCGTTTGCCCGAACCCTGCTCTTGATCGTCACCTTGCTGTTCGTCAGCTTGGTGACGACCTATCTGGTGGTGCTAAACTTTGCCATCTTGCCCAGTCTGCAGCAGTTCAACAAGGTATTGGCCTACGAAGTTCGTATGCTGATGACTGACCGGCTGCAACTGGAGGATGGCACCTTGCTGGAAGTGCCACCGGCATTCCGCCGCGAAATCTATCGCGAACTGGGAATTTCTCTCTACACCAACTCGGCGGCGGAGGAGAGCGGTCTGCGCTGGGCGCAGCACTATCAATTCCTCAGTCAGCAAATGGCACAGCAACTGGGTGGGCCGACCGACGTTCGTGTGGAAGTGAACAAGAACTCGCCGGTCGTGTGGCTGAAGACGTGGTTGCAGCCGGATATTTGGGTTCGTGTCCCGTTAACTGAAATTCACCAGGGCGATTTCTCGCCGCTGTTCCGTTATACCCTGGCGATCATGCTGCTGGCGATAGGTGGCGCTTGGCTGTTTATACGCATTCAGAACCGTCCTCTGGTTGAACTTGAGCACGCCGCTTTGCAGGTCGGCAAAGGCATTATTCCCCCGCCGTTACGTGAGTATGGCGCATCCGAAGTGCGTTCGGTCACGCGGGCTTTTAATCAGATGGCGTCGGGCGTCAAGCAGCTGGCGGATGACCGTACGCTGTTGATGGCGGGGGTCAGCCACGATCTGCGCACACCGCTGACGCGCATTCGCCTGGCCACCGAGATGATGAGCGCCGAAGACGGTTATCTGGCGGAGTCGATCAATAAAGACATTGAAGAGTGTAATGCCATCATTGAGCAGTTTATTGATTACCTGCGCACCGGCCAGGAAATGCAAACGGAGCTCTGCGATCTGAATGGCATTCTGGGCGAAGTGGTCGCGGCCGAGAGTGGTTATGAGCGGGTTATCGAAACGGCCATGGCACCGGGTGAACTGATGATGAATGTGCATCCGTTGTCGATCAAGCGCGCGGCAGTCAACATGGTGGTGAATGCGGCACGTTACGGCAACGGCTGGATCAAAGTCAGCAGCGGTCGTGAACTGCAACGCGGTTGGTTCCAGGTGGAAGACGACGGCCCAGGCATTAAACCTGAAGAGTTGAAACATCTGCTGCAACCCTTTGTCCGCGGTGACAGCGCGCGTAGTACCAGTGGCACCGGTCTGGGCTTGGCTATCGTTCAGCGCATTATAGATGGGCACCATGGCGCGTTGGAAATAGGCACCAGCGAACGTGGCGGGCTGTTGATCAGGGCGTATATTCCGTTACCGATGGAGAGAAAAGAGTCGTCTAACGGGCATCAGGCAGCAAAAGACAACGCCTAATCCCTGACAGTGAAGCTGCCCTGTCAGGGTTTTCTGCTCATGACGTAGTATTCCGCCGCATCTTCATGCAGACGACGGTCTGTACTGGCCTGCCAAGGGTCGATTAATTCAATTCCGCAATGGATAAAGTCTTTGGTATTACGCGTGGCCAGGGCGGCACCGTAATGCAGGCAGGTCGCGGCAATTTGAGTATCCACCCTGCTCATTAACCGGCCCTCACGCTGATTTTTACCCATAAGTTCCGCATATTGCAGTGCGCAGAGTGTATCAAAGGGCAGAGTTTGCTCGTCAAATCTTATCTGTACCGCCTCCGCCAGCTTATGTTTGAGTATGCGCTGCCGTTTCCCATCGGGCATACAGGCAACGCCACCGAATAACTCGGCGAGAACTATCGCACTCAGATAAAGTTCATCGTTGTCTTTTTCATTCAGCCATGTGAGGACGTTGTAGTGTGGGTTGGGGCGCAACGTTTCTGCAATCACATGGGTATCGAGAATAATCATACCTGGTCGTCGTCAAAGGTGGCCGTGCGGGGTGGCGTTTCATCTTGCGGCGGGATCTCCAGTTCAACACCGCCCAACTCGGCAAAGTGTTGATGCATCCAGGTGCCCAAACCATAGCGCGGTGGTTGTTTCACTAAGGCCTGTTTCAGAATCATTCGTGCTTCCTCTTCCATGGAATGGCCGTTTTTCGCTGCCGAGATCCGCAGTAACTCCTTTACTTCGTCGTCCAGATTTCTAACGGTTATGGTCGCCATTGACCCCCCTTTGCTATCAATGATTGCACTGCATTATTACCACTTTGGCCTGGCTAAAAACAACCATCAAAAAAAAGGCGTGGTATCCACGCCTTAGCTGAAGCTCTAAAAGAAGGTATTACAGTTTTGGACCGGCGCTGACCAGGGCTGCGCCCGCTGGGGTGTCGGTGTATTTGTCAAAGTTGGTGACAAAACGCTCGGCCAGATCCTGTGCTTTCTCTTGCCATTGCTCAATGCTGGCGTAAGTGGCGCGTGGGTCCAGGATATCCGGGTTAACGCCTGGTAGTGAGGTTGGCATCGCCAGGTCGAAAATAGGCAGAGTAATGGTTTCTGCCTTATCGATTTCACCGCTGAGGATCGCGTCGATAATGCCGCGAGTATCCTTAATGGAGATGCGTTTGCCGGTGCCGTTCCAACCGGTATTGACCAGGTAAGCCTGAGCGCCAGCCGCTTGCATGCGTTTCACCAGCACTTCAGCGTACTGCGTTGGGTGCAGCGACAGGAAGGCTGCGCCGAAGCAGGCGGAGAAGGTTGGGGTAGGCTCGGTTACACCACGCTCGGTACCGGCCAGTTTGGCGGTAAAGCCAGACAGGAAGTGGTACTGAGTCTGGTTAGCTGTCAGGCGAGATACCGGCGGCAATACGCCGAAAGCATCCGCGGTCAGGAAGATCACCTTGGTGGCATGGCCCGCTTTGGAAACCGGCTTCACGATATTCTGGATGTGATAGATCGGGTAGGAAACACGGGTGTTCTCGGTTTTCGACCCGTCGTTGAAGTCTATTGTGCCGTCAGCCAGAACGACGACGTTTTCCAGCAGCGCATCGCGTTTGATGGCGTGATAGATATCCGGCTCCGCTTCTTCAGACAGCTTGATGGTTTTTGCGTAGCAGCCGCCTTCAAAGTTAAACACGCCGTCGTCATCCCAGCCGTGTTCGTCATCGCCAATCAGTTGGCGTTTTGGATCGGTAGACAGGGTGGTTTTACCGGTGCCGGACAGGCCGAAGAATACGGCCACGTCACCTTTCTCGCCCACGTTGGCCGAGCAGTGCATGGAGGCGATGCCTTTCAGCGGCAACAGGTAGTTCATGATAGAGAACATACCTTTTTTCATTTCGCCGCCGTACCAGGTGCCGCCAATCAGTTGCATGCGTTCGGTCAGGTTGAAGGCGACAAAGTTTTCCGAGTTCAGGCCCTGTTGCTGCCAGTTCGGGTTAGTGCATTTGGCGCCGTTCATGACAACGAAGTCTGGCTCGAAATCCTGCAGTTCTTCGTCGGTCGGGCGGATGAACATGTTTTTAACGAAGTGCGCCTGCCAGGCAACCTCGGTAATAAAGCGGACTTTCAGACGGGAGTCGGCATTGGCGCCGCAGAAGGTATCCATTACAAACAGGCGTTTGCCGGAGAGTTGCGTGGTGACCAGTTGTTTCAGGTCTGCCCAGGTTTCCGGGCTAAGGGGTTTGTTGTCGTTTTTACCTTTACCCTGATCGGCCCACCAGACGGTGTCGCGGGTGATGTCGTCACGGACGATGTACTTATCTTTCGGGGAACGGCCGGTAAAAATACCGGTGTCGACGGATACAGCACCCAGCTTGGTTACGACCCCACGCTCAAAACCTTCCAGAGATGGGTCTGTTTCTTCCTTGAACAGCAAGTCATAACTCGGGTTGTGAACGATTTCGCCAACGTTATGAATCCCATAAGCGGCCAGATCCTGAGGGGTTATACCTTTAACACGCATGTCACTACTCCTTGGTCACAGAATTTCTGGCGCCAATTGTAGGGATTCAGCCGCGAGTAACCGCGATAGGTATCAAATAATTAACGTTTTAGTCGGTTTTTCGTTACGTTATGAGAGATAGCACACGGAAAAAAGCAAACGTGCAAACGGCGTGAGCAGGCGGGCGCTGGGTGCGCCCGCCGATATGAGGTGCTACTTAGTGCAACTGGTCGCTTTCGCCGGTGTTACCGGTGTACAAAGCGGCCACATCCATGGCATCGAAGACATAGTGATTGCCGCAATAATCGCAGTGCATATCAATGTTGCCATCTTGCTCCAGCATCTGAGCCACTTCTTCCGCTGGCAGCGTGATTAATGCATCGGCGCAGCGCTGACGTGAACAGGTGCAACGGAAGATCACGTCTTGCGGTTCATACAAGGTGACTTCTTCCTGATGGTACAGGCGATACAGCACTTCGTTGGCGGGCAGGCCGAACAGCTCTTCGCTTTTCACCGTGTTGGTCAGTTGCACCAGATGATCGAAATCATCGGCATTGCCGTCCTGCGCTGGCAACACTTGCAGCAGCATGCCGCCTGCGGCCGGTTGACCTTCGGATTCACCGGTACGGATGAACAGACGGGTTGGCAGCTGTTCTGACTGACGGAAGTAGGCTTCGAGGCATTCCGCCAGTGTGTCACCTTCCAGTGCCACCACGCCCTGATAGCGTTCACCCTCGGTTGGTGCGATGGTGATCACCATGACGCCATTGCCGATCATCTGGTGCAGCGTGCTGTCATCGGCGACTTCGCTTTGTACGCGAGCTACACCGCGCATTTCCTGGCGGTTGTTGCCGTTAATCACCGCCAGTTTCAGCGGGCCGTCGCCTTGCAATTGCACGGTGATGTCGCCGTCGAACTTCAAGGTGGCGGTTAGCAGGCTGGTGGCTACCAGCAGTTCACCCAGCAGTTTTTTTACCGGAGCCGGGTAGTCATGGTTGTTCAGAACCTGCTGATAGGTTTCGCTGACGGTAACCAGCTCACCGCGCACCGCGTAGTTTTCAAACAGGTAACGGTGCAATTGGTCATGGTTAGACATAGTTTTCTCTCATTGCGGTGAGGGTTTATTCCTGCTCACCAAATTTAAATTTAATCAGGTCACGCCGCTCTTTCTTGTCTGGACGTCTGTCCGGATGCGGCATGGTCAGCGCATTCATCTTGCGTGCGAGCGCCACTTTTTCTCGGTTGGCGATGCTGGTCTCAGTTTCCTGATACATTTGCTGCGCCTCGTCGGCGCCACGCCGTTGGCTGTTTAACGCCAGTACAATCACCGTGCGTTCTTCATTACCTTGACGCAATTTGATCTCGGCGTTGAGCTCAACAAGCTTGCTCGGCTTTCCGCGCTGTCCGTTGTAGTGCACCTTGCCGCCATCGATCATGTCCCGCGCCAGCGCACGGGTCTTGTAGAAACGTGCCGCCCAAAGCCATTTGTCCAGCCGGACGCTGTCCTCACGTGTTTCTTTATCTTTCATTCACTCCCCCTTGGCCAGCGCCGGAATCAATAGGCGGTAATCGCGCATTGACGGGTAATGCTGGAAGGTTTTCTCCGCCATGCTGGAGTCCGGGTTTTGTACGCCCAGGCAGTAGCGAATGCCGAAGGTGCGGGCCGCATCCAAAATGGGTTCACCGTCGTCGACAAACAGCGTGCGCTGAGGATCGAAACCGGTGTGCTGCTGTACTGCCTGCCACAAACGCTGATCTTCTTTCGGATAACCAAATGTGTGGGTAGAAAGTAATAAATCAAGGTGTCGATCTAAACCGGTATGCTCAATTTTTACCGCCAGGCTGTGTGGATGGGCGTTGGTCAACAAAATAGTCTGATGACCTGCCGCACGTAATGCCTGTAAAAACGGTTCGGTATCTTCACGCAGACGGGCGCGGCTGCCCACTTCACTGGTCATGCGGTAAATATCAAGATCCAGCCGCTCACTCCAGTAGTCGAAGCAGTACCAGTTCATGGTGTGCTGCACCGCCAGATATTCCTGATGGATAATGCTACGCGCTTCTTCAAAGGGAATCGCGCGCTGCTCGCTCAGGGCTTGTGGCACCAGACTGAGCCAAAAGTGGCTGTCGAACTCCAGATCGAGCAAAGTACCGTCCATATCCAGCAGTACGGTATCAATCTCTGACCAGTCAAATTTGGGAACCATGAAAACTCCATAGGCGAACCGCCTGCGGTCCGCAGGAACAGTGGATAGCCTAACATAAGCAGATGACAGAGCGCAGACCGACGAATGTGGTTTAGGGCATTGGCCTTAATGACATCGGAGAGAGCTGCGGGTTAAAGCAGCTTTCGTAGTAGCGCTGGATATCGGTGATTCTGTGTTGATTGCTGCGGCGACGTTCTATGAGTCGCCAGGTGTTGTAACCCAGAATGACGGCGACCGCGAGCAGTAGCAGACTGGTGCCGAGAAAACGCCAGAGCGTGATAATATCCGGCTCGCTGTGCAGCGCAATGTGGCGCGTGCCGTTGGCATCTACGCTGATATTGGTGATGATGCCCTGCGCTTCAAACGGCGTGTGCAGCAGCATGCTGGACAGGCGCTGCAGCTCATTCCATTGGTCAAGTGCATTGTACTCGTTTAGCGGCACGGTCGGTTGCGGGTGATTCACCAACTGCTTACCTTCGTCGCTGCTGATCAAAAAACCGCCGGGTGGTGGGCTGTTGAGTGCAGCAGCAGCCTGTCGCGTTTCGTTGTACACAAACGACGAGGCGGCAACTTTGGCCAGGCTTTCCAGGGATTCGGCACTTACCGGCCGCAGCAGCACGTTAACGCCTTGCAGCGCACCCGATTTGGCGCGTTTCACCAGCGTGGCCCAGTTTTTAACGTTGCCCAGATTCACCAGTGCGTTCTTCAGCCGGACGCAGTCATTGTCCGTTTGGCACAGATCCTGCGTTTTCAGCACAATATCGGAAAAGTCATCCAGCAGGATCATGCCGGATTTTTCAATGGCGCTGGCCAACTGTGGATTGAGCTTTTGTTCTGTGCCGTCAGGGTGTAACTGGGCATTGACCGTTGCCAGCAGTGCCGAGGCCTTGTCGATGACTTCCGACTCTGGCTGCGGCAATGGTGCGGCATTGTTCCAGTAAATACCTGAACAGTCGAAAGGCATAAAGTTGGCGTCACGCGCACCATTGACCAGCGGCGGCACATAACACATACCGTTGCCTTGGGCTTTCAGGGTATCCCCGATCCGCAACGTCGCACCTTCCAGTGCCTGTACGGTGTTCACTTCAATTTTTTGCGCGCCCTGTAACCAAGCCATGCTTAGCTTGAGCGGCAGGCTCAGTGGGATATAGGTCAACAACAGTACCAGAACCAAGAGCGAACTGGCCATCAACACTGCGTTTCTTCCCCACTGCTGAAGCGGGAAGTTTTTGACCTCATCATGCAGCGAAAGGAACCGCCCCTGGCGCAGCACCTGGCGGTTAAGATAGATGTCTACGTCAGTCGTTTTACCCAAGTCCTGGGTGATGTAAGGCTGCCAGTGCGGCGGGTAAATCAGATCGATAATGCCGAGCGAGATGTTGCTGATCTGCCCCTGGTTGGATTCACCAAACAATCCCCAGCGCTTGGGCGTGCCCCGTAGGCAGTGTACTTCTTTCAGCTCGCGTGCAGATGGCCGGCGGAACAGATTCCAACAGCCCCAGGCGATCATCAGCACGGCGACGATAATCATCCAGGGGATGACCACGACCGGGCTAATCAGGCTGAAGAACAGCAGTAGCAGGGCCGCTGAAATGATCGCGGCTTCTTTGATGCCGTTCGGACGATTTAGCGCATGCTCTTCCTGGGTTTCCTTGCGGATATTGACCAGCTCGACGTGCTCGCTTTCTTCCTTGCGGATCGATGCGTTTTGGCTCGGCGCGGCCTTCACCACCGGCGGCTGTGGCCGATCGTGAATATGATCTTTCAGTGAATGGCCATTGAGCGAGATCACCAGCGGCAGCGTTTGGGTTTTAATCACTTCGACATGGTTATCGGCGCTGATGTACTGTTCCCAAAACGGGGGGAGATGCACCTCTTCAGCGTCCAGATAATAGCGCCACTTATTGGGTTCATCGCTGGCCAAGCCGTAGCGGGTAATCGCGTGGGTAATGGGGTAGACGTTGTCGCTTTGCGGCGTTAACGCCAGTTTGGCGGACGGCAACGCTGTGCTGCCGGGCAACAGCTTGTTGCTCGGCTTATTTTGCCGGCCGAGATAGTGCTCAACAGCGGCGCGTTCTTCGCCGGTCAGCTTACGGTGAGTAGGTTTGATAAAGGGCAGGGCGCGCGTCAGCAGCGGCTGATTGCGAGCTTTAAACCAAAGATACAGGCCGGCAGCAATCAGGCAGGCAAGCACTAAGGCCAATATCAACGCTATTGTGCTCATGCTATCCCCATTCTGTACCCGTGAACCTCACCAACCTGATGAATCGTGGCGCATTATACGCAGTCAAATGACCAAGAGACACCCTGAACAGTCGTGGGAGAACAGATTCTCCACCGGGATCTCATTTCTTCATAAAACGCTTGGTTTTATGGTTGTGTCTTACCTGCGTGATGATAGCAACCTGGTTGCCCTATCGATATCGGCATTATCTTATTTAATGCCCTGTTTTTTGCTTAAAGAAGATAGAAAGTTGGTGGGTGCTGGCTACGCTTGTTAAAAAAAAGTAAATTACTGCTTGTGCTCGTTGCAGCAAAGGTTCTCATTAACGCACAATGTGATCAAGATCGGATTTGGTCAGCGTTTAAGCGTATATGAAGTGCGCGTCACACCAGTCATTATTCTGGTTATCCGTCTCATCACGCCCGGTGCTGTGGCGTACCGCCGGATAACTCATTTGAGGCAATCATGGATAAACACCTGCAAAAACCTAAAATTCTGAAAGTGGAAACGGTCGCACGTTCGCGTTTATTTAACGTTGAGTCGGTCGATCTGGAATTCAGTAACGGTGTGCGGCGGGTGTACGAGCGGATGCGGCCTTCAGAACGTGAGGCGGTGATGATTGTGCCGGTGATCGGTGACGATTTACTGCTGATCCGCGAATATGCAGTGGGCACCGAATCTTACGAGCTGGGTTTCCCCAAAGGGTTGATTGATCCCGGTGAAGGTGTGCTGGAAGCGGCCAACCGTGAGCTGATGGAAGAAGTGGGCTTTGGTGCAAAAAACTTTGATTTTCTGAGTAAATTGACCATGGCGCCGTCGTACTTTTCCAGCAAAATGAACATCGTCTTGGCACAGGACCTCTATCCGCAAAGCCTGGAAGGGGATGAGCCTGAGCCATTGCCGCAGGTGCGTTGGCCCATCGCTGACATGATGGCGCTGCTGGCGGAGCCTGATTTCCGCGAGGCACGCAATGTTTGTGCGCTGTTCCTTACCGAGGCATTTCTACGCGGCTCACGTTAAGTGCCGATAGCCAAATAAAAAAAGGGCCAGATTTCTCTGGCCATTTTTTGTTAGAACAACTCGTGACTCTCGCCACCGGGGTCCGTCAGCGTTGTGCCGGTATCCCGTGATGGATAGTCTGTCGGCTGAGTCCCCTCGATAAAGTACTCGGAGCGACTGCCGCCACCACCACCTGAAAGCTTACCGCTGCTCTTGTCGATGGTTACGCTGATGATGCCCGGTGGTGGGGTGACCTTCTGCTCTGGGATACCTTCCAGTGCGATTTTCATAAAGTCATCCCATGCCGGTTGTGCACTCTTGGCACCGCCTTCACCACCAGATATTTGATCCGGGATCGCGCCGGAAGCCGTTGAACGACCCAAATCACGCCGATGGTCATCGAAGCCAATCCATACTGATGTCACGGTGTTCGGGCCATAGCCGGAGAACCAGGCATCTTTTGAGCTGTTGGTGGTACCGGTTTTACCGCCGATATCATGGCGTTTAAGGTCTCGACCCGCACGCCAGGCAGTGCCCATCCAGCCCGGTTCGCCGAAGATATTGCTGTTCAGCGCATCGTGCATCAGGAATGCCAGCGGCGTGCTGATAACGTGTGGCGCATATTGCTGATCGCCGTCCTGCTGCACCTGAGCTGGGGTCACTTGCTCCAATTGCGGCATTGGCACGTTGCCATTGTTGCCTTCCTGCGACGTCGCGACATTTTCAATGTTGTCTTCGGAAAGCACGGCTGAGCGATGAGTATCACCATAAATTACCGGCAAATTACAGCTGCTGCAGACAATTCGCGGTTTGGTTTCGAACACGGTGTTGCCGTTATCATCTTCAATCTTGGTGATGAAGTACGGATCCACCAGGTAACCGCCGTTGGCCAATACTGCGTAACCGCGCACCAGCTGCATTGGGGTGAATGAAGCAGAGCCCAAAGCCAGCGATTCGGTATGCACGATGTTCTGAGCCGGGAAGCCGAAGCGCTGCAGATATTCTGCTGCATAGTCGACACCCATCGCCCGCATCGCACGTACCATGACCACGTTCTTCGACTGCCCCAGCCCCTGACGCAGACGAATCGGACCATCGTAGGTTGGTGGGGAGTTCTTCGGACGCCAGTCGGTACCCGCACCGGGATCCCAACGGGTGATCGGCAGGTCATTCAGGATAGTTGCCAGCGTCAGGCCCTTATCCATTGCGGCGGTGTACAGGAAGGGTTTGATATTGGAACCGACCTGGCGCAGCGCCTGAGTCACACGGTTAAATTTGCTCTGGTTGAAGTCAAACCCACCGACCAGTGCTTTTACTGCACCGTCATTCGGGTTGATTGAGACCAGCGCTGAGTTGACGTCCGGCACTTGTGACAGCCACCAGTTTTCGCCAACCTTCCGCACCCAAACCTGCTGGCCGGCTTGCACCACATCGGTGACGCGTTTCGGCGTCGGGCCTTGTTGAGTATCGGACTTGTAGGGTCTGGCCCAGCGCATGGTAGACATCGGCAAGGCGATATTACTGCCGTCTGCCATCATTGCCGTCGCCTCTTCGGCGCTGGTTGCTGTGATCACAGCAGGTGATAGCGGGCCGTAGTTAGGCAGATTCTTCAGTGAATCGACGATCTGTTTTTGATCCCATGCCGCTTCACCGACTTTCCACAGCACGTTGGATGGGCCGCGGTAGCCGTGGCGCATGTCATACGCCAGCACGTTATTACGTACAGACTCTTGCGCCGCCAACTGCAGTTTCTTGGTGATGGTGGTGTAGACCTTGTAGCCGTCGGTATAGGCGTTGTCGCCATAACGCTTGATCATCTCCTGGCGTACCATCTCGGAGAGATAAGGTGCGGAGAAGCTGATTTCCGGCGCATGGTAATTGGCCACTAATTCTTCACTGCGTGCCTGATCGAACTGCGCCTGGGTGATGTAGTGCTCATCCAGCATGCGCGACAACACCACGTTGCGGCGCGCGACCGCGCGATCGTGTGAATAAAGCGGGTTGAAGGTTGATGGGGCTTTCGGCAGACCGGCGATCGTCGCCATTTCGCTTAAGCTGAGTTGGCTGACGTCTTTACCGAAGTAAACCTGAGCCGCAGCCCCTACGCCATAGGCGCGATACCCCAGATAGATTTTATTCAGATACAGCTCAAGAATTTCGTCTTTGGTCAGCATTTGTTCAATGCGAATGGCCAGGAAGGCTTCCTTGATCTTGCGCATCAGGGTGCGTTCCGGGCTTAAGAAGAAGTTTCTCGCCAACTGTTGGGTAATGGTACTCGCCCCCTGTGACGCATGGCCGGAGACCAGCGCAATAGAGGCTGCACGGAAGATACCGACGGGGTCGACGCCGTGATGCTCATAGAAACGGCTGTCTTCGGTGGCGATAAACGCATGCACCATGACCGGCGGAATTTGGTCCAGTTTTAGCGGAATACGGCGTTTTTCACCGTATTGGGCGATCAGTTCGCCATCGGCGCTGTAAACCTGCATCGGTATTTGCAGCCGCACATCTTTCAGCGTTGCAACGTCAGGCAACTGTGGCTCGACATATTTGTACAAGCCAAAGATCGAGGCTGCCCCCAACACGATGCAACACACTGCAAGGATTAGTAAATACTTTACGAACTTCACCTGAGATTTCCCATTTTCATGTCATTTGGGCAGTTTATAAACAACCGCGCGGTAGTATAAAGGCAAGCCTGCAACATGGATATGTTCTTTTATCATCTGACGATATGGAGGTCGGGCGAAATATGTTCACTCAAGCATGGCAGGTGGGGCTGGATATACAAAGCCACTGCGTTCGCGCGCTGGCGGCCCAGCGCCGCCGGCATGGCTGGCAACTGCGTCACTGGTGGCAACAAACGTTGCCACAACCGGTGTTGCGTGAAGGTTGTCTGGTGCAGACCGATGCATTAATTCATGCACTGCGACAATGGCGAGTTCAGTTACCAAGACATATTTCCTTACGCATTGCTCTGCCCGCACAACGGGTTTTACAGCACAGCTTGCCGTTGCCGGATGTCAGGCTAAAAGAACCCGCACGTGGCGACTACATCACCAGTCAGGGGCTCAAACAGTTCCCACTGGATAGCCAAACACTGGCGCTGGACTACCGCTGTTCACCCTCAGATCCCACCACGCTGCTGCTTACCGCGGCACGTCAACAGGAATTGCAACAATGGCTGCATTGCCTGCAGCAAGCCAATTTACAGCCACAGGTGGTGGATATCACACCTTGCGCGCTGCGCATTATGGCGGCAGCGGCAGGGCTACCGGCCAATGCCGGTCTGTTGCATCGCCTCGACCAAGAATGGCTGTGGGCCACCCCGCAACGTGCCGCCTATGGTCTTGTGTCGGCGGGGGAGGCGGACGGCGCGCGCCAGGCTCTGGCGGCAATGCATGCTGCCAGCCCATCATGCGGTGAGCATCAGATTTACTATAGCAGCGTAATAGATGAGCAACCGCCGTCAGGGTGCGTGCCGTGGTCGCCGTTCAGTGCTTTTAGCCAGCTCCGGCCCCCGTTACCCCGCTTGCCGGCGGCATTCGTCTTGGCGGGCGGTCTGGCGCTGCGTGGAGGAGATAGCTGATGTACCAGGTGAATCTTTTGCCCTGGCGCATACAGGTTCAGCGTCGGCGCGGTGCCTTTTGGCTGCGCGTGTTTGCGCTGCAATGGGCGCTCATGCTGGTTGTGTTGACGGTGATTATGGGTTTGCTACGTCAGCAACAGGCGCAGCGGCATGAGGCACTGTTGGTGTTGGTCCGCCAGCAAGCGGAACTGACCGATCGTCATCAGCGCTTGCAACAGGCGATGGCGCGCCTGTCCCGTTTAACCGCGCTGGCGGAACAGCACGATAAGAACCTGGCATATAACCGACGTTATCTGCGGTTGTTACAGCAATTCTCAACGCTGTTGCCCTCATCGATGTGGCTTATTGCATTTGAGAGCAAGGCGCAAAGCATCAGTCTGCGGGGGCTCAGCCGCCGTTATGAGGCGGTGGTTCAGTTTGAGCAGCAATTGGCAACAGTGCCGTTATTGCAGAGTTACCGTCTGGCAGACGTAGCGCGGCGCCAGGATGGCCTATTTTCATTTGCGTTGGTCGCGCAATGGAGCCGCCGGGATGACTAAGCCACCGCCGCGTTGGATGGCGAGATGGTCGAGCCTGCCGCGGGGCTCGCTGCTGGCGATACAGGGCCTGGTGCTGAGTGGACTGGCACTGTTGTTTGTCCTGCTGCTGCAGGGGGAATGGCAGCAGTTGGAACAGACCGCGATAGAGCATCGGCGGCTCACACAACGCATTGAATTGTTGTCGGAACAGGTGGCTCGCATGCCAACGCTTGAAGCGGTGCACCAAAATCTTCAACAGATCATACAGCGACCAACCCCCCAGGGGGATTTGATGGCGGTTTTGCAACGCATCGGTGCGGAGCTGCAACGCTGGCACCAGCAAGAAGGTTCGGCGCAGCGAATGCTGAGGCTGCATCTCAATTACGACAGGTTATTAATACTGTTGGAGAACTTACCTGCCCAACTGCGCCTTGCTGAAATGTCCGTTGAAGCGCAGGCGGGGAGGCTCACCACGCATTTTACTTTTCAGGACGCGGCGTTGGCAGAGGCTACGGCGTTGAATATCAATGAATAAACGCTGTGTAGTCTGGTTGTTGTTACTGCCGCTGGGGTTAATGGCGCAGCAGCGGGATCCCTTTAGCCCATTGCCCTTGTCAGGCTGCGTGTCAGCGGTCGAGTCACCGGCGAGTTGGCAATTGAAGGGGACCATCGGGCTGGGGGCATTGCGCCATGCCTGGGTTATCACCCCCAGCGGGCAGTGGTTGCGGTTGGCGCCTCATCAAACCTTGCTGGCTGGGCGTTGGCAGGTGGATAAGGTGCAGGCAAAACGATTAACCCTAAAACGGGAAGAGGTCGAGGTAGATGCTGAGTGCCCGACTACTGAGAATACGGTGGTGTTGGTGCTGGGAACCCCTCATAAGGAAGAAAAAAAATGAAAGGATGCCGTTGGGTGGGAGTGCTGTTATGGGGGGCGGCCATTACGGGTGCCGCACAGGATCAAGGTCCTATCTCGTTGGAGTTTCAGGATGCGCCGGTTACCGTCGTGTTACAGGCGTTGGCAGATTACCGGCAACTGAATGTGGTTACTGCTGTGGGTGTGGAGGGCAATCTGACGGTGAGGCTGGATAACGTGCCCTGGCAGCAGGCATTGGCCGTGATCCTGCGTATGGGGAAGCTGTCGATGACCCTGGAGGGCAATGTCATGATGGTTCACCCAGAACCCAATGAGCAGGAGAAGCAGCGACAACAACAAGCCTTGGCACAAAAACAGCCACTGTACAGCGTGACTCTGTCGTTGAGCCATGCTGATGCCACTGAAGTTGCCGCAAGCCTCAACGCCCAGGACCGTATGTTACTGAGTGAGCGTGGTAGCGTGGTGGCGGACAAGCGCACCAATGCGGTGTTGGTTCGCGATACTGCGCCGGTTGTGGCGCTGTTAACGCAGCGCATTGCGGAAATGGATGCACCGTTGGCACAGGTACAGCTAGCGGCGCATGTCGTCACCATCAATAGCGAGAGTTTGCGTGAGCTTGGCGTGCGCTGGGGCCTGGCACCGGATGAAAAACCGGCGACATCCTGGCGGATGAACGGCTTTAATGTCAATTTGCCGCTGGAACGTAGTGCACTCAGCGCCGGTTTTCACCTGGCTCGGATCGGTGGGCGTCTGTTGGATTTGGAACTGATGGCACTGGAGCAGGAAAATCGGGTGGAAATCATCGCCAGCCCGCGTTTGCTGACGGCGAACTTGCAAACTGCCAGTATTAAACAAGGCACGGAAATCCCCTACGAGGTGAGCAGTGGCTCCACCGGGGCAACCTCGATGGAGTTCAAAGAGGCCGTTCTGGGCATGGAAGTCACGCCGAGAATTTTGCCCAACGGGCGAATCACCCTGACATTGCACATCAGCCAGAACATGCCCGGACGTTCAATCAGCCGTGCTGCAGGCGAGACACTGGCAATAGATAAACAGGAGATCAAAACCCAAGTGACGCTAAAAGACGGAGAAACCGTGGTTTTAGGCGGTATTTTTCAACGTCATAGTGCTCAGGGGGCGGACAAAGTGCCCGGTATGGGGGATGTACCACTGCTGGGATCCTTGTTTAAACAAAGCAGCAAACAGCATAAAAGGCGCGAGCTGGTGATATTTATTACTCCGACATTGATTAAGGCCTGAGCGGCAAGGTGCCCGGTTTGGTGAAAATCGCCTAAAGTTGATGAGCAGATGCACTTTTTTATCACCTTGGGGGCATCTGCGTTTGACGCTGCGGCCGATTTAGCTTACAAGGGTTACCGAATTGAGCACCGAGGTTTTTTTGTTAGCGCCAAGACGCCGTTAAAAACGTATGGTTTCCCTCCTGCGGCGTGGATTGCGATTTATTCGGTTGCCAAACTACCAAGAGTGTTGAGATAATTTTCCGTCTGATCTCGCACTATCGTTCATGAGGTTTCAGTTTAGGTCCCGCCGCTGATTTGATTGGCGGGGCGGGTTAACATTAACGAATTGTCTTAGTAATACCGAAAAACATGGCAGAGAAACGCAATATCTTTCTGGTTGGGCCTATGGGTGCCGGCAAAAGCACTATTGGCCGTCAGTTAGCTCAGCAACTCAATATGGAGTTTTTCGACTCCGATCAAGAAATTGAGCGACGTACCGGAGCTGACGTGGGCTGGGTATTCGACGTGGAAGGTGAAGAAGGTTTCCGCGATCGTGAAGAAAAAGTCATTAATGAACTGACGGAAAAGCAAGGCATCGTGCTGGCTACCGGCGGTGGTTCGGTTAAATCGCGTGAAACGCGTAACCGTCTGTCTGCCCGTGGCGTGGTGGTGTACCTGGAAACCACTATCGAGAAGCAGTTAGCCCGTACTCAGCGCGACAAAAAACGTCCGCTGTTGCAGGTTGATTCTCCTCCGCGTGAAGTGCTTGAAGCGCTGGCGAAAGAGCGTAATCCGTTGTACGAAGAAATTGCAGATGTCACCATCCGCACCGACGATCAAAGCGCCAAAGTGGTTGCCAACCAGATTATCAACATGCTGGAAAGTAACTGATTGCGGTTTCCGTGTTCGCCACGGCAAATGCGGAAAGACTGATTGTGTTCCCCGCAGTAGCGGGGATAAACCACATTGAGAACTGAGCGCGACATGGAGAGAATTACCGTAACGCTTGGGGAGCGCAGCTACCCGATTACCATAGCCGCCGGATTGTTTAACGATCCGGCTTCTTTTATGCCGCTGAAGTCAGGTGAACAGGTCATGCTGGTCACCAACCAAACCCTGGCGCCACTCTATTTGGACCACGTCCGGAAGGTGCTGGAGCAGGCTGGCGTCATGGTGGATCAGGTGATTTTACCTGATGGCGAACAGTATAAATCCCTTGCCGTGCTTGAGCAGGTGTTCTCGGCACTGTTGGAAAAGCCGCACGGTCGTGATACCACGCTAATCGCCCTCGGGGGCGGCGTGGTTGGCGATCTTACCGGCTTTGCCGCCGCCTGTTATCAGCGTGGTGTCCGCTTTATTCAGGTTCCTACCACGCTGCTGTCGCAGGTGGACTCTTCCGTTGGCGGTAAAACCGCCGTCAATCATCCGCTCGGTAAAAACATGATCGGCGCGTTCTATCAACCGGCTTCTGTGGTGGTTGATTTGGATTGCCTGAAAACCTTGCCGGCGCGTGAACTCTCCTCGGGTCTGGCAGAAGTGATCAAGTACGGGATTATTCTCGATCGCGATTTCTTTGTCTGGCTGGAAAACAATATCGATGCATTGATGGCGTTGGATATGCAGGCACTTGCCTATTGTATCCGCCGTTGTTGCGAGCTGAAGGCCGAGGTGGTTGCTGCCGATGAACGCGAAAGCGGTCTGCGTGCGCTGCTGAATCTGGGTCATACTTACGGCCATGCGATCGAAGCCGAAATGGGCTATGGTGTATGGTTGCATGGGGAAGCCGTTGCTGCCGGTATGGTCATGGCGGCGGAAACTGCGCACCGTCTCGGGCAGTTCAGTGCCGACGATATTGAACGTATCAAAGCACTGTTGTTGCGCGCGGGTTTGCCGGTGTGTGGTCCGCAGGAAATGGCGCCGGAATCCTATCTGCCGCATATGATGCGTGATAAGAAGGTACTGGCCGGTGAACTGCGCCTGGTACTGCCGACGGCTATTGGCCAGGCGGAGGTCCGTGGCGGAGTGGGGCATGAAACGGTGCTTGCTTCGATCGCAGCTTGCCTTCCTGAACAGACTGTCTAAGTAAATCGGACGAAGTAACAGTGGCTTAGCCGCCGTTTACATCTATATTAATTAATGTGCAAAGCATGACTGGCGTCGCTTTGCCATGATCGGGTTAATCTGCTCGTGCCACGGTAGGTCTACAGTGGTGGGCTTTTGCCTCTAGTTGGAGGGTTTCAGATGGATGAGTTTAAACCGGAAGACGATCTCAGACCTGATAGCAGCGATCGTCGTCCTGCACGTTCGCGTAAACCGGCTCCGGGACCACGCTTTGCTGTTTCACGTCAGCACTTAATGATTGGTATCGGTATTCTGGTGTTGCTGTTGCTGATTGTCGGTATTGGTTCAGCGCTGAAGGCGCCAACCAAGCACGAAGCGGCACAGGAAGGGGCACAGAATGGCGCAGCCAAGGACATCAACCTGTCGGGCTCGTCGTCGCTGACTGCCGGTAATACCGGTGTGCCAGGCGGTACCACTGACACCAATGACAATAACGGCGTGAGCAGCACGTCTCAGCCGCAAACGGTCAACGTTCCACCTATCTCCAGTACGCCGACGGAAGCGCAACCGCAGCCAGCGCAGGGCGGCGCGCAACAGCGTGTTGATCTGCCAGGCAATATGTCGGATGCACTGTCAGCGCAGCAGGGCCAGGTTGATGCGGCGACGCAGGGCATGAGCGGCCCGATGTCAACGCTGCCGACAGCACCGGCTACCCTGATGAACGGGGCTGCGGCGAAAGAAGCTGCACGCCAAGTGCAGGGCACGGCACCACAGCAACATAAAGTACCGGCGAAAAACGTCAGTAAGCCAGCGGCTACGGCCACACAGCATAAAACGCCAACCACGGTGTATACGCCAGCGCCAGCATCCTCCAGCAAAGCGGGGGCAGCGAGTGCGAAAGCGGGCACGGTAAGCGGCAATGGTGGCTCACTTCAGTCTGCACCGGCGAGCCATTATACTCTGCAACTGAGCAGTGCCTCGCGCTCCGATACGCTTAATGCCTACGCCAAGCAGCAGAAGTTGCAGCATTACCTGGTGTATTCAACCCAGCGTAACGGCAAACCTTGGTATGTACTGGTAAGCGGCAACTATGCCTCTTCAGCAGAAGCGAAGCGCGCAATCGCGACGTTGCCTGCGGATGTTCAGGCGAAAAAACCTTGGGTCCGGCCTGTAGGTCAGGTTCAACAGGATCTGAAAAAGTAACCCGATAGATTTCAAGCTGCTGCCAGGCGGCAAGAGCAGAAATTTCAGTCATTGTAAGGGCGCAGCATGCTGCGCCCGTGTTAATCGGCGGGTACCTGTTTACTCGTAACAGATGACTGAAGTGGCCTGCGGACAGGTCGAATAACTGTGCGTGGCCAATGATGCTGCGGCTTGAAGGATGAAGGGTATCAATCACTTAAATTTGTGCGCTGATGTGCTGTCTGAAACAGAGTACAATCCGCCGCTCTGAATTGTATAATAAGTAGCTAATTGACGGCATGAAGAAAAACCGCGCTTTTTTAAAATGGGCTGGTGGAAAATACCCGCTGGTGGACGAGATTCGTCGTCATCTACCAGCAGGCGACTGCTTAATCGAGCCCTTCGTGGGTGCGGGTTCAGTCTTCCTGAACACAGAATACGACGCCTATATTCTCGCCGACATCAACAGCGATCTTATTAATCTGTATAACATCGTTAAGCTACGTACGGATGACTTCGTGCGTGATGCCCGCCTTCTTTTCACCGATGAATTCAATAAGTCGGATCAGTTTTACCTGCTGCGCGCAGAGTTTAATACGAGTAACGATCCTTACCGCCGTGCGCTGCTGTTTCTTTATCTGAATCGCCACTGTTACAACGGTTTGTGCCGATATAACCTGCGTGGTGAGTTCAACGTTCCATTCGGACGTTACAAGAAACCGTACTTCCCTGAGGAAGAGTTATATTGGTTCGCTGAAAAATCCCGCAACGCGACTTTTGTCTGTGAGCATTACCGCGATACCATGGCAAAAGCTGAGCGCGGTACGGTGGTGTATTGCGATCCGCCTTATGCGCCACTCTCGGCGACGGCGAATTTTACCGCTTACCACACAAATAGCTTCAGCATGGCGGACCAGCAGAGCCTGGCGTTGATGGCGCATCAGCTTTCGGTAGAAAGCCAAGTGCCCGTATTGATTTCCAATCATGATACCGAGTTGACGCGTGACTGGTACCAGCATGCATCGTTGTACGTGGTGAAAGCGCGGCGTACCATCAGCAGAAATATTCTCGGTCGCAGCAAAGTGAATGAGCTTTTGGCGCTGTATCGCTAAGCCGGGAACACTCCGGTGTATTTACCCCAGGGATTTCGAGTCGCGGCCAACAAGGTTGTGGCTTGAAAAACGAGGGGTATAACGATTCGAACCCTACGTTTGGAGAGAGCGGATGAAAAAATTTTTGATTGCCCCGTCCATCTTGTCAGCAGACTTTGCCCGCCTGGGTGAGGACACTGCTAATGTGCTGGCCGCTGGTGGCGACGTAGTGCACTTTGACGTGATGGATAACCATTACGTCCCCAATCTGACGATCGGGCCAATGGTTTGTCAGGCGCTGCGTAACTACGGCATTACCGCACCCATTGACGTGCATTTGATGGTAAAACCGGTCGACCGCATTGTGCCGGACTTTGCCGCAGCAGGTGCCAGTTACATCTCTTTCCATCCGGAAGCCTCCGAGCACGTCGATCGTACAATCCAACTGATTAAAGAACACGGCTGTAAAGCCGGTCTGGTCTTTAACCCGGCAACGCCGTTGAGTTACCTTGATTACGTGATGGACAAGGTCGACGTGATTTTGCTGATGTCGGTCAACCCAGGGTTTGGCGGGCAGTCGTTTATTCACGGCACCCTGGATAAACTGCGTCAGGTGCGCAAGTTGATCGACGAAAGCGGCCGCGATATCCGTCTGGAAGTGGATGGTGGCGTCAAAGTCGATAATATTGCCGAGATCGCTGCGGCAGGCGCAGACATGTTTGTTGCGGGCTCCGCTATCTTCGGTAAGCCGGACTACCGCCGCGTGATTGATGAAATGCGCAGTGAATTGGCAAAGGTGACACATGGCTGATTTCGGCGCGATCCGTGCGCTCGCCTTTGATCTTGATGGCACCCTGGTCGACAGTGCCCCAGGGCTTGCCGCCGCTATCGATTTGGCGTTAGCAGAAATGGGTCTGCCGCAGGCGGGTGAAGCGCGGGTCGGCACCTGGATTGGTAATGGCGCCGACGTGTTGGTGCAACGTGCACTGCGTTGGGCCGAAGTTGAAGCCACCCCGGAACATTGCCTGCAACTGCGCGCGCGTTTTGACCATTTTTACGCACAAACGGTCGACAGCGGCAGCCGCCTGTTTCCACAGGTAAAGGAAACGCTGGCGAGTTTGGCCGCGCAAGGTTATCCAATGGCTCTGGTGACGAATAAACCTACGCCGTTTGTTGCGCCGTTACTGACCGCATTGGGCATTATCGATTATTTCTCGCTGATTATCGGCGGTGATGATGTGGTAGAAAAAAAGCCGCACCCCGCACCGTTGTATCTGGTTCTTGGCAAGCTTGGCTTGCGCGCCAACGAGCTGCTGTTCGTCGGCGATTCCCGTAACGATATTCAGGCTGCACAGGGCGCAGGCTGCCCAAGCGCCGCGCTGACCTACGGTTATAACTACGGCGAAGCTATTGCCCTGAGCCATCCCGACCGCGTGTTGGAGCGCTTTGCCGACTTGTTGCCCGCTCTTGGGCTGTCCTCTTTAGAGAATCAGGAATTTTAAACATGAGTAAGCCCATCGTATTTAGCGGCGCGCAGCCGTCCGGCGAACTGACTATCGGCAACTACATGGGTGCGCTGCGTCAGTGGGTTAAGATGCAGGACGATTACGACTGCATCTATTGCATCGTCGATCTGCACGCCATCACCGTACGCCAGGACGCAGACAAGTTGCGCAAGGCGACGCTGGATACGCTGGCGCTGTATCTGGCTTGTGGTATTGATCCGCAAAAGAGCACCATCTTCGTGCAGTCGCACGTACCGGAGCACACGCAACTGAGCTGGGTGCTGAACTGCTACACCTACTTCGGCGAACTGAGTCGCATGACTCAATTCAAGGACAAGTCCACGCGTTACGCCGAGAACATCAACGCCGGTTTGTTCAGCTACCCGGTGCTGATGGCCGCAGATATCCTGTTGTACCAAACCAACCAGGTACCGGTCGGTGAAGACCAGAAGCAGCACCTGGAGCTGAGCCGTGATATCGGTCAGCGTTTCAATGCGCTATACGGTGATGTGTTCAAAGTGCCGGAGCCGTTTATTCCTAAGTCTGGCGCTCGCGTGATGTCGCTGCAAGAACCGACCAAGAAGATGTCCAAGTCGGACGATAACCGCAATAACGTTATCGGCCTGTTGGAAGATCCGAAAGCGGTGATGAAGAAGATCAAGCGTGCGATGACCGATTCCGAAGAGCCACCGGTAGTCCGTTATGACGTGGCGAACAAGGCGGGGGTGTCTAACCTGTTGGATATCCTTTCCGGCGTGACCGGCAAAAGTATCGCCCAGTTGGAAGCCGAGTTCGAAGGCCAAATGTATGGTCACTTGAAAGGCGCTGTGGCTGAAGCGGTATCCGGTATGTTAGGTGAGCTTCAGGAGCGTTATCACCGTTTCCGCAACGACGAAGCCCTGTTGCAACAGGTCATGCGTGACGGTGCGGCCAAAGCGCGTGCGCGTGCACAGGAAACCCTGGCGAAGGTTTACCAGGCTGTCGGGTTTGTGTCACCGCAGTAATCCTTGGTGAAAAAAAGAAAAGCGGCCATTGGCCGCTTTTTTTACGTATGGGGCTAGGCCATCTGGGCCAGCGGCGGTGCGAGTTCTTGGCTGGAGAACCAATTCAGCTTGCTACGCAGGCTCACCACGCTGCCGACAATGATTAAACTTGGGCTGGCAGCCTGTTGAGCCAAACTTCCCAGCTGGCTCAATGTCCCTTCGATCACCCGCTGGCGGCAGGACGTTCCGTTCTCAACCAGCGCAACTGGGGTTGAGGCAGGCATGCCATGTTCGATCAGTTGCTGTTGGATGTCTGCCGCCTGAGTCAGACCCATATAAAACACCAGCGTTTGTTGCCCGGCAGCCAGTGTTGACCAATCTAGCCCGCCGTCGCGCTTGGCGTGGCCAGTCACTAACCGTACGCTTTGCGCATGGTCTCGATGAGTGAGAGGAATACCGCTGTAGGCTGAACAGCCGGAGGCGGCAGTAATACCGGGCACTACGGAGAACGGAATATTGGCTGCCGCCAGCGTTTCCAGTTCTTCACCACCGCGTCCAAAGATAAACGGATCACCGCCTTTCAGCCGTACAACACGTTTACCCAGCTGTGCTTGCTCCAACAGGATTTGATTGATTTGTTCCTGCGGCACGCAATGGTGGCCCGCACGCTTGCCAACGAAAATACGTTCGGCATCGCGGCGTACCAGCGTCATAACATCATCAGAGACCAGCCGGTCATAAACCACCACGTCAGCCTGCTGGATTTGCTGCAGGCCTTTCAGCGTCAGCAAACCTGCATCGCCCGGGCCAGCCCCCACCAACACCACTTCGCCGTGATCTTGCGGTTGATGGTTGAACAACGCCTCGATCTGCCGTTCCGCCAGTGCTGCGTCATTATTGGCCAGCGATTGTGCGAGGCGATCATGGGCAAAGAGCTTTTCCCAAAAACGACGGCGAGAACCCATGTCGCTGAAGTGCTTTTTCACCCGCTGACGCAATGAACCGCCCAATTGCGCCAACTTCCCCAGATGTTGGGGCAGAACCGCTTCCAGCTTTTCACGTAGCAGACGTGCCAGCACCGGCGCTTTGCCGCCGGAGGACACTGCGACCATAATAGGTGAGCGATCGATAATCGACGGCATGATAAAGCTGGCGCGCTTAGGATCATCCACCACGTTGCAGAACACCCGTTGTTGGTTGGCGCATTGATACACGAGTGCGTTGACCTCGACCCGATCGGTAGCGGCGATCACCAGCCATTTCTCTGCCAGCAATACCGCACTAAATTCGCCCTCCGACAGCGTAACCTGTCCTTGCGCGGCCCACTCATGAAACTGTGGGGTGAATGTGCAGGCATTGACGGTCAGTGCTGCACCGGCGTCCAGCAGCAGGCGAGCTTTGCGTTCGGCAATCTCACCGCCACCGACCAGCAGGCAGGCTTTGTGTTGCAGTTGGCAGAAAATTGGCAGGTAGTCCATCGGCAATCCTCGGGGCAATCAGCAGAGGGGCGCAAGGCGCCCCAAAAATGTTACGCGGTCTGACGTGTTGCCGCTTTTTCGGTTTGAGGTCGTTCGGCACGCGGTGTGGCATACCAGTAACCCAGGCCCATCAGCACTGAGCCGGACACAATATTACCCAATGTCACCCACAGCAGATTATGGCCTATTCCGCTCAGGGTGTAGGCGTCGCTGTGATGGCCGAACCAGGACAGGGCAAACAGCGTCATGTTGGCGACGGAGTGTTCATAGCCGGACGCAATGAAGGCCAGCAGACACCACCAAATAGCGATGAATTTTGCGGCACCCTCAACGCGAATCGCCATCCAAATTGCCAGGCAGACCAGCCAGTTACACAGCACGCCCTTAAAGAATAAGACCTCCGCCGGCGCGGTGGTTTTTGCCAACGCTGCGGTATGCACCAGGCTGGTGTCCACTGGCAGCAGGCTGCCCCCGCCGTAGTAGTACATCAGCGCGACCAGCACTGAGCCCAACAGATTGCCCAGCCAGGTTTGTGGCAAAACTGCCCACATCTGACTTTGGCGTATGGTCCCAGCTTTGACGCCTAACGTCAGGAACATGGTGTGGCCAGTGAACAGCTCGGAACCGGCGATGATCACCAGAGTCAGTGCGATGCCGAAGGTGGCCCCCATCACCAGCGGTCGGATGGACGGGTCGACCAGATTGCCGAGTGTGAAAATAAGAATGATGCCGAGGCCGACGTAGGCCCCGGCCATCGCCGAGCTGATCCAAAAGCCCAGCGGGCTGTGTTTCGCCAGCCTGACGATCCGCGCTGCGTTGGCGGCGCATTTGTTGATGGTATCGGTGAACATGCTGCTTCCCCTGAGGTTAAAGTAAAAAAATCAGGCCGCGACCTGCACCATGCCGTCCAGAACCCGGCTGGTGAAATGCGCAACGGAGCGACTGTCATCTTCCAGGCAGTAGCCGTCGTGCAGGCGGAAATGTTGTTTTTTGAGTGGGCTGGCAACCCACAATTCCCCCTGATGCTCGGCGATCAGGCCGCGTGATAACACACTGGCCTGGGCAAAGGGGTCAATATTGCTAATAGCAAAGACCTGTTCGTCATCGTAAGGGCGAAATATCGCGACCTGCTGGTCGCCGATCAGGGCACATACGCCGGTACCGGGCAGGATATCGGTGATGGGGCAAAGGGTTATCCACTGGCTCATGCGTTGTTCTCCTCAGCTTCCAGTAAGGTGACAGGGATACGTTCATCTGGACGCGCCGGCCGATGCTGTTCGCGCTCGGCGACGACCTGGATGTTCGGATCACGCAGGTTGCTGTTGATAAAGTGGGAGAAACGCACCTGGGATTCCGGGTGCTCAACGGTTTCTTTCCACTCGCAGATCACCGCATCGCGCAGGCGGGCGATCTCGGCTTCCAGTTGAGCGTTGATGCCCAGCTTGTCGTCAATGATCACTTTGCGAAGATAATCGATGCCGCCTTCCAGGCTTTCCAGCCATACCGACGTACGCTGCAGCTTATCGGCGGTGCGAATATAGAACATCATGAAGCGATCGAGGTAATGCTCCAGCGTCTCACTATCGAGGTCCGCCGCCAGCAGGTCGGCGTGGCGTGGTTTCATGCCACCGTTGCCGCACACATACAGGTTCCAGCCGTTCTCGGTGGCGATAATGCCGACGTCTTTGCCCTGAGCTTCAGCACATTCGCGGGTGCAGCCAGAAACGCCAAACTTCATTTTGTGCGGGGTGCGAATGCCTTTGTAGCGGTGTTCCAGCTTGACGCCAAACCCGACGCTGTCGCCGACGCCAAAGCGACACCAGGTACTGCCGACGCAGGTTTTCGACATACGCAACGCCTTGGCGTAGGCATGTCCGGTTTCAAAACCGGCGGCAATCAGTTTGCTCCAGATGGCTGGCAGGTCGTCTTTCTGCGCGCCGAACATGCCGATACGCTGGGAGCCGGTCATCTTGGTGTACAGATTATATTCCTTGGCGATCTGGCCAACGGCCATCAGTCCGTCCGGTGTGATTTCGCCACCGGCGGAACGTGGGATCACCGAGTAGGTACCGTCTTTCTGGATATTGCCGAGGAAGTTATCGTTGGTGTCCTGCAACGGCGTATGCTGCGGTTTAAGCACGTACTCATTCCAGCAGGAAGCCAACAGCGAGCCGACGGTCGGTTTACAGACTTCGCATCCGTAGCCCTTGCCGTATTTGGTTAGCAGTTCATCGAAGGATTTAATGCCTTCGACGCGGATCAGGTGGTAAAGCTCCTGACGCGAATAGGCGAAGTGTTCGCACAGGTGGTGATTAACCTCGATGCCCTGTTTGCTCAGCTCGGCGTTCAGCACCTGTGTGATCAGTGGAATACAGCCGCCACACCCGGTACCGGCTTTGGTTTCGGACTTGATCGCCGCGACGGTGTGGCAGCCCATGCTGACTGCTTTGATAATGTCGCCTTTGCTGACGTCGAAACAGGAGCAGATTTGGGCCGTTTCCGGCAGTGAGTCGACGCCGATAGCCGGTTTGCTGCCCGCATGCGCTGGCAAGATCAGGCCATCCGGATTTTCTGGCAGCTCGATGGCGTTAAGCGCTAATTGGAGCAAATTGCCATAATCGCTGGTGTCACCGACCAGCACCGCGCCAAGCAGGGTTTTGTTGTCTGCGCTGACCACGATGCGTTTATAAACTTCTTTGCTCTCATCCAGATAAACGTAGCTACGAGAGCCTTCGGTACGACCGTGAGCATCACCGATGCCGCCGACGTCGACACCCAGCAGTTTCAGCTTGGCGCTCATGTCTGCACCCAGGAAGGTGTTTTCACGGCCCAGGAGATGGTCGGCCACGACCTGCGCCATTTTATAGCCAGGAGCGACAAGACCGAAGGTACGCTCACGCCATGACGCACATTCGCCGATGGCGTAAACGTCTGGATCGGACGTCTGGCAGCTGTCGTTAATCACGATGCCACCCCGGCGTGCGGTCGCCAGGCCGCACTGGTGAGCCAGCTTGTCCTGGGCCCGGATGCCGGTGGAGAAAACGATAAAGTCGACTTCCAGCGCGGTTCCGTCGGCAAACTGCATGGTCTTGCGTGCTTGTTCCCCGCCGTTGATGATTTCCTGGGTATTTTTACCGGTATGGACTTTTACGCCCATACGCTCGATCTTGCGACGAAGTTGATCGCCACCCATCGGGTCGAGCTGCTCTGCCATCAGTACCGGCGCGAACTCAATGACGTGGGTTTCTACACCCAGGCTTTTCAATGCGCCTGCAGCTTCCAATCCCAGCAGGCCCCCACCGACGACCGCACCGCGTTTGCTGCGGCGTGCGCAGGCTTCGATGGCGTTCAGATCTTCAATGGTGCGGTAGACGAAACAGTCCTGGCTTTCGGCGCCTTTGATCGGCGGTATCCACGGGTAAGAACCGGTGGCCATGATCAGCTTGTCGTAGTACACCGTACGGCCGGTGTTGGAGTGAATGACTTTTTCGCTGCGGTTGATGGTAATGGCGCGCTCGCCAACCAATACCTTAACGCCCTGTTTTTCGTAAAAGCCTTCACGCACTAACGAAAGCTCTTCGGCAGTGTGGTGAGAGAAATAAGAAGACAGGTGAACGCGATCGTAAGCGATACGCGGTTCTTCACAAAATACGGTAATGTCGAACTGGTCTTTGTCTGCTTTTTCCAACAGATCTTCTATGAATCGGTGGCCGACCATGCCGTTCCCGATGACAGCAAGTTTGACTCTGCTCATTATTGCCTCAAAATTCTGGTTTCCTAGGGTTACCTTATTCTTCCCAACGGGCAATTTATTGATGCAAATCAATCGTCCCTCCATATACCTCTAATGTGGTATATAGATGATTTTTATCGATATTTGATAAGTTGCGGTTTTTATTCATCTTTAGCTGAAACGAGCCAGTTGATACGAATTTTACTCATTTGGGAGTAATGGTGGGGGGAGCCACCCCAAGGCGGCTTTGTCAGTATGATCCGCTACCAGTATGATGAAGAAAACAGGTTGGAACAGCAGAGGTGAAGGGTGGCCAAGAGTCCATTAAAGTTTATCGATAACCTGCGATTAAGCGGGCATGAAGGTCTTTGGCAACTGGCCATTGAACAGGGGCGCATCGCTCATATCGTGCCGCAGCCGGAAGGGCCGGAGTGGCGAAGTGATGTGCTGGATGCGCAGGGTGGGTTGGCGATGCCGGCATTTGTTGAACCGCATATTCACCTGGATACGACCCAAACAGCCGGACAGCCGACTTGGAACCAGTCTGGTACCCTGTTCGAAGGCATTGAACGCTGGGCTGAACGCAAGGCGCTGCTCACCCATGAAGACGTTAAGCAACGGGCCTGGCAGACGCTGAAGTGGCAGATCGCCAACGGCGTGCAATATGTGCGTACTCACGTTGACGTCTCGGATCCTACCTTGACGGCGTTGCGAGCGATGCTGGAAGTGAAGCAAGAGGTCGCGCCCTGGGTCACTTTGCAGATCGTCGCTTTTCCGCAGGAGGGCATCATGTCTTATCCCAACGGAGAGGCGCTGTTGGAAGAGGCACTGCGGCTGGGGGCTGACGTGGTGGGGGCCATTCCACACTTTGAGTTCACCCGTGAATACGGCGTGGAGTCGTTGCACAAGGCGTTTGCCCTGGCGCAAAAGTACGATCGGCTGGTGGACGTGCATTGTGACGAGATTGATGATGAGCAGTCACGCTTTGTTGAAACCGTCGCCGCCCTGGCGCTGAAGCTGGGTATGGGAGCCAAGGTGACGGCTAGCCACACCACGGCGATGCATTCTTACAATGGTGCTTACACGTCGCGGCTATTCCGCCTGCTGAAAATGTCCGGCATCAACTTTGTTGCGAATCCGCTGGTGAATATTCACTTGCAGGGGCGCTTCGACAGCTACCCTAAACGGCGTGGTATTACCCGGGTGAAGGAGATGCTGGAAGCAGAGATTAATGTCTGCTTTGGTCATGACGACGTGTTCGATCCCTGGTACCCGCTGGGTACCGCCAACATGTTGCAGGTGCTGCACATGGGGCTGCACGTGTGCCAACTGATGGGATATGGCCAGATAGACGACGGATTGAAATTGATCACCAGCCACAGTGCGCGGACGTTGCACCTGACGGATTACGGCTTGGTGGCAGGCAACAGTGCCAATCTGGTGATCCTGCCTGCAGAAAGCGGGTTTGATGCCGTGCGCCGGCAGACGCCAGTGCGCTATTCAATACGTGAAGGGGCGGTGATTGCCGAAACCCAGCCAGCGGAGACTACGTTGTACCTGACACAGGATGAGAAGGTGGATTTCCGGCGCTAAGGTGCAGACTGAACTGATAAAAAAGGGCGCCGAGGCGCCCTTTTCACATCAGGGTAGCAGATTAGTGCGTTACGTGGCCGTGGCTGCGGTGCTTGGTCACGAAACCGAGCAGCAGACACATCACGAATACTGCCAGGTAGAGTCCGTTAGCGGTAGTGAGCGCCGCGTGCGCGCCACCTTTTGCGACAATCGGGCCGGTAACCACGAAGGTCAGCATGGTGCCGATGGTGCCGCAGGTCAGGATGAAGTTAACCAGTTTCGGTGAGGAAACCTTGGTCTGCAACGAGCCCAGTGTGATCAGCGTGGTATAGATCGCACTTGAAACGAAGCCCAGCGCCATAATGTAGTAGCCCAGGTGTTCCGGGTTGTCGGTGCTGACGAACAGGTACATTGCGCCAGTCGCCAACGCGGCCAGAATGGTGACGATACGCTGCAAATCAAAGAAGCGCAGGATAAAGCTGAACACCCACATACCGACCATGTACGACGTCCAGAAGTCGCTCACCAGTTTACCTGCCTGGCTGATATCCATCCCGAAGGACTTGGTGGCGTATTCCGGTACCCACTGAATGAAGCCGAGCTGACCGAGGATGTAGCACAATGCGGCGATCGACAGGAACAATACGCCGATACCCCATTTTTCTTTCGCTACCGGCTGACCCGCGTCGGCGCCTTTGTTGCCCAGTACCGGGAATTCGGAGAACAAGGCCAGCACAAAGATGCCCACGTACAGCAGGCCGATACAGGCGTACACCCAGTACCAACCAATCTGACGCGCCAGCAGCATTGCGGCGACAATCGGGAAAATCATCCCCGCCATGCTGAAGAAGGAATCAGTGAACAGCAGACGTGAACCGCGTTGGCGGCCCGCATACATATGGGTAATCAAGAAGGTGCCTATCGACATGGTGATACCGCTGACCACACCCAAGATAAACATGCATAACGAGAACATGGTTAAGCTTTTGCTCACCATCAGTCCTGCGACAGCCAATACCATCAAGATAAAGCCAAACATCAGTTGGCGTTTCAGCGGGATAATTTCCATCAGCCAGGCATTAAGGAAGATCGAAATCAAAATACCGGCGTTGAGAAAGGTAAACGTATTACTCATGCTGGAAACCGGCAGATTAAAGTACTCTGCAATGTTTCCCATCACCATCCCTGTGACGATAACTAAAGCACCGGTCAGCGCGTAAGAAAAATAGCTGATCCAGGTAAGCCGTAGACGGTTGCTGTCATTCATTATATAGGCCTGATTATGTCTGTTAGGATTACTCCCGTCGCCTTTCAAACCGCAGCGTGGTTGCCTGCGTCCATTGATCCCAGTCACCGTAGGGGGCGAATAAATTCGCCCCGATTAACACGGGCGCTGCATGCAACGCCCCTACAATACCAGGGGATAAATGCACTGGACACTTGACTGCAATTTGAAATTCATAGGGTATAACGCTGGATTAAGGCCGCTGGTTTTTCCTGGCAAAAGCAGAAAAAAGTCCCGATCAAGCCACCAGGGAGCGGATCCTAGCACAGACAACGGGAGTTTTTGTGATGGCTGTCGATTTTTTGATGCAATCAATGAAAGCTGCTGAGATATTTTTGTGATCTATTTTCTTGCCGTCACGATCGAATCACGGCTGATGACTTTTGGCGAGAAGTGCGCACCGGCGGTGGTCGGGTCAATCAACAGACGTGCAGCGTACTGTGCCATTTCGGTAATGGGGAAATGCACGCTGGTCAGAGCAGGCCGCACGAAGGGCGCGCGTTCACCGCTGTCATAACAAATTAATGAGATATCTTGCGGTACCCGCAAACGGTGCTCGTTGATCGCCAATAAAGCACCTATAGCCATCTCTTCGTTACAGCAATAGATTGCGGTCGGGACAGTTTCCATTTGCAGCAGCTGGTCGGCGCAGCGATAGCCACTTTCAAGATCGTAGAGCCCTTCGACGCAGGCGACCGGTTTGATATGTGCAGACTGCATCGCTTGTTCAAAACCGTCGAGCCGCAATCGGCTGGAAGGGCGGTCACGCGGCCCGCTGATACAGGCGATGTGTCGGTGACCGGCATCGATCAACTGCTGTGTTGCCATTTGGCTGGCGCGTGGATGATCGAAGGTGACGCAGCGGTCTTCCAGGCCAGGCACCAGACGATCGAGCAGCACAAAGCGGCGTTGCTCTGTCGCCAATTGGCGCAGTTGGTCATCGCTGAGAAAGCGTACGTGCAGGATCACGCCATCACAGCGCAGGCTGAACAGCCGCTGAATCGCCTGCCATTCATTTTCCGCACTGTTACGTCCCTGGGTTACCAGCAGTTGTTTGCCGTGAGATTCGGCTTCGGTTTGGACGCAGTCCATCAGTGCGCCGAAGAAGCCGCCACGATACGAGGTGGTGACCAGTCCCAGGGTATTACTGTGGCTGGAGGCCAGCGCACGGGCGGCAGGATTGGGGGTGTAGCCGAGCTGAGTCACCGCGCGCTCAACCTTCTCGCGGGTTTGCCCTTTAACGTTGGTATCGCCATTCACTACGCGTGACACGGTGGCGCGGGACACGCCTGCCAAAGCTGCGACATCTTCCAGTGTCACCATCATCCGACTCCTGATTACGGCAAAGAAACGGGTCCGGCGAACCGAACCCCGACATACTCGTTATAGCAATCTATCAGCGACTCTGGCTTGCCAGACAGTTATTTAAACTGTGGCAGATAAGGCGCATTCACCGCCAGCACTTCATCCAGCAGGGGTTGTGCCACGTTAGCATTGCCCACCAGTGGGTTGGTAACCAACGCCAACAGAGCGCTACGTCGGCAGCCATGTACGGCAGCGTCGATGGTCAGACGTTCATAGGCTTTGACCTGCTGGGTTAGCGCGTGCATGGCGTCTGGCAAGGTGCCAAACGTCAGCGGATGTGCACCCTGCGCATCGACGATACAGTTAGTTTCTATCACAGCGTCGTCTGGCAAACCGCGAATAGCACCACGGTTTGCTGTATTGACGACTAATTGCGTACCGAGATTATTATGGATCGCACGGATAAGCTCCAGCGCGACTTCTGAATAGTATGATCCGCCACGGAAACTGAGCTGCTCCGGTTTGCTGTCGAGATGTGGATCGGCATACAGTTCAAACAATTCTTTCTCTACTTTCATCACCTGCTCGGCGCGGGTGCCGCGTTCGGCCGCTGCGGCAATTTCTTCAGCCAGCATCTCTTTGGTCTGATAGAAATAGCGGTGATACGGGCATGGGATCGCACCGACGGCACGCAGGAAATCAGGCTGCCACGGCTCTTCCTTGATGTTGTTCATCGTCAGAGCTGCACCGTCGCACAGCATGTTGATGACCTGGTCGGTCACGTCGAGACCGTTTTGCGTAACCTGATGTACCCACACCATATGATTGAGGCCGGCGAACTGCAGCTGTACTTCGCTATAAGGTGCCTTCAGCATGTTGGCGATCATGTGATGCATGCTGATCGGCACGTTGCACAGGCCGATAATTTTCGCTTTGGTATAACGAGAGACCGCTTCAGTGACAATGCCGGCAGGGTTGGTAAAGTTGATGATCCAGGCATCGGGTGCCAATTTTTCTACTCTGCGTGCAATATCCAGCATGACTGGAATGGTGCGCAGCGCTTTGGCAAAGCCACCAACGCCGGTGGTTTCCTGGCCGATAAGATCATATTTCAGCCCTAAACGCTCGTCGGCGGCGCGTGCCGGCAGTTGCCCGACGCGGAACTGCGTCAATACGAAGCTGGCTCCGCGAATCGCGTCATCGAGCTCGAAATGCACGCTAACCTTCACTTGCTCTAACCCGTGGCGTGCCAACATGCGTTGGGTCAGTGCGGCAATGATTTCTACTTTCTCACGCCCAGGCTCAACGTCTACCAGTGCCAATTCAGTCACCGGCAGCTCTTCGATACGTTGGATCAACCCATCGACCAATTCAGGTGTATAGCTGCTGCCGCCGCCAATAACAGCGATTTTCAACGTGTTCATGCGCGAACCTCCAACTGGGCCTGACGGCGGTACAGTTCAATCATGTCGTCCGCCAGATCCTGGATCACCATGGCATTCATCAAATGATCTTGGGCATGAACGGTGATCAGGTTGATAGTCAGTTTGCCGCAGCCTTCGTCCAGACCGATCAGCTGGGTCTGAATACGATGGGCTTTTTTTACCGATGCTTTGGACTCGGCCATATGCTTGGCCGAGGCGGTAAAGTCGCCGGCACGCGCTTGCTGTAGCGCCATCAGCGCACTGCTGCGGGCACCACCGGAGAACACCAGCAGCTCCATGATGGTACTTTCAAAATCGGGGCTGATTTCAGTTTCAGTCATCAATTCACTCACATTATTTCTCCAGTTAATGCGCGACAGTCATGCCGGCGGATAGTCATTGTTTTCAGTGTCGCCTCAAAATGAGAGCGCTCTCATTTGTTTAGATTAACCAGAATGAGAAACGAAACCGGGAGTTGTGTCGCAAAAAGTGACGAAGGGGTAAAAAGGGCAAAAAATGCGTGATGCGGTTGGCAAAAAGGTCTAAGGCGATCATACTTTTGGCAGTAAATTTCGGGGGTGACTGAGATATATCCCACAATTACGTAAATATAGGTAAATGGCTGGCACTCGCAGGTGCGGCTCTTTAGAATCAAGGCGCTTTTCCGTTGTTTGTCTCCCAGAGAAAGGACCCGTTAATGTTCAAACGTACTTTAGTGACCTTCGTTGCGCTGTGTTCCCTGACAGCAATGGCGCCCGCTGCGTTCGCCGCCGGTGAAACTCATGTCATGCTGACCACGTCGGCAGGGAATATCGAATTAGCGCTCGACAGTCAGAAGGCTCCGGTTTCCACCAAGAACTTCGTCGACTACGTGAACAGCGGCTATTACAACAACACCGTTTTCCACCGCGTGATCCCGGGCTTTATGGTTCAGGGCGGTGGCTTTACTGCGGATATGCAGCAAAAATCAACCCAGGCGCCAATCAAGAACGAAGCGGATAACGGCTTGCGTAACCTGCGCGGCACCATTTCGATGGCGCGTACTGCCGACAAAGACAGCGCTACCAGCCAGTTCTTCCTGAATGTGGCGGATAACGCCTTTCTGGATCACGGCCAACGTGATTTCGGCTATGCGGTGTTCGGTAAAGTGATCAAAGGTATGGATGTCGTGGATAAAATCTCCCAGGCACCCACCGGTAACGTTGGTCCGTACCAGAATGTCCCGAGTAAGCCTATCGTCATTCTGTCCGCAAAAGTGCTGCCATAATGATTTTGCGCCGGCCCCAAGCGGGCCGGCTGCGTTGCTTTCCCCTGGAAGCCTTGCCTGCATCACTGTTTTTTCCCCCGCCACATGCTTTAATCGCCAGCTCATAATCAGACCGGAAACCCGGCGTTATACCCCTCTTGCCTGAAGCCGCAACATTGTTGGCTACGTGCGTTCACCCCAGTCACTTACCTGCGTAAGTTCCTGAGGATTTTCGCCCTTGTCGCCTTGCTGCAACGTCAACCACGTGGGGATGCATTTGTTTTGTTAAGGGATGAGCTGCTGCCATGTTTGAATTTAGCCAGGTTCTGCTGTTGCTACAGCAAATGTGCGTCTATCTTGTCATTGCTTATTTGCTGAGCAAAACCCCGTTATTCATTCCGCTGACGCAGGTGACCATTCGCCTGCCGCACAAGCTATTGTGCTACGTCATCTTCTCTGTGTTCTGCATCATGGGTACCTATTTCGGCCTGCATGTAGAAGGTTCAATTGCCAACACCCGCGCGATCGGCGCCGTTCTGGGTGGCCTGTTGGGCGGACCTTCGGTGGGCTTTCTGGTCGGGCTGACGGGGGGGCTGCATCGCTACACCCTGGGCGGCATGACCGATGTTGCCTGCGCGGTATCCACCGTGGCTGAAGGGTTGGTGGGCGGCGTCGTGCACAGTATCGCGATGCGCCATCGTCGCATCGATTTGCTGTTTAATCCGCTGTTTGTCGCGGGGGTAGCGCTCGTCACTGAAGTGCTGCAAATGGCAATTATTCTGGCGATTGCCCGTCCGTTTGACGAAGCGCTGCGGCTGGTGGAGCACATTGCGTTGCCAATGCTGATCGCCAATACCCTGGGTGCCGCGATGTTTATGCAAATCCTGCTCGATAGACGAGCGATGTTCGAGAAATACACCGGGGCGTTTTCGGCCAAGGCGTTGAAGATAGCGGAGCGTACCGAAGGTATCTTGCGACAGGGGTTTGATCAGGAAAATAGCATGAAAGTGGCACGGGTTATCTACCAGGAGCTGGGGATTGGCGCCGTGGCGATCACCGACCACGAGAAGCTGCTGGCGTTTATGGGCATCGGTGACGACCATCACCTGCCTGGCACGCCGATTTCATCGTGTCACTCACACCGCGCGATCGACAACAACGAAGTGGTTTACGCTGATGGCAATGAGCTTTCCTACTCCTGTTCGATCAACCCCGCTTGCAAACTGGGCTCAACGCTGGTGATCCCACTGCGTGGTGAAAACCAACGGGTGATTGGTACCATCAAACTCTACGAACCCAAGAGCCGTTTGTTCAGCACCATCAATAGGACGTTGGGCGAGGGGATTGCCAGCCTGTTATCCGCACAGATTATGGCCGGGCAGTATGAGCGCCATAAACAGTTGTTGGCGCAGTCGGAAATCAAATTGCTGCATGCGCAGGTCAACCCGCACTTCCTGTTTAACACGCTGAATACGCTGGTGGCGGTTATCCGGCGTGACGGTAACCGGGCCTGCGAGTTGGTGCAGTACCTTTCTACCTTTTTCCGCAAGAACCTGAAACGTTCAGATGACGAGGTTAGCCTGGCCGATGAGCTTGAACATGTGAACGCCTATTTGCAGATCGAACTGGCGCGCTTTGCCGATCGGCTGGAGATCTCCATGTCGTTGCCGCAAGAGTTGCTGGCGGTGCGGTTACCGGCATTTTCACTGCAACCTATTGTTGAAAATGCCATTAAGCACGGCACGTCTCAGCTGCTGGGCGTAGGGAAAATCGATATCGGTGCGCGCCTTGAAGACGGGTGTTTACTCCTGCAGGTGACTGACAATGCAGGCCTATTCCAACCGAAGGCAAATAACAGCGGGCTGGGAATGAACCTGGTGGATAAGCGTATTCGTGTACGCTACGGCGATGGCTATGGCGTGCAGGTGGCCTGTGAGCCGCAATTATTCACCCGTATTACGCTCAATGTACCCTTGGCGAGGGCAGCCTGATGTTAAACGTACTGATTGTCGATGATGAGCCTTCTGCGCGCGATAACCTGCGGCATTTACTGGAAGCAGAAGAGGGGATCAGCATTGTTGGTGAATGTGCTAACGCAATAGAAGCCATCAGCGGCATCCATCGGCTGCAACCTGACGTTGTTTTTCTGGATATACAGATGCCGCGAATCACCGGGTTGGAGATGGTTGGCATGCTCGATCCCAACCGCATGCCGCATATCGTGTTTCTGACCGCTTATGATGAATACGCGGTGCGGGCTTTCGAAGAACACGCCTTTGATTACCTGTTGAAACCGGCGGAACCCAAGCGGTTGAGCAAAACGTTGCAGCGTTTGCAACAGCATCGCGGGCAACAAAATATGGCCGTGTTGGATGAAAGCGCCGGTGACCTGAAATACATTCCCTGCACGGGCCACAGCCGTATTTATCTACTGCGTTTTGATGAGGTGGTGGCTGTCCGTTCACGATTGAGTGGGGTGTTTGTTGTACGTAATGACGGCATGGAGTGTTTCACCGAGCTGACGCTACGGACGTTGGAACTCCGAACGCCGTTGGTTCGTTGCCATCGTCAGTATTTGGTCAACCTGGAGCAGGTGCGTGAAATTCGGTTCGATGACAGTGGTGCGGCAGAAATGATCATGCCGGTAGGGGAGCCGGTGCCGGTCAGCCGCCGCTACCTGAAAACCCTGAAGGAAGAATTGGGGCTGCGGGGCTAGGTAGATTCTGAAAATATTGGCTTTGTGGGCGTCTTGATGACGCCCTTTTTGTTTGTCCTTGACGGGGTTACGCCGCGCTTATAGCTTTATTGACATCAACAGGCGCTTTTTGCGCCGTGTCAGAGCGCCCAAGGAAACGAAAATGAGTGAAGCACGGATTATTGCCAAAGCGATGAAAGACGGGAAACCGGTACAAGATTTGGTTATTTTGCCCGCGTTGGCGAACCGCCATGGTCTGATCACCGGTGCGACCGGGACGGGTAAAACCGTGACGCTGCAAAAAATGGCTGAACAGTTTTCACGTATTGGCGTGCCGGTGTTTTTGTCGGACGTAAAGGGCGATCTCTCAGGGATTGGCACCGCAGCCGTGCCCTCGGAGAAATTGCAGGCGCGTTTGGCGGCAATAGGCGTCACTGACTGGCAGCCGCAAGCTTGCACCATCATTCCATGGGACATCTACGGTGAAAAGGGCCACCCGATCCGCGCCACCGTGTCTGATCTGGGGCCGTTACTGCTGGCCCGCTTGCTGGATCTGAACGACGTACAAAGCGGTGTACTGCAGTTGGTATTCAAAATTGCTGACGATAATGCGTTGCTGCTGCTGGATATGAAAGATCTGCGCGCGATGGTGCAGTATGTGGGGGACAACGCCAAACAGTTCCAGACTCAATACGGCAATATTTCTTCCGCTTCGGTAGGTGCGATCCAGCGCGGGTTACTGACGCTGGAAGAACAGGGTGCCAATATGTTCTTCGGCGAACCGATGCTGGACATCAATGACCTGATGAAAACTGACGCCAATGGGCAGGGTGTTATCAACCTGCTGGCGGCAGATAAGCTGATTAATCAGCCGAAGCTGTATTCGGTGTTCCTGCTGTGGCTCCTGGCCGAGCTATTCGAACACCTGCCAGAAGTGGGCGATCCAGAACAGCCAAAGCTGGTGTTCTTCTTCGATGAAGCGCATCTGTTGTTCAACGATGCGCCGGCGGCCTTGCTGACCAAAATCGAACAGGTTGTGCGTTTGATCCGCTCCAAAGGTGTCGGAATTTACTTTGTGACCCAGAACCCGCTGGATATCCCGGACAGCGTGCTGGGGCAGTTGGGCAACCGCGTGCAGCATGCGTTGCGGGCCTTTACGCCACGCGATCAGAAAGCCGTGAAGGCCGCGGCACAAACCATGCGTGCCAACCCGGCCTTTGATGCCGAAACGGCGATCGCTGAGCTGGGCGTTGGCGAGGCGTTGGTCTCTTTCCTCGACGAAAAAGGGCGTCCTAATGTGGTGGAGCGGGCGATGGTGATCGCGCCGGAATCCAAAATGGGGATGCTGGGGGCGGAAGGGCTCAACAGTGCGATCAATAAGTCGCCGTTGTATGGGCGTTACGAAGATATGGTTGACCGTGAGTCGGCCTATGAAAAGCTGTCGGCTCAGGGGTTTTCTACCGTCGGCACCCCGCAAGCAGGCCAGTCTGCACAGCAACCTCAGGCACAACAGCAGGCGGGTGGCGGCTTGATGGGGGGGCTGAATGAAATCTTGTTTGGTTCTACCGGCCCGCGCGGCGGCAAGCATGATGGCATTGTCCAGACTGCGGCCAAAAGCATGGCACGCGATCTGGGCCGTCAGATCTTGCGCGGTGTACTGGGCTCGATTATGGGCGGTCGCAAAAAGTAAGCTGAAATTATCGGTAGCGGCGATATTGTAGGGGCGTTGTATACTGCGCCCGTGTAAATCGGGGCAAGGTATTTGCCCCCTACGATGATGCCCGTTGGAAAGACTATGCTGCTGTTGATCGATAACTACGACTCTTTTACCTACAACCTTTACCAGTACTTCTGCGAATTGGGCGCCGAGGTGGTGGTAAAGCGCAACGATGAGCTGCAACTGGCCGACATCGAAAGGCTGGCGCCGCAGCGTTTAGTGATTTCTCCCGGCCCCTGCACGCCGAACGAAGCCGGCATTTCGCTGGATGCCATCCGTCATTTTGCCGGTAAATTGCCGATTCTCGGTGTTTGTCTGGGCCATCAGGCGCTGGGGCAGGCCTTTGGCGCTAAGGTGGTGCGGGCACGAGAAGTCATGCACGGCAAAACCTCGGCGATCCGCCATTTTGATTCTGGTGTTTTTCACGGGTTGCGCAATCCGCTGACGGTGACCCGTTATCACTCGTTGGTGCTTGAAGCCGCGACGCTGCCGGACTGTTTTGACGTGACGGCCTGGAGTGAGCGCGACGGTGTGCACGATGAGATCATGGGCATTCGCCACCGCCAGTTGGCGCTGGAAGGGGTGCAGTTCCATCCTGAGAGCATTCTCAGCGAACAGGGGCACCAACTGCTGGATAATTTCCTTAAAAGTTAAACCGTTAGCTTTTTTTTCGCCGGGAAGGTGATTTGCGTTTGCCCTTTATTGGTTTTTTATGCATATTTTGTGATTATATTTTCACTTGATCATCAAGATTACGCTGAAGAACCCCTAGGGTGGACCCAATAATGACCGAAAAATCCGCAGTAAGCCGCAGTACCTTTGATCAGGTTATCCTGCCTGTTTATGCACCTGCTCAGTTCGTGCCGGTACGCGGTAAAGGCAGCCGTGTATGGGATCAACAGGGGAAAGAGTACATCGATTTCTCCGGCGGCATCGCGGTGACGGCGTTGGGGCATTGCCACCCGGCGCTGGTGGCGGCGCTGAAAGAGCAGGGTGAAACCCTGTGGCATACCAGCAACGTCTTCACGAACGAACCGGCGCTGCGCTTGGCCACCAAATTGATCCAGGCCACGTTTGCCGATCGGGTGTTTTTCGCCAACTCCGGTGCGGAAGCCAATGAGGCGGCCTTCAAACTGGCACGCCATTACGCGATTACCCGGCATAGTCCATACAAAACCAAAATCATCGCGTTTTATAACGCGTTTCACGGTCGTACGCTCTTCACCGTCTCAGTGGGTGGGCAGGCCAAGTATTCTGACGGCTTTGGGCCGAAGCCTGCGGATATCGTGCACGTGCCGTTCAACGATCTGGCTGCGGTAAAAGCCGTGATGGATGACCACACCTGTGCGGTAGTGATGGAACCTATTCAGGGTGAAGGCGGTATTACCCCGGTAAATGCCGAATTCCTCAAAGGCGTACGTGAACTCTGCGACAAGCACCAGGCGCTACTGGTATTCGATGAAGTACAAAGCGGTATGGGGCGCAGCGGCAAACTGTTCGCTTACATGCATTATGGTGTGACGCCGGACATTCTTACCACAGCCAAAGCTCTCGGTGGTGGTTTCCCGGTCAGCGCCATGTTGACCACCGAAGACATTGCGTCGGTAATGCAGGTAGGCACTCATGGCACCACCTACGGTGGCAACCCGCTAGCCTGTGCCGTGGCAGAAGCCGCACTGGACGTGATCAATACGCCAGAGGTGCTGAGCGGCATTGAACTGCGCCATGGTTTGTACGTGCAGGCGTTAAAGAAGGTGGGCGAGAAGTACGGTATCTTCAGCGACATCCGTGGCATGGGCCTGCTGATTGGTGCTGAGCTGACACCGCAATATCAGGGTAAAGCGCGTGACTTCCTGACCGCTGCCGCTGCACGTGGGCTGATGATTCTTAACGCCGGGCCAAATGTGATCCGCTTTGCTCCTTCGCTGGTGGTGGAGACTCAGGATATTGACGAGGGTATGGCACTGTTTGAGTTGGCCGTGCAGGATGTGATTAACGCTTAATGCGTTGCATGGATTACGGGGCGCGCCCCTCCCACTAAACAACAGAGCACTATGTCATCAACCTAAGGGCGCCCTACGGCGCCCTTATTGATCGCGTAATTTACGCTTCAGCCAGATGCCGTGGTGCGGACGCTGGCGCCAGGCCAGTGACGAAATGGTGTGCATCACGCTCAGGTGCGACAAAATGCGCCGCAGGTGGCGTTCCATCTCGGTAATCGGCATCTCTGGGTGGAGATCCGGCGGCTGCATGATGGCGTTGCTGCTCGGCCCGTCGTATTCCAGGCGCTGCTGACAGCTTTGCAGCGCGATTTCACAGGTTTGCAGATACTCCTCCGCCAGCTTTGGCGTCAGCATATAGTGTTCACGCGCCAGAATGGTCATTGCATTAAGATGCTCAACAATAAACTGGCTGTGTGTCACCCACAGGCGCATATCCGCCAGATAGCTCGATTCAAACCCCGGCTCCTGCATTGCCTGATTAAGCGAGGTGAAAAGCGCATTGTGTGACTGATTGACCTGCATGCGGGCATAGGCCAGCGCACTGGGATCGGGCTCTTGCTCTTCCAACAGTAAACGCAATGCCTGTTGATCGTTCTCCAGCGCTTGGTGAGCGTTCTTACGCAGCAAACCGCTTTGCCACTGTGGCCATAACCAGATGGTGCTGCCGAACACCAGCACACAACCGATCAAGGTATCGATCAGGCGTGGAACCAAAAAATGGGTACCGTTTAGCGCCAGTAATTGCAAGGTGTAGACCGCCGTTACCGTAAAACCAATCACTGCCAACCCGTAGTTTTTACGCGAGACCAAGTAGGCCAGCAGGGTGATAACCAGCATTACGCTCAGCGTTTCAGCCTCAGGCAACTGCAGTTGCAGCAGGCCGGCGGCGAGCACCAGCCCAACCAGGGTGCCAAGCGCACGGTGCTGGATACGTACCCGGGTGGCGTTGTAGCCATTCTGGCTCACCAGCATGATGGTCAACAGTATCCAGTAAGGCTTCGGTAAGTTGAAAATCATCCCGAGGCTACTGCCGGCAGCCAGTGTGACACCCAGGCGTGCCGCATTGCGCAGGGCGTTGGATTTAAATGACAGGTAACTGACCAGTGCAGGCCAGAACGGCAAACGGTTTTGGTTGGCCATCAGATCGCGTCGGTAAAGCGGGTGTTGGGTGCGTAACAGACGGGCAATACGGCTGAAATGGTAGTAACAGAACTGCCCAACGGGGTTATCCGGGTGCTGCGCTGCCACTTTCTCTAGTGCCGCCAGTTCATTGTCCATATTGAAACGCTGAGAATGCTGGTGATAGAGAATATCGTGTGCCACCGTGCGCAGCCGGCCGGCAATCACCTGTGCATTGCGGCGGATGATGGCTTCGGCCTGGCTTTGCTCCACCAGTTTTTGCACTTCTTCCGGCAGATGTAGACTGACGGTAATGTGTTCCTGCAGATCCAGTGCGACCTGAAAAGTACGCTGTAGGCGCTTTTGTTCGAGGTTACTGGCGTGCGGTAGAAAGTTAAGCTGCTGATACAGCAGGGTGATCAGATCCATCACTTTTTGCTGGCGTATCAACAGTGGCGGTAATGCGGTCTGTGGATCGGTATGCTGGGTCAGCAGCGAATATTTGGCCTCAAAGTAGTCCGCCAGTTCCAAATAGAGCTGATTGAGCGATTCGCGCATCGGTTGTTCTTTCCACAGCGTGAACCAAAACCAGGTAAACAGCCCGTACCAGGCGGTACCCACGACGTATAGCAGCGGTGCGTGCCAAAGCGGAACTGTACCGGCCATACTGAGGGAGAAAATGGCGGCAACCAGCGAGGCGGGCAACAGGCGGGCATGTAACGGACTTATTTCACCGCTGACGCCGAGAAGCAGTGCCAGGCCAAGCATCAACACCGGCAACGGCAAGTGCCAAAGTAATGCTTGCTGTAATAGCAGGCTGCTGAGTGCAAATAGAGAGCCACCGACAATCAGACGTTTGAAGAAGCGTTTGTGAGGGGTGTCTAGCCCGGCAATATTGCAGCAGGCAGGAACCAGGGAAAATAATAGGCCGTATTGCAGTTGGCCGATCAACAGGCCGAGTAACACTGGCAGGCACAGCACCAGCGTTTGCCGCAGTGCATAGTTGACTTCCGGGTGGTAAATCAGTCTGCGCCACATGATGACTTGGGGCATAAAAAAACGGCGCGAATCATCGCGCCGTTTTTTCAGTGATTAACGCGTGCCGTAAACGACAATGGTTTTGCCGTGGGCGGAGATCAGGTTTTGATCTTCAAGCATTTTCAGAATACGGCCAACGGTTTCACGTGAACAACCGACGATTTGGCCAATTTCCTGACGAGTAATTTTAATCTGCATACCATCAGGATGGGTCATGGCATCAGGTTGTTTCGCCAGGTTCAGCAGTGTTTGCGCGATACGGCCTGTAACGTCCAGGAAGGCGAGGTTACCCACTTTCTCAGATGTTATCTGCAGACGGTTTGCCATCTGGGCTGACAGGCGCATCAGGATGTCCGGGTTGACCTGAATTAACTGGCGGAATTTCTTGTAGGAAATTTCAGCCACTTCGCAGGCGGTCTTCGCCCTAACCCAGGCGCTACGCTCCTGACCTTCTTCAAATAATCCAAGCTCGCCGATGAAATCCCCCTGGTTAAGGTAGGATAAAATCATCTCTTTACCTTCTTCATCCTTAATCAGCACCGCGACGGAGCCTTTGACGATGTAGTAAAGCGTTTCGGCTTTTTCACCTTGGTGAATCAGCGTACTTTTGGATGGATATTTGTGGATATGGCAATGAGACAGGAACCATTCGAGAGTAGGGTCTGTTTGCGGTTTGCCGAGAACCATTCGCTGTTATCCTCTGTTGTTATCGCTGCCTTGTGTCACAGGGGTCAGAGTTCCCTGTAAAACCTGTTGTCGCCGTTGTTTTAATGGTGGCTATCAGCAGATTTTGAGGCGTGTCATAAATATACGCTGTCGCTCTAGCATATTAACTTGCCGGGAGAGCTGCAAGCTACATTCTGTTAACATACCGGTAAAGGAGCCTTTCCCTGGGAGTTTCCCTGAAATCAGTGTCCCGGAAAGATTTATTGCGGCTCTGTTTGTAGCACAGAGTGAGGCGGGTGTCTTGTGTTGTCTCGCTTCAGCATGATTAGCATCAGGTTCCGTTGCCAGTTTCTATGCGAAAGCGTACCCTGATTTTAAGAAATTAACCGGAGTGACCAGTATGCAGGCAAGAGTTAAGTGGGTGGAAGGGTTAACGTTTCTGGGTGAATCCGCGTCTGGCCATCAGGTGTTGATGGACGGCAATGCGGGCGACAAAGCGCCCAGCCCGATGGAAATGGTGCTGATGTCGGTAGGGGGCTGTAGTGCTATCGACGTGGTGTCGATCCTGCAAAAAGGGCGTAATGATGTGCGTGATTGCGAGGTCAAGCTGACTTCTGAACGACGTGAAGAAGCACCGCGGCTGTTCACCCATATCAACCTGCACTTTATCGTGAGCGGTAAAGATCTGAGCGACAAAATCGTTGAGCGGGCGGTGAACCTTTCGGCGGAGAAATACTGCTCGGTGTCATTGATGCTGAGTAAGGCCGCCAGCGTGACTCACAGCTTTGAAATCCGCGACGTGGTCTAATGGCGAAAAGGCGCGGCCCATCGCCGCGCTCTATCCACTTATTCGATTTTTTTGCCTTCCAGCAGACGCTGCACCAAGGGTGCCATGATCAGCTCCATCGCCAGCCCCATTTTGCCGCCCGGCACCACAAGCGTATTGATGTGTGAGATAAAGGATCCCTGCAGCATCGCCAGTAAATAGGGGAAGTCGATTTGATCCAGGCCGCGGAAGTGAATCACCACAAAGCTCTCGTCCAGCGAAGGGATCGCCTTGGCGGCAAACGGATTCGACGTGTCGACCGTGGGTACCCGCTGGAAGTTGATATGGGTGCGTGAGAACTGCGGCGTAATGTAGTTGATGTAATCCTCCATCGAACGTACCACCGAGTCCATCACCGCTTCACGGGAGTGGCCGCGTTCACCGGTATCGCGGATCAGCTTCTGAATCCATTCCAGATTCACGATAGGCACCACGCCAACCAGCAGGTCGACATGTTTGGCCACGTCGTTGTGTTCGGTCACAACGCCGCCGTGTAGCCCTTCATAGAACAGCACGTCAGTCGGTGCCGGTAAAGGCTCCCAAGGTGTAAAGGTACCGGGAACCTGGTTATAGGGCACCGCTTCATCGTAGGTATGCAGATACTTGCGTGAACGGCCGGTACCGTTCTTGCCGTAGTCGAGAAAGCTTTGTTGCAGCAGGCCGAAGTCGTTGGCTTCGGGGCCGAAATAACTGATATGACGGCCGAGATCGCGTGCTTTACGGATAGCTGCATCCATTTCCGGTCGGGTATAGCGGTGGAAACTGTCGCCTTCCAGCTCTGCGGCGCGGATATTCAGCTGCTGAAAGATTTTACGGAACGCCACGCTGGTCGTGGTAGTGCCGGCTCCGCTAGAACCGGTCACTGCGATAACGGGATGTTTGGCGGACATAGTGGTGCTCACTCCGTGTTAAATGCGCAGGCGTCAGTTATGGTTATTGGTCTGTTTGACGCCCTTTCGCCAAGGGCAAAATTCCGCGCGTTGGTTTGCAATAGCCCATTGTTACCTGATTTTTTCCGTCAGTCATAGAACCGAGCAAGACTAAATTTCTTCTTGCCCGGCACGGAACTGCCCTCGCGGCATGATGTTGATGGTTTCATGCAGTTCTGACCACACCAGCAATACTTCGCCATTTTTCAGCTGACGGCGCACATCTTCCACTTTTTGCTCCAGCGAGCGTTCGTGCTCACCGTAGTCCGTCCCTTCTCGCAGCACAAAGGACTCGATCAGGCTATTAAGGGTCTCAGTTTCCAGTTCTTTCCAGGGGATAATCACGAGGTTGTTTCCAGATAAGGGGCAAGCCAGGATGGAATACGGTATTCCAGCCACATATGGGGTTTGTTCAACGTGCCGCCGACAAAGCCGACGTGGCCGCCAAACTCGGTCAACTGGTATTCGATATTGTGCGGCAGTGTGGCCACGTCGGGGATCACCTCGGCGGTCATAAAGGGATCGTCTTTGGCATGGATGATCAGCAGCGGTGTTTGGATCGCCGGCAACAGCGGTAAGGCACTGCAACGACGGTAATAGTCAGTGGCGTCGTTGAAACCATGGATGCGTGACGTAATGGCATCGTCAAAGTCACGGATGCGGCGCAACGCATTAAGCTGCGTCAGCTTAAGCGGCAGGGTGTCTGGGTAGTGCAATAATTTACGGGTGGCATTCTGTTTCAATTGCCCGAGCAAGTATCGCTGATAAACCCGTGAGAAGCCTTGGTCCATTCGCCATGAACAAGGTTCCAACATCAGCGGCGCAGATACCACGACGGCAGCGTGCAGCAGACTCTTGTTTCCTTGCTGGGACAGATAGCAGGCCAACATGTTGCCGCCGAGCGAGACGCCCACCGCGGCGGTTGGTACTTCTCCGTAGGTGGTTCGTAGCCACTGCAGGAAGAAGCGTGCATCCTCCGTTTCGCCGGAATGATAAATACGTGATTTACGGTTGGGGACGCCGCTACAGCCGCGAAAATGCATCACCACGCCGAGCCACCCTTTTTCGCGCCAGGCGCTGAGCTGACCGTGGGCATAGGGGCTATAGAAACTCCCTTCCAGCCCGTGAAACAGGACCACGCGTGGCTTGTGGCTGGCCAGGGCGGGATCTTCGCTCCAGGCAAGATCGACAAAATCACCGTCGGGCAATTCCAGCCTTTGCCAGTGCGGTTTTAGCTGCACGCGGCGGCGCACCAACCGTGGCAACAGTGTCTGTAAATGTGGATTACTGGCCCCGGTCAAAGGGCGAAAGGATTCATGCATAACGTGAATAAAAATCTTTTTGGCGGCTATTGTGAGATTAATAGTGCGCTGTTAGCTTCACTACCTGAGTTAACAATAATACTGCAAAAAATCCCCCTGGGTGAGGAGCACCCACCTCATGGAACCGAGTTTATTTCTTTCGATGTTAGGCTTCTTGTGGGTTGCTGCGATCACGCCTGGCCCAAACAATATGTTACTGACAACTTCCGGCGCCAACTTTGGTTTTATGCGCTCACTGCTGCTGATGATTGGCATCATGTTGGGCATGCAAAGTATTTTGCTGCTGGTGGCGTTCGGCGTGGGTAGCCTGATACTGGTTTACCCCGCATTGCACCTGGTGCTGAAAATTCTCGGCAGCCTGTACCTGCTGTGGCTGGCGTGGAAAGTGGCGACGGCAGCCTATGAAAAACTGGAAACCGATGTGGCGCCACCCAAACCGATACGTCTGTACCAGGGCTGGCTGTTGCAGTTCCTTAACCCCAAGGCCTGGTTGATGGCATTGGGGGCGGTGGCAAGCTTCAGCCTGGCGGGCGATAAATACAATACGTCGATTCTGGCAATCTCGCTGGGCATTTTGGTGGTGAATATCGTCGCCGGGGTGATTTGGCTGGGATTTGGTACGGTGATTGGCCGCCTGTTGCGCAGCAAAAAGGCCTGGATCATCTTTAATGTTTCTATGGGGCTGCTGACGGCGGCCTGTGTGTTACTCATCTGGCATTAAGGAATTGCAGATGGCAGAAAATTACTTCCACGTGGCGGCTTTTACCGGCGAAGGGTTCCGTGGCAACCCTGCCGGCGTCTGCCTGCTGAAGCATCCATTGTCGGCCGCAGAGATGCAGGCTATCGCCAATGAACTGAGTCTGCCGGAGACCAGTTTTGTCTGGGACGATGGCGATATGTCGGCTATTCGCTGGTTTACACCTCAGCGCGAGGTCGATCTGTGTGGCCATGGCACGTTAGCGGCGGCGCACGTGATATTCAGTGCGGTAAACCCGGCGTTGCAAGATATTCGGTTCCGCTCGGCAAGCGGCGACCTGTACGTTAAGCGTGATGTCGAGGATGGTGAACGTTTGATTTTGGACTTCCCGTCTCGGCCACCGCAGAAGATCGAAGAGCCTGCCGGGTTGGCGGCGCTATTGGGGATCCCTGTGCAGGAAGTGTGGCAGGCCAATGCGCTGCTGGTGGTGCTGGAAAATGAAGCGCAGGTACGGGCAGTACACCCCGATGTTCCGGCATTAATTGCCCTGACCGGCCGTGCGGTGATCGTCAGTGCTCCGGGCGAAACGGTAGACTTTGTCTCCCGCTATTTCACCCTCGACGGCGGCGAAGACCCGGTAACCGGCTCAGCACACTGCACGTTGATGCCGTATTGGACCGCTCGTCTGGGGCGTCATCAACTGCGCGCACGCCAGGTTTCGGTGCGCGGTGGTGAATTGTTCTGCGAACTGAAGGGGGATCGCACCTTGATTGGTGGTTACGCCCGGGTTTTCCTGCGTGGGGAGCTGTTGGCGTGATGATGATTTCCTGCAATTCATATTCTCTAGGGTAATAACGAAGTTTTTTTTATTCTTTTATAGCTCGTCACCGCTCAGATAAAACTGTCAGCAACTGAACAGACTTTTATCATTGGAGCGGACCATGGCGAGCAAACTCTTTTCATTACGCAGCGCGGCACTTCTGGTGTTGTCACTCAGTACGGCCAGCGCCTACGCAGTGGACGTGACCGTGGCGTACCAAACGTCGGCGGAACCTGCCAAGGTAGCGCAGGCGGAAAATAGCTTCGCTAAACAGTCCGGTGCCACCGTTGACTGGCGTAAGTTTGACAGCGGCTCAAGCGTGTTGCGTGCGTTAGCCTCCGGCGACGTGCAGATCGGTAATATCGGCTCCAGTCCACTGGCAGTAGCCGCCAGCCAGAAACTCCCTATCGAAGTGTTCTTGATCGCCTCACAACTTGGCAGCTCCGAGGCCCTGGTGGTGAAGAAGACGATTAAAAGTCCACAGGACTTGATCGGCAAACGCATCGCTGTGCCCTTTATCTCTACCACCCATTACAGCCTGCTAGCCTCGTTGAAGCACTGGGGTATCAAACCTGAGCAGGTCAACATTCTTAATTTACAACCCCCGGCCATTGCCGCTGCCTGGCAACGCGGTGATATCGACGGGGCCTATGTCTGGGCACCGGTGGTCAATGAGTTGGCCAAACAAGGCAAGGTGCTGACGGATTCTGCTGAGGTCGGACAGTGGGGGGCTCCGACCCTTGATGTCTGGGTGGTGCGTAAAGACTTTGCAGAAAAACATCCTGAAGTGGTAACGGCCTTTGCTGCCAGTGCGCTGAATGCCCAAAAAGCCTATCTGGCGCAGCCGGATCAGTGGCTGAAGGACAAAGGAAATCTCAGCACGCTGGCCCGTCTAAGCGGTGTGCCGGAAGAGCAGATACCGGTCTTGGTGAAGGGCAATACCTACCTGCCGGTTGCGGAGCAGATCACCCAGTTGGGTCAGCCGGTGGACAAGGCTATTCACGATACGGCGGAATTCCTCAAACAACAGGGCAAAATTCCACAGGTCGACAGTGATTACAGTGCCTATGTCACCGATCGTTTTGTAAAACAGGTGCAGGCTGCGCCGCAGTCGTAAGGGAGCAGAATGCTAAACGTTAATCACCTTTCAGCAGAATATCAGGGGCGTCCAGCGCTGCGCGACGTCTCGTTCCAAATTGCCGCAGGGCAACTGGTGGTGGTGCTTGGCCCCTCGGGCTGCGGCAAAACCACGCTGCTGAATTTGATCGCCGGGTTTATTGAGCCTTCAGCTGGCAGCATCACGCTGGATGGAACGACCGTGAATGGCCCTGGCGCCGAGCGGGGCGTGGTGTTCCAGCATGAGGGTTTACTGCCGTGGCGCAATGTGGTGGATAACGTTGAGTTTGGCCTGCAGCTGGCCGGCGTTGGCAAACAACAGCGTCGCCAGGTGGCGCAGCAGATGTTACAGCACGTCGGCTTGGCGGGTTACGAACAGCATTTCATCTGGCAGCTTTCCGGTGGCATGCGGCAGCGGGTGGGTATTGCACGTGCGCTGGCAGCCGATCCTCGCCTGCTATTGCTGGATGAGCCGTTCGGCGCGCTGGATGCTTTTACCCGTGAGCAAATGCAGGAGCTGTTACTGACCATTTGGCGTGATACCGGCAAGCAGGTGCTTCTGATCACCCATGATATTGAAGAGGCGGTGTTCCTTGCTAGCGAGCTGTTGCTGTTGTCGCCGGGGCCGGGCCAGGTGGTGGAACGTTTGTCGCTGAACTTCGGCCAGCGTTATGCCGACGGCGAGGCTTGCCGTTCAATCAAATCCGATCCCGAATTTATCGCGCAGCGCGAATATGTGCTGGGCAAAGTATTCCAACAGCGCGAGGCCTTGCTATGAGTCTGCATTCCGCTCTCAAAGAGGTTGCTCAGCCGCAGGTGGTTGTGCGTCGTCGGTTTAGCGTACCGCGTAATGTCTGGCTAAGCAGTGCGACCTTGTTGTTGGTATTGGCCGCCTGGTGGGGTGTCACGGCGCTGAACCTGATTAGCCCATTATTTTTGCCTGCTCCGCAGCAGGTATTGCATCAGCTCATCACGATTGCCAGCCCGCAGGGCTTTATGGATGCCACGCTGTGGCAACACTTGGCCGCCAGCCTGGGGCGCATTCTGGTAGCGCTGCTGGCCGCGGTGATTATCGGGGTCCCGGTGGGGATCGCGATGGGATTGAATGAGACGGTGCGTGGCATTCTCGATCCGCTGATTGAAATTTATCGGCCGGTGCCGCCATTGGCCTATTTACCCCTGATGGTGATTTGGTTCGGCATCGGCGAAACCTCAAAGATATTACTGATTTATCTGGCGATTTTCGCCCCGGTAACATTGTCGGCCGTCGCTGGCGTGCGCAGTGTGGCTCAGGTTCGTGTGCGGGCTGCCCAAGCCTTGGGCGCCAGCCGCTGGCAGGTGCTGCGTTTTGTGGTGTTGCCGAGCGCACTGCCTGAGATTTTGACCGGCATCCGTATTGGGCTCGGGGTCGGTTGGTCGACGTTGGTGGCCGCGGAGTTGATTGCCGCCACTCGCGGCCTCGGATTTATGGTGCAATCCGCCGGTGAGTTTCTGGCTACCGATGTGGTGCTGGCTGGCATTGGCGTGATTGCGATTATTGCATTTGGGTTGGAGCTGGGGCTGCGCGCCTTGCAGCGCCGATTGACCCCGTGGCATGGAGTACAACAATGAACGAACGTTTGAATATCATCCCGTTGGGCCCCTATATCGGTGCGCTGGTGGAAAACGTTGAGCTGGCAAGACCCTTGGGCGACGGCCAATTCGAGCAGCTTTACCATGCCTTGCTGAAACACCAAGTGCTGTTCTTGCGTAATCAGCCAATTACACCCTTGCAGCAGCGTAATTTAGCCGGTCGCTTCGGTGATCTGCACATCCACCCGGTCTACCCGCAGGCCGCCGATGTGAAAGAGATCATCGTGCTGGATACCCATGATAATAATCCGCCGGATAATGATAACTGGCATACCGACGTGACCTTTATCGAAAACCCGCCGCTGGGGGCAATTTTGGCGGCGAAAACGCTGCCTTCTGCCGGTGGTGACACGCTGTGGGCCAGCGGTATTGCGGCTTATGACGCGTTGTCTGAACCGTTCAGGCAATTGTTGGCGGGGTTGAGGGCGGAACATGATTTTACCAAGTCATTCCCGGAGCATAAGCATCGTGGTAGCGAAGAGGAACACCAGCGCTGGCAGTTGGCGGTGCAGAAAAATCCCCCTTTGTTGCATCCGGTGGTGCGGACCCATCCCGTGAGTGGTCGTCAGGCACTGTTCGTCAATGAAGGCTTTACCACCAGGATTGTTGATTTGGCACCAAAGGAAAGCGATGCACTGCTGAATTTCCTGTTTGCGCATATTACCAAACCGGAATTCCAGGTGCGTTGGCGCTGGCAGGAAAATGACATTGCCATTTGGGATAACCGCGTGACGCAGCATTACGCCAACGCGGATTATCTGCCGCAGCGGCGTATTATGCACCGCGCGACCATTCTGGGGGATAAACCTTTTTATCGCGCGTAAGAATGTCTGCACGGCGCAGCGGCGGTGTGAGCTCGCCCCCGTACAGGCATTCTCCGATAACGATAGCTGCCTTGAATGTTAAGATTCAAATTCCTGGGCCAGGCTTTCCAACTGCTCTTGCGCATCCAGCCAGGTCATTTCCGTCTCTTCCAGTGCGGATTTGGTCTGGCTTTGTTTTTGCAGGCATTCGGTCAGCTCAGCTTTACGGCTGATGTCGTACAGCGCCGAGTCCGCCAGTTTCTCTTCTATCGCCGTCAGTTCGGCACCCAGTTTTTCCATCTGCAGTTCCAACTTGGCGATCTGCTTGCGCAGCGGTTGGGTTTGGGTGCGGAATTCGGCCTCGCGGCGTTTCTGATCTTTACGTGCCTGTGCGCTGTTGGCGTTGTTTTCTTTGTCTGGCGCATCTTGCTGGTTTTCCTGCCGTTGCAGGTCGCTCAGCCATTGCTGATAGTCGTCAAGATCGCCTTCGAACACCTCGACCTGGCCATCGTGCACCAGATAGAGATCGTCAGTGGTGGAGCGCAACAGGTGACGGTCGTGCGATACCACCACCAACGCGCCTTCGAAGTCGATTAACGCTTCGGTGAGCGCCTGGCGCATGTCCAGGTCCAAGTGGTTAGTGGGTTCATCGAGCAGCAGCAGGTTAGGGCGCTGCCAGACAATCAAGGCCAGTACCAGTCGTGCCTTTTCGCCGCCGGAGAAGCGCTCGGTGACCTCGGTGACCTTATCGCCCTGGAAACCAAAACCGCCCAGATAGTCGCGCAGTTGTTGTTCCAGCACTCGGGGTGCTATACGGCTCAGATGTTGCAAGGGGGATTCGTCGGCGCGCAAAAACTCCAACTGATGCTGGGCGAAGTAACCCAGCTTGATGCCCTTCGCCAGACCAATCTCACCGCTCAGTGGCTCCAGCGAGCCGGCCAGCATTTTGATCAGCGTGGATTTACCTGCCCCATTGCGGCCCAGCAGGCCGATACGCGAGCCGGGTACCAGGTTCAGCTTGATCGATTTCAGGATCACTTTGTCGCCGTAACCTGCGCTGACCTTTTCCATACGTAGCAAAGGGTTTGGCAGGCTTTCTGGCTGACGGAAGCTGAAACTGAACGGGTTATCGACGTGGGCCGGTGCAATCAGCTCCATACGTTCGAGCATTTTGATGCGGCTCTGCGCCTGCTTGGCTTTGGTCGCCTGTGCCCGGAAGCGAACAATGTAGCTTTGCAGATGCGCCACTTTCTCCTGTTGGGTCTGGTACAGCGCTTGTTGCTGTGCCAATTTGGTCGAGCGTTGGCGTTCGAATGAGGAGTAATTGCCGGTATATTCGTTGATGGTTTCTTGCTCAATGTGCAGGATTTTATCGACGATAGGATCAAGGAAGTCACGGTCATGCGAAATCAGCACCAGCGTACCTTGATAACCCTTCAACCAGCGTTCCAGCCAGATCACCGCATCCAGATCCAAGTGGTTAGTCGGTTCATCGAGCAGCAGTAAGTCTGAGCGACAGACCAGCGCCTGCGCCAGGTTCAAACGCATGCGCCAGCCGCCTGAGAAGGCGCGAACCGGATTGAGTAACTGCTCGTTGGAAAAGCCCAGGCCATGCAGCAGGCTGGCGGCGCGTGAGCGAATGGTCCAGGCGTCGAGTGCGTCCAGTTTACCGTGCAGTGTGGCGATGGCGTGGCCGTCGTTTTTTTCGTTTGCCAACTGCAATTCGGCTTCAAGTTGGCGGAACTCACGGTCGCCGTCGATCACATACTCAAGCGCCGGTACATCCAGCGCAGGGGTTTCCTGATTTACCCAGGCCAAAGCCCAGTTACTTGGGAAGGTGTAGCTGCCGCCGTCTGCGGTCATTTCGCCTTTCAGCAATGACAGCAGCGTTGATTTTCCGCAGCCGTTTTTTCCCACCAGACCGACCTTCTGACCTGGATTAACCGTCGCCGTGGCGTTGTCCAACAGGACGCGGGTGCCGCGTCGGATTTGTAGCGAGGAGAATACAATCATAAAGCGCCGTATGTTCAGAGTATGTTAAATTGAGGTGATTCTAAATTAACAGGCCTTATATGCCCTATGAATTTCACGTTGCAGCCAGGCGACAAGGGCGCTTATCCCAGGAGCTACTAAGGTAAGTGGCTGGGGTTAACGCACGCAGGTAGCACCGCTGCAGTTTGAAAAGCGACGGGTATGCTGTCCTATTATTAGTCTTTGCGGACCATGGTAACGGAAAACCGCTACTCTGACGACGCTTTGGAGGGGAATGATGTCACAGCCGCCGAAGGTCTTGCTGCTGTATGCCCATCCGGAATCCCAGGACTCGGTAGCGAATCGGGTTTTGCTTCGACCGGCGCAGCAGTTGGAACATGTCACCGTGCACGATTTATACGCGCACTATCCTGATTTTTTTATTGATATTCACCACGAACAACAATTGCTGCGTGAACACCAGGTCATTGTTTTTCAACATCCTCTCTATACCTACAGTTGCCCGGCCCTGCTGAAAGAATGGTTGGATCGCGTGCTGTCGCGCGGCTTTGCCAGCGGTATCGGCGGCAATGCGCTGACGGGAAAGTATTGGCGTTCGGTGATCACCACCGGTGAGCCTGAGGGTGCCTACCGTACTGGCGGCTATAACCGTTATCCGATGGAAGATATTTTGCGGCCGTTCGAACTGACCGCCGCCATGTGCCACATGCACTGGATGACGCCGATGCTGGTGTATTGGGCACGCAGGCAGAAACCAGAGGTGCTGGAAAGCCATGCTGCCGCGTACGGTGACTGGTTGCGTCATCCGCTGCCACAGGGAGGGAGATGAACATGGAAGGCTCCGCCTTATTGACCGCAATTTTACTGTTTCTGTTCGCCGCGGTGGTTACGGTACCGATCGCCCGCCGGTTAGGGATTGGCGCCGTATTGGGCTACCTGATCGCCGGCATTGCCATCGGCCCCTGGGGGCTGGGCTTCATTCGCGACGTTGACGAGATCCTGCACTTTTCCGAGTTGGGTGTGGTGTTCCTGATGTTTATCATCGGGCTGGAACTGAACCCGAGCAAGCTGTGGGAGCTGCGGCGTTCCATTTTTGGTGTCGGCGCGGGACAAGTGCTGATTACCGCCGCTGTACTGGGGGCGTTGCTCTACCTTACCCATTTCGCTTGGCAGGCCGCTGTGATTGGGGGCATAGGACTGGCGATGTCTTCAACGGCCATGGCGCTGCAATTAATGCGCGAAAAAGGTATGAACCGCAATGAGGGCGGGCAACTGGGATTCTCGGTGTTGTTGTTCCAGGATATGGCGGTGATCCCGGCGCTGGCCCTGATCCCGATTTTGGCCGGTGCCGGTGGTAGCAGTGACGATTGGGCACAAATTGCACTCAAGGTTGCGGCGTTCGGCGGCATGCTGATCGGTGGGCGTTTCCTGCTACGGCCACTGTTCCGCTACATCGCTTCTTCTGGAGTGCGAGAGATCTTTACTGCCGCCGCATTGTTGGTGGTGCTCGGGGCCGCGTTGTTTATGGATGCGCTTGGCCTGTCGATGGCGCTTGGCACCTTTATCGCGGGTGTGCTGCTGGCGGAAAGTGAATATCGCCATGAGTTGGAAATCGCCATCGAGCCGTTCAAAGGGCTGTTACTGGGGCTGTTTTTTATCTCGGTGGGTATGGCGTTAAATATCGGCGTACTCTATACCCATTTGGTCGAAGTGTTGTTCGGTGTTGTGGTGCTGGTGACGATCAAGTCAGGCGTGCTTTATACACTGTCGCGTATTTTTGGGCTGCGCAGTTCCGTGCGTTTGCAGTTTGCCGGCGTGCTTAGCCAAGGTGGGGAATTTGCCTTCGTGCTGTTTTCGGCCGCGGGTGCACAGAAGGTCTTGCAGCCCGATCAGCTTGCATTGCTGTTGGTGGTAGTAACGTTGTCGATGATGACTACGCCGTTACTGATGCAGATTATCGACCGTATTTTGGTACGCCGCTACAACGCCAAAGACGAAGACGAAGACGAAGAGACGCCGTACGTGGAAGATGACGATCCGCAGGTGATTATCGTCGGCTTCGGGCGTTTTGGTCAGGTGATCGGCCGGCTGCTGATGGCCAATAAGATGCGTATTACCGTATTGGAACGGGACGTCAGCGCCGTCGGTGTGCTGCGTCGCTACGGTTATAAGGTGTATTACGGTGACGCCACCGAGCTGGAATTGCTGCGGGCAGCCGGGGCAGCGAAGGCCAAGTCGATTGTGATCACCTGTAATGAGCCGGAGGACACGATGGAAATTGTGCGCCTGTGTCAGCAGCATTTTCCCGAACTGAGCATTTTGGCGCGTGCACGTGGTCGCGTGGAGGCGCACGAATTATTGCAGGCGGGGGTCAAACAGTTTACTCGTGAAACCTTCTCCAGTGCCTTGGAACTGGGGCGCAAAGCGCTAATGGAGCAGGGCATGCATCCGCATCAGGCCTATCGTGCTCAGCAACACTTCCGTCGGTTGGATATGCGGATGCTACGTGAGCTGATGCCACCACATCACGGCGATGTGGCGCAGATTTCCCGCGTGAAAGAAGCGCGGCGCGAGCTGGAAGAACTTTTCCACCGAGAAATGCAAAAAGAGAGTCGCCAGTTCGACGGCTGGGATGAATACGAATAATTTGGAGCACTGAGATGTCTGCAACACGCAAAAGATTTATTGCCGGAGCCGTTTGCCCAAGCTGCAAAGCTATGGATACGCTGGCCGTTTGGCGCGAAGACCAGGTTGAAGTGGTCGAGTGCGTTAAGTGTGGCCACCATCAGCGACAGACCGAAGAGCAGGTCGCAAAACACGTGAGGCCGCAGGAGCAGGTGATCGGTATTTTCCATCCTGAGTAGCGTTATCGGGCGCGTTTTTTTATGCTGAAGGGTACAGCGGGGCAGATTTCCGATACAATCTGTCCGGTTAAGGCGTAGCCCAAAGACAGTTGCGCCAAGTGTCTAACGGTAGGAGATATCATGAAAGTAGCAAAAGACTTGGTGGTCAGCCTGGCTTATCAAGTACGTACAGAAGACGGTGTGTTGGTTGATGAGTCTCCGGTGAGTGCGCCGCTGGACTATCTGCACGGGCATGGTTCTCTGATCGCAGGTCTGGAAAAAGCACTTGAAGGCCACGAAGCTGGCGATCGTTTTGACGTGAATGTTGGCGCTAACGATGCGTACGGCAACTACGACGAAAACCTGGTGCAGCGTGTGCCTAAAGACGTCTTTATGGGCGTTGACGAGTTGGAAGTTGGCATGCGTTTCCTGGCTGATACCGATCAGGGCCCAGTTCCAGTCGAAATCACCGAAGTGGACGGCGATCACGTCGTGGTTGACGGCAACCACATGCTGGCTGGCCAGAACCTGAACTTCAATGTAGAAGTTGTCGCGATTCGCGAAGCTACTGCTGAAGAACTGGCGCACGGTCACGTACACGGCGAGCACGATCATCACCACGAACACGGTGAAGGTTGCTGCGGCGGCCATGGCCACGATCACGACCATGACCACGCGCATGGCCAGGATCAGGCTAAGAAAGGCGGTTGCGGTAACGGCGGTTGCGGCTGCCACTAATCGCAGCGCAGTAACGGCAAAAAAAAGGCGGCCCTGGGGCTGCCTTTTTTATGGTCTGTCAATAATGTGGCGGCGGCGTTTCTTCCGACTGCGAGGCGATCATCGACGTTTGGGTCGAACGCAGTTTGTCGGTCAGAACGCGCAGGTGGTCCTGCAATTTCAGCATTTCAAGCTGGTGTTGTACCACCGTTTGGTTGAGTTCTTCGATGGTGACTTCCTGAAAGGCCTGGCGGCTTTCCAGCTCTTCAAGCCGCATTAACAGGCTTTGGGTATCGGCGTTGTGCATGATGCTACCTCTGACACGGTTTAATCCTGGATCTGACACTATGTTAACAGCTACCGCTGGCTTTGCGCTGTGCTATTTCACCCGCTCCGTGAGGCAACTTCACGAAAGCGCGGGGGCCTGTGTAAAGTGCTGAAAAATAGAGCGCTTGCTTTGACGGTATTTGTTACTGTTGCGCTGCGGGATGAAAGAAAAATCTGATTTATCATGCGGGTAGCACATTAAACGAAACTTCTGTTTAAAGCGGGAGTCACACTTTGACTCGATTGGTTACCTGTGTGACTGTTTTGTTTTCTTTCGGACAGCTATAGTAGCCCGGTTATCTTACTTAATGATTGTTTGGGGCACCGCTTCAGACACTGGAGAAATGGATGAAATCTTTGTTTAAAGTCACGCTTCTGGCAACCACCATGGCTTTTGCTCTGAATGCGACCCACGTCATGGCTGCTGATGCAGCTAAACCGGCAGAAGCGGCGAAACCTGCTGACGCGGCGCCAAGCACTGGCAAGTTCAAGAATGATGACGAACAAGCGGCTTACGCACTGGGTGCATCACTGGGTCGTTACATGGACAACTCACTGAAAGAGCAAGAAAAGCTTGGCATTAAACTGGATAAAGACCAGTTGATCTCAGGCGTTCAAGACGCTTTTGCTAACAAGAGCAAACTGAACGACGCAGATATCGAAAAAACGCTGCAGAGCTTTGAAGCACGCGTGAAGGCTTCCGCTCAGGCGAAGATGGAGCAGGACGCGAAAGATAACGAAGCGAAAGGCACTAAGTACCGCGACACCTTCGCTAAAGAAAAAGGCGTGAAGAAAACTGAATCTGGCCTGCTGTATCAGGTAGAAAAACCAGGTGCCGGTGCTGCGCCTAAAGACAGCGATACCGTTGTGGTGAACTACAAAGGCACCCTGACCGACGGCACCGAGTTCGACAACTCATACACCCGTGGCGAGCCGCTGTCGTTCCGTTTGGACGGTGTGATCCCAGGTTGGACTGAAGGCCTGAAACACATCAAGAAAGGCGGCAAAATCAAGCTGGTTATCCCACCGGCACTGGCCTACGGTAAAACTGGCGTTCCGGGCATCCCGGCTAACTCCACCCTGGTATTCGACGTTGAGCTGCTGGACGTGAAAGCGGCACCAAAAGCCGACGCTAAGGCAGAGAAGCCCGCTGACGCAGCGGCTGATGCTAAAGCGCAATAAGCCTGTCTGAGTACCTCACCGCCGCGAATATTCTTCGCGGCGGCTTTATTTTAGCACACCCAATTACGTGCCACTTTCACGCCTTACCCACTGATCGCTTGACGCCTGCCGGGCATCGGGCTTAACGTCAATACCACGCGCAAACGCAAGGATTTTACTCTGGTTGTTTTGCTAGACTAATAATCCGGGCTTATAAGTCATGCGCCTGCCCCTTAGGGCGTGTATCTAAAACTGTTCCTGGTCGTTTCGGCCTGCGGACGTTCGTCGTGCTGTTTCAGACTGATATCAGCCAGCCCACCCTGTTTTATCACAAGGGTGCGCCGCCTGTGGAAAGCAGCCTGCACGAGCAGTTTTAGCTGCGCCCCCTGGCACAGGCGATCTTTGAGGGTGGTATTTTCGATGTCTAATTCGCTTTTATCCAGCGAAGCCAGCGAACTTGATTTGCTGAATGAACGTCCGTTTACTCAGACGGATCATGAAATTCTGAAGTCTTACGAAGCCGTTGTTGATGGCCTGGCGATGTTAATCGGCGGGCATTGCGAAATTGTGCTGCACGCACTGGAAGATTTGAAATGCTCTGCGGTGCGCATTGCTAACGGCGAACATACCGGTCGGCAAATCGGTTCGCCGATCACTGATCTGGCGCTGCGTATGCTGCACGACATGGCGGGTGACGATAGCAGCGTGTCGAAAGCCTATTTTACCCGCGCCAAGAGCGGCGTGCTGATGAAGTCGGTAACTATCGCCATTCGCAATCGCGAGCAGCGAGTGATTGGCTTGCTGTGTATTAACATGAACCTCGATGTTCCCTTCTCCCAGGTCATGCAGACCTTCATGCCACCGGAAACGCAAGATGTCGCCCCGTCGGTCAACTTTGCGTCCTCCGTTGACGACTTGGTGGCGCAAACGCTGGAGTTCACCATTGAAGAAGTGAATGCCGATCGCACTGTCTCCAACAATGCGAAAAATCGCCAGGTGGTACTGAACCTCTACGAGAAGGGTATTTTTGATATCAAGGATGCGATCAACCAGGTGGCGGATCGGCTGAATATCTCCAAACACACGGTGTACTTGTACATTCGCCAGTTCAAAAGCGGCGATCTGTTGGGAACCGAACGTTGATGTTGGATTACTGTCTTTTGGTCACTGGCCCGGCGTATGGCACCCAGCAGGCTAGCAGTGCCTATCAATTTGCACTTGCCCTTTTAGCTAAAGGGCACCGCCTTTCCAGCGTGTTTTTTTACCGTGAAGGCGTATTGAACGCCAATCAACTGACGGCACCGGCCGGTGATGAGTTCGATTTGGTACGGTGCTGGACGCAACTGGCGCAACAGCACGGTATTGCACTCAATGTCTGTGTGGCAGCCGCGCTGCGACGTGGAGTGACCGACGAGCAAGAGGCTGCCCAGCAGGGGCTGGCTACCGCCAATCTTCAGCCGGGTTTCATCCTCAGCGGGCTGGGGTCATTGGCGGAGGCTTCGCTGAGCTGTGACCGTTTGGTGCAGTTCTGAGAGAGTTTATGAAACGAGTCGCTTTTGTTTTTACCCAGAGTCCTCATGGTAGTGCCGGTGGCAGGGAAGGGCTGGATGCATTGCTGGCCACGTCTGCGTTGAGCGAAGAGGTGGGTGTGTTTTTTATTGGCGACGGCGTACTGCAGCTTTTGCCAGGGCAGCAGCCGGAAAAAATTCTGGCGCGTAATTACATTGCGACCTTCGGCGTGTTGCCGTTGTATGACGTTGAGCAATGCTATCTGTGCCAGGCATCCTTACAGGAACGCGGTTTGGGTCAGGTGACCGACTGGGTATTGGATGCTGAAATACTGCCACCGGATGCGTTGCGCCTGCAGTTGGCCAGCTATGACGTGGTGATGACTTTTTAGGAAATCCTGATGCTGTATACCCTTAGCCGTTCCCCCACACAATGTGATTTGCCAGCATTGCTGCGCTTAACTGCCCCAGGTGATGACTTGCTGTTGTTGCAAGATGGCGTGCTGGCTGGCTTGGCTGGCAGCGCGCACCTTGAATTGCTACTCAGCGCCCCCATATCCCTTTATGCGCTGCAGAACGACCTGGAAGCCAGAGGATTGGTTGGTCATTTTTCGCACAATATTACTGTTGTCGGCTATAATCATTTCGTCGAATTAACCGAAAAACACCGCAGCCAAATGGCTTGGTGATGAGAGTAATGTTGTATATTTCTTGACACCTCAACTGCTCAGCCATAAAATTCTGCGTCCCGTACTTTGCCAGTAGTGCATACGGGGGGATTTATCACATGTTTACGAAGCAACAAACGAAGCAAAAACCAGGAGCTTTTTAATGGCAACAATTAATCAGCTGGTACGCAAACCACGCTCTGTGAAGGCTGCTAAAAGCAACGTTCCAGCGCTGGAAGCCTGCCCGCAGAAACGTGGCGTATGTACTCGCGTATATACCACCACTCCTAAGAAACCAAACTCCGCACTGCGTAAAGTATGCCGTGTGCGTTTGACTAACGGTTTTGAAGTTACCTCCTACATCGGCGGTGAAGGTCATAACCTGCAGGAACACTCCGTGATCCTGATCCGTGGCGGTCGTGTAAAAGACTTGCCAGGTGTGCGTTACCACACCGTTCGTGGTGCACTTGACTGCTCCGGCGTTAAAGACCGTAAGCAAGCTCGTTCCAAGTACGGCGTGAAGAAGCCAAAGGCTTAATGGTTCTCCGTTAAGTAAGGCCAAACATTTTCACTTTAATGTCAAAATAAACTCGTAGAGTTTTGGACAATCCTGAATTAACAACGGAGTATTTCCATGCCACGTCGTCGCGTAATCGGCCAACGTAAAATCCTTCCAGATCCTAAGTTCGGATCCGAACTGTTGGCCAAATTTGTAAATATCCTGATGGTAGATGGTAAAAAATCTACTGCAGAAGCAATCGTCTATACCGCGCTGGAGACCCTGGCTCAGCGTTCTGGTAAAGATCACCTGGAAGCTTTCGAAGTAGCTCTCGACAACGTACGCCCGACTGTAGAAGTTAAGTCTCGCCGCGTTGGTGGTTCTACTTATCAGGTACCAGTTGAAGTTCGCCCGGTCCGTCGTAATGCTCTGGCAATGCGTTGGATCGTTGATGCTGCTCGTAAACGCGGTGATAAATCCATGGCTTTGCGCTTGGCGAACGAGCTTTCTGACGCAGTTGAGAACAAAGGTTCTGCTGTTAAGAAACGTGAAGACGTTCACCGTATGGCCGAAGCTAACAAGGCGTTCGCCCACTACCGCTGGTAATTGCCACGCAGTAGTTATGCTAACCAAGCGGGCGCTTCAAGAAGCCAACCCGCTTGGGTTAACTGAACTTGAACGCCTAAGGCAATAGAGGAATCAAATGGCTCGTACAACACCCATTGAGCGCTATCGTAACATCGGTATCAGCGCCCACATCGACGCCGGTAAAACGACCACTACCGAACGTATTCTGTTCTACACCGGTGTAAACCACAAAATCGGTGAAGTTCATGATGGCGCAGCCACCATGGACTGGATGGAACAGGAGCAGGAGCGTGGTATTACCATCACTTCTGCAGCGACTACTGCTTTCTGGTCTGGTATGGCCAAGCAGTTCGAGCCGCACCGCGTAAACATCATCGACACCCCAGGGCACGTTGACTTCACCATCGAAGTAGAACGTTCTATGCGTGTTCTTGATGGTGCGGTAATGGTTTACTGTGCTGTTGGTGGTGTTCAGCCGCAGTCTGAAACCGTATGGCGTCAGGCTAACAAATACAAAGTTCCACGCATCGCGTTCGTTAACAAAATGGACCGCATGGGTGCTAACTTCCTGAAAGTTGTTGGTCAGATCAAATCTCGTCTGGGCGCGAATCCAGTTCCATTGCAACTGGCTATCGGCGCGGAAGAGAAATTCACCGGTGTTGTTGACCTGGTGAAAATGAAAGCTATCAACTGGAACGAAGCTGATGCTGGCGTGACCTTCGAATACGAAGAGATCCCTGCAGACATGCAAGAGCTGGCTGCTGAATGGCACCAGAACCTGGTTGAATCTGCAGCGGAAGCTTCAGATGAGCTGATGGACAAATACTTGGGCGGCGATGAGCTGACCGAGGAAGAAATCAAGAAAGCTCTGCGTCAGCGCGTGCTGAACAACGAAATCATCCTGGTGACTTGTGGTTCTGCATTTAAGAACAAAGGCGTACAGGCGATGCTGGATGCGGTAATTGATTACCTGCCAGCTCCTACTGACGTTGCTGCAATCAACGGTATGCTGGATGACGGTAAAGATACTCCAGCTGTTCGTCACTCTACCGATGATGAGCCGTTCGCGGCGCTGGCGTTCAAAATCGCTACCGACCCGTTCGTAGGTAACTTGACCTTCTTCCGTGTGTACTCAGGTGTGGTTAACTCCGGTGACACCGTACTGAACTCCGTGAAGGCGGATCGCGAGCGTCTGGGCCGTATCGTTCAGATGCATGCGAACAAACGTGAAGAGATCAAAGAAGTTCGCGCAGGCGACATTGCTGCGGCAATCGGCCTGAAGAACGTGACTACCGGTGACACTCTGTGTGATCCAGACAATGTGATCATTCTGGAGCGTATGGAATTCCCTGAGCCGGTAATTTCTATCGCGGTAGAACCAAAAACCAAAGCTGACCAAGAAAAAATGGGTCTGGCTCTGGGTCGTCTGGCTAAAGAAGATCCATCATTCCGCGTTTGGACTGACGAAGAAACTAACCAGACTATCATCGCAGGTATGGGTGAGCTGCACCTCGACATCATCGTTGACCGCATGAAGCGTGAATTCAACGTTGAAGCGAACGTCGGTAAACCACAGGTTGCTTACCGTGAAGCGATTCGCGCGAAAGTTACCGATATCGAAGGTAAGCACGCCAAGCAGTCTGGTGGTCGTGGTCAGTACGGTCATGTTGTTATCGACATGTACCCACTGGAGCCGGGCTCAAACCCGAAAGGCTACGAGTTCATCAATGACATTAAAGGCGGTGTGATCCCAACGGAATACATCCCTGCCGTTGATAAAGGCCTCCAGGAGCAGCTTAAGTCTGGTCCACTGGCCGGTTATCCGGTAGTTGATCTCGGTGTGCGTCTGCATTTCGGTTCTTACCATGATGTTGACTCCTCCGAATTGGCGTTTAAACTGGCCGCGTCTATCGCCTTTAAAGATGGCTTTAAAAAAGCGAAACCTGTTTTGCTTGAGCCAATCATGAAGGTTGAAGTTGAAACGCCGGAAGAGAACACTGGTGACGTCATCGGTGACCTTAGCCGTCGTCGTGGTCAACTGAAAGGTCAGGAATCTAACGCTACTGGCGTTCAGATTCACGCTGAAGTTCCGTTGTCCGAGATGTTCGGATACGCGACACAACTGCGTTCTCTGACCAAAGGCCGTGCTTCTTACTCCATGGAGTTCCTGAAGTACGATGATGCGCCGAACAACGTCGCTCAGGCCGTTATTGAAGCCCGTGGTAAATAAGCTTTCGGGTTTAACACATTGATCAGTGCTCTCTCCATGAGGGGAGAGCATAAGAGTAAGGAATATAGCCGTGTCTAAAGAAAAATTTGAACGTTCCAAACCGCACGTTAACGTTGGTACTATCGGCCACGTTGACCACGGTAAAACTACCCTGACTGCAGCAATCACCACCGTTCTGGCTAAAACCTACGGCGGTTCTGCACGTGCTTT
>NZ_JBJDOG010000007.1:0-215294 GCF_044900985.1 Serratia sp. NPDC087055
ATATCGTCTTGTGGAGTGCCCACACAGATTGTCTGATAAATTGTTAAAGAGCAGTGAGTTAGCCGCCGTAGCTTGCTATCTCGAGGTGGCGTATAATACGCTTTCCTCTTTCAGAGTCAACCCCTAAATTTCAGGATTTTTTCTCTTCGAACCCCGGAGACTCTGTGAAGTTGTTCACATGTTCCGTGTCGATGGAGGCGCATTATAGGGAGCCGGCTCAGAATGACAAGGATTAATATTCACTTTTTATCTGACCGCTCACTATTCATGCATAACGTCTACTAAACCCGCTTTTTAATGGCTTCCGGCAGGTCTGCCAGGCTGTTTAACACCCAATCTGCCAGTTTCTCGCCTTCTTCAGTGACTGGCTTGCCGGTACGCACCAGTACTTTTGTGCCAACACCCGCCGCCATTGCCGCCTGCATATCTTCCAGTTTGTCGCCAACCATATAAGAAGCAGCCATATCAATGTTCAATTCCTGCTGCGCCTGCAACAACATGCCAGGTTGAGGCTTGCGGCAATCGCACACTTGGCGGAACTCTTCTATTACTGCTTCTGGATGATGTGGACAGAAATAGATGCCATCCAGATCAACATCACGATCGGCTAACGACCAGTCCATCCATTCAGTCAGGTACATAAACTGGTCTTCGCTGAACTTACCGCGTGCGATGCCAGACTGGTTAGTCACCAATACCAAAGCAAAGCCCATCTTTTTAAGTTCGCGACAGGCGTCAATCACGCCATCAATAAAGTGGAAATTATCGATTTCATGGACGTAGCCATGGTCGACATTAATCGTGCCATCACGATCGAGGAAAATTGCTGGAACGCTTTGTGTCACCGGTTTGCTCCTGAGGGCCTGAAAACGTGCACAGTATCGCATGTTTTACCCAATGCTGAGAACGGAAGAGAACAGCGTTGATCGTTGACTTAGACGTCTAGACGCCTTAACATCTGAGTCATACCTTGGTCCACGCCAAGGTTTACTTTTATCTAGCCACGGGCAACCACGCTAAAATAAGAAGAATATGATTAAACTTTCTAACATCACCAAAGTGTTCCAGCAGGGTTCGCGCACGATTAACGCGCTCTCTGACGTGACTCTTCACGTCCCTGCCGGGCAAATTTATGGCGTTATCGGTGCATCAGGCGCCGGTAAAAGTACCTTGATCCGCTGCGCCAATATGCTTGAGCGCCCAACCTCGGGCCAGGTGCTGGTCGACGGACAGGATCTGACGTCGCTGTCTGAAAGCGAACTGACGCGCGCACGCCGTCAGATTGGCATGATTTTCCAACACTTTAACCTGCTGTCTTCCCGTACCGTGTTCGGCAACGTTGCTTTGCCGCTCGAGCTGGATAACACCCCGCGCGCTGAAATCAAAAAACGCGTGACCGAACTGTTGGAACTGGTCGGTTTGTCAGATAAGCATGATGCCTATCCGGCTAACCTGTCAGGCGGCCAGAAGCAACGCGTGGCAATTGCCCGTGCATTGGCAAGCCAACCTAAAGTTCTGTTGTGTGATGAAGCCACCAGCGCCCTGGACCCGGCCACCACACGTTCAATTCTGGAACTGTTGAAAGACATTAACCGTCGTCTTGGTCTGACTATTTTGCTGATCACCCATGAAATGGACGTGGTAAAACGCATCTGTGATCAGGTTGCGGTTATCAGCCAGGGCCAACTCATTGAAAAAGACAGTGTCAGCGAAGTGTTCTCGCACCCGAAAACCCCGCTGGCCCAGCAGTTCATTCAATCCACGCTGCACCTGGATATCCCGGATGACTATGCCAAGCGCCTGGCGCCTGAACGCAGTGGTGGCCGTCAGCCACTATTACGTCTGGAATTCACCGGCCAGTCAGTTGATGCGCCGCTGCTGTCAGAAGCTGCCCGCCGTTTCAACGTGAATAACAACATCATCAGTGCGCAGATGGACTATGCCGGTGGCGTCAAATTTGGCGTGATGCTCGCTGAGCTCCACGGCAGTGATGAAGACGCATTGGCAACGATTAAGTTCCTGCAGGAAAATCAGGTAAAAGTAGAGGTTCTGGGTTATGTCTGAGGCAATGATGTGGTTAATGGCTCGTGGCGTGTGGGAAACCGTCATGATGACCTTTGTCTCCGGCTTTTTCGGTTTCGTACTCGGCCTGCCGGTTGGCGTGCTGCTGTATGTGACTCGTCCGGGGCAAATCGCCGCCAACAATACGCTATATAGAACACTGTCTGGGTTAGTGAACGTTTTCCGTTCCATCCCCTTCATTATTCTGTTGGTGTGGATGATTCCATTTACTCGTTTGATCGTCGGTACGTCGATTGGCCTGCAAGCGGCCATCGTGCCACTGACCGTAGGCGCTGCCCCCTTTATTGCCCGTATGGTAGAGAACGCGCTGTTGGAAATCCCCTCTGGCTTGGTGGAAGCGGCCCGTGCGATGGGCGCAACCCCGATGCAAATCATTAAAAAGGTGTTGTTGCCAGAAGCCCTGCCGGGTTTGGTTAACGCCGCCACCATTACCTTGATCACTCTGGTGGGTTATTCCGCCATGGGCGGCGCTGTTGGCGCAGGTGGGCTGGGGCAGATTGGTTATCAGTACGGTTATATCGGTTATAACGCCACAGTAATGAATACCGTATTAGTATTACTGGTGGTGCTGGTTTATCTGATTCAGTTCTTCGGTGACCGGATCGTCAAGGCCGTCACCCATAAGTAGTTTTTACAGCAACTGCGCTGATATCTACCCGATAGATTTCAGAACCTGGCCAGGCGGCAAGTAAGCGAGTCCCCATGAACAGTAATTGGGGTGAGCGTACACAGCCAACAACGCTGGGCTTTGAAAGATAAAGGGTAAAGCGTATTTCAAATGCGAGTCTAATGAGGAAGGGATATGTCGTTAAAATTTAAATCCATCGCAGCAATCGGCGCACTGATCGGTAGTCTGGCTCTGGTAGGCTGTGGTCAAGAAGAAAAAGATCCGAACCATATTAAAGTCGGCGTCATTGTCGGTGCTGAACAGCAGGTCGCCGAAATCGCGCAAAAAGTGGCGAAAGAGAAATACGGTCTGGACGTCGAGCTGGTAACGTTCAATGACTACGTGCTGCCAAACGAAGCGCTGAGCAAAGGTGACATCGATCTGAACGCCTTCCAGCACAAACCTTATCTGGACCAGCAAATCAAGGATCGCGGCTACAAACTGGTCGCAGTCGGCAATACCTTCGTTTATCCGATTGCCGGTTACTCCAAGAAAATCAAATCTCTGGACGAACTGAAAGACGGTTCTCAGGTTGCCTTGCCTAATGACCCAACGAACCTGGGCCGTTCCCTGCTGCTGCTGCAGAAGGTTAACCTGATCAAACTGAAAGACGGTGTTGGCCTGCTGCCGACCGTGCTGGACGTAACTGAGAACCCGAAAAACCTGAAGCTGGTCGAGCTGGAAGCACCACAGTTGCCACGTTCACTCGATGATCAGCAAATCGCACTGGCGGTAATCAATACCACTTACGCCAGCCAGATTGGCCTGACCCCAGCGAAAGACGGCCTGTTCGTTGAAGGCAAAGACTCGCCGTATGTGAACCTGCTGGTTGCCCGCGAAGATAACAAAGACGCGGAAAACGTGAAGAAATTCGTTCAGGCTTACCAATCTGACGAAGTGAACGAAGCGGCCAACAAGATCTTTAACGGTGGTGCAGTTAAAGGTTGGTAATTATTCATTACCGATTTTATTCCTATAATTGCAAGACGGGCTTCGGCCCGTCTGACACTGTTAATCAAATCCTTTGCGACTGATGCAGTCATTTAGTACTAATAAAAACAAAGGATTATATTTTCTACATTACCCCAAACATCCGAAAACCACGTTTTTCGGGTGTTTGTCAGAAATCTAGACGGGCTCCGGCCCGTCTTGTTATTTCCACGATAGATTGCTTCAATAGCGCCACTTCTATATTCCATCAAGGCAGAGGAATCTCAATGCGTGCTTTACCTCTCTGTTTGTTAGCGCTTGCGCTAGCAGGGTGTTCGTCGCAGCGTTTCGCGCCCCCCTCAACAAACAGCACCAGCAAACCGGTAGCAACAACGCCAACGAAAACGACCTCGGCGGCACGTCCCGCGCCGGTTAAACTGTATAAAAGTGCAGAAGAGTTAGTCGGTAAGCCATTCCGCGATCTGGGTGAAGTTTCCGGCGAGTCTTGCCAAACGACGGTGCAGGATTCTCCACCTAATCTGGCGACAGCCCGTAAACGCATGCAAATCCGCGCTTCTTATATGAAAGCAAATGCCGTGCTATTGCACGACTGCCAAATTGTCAGTGGCGTTGCCGGCTGTTACCAACAGGCCATTTGCCAAGGCTCAGCGCTTAACGTTTCGTCCAAATGACCGAGTTTGTTTTCAATCAGATCGGAACCATCCGTTCACCGTATAAAGAAAAATTCGCCGTACCCCGTCAGCCGGGGTTGGTGGAAGATGGTGGCGGTGAGTTAGTGCTGCTGCCGCCCTATAATCAGGCGGAAGCAGTACGCGGTCTCAGTGAGTTCAGCCATCTTTGGGTGATGTTTATTTTCCATCAAACCATGGAAGGCGGCTGGCGGCCAACCGTCCGCCCACCCCGCCTCGGCGGCAATGCCCGGATGGGAGTATTCGCGACCCGTTCGACTTTCCGTCCGAACCCGCTCGGTATGTCGCTGATTGAATTAAAAAATGTGCGCACTCAGGGCAGCGACGTCGTGCTTGAATTGGGCAGCCTCGATCTGGTTGATGGTACGCCAGTGGTGGATATCAAACCCTACCTGCCCTTTGCCGAAAGCCAGCCACAGGCGCGTGCCGGATTTGCTCAGTCAGCGCCAGCCGGTGATATGCCCGTGTTTTTTGCCCCTGAAGCGGAACAGCAGCTACAGCAACATCAAACACGCTACCCGCAGTTACGGCGCTTTATCACTCAGGTTCTGGCTCAAGATCCACGTCCAGCCTACCGTAAGGGGCAAGAAGTGGAACGGGATTACGCGGTCTGGTTACTGGATTTCAACGTACGCTGGCGGGTCGTGGATCAACAAACCGAGGTGCTGTCTCTCGACCTGCGTTAAAAATCCATCGTCTCTCTTTTGACAACCCGCTTGCACTGGTAAACTAAACCACTTTTGGCCGCCACTGTGGCTACCCAATGCAATTTGCAGTTCTAACGGAACCAAAACACCATGCGTACTAGCCAATATCTGCTCTCCACCCTGAAGGAGACACCTGCCGATGCCGAAGTGATCAGCCACCAGCTGATGCTGCGCGCCGGGATGATTCGCAAACTGGCCTCGGGTCTTTATACCTGGTTGCCAACCGGTCTGCGCGTTCTGAAAAAGGTTGAAAACATCGTTCGCGAAGAAATGAACAATGCTAACGCGATCGAAGTATGTATGCCGGTGGTACAGCCTGCCGACTTGTGGCAGGAAAGTGGCCGTTGGGAACAGTACGGTCCTGAACTGTTGCGTTTTGTCGATCGCGGCGAGCGCCCGTTCGTACTGGGTCCAACGCACGAAGAAGTGATCACCGACCTGATCCGTAACGAGATCAGCTCTTACAAACAGCTGCCGCTGAACTTCTTCCAGATTCAGACCAAGTTCCGTGATGAAGTGCGCCCACGTTTTGGTGTGATGCGCTCTCGCGAATTCCTGATGAAGGACGCGTATTCGTTCCACACCACGCAGGAATCGCTGCAAGCGACCTACGATGCGATGTACGAAGCCTACAGCAAAATCTTCAGCCGCATGGGCCTGGACTTCCGTCCGGTACATGCCGATACCGGTTCTATTGGCGGTAGCGCATCACACGAGTTCCAGGTGCTGGCTGACAGCGGTGAAGACGATATCGTGTTTTCCACCGGGTCCGACTTTGCCGCCAACATTGAACTGGCCGAAGCCGTTGCCCCTGCGGAGCCGCGTGCTGCTGCCAGTGAAGAACTGCGCATTGTGGATACGCCAAACGCCAAAACTATTGCCGAGCTGGTAGAGCAATTCAATTTGCCGGTTGAGAAAACCGTCAAAACGCTGCTGGTGCGTGCTAAAGAAGAAAGCGGCCACAAGTTGGTTGCCCTGCTGGTTCGCGGCGATCATGAACTGAACGAAATTAAAGCCGAAAAACTGCCGCAGGTTGCTGCTCCGTTGGTCTTCGCCACCGAAGAAGAAATCCGCGCCATCATCGGCGCTGGCCCTGGTTCTCTTGGCCCAGTTAATCTGCAGGTTCCTGTCGTGGCCGATCGCAGCGTAGCGGCAATGAGTGATTTTGGTGCCGGTGCCAACATCGACGGTAAGCACTACTTCGGTATCAACTGGGAGCGCGATCTGCCGCTGCCGCAGGTTGCCGATATCCGTAACGTTGTGGAAGGCGATGCCAGCCCGGACGGTAAAGGTACGCTGTTGATCAAACGCGGTATCGAAGTGGGCCATATCTTCCAGCTCGGTACCAAATACTCTGAAGCGATGAAAGCCACGGTTCAGGGTGAAGACGGTCGTAACCAAGTGCTGACCATGGGTTGTTACGGCATCGGGGTGACCCGTGTTGTGGCTGCGGCTATCGAGCAAAACCATGACGAACGCGGCATCATCTGGCCAGATGCTATCGCTCCATTCCAGGTGGCGATTCTGCCAATGAACATGCACAAATCTTTCCGCGTGCAAGCGCTGGCGGAAGATCTGTACAACACCCTGCGTTCACACGGCATCGACGTGATCCTTGATGACCGTAAAGAGCGTCCAGGCGTGATGTTTGCTGATATGGAACTGATTGGCGTACCGCACTCTATTGTTATCGGCGATCGTAACCTCGACACCGAAGAGATTGAGTACAAAAACCGCCGCGTCGGCGAGAAACGCATGATCAAAACCGGTGAAATCGTTGATTTCCTGTTAGGCCAGATCACGCGCTAATCCGCGACAGCTGAAAACAAAAAACCCGCCGAGGCGGGTTTTTTTATGACGCTTATTTACTGTCGCAATTTTTGCTGCGGTCGAAAGCAATTTTGCCGTCAGGCACCAGCGCTTTCTCCGTTAAGCCATCTTCCATTGAAGGCTGAACGCTGAAGTGACCATTCAGGGTCAGGAACACCGGCTCACCCGGGGTTTTATAGGCTTTGGCATAACCTTGCTCCAGGGCGATAGTATTATCAACCGGGAAAGTCTGGCCTGTGGCGCAGTCTTTAAATACTGCCGCATCTGCCATATAGGTGTAACTGCCTTTCAGCGACATCGGTGTCTTAGGCAGTGCCTTCTCTACGGGATCGAGACGGTAATTCAGCTGAGACTCAATCACAGCACCGGTTTGATCCAGCATTTCCAGGCTTTTACCAACCGGACGGAAATAGCGTTTATCACCACGGCTGTCAGTCAGCACCAACTTATCCGCTGTACGCGCCCACTTGCCGTAATCAGCAAAGGTTTGATCGCCATCTTTGGTACCGCGGTAAGTTTCCTGCAACACGAAAGTGCCATCTTTATCCAGGAACAACGAGGTATCCAGGCCACCACAATCAGCGCAAGGCAGAATGCCTTGGTAGCTTTGTTGCATCGCCTGAAGTGGTTGTTCTTTCGGCTGGTAGTGGTTATTACATCCCAGTAACGAAAGTGCCCCTGCCGCTAAAAACAAGGCCAGTGTTATTTTCTTCACAGTTATTCTCCTACTGTGTTTATATCCTTTATTCTTGCCGCTGCCTCTGAGTTGCCAGTGCTCCCTTATCCGAATCACTTACCACGCAAGCGCATTGGAATTCGTTCACTGGCCGACTCGGTGCAACGCCAATTATATTGGGTGTATGTATCCTTAAGTGCGGATCTTACCGCGCAGCGCTTTAGTTGCGCCTTTACGTACCTTGCCTTCCAGCCGGCGTAATTTTGATCCTTTCGTGGGCTTGGTCGCTTTGCGCGCCTTTTCCACCACCATCGCCTGCTGAATTAGCGCGACCAACCTGGCCAGCGCCGACTCGCGGTTTAATTCCTGGCTGCGATATTCCTGCGCTTTAATAATCACGACGCCATCAGCGGTAATTAAATGATTATTCAGGGCCAGCAATCTTTCCTTGTAATACTCTGGCAGGCTGGATGCCCGGATGTCAAAGCGCAAATGGATAGCCGTTGAGGTTTTGTTCACGTGCTGACCACCCGCACCCTGCGCACGGATCGCCGTTAATTCCAGCTCGTTATCCGGTATGGCTACGTTTCTTGACAGTTCTAACACCAATCACACCTGTGCCTGTTGCCACTCGGCAAACTGGATTTCCAGACTATTCTGAACGTCAGAAAGCCAGATAGTTCCCTCTTGCAGCGTAGCCTGTAGCGTCATATTTCGACTGGCCAGCGCGGCCAATTTGCCCAATTGTTCATCATCCAGAAAACGGATGCTTAGGTTTTTGTGGTTTGCCACCTTATTCTGAATCGACTGCCACCACACATGGCCGGCGCGTTCACCGTAAGCATACAACACGACCCGCGGTGACTGATTGCAGGCTTTCTTGATCCGCTTTTCATCAGGCAATCCCATTTCGATCCACATTTCCAGCCCGTTATGGTCGTTCCGCTGCCAGATTTCCGGCTCATCGTCAGCGCTCAGGCCTTTAGTAAATACCAAACGCTCATCCGCGTGGCAGATCCAAGCCAGCAAACGCAGCATCATGCGCTGTTCAGTTTCGGAAGGATGCTGGGCCAAGGTGAGCGTGGCGTCGTGGTAGAAGTGACGATCCATATCAGCGATATTGACCGTGGCTTTATAAATTGTAGCTTTCAGCGCCATGGGTGACCTCATAATTATAAGGCGACAGTGTACTAGATTTGGCCTAACCGCTGCCAGCGCGGCCGGGAAAAGCACGGCACGAAAGCCACGCGGAGGTGCTAATAACTCCACAATAGCTGTGCTATAGTCGTCTAGGATAGAGTCAAGCTCCGAGAGCCTGCGCCTCATCGCTGTAGGGCTTCGATGACGCAGAGGTTCTTAAGGGAGGAAACTGTGCAACAATACTGTGAGTTAGTACGCCGTTTTTACGCTGAGATCGGCAGTGGTGATCTCGGCTACGTGCCTGATGCGTTAGCATGTGTATTAAAGGCATTGGACGAAGTTGCTGCGAATAACGCGCTACCGTCCTCCGTTAGGGAACAGGCGGCCTTTGCCGCCGCTAACTTATTGGTGAGCGACTATGTTGATGAATGATGAGTACCAATCCATCAATTGCGATGACTATGAAAGCCTGGAACTCGCCTGTCAGCATAACTACATTCTGAAGCTGGAGTTACGCGACGGAGAAAAACTCGAAGGCAAGGCCACCGAGCTGAAGTTTACCAAGGGCGTTGAGTATCTGATTATCGATCAGGCCGGCAATGCTCTCAGCTTGCGTCTGGATCATATCCTCAGTTTCAGTCATCCGGAAATCGGTACCGTGGTCGTCAGCCTGTCTGACTGATTAAACGGTAACGCCATCCCAACAGGGCAGCCCAACGGCTGCCCTCGTCTTTTATGGCTTCTGCTAGGGTTTAAGACTGGCATAGTAGGCCGCCAGATCGGCAATATCATCATCAGACAGCGCTGAAACGTAGGCCTTCATCACTTCTGCCTGCCCGCCATTACGCTCGCCTTTTTTATACGCCTGCAATGCATGCTCCAGATACATGGCGTTTTGCCCGGCCAGGTTCGGGTACATGGGCACGGAGACCTTCCCTTCCGCACCGTGGCACGCCATACAACTGGCAGATTTATCCTTACCCGCCGCCGCATCGCCCGCAGCCATCGCTGGCAGGCTGCACAACCCCAACATCACCGCCACTGCGCTCACAAATTTCATCATTGCTCCTTCGCTATGCCCAAAACCATTGGCGTTGCATCGAGGTGGCAACCAAACGCCCCCTGGACGTACAAATCGTACGTGACTGGAGCAAATACAGGTCGCCAACAAAAAGACAACGTCAGGTAGGTTGGGTCTCTTATTATTTTTTATGCCAGTGCAACCGCAGGGGCTGTTGCCCTTCGGGTATTTGAGCGTCCTCGCAGACAAAAACCCCCAGCGCAGCGATAAGTTGATCATCATAATAGACCATCGGGATACGCTCACGCTGCCAGGGAGGAATCCCCAACTCTTGCCACAATTTTTTGATCGGCCGGGAATGCGTTCTACCAAGAATGCGGAGTTTACCTTGGGCGGCAAAACGTATGCTCACTTTTTGTTGTGGCTGTGGCGCCCGCAGGCAAATATCCCCCTCCCCACTGACCAACGTGCCTAATCCGTCCGGCAATGTGAGTGGCTCTGCCAATGACCAATTTAGGCTGAGATCCCGCAGATCGGCCATTAGCGGCAACAGGTATAAACGCCGGCGGAAACGGCGGATCTGATATTGTCGCAGTAGCAGTTGCGGTTCGGCATCGTCGCGGCTGAGTGCGACCTCTTCCCATAGCCGTTGCAGCTGTTCACGTGAGGGCATGGTAACGTCGAATGACGCAATCCAACGGCGTAACACAGCAAAACGCCGGGCTGCTGAACACGCCAGCAAACCCTCAATAGCCAGCGCATTGTCTTCATCCAGCAACGCGTGCAGTTGCTCTGCCAATAACTCGTCCAGCAACTGCTCTTGCTCGGCACACAAGCTGGCGCTACGCGCCGTTGCGGCTGCAAAATGCGGCCAGCGCTGATTCAGCAGCGGCAACACTTGAAGACGCAGGAAATTACGGTCAAAGCGCGGGTTCTGATTGCTGTCGTCGTCAACCCAGGTGAGTTTATGCTGCTGCGCGTAGGCTTCCAACTGTTCGCGTGAAATCCCCAACAACGGGCGCAGCAAACTATGATCCCCCCGCGTTGCCTCTGCAGCCATCGCCGACAGGCCCGCCGGGCCACTGCCACGTTTTAACGCCAGCAGGAAGGTTTCACATTGGTCATCAAGATGCTGTGCGGTAAGCAAGACCTCACCGGCCTCCAGCGTGCTGGCGAAGGCCGCATAGCGCGCGGCTCGGGCGGCGGCTTCAATGCCGCCTTGGCTGCCGTCAACCTGCACGTGCTGAACCACCAGCGGCAATCGCCAGGCAGCGCATAGCTGCTGGCAATGCGCTGCCCACCGATCGGCAAAAGTACTCAGGCCATGATGTACGTGCACCGCACGTAACTGCAATTCCGGCAATTGCTGCCGTAACATGGCCAGCAGGTGCAGCAGCACGGTGGAGTCCAACCCGCCGCTGAATGCCACCAGCAGATGCCGGTTTGCACCCAATTGGCGGGCAAGCTGTGCAGATAATTGATTACTCTTCATTGATTAGGCTTAATGACGTCCAGATAGCTGCACGTTAACCCCCGTCATACCATCAATCAAGCATTAACCGCTCGGATATGCCGCCCCGCCAATAACCACCACATGGCCAACACCGCAACCACTGCCGCAGTGCACCCCATCGCCCACCAGCCAATTTGAGCAAACAGGTGGACATAAGCTTGCTCTGTCGCGCCTGTTGCCGGGTCGTCCGCGGTCTGGCCGGCGATAATGCCCGCCAGGTAATTGGCTATCGAACCGGTGGTCAGCATATAGATGCCGGTCAGCACCCCGGTGGCGCCGGGAATATTCAGACGCGTAATTTGCGCCATCGCGACAGGGTCGATAAACAGTTCGGCGAGCCCCATAACCGAAAGCCCGGCGATCATTAACGCCATCGATCCTTGCCCGTAACGGGCGTTCAGTGCCATCAGGGTAAAACCCACGCCAATCAGCAACAAACCGAAGGCGAATTTTCCCCAGATACGCAGAGTTCGGCTCCCGCTGCCATTTCCTCTTGCCAGCCAGGCCAGCATCACACCGCCAAACATGACGGCAAAAGCATTCACCGACTGGAACAATGCGGTCGGTACTGACCAAGAGAACCATTGGCGATCGACATAGTGGTCGATAAATAAGCTAATGGAGCTGCCGCCTTGCTGGGCGAAAGCCCAGAATAAGGTCCCCAACAGCATCAACGTGACAATCTGCCACAACCCGCGCCGCTGTATCGCCGTGGCCCGGGCCATGATCCGCATCACCATCACGACGGCAGCAGCACACACCAGCATCAGTAATTGTCCGGCCAAATCGTAAATGAACAACGCGGTGAAAAACAACGGAGCCAACAGCAGCATGACGCTCAGCCATACCCAGTTTGGTACCCGAAACGTGGTGGCCGACATTTGAGCGGGATCCACGCCACGCGTATGGCGAAAGTGGCGGCTCCCGCACAGGAAAATCGTTAACCCTGCCAACATGCCGATACCCGCAAGCGCAAAGCCTACATGCCACCCGTAGCGTTCCGCCGCCAACCCACAGGCGATCGGTGCCAGAATCGAGCCGACATTACCGGCGGCATACAGCAGAGAGAAGCCCCCTTCACGGCGCGTATCCTGCGGCTGATACAGCTCACCCAGCAAGCAACTGATATTGGATTTAAACAGGCCATAGCCGCAGATGATGATCGCCAATGCCAGATAGAGTGAATGTGTTGAGACGGCGCTCAGCCCGAGTACGATATGGCCCAGGGTCATCAGCACCGCGCCGGCAATGACGGCGACACGGTTGCCAAGCAGGCGATCGGCAAGCAAGCCGCCAAGAATCGGCGTAACGTAAACCAGGGAAGCATAGGCGCTATAAAGGCTAATGGCGCGGCTGTCGGAATAACCAAGTTGGTGGGTCAGATAGAGAATAAGTAACGCACGCATGCCGTAAAAGCTGAAATATTCCCAAATTTGTATTGCTACGACATAGTAGATTGCGCGCGGCTGTGAGGGTGTTTTCATGGTTTTCTCCCATCAGTCGTTGAACGACAAAGGGGAAGCGCGAACGCCTCCCCTGTTATTACACTTATTTATCGTTTTTCAATACTTTAACGGTGTAACGTCCATCCGCCTGGCGGTACGCGCCGTGGATATCAGTTTCAAAGCCTGGGTAATGCGCGCCGATTTCGCACAGCATTTGCAGGAACTCCAGCACCGGACGGCTTTCCTCCGTCAGCATTTCACCCGGCATAACCAATGGAACACCCGGAGGATATGGCAGGATCATGTTGGCATTCACTTTGCCGACCATTTCCTCCAAATAGACCTCTTCTACTTCGCCGTGCAGTTCCTTCTGGAAGGCTTTGAACGGGTTCATCACCATGGTTGGCAACACTTCAAAGGCGCGGTACATCAGGTCCGGCAGGTTATGCTGTTTCACCAGGTTGTGGATATTCTGAGCCAGCTCCTGGATCCGCATGTTTTCATAGAACTCTGGGGCTTCTTTGTACAGCGAAGGCAGCATGTTTTTCACCCGCAGGTTCAGATCGAACGAGCGTTTGAAGTCAGTCAGACCGCGCAACAGACTCAGAGCTTTGGTTTTGTCGATACCGATGCTGAACAAGAACAACAGGTTATATGGACCGGTTTTCTCAACAATGATGCCGTGCTCATCAAGGTATTTCGCCACCAGGCTGGCAGGAATACCAAACGATTCCATTTGGCCATCTTTGCTCATCCCCGGTGTCAACATGGTGACCTTGATTGGGTCGAGGTACATATGTTCGTTATCAATGCCTTTGAAACCATGCCAGGCACTGTCGGAACGCAGTGGCCAGCATTCCGCTTCGTCGATGTGTTCTGGCTGCCAAACATCAAAGAACCAGCCTTCAGATTCTACATTCAGGCGTTTGATTTCTTTACGGAATTTGATAGCGCGCTCAATGGAGCCGTTGATCAGACGCTTACCGGCATTGCCCTTCATCATTGCCGCTGCGGTTTCGGTAGAGGCCACGATGCCGTAGTGCGGTGAAGTGGTGGTGTGCATCATGTAGGCTTCATTGAAGGTTTCTTCGTTAATGTCACCTTTCACATGGATCATTGAAGCCTGTGAGAACGCCGCCAGCAGTTTATGGGTAGATTGCGTTTCATAAATCACCTTCCCTTCCACACGACCACCGCTCATGCCGCATTTGCCTTTGTAAATCGGGTGGAAATTGGTGTAAGGCACCCAGGCAGAGTCAAAGTGGATAGATTTCACATCCAGCGTGTTCTTAATGAAGTCGGTGTTGTACAGCAAACCGTCGTAAGTCGAGTTCGTGATAACCGCATGTGCAGGCCAGGTGGCGTTTGGCGTTTCTTTTACCCGTTTGGCGATAGTGGCACGGGTAAACTCGCTCTGCGGAATACCGCCAAGGATGCCGTAGGCATTACGGGTTGGTCGGAAATAGATCGGCGTAATGTCGCTCATCATCATCAGATGGGTCAGCGATTTATGGCAGTTACGGTCTATCAGTACGGTGCTTCCAGCAGGTGCGGAGTACATACCAACAATTTTGTTGGCGGTAGACGTCCCGTTAGTCACCATGTAGCTGCGTTCAGCGTTGAATACGCGAGCAATATACTCTTCAGCTTCTTTATGCGGGCCGGAATGGTCCAGCAGCGATCCCAGTTCAGAGACTGAAATCGACACGTCGGATTTCATAGCGTTCGGGCCAAAGAAATCATAGAACAAACTCCCCACCGGGCTTTTCTGGAAAGCAGTCCCGCCCATATGGCCAGGCGTACAGAAGGTGTATTTGCCTTCACGCACGTACTTGAACAGCGCCTTGGTCAGCGGAGGCAAAATGGTATCGACGTACTCATCGGTGTTTTGTTTAATCTTGTCAGCAATGTCGTTAGCGGCACCCAAGGCATACTCGAAGAAACGCACCTGCATGCGTAAATCGTTCAGGCTGACATCCAGCGTTGAATAGCTATTGGCAAATGCATACAGCGGCATGTACTCATTCAGCTGGCTGATTTCTTCACATAACTCAAGGTTGTATTTATCCCAGTCGAAGATGACCCCACACAGCCGAGCATTGTTCTCGATCAGTTTGAGCAGGTCTTCGCGATCGTTCGGATAAACGATACGAAAATTCAGTTTTTCTAACGCGTTGTGCAGTTCGCGGATGGGCTCTTCTTTGAAGTAAACACCCATGTGGTTCATGATAGCAATAACGTTCATAATCATTTCTCCAGGTAATGCGAGCCCCTTGCCATCGCGGATGGCAATTGTTGCAAGGGGCTGAATTAGAGGTGGGTCAGTGCGTACTTAGTGCGCTTTAGCCGGTGTGTTGCTGTCGATAGCGACGGCTTTAGCCGTCTGGCGAGTATTCATTTTGCGGGCATAGAACATCAGAATGATCAGGCTGATGATGAAGGTACCGGACAGTTCGAACGAGTCAGCCCCCATCAGCGCGATGAAGCAGAAACCACAACCCAGAATCGATGCAATCAGGCTCAGCAGGTTACGTATATTGACGCCTTCAAAGCGGATCAGGTCTACGCAAGAGTAGAAGTACGGCAGCATGGTCAGCAGCACCGCAATACCGGTCAACATCCCGAACAGGTCGGAAGCTTTACCGCCACCGGAACTCATGGCAGTAATCAGCACCATCAGCGCGGTCATTTTGCAGCTTGCCAACAGCAGGCCTTTTTTAGGAATGCCGTTTTTATCCATTTCGCCATACACTTTCGGGAAGTTACCGTCGTTGGCAGCACGTACCCCAGCCTGGCCAACCAGCATCATCCACGACCCCAGAGATGTCAGGCAGGCAAAGGCGGTGAAGGCAGAAACCATTGGTGCGGCCCAACTGCCCATAATGGTAGAGGCGCTGATGGCGAACGGTGCGCCGGAAGCCGCCATCTCAGAAGCAGGGTACATACCGCTCATCACCTGAGTTGCAGCGACATAGATAATCCCAGCCAGTGCAGTACCCAGCATGGTTGCCAGTGGCACGGTACGTTTCGGGTTTTTTACCATGCCGGTGCTCACGGCGGCAGACTCTACGCCGATAAACGCCCACAGGCACAACAGGATACTTTTGACGACGGCATGCATGTCCGTTGTCCCGGAGGTGTTCCAGTTAGCGTGATAGGTGGCAGCATCAAACCAATGCCAACCCGCAGTAGCGGTAACAACCACCGGAATCAACACCAATACCAAACCCAGCGTCGTTAAACGACTGACCCAAGAACCGCCGAGAAGGTTAATAAAGGTAAACACCCACACGATAGCAATACAGGCAATACCTGCAGGTACCGGGTTATTCAATGCAGGGAAGAAGGTAGAGAGGTAAGAAACTGCGGTAATGCCGATAGCCAAATTACCGATCCAGTTAGCATGGTAATAAAGCACGCCGGTCTGGAAACCAAATGCCGGTGAAATTTCACCCGCGTAAGCAATAGGACCGCCCTGCTGAGGATTTTTAGTGGCCAGACGCGCATACACATAAGCCAGTGACATCGCGCCAATAATGGAAATTATCCACCCCCAGATAGCGATAGAACCGAGACTTGCCAGGTTCGCGGGCAATAAAGCAATACCGCTCCCCATCATATTACCGGCGACCACGCCGGTGCAGGCAATAAGCCCTATTTTCTTGGATGAAGCCATGGTCAGTTTCTCCTGATTTTGATTTCTTATAAGTCTTGGTCGTTATGCAATTTTGCTAATGACCCGACTTGATAATCAGGATGCTAATGACAGGCGGGAATAAAGTCCTAAAGATAAAGTGATATTACGCTCATGATCATACAAATGATAAATTGAGGTTTTCCATTAACACATCAAGAGATAAACACATGCTCAAGAAAAGATAAACTTTCAATTAAAACATGCAAGTAGCTTTGTTATCCGATAACAACAAACCGGGGTTTTATGGCGTAAATTTCCAACCAAGGTATTTATTTAATTTAACAAATGAAAAACAATAAATAACACCGCCCATCAGACAATGCGTTTGGGCGGTGTTAGTCAGCAGGCATTATTTATTGGGGTTGTAGTTTTCCAGGTAAGGAACCACGGTGTTCACTGAGGTATGGAAGACAGCATTACGGATCCAATGCAGCGTATTCTCTCCTGGGCGAAGATTAAATGCAGTGATATAGGAGTCTGCAGCCAAACGGTTATACCCCTGCATTTCGTAAACTTTGCCGAGCAACACATAATTCATCCATGACATCTGCAATTCAATGCCTTTATTTATCGCCTGATAAGCCTCATCCGTTTTTCCCTCTCCCAAAGCCCGTATCGTATGAATTTGCTGAATAATGGGGCTGTCTTTTAATGCAGGCAACGTGTCCAGGCGAGCAATCTCCGAGCTCAATTGTGCCAACTGCGCGCTGTCGAAGGGTTGATAAGAGTTGCGCAGTAAATCCGCCAGCGCTTTTTCCGCAGAAAGATAAATAAAATCTGGTGAGGCTTTTACCATCTCACCGAGCATGCTGCTGGCATGCGTCAGAGAGTCGATATCCCCCTGGATCAACAATTGATGTGCCTGATAATACTGCTGCAAAGCCGGCCCGGAGTTCGGTAAGAGCCGCATAAGACGCTGCTGCAACTGGGGTGGCCACGGCTGATTGAGTGCAACCGACAGGCTGCTAAGGAAGTCTTCCTGAATTTTTAGTTGGTTATCAGCAGTAACAAAGTAGCGTTTATCCAACATGATCGAGCTGTCCGCGTTGTCCACCAGCCGTACCGACAGGAAGCACTGTTGCGCGCGATAATGGCGTTGATTAACGAACTCAATGGTCAGCGATTTGCCCGAACTGCTTGGCCCGGTGTAGTTGTAGTTGGTCTGATCGTGCACCAGAAACGTGGAATAAGTATTCAGCGAATCTGTCACCACTTCGCTTAAGCCGACGACATAAGAAAGCTGCGGCGTCCAGTTGCTGCAACTGTTGCCACCCTGAATACGGATATCAATATCGCGCGGATTCATCAATACCGGCATGGTGGATTCCGGTATACGCTGCGACAAGGTGGCAATGGCGACAAACACCACGCAGGCACTCAACGCCGCCAAAAAAGCCAACCACACCCAGAACGGTGATTGACGGTAAAAAGGTATCTTCGATTTCGTCAGTGGCGTTTTTGTCACGGTGGGTTTTGGCGGTTCATAGTCTTCACCGTCATCTTCGCTGCCATCTTCCGGCTCGTGGGTAATTACCGCCACCCGCGGTAACGCTGCATCTTCCCCTTCACACCACATGACTGGCGCAGCCAATTTATAACCGCGCTTGGGCACGGTTATAATGTATTCCGGGCTGTTGCTGTCGCCGTCTTTGAGGTATTTACGCAGTTCGGAAATACTCTGCGTCACCACATGGTTGGTGACGATATTGCGCTTCCAAACGTTATCGATCAGCTCATCGCGGCTTAACACCACATCCGGGTGCCGGGCGAAATATTGCAGCATATCGATTAACCGCGGTTCTAACGCCAGTTGGCGTCCATCGCGGCTTATTTTATTGTCTGCGGGAGTAACCAACCACTCACCAACGCGAAAAACGGGTTCTTGCATAGTGAAAATAACTCAAAAGGGGCGTACGGCAAGCGCGGGATAATAACATATGAGGGCGCATCCTGCGTCGATACGCCCCGATTAAGCATTCATAGCTCATATAATTCTAGAGGCAGCCCATCAGGATCGCTGAAAAAAGTGAAACGTGACTGAGTATAGGGATCGACACGCACCGGTTCACAAACCACCCCGGCATTTTGCAAATGCCGGATCGCCTGTTCGATGTCATCGACGCTGAATGCAAGATGGCGCAGACCACAGGCCTCTGGGCGGCTGACCCGAGCCGGCGGTGACGGGAAGGAAAACAGTTCGATGCTGTATTGCCCATTAAGCGCCAAATTCGCTTTCCAGGAATCACGCTCCGCGCGGTAAAACTCGCCCAACAGGGTAAAACCAAGAATATCGCAGTAGAAATGTTTACTGGCCTCATAGTTTGATCCGATAACTGCGATGTGATGTACCTGACGTATCGCCAACATAGTGATGTCTCATTGTCTGTTTGATGAGGCACGGTATCTGGCACCGTTGGTGACGTCAACGGCAAAAAGCCCCGCAGCATAAGACGGGGCTGTCATTCATACATCAGCAACGCAATGTGTAGATCAGACTTTAAGATCTGCCAACGCAGCACCGTAGTTGATGTGCAACACCTGTCCATCCACCACCAGTGCAGGAACGCTCTGCACCCCTGCTTTTTCCGCTTCGGCGATGCGCGCTGGCTTTTCGCCCAGGTGCACCACATCCACCTGCACATTTGGGCTCAATAGACCCAATAACTGCTGCTCTGCACTGACGCAAACCGAACAACCGGCGTGATAAAAAACGGCTTTAGTCATGATAATTCTCCTTGGTTCTGACTGTTGTAGGTGAAATAGCGCCTCATTTAGTTTCGAATCGAAACCATATGCACGATAAAACCATTACCACCGCTTGTCAATATAGTTTTTAATCGATACTATTTTAGTCTGCTCACGAGGATCCTACATTGAGACTGTTTGATTTACTGGAAAGGCTAAATAGCCTGCAGCGCAGCTGGCTGCGCAACCACGAAGAACTGGAAAGCCTGCCGCCGGTACAGCTCAGTGCGTTGTACTACCTGGCACGCTGTAACCATTACTCCAACACGCCGATGGCGGTGGCGGAATATCTTGGCCTGACCAAGGGCACGGTATCGCAGTCGCTGAAAAAGCTGGAGAGTAACGGGATGATCGCCCGTACTGCCGACGAGAAAGACCGGCGGAGCGTCAGGCTTAAGCTGACAGACAAATCACACATGTTGATGGAGAGTTTGTTCCCACCCGCCTATTTGCAAAATGCACAGGATGCCATGCAACAGGAAGGTGGGCAGTTGCTGGAACTGCTCACGCAGTTGCTGCGTCAATTGCAGAAACAAGACGATAATGTGGCGCTCTTTGGCGAGTGCCACAGCTGCCGTTATCATCAACGGCATGACGGCCTGCCGTTTTGTGGTCTGACACAGGAACCGCTGCCGCAAAGCAGCGTGAACCTGATCTGTCGGGAGTTTGCTTAGACCAACGGCGTCTTCAGCACCTTCACCCAATAACGCCCGTCTTCAGCCAGTTTTGCACCGTGGATATCGGTTTCAAAACCCGGATAATGTTCACCGATTGAGCACAGCATCAGCAAGAAATCGAGCACTGCACGGCTCTCCTCGGTAATCATCTCTCCTGGCATCACCAGCGGCACCCCAGGCGGGTAAGGCAGAATCATATTGGCCGCCACTTTGCCGGCCAACTGATCCAGTTCGCAGGTTTCCACGTTGCCACGTACTTGCTGTTGGAACATCTGATGTGGCGTCAATTTCATTTCCGGCAAAACGTCGAACGCCCGCTGCATCAAACGTGGCAGATCGTGTTGGCAAATCAAGCGGTGGATCCCGGCGGCCAGATCCTGAATACGCATATTGCGGTAAAAATCCGGATCTTCCGCGAACAAGTCCGGCAGCATGTTCTTCACCCGCAGATTGAGATCATAAGCGCGCTTGAAGTCGGTCAGGCCGCGCAACAAGCTCATCGCCTTGGTTTTATCGATGCCGATGCTGAACAGGAACAGCAGGTTATAAGGCCCGGTTTTCTCCACTACGATACCGCGTTCATCCAGGTATTTTGCCACCAGAGCCGCCGGTATGCCGTCCTCCTCCAACTTGCCAAGCTCGTTCATGCCCGGCGTCAGAATCGTGACTTTGATCGGATCGAGATACATGTGATCGCTGTCGGTGTTGCCGAAACCGTGCCAGTTATCATCCGGATTGAGCGGCCAACACTGCGCCTCGTCGATCACTTCCGGTTGCCAGATATCAAAGAACCAGCTATCGCTTTCTTCCCGTAGCCGCTGCACTTCGCGGCGAAAATGCAGCGCTCTCTCCACCGAACGGTTAATCAAACGACGGCCTGGATTGCCTCTCAGCATCGCCGCAGCCGTTTCCATCGACGCTACAATGCCGTAATTCGGTGACGTGGTGGTATGCATCATATAGGCTTCGTTAAAGGTGCTTTCATCGTAGTCGCCCTTAATGTGGATCATCGAAGCCTGCGAAAACGCCGCCAACAGTTTGTGCGTAGATTGGGTTTCGTATATCACCTTACCGGGGGTACGTTCGCCACTCATGCCGCTTTTGCCGTCATAAATCGGATGGAAGTTGGTGTAAGGCACCCAGGCAGAGTCAAAGTGGATTGAGGGCACGTCCAGCGTCTGTTTGATGTAGTCGGTGTTGTACAACAACCCATCATAGGTAGAGTTGGTGATCACCGCATGCACTGGCCAACTCGCATTGGCTGTCGTCGCGACCCTATCGGCAATGCTCTCATGGGTGAATTCGTGGCGTGGGATGCCGCCAAGAATGCCATAGGCATTACGCAGTGGGCGCAGGTAAATCGGCACGATATCGCTCATCATCAACAGATGGCACAGCGATTTATGGCAATTCCGGTCGATCAAGACAGTGCTGCCACTTGGCGCAGAATACATCCCGACAATTTTATTGGCCGTGGAGGTGCCGTTGGTCACCAGATAGCTTTGTTCGGCATTAAAAGTACGTGCAATATACTCTTCAGCCTCTAGGTGCGGGCCCGTGTGATCCAGCAACGATCCCAGTTCAGTGACAGAAATCGATACGTCGGCTTTCAGGGTATTGGCACCGAAAAAGTCGTAAAATAGGCAACCCACCGGGCTTTTCTGGAAGGCCGTACCGGCCATATGGCCTGGCGTACAGAAGGTATATTTCCCCTCTCGCACATAATTGAACAGCGCTTTGGTCAAGGGCGGCGTAATGGTATCAATGTATTCGGCCGTATATTGCTGGATGCGTTGTGCAATATCATCCGCCGCATTCAGCCCATACTCAAAGAAATACAAGGCCATACGCATTTCGTGCAGGCTAACGTCGAAAGTGGAATGGGTATTGATAAAGGCATACAGCGGCAGATATTCGTTCAGCTCGTTGATGTCGCTGCACAACTCCAGGCTGTAGTCATCCCAGTCAAAGATCACCCCGCAGATACGCGCATTTGCCTCGACTAACTTCAACAGGTCACCGCTGTTTTTTGGATACACCAGTTGGAAATCCATTGCAGTCAGTGCGGTGTGGAGCTCGCGGATCGGCTCATCTTTATAATAAACGCCCGCTGGGCTCATGATCGCGATGATGTTCATCGGCTGCTCCTGTCAGTTAACCGCCAAACGCCTATAACAACATGAAAATCCAGCGGTGTGTAGCCAAAAAAAAACCGCCCGAAGGCGGTTTCTTGCAACGCATAACTGAACTCAGCAATAGCCGTAGTTCATCAGGCGCTGATAACGGCGATTGAGCAACTCTTCGTTGTTCAAACCATCGAGATCTTTCAGATCAGCCAGCAGCTGTGCTTTCAGCGTCGCAGCCATCGCAGGCACGTCGCGGTGGGCAGAACCCAACGGCTCCGGGATCACCGAATCAATCAGTTTCAGCTCTTTCAGGCGTGGTGCGGTAATGCCCATCGCTTCTGCAGCCAGAGGGGCTTTATCAGCGCTCTTCCACAGGATTGATGCACAGCCTTCCGGTGAGATCACCGAATAGGTGCTGTACTGCAGCATATTCACTTTGTCACCAACGCCGATAGCCAATGCGCCGCCAGAGCCGCCTTCGCCAATTACGGTGCAGATCACCGGAATGTTCAGGCGGGACATTTCACGCAGGTTATGGGCAATGGCTTCCGATTGGCCGCGTTCTTCCGCGCCCACGCCCGGGTATGCACCTGGGGTGTCGATGAAAGTGATCAACGGCAGCTTAAAGCGAGAGGCCATTTCCATCAGGCGTAATGCTTTGCGGTAACCTTCTGGTGCCGGCATACCGAAGTTACGACGGATTTTCTCTTTGGTTTCACGGCCTTTCTGGTGACCGATGATCATCACCGGGCGACCATCTAAGCGCGCAATACCACCTACAATCGCTTTATCATCGGCATAGGCACGATCGCCCGCCAACTCTTCGAAGTCGGTAAAGATGTGTTTGATATAATCCAGGGTATAAGGACGGCGCGGGTGGCGTGCCAATTGGGCAACTTGCCAAGCCCCAAGATCGGAAAAAATCTTGCGCGTCAGCTCAACGCTCTTTTCACGAAGGCGCTGAACCTCTTCGTCCAGATTAATATCTAATTTTTCGTCTTGACGGCTGACTGCAGTCAGCGAGTCAATTTTCGCTTCCAGCTCTGCAATCGGCTGTTCAAAATCAAGAAAATTCAGACTCATAGCATTCCTATTTTAGTCAAATTCCAGTTCCACCTGCTCATTACCTACCAAAGTCCGCAAATCAATCAATAAGCGGTCGGTTGGCGTCACGCGCCAGGTTGCGCCAAAACGCAGCTTGGCCCGCGCATCTTCCCGTTGATAGTAAAGATGCACTGGAATCGTCCCCGAGCGATGGGGTTCCAAAGACTGACGGAGACGGTTCAAAAGCTGGTCATCAATTTGCCTGTCCGTCAGCGAGATAGCAAGCCCGCGAGCGTATTTTTCACGGGCTTCACTGATGTCCATTAGCTCACGGGCGGTCATTTTAAGCCCACCGCTAAAGTCATCAAAGCTGACCTGTCCACTGGCGATCAGGATACGGTCTTTTTCCAATAAATGCTGGTATTTTTCTAACGCATCGGTGAATAACATGACTTCCAGACGGCCAGAACGGTCATCCAGGGTACAAATTCCGATGCGATTACCGCGCTTGGTGACCATAACCCGCGAGGCAATCACCAGCCCAACAGCGGTCGTCATTTTGCCCCGATCCGTCGGGTGCATATCTTTCAAACGCTGGCCACCGGCGTAGCGTTCGATTTCCTTCAGGTACTGGGTGATGGGGTGACCCGTGAGGTACAAACCCAACGTTTCCCGTTCACCGTCCAGCACCACCTGCTCCTGCCAGCGGGGCACGTTAGCGTAGGATTGCTCCACTTGCTCTGGCGCTTCCGCCAATACGCCAAACATGTCCACCTGACCGATAGCTTCGGCTTTGGCATGCTGATCGGCCGCTTTCAACGCATCGCCCAATGAATTCATCAGCGCGGCACGGTGCGGTCCAAGGCGGTCGAATGCCCCGGACATGATCAGCTTTTCAAGAATGCGACGGTTCAGTTTTTTGATGTCTGAGCGTGCACATAAATCGAAGAGGTCTTTAAAGTAGCCTTGTTCGCCGCTGTTACGTGCTTCAAGAATAGCTTCAATCGGCCCTTCACCCACACCTTTGATGGCGCCGATGCCGTAAACGATCTCACCCTCATCGTTTACGTGGAAATGGTACTGCCCGCTGTTGATATCCGGCGGCAGGATTTTCAGACCCATGCGCCAGCACTCATCCACCAATCCCACCACTTTATCGGTGTTGTCCATATCGGCAGTCATTACCGCCGCCATAAACTCAGCTGGGTAGTGCGCCTTCAGCCACAACGTTTGGTATGACACCAAAGCATAGGCGGCGGAGTGTGATTTGTTGAAACCGTAACCGGCAAATTTTTCCACCAGGTCAAAGATTTTTACCGACAGCTCACCGTCGATACCGCGCGATTTTGCTCCATCCTCGAAACCGCCGCGCTGCTTGGCCATTTCTACCGGGTTCTTTTTACCCATCGCACGGCGCAACATGTCCGCGCCGCCCAGCGAATAACCGGCCAGCACCTGGGCAATCTGCATAACCTGTTCTTGATACAGGATGATGCCGTACGTCGGCTCCAACACAGGCTTAAGCGACTCATGTTGCCACTGGATATCCGGGTAGGATATTTCTTCACGGCCGTGTTTACGGTCGATAAAGTTATCAACCATGCCTGATTGCAGCGGCCCTGGGCGGAACAGCGCCACCAGTGCGATCATATCTTCGAAGCAGTCGGGCTTCAGGCGTTTGATCAGATCTTTCATGCCGCGAGATTCAAGCTGGAAGACCGCGGTGGTCTCCGAACGCTGCAGCATGTCGAAGCTTTTCTTGTCCTCTAACGGAATGGCGGCGATATCGATCGGCTCCAACCCGGTTTTGGCTCGGCGAGCGTTGATCATCGCCAGCGCCCAGTCGATGATCGTCAGAGTACGCAAGCCGAGGAAGTCGAACTTCACCAGACCGGCGTATTCCACGTCGTTCTTGTCAAACTGGGTTACCGGGTGCTGACCTTCGGCATCGCAATACAGCGGGGCAAAGTCAGTGATTTTCGTCGGCGCGATGACCACCCCCCCGGCGTGTTTACCGGCGTTACGTGTCACCCCTTCCAACTTACGCGCCATATCGATCAGCGCTTTGACTTCTTCATCTGCCTCGTAGATTTCCGGCAACTGCGGCTCGGCAGCAAAGGCCTTTTCCAGCGTCATTCCCGGATCGGGTGGCACCAGCTTGGAGATGCGGTCGACGAAGCCATAAGGGTGGCCTAACACGCGTCCCACGTCGCGAATAACGGCTTTCGCCGCCATGGTACCGAAGGTAATGATCTGTGATACCGCTTCACGGCCGTACATTTCTGCCACGTGATCAATCACCAGATCGCGTTTTTCCATGCAAAAGTCGACGTCGAAGTCGGGCATCGAAACACGTTCCGGGTTAAGGAAACGTTCAAATAGCAGATCAAACTCTAACGGGTCGAGATCGGTGATTTTCAGCGCATAGGCCACTAACGAGCCGGCACCAGAGCCACGGCCCGGGCCAACCGGCACATTATTGTCTTTCGACCACTGAATGAACTCCATGACGATCAGGAAGTAACCTGGGAAGCCCATCTGGTTGATCACTTTCAGCTCAACATCCAGACGTTCGTCATATTCAGGGCGGCGTTGAGCACGCACTTCCGGATCGGGAAACAGGAACTCCAAACGGTCTTCCAAGCCTTCCTTCGACTTAAGGATCAGGAAATCTTCGGTGGTCATTTCACCAGTCGGGAACTGCGGCAGGAAGTATTCACCAAGACGAATGGTCACATTGCAGCGTTTGGCAATTTCGACGCTATTGAGCAACGCTTCCGGGATGTCGGCAAACAGCTCACACATCTCGTCTTCGCTCCGCATGTATTGCTGCGGCGTATAGTTACGTGGGCGTTTGGGATCGTCTAAAGTAAAGCCGTCATGGATGGCAACGCGGATTTCGTGGGCATCAAAGTCATCCGCAACCAGAAAACGCACGTCGTTAGTGGCCACCACCGGTAGCCCACGCTCGGTAGCCAGCGCCACCGCGGCATGCAAATAGTTTTCTTCGTCTGGCCGTCCGGTGCGGATCAACTCGAGATAATAGCTGTCAGGGAAGTACTGCTGGTAGAACTCCAGGCATTGCTCTACCTGCGGCTGGTTACCACGCAGTAAAAACTTACCGACGTCGCCCTGACGCGCGCCAGAGAGCAGAATAAGCCCTTCACGGTGCTCAATCAGCCAGTCACGATCAATAATCGGGCCAGCAGCACCGTAACCGCGCTGATAAGCACGGGAGATCAACAGCGTCAGGTTTTGGTAACCGTCATTATTGGCAGCCAGCACCGTGAGCTGCGCAAGTTCATCGCCCAGCACGTCGCTTTGCACGTGAAAATCTGCGCCGATGATCGGTTTGATCCCGGCACCGTGCGCACTGCCATAAAACTTCACCAGGCCACACAGGTTAGTAAAGTCAGTAATTGCCAAAGCAGGCATGGCTAACGCGGCGGCTCTTTTCACCAACGGCCCAATCTTGGCTAATCCATCAATCATGGAATAGTCACTATGAACGCGCAGGTGAATAAAACGAGGTTCGGCCATATCCAGATACCTGAATCTATGGGCTCAGTGAACTGATACCCGGGTTAACTCTATCGCGTGCCTGGCCCGAATTACCGAGCCTGCAGATTACAGCTCCAGCGCCCTTCTTACCGGGGCAAAGCTGCGGCGATGATGCTCGGTCGCACCCAGCGCGGCCAGCCGCTCCAGATGGAAGGCGGTCGGATAACCTTTATGCTGCGCAAAACCGTAGTCCGGGAATACCCGATCCAGTTCGGTCATTTCGTGGTCACGCGTTACTTTCGCCAGAATGGATGCCGCGCTGATTTCCGCGACACGGCTATCGCCCTTCACTACCGCCTGCGAACGCATCGGCAATGACGGACAACGGTTACCGTCAATCAATACCATGTCCGGCACGATATGCAATCCGGCAACAGCACGCTGCATCGCCAACATCGTGGCATGCAGAATGTTAAGTTCGTCAATCTCATCCGGCTCGGCGCGTCCCAGACTCCAGGACAGTGCCTTCTCAATAATCTCGTCATATAACGCCAATCGGCGCTTTTCACTGAGTTTTTTCGAGTCCGCCAAACCCAGGATCGGTCGGGTAGGATCGAGAATCACTGCGGCAGTTACAACCGCCCCGACCAAGGGGCCTCGGCCGACCTCATCCACACCGGCAATCAATGTCGCGGCAGGATAAATGAAAGGTTCAATCATGCTTTTGCCAGCTCCAACACAGCCTGAGCGGCCTGTTCGTCAGCACCGCAACGGATGCTGTGGTGCAAAGTAAGGAACGTCTGTTTCAGTTCATCGGTTTGCGGGCTGTCTTCCAACAGAGGCATCACCGCCGCTGCCAGTTTTTCCGGCACGCAATCATGCTGTAACAGTTCAGTGACGATCTCACGGCCCGCTAATAAATTAGGCAGTGAAACATAGGGGGTTTTCACCAACCGCTGCGCCAACCAGAAGGTAAATGGCTTCATACGGTAGCCCACTACCATCGGACATTTGGCCAACATGCATTCCAGCGCCGCAGTACCCGAGGCCAGTAATGCAGCATCGCTGGCGATCATCGCCTCACGACCCTGACCATTCAGCAGATGAACCCTCAGCTCTGGTGCCACTTCAGCCTTGATACGCTCGAACTGCTCACGCCGCTTGGCATTCACCAAGGGCACGACCAATTCCAGATCGGGATAACGCGTACGCAGTAACTGCGCCGTTTTGAGGAAATCGGCACTCAGCATCTCGACTTCTGCGCCGCGGCTCCCCGGAAGCAAAGCAAGGCAACGTGCATCAGGTGCGATACCCAAAGCTGCACGCGCAGTCAGTTTGTCCGGTTGAAGAGGCATGGCGTCGGCCATCGTGTGGCCAATAAAACGGCAAGGAACGTTAAAACGATCGTAAAACGCTTTTTCGAAAGGGAGAAACGCCAGCACCAGATCGGTGGCTTTGCCAATTTTGAAAACGCGCTTCTGACGCCAGGCCCAAACGGACGGGCTGACATAGTGAATGGTGCGGATGCCCCGCTGTTTCAGGCGGCCTTCCAACGTGATATTGAAGTCCGGCGCATCAATGCCGACAAACACGTCTGGCTTCAGGTCGCTGAACCGGCGGGTAAGATCCTTGCGGATCTTTAACAGGCGTGGCAAGCGCTCGAGCACTTCCACCACGCCCATTACCGCCAGCTCTTCCATTTCGTACCAGGTTTCGCAGCCTTCCGCCTGCATCAGCGGGCCCGCGACGCCAACAAAACGCGCGTCAGGAATCTGCGCCTTGAGCGCACGGATCAAACCGGCGCCAAGAATATCACCGGAAGTTTCTCCGGCGACCAATCCGATAGTCAATGGGCGATTTAGCATAGGTCAGCGAATGATACCGCGGGTTGAACGGGTAAAGAAATCGAGGTATTGCTGCACCACTGGCTGTTCTTTAGCCAGGGCTTCGATTTCTGTCTTCGCCTCATCCAGCGTTTTTTCACTGCGATAAAGGATCTTGTAGGCATTACGGATCGCCTGCATTTCATCCTTATCAAAACCACGACGCTTCAGGCCAACGGCGTTAACACCGAATGGTGTCGCGTGGTTACCTTGTGCGATGACGAAAGGAGGCACGTCCTGAGCAACCCCGGAGCAGCCGCCAACCATCACGTGTGCGCCAATAATGCAGAACTGATGAATCGCCGTCATGCCACCGATAATGGCATGGTCGTCAACTTCAACATGGCCCGCAAGCGTGGCGTTGTTGGCCAGCACGCAAGAATTGCCGACTACGCAGTCGTGCGCAACGTGCACGTTAACCATCAACAGGTTGTCGCTGCCCACTTTGGTCAGGCCTGAGCCCTGCGCAGTGCCGCGATGGATGGTGACGCTTTCGCGGATGCGATTACGGTCGCCAACTTCAACGCGTGTTGGTTCACCCGCATACTTCAGATCCTGATTCACTTCACCGATGGAGGCGAACTGATAGATCTGATTATCACGGCCAATCTTGGTAATGCCGTTCACCACAACGTGGGACTTCAGTACCGTGCCAGCGCCGATTTCCACCTGGGAGCCGACGTAGCAGAAGGGACCGATATGCGCGCCAGCGCCAATAATGGCGCCGTCTTCAACTATTGCGCTAGGGTGGATAAAGGCGGTTTCGTCAATCACGGATTATGCCTCCCGGCTGCGGGCACACATCATGGTTGCTTCGCAGACAATTTTGCCGTCTACCGTCGCCACGCCTTTGAAACGCGTCAAGCCACGGCGGGTTTTCTCAAAGGTGACTTCCATGATCATCTGATCGCCTGGCACTACCGGACGTTTGAAGCGGGCTTCGTCAATACCGGCAAAGTAATACAATTCGCCCGGTTCCAGTTTGCCGACGCTTTTAAACGCCAAGATACCGGTGGCTTGCGCCATGGCTTCCAGAATCAATACGCCTGGAAAAATCGGTTTACCAGGGAAGTGTCCCTGGAAAAACGGCTCATTTACAGATACGTTCTTCACCGCACGCAGGAATTTGTGCTCCTCAAACTCGAGGACGCGATCGACCAGCAAGAACGGGTAACGGTGAGGAAGCAGCTCTAAAATTTCTGCAATATCCAGAGTATGAGTGTCAGTAGTCAAAATACTCTTCCTGTCTCTAAAAACTGATGGCATCAACAACACGGCCTGCGCTGACCCCAAAAGGAGATCATCATGCAGGCCGCAAATTAACAACTCTTTGCGCTTTTGGTCTCATGACCAACGCGTTTCGTTTTGTACCCAGTGTGGCGGGCGGCAGTGATTATACCCTACATCGTGCAAACTGCATTTTGTTAGCTGCCTTCACTTACCCATTGGCTATGTGCCGGGGTTCGCTCAGTTGCCGCCGCAATGCAGCGTACAATTTATCGGGTATCGTCTTTTCCGACTTTTCGTTCGACAGCTTTTAAGCGCTTGCTAATCTCATCGATATTCATCACCAACGCAGCGGTTTTACGCCACACTTTGTTGGGTTGTAACGGAATGCCCGAAGAGTATACCCCAGGTTCGGTGATTGGTCGCATAACCATTCCCATTCCGGTGACAACAACTTTGTCGGCGATCTCCATGTGACCGTTGATCACGCTGGCTCCCCCGATCTGGCAATAGCGCCCGATTTTCAGGCTGCCTGCCATAATCACACCACCGGCGACGGCGGTATTCTCGCCAATCACAACGTTATGTGCAATCTGACATTGGTTGTCGATGATAACACCATTCCCAATCTGGGTGTTATCCAACGCGCCGCGGTCAATCGTGGTGCAAGCGCCAATTTCGACGCGATCGCCAATAATCACCGTGCCCAGTTGAGGGATCTTGATCCACTCGCCGCGTTCGTTGGCATAGCCAAAACCGTCAGCGCCAATCACAGTACCGGACTGGATCAAGCAGCGCTGGCCGATCTCGACCTCATGATAAATCGTAACGTTCGCCCACAGACGCGTACCCGCGCCAATGCGTGCACTTTTGCCGATAAAACAGCCAGGGCCGATAACCACGTTATCACCCAGTACTGCACCAGACTCGATCACCGCATTTGCCCCTATGGCAACATGCTGTCCCAGCGTGGCGTCAGGGGAGATAACCGCACTTGGCGCGATATCCTGAGCCGGGGATGGCGTCGTATCCATCAGCTGCGCCATACGCGCGTAAGTCAGATAAGGGTTTTTAACCACCAGCGCCGCAGAACGGCAGTGTGGTAAGTCCGCTTCGGTAAGCACTACTGCGCTTGCCTGGCAGGAAGACAGCTGCTCTTGATAGCGGCTGTTTGACAAAAACGTGATTTGGCCAGCCTGTGCCGAATGCATAGAAGCAATGCCGGTGATGACGAGATCGCCATCACCGTGCAATTGTGCATCCAACTGCTGCGCTAAATCAGCCAGTCGAATTGAAGGCATGTGTTATTTAACCTGTTTCAGCACGTCGGCAGTGATGTCTTTAGAAGAACCTGCGTAGGCAACAGCGTTAGCATCGATGACTACGTCGTAGCCTTCTTTGCTGGCAACAGATTTCACAGCGTCCTGAATACGGCTCAGGATTTTGTTACGCTCTTCCATCTGACGGCGACGGTTGTCCTGCTCAAAAGCCTGTGCTTTCTGAGAGAACTGCTCGCGCTGTGCCATCACGTCCTTTTCCATCTTGCTACGATCGCTGGCTTTCATGGTCGCGCCATCACGCTGCAAACGTTGCATTTTGGTCTGAAGGCTACGCTCCATGTTCTGAAGCTCACCCGCACGGCCTTTGAACTCGTTTTCCAGCTGTTTGGCAACGGCTTCACGAGCCGGCAACTGTTGGAAAATGCTGGAGACGTTAACTACAGCGATCTTATCTGCTGCCTGAACGCCAGCTGAAGCAGCCATTGCTAAACCGAGGCCTGCGGCACACAACCACTTTTTCACTATAAACTCCTTACCATCACCCATTTGTGTCATATGACACTGAAGTACACAATCTGCCAGACTTATCCCGCAAAACAATGAGAATCATCTCTCTGTGCTCTGACGGGCGCCTGGCATTTGCGATTCTTAATAACTGCTATGCCCAGAAGCGGGACCTGTTACCAGGTCTTGCCAATGTTAAATTGGAACTGTTCGGACTTGTCGCCTTCGTATTTCTTGAGCGGGTTGGCATAAGAGAACACCAACGGACCCAAAGGTGACATCCACTGCAAAGCGATACCGGCAGAAACGCGGATATTGCTCGCTTTACTGTAGTCCGGAATATCATACATGCTAGTTTGAGCCGTATTCTGCCAGTTGGTATCCCACACGGTGCCCGCATCCATAAACAGTGAAGTACGCACAGAGTTAGCATATTTCTCACTGATGAATGGCGTTGGCGTGATCAGCTCCATACTGGCGACCGCCATGGCGTTACCGCCCACTGCGTCGTCCGAGTTACAAATCGGGGTACCGTTACTGCAGCTATACGAGCTGGAGTTGTAGTATGCCGCTTTTGGACCAATGGTGTTGGAACCGAAACCACGCACGGTGCTTGAACCACCGGCGTAGAAGTTCTCGTAGAACGGCATTTCTTTGCTGCCAATACCGTCGGCATACCCCAGACGGCCACGACCCAACAGCACCCAGGTACGATCGTCATTGATCGGAACGTACTGCACGCTGTCTAACGTCAACTTGTAGTATTCGTTATCTGAGCCTGGAATGGTGACTTTACCATTCAGCGTCGTGCGGTTACCCGAGGTTGGGAAATAGCCACGGTCAAGGTTGTTGTAGGTCCAACCCAGGTTCAACGTGAAGTCGTCGGCAGAATAGCTGGCGCGGTCAGTGGTGTTAGGGTTCAGGCCCACTGAGTCCAGATAACGCCACATGGCAATCTGCGGCTGCATGTTCGACAGACCGTTATGCACATAACCCAAGCCGGTACGCAACGAGTTGTTTTCGTTGATCGGGAAGCCCAGGGTACCGTCTATACCGTAACTCTTGTTGGTATAGTCGGACAGGTCCGCATCATCCGCTTTAAAGTCGTTGTAGAAGATACGACCACCCAAACTCACACCGTCAACGGTGAAGTACGGGTTGGTGACCGACAGCTCTGTGTAGGTCTGGTAGTCGTTCTTGGTACCGCTGATACCGACGGAATAGCCCGTACCCAGCCAGTTGTCCTGCTGAACACCCGCCTGGAAGCTAACACCGCTCTCGGTGCCGTAACCGACGCCGAAGTTAAAGGTACCGGTGTTACGCTCTTTGACCTTGTAGGTGACGTCGACCTGGTCCGCAGTACCTGGAACGCGCTGGGTTTCGACATCGACCGTTTCAAAGTAACCCAAACGGTTCAGACGCTCTTTACCCTGTTCAACTTGAGCATTACCCAGCCATGCGCCTTCCATCTGGCGCATTTCACGGCGCAATACGGCGTCTTTACTGGTGTCGTTACCTTCGAACTTGATACGGCGTACGTAGAAGCGGTTGCCTGCATCAATATTCAGGTGCAGCTTCACGGTTTTATCCGCGTCGTTGATTTCAGGCTGAGTGGAAACACGCGGATAGGCATAACCATAACGGCCCAACATCGTTTTGACGTTGTCTTCCATTTTGGTCACTTTGCTGCCGTTGTACAGCTCGCCTGGCTCGATTTTGGTCAACTGGGCAACTTCTGCCGAGTGGCCAGCCAAGTTGCCATTCACTACCACACCGGTAAGCTTGTACTGCTCGCCTTCAGTGATATTGATGGTGATGTAAATGCCTTTTTTGTCCGGCGTCAGGCTGACCTGAGTCGAATCAATATTAAAGCGTGCGTAGCCGCGATCCAGATAGAAACTGCGCAGGGTTTCAAGGTCACCCGCCAGTTTTTGTTTCTGGTATTTACGATCGCCGACCACGTTCCACCAAGGTACCTCATCACGCAGTTGAAAGCGTGAAATCAGTTCGTCGTTGGTGAAGGCATGATTGCCGACAATGTTGATTTGTTGAATCTTGGCAGAAACCCCTTCCGTGAACACCAGTTTCAGGTCGACACGGTTACGCGGCAACGGCGTGACAACGGCTTTCACCGAGGCGCTGTATTTACCGACGCTGTAGTAGAAGTCTTCCAACCCTTTTTCAATGCTGGAAATCGTGGTGCGGTCAAGCGCTTCGCCAACCCGAACGCCAGAGGCCTCCAGGTTTTGCTTGAGCATGTCATCTTTCACCGACTTGTTGCCGGAGAAGGTGATGCTGGCAATGGTAGGACGTTCCTTAACCTGAACAATCAGCGTATTACCATCGCGCAGCACGCGAACGTCCTCGAAGTTGCCAGTGGCAAACAAGGCACGGATGGTATTACTGATATCATCGTCAGTGACGGTATCGCCTACGCGAACCGGCATGTTGAGTAACGCCGCACCGACGGCGACTCGCTGCAGGCCTTCGAAATGAATATCCTTCACTACGAACCCGTCTGCACCGTATACGGTGGCGCTGCCAAACAGCAGCGACGCTATGAGCAACTTTTTCATCGCCATCGTTGTTATGCGTTCTTCCTAACCTATCCTCGCCCCTAAAGACGAGAAAAATCATTGAAAAGTGCAAGACCCATTAAAAGCACCAACACGATCGAACCAATGCGGTAACTGTAGTCCTGTACTCGCTCGGAAACCGGCCCACCCTTCAGCTTTTCTATCGCCAGGAAAAGGAGATGCCCACCATCTAACACCGGTAATGGGAACAGGTTGATGATACCCAGGTTGACACTGATCAACGCCAGGAACATCAGATAATACACAAACCCGACCCCAGCTGACGCCCCTGCTCCCTGTGCAATCGAAATCGGGCCACTCAGGTTGTTCAGCTTTACATCACCGGTTATTAATTTGCCCAGCATTTTGACCGTAAGGCTCATTAGCTGCCAGGTCTTGTCCCCAGCCTGATACAGCGCTGGGAAAGGTCCATACTGGCGAATCGTTTTATACTCGTCTGGCAGCGGCAACACTTTCGGAATGATGCCTGCAAATCCCACGGTTTTGTCTTTTCCCACCGGCTTTGTATCCGGTATCAGCGTCAAAGACAAGGGGGCGCCGTTTCTTTCGATCTCTAAAGCCAGCGGTTGTCCTGGGCCGTTGTGGATCCGTTTAACCAACGTTTGCCAACGACCCAATAGCTGACCATCGACTTTAACGATCCTGTCCCCTGCTTGCAAACCCGCCTTTTGTGCAGCCGAATTCGGTTGCACTTCGGCAAGGACAGATTCTATCTGCGGGCCGCGTGGAATGATACCCAGAGCAACGACGGGATCCTGCTTGTCCGGCTCAAAGTTCCATTGACGCAAATCGAGGGTTTTAGTGACTACCCGCGAAGAACCAAATGGCGCGATGCCAACTTCCGTTTGCGCATCGCCAATCTTTGTCACCAGCGCCAAACGAACTGATTCCCAATCAGGCGTTTCGATGCCATCTACAGACTTAAGTTCCATCCCAGGCGAAATTTCAGCGTTAGCGGCGATCGATTGTGGTGAGATTTCACCGATCACAGGGCGGAAGCTGGGGACGCCGATAATGAATACCAGCCAGTAAGCAAGGATAGCGAACAGGAAATTGGCGATAGGGCCGGCGCTGACGATGGCGGCACGTTGCCAAACGGTTTTGTTGTTAAATGCCTGATGGCGAAGTTCCGGTGCAACCGAGTCAACGCGCTCATCAAGCATCTTCACATAACCGCCCAGCGGGATCAGGGCAATCACATACTCCGTGCCCTGGCGATCGGTACGACGCCACAAAGCACGGCCAAAACCAATGGAGAAGCGTTCTACTCGGACGCCGCAACGGCGAGCAACCCAAAAATGCCCGAACTCGTGCACGGTGATTAACACACCGAGCGCAACCAGAAATGCGACCAAGTTCCAGAGCACGCTAACCATAATCCCTTCACTCCCCGTCATTGACGGATTAAAACACTAACAGCATCAGGCAGGCAAATACAGGCACTGCTGCGGTCAGGCTATCGATACGATCCAGTATACCGCCATGACCCGGTATCAAATGACCACTGTCTTTGATACCCGCTTCGCGTTTGAACATGCTCTCGGTAAGGTCACCCAGCACAGAAGCCAGCGCAGCCACTATCGAACAAATCAGTAAGGTCGCCGGCACCACGTTCAGCGGGGCATAACGGCCAAACAACCAGGATATCAGGGCTGAGGTGATCAGGCCACCAATGAGCCCCTCCCAAGTTTTCCCCGGGGAAACTTTCGGTGCCAGTTTATGCTTGCCAAACAACTTGCCGAACATATAGGCACCGGAATCCGCGCCCCACACCAACAGCATCACATACAGCAGCCACCAGGCACCGGTGAAGTGGTTTTGTTCATAGCCGAACTGACGCAACGACAGCATGCCCCAGAAGAACGGCACGATGGTCAGCAGACCGAAAACCAGACGTATCGGGCGTGAGTTACGCCACAGTGCTGCTGAACCGGGATAAAACAGAACCAGTAACAGCGCTGCCAGCCACCAAACCAGTGACAGCCATAACGGCCCACCGACCTGAGGCAAATGGACCGACTGGTGATAAGCCGGAATGCTGAGCATCATTAATGCCAGCAGGAAGCCGCACAATATCGCCAACCAGATGCGCTGCGAGCGGGAAGTAAAACCGGCCAATTGGCCCCACTCCCAGGCAGCTAACATGCACACAACGAGCGTTACCAGGGCAAAGCCCACCGGCGGCAGCAAAAACAGCGCTGCGATAACAATCGGAATTAAAATCAGAGCAGTTATGAGGCGATACTTCAGCAAAAGTTCCCCCTAGGACGCATTGGCGCCGATAGGTGTTGTTCCCCCGAAGCGACGCTCGCGTTGTGCAAATGCATTCAGCGCACCTTCAAAGACAAGTTCATCAAAATCAGGCCAGAGTACATCAGTAAAGTAAAGTTCAGCATAAGCAATTTGCCACAGCAAAAAGTTACTGATGCGATGTTCACCACCAGTGCGGATCACCAGATCCACCGGTGACAGGTCATTCATGCAGACCCGCTCACCCAGTAACTCTTCGCTAATTTGATCGGGATGCAGTACACCATCCTTCACCTGCTCAGCCAGTTCCCTTACTCCCTGAATAATATCCCAACGACCGCCATAGTTGGCAGCAATGTTGAGCGTCAGGCCATCGTTATTTTCTGTCAGTTGCTCAGAGCGATGGATCCGCTCTTGCAAACGCGTACTGAAACGGCTGATGTCGCCGATCACCCGCAATCTGACGTTATGTTTATGCAGGCTTTTCACTTCGCTATCCAGGGCACGGACAAAAAGCTCCATTAGGGCGGAGACTTCCTGCACCGGACGGTTCCAGTTCTCGCTGCTGAAGGCATAAAGCGTGAGCGCATCTAAATGGTTATTGGCGGCAAAGCTGACAGCACGCCGAACCGATTTCACCCCTGCTTTATGACCGAAGACACGTAACTTACCCTGACGTTTAGCCCAGCGTCCGTTGCCGTCCATAATAATGGCGACATGTCGTGGCCCCAGAGTGGACGGATTAGCCTCTTGTTGATTTGCGGACGACATAACTCGTACTTATTTCCTCAATAGAAATACAACTGCCCTTCCGGAACATCAGACCCTTACGCGCAAAAAAAGCCGTGTGCCCGACACGGCTTTTCAGTCTGCCCAGCAACAGCAGGGAATATCTGCTGCGCCATCGGCATTCGAGATGTCAATCAGGCCATAATTCAACGGTATAACCGCTGACAGGTGGCGCAGACTATACCACCTCAACCGGGCCTGAACAAACGGCCCCACTGCGGCACGCGTAATTTGCGAACAAAATAGGATAATTGCCGGTATCAGTTCCGCAGTGATTTAACGTATCCAACGGCAACCTCACGTGCCTGACGATCTATTTCTAAGACCGCATCAATGCACGTCGGTTCCTGCACGGATAGCCGCTCGACCACTTTTTGGTTCACTGCCGCAATATCGGTAAAGCGAATCTGCTCCTGCAGGAAAGCCGCCACAGCCACTTCGTTAGCTGCATTCAGCGCTGTTGTTGCTGCCTGACCCGCATCAAAAGCGTCAATAGCCAGATACAGGCAGGGGTAGCGCTCTCGCTCAGGTTCAGCAAAGGTCAGTGAGCCAATACGACAGAAATCCAGGGCTTCTACGCCTGAACTGATACGCTGCGGATATGCCATCGCATGGGCGATAGGAGTACGCATATCTGGCGTACCCAACTGAGCCAGCACGCTGCCATCAGCGTAACGCACCATTGAGTGGATCACCGACTGCGGATGCAGAATCACTTCCATTTGTTCGGCCGAGGCATTAAACAGCCAACGAGCCTCAATATATTCCAGTCCTTTATTCATCATGGTGGCGGAATCTACCGAAATCTTGCGCCCCATCGACCAATTAGGGTGAGCGCAGGCTTGATCCGGCGTCATCGTGGCGAACTGTTCCATTGGCGTAGTACGGAATGGGCCACCTGAACCGGTAAGCACGATGCGCGAAACACCATGACTGTCTAATGAAGAGTATCCCAACTGACGCTGAATGCTCTCAGGCAAACTCTGAAAAATCGCGTTATGCTCGCTATCCAACGGCAACAACTGCGTCTGGCTCTTTTGAACCGCATCCATGAACAGGCGTCCGCAGGTCACCAGCGACTCTTTATTCGCCAACAGTACCTGTTTGCCAGCACGAATGGCCGCCAACGTCGGCAGCAGCCCGGCAGCGCCAACAATGGCCGCCGTCACCTGATCGACATCGTCCAGCGCCGCCAATTCACAGGCAGCCTGTTCACCTGACATCACCTCGGTGGCAATGCCGTTCTCCGCCAGCAGGATGCGCAGCTCACGTGCAGCGCCTTCATCCGCCATCGCTGCATAGGCTGGACGAAATTCCATGCACTGTTGCGCCATGACCGCCACATTGCGGCCGGCAACCAGCGCTTTAATCGCGAAACGGTCGGGATTTTCCCTAACCACGGCCAGGGTACTTGTCCCCACTGAGCCGGTAGAGCCAAGAATAGTCAGTTGCTTCATGAGCTCACTCTGAATAACTGTCTGATGAGATCGGAGGTGCTCCAGTGTGTAACCTTGGCCACCACTTGTCCATGATCAATCAGTACGATGAAACGGGATCTGCGCCACAAAAAACAAAGCGCCGCCCAGGCGACGCTTTTTTTCTGCGCGATGCTGATTAGAATTCCATCAGCTCTTTTTCTTTATCCGCCAGCGCGGCATCCAGAAGTTTGATGTACGCATCGGTCAGTTTCTGAACATCGTCCTGTGAGCGACGATCTTCGTCTTCGCTGATTTCTTTGTCTTTCAGCAGCGCTTTAACTTTATCGTTGGCGTCACGGCGAACGTTACGTACAGCCACACGGCCCTGCTCTGCTTCATTGCGTACGATTTTGATCAGGTCTTTACGACGCTCTTCGGTCAAAGGAGGCAATGGAACGCGGATCACGCTACCCGCTGAGCTTGGGTTCAGACCCAGGTCAGAAGACATGATGGCTTTTTCTACCGCAGAACCCAAAGAGCGATCAAACAGGTTGATTGCCAGGGTGCGGGAGTCTTCAACGGTCACGTTAGCCAACTGACGCAGTGGCGTAGCGGAACCATAGTATTCCACCATGATGCCGTCCAGGATGCTTGGAGAAGCACGACCGGTACGGATTTTATTGATTTGGTTTTTGAATGCTTCTACGCTTTTTTCCATGCGTGAATCAGCATCTTTTCTGATTTCATTAATCACGTTGCGAACCCTTGGAAGCTGGATACTTGGCAGGCTATACCACAGTATAGCCCGTGAATTTTACTCAAGGAGAGCGCACAACGCATAGCGTTACCCGCTCCCACTAAATTTGGCAGAACAGCCTTATTTGCTGATCAGCGTACCTTCGTTCTCACCCATCACCACCCGGCGCAGCGCACCCGGTTTGTTCATGTTAAATACGCGGATTGGCAAACCGTGATCGCGAGCCAGCGTAAATGCCGCCAGATCCATCACTTTCAGCTCACGCTCCAACACGTCTTGATAGGTAATATGCTCATACAGTGTTGCATCCGGGTTTTTAACCGGGTCAGCGGAGTATACACCATCCACTTTGGTCGCTTTCAATACCACATCCGCTTCGATCTCGATCCCGCGTAGACACGCAGCTGAATCGGTGGTGAAGAACGGGTTGCCGGTACCGGCGGAGAAGATCACCACGCGGTTATTACGCAGCAGGCTGATTGCTTCTGCCCAACTGTAGTTATCGCACACGCCGTTCAACGGAATTGCCGACATCAGGCGGGCGTTCACATAGGCACGGTGCAGTGCATCACGCATAGCCAGGCCGTTCATCACGGTAGCCAGCATTCCCATGTGGTCGCCCACTACGCGGTTCATGCCAGCTTGCGCCAGGCCCGCGCCGCGGAACAGGTTACCGCCGCCAATAACTACACCGACCTGAATTCCCAGTTCGACCAGCTCTTTAACTTCCTGAGCCATGCGATCCAAAACGCTAGCGTCGATACCAAAACCTTCTGCGCCTTGCAGGGCTTCGCCACTCAGTTTAAGCAGAATACGCTGATATACGGGTTTTGCATTGGTTGCCATGGAGTTCTGTCCTAAGAAGCAGTATTAGTATTGGGGATTTCAGCCGATGAAACGCGCCTGTGTTGAGTATAATGCCACAGGGCTTGCCACCGGTGTAATTCTGGCTGGATAGAATGGAACCGCCTGACGGCGGCTCCATTATACCCTTCATCTTTCACGTTGCCGCTGCGTTGGCTGCCGTCACTTACCCCAGTCACCTGGTAAACCAGGCTTCTGGGAGTTCGCTCAGTTGCCGCCTTGCCGCACCGCGAAATCTATCGGGTATACAGTCATTAAGACTGTTTGCTCATTGCTGCAACTTCAGCAGCAAAGTCATTTGCCGCTTTTTCGATGCCTTCGCCCACTTCGAAGCGGATGAAGTTAACAACGTCAGCGTTGTGCTCTTTCAGCACCTGGCCAACGGTTTTGCTTGGTTCGATAACGAAAGGCTGACCGGTCAGAGAAACTTCGCCGGTGAATTTCTTCATGCGGCCTTCAACCATTTTCTCAGCGATTTCTTTCGGCTTGCCAGACTGCATGGCGATGTCCAACTGAACCTGGTACTCTTTTTCTACTACTTCAGCAGACACATCTTCAGGCTTAACGAATTCTGGCTTGCTTGCCGCAACGTGCATAGCGATTTGCTTAACCAGCTCTTCATCAGCGCCTTTAGCCGCGATCAGAACGCCGATACGCGCGCCGTGCAGGTAGCTGCCCAGCACGTCGCCTTCCAGGGAAGCCACGCGACGGATGTTGATGTTTTCACCGATTTTGGCAACCAGCGCTACACGTTCTTCTTCGAACTGTGCTTTCAACACTTCAACATCAGTGATTTTGCCTGCAACAGCAGCGTCCAGCACTTTGTCAGCGAATGCCTGGAAACCGGCATCTTTAGCAACGAAGTCAGTCTGGCAGTTAACTTCCAGGATCACGCCGTAGTTGCCTTCGATCTTGGTTTTGATCACGCCGTCAGCAGCTACGTTGCCTGCTTTTTTCGCCGCTTTGATCGCACCAGATTTGCGCATGTTTTCGATTGCCAGCTCGATGTCGCCGTTGGACTCAACCAGCGCTTTCTTACAATCCATCATGCCAGCGCCAGTACGTTCGCGCAGTTCTTTTACCAGAGCAGCGGTAATATCAGCCATTTCTTTTTCCTCGGTTATCTCGCGTAGAGACAGTTCTCATTCAGATAAGCAAAGGGGGCCTATAAAGGCCCCCCTAACCAACATATTCAATACCTGGTTAATAAGGGCTCAGTGACGAGCTTGCCTTATTATTCAGCTTCTACGAAGCTTTCTTCCGCTTGAACGGCCAGATCTTGAGAACGACCTTCACGGACGGCGGCAGCAACGGCAGTCAGGTACAATTTGATTGCACGGATTGCATCGTCGTTACCAGGGATGATGAAGTCAACGCCGTCTGGATCGGAGTTGGTATCAACGATAGAGAATACCGGGATACCCAGGTTGTTGGCTTCTTTGATCGCGATGTGTTCGTGATCAGCATCGATTACGAACAGAGCGTCAGGCAGACCACCCATGTCCTTGATACCACCCAGGGAGTTTTCCAGCTTAGCCAGTTCGCGAGTACGCATCAGCGCCTCTTTCTTGGTCAGCTTGTCAAAGGTGCCATCTTGAGACTGGATTTCCAGATCTTTCAAACGCTTGATTGACTGACGAACGGTTTTCCAGTTAGTCAGCATGCCGCCCAACCAGCGATGGTTCACGAAGAACTGATCGCAGTTGTTAGCATATTCTTTTACCGCTTCGCTTGCTGCGCGCTTAGTACCAACGAACAGGATCTTACCTTTACGGGAAGAGATCTTGGTCAGTTCAGCCAGTGCTGCGTTGGCCATTGGTACAGTTTTTTCCAGGTTGATGATGTGAACCTTGTTACGTGCGCCGAAGATGAAAGGCTTCATTTTCGGGTTCCAGTAACGGGTCTGGTGACCAAAGTGTACACCGGCCTGGAGCATGTCGCGCATGGAAACAGTTGCCATGATTAAACCTCTATAGAGTTAGTTGGGGTTATGCCTCCACGTATCCCATAACGCCGACCCTGGCGGTGATAAATCACCTCAGGGCACCCCGGCGGATGTGCCGATACGTGTGTGTTATTTACACAAAGTGAGTGCAGTTAAAGTATTTTCGGCCTTTTCCGTCATTATCACAAGGACGAAGAGCGGATCTGCCGGCGCGCTTTATACCATAAACCCGCCCCCGACACCAACTTTTGTTACCGGCCAGAGGCTGCCAAAGAAATCAAATTTGGCAGCCTCTGGCCGGGCTGGTACCATAAGAGACTGCTTCTTATTTCTTTCTGTTGTCGTCGAGCACGACACCTGCGGACGAATTTCATGGCAATCTCAATTAAAACACCTGATGACATCCAAAAAATGCGCGTGGCTGGCCGATTGGCCGCCGAAGTGCTGGAAATCATCGAGCCGCACGTCAAACCTGGCGTGACCACCGGCGAACTGGATCGTATCTGTCACGATCACATCACCAACCAACAGCAGGCCATTTCTGCTTGTCTTGGCTACCACGGTTTTCCGAAGTCCGTCTGTATTTCGGTCAACGAAGTGGTCTGCCACGGTATCCCGAGCGATGACAAAGTCTTGAAAGATGGCGACATTGTGAATATCGACGTCACCGTGATCAAAGACGGTTTCCATGGCGATACCTCCAAGATGTTCATTGTTGGCAAGCCGACCATTCTGGGTGAGCGCCTGTGCCGCATCACGCAAGAAAGCCTGTATTTGTCACTGAAAATGGTGAAGCCGGGCATCCGCCTGCGCACGCTGGGCAAAGAGATCCAGAAGTTCGTCGAAGCCGAAAACTTTTCCGTGGTACGTGAGTACTGCGGCCACGGTATTGGCGAGGTCTTCCATGAAGAACCGCAGGTACTGCACTATGACGCCGATGACGGCGGCGTGGTGTTGCAGGCCGGTATGGCCTTCACGATCGAACCTATGGTTAACGCCGGTGATTACCGCATTCGTACCATGAAAGACGGTTGGACGGTAAAAACTAAAGATCGCAGCTTGTCGGCACAGTATGAGCATACTATTGTGGTCACAGATAACGGCTGCGAGATAATGACGTTGCGCAAGGATGACACCATCCCCAACATCATTACGCACGAAATGTAAGAGCTGCAACTGCGTCACTGCAGCTCGTTATATAGATAGGCTGGTATTAACCCGATGGATTTCCAGTTGCGGCAAGGTAGCAACGGGAAAGATGAAGGGGATTACCGGCCTTTTTTATGGGCTGCGTACTATGTCTGAAAACTTCCGCCAGCAAGACACCTCGGTCATTCCACAACAGGCCATGCCAGAGCAGCCTGAATATCCCAACGCCTACGGCGATGAAGAGATTAACTGCATCGCGCTGAAACAGCGCCTTGAGCAGTTCCAACTCTGGCTCGCCGCGGCATTTAATGCCGGCTCCAGCGCGGAAAGCCTGGTCGCCGCCCGTAGCGACTTTATCGACCGTCTGCTACGCCGCCTGTGGGCCTTCTACGGCTTTAAAGATATCCCTGAAACCGCACTGGTGGCGGTTGGTGGTTATGGTCGTGGCGAATTGCACCCGCTTTCGGACATTGACGTGCTGGTGCTGAGTCAGAGCCGCCTGAATGAGCAGCAATCACAGCGTGTAGGGGAATTTATCACTCTGCTATGGGACCTGAAGCTCGAAGTGGGCCACAGCGTGCGAACGCTGGAGGAGTGCCTGTTGGAAGGGCTGGCAGACCTGACCGTTGCCACCAACCTGATTGAATCGCGAATGATCTGCGGTGATGTCGCCCTATTCCTGCAAATGCAGAAGCACATCTTCAGCGATGGCTTCTGGCCATCCCCCAAATTTTTCCACGCGAAATTGGTTGAGCAACAGGAACGCCATCAGCGTTATCACGGCACCAGTTACAACCTTGAGCCAGACATCAAAAGCAGTCCCGGCGGGTTGCGCGATATTCACACGCTATTGTGGGTCGCTCGCCGTCACTTCGGGGCTACCTCACTGGATGAGATGGTCGGTTTCGGTTTCCTCACGCAGGCCGAGCGCAACGAACTCAACGAGTGCCAAAGCTTCCTGTGGCGCATCCGCTTTGCCCTGCATCTGGTGCTGCCGCGCTATGACAACCGGCTGCTGTTCGATCGCCAACTCAGTGTAGCGCAGCTGTTGCGCTACGAGGGGGAAGGCAACGAGCCCGTTGAACGCATGATGAAAGACTTTTATCGCATGACGCGCCGCGTGGGCGAATTGAATCACATGCTGCTGCAACTGTTCGACGAAGCCATCCTCGCACTGGACGCGACAGAAAAGCCGCGCCCGCTGAATGATGATTTTCAACTGCGCGGCGATCTTATCGACCTGCGTGACGAAACATTGTTTATCCGCCAACCTGAATCCATCATGCGGATGTTCTACCTGATGGTACGCAACCGCGATATCAAAGGCATTTACTCCACCACGGTGCGTCAACTCCGCCACGCGCGTCGGCACCTAAAGCAGCCACTGTGCAACATTCCAGAGGCTCGCGAACTGTTTATGGCCATTTTGCGCCACCCAGGCGCGGTATCACGGGCGCTGGTGCCGATGCATCGCCACAGCGTGCTGTGGGCCTATATGCCGCAGTGGGGCAAAATTGTCGGGCAAATGCAGTTCGATCTGTTTCATGCCTATACCGTTGATGAGCACACCATTCGCGTCCTGCAAAAGTTGGAAAGCTTTGCCGATGCGGAAACCCGGCCACGCCACCCGCTGTGTGTGGAGCTGTATCCGCGTCTGCCAAACCCAGAGTTGTTGTTGTTGGCCGCCTTGTTCCACGATATCGCTAAAGGACGTGGCGGCGACCACTCTATCCTGGGTGCACAAGACGTGTTGGAGTTCGCTGAATTGCACGGTTTGAACTCCAGAGAGACCCAATTGGTTGTCTGGCTGGTGCGTTGCCACCTGTTGATGTCGGTAACCGCACAACGCCGTGATATTCAGGATCCGACGGTTATTCAGCAGTTTAGCGCAGAAGTACAGAGCGAAACCCGTCTGCGTTACCTGGTTTGTCTGACCGTAGCGGACATCTGTGCCACCAACGAAACCCTGTGGAACAGCTGGAAACAGAGCCTGTTGCGTGAACTGTACTTTGCCACCGAGAAACAGCTGCGCCGTGGCATGCAAAACAGCCCGGATCTGCGTGAGCGCGTGCGCCATCACCGCCTGCAGGCATTGGCCCTGTTACGTATGGATAATATCGATGAAGAAGCGCTGCACCGTATCTGGAGCCGCTGCCGTGCCGATTACTTCCTGCGCCACTCGCCTAATCAGTTGGCCTGGCACGCACGCCACTTGTTGGCCCATGACTCCACCAAACCGCTGGTATTGGTCAGCAGACAAGCGACGCGTGGGGGCACTGAAATTTTCATTTGGAGCCCTGACCGTCCGTATCTGTTTGCCGCCGTAGCCGGCGAAATGGATCGGCGTAACCTCAGTGTTCATGACGCACAAATCTTCACGAACCGCGACGGCATGGCAATGGATACCTTTATTGTGCTGGAACCCGATGGCAGTCCACTCGCCCAGGACCGTCACGCGGCGATCCGACACGCACTGGTACAGGCCATTACTCAACGAGAGTATCAACCGCCGCGCGTGCGCAGGCCGTCCTCCAAGCTGCGTCATTTCAGCGTGCCGACCGAGGTCAGTTTCTTGCCAACCCATACTGACCGCCGGAGCTATCTGGAACTGACCGCACTGGATCAACCCGGCCTGCTGGCCCGGGTAGGCGAAGTATTTGCCGATCTCGGTCTGTCTCTGCACGGCGCACGCATCTCCACCATTGGGGAGCGGGTGGAAGATTTATTTATTCTTGCCGACAGCGATCGACGCGCCCTTAACCCGGAAACACGCAGAAAGTTGGAACAACGGTTGACAGAGGCCCTCAATCCAAACGATAAATTGTGATACAAGTAACTTTTTCGTAGACAACATCAGGACAGAGAACAGCATGCAGCAATTACAAAACGTTATTGAAAGCGCCTTCGAACGCCGTGCAGAAATCACTCCGGCGAACGCAGACACCGTAACGCGCGAAGCGGTAAACCAGGTGATCGGCCTGCTGGACAGCGGCGCCCTGCGCGTTGCCGAGAAGATTGACGGTCAGTGGGTAACGCATCAGTGGCTAAAAAAGGCCGTGCTGCTTTCTTTCCGCATTAATGACAACAAAGTGATGGACGGTGCAGAAACCCGTTATTACGACAAGGTGCCAATGAAGTTCGCTGATTACGATGAAGCGCGCTTCCAGAAAGAAGGCTTCCGCGTCGTACCACCAGCCACGGTTCGCCAAGGTGCATTTATTGCACGCAACACGGTTCTGATGCCTTCCTACGTGAATATCGGTGCTTACGTTGACGAAGGCAGCATGGTGGATACCTGGGCCACCGTCGGTTCTTGCGCGCAGATCGGTAAAAACGTACACCTGTCAGGCGGCGTGGGCATCGGTGGCGTTCTGGAGCCCCTGCAAGCTAACCCAACCATCATCGAAGACAACTGTTTCATCGGCGCACGCTCAGAAGTGGTTGAGGGCGTGATCGTGGAAGAGGGCTCGGTGATCTCCATGGGCGTATATCTGGGCCAAAGCACCCGCATTTACGACCGTGAAACCGGTGAGGTGCATTACGGTCGTGTCCCAGCAGGTTCCGTGGTGGTTTCCGGCAACCTGCCATCCAAAGATGGCTCTTACAGCCTGTATTGCGCGGTCATCGTCAAGAAAGTCGATGCCAAAACGCGCGGTAAAGTCGGTATTAATGAGCTATTGCGTACCATCGACTAAAATAGATATGGCGGGTGATTAACCCGCCATTTTTTTGTCTTCATTACGTGAGCTGTCACAGTCTCTGGCGTGGTTATTCGCCATAATCCCAGACCGTGGAATAAAGTCTATTTATAAGGTGGCGCTATTATGTATGACAACCTGAAAAGCTTAGGAATCAATCAACCGGAAGATGTCGATCGCTATAGCCTGCGTCAGGAGGCCAATAACGACATTCTTAAGATTTATTTCCGCAAGGACAAAGGCGAGTTCTTTGCCAAGAGCGTGAAATTCAAATATCCGCGCCAACGTAAAACTGTGGTAGCAGACAACGCCGGTCAGGGTTACAAAGAAATCCATGAAATAAACCCGAACCTGCGCTACGTCATTGATGAGCTGGATCAGCTATGCCAACGCGATCAGGTGGAAGTGGATCTGAAACGCAAAATTCTTGATGACCTGCGTCATCTGGAAGGTGTGGTCTCACACAAAATTGCCGAGATCGAATCCGATCTGGAAAAACTGACCCGCGGTAAATAAGCTGTAACTGTAGGGGCGCAGCATGCTGCGCCCGCATCAATCGGTGCGAATGTATTCGCACCCTACAGGCGACGGGTAATGCTATTTCAGCAATGTGCCCCACTGCTCGACCCACGGGCAAGAAACCACTTCCGGCTCAGGCTGTTCCATCGCATCAATTTCCAGCACTTCACCTACACGGGTTGCCCCCTGTTCCTGAAGCAGTGCATCAAATGCCCGTCCAGCGCCGCAGAAATTGTCATAGCTGCTGTCACCCAGCGCGATCAGCCCATAACGCAGTTCCGGTTGGTAACCGACCTGGTCACGGATCGCATGGAACAAGGGTGCAATACTGTCCGGCAAATCGCCTTGACCCGTCGTGGAGGTAATCACCAATGCGTAGTGTTGACGGTAAAACTGCCAAGCCTCAAGCGTGCCCTCTTCAAACAGTTTGACCTCATGGCCCTGTTCGCTGAGGATATTTTCCGCTTCTTCTGCCACTAACAGCGAATTACCGTAGACCGTTCCCACGAAGATTCCAACCTGAGCCATTGCCCCTACTCCCTTACATACCTTTGAAAATGATCAACTATCCTGACCGCTCGTCAGGGGAAACTCAACCCTGGCAAGCTCAGGGATACTCTCTGCCCAGCCAAATTGTGACATGACACCCTGCCAAGGCTCATCCCAACGCGCAGAAAGAAGCAACGGCTCACCGGTCACCGGATGATTCAGTTGTAAATGGCTGGCGTGGAGCATCAGGCGTGAACAGCCGAAATGCTGAGCCATACCCCGGTTCTGACGCAGGTCGCCGTGTTTACTGTCACCGATGATCGGATGACGGATATGCACCATATGGCGGCGCAGCTGGTGCTTGCGGCCATTTTCCGGCTTCAGTTCGACCAGGCTATAGCGCGCACTGTCGTAACGCCCAATGGCCACCGGCATCTCTACCTGCGCCAGTGATCGATAATGCGTCACTGCTGGTTGTGGCCCTTTGTCCTTCGAGGCAAATTTGTCCGCAATTTTATCCAGCTCTTCCGTCAGCGGATAATCGATAGTATCGCCTTCTGGCACAAAACCACGCACTACCGCGTGGTAGGTTTTTTGCATCTGATGTTGTTCAAACTGCTGCGATAGCAGCCGCGCGACGTCGCTGGAGAGTGCCATCAGCAGCACACCGGAGGTAGGGCGATCGAGCCGATGTACGGTAAACACATGCTGGCCGATCTGATCGCGCACGGTCTGCATGACAAATTGGGTTTCATGGCGATCCAACCAACTGCGGTGCACCAACCACCCGGAGGGCTTGTTCACCGCCACCAAGTACTCATCCTGATAAAGGATCTCAAGCATTATTGAGGCTCTTTATTCAGCATGAGATCCAGACGCTGCAACTGTACCAGCAGCGGCATGCAGTTAGGTTCGCTATCTTTCAGCGCCTCTTCAAAGTAAGGCGCAATAGCGAAACGCGTCGGGAGCGGCGAGCCGGCGTCCAACAACGCGTACATACGTGGTAGAAAGACCCATTGCAACCACGCTTCCGCCGACATGCTGCCTATGCAAAACGGCTCGGGGCTGGCGAAGGCTTCAGGCTCTGGCGGCGTGGCCTGCCACAGCGCCAACTCTCGCATTGACTGTTCAATCGCCTGCAAACTAAGGCGAACCTGATTTTGTATACTCATCTGCATTATCGATCCGTTTAAACCATGATATTCAGCGGCGCGGCTGAAAGGCGGCAAAGCATAGCATTTTACTTTTTATAGCCCAAATCCAGCTGAGTGGATAACCTTCGAGCATTTGAACTGGTGGCCTACAGAACCGCACGGCACAATATACTCACCAAATAAACCACGCAGATTAGACAGATGCCCGCAACTACACCGATAAAAAATCACGCCACACCCGGCAAAGCCATGCTTGCCTCAGTCACCGGCTACGCGATGGACGGCTTCGACTTGCTGATCCTCGGCTTTATGCTGCCCGCTATCAGTATCGAAATGGGGCTGAGTTCTTCCGCCGCCGGTTCACTGGTCACCTGGACGCTGATCGGCGCCGTACTGGGAGGCGTGATTTTCGGCCACCTCAGCGATCGCTTTGGACGCATTCGGGTATTGACCCTCACTATCCTGATGTTTTCGTTATTTACGGGTCTGTGCGCCCTGGCGCAGGGATACTGGGATTTACTCGCCTACCGCACACTGGCGGGGATCGGACTAGGCGGTGAGTTTGGTATCGGCATGGCGCTGATCGCCGAAGCCTGGCCAGCGGAAAAACGTAATCGCGCCTCCGCTTATGTGGGCATGGGATGGCAACTTGGGGTGCTGGCAGCCGCGTTTCTCACGCCGTTACTGCTGACCCATATTGGCTGGCGCGGTATGTTCCTGGTTGGGTTGCTCCCGGCGTTGGTTTCATTCCTGATCCGCCGCACCTTGGGTGAGCCGGAGGAATTCGTCCACCAGCAACGTACCGGTGAGACATTGTCCTTCACTCAACGTATTAGGCTGCTGTTCAAGGACCGAGCCACCAGCAAAGCCAGCATCGGTATTTTTATTCTGTGCTCGGTGCAGAATTTCGGTTATTACGGACTGATGATTTGGATGCCAACATATCTGGCAAAAAACTTCGGTTTTTCGCTGACCAAGTCTGGTTTGTGGACCGCGGTCACGGTGATTGGCATGACATTCGGCATTTGGCTATTTGGCGTCTTGGCCGATCGCTTCACCCGCTGGAAGATTTTCGTCAGCTATCAGATTGGTGCCGTAGTGATGGTGATTGTCTACGCGCAGCTTAGCGACCCAACGCTAATGTTGTTTGCCGGGGCGCTGATGGGATTGTTCGTTAATGGCATGATTGGTGGCTACGGCGCGTTGATCTCGGATACCTACCCCGTTCAAGCGCGCGCTACCGCGCAGAACATCCTGTTTAATCTGGGGCGCGGCATTGGCGGTTTAGGGCCATTGGTCATCGGCGCCTTGGTGACCCAGGTATCCTTCACTGCGGCAATCAGCCTGCTGGCAGCGATTTACCTGCTGGATATTTACGCCACATTATTCCTGCTACCGAAAAAACAGGGTCATGGCGATACGCTGGGGGCAATTGGTTAACAGCTGAGATGAATGTGAACAGGGACAAGCATCTTTGATGCTTAAAGCATAACCAATATAAAAGTTGAGGGCACTGCGCTAACAGTGCCCTCGGTTCGTTTTATAGCAGTCCTGCTACACAGTGTGCTCCCTGCTCAATCCTTGAAAACTTTTCCTGCGGCCATCCTGACCAAACCGTCCTGGCGCTATCCTCTAACATCGTCCTGATGCGGTTCCTCAGCCTTCATGGCCCGCCAACCATCCTGTGCCGGCTCTCAATCTCCGTCCTGGAGGTGTCCCTGGTTTCAATCCTGAAACATCCTGGGCATCTCCTGACGCCATCCTTCGCTCTTCACTGAGCGCATCCCTTTCTTCGTCCTGAAGCTGCATCATCCTGATGCTTTCCAGCTCCACAGCGTCCCTTCCGGTAAACATAAGATCGCTTAATTATCTCTGGTTCACAAGGGCTTACTGGTTGGTTGACAGGAAATTAATACTAAGAGTTATCCTAAAGAAATTCTAACCAATTGATCTGGATAACAATAAAATCTGTCTAAGCCAGTGGCAGAGAAAAATTAAAAGCGATCTCTCACAGCCCGTGTGAGAGATCTCTCACACGGATTACGGTGAAATTAGCGTCAAACGCCCAGTCGAGGGCGCAATGCGTCGAGGAAATTCCCCAACGAAGCCGCCAACAACGTACGTTTATCACTCCCAAACTGTTCCAGCACCACGTTACCACTCACGTTGCACAACGAGACCATGGTCATTTCTGATTCTGTGGTGGCCAGGAATAACGTTGGCGACAGTTTTAGGCGTTTTTGCGTCACCAGATGGCCGATCAGGTTTTCTTGCAGGCGAATAAAGTCATCCTCGCTCCACACCTGCAGCAGTGTCACATCATGCTCACCGAACTGCGCGGTCATATCCCCCGCATACTGTTGAGTATAAAACAGGTTGATGTCGGGTTGCAGACGCAGATCAAGCGCAGTCGCTACCTTTTCCAGCGTCGCTGCTGGGGTAAACGGCTGCGGCAACCATAGCGCCTCGTTATCCCGATTTTCTACGAGGCAAGGCGACGGCACGCCGTATAGATCTTGACTTGCTGGCGCATGACCGCGTTCTTGCTGCCAAAGATCAACATAGCGCTGGGTGAATTCACGCAGGGCGTGCGGTACATCATGGTCCATATTTTTTCTCGCATACGGTAAACTGGCATCCATTGTACCTATCTATGACCAAGGTGACAGCAGATGTCCTCATATCAAGACCATCATGCCCTTTCGGCATTGACGCTAGGCAAAGCTACCGCGTATTGCGATCGCTATGACGCCACGCTGCTGCAGGCGGTGCCACGCAGCATGAACCGCGAGCCACTGGGTTTGTATCCCGACAACCTGCCGTTTCACGGTGCCGATATTTGGACGCTGTACGAACTCTCTTGGCTGAACGACAACGGCCTGCCGCAGGTCGCAGTCGGTGAGATTAGCCTCAACGCCGACAGTACCAACCTGATTGAATCCAAAAGCTTCAAACTGTATCTCAACAGTTTTAACCAGACGCCATTTAGCGACTGGGAGACCGTACGCACTACCTTACAACGCGATCTTTCTCTTTGCGCGCAAGGTGAAGTCAGCGTCTCATTGTTCCGCGTCGATCAATTGGAAGGGAGCCAGATCGCCCGGTTAGACGGCGAATGTATCGATCACCAGGACATTCGCATCGATGATTACGCGTTCAACGCGGATTACCTGAAAAATGCCGCCGGCACGCAACAGGTCGAAGAGCAACTTGTCAGCCACCTGCTGAAATCCAATTGCCTGATCACCAACCAACCCGATTGGGGTTCAGTACAAATTCATTATCGAGGGGCACAAATCGACCGTGAGGCGCTACTACGTTATCTGGTGTCTTTCCGTCACCACAATGAATTCCACGAACAGTGTGTAGAGCGTATTTTTAACGATTTGATGCGCTACTGCCAGCCGCAGAGCCTGACCGTTTACGCACGCTATACCCGTCGTGGCGGGTTGGACATCAATCCATGGCGCAGTAACACTGACTTTGTCCCTTCACATGGCCGCCTGGCACGCCAATAGTGCGGAACAGTGCGGAACATTGCTCAACAACTGAGCTAACGAGCGGTTTGTATTGGTAAAAAATAAGGGACGGCGGTAAGGTTAAATCAGGAGCACCGGGCATTCCGGTCGGGTCTTGCCGCAGTGCGCTAACAATAACGAAATGCTGTTCTGCTGCGTATGGATTACTACTGCCCCATTCCGGGAGCAAAGGAGTTACCTTGATTACACACATCAGCCCACTTGGCTCTATGGATTTGCTGTCGCAGCTGGAAGTGGACATGCTAAAGCGCACCGCCAGCAGCGATCTTTACCGCCTATTCCGCAACTGTTCGCTGGCCGTCTTGAATTCCGGCAGCCAGACCGACAACAGCAAACAGCTGCTGTCGCGTTACGAAAGCTTTGATATTAACGTGCTGCGCCGTGAGCGCGGCGTCAAACTTGAGCTGGTGAATCCACCGGAAGAAGCCTTTGTTGATGGCAGAATTATCCGGTCACTGCAAGCCAACCTGTTTGCGGTACTGCGTGACATCTTGTTCGTTCACGGACAAATAGATAGCGCTGGCCGTTTCCAGCATCTGAACCTGGAAAATTCGGCCCATATTACCAACCTGGTGTTCTCTATCTTGCGCAACGCCCGTGCGCTGCATCTCGATGAAGATCCTAATATGGTGGTGTGCTGGGGTGGCCATTCGATCAACGAAAACGAATACCTGTACGCACGTAAAGTGGGTAGCCAACTCGGCCTTCGCGAGCTGAACATCTGCACGGGTTGCGGACCGGGCGCCATGGAAGCACCGATGAAAGGCGCCGCGGTAGGCCATGCACAACAACGCTACTATAACAGCCGCTTTATCGGCATGACCGAACCCTCAATCATCGCCGCCGAACCGCCTAATCCGCTGGTTAATGAACTGGTGATCATGCCAGACATTGAAAAACGTCTGGAAGCCTTTGTGCGTATCGCTCACGGTATTATCATCTTCCCGGGCGGCGTCGGCACGGCGGAAGAACTGCTGTATCTTCTGGGGATCTTGATGAACCCGGAGAACAGCGAGCAGGTATTGCCACTGATCCTCACCGGGCCGAAAGAAAGCGCCGACTATTTCCGTGTGCTGGACGAGTTCATCAAGAACACCTTAGGCGAAGAAGCTCGCCGCCATTACACCATCATCATCGACGATCCGGCCGAGGTCGCACGTCAGATGAAGAAAGCCATGCCATTGGTGAAAGAGAACCGCCGTAATACCGGCGATGCCTACAGCTTTAACTGGTCAATCCGTATCGCACCCGATCTGCAATTGCCGTTTGAGCCGAGCCACGAAAATATGGCCAATCTCAACCTGTACCCGGATCAGCCTGCCGAACAATTGGCAGCTGCGCTACGTCGCGCATTTTCCGGTATTGTAGCCGGTAACGTGAAGGAAAATGGCATTCATGCTATTGAGCAGTTTGGCCCATACAAGCTACACGGCGAACCGCAGATGATGAAGCAAATGGACAGCCTGCTGCAGGGCTTTGTCGCCCAGCATCGCATGAAGCTTCCCGGCACCGCTTATGTTCCCTGCTACGAAATCGTCGCCTAGTTCAACCAGGCCTCATTTTTAATCGCAAACACTGCCGATACACGAAATCATTTAAGCTGCGTCGAGGCGGCAACAGAGTGAATCCCCGGGAGCATAGATAACTGTGTGACCGGGGTGAGTGAAGGCAGCCAACAAAGAACCAGCGTGAAGGATAACGTGTATATACACCTACTGATTGTCGACGCCCTAAACCTCATCCGCCGCATTCACGCCGTGCAGGGTTCCCCCTGCGTGACTGCCTGCCAACATGCGTTGCAACAGTTGATCCAGCACAGCCGCCCAACCCACGCGGTCGCGGTGTTCGACGAAGACGATCGTAGCGAAAGCTGGCGTCACCAAATCCTGCCCGACTATAAGGCAGGCCGTTCGCCGATGCCGGCGGATTTACAGCAGGAAATGCCGCAGCTTCGTCAGGCGTTCGCCGCCCTTGGCGTCGCCTGTTGGCACTCGCCCGGCAATGAAGCCGACGACCTGGCAGCAACGCTGACGGCCAAGATCGCTGGCGGCGGTCATCAGGTAACTATTGTGTCCACCGACAAAGGTTATTGCCAACTGTTGGCACCAAGTGTGCAAATCCGTGACTACTTCCAAAAACGCTGGTTGGATATGCCATTTGTGCAACAGGAGTTTGGGGTATCGCCACAGCAGCTGTCAGATTACTGGGGATTGGCGGGGATCAGCAGCAGCAAGATCCCTGGCGTAGCCGGCATCGGACCGAAAACGGCGGTATTGCTGTTACAGCAGGCAGGTTCGCTTGATGGGTTATATCAGAGTCTGGAACAGGTGCCGGAGAAATGGCGCGGTAAACTGCAGCAGCACCGCGAAATGGCTTATATCAGTAAAAAGGTGGCGACGCTACGAACCGATCTGGTGTTAACCGGCAACCTGCAGCAACTGCGGTTACCGGTTTAACGATACCCGTCATACTTCAAGCTGCAGGGGTATTAGCTCCTGCAACTCGAATGATTTAGGGTATAAGATTAGTGCCGGCAGCGTTCTTATTCACGCTCGTCGCGACGGCCAGCCACGGCTGACCACATGCGGCGAACGTGCACCGTAACCTCTTCACGATCGTGGTACAGCTGCTTGGCATGGATTTCTGAGCTGATACCCGCCGAGTCCAAGGCTTCTTTGATGGACAACAGGTTTTGCGACACCTCTTCGTAGCGTTTTTTCATCGGCAGTTTAAGGTTGAAGATTGCCTCACGGCACCACCCTTTCACCAGCCACTGAATCATCAAGCTCGTCACCTTCGCCGGCTTCTCCACCATGTCGCACACCAGCCAGTAAATCTTGCTGCTGGAAGGCTCATACCGGAAGCCATCGGCGCGGTGGTGCGTTACCTGACCGGTATCCATCAGGCTCGGCGCCATTGGGCCATTATCTACCGCATGTACCATCATGCTACGCTGCACCAATTGATAGGTCCAACCGCCCGGACAGGCGCCCAGATCGACCGCATGCATGCCGCTGGCCAAACGTTCATCCCACTCATCGGCAGGGATAAATACGTGGAATGCCTCTTCCAGCTTCAGCGTAGAACGGCTTGGCGCATCGGATGGGAACTTAAGACGTGGGATCCCCATGTAGAACGGTGAATTATTATTGCTGAAGGAATAGCCGACATAGCAGCAACCCGGCGCAATAAAGAACACGTGGACCACGGGGCGGGTTGCGTTTTCACGCGCCATCAACACCTTCTGTTCACGCATTGCAGAACGCAACGGTACCGTCAACTTGCGGCAAAACTTCAACAGTTCTTTGCTTTCGTTGGTGTCAGGGACTTCAACACGTAGCTCACCACCACGGTCAACCACACCGATCAGCATGCCAACAATCGGTGATACGCGATCTTCCGGCGGTAAATCACGCAGCAACTCGCCAACCACCAGCATCTGGCGGGCAAAGATCAGTTCGCGGAACGGAATTTCCCGTGCCAGGCGATCGGCGTCATCCGGTTGATAACATTCAAACAGCACGTAGCCGCTATTATCTTTTACTCTGGCAAAGCCAAACACTTCCAGTTCAGCTGCCTTGGCGGTAATTTCCGCCGCGCACTCTTTTTCAAAGCCTTGACGGCAATACAACGCAAGTCTATTCATGGCGCTCGGCCTTTTTCCTCAGACGCAAAGCGCCAATCAACATCAATGCCCAGCCGATCAGGAAACACATGCCGCCAACCGGCGTGATATAAACCCAGACCTTCAGGTGTGACAGCGCCAGACAGTACAGGCTGCCGCTGAACAGTACAGTGCCGAGCGCCAAGAGCGCCCCGCTCCAATAAAACCACAGGCTAACGCGGCGTTGCATCGCCACGGCCAACGCCAGGATCGCCAGAGTGTGGAACCCTTGGTAGTCCAGACCGGTACGGATCCAAACCATCTCGTTAGCGCCTAACGTGCCACTTAATACGTGTGCGCCAAACGCGCCCAGAGCAACAAATACAAAGCCACTGATAGCGGCAAAAATCAGCATTGAACGACTGCTCATCGTTATTTACCTTTATTTAAAGAAAGCGGGCAGCAATAAAATGGCGGCCTGCCTTATTGTTCGTAGCGAAAGCGGAACTTTTCTTGTTCGCTGGCTGCGCGTGCCAGGATCCACTGACGAAAGGCGGCTATTTTACCCAGTTCTGCCTGGCTGTCATGACATACCAGATAAAAAGCATTTTTACTGACTAAAACATCGTTAAACGGGCAAACCAACCTTCCGGCTTCAATCTCGGTCTGCGCCATCACGTTATTTACCAGCGCAATCCCCTGCCCATGTACTGCCGCCTGAACCACCATGGCGCTGTGGCTGAAAATCGGGCCTTGTTGCACATTAATGTGTTGTAACCCCAGTTGGCGCGTATATGCCAACCAATCGCGGCGGGAAGTATCATGCAGTAGCGTGTGATAAGCCAGATCGCTCGTCACTTTTAATGCATGTTCCCCAGTCAGTAAGCTCGGTGAACATACCGGCAGCAGGTATTCCGCGTATAAACGTTCGGCACGTAACCCCGTCCAGTTACCACGACCATAGAAAATCGCTACGTCGACATCATCCGCCAACTTGTCTTCTTCGCGGTCCACCGCCTGGATTCGCACATCGATTCCCGGATAAGCTGAGTTAAAGCCAGACAGTCGTGGCACCAACCACTGAATAGCAAAACTCGGGGGCAAACTGACGGTTAATGCGCCCTTGGCGCTACGCGCCTGCAACTTACGCGTCGCCTCATTGATTGAGGAGAAGATTTCCTTGATATCCAGGTAATAACTTTGCCCTTCTTCCGTCAGCAATAGAGAGCGATTACGACGCCGAAACAGCTTCAGGCCAAGGAAGTCCTCCAGCGACTTGATCTGGTGGCTCACCGCAGCCTGGGTGACAAACAACTCTTCAGCCGCTTTGGTAAAACTCAGGTGACGGGCAGCCGCGTCAAAGACCCGCAGCGCATTAAGAGGTGGTAAGCGTTTAGACATTTATTAGCTACTTTTGTGTAACAATATTCCGAATGATTCGGCATAAAAAATCAAGCGGCGTTGTCTGCCGTGCAATAGGCACAGGACAGCAAAGCGCTACCATTAGTTTTTTTAATCCGAGCCATTATAAATTGTCCGTTGAGCATGCGCCAGCAAATACCTATAGTGGCGGCACTTCCCGGGCCGGAACGAAAAGGAATTGGGTGTCGAGGACATCGATGAACTTTTGGCTTGTGGTTGTGATGTTGTGTTTGCAAATTGTCTGGCAATCCAGACGTGGTAGCTAAGCTACTGTTTTTTCACTTCCTGTACATTTACCCTGTCTGTCCATAGTGATTTTATGCAGCACCGCAATCTTTGCGGTGCTTTTTTTTACCCGCTTTTGACCGACGTTACTGGTCGCTTTCAACCATTTCCTTCACGTCTGAACGGTTGATCTGCTGCTCAACGCCATTGGCGTCTTTATAGCGGATCATGCCTGTATCATTATCCAACGCGGGCTTTCCTTTAGCGACAATGGTACGTCCATCATTGGTCTGCATCACGTAGTTGCTGGAACAGGCTGCCAGGGTAAACGTTAGCATCAGGGCAGAGATAACTGCGGCTGTTTTCTTCATTGTGGACTCCTTTGTAGTTTTAAATGCTGTAAAAAACCTTTTATATTATTTAACGTCATGACTTAGTGCGCACCTAACAGCATAACAAACTTACCCATAATTTCCAGCCGATGAATCCTAATATGCGGGATAGCTTGTCTCTGGCGATAAAATAAGACAGGATCAACCATTGACTCAAGCCAGTGACAATCAGGGTATGACACCTTTTAACCCCATCGCTTTTCGTAATCAGTTTCCTGCTTTGCAACAAGCGGGGATTTATCTTGATAGCGCCGCCACCGCGTTGAAACCCTTGGCGGTCATCAACGCTACGCAGCAGTTCTACCGTGACGACGCTGCCACCGTGCACCGCAGCCAACATCGCGCGGCGCAAGATCTGACCCTGCGTTTCGAACAGGCTCGTCAGCAAGTCGCTAAGCTTGTGAATGCTCCGTCAGCCGATGACATTATTTGGACCCGGGGTACGACTGAAGCCATCAATTTGGTGGCGCAAAGTTATGCGCGCCCGCGCTTGCAGCCGGGTGACGAAATCCTGGTAAGCGAGGCCGAACACCACGCCAACCTGATTCCCTGGCTCATGGTGGCTGAACAAACCGGCGCACGCGTGGTGAAATTGCCGCTTGGCGCAGACTCGTTACCCGATCTTGCACAATTACCGAGCCTGCTCAGCGATAAAACCCGCCTGCTGGCTCTGGGACAGATGTCCAACGTCACTGGCGGTTGCCCGGATTTGGCACACGCCATAGATTTGGCCCACAGCGTCGGCGCACGCGTGATGATCGACGGTGCACAAGGTATCGTGCACTGCCCGGCCGACGTTCAGCAACTTAACATAGATTTTTACGCCTTCTCTGGGCATAAGCTCTATGGCCCGACCGGCATTGGCGCACTGTACGGTAAAAGTGAATTATTGGCGCAGATGGCCCCCTGGCAAGGGGGCGGCAAGATGTTAACGCTGGCGTCATTCGACGGTTTCACGCCGCAAAAACCCCCACACTGTTTTGAAGCCGGTACGCCAAATATCGCGGGTGTGTTAGGGCTGGCCGCAGCGCTGGAATGGCTGGGCAATCAGGATATGGCGGCAGCTGAGCACTACAGCCGCGAACTGGCCGATCTGGCAGAGAAACAGTTGGCGCAACTGCCGGGGTTCCGCAGCTTCCGTTGTTCTGGCTCCAGCCTGTTGGCGTTTGATATTGCCGGTATCCATCACAGCGATATCGTCACCTTACTGGCAGAACAAGGCATCGCGGTGCGTGCAGGTCAGCACTGCGCTCAGCCGCTCATGGCGGCATTGGGGGTCAGCGGGACGCTACGTGCCTCTTTTGCGCCTTACAACACCCAGGAAGACGTCGATGCCCTGGTGGCCGCACTGCAGAGCGCCATCGACCTGCTGGCCGACTAAATGACTCCCGGAGAGACTATGCTTGCCCCCCATCCCTTTGGTCATGAAATAACCGCCGAGGCATTAACCGAGAAGTTTACCGCGCTGAAACAGTGGGAAGATCGCTATCGCCAACTGATCATGCTGGCGAAGCAATTACCGCCGCTGCCAGAAGCATTACGTGCAGCGGAAATGGAATTGAGTGGCTGTGAGAACCGGGTCTGGCTGGGGCATCAGCTATTGGCGGACGGCACCATGCACTTTTATGGTGACAGCGAAGGCCGCATCGTACGCGGCCTGCTGGCGGTGCTGTTGACGGCGGTCGAAGGAAAAACGCCACAGCAAATCGTGGCAATGGATCCCTTGGCGCTGTTTGAGCAGCTTGCACTGCGTTCCCAGCTCAGCGCCACCCGCGCCAGCGGGTTGGAGGCTCTGGCTGGCGCCGTGAAGACGATGGCCGCTCGCTACGCCTGACGCGCGGCTTTTGCTACCATCTTCTTCAGGGCATGGGAAACAGCGACAAAGCCAAAGGTGGCGGTCACCATCGTTGCCGCACCAAACCCTGCACTGCAATCCATTCTTTTTGGCCCTTCCGCGGTACTCCGCGACGCGCAAACGCTGCCATCCGGCTGCGGGTAAACCAGTGGCTCACTCGAAAACACGCAGTCAATACCCAGCTTACCCTTGCTGTTCTTCACCACGTTGAAGTCATTTTTCAGCCGTTCACGCAATTTGGCGGCTAACGGATCCTGAATGGTTTTCGCCAAGTCGACTACCGCAATCTGGGTAGGATCTATCTGGCCACCAGCACCACCGGTAGTGACCACGGGGATCTTGTAACGGCGACAATAGGCCAGCAGTGCCGCCTTCGGCCGCACGCTGTCAATCGCATCGATGACATAGCTAAAATTGTTATTCAGCAACTCTGCGACATTGTCGGCAGTAATAAAGTCGTCAATGCACGTCACCCGACACTCTGGGTTGATCGCCAAAATACGTTCCGCCATCACTTCCGTTTTTGACTGACCGACATGCTGGCGTAGCGCATGAATCTGGCGGTTAGTGTTGGTGACGCAGACATCATCCATATCAATCAGTGTAATGGCACCGATTCCGGTGCGCGCCAGTGCTTCTGCCGCCCAAGAGCCCACGCCGCCGATGCCAATCACGCAAATGTGTGCCTGGGCAAACAGTGCCAATGCCTGCTGACCGTACAAACGTGCCGTGCCGCCAAAACGCTGCAGGTAGGCTTCAGAATAGGCTGTGCTCATAACGCTTCAATACCTTAACATTGCAAATGATAAGGGCCGGAATGTCCGGCCCTTGCGGGTCAATCTATTTCTGTATCACCCAGAGCCGTTAGCGGGTGACTAACAGCGAGCCACCGGACGTGGAACCGCTCTGGCTGGTAAACAACGGCGCGTTAACATTGGCGCCTTTCAACACCCAAACGCGGCCATAGTGGTTGTAAAAACCTGCCGAGTGACCGGCATCTGGCCCGATGCCCTGGTACATGTCAAAGTGCTGGCCTTTAATCGCCCCACCCACATCCAGAGCCACCATCAGGCGCATCTCATATTTTCCCGTGAATTTACCCTTGTTGTCCAGCAGCGGCACTTCTGCCAGCAGCGTGGTGCCCGCAGGGATCAACGAACGGTCGGACGCCACCGAGGCTTTGGCAATCAGTGGCACAGCACTGGCGCCCCTAACCGGCGCAAAGGCCTCCGGACGGAAGAAGACAAAGGAAGGGTTTTGCTCCAGCAACTCACGCACTTCTGCTGCGCTGTGGGTATCCGCCCACTGACGAATCGCCTGCATCGACATATCCGCCTTCGCCACTTCGCCGCGGTCAATCAGCACTTTACCAATGCTGCGGTAAGCATGGCCGTTCTTGCCACCATAGCCGAAGAACACCAACGGCTGACCATTGCCATAATCCACATAGCCACTGCCCTGGACTTCCATCATAAAGTTGTCCATCAGTGAGTTGGTGTACGCCACAATATAGCGGTCATCCAGCGCACCTGAATAAATGCCTGCGCGATCGGGCAAGCGGCCTTTTCCTTTTGGCGGCATGCGGTACAGCGGGTAGCGGAACTCGCCCTGTTGGGTATAGCGCGCCTGCAATACCGGGGTGTAGTAACCGGTAAACTGCACATTACCGTAGTTGTCCACGCCCTCCATTTGGTAGGCGCTGAGGCCGTATTGGTTCAGGCTGCGCGTGTCAGCGCCAGAGGCCATCCAACGTTGTACGGCCTGAAACGTCGTGTTGTTGCGATTGAAAAGTGAAGGAGAGGCGTTTTTAATCTCCATCAGTTGATCTGCGTAATCCCTGGCATTCACCGGTACGCCCTTGGCGTTAGGTTGGTTCACCAGCTCCAGAGACTGATCCAGACGGCCATCTTTATATTGCTGTCCCCGGTCAGTCGGCTTAGACGAACAGCCTGCCAGTACCGCTACCACTAACCCGCCCAGCAGGTATTTGCCCCAACGTCCTTTCATCACGCACACTCTCAACTGATATGATCTACCGGCGAACGATAACAAACGCCCATAGATAAAGGAATCGCTGCAAATAAAAAAAGCCACACGGCGGATAACGATGAAAAAGACCGCAAATTGCGGACTAATCCACCAGAAAGGCCGTTTTAGTTCAATTAAATGCAAAAAGGGTTGCAACAAAATGCACGGAGAGTATAGTGCGCTTCCATCGGACGCGGGGTGGAGCAGCCTGGTAGCTCGTCGGGCTCATAACCCGAAGGTCGTCGGTTCAAATCCGGCCTCCGCAACCAACCGATACTGCAAGAGCAGTATCAATTAAGTGTTGGATTCGATGAAAAAGTATTATACGGACGCGGGGTGGAGCAGCCTGGTAGCTCGTCGGGCTCATAACCCGAAGGTCGTCGGTTCAAATCCGGCCCCCGCAACCAACAGATACTGTACCAGCGGTATCTTATGAAATGTTGGTTTCGATAATACAAGCATTAAGACGGACGCGGGGTGGAGCAGCCTGGTAGCTCGTCGGGCTCATAACCCGAAGGTCGTCGGTTCAAATCCGGCCTCCGCAACCAATCTTAATGACTACAGATAAGCACCTTAACGGGTGTTTTTTTGTATCTAAAATCCGCTAAAAACCGACCGGGCATCAGCCCAGCCGTTTCTGCTTTTAGGTTATCCTCTGCGCGCTACCGCCCCACCGTTGGCAAAATAGGCCTTGATGCCCGCAAGAATAGATTCCGCCACCTGCTGCTGGAAATGGGTGGTACGCAGCTTACGCTCTTCTTCTATGTTACTGATAAACGCGGTCTCAACCAGGATCGATGGGATATCCGGTGCCTTTAATACGGCAAAACCGGCCTGATCGACACGATTCTTATGCAAACGGTTAATTTTCCCCATCCGGTTCAGCACTTCCTTGCCGAATTTCAAACTGTCATTGATGGTCGCGGTTTGGATTAGATCAAACATGGTGTGATCCAGGTAGCGGTCACCACTTTTACTTACCCCACCGATTTGGTCCGATTCATTCTGGGTTTGTGCCAGGAACTTCGCCGCCGAGCTGGTTGCCCCCTTGGTCGACAGAGCAAAGACCGACGAGCCGCGTGCGGCGCGGCTGGTAAAAGCATCTGCGTGGATTGACACAAACAGGTCAGCACGCTGCTTACGCGCCTTAGCCACCCTCACCTTCAGCGGAATAAAGACATCTTCATTGCGCGTCATAAAGACTTTCATATTCGGCTCGCGTTTGATTAACGTGCTCAGTCGCCGCGCAATCTGCAACACGATGTCTTTTTCACGCGTCTTGAATTTGCCAATGGCACCGGGATCTTCCCCCCCGTGTCCAGGATCCAGCATAATGACAATAGGCCGGTCACGCCCTGCCTTACCGGCCTGTGGTGCCTCCGCCGGCAAAGTACGCTCAAGATCGCCCTTGTTGTAATCTTCCAGTAACGCCAGCAGTGGATCATAGTCTTCACCGCTACCGCCCTTACTCGGATACAAATCCATTACCAGACGATTGCGATATTCCGGTACCGGTGCCAGCGTAAACATATGAGGGCTAACGCTCTGTTTTAGCTCCAGCACCAAGCGGACGGTATTTTGATCGAACTGCCCAACACGCGCCTGCTTCAGGTAGGGATCGTCGTCACGCACTTGACCGACAATACCCTTCAACACGCTGTTGAGTTGCACGCCTTCAATATCCACCACCACGCGATCGGGATTGGTCAGCGCAAACTGTTTGTATTTCAATTCAACGTTAGATTCGAGCGTCACCCGGGTATAGGTGGAGGAAGGCCAGACGCGTACGGCAATGACGTGCGATGAAGCAGCGATACCTACGCGACTCACACTCAGCAACCAGCTTGCGGCAACCCCCTGTAATAAACGACGGCGGCCCAGATTGTGATTTGAGTTTGGCATGCGACTCCAGCAGTGATAACAGATTAAAACAGATGAAAAAAACACCAGTAAAACGGGAATGCCGAAAACTTTAACCAATCATTCCGGCGCTGTCATCAGAAAATCTTTTTATGGTTTTTCAATTTATTAACGATTCAGCGCCCTTAGCAAAGAAAGAGAGACAATTTCGTACTTGCCATCAGGACCAGAAAAGAATAAAAATACAAAAATATCGTATAAATATGCAAATGAGGTTTGGCCGTGAAGGAACGTAGTACAGAGCTGGTCCAAGGATTCCGTCACTCAGTTCCCTATATCAACGCCCACCGCGGCAAGACGTTTGTCGTCATGCTTGGCGGGGAAGCCATAGAACATGAGAACTTTTCCAATATCGTCAACGATATCGGGCTGCTGCATAGCCTTGGTATTCGTTTGGTGGTGGTTTATGGTGCACGACCGCAGATCGATGCCAACCTCGCGCAGCATAATCTAGAACCGATTTATCACAAGCATACCCGCGTCACCGACGCTCACACGCTTGAATTGGTGAAACAGGCTGCAGGCCTGTTGCAGCTGGACATCACCGCCCGGTTGTCGATGAGCCTTAACAACACGCCGCTCCAGGGTGCGCATATTAACGTGGTTAGCGGTAATTTTATCATTGCCCAACCACTGGGGATTGATGACGGCGTAGACTACTGCCACAGCGGTCGTATCCGCCGTATTGATGAAGAGGCCATTCACCGTCAGCTCGACAGCAACGCTATCGTGCTGATTGGCCCGGTCGCCGTTTCCGTCACCGGCGAAAGCTTTAATCTGACGTCAGAAGAAGTGGCAACCCAGTTAGCCATCAAACTGAAGGCCGAGAAAATGATCGGCTTCTGCTCTTCTCAAGGGGTCACCGATCAACAAGGCAATATCTTGTCCGAACTGTTCCCCAATGATGCGCAGAAACGCATCGAAGAACTTGAAGAGACTGGTGACTACCATTCCGGCACCGTGCGCTTCCTGCGTGGCGCAGTAAAAGCCTGCCGCAGCGGCGTGCGTCGCAGCCACCTGATCAGTTATCAGGAAGACGGTGCACTGGTGCAAGAGCTGTTCTCGCGCGACGGTATCGGTACCCAGATCGTCATGGAGAGTGCTGAACAGGTACGCCGGGCGACAATTAACGATATCGGCGGCATCCTCGAGCTCATCCGCCCGCTTGAACAGCAAGGTATTTTGGTTCGTCGCTCACGTGAGCAATTAGAGATGGAGATCGACAAGTTCACTATTATCGAACGCGATAACCTGACCATCGCCTGCGCTGCGCTATACCCATTCCCAGAAGAGAAGATTGGTGAAATGGCCTGCGTTGCGGTTCACCCCGATTATCGCAGCTCATCGCGCGGTGAAATGTTACTACAGCGAGTGGAAAGCCAGGCACGACAGATGGGCTTACATAAACTGTTTGTGCTAACCACGCGCAGCATTCACTGGTTCCAGGAGAGAGGCTTCACGCCGGCAGACGTCGACGTGCTGCCCGTCGAGAAACAGGCACTATACAACTACCAGCGCCGCTCCAAGATCCTACTGGCGGATCTGTAATCCTTTGTGGGCGCAGCATGCTGCGCCCCATTTACACCCTGATCTGCAACCGTTCAGCCAACCCACTGCGGCGCTGTGTTGGCGTGCGGATCGCCCGTGTCAGAACCGCATCGGTGGCATATAACGAAAGTTGCCTGCGTGCGCGGGTTATCGCGGTATAGACCAATTCACGCGTCAATACCGGCATAAAGTGATTAGGCAGCACCAGCACTGTGTGGTCAAATTCCGAGCCCTGGGACTTATGTACCGTCATCGCATAGGCGGTTTCATGTGCCGGTAAACGGCTCGGTTGTACCGACTTAATGCTGCCATCTGGCAGTTGGAAGTGAACGCGAAGTTCGCCGTTAACATCCCGTAAGGCAATACCAATATCACCGTTAAACAGCCCTAACGCACTGTCATTGCGGCCAATCATCACCGGACGCCCCGGATACCAGCGCCCCGCAGCACCGGGTTTACGGCGAATCAGACCGGCGCGTTGCAATCCTGTCTCAATACGTTCGTTCAATCCGGTAATACCAAATGGCCCTTCTCGCAGCGCGCACAACACCTGAAAACGGCCAAAAGCTGCAAGCACTGCCACGGCATCTGCGCCTTCGGTGACCTGCCGCAGGTAATCACGGTAACCTGCTACGCAGGCATCCAGTAACAGCGGGTAGTCTTGTGTTTCCGCCAACGGATACCCGATAACGTCGCTGAAACTGCCGCCGAGCGTAGCCAACGCACGTTTACCGTCACCCGAGTTCACCGCAAACGCCAATTGGCCAATACCCGAGTTGGCATCAAAGCGGTAGCTTTTGCGCAGCAGGCACAAGCTGTCGCGCACTGCCGCCTCAGCTTGAGCACTTTGCCCCTGTAATAAACAGCCGGTCAGGCGCGAAAGTTGTTCGGCTCGCGGAACGCTGTAACCTTGTTCGGCAAAACGACAAATATCCCCCAGAACCGCCCCGGCCTCTACCGAGGCGAGCTGGTCACGGTCACCCAAAAAAATCACCTGTGCCTGGGCAGGTAAAGCGGCTATCAAACGTGCCATCATGGGCAAATCGACCATTGAGGCCTCATCGACGACCAGCACATCCAAATGCAGGGGGTTACCACGATGATAACGCATGCGCTGACTGTTGGGCTGAGCGCCTAACAGGCGATGAAGCGTAGAGGCTTCTGTGGGGAACAGGGCACGCTGCTCTGGGGTTAGCATTAATTGCCTGCTGGCACTGCCGAGCGACTCAGTAAGACGAGCCGCCGCTTTACCGGTGGGCGCCGCCAGCTGGATACGCAAACGACGCCCCTCGGCGAGTTGCACCAGTGCCGCCAGTAGTTTGGCGACCGTGGTGGTCTTACCGGTGCCCGGCCCGCCGGATATGACCGCGATGCGCCGTGTTGCCGCCACGGCAGCAGCAATTTTCTGCCAGTCCGGTTCATCTGTCGCCTCGCCGAACAGGCGGTCAAGAATGGTGCGCAGCTCTGCTTCTTCAACGGGCTGATGGAGGCTATCGCTGCTGATAAACGCAGCAACCTCACCTTCGTTCTGCCACATCCGCTGAAGGTACAAGCGCTGCTGCTGCAACACCATCGGCATTGCAGTAGTGCCATCACCCACGGCGCCACAGGCAGAGAGGCGCCGTTGCCAACCGACAATATCCAACTGACCTGCCGCCAGCCACACGGCCTGTGCCAATTCAGGCTGCCGCCCGTCAAAAAGATTTTCCGGCAGCAGTTGCTCCAGCATCAGACAAACATGCCCAGACCCGGCCTCTGCACTGAGGCAGGCGGCAGCCAGCAGAATATCCGGCTCATCGTCCCCTGCCACCACTCGGGCAAACTGCAGGTCAAGCGGGCGCAACACGCCAAGCGCCTGCGCCTGCTCCAATAACGTGATCATGATGCATCCTCCGCCGCAATGGTTTCGCCGCGGAATAACAGGTCCATACCTTCCACCAATTTCGCCTCCGGGCGGCAGGCGAAAATCCCATTGCCTGGATGCTGCGCATCTACACCGCGAAGGAATAAATAAATCACCCCGCCGAAATGACGCTGATAGTCATAATCCGGCAATCGATGGCGCAGATAGCGATGCAGCGCCAGCGTGTATAGCTGGTACTGCAAGTCGTAACGATGTTCCGCCATCGCCTGCGCCATTGCTGGCTGGGTATAGGCACTGCTGTCTTCACCCAGCCAGTTGGATTTATAGTCCAGCAGGTAATATCTCCCCTGCCAGCAGAATACCAGGTCGATAAACCCTTTCAGCATCCCCTGCACCTGTTGAAAGTCCAACTCAGGACAGCGGGCAGAAAGCGGGTCATAACTTTTCACCAGCTTATCCAACTCACGCGCCTGCAACAGCTGCTCGATCGGCAGATAAAACTGCAGTTCTGCCTGTTTATACTGAGGTGCCAGCGCCGACAGTGCGACACCGGCATCATTAAGTGGGGTGTTCAACAACACTTGCATCCACGCCAGCAGTATCGGCTGCCAATGTTCGGCAAAGCCCTGCTGTTGCAGTTGTTCAAGCAACCACTGTTCATCAAGCGGTTGGGTGAAATCGAGGGTTTCGAACAGGCTGTGCAGGAAAGTCCCGGGGGTAGCACCACGTGGGAAGGTGTGCGGTGTGAGCGCTGGCTCACCGCTTTGCGCTTGCTCTCCTGCGGCATCGACATCCAACCGTGGCAATAAATCCTGCATCAGGCCCGCGCCATGTTGCTGTAAACCGGTATAACTGGTTACCCGCCAGAAATCCTGTACCTGACGTGAGAAATCCTTAGCCGCCAGTTCGCTCAAGGCCACCGTTTGCGGCTGCCAGGGCTGTTCATCCAAGGTACCGACCAACGACAACGCGACACCGTCCCCGGCAAGCCGTTGCAAACATTGCTGTAAATAGTCCGCATCACCGGCCTGACCGGCTTGTACCAGATAACCCAGCGCACTGCGGTGTAAATCGGTATCGCCCTGTTTCTTACGCGTGCCCTGAATCAAAGGCGCAATGCCGATGCTGCAGTGGTACACCGAACGGGTCAGCGCTACGTATAGCAAGCGTAAATCTTCCGCCAGCCGCTCTTCCTCTGCCCATTCGATACTCTCTTCATTGGCATCAAGGTCAAGCAAAGCCTGGAAGCTTTGGCGATCGTGGTACAACACCTGCTGCTGCTGGCGAAAATTACCGACAAACGGCAACCACACCAGATCAAACTCCAGCCCTTTGGATTTATGGATGGTGATCACCTGCACCAGATGCCGGTCGCTTTCCAACCGCAACTGCTGGTTGTCAGATTGGCGATTGGGTTGAGCAATCTGCTGCGCCAACCAACGCACCAGCGCATGTTCGCTGTCGAGCTGTGCGGAGGCCTCTTGCAACAGTTCGCCCAAATGCATAACGTCGGTCAAACGGCGCTCACCACCGAGACTGGCCAGCAAGTTCTCTGCCAAATGACGCCGTTTCATCACCTCACGCAGCATCGGCAACACGCCCCGGCGTAGCCAGAGCGAGCGGTATTCGTCAAACTCATCAACCAATTTATCCCAGGCGCGTTCGTCGTGGTTCAAACCGTCCAGCGCCGGAGCATCCAGCCCCATCAGCCCAGTCGCCATGGCGCTGCGCAGCGTGCGCTCCTGTTCAGGAGCCAACACCGCTTGCAATAGCCACAGCAAGTCTTTGGCCTCTGGTGTATCAAACACGCTGTCGCGGTTGGACAGATACACCGAGGGAATCGCCAGTGCGCTGAGCGCATCGCGAACTAACGCCGCCTCATTGCGGCTACGCACCAGCACGGTAATATCCGATGCCTGCACCGTACGCCGTTTATCGCCCTTCACCAACCAGGCCTGTTCGTTTTGCCCGGCACTGAGCCAGTCACGGATTTGCGTCGCGCACAGGCGCGCCATTAGTTGTTGGTACTCACTAACGCCAACACCTTCCCCCTGTTGCAGCCAGAACTGCATCGCCGGCTGAACCTGGTTTTGTAGCTCAAATGCCAACCCCCGATTTTTCTCAGCGGCGGCAACCTCGATAAAGGGAATTTGGCCAAACAGGAAAGGTTTTTCCACCTGAGTAAACAGATGGTTAACGCTGTTCACCATCGCCGGTGACGAACGCCAGTTGGTTTCAAGGGTGTAGTGGGCACTTACCTCTGAACGAGCACGCATATAGGTAAAAATGTCGGCACCGCGGAAGGCATAAATCGCCTGCTTCGGGTCACCGATCAGCAACAGGCCGCATTCCGGCCTGCCAACATAGAGTTTTTGGAAGATGCGGTATTGCTGTGGGTCGGTATCCTGGAACTCATCGATCATCGCTACCGGGTAACGCTGGCGGATTGCTTGCGCTAGCCGATCGCCGCCTTCGCTGCACAATGCGCTATCCAGGCGGCTTAGCAAGTCGTCGAACCCCAGCTCGGCACGCTGGCGTTTTTCTTGCTGGATAGACTGACGTATCTCACTGAGCGCCCGCGCCATGATCAAATCACGCAGCGTCAGGGGTTCATCGAACAGTTCGTCGATCGCCACGAACAAGGCATGGCGCGGCGGCTCGCCTTTTTTGGTTTTCTCCAGCAGTACCGACTGACGGAATTTATCCAGCTCTTTCGGCAGTTGATAGTCCTGGGTTTCCAGCACGACCCATTCACCGACTTTGTGCAACCAGTTGGGCAGATGCTTGCTGCTATAACTGCGCTTATCAACACCGGACTGGCTGATCAACGCCTCAAGATCGCCCGCTGCCGCCAGCCACTGCGCTTTGATGGCATCAATGCGTGCCACAATCTGCTCATGGCGCATCAGCACCGTTTCTTCATCCTTCGGCGGTCGGCGCAGCATTGGCGCTTCACCGTGCAGATAGCCGGAAAGATCGGCCAGCAAGGCTTCCGGCCCACTCCACTCCTGGCTCACCGCACGCGCGACGCCCAGCGGTAACGGATAACAGTGGCGACGCCAAAAGTCCGCACAGGCCTGGCGGCGCAGCGGCAGCTCATCCTGCACCAGAGTTTGCTCAAACAGAATGCCGGACTCGAAAGCATTGTGGGCCAGCATACGCTGACAAAAACCGTGGATGGTGTAGATCGCTGCTTCGTCCATCTGACGTTCGGCAGCCAGCAATTGCGCGGCGGCATCCGGAAGATTTTCAATTTCTTCCATCAATGAGACAAACAATGGGTTGTCACATTTAGCGCCTTTACCGCGCACACAGGCTATGCGCAGCCCATGGATGTTATTGCGAATACGTCCGCGTAATTCTTCGGTAGCCGCCTCGGTAAAGGTCACCACCAGGATTTCTTCAACCGTCAATGGGCGCGGATAGGCCGCTGCCTGGCCCAGGCCAAGCAGCAGGCGCAGATACAGCGCACCAATGGTAAAGGTCTTGCCGGTCCCCGCCGACGCTTCTATCAGTCGCTCGCCAAACAGCGGCAACGTGAGTGGGTCAAGCCGCTGCGGGGCCGTCTCAGTCATGGTGTCGCCACCTTACGCGGTAAGGTTTTCTGCAATGCAGACGCATTGGGATAAGTTACCCAATCCGGCTGGACCGCGTAATCCGCTTTTTCTTGACCGCTGCCGCTGACCTGCGACAGCACAGCCAAGCCTTGCGGCTGGATCACCGCCTGATGGAAGTAGTCTGCCAGTTTAGTCGGCGTCAATTGTTTGATCTGCTCAATCAGCTTATGGCGGGTATCAAACGCAAAGTTGCCGCGGTCAAAATCATTGGCAAAACGGCCAGCCTCTTCGCTCAGCGTTTGCGGGCGCTGTTTAAGCTCGTTGATCATCGCCTGCTTGTACTGTTCGAAGTCGGCTTCTTTCATCTCACGCAGGCGTTTCTCAGTTTTCGGATAGAAATCCTGATAGCGCTGGTAAAGGTATGCTGGCTGCTTGCTATTGCTTTGCAGCAGGAAACCGATCCCCCATTGCCGGCCCACTGACGTTGGGAAGGCAAAGACGGCATAACCCAGTTGTTCCTGAGTGCGCAGTTGGCTGTAGAACCAGGGCTGTATAATTTGGCCTAACAGTGAACTGTATGCCATACCTGTCACTTCATCGTAGCCGGTCGGTACATACACCGCTGCCAGCGCTGAGTCAGTGCTGCTGCCCGCACGTTGCAGATTGGCCAACTGTTTTTTTGCCACTTCAACGTCTTCGCCATGCCACCATTCAACGCCGGTACACCCCAAGCGATGCTTCAGCGTTGAGGCCAGGGTATCCACCTGTTGCTTACTCATATTCCCCACCACCAGCAGTTCTGGCGTTGCATCCGCCAACAGGCTGTCGCGGTAAGCCAATACGTCCTTCAGCGTCAGGGTTTTCAGCACCTCACGGCGCTCGCTGCGTTCGGAGTAAGGAACACGAGAGACCATCTGCACCGGTTGAATGGCCAGTTCAAAGGCTTTGCCCTTCTCCGCCGAATCCAACTGCTCCAGATACCAGGATTTGGCTTGCGTCAGTTGGTCTTCCGTCGGCGTGAAGCTTGAATACCCTTCGATCAGCGAAGTCAGCAACTGTGGCAAGCGCTGGGTAAAACCGTTGGCGTTAAACATCAGCCCGTTGTTTGGCGAAGTCGAGAAACTCAGCCCGCCAACCGAAGCCTGATAACTCAGCTGATCCAGCGAAATCCCCGCCAGATAGTCGGTCAAAGAGAACAGCACCTGATTGCGTGCTGAATCCATGGTTTTCGCATTGCGGAACGCCACCGTGACGTCGGCCTTTGGCTCGTCGGCAAAGTAGCGGCTTGGCATATACAACACCCGCAGCCCCGGTTGGTTGACCACCATCTCCGGTTTTTTAAACTCGTGCGAAGGCTTGTTCAGGCTGAAATCATCCGGAATATACGGGTTCAAAGCAGGTAACGACAGGCTGATCCCTTTACCCAATTGCTGCCACTGCTCAAAACGCTGCGGGGTAATTTTATCCACCTGATAAGGCGCATTGACGAAGTAAGCCATTTTGTTATGTGGCTCATTCGGGCTGACAAACCAGATACGCGCATTTTGCGGCGTCATGGCGTCCAGGCGCTCGGCAATTGCCTTGGCGTCATAGCGGTCGGCCAGGTAAGGGGCATCGAGCGTATGCTCTACCGGTACCCGCACCATGGTATCCACCAGCCATTCGATGTAATCCATATCACGGGTGATCGACGGATAGCGGAAATCCAGATTCAGTACGTGGGAGATCTCATCAAAATAGCTTTGCTTGATGCCTTCTGTACGCAGCATTTTCAAGTAGTTGAAAATCGCGGCAACGACTTCGTCACGCTTGGCCAAGCCTTTATCCGTCAGCGATACACTGATCGAGAATACGCCGCCATTGCGATCCACCATCGGATCAGCACCGGCATTAATGGCATCCGCCAACCCTTGCTTTTGCAGCCAGTCAGACAAGGTATTTTGACTACGGTTACCAATCAGGTAGCCGATATAGGTGTCGGTCTTACTGCGGAATTCAGCGCTGTTATTGTCAATGCGGAACTCTACTTTCAACTGCTTACGCGGTTGAGCCGGCACATAGTGAATAATGATGCCCTGCTGTTCAGGGGTCACTGCCGGGACATCTATCGGCGGCACAGTGGCGTTACGGTTAGGCACGCGGCCAAAGGTTTTGGCCGCCAGTTCAGCCAACTCAGGCAATGGTTGGTTGCTGTAAAGCACCCCCATCATCAAATTAGCGGAATAATAACGTTGGTAGAATGCCGTCAGCTCGTCGTGCAATTTGCTGCCTGGCTTATCTTTCAGGGTATCGAGGTTGCCACCGGAGAAACGCGCGCTCGGGTGAGCCGGGTTCAGCGTCTCTGCCCCGACCTGCGCCATCCGCATACCGTCGCGTGAACGTGCCATGGTCAACTCGGCATTGACTGCATTACGCTCACGGTCGGCATTACCCGGATCCAGCAGCGGTTCGGCGATGGCGTCCGCCATGCGGTCTACCGCCGGGGCCAAGGCGTCGTTTTCCACTTCCAGATAGAATGCGGTGCGATAAGACGCCGTGCTGGCGTTATGGCTACCGCCATGCTTCTTCAGGAACTCCGAGAGGTTTTCTGGCTGCGGGTAGCGCTTTGACCCCATGAGAACCATGTGTTCCAGGTAGTGCGCTAACCCAAGCTGGCTATTTGGATCCTCCAACGACCCCACCGGCAGCGCCAACGCCGCCAGCGATTTAGGTGCCTGAGGATCTGAAACCAGCAGCACGGTCATACCGTTCGCCAACTTGATCGCCTGATATTGACGGGGATCGTGATCGCTTTTGTTGATCTTCTCCGCCAGCGGTTGCCATCCCTGTGCAGCCCAACTCAACGGTGCCCAAAACATAACCAATAATACTAACCCGGTGATGCGGGCCAACTGTCTGCGTATATCCAAAATGAACCCCTATTCTGACGCCGTCACGGCAAATCCCTGACGTTGACGACGTACATCAAAACAACACACTCAAAGTCTGTACCCTTTGAATTTCAAGCTGCAGTTAACAACGGCTGCAGTTTGAAAAGCGGCGAGTCTATATGCTTGTACGTTATGTACGACCAGAGCTAACCCCGATAGTTGAATATAACCCTGATTATTTTTACCACCACAAGGCAATCAGTACCACTGGGGGATTGTTACCCAAGGTTATGCCTTGCCACCGGCAGAAGATAACGCTCTGTTTCGGCCAGAATTTGCGCTAAATAAATATTATCCAATTGGCGGAACACCCGCTGTACATAGGGATCTTCACCCTCGCCAGGAATACGCTGATCGCCCTGCCAGGCTTGCAGCAGTTTCGCCCGAGCCTTGGTTTGTACTTCGTCATCCCAATCAATCTGCTGCGTTTCAGGCTGGTAGCACTGGCTCAGCCACGCCCAACCACTTTTGTTCAGCAAGAGTAACGGTTGACACAGGCCGCGCTGGTAACCCGCTACCAGCTCAGCCAAGTGCTCGTGTGCCTCTTGTGCGCTTAACGCGGCAAAACGCCAGGCTGCCCCCTTACGCCCGTAAATACGGCTTTCTCCCGTGCCACCGACGCAGCAATACACCAGATGTTCCAGCCACAACAATATCCCATCAACCGCCGACAACGTTGACGGCCGCCAGCGCAGCAGCCCATCGTCTTGAACCTGATGCAACCACCCACTGATATTCACCCCGGCAATATCGATATTCAGTTCCAGGCTATGTCCCTCTCGTCGTTCAGCACGCACCTGTTCGGCAAGTTCGGTCATCTCTTCCTGCTGCTTCTGCCAATAAATTTCGCCGAAGGGGCCAAAAGGCAAACCGCCAGCGGCACGTACCCGCTGAAACAGGCGCGTAGCGTCCTCGCCATCAATCAAGGTGTTCAGCAATTGGCTGTTGAACTGATAGCGGCTGAGGTTATCCAGGGTAAAGGGTTCTTCATCCGGTAATTCGGTTTCTTCCAGAATGAAACTGACGCCCAACCTCAGTTGGAAGAACGCACGGACAGGGTGACGGTAGAACCGCAGCAGATCATCCAACGAGATCTGCGTTTGCGGCTCTGGCAATAACGGCTGATTAAACGGCGGATGTGCCGCACCGCGCCTATCGGCGGCAGGTAACCACTCTGCCGCATAGCTTTGATCTTCGCTGCCGGGCAGAAAGTTCTCTGCGGCAAACGGCATGCGTGAATGCCAGTTGAGCAAATGTTGACCCACGCGCCGAGCGCTGCCATCGGCGTCCAGCTTTTCATCGCCCGGCAAGCAATAGCTTTGCTCCAGGTACTCTAACAATTCAGTCACCAATACCGAGGGGTAACGCTCGCTGTTATCCTGGATAGAACGGCCAATAAAGCTGATATAGAGCCGTTTCTGTGCCGACAGAATCGCTTCCAGGAAAAGATAACGGTCATCATCACGGCGACTACGGTCGCCACGCTTCATCTGTTGCGCCATCAAGTCAAAACCCAGCGGTGGCAGAGTGCGCGGGTAAACCCCGTCGTTCATGCCCAGCAGGCAAACCACGTCGAACGGAATGGAACGCATCGGCATCAGGGTGCAAAAATTGATTTGCCCGGCGAGGAAGCGTTGACTGATGCGTTCTTGATCAAGGCGCGCGGCCAACTCGTCACGCAATATAGACAGCGGCACGTCATCGGGATAGCGCGCCGCCAACCCGAACTCGAACACTTTGTTCCACTCCCGCTCTATCAGTGCCAACACCACTTCGGTTTCGTCATCCTGCTCGAAGAAGGTCTCAAGCAGTTGTCGACACAGCGGTTGCCATTCGGTCAGGGAGCGTGCCTGCCCCAATCGTTGCCGCCAGCGGCTCAATGCAGCCAGCAGTTCCGCCAGTTGGCCAGCCAGTTCAGCAACTAACCCGCTCGATTCGTCGTAAGGTAATACGCCCTGCCAATCACCGGCGTTGCTGTCCATGGCGTAACCCAGCAGCATACGGGTAATCCCGAATTGCCAGGTGTGCTGACCGGTCGCGGGCAAGTCCAACTCGCGTACGTTGTCGTCATCCAGGCCCCAGCGCACGCCAGACTCGCCGACCCAGTGGCGCAGCAGGCGCAGCCCTTCCTCACGAATGGAGAAACGCGCAGCCAGCGCCGGGACTTCCAACAGAGCCAGCACCTGTTCTGACGTAAAGCGACTCTGGGGTAGATCCAACAGAGAAATAAATGCCTGCAACGCAGGATGCGCCTGGCTGGCCTTTCGGTCAGAAATGGCAAACGGCAAATAACGTTCAGGTGAGGCGTTGCCGAACACCGCCTGAATATAAGGCGTGTAGCTGTCGATATCCGCCACCATCACAATGATATCGCGAGGCGTCAGCGTGGGATCGTCCGCCAGCATACTCAACAGCTGGTCGTGCAATATTTCAACTTCACGTTGTGGGCTGTGGCAGGCATGCAGACTAATGGAGCGATCGTCGGGATCAAGCTGGCGTTTAGTGGCGCTACTTTCCAATGTTTCCGGTGTGGTGCCGATCACTGCGCTGTTCTTCAACTCCAGCATATCGTGTTGAATGGCATGCAGCAGATTGTCCGCAGGGACATCAACGAAAGCAAAAACCTCTTGTGAGGATTCAATCTGCGAAAGTAAAAAGTGATGATCCCGCCCCAGCTTGCCCCATGAGGCCAGTAACGGGTTCGGCAAGTCTTGTTCACCCTCTTCATTGAACAGCGAAGCGGCATTATCCGGATCCCTGAACAATGCATATTCCGTTTTATCACGATAGTGCTGCCGTTTACGGCTCTGTAACTTCGCCAGGAATGACGGGCTCTGGATATCGCCCCAATAGTAACGGCACGGATTGGTGAACATCAGGTGAATATCAATGTGCTTTCCCAATGCCTGCAGCGCTTCCAGGTATACCGGCGGTAATGCGGAAATGCCGCAGATAAATACCCGTGGAGGCAATCCCACCGGCGGCTGATCCGCACTTTCCAGTGCCTTGATAAAGCGACGGTACAAATTGGCCCGGTGCCATTCCGGTTGCCCCAACGCCTGAGTGTATTCGACCAGCCGCGCCCACAGCGGAGCCTGCCATTGCTGTGCTTCCGCCAATCCGTCTATGCGTTCGCCTTTCTGCCAACTTTCCAGCCATTGCGGGCGGTACACCAAATATTGGTCGAACAGGTCTGCCACCCGGCCAGCAAGCTGGTGAATTTTACGTTTGTCGCCGTCGTCGGTGAGGTAATGCTGCAACGGGGCAAATTCAGGTTGGGTGAGCAGATCGGGCAGCAGCCACATCAGCTTCCAGGTCATGGCGTCTTTGCTAAAGGCACTCTCTTTCGGAATACCCGGCAAAACTCGCGTAAACATCTCCCAGATGAAGGTTGCAGGCAGTGGGAAAGCGATATTGGCGGCGATGCCAAACTGTTCGGCCAGTTGCATCTGTAGCCACTGCGCCATACCGGGGCTCTGCACCAATACCACTTCCTGTTGAAAAGGATCGGCCAATGGCTCTCTGGCTATCAACGCGCTGGTCAACGTTTTCAGCAAATCCAACTGATTGGAATGATAAACCCTAAACATTGGGAGCTCCCTTAAAACAAAATGACTGCCGGATTACTGGCGTTTGCAGTACCAACGGCTGAGTTTCGCCCACTGTCGTTGGGGCGTTTGTATTTTTACCGTCAGCCTTTGGCAGAACGCCTGCGGAGTGCTCAGCTCAGTATCAAGCAGCCACCCCGGCGCAGGTAGCGGCAGTCCGGCATCCACACGCCCAGTTGCGGCGAAAACGTCTAATTGCTGGTGCGCTAACGACCAAGCTTGCCGATACTGCCACTGACGCTGGAACGACTGCAACAGCACCTGATGATACTGTAACAATCCCAGTAGCGACACCGCGAACAGCAACGCAGCAATCATCACCTCTGGCAGACTGAAACCTTGCTGCTTACTCCGCACAGTCCACCTGTTTTTTTTCCGGGCAAAAATCCAGCCAGCCCCCCGCCTCTGCAACCAGCACGATCGAACTTTCCGCCCCGTCAGGCTTCGTCCGTTGATATATCCGCAGCGGCTCTCCATGATTCATGTCGGCTTCACCTCGCACCAGCACAATACCCGTCTGAGCGGACAATTTTGCGCAGGCACGCAATGCAGCGGTTTTCTGGCACCACCACCCATTAGTGACAAGGCGGTTGCGCGGCCAGGATTGTGCCACGCCCCAACTGAGTGCCGAAATAGCCTGGTTATAAGCCTGTAAGTAGCGCTGCTCGTCGGCCGCCACCAGTAAGGCACTGTCCAGTTGGCGATGCTGAGCATTCAGTAACATCAGCCCCATCACCAACAGCATCATCACCGCCGCCAGGGTACTGCCCCCTCGTTGCTTGCACGCATTCATGGCAGCGAGGCCATATTAACTGCCCAATGCAAACTGCGCCGTATACCGCTATTGGCTTTCGAGCGACCGGTCAATGCCAGCGAAACCCAGGTTTTGCCCCCATCCCCCGCGTTGGCTTTGACGTCAAAAGTTTCAATGCGCACTTCGTCGCTATCGAGTAGGCGTTCCCATCCCGTGCCATTGCAGTGTCTCACACCACGCTGCCCTTCCAGCATGCCCTGTCGAAGACGATAACCAAAGTAATCAGCATCAGTGCCGGTGTCTGCCCACTGACCGTTGCGAGAGACGTCGTAGGCCACAATCACGCAGCTGCCCGCCGCCTCACCGCTGGCATGGCTAATCAGCAGAGGCTTTCCGCGGCACTGACCCGCACAGAAACCGGCACGGCGTAGATCTTTCTCTATACCAAAAGCCAACTGCCGCAGCACCGACTCCAACCGATAATAGCGGCCGACATCAACACTGTGCTGATGCAGCACCGGGTAGGTCTTAGCGGCAGCAAGCGCAATCAGGCTGCCGAATGTGAGTGCCAGCATCACCTCCGGCAAAGTAAAACCACGCTCTAAGACTGACATAATGGAATCCCCCGTATGCTTTGGCCTTCACTGCATAGCCGGAGCCGCCCCTTGCCGGACAACACGAGTCGAAGGCTACCAGCCCCATTGCTCAATACAATATGCCCGGCTTGTGCATTGTTACGCAGGCCATAGAAGCCCATCTCTTTTTGGGTATAACCCGCCAGTTGCACATCCGTGTAGTGCGGGGTGAACACGTCATCGCCGAGCGCGTTGCAATCCGCAGGGGCTTGCCCGTTGCTGATGCACCAGGGGGCGCCGGTTTTAAAACCCAGCAATACCGTGCGATTGCGCCAGTTAGCGTCCGCTTGCATCCGTGTGAGAAAGGCCAGCAACTGTTGGGCGGTATGCTCCAACCGCAAAGCCTGCTGGTAATCACGCCAATGGCTGATCCCCTTGCCGGTTAGCACACCGGCAAGGGTCATAACCACCAACAGTTCAATGAGTGTCATGCCACGTTGGCCTGTAAAGTTAAACGTCGTCTCATCATTCATAGCGGCCAGTGTAAGCCAGTATGCCGCGGGATAAAGCGCCCGTTAGCCGACATGAATTACGCCACGCAACCTTTTGATGTAACGAGTGGAAAAGCCTAAAAAAATGCGAAGCAGAACGCAGAGGTAAATGAGGCAGAGGCAGAGGCAGAGGCAGAGGCAGAGGCAGAGGCAGAGGCAGAGGCAGAAAAAAGTAAGGGCGCAACCCGTGCGCCCTTAGCAATAATTTATGGCAAGAAAATCAAATGGCAACCGGTGCCTTGATGGCAGGGTGCGGATCGTAACCTTCGATTTCAAAATCGTCGAAACGGTAATCGAACAGCGATGCCGGTTTGCGTTTGATCAGAAGTTTTGGCAATGCACGCGGTTCGCGGGTCAACTGAAGCTGGGTTTGTTCCATATGGTTGCTGTACAGATGCGTGTCGCCACCTGTCCAGACGAAATCACCCACTTCCAGATCGCATTGCTGCGCCATCATATGCACCAGCAACGCATAGCTGGCAATGTTGAACGGCAGGCCCAGGAACACATCACAAGAACGCTGATACAGCTGGCAAGACAATTTCCCGTCTGCCACATAGAACTGGAAGAACGCGTGGCACGGTGCCAATGCCATCTGATCCAGCTCACCCACGTTCCAGGCAGAAACGATGATACGGCGCGAATCCGGATCCTGTTTCAATTGGTTCAGCACGGTGGTCAATTGGTCGATCTGACGACCGTCCGCTGCCCCCCAGGCTCGCCATTGCTTGCCGTACACCGGGCCAAGATCGCCGTTTTCGTCAGCCCATTCATCCCAAATGCTGACGTTGTTTTCCCGTAAGTAAGCCACGTTGGTGTCACCGTTCAGGAACCACAGCAGTTCATGAATAATTGAACGCAGATGACATTTTTTGGTGGTGACCAGGGGAAACCCTTCCTGCAAATTGAAACGCATCTGGTGGCCGAAAATCGACAACGTGCCAGTGCCGGTACGGTCGGCTTTAGGGGTGCCCTCGGCGAGCACTTTGTTCATCAAATCCAGATACTGTTTCATTTGTTCCTCACGACAGTTGTTGCTGCGGGCGGCGGCGATACGCCCAAATCATCATAATAATACCGGCCACCACCATAGGAATGGACAGGATCTGCCCCATGCTGATTACGCCGTCGAACAGGCCGAGCTGGGCATCCGGCTGACGGAAAGCTTCGACAATAATACGGAATGCACCATAACCAATCAGGAACAGGCCGGAGACGGCGCCCATTGGCCGCGGTTTGCGGATAAACAGGTTCAGAATGATAAACAGCACCACGCCTTCCAGCAGCAGTTCATACAGCTGAGATGGATGGCGCGGCAACACTCCGTATTGGTTCAGGATCGGCAACAGCTGCGGGTCGGCGGCGGCAAGCGCCACGTCTTCGCTGCGCGAACTTGGGAACAGCATCGCCCATGGGGTATCGGTCGTCACACGGCCCCAGAGTTCGCCGTTGATAAAGTTGCCCAAGCGGCCGGCACCCAAACCGAATGGGATCAGCGGGGCAATAAAATCGGAAACCTGGAAGAAGGTGCGTTTGGTGCGACGAGCGAACCAAAACATCACCAGGATCACCCCCATCAAACCGCCGTGGAACGACATGCCGCCATCCCAGACTTTAAACAGATAGAGCGGGTTATCCAGGAACAGCGGCAGGTTGTAGAACAGCACATAGCCAACGCGGCCACCGACGAACACACCGAGGAAACCGGCATACAGCAGGTTCTCTACTTCATCCTTGGTCCAACCGCTGCCTGGCTTGTTGGCACGGCGCACCGCCAGCCACATGGCAAAAACGAAGCCAACCAGGTACATCAGACCGTACCAATGCAGAGAAACCGGGCCGATAGAGAAAATCACCGGATCAAATTTAGGAAACGCCAGATAGCTATTGGTCATCTATCACCACAACATGTCTATTATTCTTCCCCATCCGGGGGCGGCAGGTGCCAAACGCGGTGAAACACAGCAGGAACACTCTTTTTCCGTTGCTTTCAACGCAGTTGAGGAGGCGGATAATAGCATAAGCTTAACCCCCTCCGGTCTGGCCTGCTGGGAAAAGTTCTGTAAAAAAATCAGTCAGCCCGTGACCTTACTTACCGCCGCGGATCAAACCGCCCATGCCACGCCGCTCCATAAACGCCGCAACCTGATGGCGTACTTCGGTGGTCATTTGTGCGTTCAGTACCCGCTGCGTCAACACTTCGGCGTCGGATAGTTCGATATGTCGCAACAGATATTTGATGCGCGCCACGCTGCGGCCGTTCATGCTCAGATTGCGATACCCCATGCCCACCAGCAACAGCGCGCCCATTGCGTCGCCAGCCAATTCACCGCACAAGCTGACCTGTAACCCGACGGCCTTGGCTTGAACGGCGATCAACTTCAACACCTGCAACATGGAAGGATGCAGGCTGTCATACAGCGACGCTACCCGGGTATTATTGCGATCTACCGCCAGCAGATATTGCGTCAGGTCGTTGGTGCCCACCGAAATAAACTCAACGCGCCCGGCCAGATGCGGGATCATGAAGATCATCGACGGCACTTCCAGCATGATGCCCAGCTTCGGTTTCGGGATTTCATACCCGAGAACCTCTTCCACTTCTCGCCCTGCGCGGTCGATCAAACGCCGAGCCTCGTCGATCTCTTCCAGGCTGGTGATCATCGGCAGCAGAATACCCAGATTGCCCGTGCCCGCATTGGCACGGAGCATGGCCCGTACCTGAATCAAGAATATTTCCGGTTGATCCAGCGTGATACGGATACCGCGCCAGCCCAAGCAGGGGTTTTCTTCGCTGATCGGCATATACGGCAGTTGCTTATCGGCACCGATATCCAGCGTACGCAGCGTCACTGGCTTGTTCGGATACAGCTGGAGCATGCCTTGATACTGCGCGACTTGTTCTTCTTCAGAAGGAAAACCGCTTTGCAGCATGAAGGGGATTTCAGTACGGTACAGGCCAACGCCGTCGACCCGCCCACCCAGCAATTGTTCGTGTTCCGGGCTAAGGCCAGCATTGAGCATGACCTGAACACGCTCGCCACTTTTGAGTTGGGCCGGCTGCTCAACGTCGTCCTCAGCCAGTTTGCTTAATTCTTGTTCTTCGCTGATCAGCCGTTGGTATTCCTGAACCAGTACCGGCTCAGGATCCACCAGCAGTTCACCGCGATAACCATCGACAATCAACAGCCGCTGACTGAGCAGCGCAGGCTGAATATCTGCCCCCATCACCGTCGGCACGCCCATCGCACGCACCAATATCGCCGCATGGGAGTTGGCAGCACCGTCACGCACAACAACACCGACCAGCCTGTCCTGCGGCATTTCGGCCAGCAGTGTGGCAGTCAGCTCATCGGCCACCAGTACAAAACGCGCTGGCCACTGAGTCGCACCTTGGGTGGTGTCGTCGAGGTGGAACAAAAGGCGTTGGCCAAGCGCACGCAGATCGCTTGCACGCTCGCGCATGTAGGTGTCTTGCAGGCTGGCGAACTGCGCGGCAAAGACTTCAATCACCTGTTTAACCGCCCATTCAGCCACAGAACCGGCATCAATCTCGGCAAACAATTCGCGTTTAAGACGGGCGTCGTTCAACAGGTGAGAGTAGAGATCGAAGATCGCCGCGCTCTCTTTTTGCGAGCTGGCGGCAAAGCGCTTGCTGAAGCGACGGAATTCCGCCCCGGCTTCTTCAAGCGCCTGAGTCAGGCGTTCCCGCTCGCTCGCGGTATCGAGCGTCGAGGCCTTATAAACTTGATCGAGTGAAGGCTGGCTGCTGTCCTGCCAGCCCTCCGCCACCGCAACGCCCGGTGAGGCTGCCAGTGCGCGAATACGCGTCTGTCGGTATTGGCCGAAAATGGCGTTAAGCTGTGACTGCGAGAGGATCCCGGCCATCTGCGTGGCAAGCGTCACCATGAAGGATTCTTCGCTTTCGTCAAACTGACGTAGCTCACGCTGCTGCACCACCAACACGCCCAGCAATTGGCGGCGATGAATGATCGGCACGCCGAGGAAGGATCGGAAACGATCCTCCTTCACCTGAGGAATGTATTTGAAGCTGGGGTGACTTTGCGCATCCGCCAGGTTAATAGGCTCCGCACGGCGCCCGACCAACCCGACGACACCTTCATCAAATGCCAACGCGATGACACGCCCACGCGGTTTTTTTAACCCGCGTGTCGCCATCAGGTAGTAGCAGCGGCGGTCGTTGTCCGCCAGATAGATGGAACAGACCTCCGTATCCATTGCCAGACAGGTTTCATTAACCAAAAGATCCAGCGCATCTGTCAGACTGGCCGCCGCGGCCACCTTCTCAACAATTTCTCGCAAGCGCGTGAGCATAGTCGGCTTAACTTAACCTCTCTTCCGGCGATAAGCGGGGATCTGCCGCTGTGCTGCCTGCTCCTGCATTGGCATCACGGTCACGGCGAATTCTTTCATCACCCGGCGGTATACGTCACGTTTGAACGACACCACCTGGCGCACCGGATACCAAAAACTCACCCAGCGCCAACCGTCAAACTCCGGCGTGCTGCTGCGTTGCATATTGATATCAGCGTCATTGCACATTAACTGCAACAGAAACCATTTCTGCTTTTGGCCGATACAAACCGGCTTTGTGTCCCAACGCACCAAACGTTTTGGCAATTTATAGCGCAACCAGTTGCGGGTTGAGGCCAGGATACGCACATCCTTTTTACTCAGCCCCACTTCTTCGAACAGCTCACGGTACATTGCCTGTTCTGCGGTTTCACCAGGGTTAATCCCACCTTGGGGAAACTGCCAGGAGTGTTGACCGTAACGGCGAGCCCACAGGACTTGCCCCTGACGATTACAGATTACGATACCAACATTCGGGCGGTAGCCATCATCATCGATCACCGGACTACCTCGATAAGCTTAAATTCGCATAGATACCCTGATTGTTTCACACAAGCTACAGGCGGTAAACCACTGCTTTGCGGCCCTGCAAACCGGATAACATTGGGATAACTCACAGATAATGGCAAAGTTATAAACATGCAGGGCAATTTCACCGCGGTTTTATTCACTTTTTCTGTGGATAGGTGTGTGAAGAACTCAAGGGATAAGCCGGTAAAACTCTGACAAGCTCAAAAACCCATAAAAAACGAAAACCAAATTAATACTTTTAAAATAACAATTTATGGGTTTATCAACAGACATGTACAGAGCAAAAATGTGATCTATGTCCGCTAAGGATCCTGGACTGGTGAAAGATCCACCAACGTCGTTTTTATCCACAGATTATTCGCGCAAGTTACGCACAAAACGGACAATTTCGCAAAAAGGTGCCCACGTCAAGGCTGTAAATCGAACCAGTGATCGGTAAAAATTTGGGTTATCCCATAAATCTGTGGATAAATAGGTGTAAGATCCTGTTTATTGTCGGTGGCTTCTGGTGCACAAGCGTCGTCAGGAATTTTCTCCCCGCCATGTGTCAGAAAAAAAGTCATGAAAAATCATGCTACTATTATTCTTTTCCCCAGCCACTTCCGGCAAAAGTTATCTGTGTACAAATGCAGTACGTTTTTCAACCAAATCTAACAGGCTTGTATTATGGCGTTTTTATCTCCTCTGCCCGCTCCTCCCAAAAACGAGCAACAGCTGTTTGAACGGGCGCAACAGCTTGCCGGTTGCAGCCTGGGTGAACTGGCCGAACGCGCACAGTTGGCTATCCCTAAGGACCTGAAGCGCGATAAAGGCTGGGTTGGCATGCTGTTGGAACAATATCTTGGCGCCATGGCAGGCAGCAAACCGGAGCAGGATTTCCCCGAATTGGGTATAGAGTTAAAAACGATTCCGATAGACGCCGCCGGTAAACCACTGGAAACCACCTTCGTCTGCGTTGCCCCCTTAACCGGCAATAGCGGTGTAACCTGGGCCAGCAGCCACGTGCGCTATAAACTGGCGCGTGTATTGTGGATCCCGGTTGAAGGTGAACGGCAAATCCCGCTGGCGCAACGTCGCATCGGTTCTCCGTTGTTATGGAGCCCTAACGCGATTGAAGAAGAAATGCTGCGCCGCGACTGGGAAGAATTGATGGATTTGATCGTGCTCGGCCACGTCGAACAGATCACGGCTCGACACGGTGAAGTACTGCAACTTCGGCCCAAGGCCGCCAACAGTAAAGCGCTAACGGAAGCCATCGGTGAACAGGGGCAGCCGATCCTCACCTTGCCGCGCGGCTTTTATCTGAAGAAAAGTTTTACCGGCGCGCTATTGGCAAGACATTTTCTCATCTGATCGCGTTTGTTTAGGTCACGTTTAGCTAACGGTGTCGCCGTATCAATAAACGGGTATAATTCAGCCTTGGCTTTTTATTAAGGTGTGCTGGGCAATGTTCGAGTGGATTGTGGATCCCAATGCCTGGTTAGCGTTAGGTACGCTGACCATTCTTGAGATCGTTCTGGGTATTGATAACATTATTTTCCTTTCCCTGGTGGTGTCCAAACTGCCGAAAGCGCAACAGAATAAAGCGCGCCGTCTCGGGTTGGCGGGTGCAATGTTAATGCGCCTGGGGCTGTTGGCCTCTATCGCCTGGGTGATCCGTCTGACCCACCCGCTGTTTACCGTGATGGAACACAGCATTTCCGCACGCGATCTGATCCTGCTTCTGGGCGGGTTGTTCCTGATTTGGAAAGCCAGCAAAGAGATTCATGAAACCATCGAAGGCTCAGAGGAAGAACACAACACGAAAGTGCACAGTTTCTTTGGCGCCATCGTACAAATTATGCTGCTGGATATCATTTTCAGCCTGGACTCGGTGATCACCGCAGTAGGTCTGTCTGACCACCTGTTTATCATGATGGCCGCTGTGGTCATTGCCGTTGGCGTCATGATGTTTGCCGCCCGCCCGATTGGCGAGTTTGTTAACCGCCACCCTTCGGTGAAAATGCTGGCGCTGGCATTCCTGATCCTGGTCGGCTTCACGCTGATGTTGGAAAGCTTCCAGGTACATGTACCAAAAGGCTACATTTACTTTGCGATGTTCTTCTCAATGTCGGTTGAAGCGCTCAACTTGATGCGCAGCAAGAAAAAGCAGGTCTCTGAGTAATGCCTCTGCGGGAGTGTGCAAAAGCCGCTCCCGCAATATTGTCCGCCGTTCCCAACGCTACTCGGCCCTACTTTCTCTTACAGAGATAAGGACTTATCCGAAACACGGCGCATCTAGAGTTTGCTAATCTAAGAAGAGACTTCTTTTCTGCATACATAAACGAGGATCGGCAGGATGAAAAAGTGGGTAATGGCAGTTTCGGCACTGGTTATCGCCGCCGGGTTGGCGGGATGTTCCAGCGATTACGTTATGGCGACTAAAGACGGCAATATGATCCTGACCCAGGGCAAACCGGAAATCGACAAAGATACCGGCCTGATCAGCTATAAAGATGAAAAAGGTAACAGTCGCCAAATCAACGGTGATCAGGTTTCACAGGTTATCGAGCGTTAAACACCCTGACTATACCCTATAGCTTTCACGTTGCAGCCAGGCCCCCAGCTCGTTTGTACCCAAATATTGTAGGGACGAGGTTATTCGTCCCTACAGTCGCTGAAGTCAGTGACAAATCTGCCGGGAACCTATTTGATCGCCGCAGCTTGAAAGACCGCCTCTGTGATACACGATAGCCGCCTCTCGCACTGAATCCTCTTCCCCCATCTTCTCCGCTTGGTTATAGTCGAGAAAGGCGATATACCGCCTTGCAGGCTGTTTGCCGCAGCCTGCCCTTTGGCTCCTGTTTCACCGGGCGGTACAGCCCGTAGCGCTAACATGAAAGGAAGGCCGTTAATGCAATACCACCGTATTCCCCACAGTTCTTTAGAAGTGAGCGTGCTGGGACTGGGCACCATGACCTTTGGCGAACAGAACAGTGAAGCCGATGCCCACGCGCAACTCGACTATGCATTAGCCGCTGGCGTCAACCTGATCGACACCGCAGAGATGTATCCGGTACCGCCCCGTCCAGAAACCCAGGGGTTGACTGAGCAATACATCGGCAGTTGGATCAAGGCACGCGGCAATCGTGAGAAGATCGTGCTGGCCAGCAAGATCGCCGGGCCGGTGCGTGGCACCGATAGCAGCATCCGCCCGCAGCAGGCATTAGACCGCAAAAATATCCGCGCAGCACTGGATGCCAGCCTGAAGCGACTAAACACCGATTATCTCGATCTCTACCAGCTGCACTGGCCGCAGCGAGCGACCAATTTCTTCGGCAAGCTCAATTATCAATACACCGACGATAAAGCCACCGTCACCCTGCTGGAAACGCTGGAAGCCCTGACCGAACAGGTACGTGCCGGTAAAATCCGCTATATCGGGGTGTCTAATGAAACGCCATGGGGCGTGATGCGTTATCTGCAATTGGCTGAAAAGCACGAGTTACCGCGCATCGTCTCTATTCAGAACCCCTACAGCCTGCTGAACCGCAGTTTTGAAATAGCCCTGGCCGAGATCAGCCAGCATGAGGGCGTCGAACTGCTGGCCTATTCCAGCCTGGCGTTCGGTACGCTCAGTGGCAAATACCTGAACGGTGCCAAGCCTGCCGGAGCGCGTAATACGCTATTTAGCCGCTTTAACCGCTACTCTGCGCCGCAAACGCAGCTGGCCATTGCAGAATATGTCGCATTAGCCAAAAAACACGGGCTGGATCCGTCACAAATGGCGCTGGCCTTTGTACGTCAGCAACCTTTCGTTGCCAGTACCCTGCTGGGCGCCACCACGTTAGAGCAACTGAAAACCAACATCGACAGTTTCGACGTGGTGTTGAATGAAGACGTTCTTCAAGGGCTGGAAGAAATCCATACCCGCTTTACTATTCCTGCACCATAAATCATGTGGGGCGCGTAAATGAACCGCGCCCCATCTGTTATTTTGCCCGCCGCTGCGACAACCACAGTGCGCTTATCGCCAGCGCAAACACCACGCCAAAACCAATTCCTACGCCAACCACCGGCACGCTGACTTTCACCGCCAGAGAATACAGCCCGAGCATCAGCAACATTGCGGTGTTCTCTCCCAGGTTTTGCACCGCGATCGCATTGCCTGCCCCCACCGAGTTTTTGCCCCGTTCCTGTAATAAGGCATTCAGCGGTACCACAAAGAAGCCGCCCAACACGCCGATAATCAACAACACCACATAGGCGTTAAACAGGGTCGTTTGCAGTGCAAATACCGCCACAGCGACACCGATCAAAATCCCGGCAGGCATGCAGCGTTTCACCGTCTCCAATGTGACAAAGCGCGCGGCGGCACCGGCCCCCACCACAATCCCAACCGCCACCATCGCATTGAGTAGCGTTGGCGTGGCGTTATCCGTGATACCGAGCGCCACGGGTACCCACAGCACCAGCAGAAAACGCAGTGTGACCCCTGCGCCCCAGAACAGGCTGGTACCAATCAATGAAAAACGTGTCTGACCATCGCGCCACAGCACCACGCAAGCGTTGAAGAAAGCGCGAGTCATGGCACGCGGCGTCCAGGAAACCGCCGGATGCGCCGCCGGCAAGCGCGGAATATACAGGTTGGCGATCACCGCAGCCGCATAGACCAATGCACACACCGCCAGCGCCGCCACGATATGCCAATCGGCCAATATACCACCGGCCACAGAGCCAATCAGGATCGCAGCAATAGTGGAAGCCTCCATCAGGCCGTTGGCCTTGACCAACTTTTCACCGCCGGTGATCTCCCCCAGAATGCCGTATTTTGCCGGCGAATAGGCTGCGGCGCCGACACCCACCAGGCTATAACCAAGGAACGGATTGAGCCCAAAACAGATGACCAGTGCGCCAGCAAGCTTCAATCCATTGGCCACCATCATCACTCGCCCCTTGGCGAAACTGTCGGCGACCTGACCGACAAAGGGAGCCAGAACGATGTAGGTCGCGACAAAAGCCATTTGCAAAATCGGCTGACTCCAGTCCGGGTAGAGTTGTTGTTTGATCAGCGCCAGCGTGGCGAACAGCAACGCATTATCGCCAAAAGCGGACAGGAACTGCGCACAGATCACGGCGATCATACTGCGTGAAAGCAGAGGTGAATCAGTATTCAACGTCGAGCTCATCAGACTGTCTCCGGCTGTTCAGCCATGTTACGCAGGGTCACAAAGTCCGGCTTACCGCTGCCAAGCACCGGCAAGGTTTTCAAAATGCGAATATCACGCGGCACTGTCAGCTCGGGGCTGCCCAACTCACGAGCGACCCGTAGCAACGCTTCACGGCTCATGCCTGCTGCCGTGGTAAACAGCACCAGCGCTTCGCCCTTGCTGCTATCGCTTTTCACCGTAGCAGCGTGCTGCCCTTCTGGCGCTGCACGTTGTGCCAACAGCTCAACACTCTCTAGCGAAACCATTTCACCCGCCAGTTTGGCAAAGCGCTTCACTCGACCACGGATCACACAGTATCCCTGTTCGTCTAATGTGACGATATCGCCGGTATCATACCAGCCCGGTTGCAGGTTACCCTGTGCATCCTCTGCCGCCGGTGGTTCCAACTCGCCCGGACGCTCCACCCGCAAATAGCCCTTCATGATATTCGGCCCTTTCAACTGCAGACGCCCGCCGTTATCAATGCCTGGTACCGCGATCAGCCGCGCCTCCATCTTCGGCATAATGCGCCCCACCGTACCGACCTTAGCCGCCAGCGGTACGTTGATCGACACCACAGGTGCACATTCTGTTACGCCATAGCCTTCGAGGATGCGAATGCCGTATTTGTCCTGATAAATTTGTTTGGTGCTGTCTGCCAGCTTTTCCGCGCCAGCCACGACATAGCGTAAACGGGCAAAATCATACGGATGGGCAAAGCGTGCATAGTTATTAAGGAAGGTGGCAGTACCAAACAACACGGTGCAGTTGCGGTCATACACCAGCTCCGGTACCACGCGGTAATGGAGCGGACTGGGATAGAGGAAAATACGGCTACCGGTCATCAGCGGCGTCAACAACCCGACCGTCAGGCCAAATGAGTGGAACAAGGGTAGCGATGACATAAAGCGATCACGTGGCGTGAAATCAGCAATGGTACGGATCTGCTCAACATTGGCCAATAAACTGGCGTGAGAATGCACCACGCCTTTTGGATTGCCTTCCGAGCCCGAGGTAAACAGGATCAACGCAGCATCGTCCGGCTGCTGTGGCAGCATTGCCCGCACAGGTTGCAACAAATGGCGAAGGATCCACAATTTGTCCGTCAAAGTAACGGTATCTTTCAAATCCTCCAGATAGACCCAGTTAGCTTCAGGTACCTGCTGCGGTAAATGCGTCAATTTGCCCTTCTCCAGAAACTGGCGCGAAGTGACAATGGTTTTGATATTGGCGGCGGTCATGGCGCTTTTCAGGCCATTGGATCCGGCGGTGTAATTGAGCATCGCCGGAATACGGTTACGCAGCGAAGCGCCAAAAATCACTGCGACAGTGATAGTGGCATTCGGCAATAGCATGCCGACATGCTCACCCTCGGCAGTAAAGCGTTGCAGGATACGGCTGACACCCAGAGCCTTTTTGATCAACGTCTGGTAGCTGTCTTCCTTAAAGTTAATATCCTCGATGCACGGCTTACGGCTGCCGTAACGGTGCTGTGCTGCCAGCAGGGCTTGAAACAAGGTCTGTGGTTCGCGGGTATCCATACGTGCCTGCATCATGATCTGATGCAAACGGTCCCCGGCAAGCGCACGGCGATCGCGGGCACGGGGGGCAATCGGCATCGGCAGTGACGTTGGGGGTAAGATCCGGATGCTGATCTGTGGAAACCAGCGGATCTTGAACACCCCAGCCATACGGCCAAAGGGGCTGAATTCAGCACCATCGAGCCGAATGGGCACCAGGGTCGCCCCCGATTTGGCGGCAATAAATGCAGCGCCATCGTAAACCTTCATCAAGGATCCGGTAACGGTAATCCGCCCTTCAGGAAAAACCACAATCGGTCGTCCCTGTTCCACCCTGCGCACCAGCTGCTTGATGGCCATCGGTTTTGTTGGGTCGAGTGAGACAAAATCGATATAGGGCCGCAGCCAACGCATAAACCAACGATCGCCAATGCTGGCATAAACGGCAAACACCGGTTTGATCGGTAAGAACAGCGCCAACAAAATGCCATCAAGGAAGGAGATATGATTGGGTGTAATCAGCAGCTTTGGCTGATCAAAATGCCGGGCGTCACCTTCGACACGTACCCGGTACAACAGGCGGAACAACACCCGCAGCATAGAAAAGATCATGCCCTTCTCCCTTTGGCCCAAAATGAGTGTATCCCCAATAGATCTCAAGGAGCGGGATGGCCGCAAGCATACGGGCCCCCAAGCGCTTACAGAAGTAAGTCATTGGGGCGCAGCCAACACACCAGCGCCTTGAAAGGTAAAGGGGATAAATGGTTGTTGGGAAAAGAATACTATATGGCAGATGGCAGGCAAAAAAAAACCTACGCATCCGCGTAGGTTGGTGCAATTGAAAATGGCTTCAACATACAGAGTATGTTGATTTCTCACCAATCAATACCTCTGGGATCACCTACTCTAGAGAGGAGTGGATTAAGAAACTACCGATCAATCGCAAGAGTTTTGCTCTAAATGCAACCAGCTGTAAATTTCCCACGCTTGGCGGAAATAACTCAATGAAAGCTAAACAATCCTGGGCAAGATAAATACAAAATGTGATTTTGTGCAGGCGGGTTAGCTGGGCTTCAGGAAAAAAACCTACGCATCTGCGTAGGTTGGTGCAAATTAATATGGGTCAACAAACACGTTGTTGAAACTCACCAATCAATACCTCTGGGACGTTAAACTTACCCCGTGCTGCCAAATACCAGCCAGCAGGCTATCGCAACATTAGGGCGCAAAGTGTAACCAGCTATTTATCGGGTGCTCACCTCTACCAGACAGCTCATGGCGTTCGGCCCCTGGGTTAGCGGCGAGGTGCCGATATCCAGCGTTAATACATTGGGGTTGCCGGACTGCTCTACCGGTAACTGTTGGTCACCCACCCCCGGATCAAACCAGGCACCGGTCGCCATCAGTACCACACCACGTGTGACCCCATCGGTAATAGCAACGCCCGCCAGGCAGTGACCACGCGCATTGCTAACCTGCACTTCGGCGCCATTGGCAATACCCCGTTTTTCTGCATCCTCAGGGTGCATATACAGAGTCTCACGACCCGCGGTTTTATTGCCTTGCGCCAGTGGTGCAGGATCCATCTGGCTATGCAAACGGTCGCTCGGCTGAATAGAAATCAGGTGCAGCGGCCACGTTTTTGCCTGTGGAGCCCCCAGCCACTCAACCGGCGGCTGCCACTGCGGATGGGGTGCAAAATCAGGATAGCGATAACGGGCGATTTTCTCGCTGAACAGCTCAATTTTGCCACTCGGCGTTTGCAGCGGGTTAGCCTTTGGATTGGCACGAAAGTCGTCAAAGAACACAAATTCCTTCGCCGGTGCCGGCAACTCGACGTAGCCTTTACGCCAGAAATCGTCAAATTCGGGCCATTCCACCCCTGTGCCCGCCTGCGCCTGCCCACACTGTTGGTAAATAGATTCGATCCAGGCCCGTTCATTACGGTTTTCGGTAAATTGCTCGCGATAACCCAATCGCTCCGCCAAGTCGGCAAAAATATCAAAATCGTTGCGCGCTTGATGCTGTGGTGCAATGGCCTGATGCATCGCCAACACGTAGCGATCGCGTGATGAACCGCCAATGTCGTTACGTTCCAGCGAGGTCGTGACTGGCAGAACGATATCTGCCATCTTTGCCGCCGGCGTCCACCAGATATCCTGCACAATCACCGTATCCGGCTTCTGCCAGCCCTCCACCAGTCGATTTAACTGCTGATGGTGATGGAACGGGTTGCCACCGGCCCAATGCACCAGATGGATATCCGGATAGTGCAAGGTTTCACCGCGGAACTGATAGGGTTCGCCGGGGTGCAGCAACATGTCGCAGATACGCGCCACGGGAATAGCCAACCCGCATGGGTTCTCCCCCACCGACATCATTGGCCCTGGCGTGTCCACGCGCGGATTGCCAACGCCATTCATCGAACCATGGCCAAACGAGAAACCGCCGCCGGGTAGCCCAACCTGACCAAGCATCGCCGACAGCGCTATCATCATCCAGTAGGGCTGTTCGCCGCGGTGGGCGCGCTGAACTGAATAGGAACAGGTGAGAAAACTGCGTACACCAATCAGTTGCTGCGCCAACAACGCAATGCGCGCCGCCGGAATGCCGGTAATTGCGCTGGCCCATTCAGGCGTTTTCGCCACGCCGTCATCCACGCCACGCAGATAATTCGCCAGTTGGTCGTAACCGGTACAATGGCTATAAAGGAAGGCTTCGTCCTGCGCCCCTTGGCGTTGAATTTCGTACGCTAACGCTAACATCAACGCCACGTCGGTGTTCGGACGGATCGGGATCCATTCGGCATTAACAAATGCCGGGCAGTCATCGCGCATCGGGCTGATGTTGATAACCGGGGTGCCTTTCTGAACCAGTTTTTGCAACCAGGGCTTGAGTGAATGTTCAGCAGCCCCGCCAGAAGACACTTGGGCATTCTTCAACGCCAGCCCACCGAAGGCCACAAACAGCTCACAGTGCGCGATCACACTGGGCCAACTGGTGACACGTCCGGTCAATGGGGTGAAGGTGCCGATCACATACGGCAGGAAAAACTGCGCTGCCCCCCAGCTGTAGTTACCCAACTGATCAACGCCGCCACCGCCACTGAAGTAAAAACGCCGCACTAACGAACGCGCATGATGCAAACGGCCGGCGGACGACCAGCCGTAGGAACCGGTAAACAGGCCTGAAGGACCGTAACGATCGCGCACGCGCCGGTTTTCTTCCGCCACCAGATCAAGTGCAAGCTCCCAGTCAACCTCAACAAAATCCTCACGACCACGCAGCGTGCGGTCACTGCCTTCACGTTTTTGCAGCCAGGAACGACGCACCGCCGGCTTGCGGATACGCTTATCGGAATAGGCCATTGGCGCAATGGAGTCGAGCAATGGAGAAGGATCCGGATCATCGGCAAAAGGCTCACAACGGATAAGCCTGCCGTCTTCAACCACGGCGGTATAAGCCCCCCAATGCGCGAGTTGCGGATAACGTTTAATCGACATGCGGTTCTCGAACAAGAAAAGATGCACAAAAGTAACATCAGCCAGTGCCCGGAACCAAAGCACAAATTGCGCTATTAATGCGTCCGGTAAGTCTAAGCGCACGATAAATCGCACATATCTGCAACAGCCACCACAAGTTGCGATCGCCAGCGCTTGCAGCACCGGACTTTTTCCGCAAAACTGAGGAATGTAAGCGATTACCCAGGATGTATGACAGATATGGCTACCATAAAGGATGTTGCCAGGCTGGCGGGTGTTTCCGTGGCCACGGTATCCCGTGTAATAAATAACTCCCCAAAAGCCAGCGAAGGCTCACGCACCGCCGTGCAAGCCGCGATGGAACAATTGCAATATCACCCCAACGCTAACGCCCGCGCGCTGGCGCAGCAATCGACCGAAACGCTCGGATTGATTGTCTCTGACGTGTCCGATCCTTTCTTTGGCGCCATGGTCAAAGCGGTGGAACAGGTGTCCTACGCGACCCACAATTTTCTGCTGATCGGCAACGGGTACCACGATGCGGAAAAAGAACGTCAGGCGATCGAACAACTGGTGCGCCATCGCTGTGCTGCGCTGGTGGTGCATGCCAAAAAACTGACCGATCGTGAATTAAGCGGCTGGATGCAGCAAATCCCTGGCATGGTGCTGATTAACCGTACGCTCCCAGGTTTTGAATCTCGCTGCGTCGCACTTGACGACCGTTACGGTGCCTGGCTGGCAACCCGCCATTTGATCCAGCAAGGGCATCAGCGTATTGCCATTATTTGTTCCACCCACCAGATTTCTGACGCAGCAGACCGTCTGCAAGGCTATCTCGATGCATTGCAGGAACATGGCATCCCGGTGGATGAAAAGCTGATTGCCTACGGCGAACCCGACGAAATTGGGGGTGAGCACGCCATGACCGAGTTGCTTGGCCGGGGAAAAAACTTTACCGCAGTGACCTGCTACAACGATTCTATGGCTGCGGGCGCGTTATCGGTACTCAGCGATAACAGCGTCGACGTGCCGGGACAGATGTCGTTGATTGGCTTTGATGACGTGCTGATTTCACGCTACCTGCGACCACGCCTGACAACCATTCGCTATCCTGTCGTGGCCATGGCGACCCAGGCGGCTGAATTGGCACTGGCGCTGGCCAATAACCTGCCGCGGCCCGAAATTACCAACATGTTTAGCCCGACGCTGGTGCGCCGCCATTCGGTGTCCAGCATCAATAACGTGTACGAGCAGAACTAGCCTAACGCCCGGTGATACAGCCGCACCGGGCGGTCAGGATAATCCAGCGCGTCACCGATATAGTGCCAGCCATGGCGTTCGTAATAACCGCTGAAGTCAGCGTAAAGATACAGCTCGCTGAAACCAAGCTGCCGGCTGTAATCCTGCACATGCTGCTGCAACTGCAGGCCCAGGCCAGTGCCACGCTGGCTTTCGTCGATGTACAACGCCGCCAGCCAAGGCGTCAAATCTTGGCGGCTAATCAGATCACAGCGCCATAAGCCGACAGTGCCAACCAGTTTATCCCCCAGCAGAGCGATAAAGGTGACGGGCAAATCCGCCCCACGCAGGCCGCTGTCTACCACACTGGCGAAAAATGCCCGGCTGCTCTCGCTGCCGAACGCCCGCCATTGCCAGTCAATCACCTGCTCACGGTACTGAGGAAAGTCAGCCAACAACACAATACTTGTCATTCTACCGCCCTTTTTTCATTGCTTGATTCTCATCTACACGCGTTTGCCCGCGACACCGCCACCACGATAAAAAGCCGCACAGCCAACAGCTAACCCTATGCTAGACTGAGCATTATTTGCCACCAGCGGATGTTGAAAGGGGTAAGCCACTGATGATCACCATGTTGGATGTTTCCATTCGCGCGGGGGTATCTAAAGCCACAGTTTCACGCGTGTTAAATGGCACCGGCCAGGTGAAAAAGAGTACCCGAGAAGCCGTGTTCAAAGCGATGGACGAATTGGGTTACCGCCCGAATTTCCTTGCCCAATCGTTGGCGAACAAAAGCTCCAACAGCATCGGGTTGGTCGTGTCCAATTTCGACGGCCCCTACTTCGGGCGACTGCTCCGCCGTGCAGCTAAGCTGATTGAAGCCAGCGGCAAGCACTTGATTGTCACCGACGGCCACGACACACCGGAAGATGAGCTCCAGGCAGTGCAGCTGTTGGCCGATCGGCGCTGTGATGCCATTATTCTCTATACTCGCTTCATGTCCGAATCTGCACTGATGGATTTGCTGGACAGCCTGCCGGTACCGATTATGGTGATCAACCGCGATTTGCCGCAAGCGCGAGCACGCTGCGTGTTCTTCGAACAACAAAAGGCTGCCTTCCATGCGGTTGATTATCTGATTCAACAAGGGCACCGCGAGATCGCCTGCATTACCGGCCCCATCAAGACGCCTACCGCTCAGGCGCGGCTGGCAGGTTACCAACAGGCGCTTGAGCACCATCAGATTGCCTTCGATGCCTCCCGAGTGGCCTATGGCGACAGCAGCGTACAAAGTGGTTATCAGGGAGTACAGCGTTTACTGGACGAAAATAGCAATTTCAGCGCACTGTTCGCCTGCAACGACGATATGGCGGTGGGCGCGATGAAGGCGCTGCACGATGCCGGCAAACGCCTGCCACAGGATGTCTCACTGTTCGGCTTTGACGACGAACCCAGCGCCGCCTATTTACAACCCGCGCTCTCCACGGTTTATCTGCCGATCGATGTCATGATCGAAGCCGCCATCAGCCAGGCTTTCCGCTTGATCAACCGAGAAGACATCCAGCCGCTCCCGCCTTTTACCGGTGAATTACGGCTACGTGAATCAGTGATTCCAGGGCCATACGCTGATTGATTCCCACTGGCGTTGTCGTCGGTTGCGCACCGCGCCGCATTTCTTCCACTGCAATTTCCCTTACCTGCAACTTGGCAGCATATTGTCACCACGATAGCCTTTACACTATATAGCTCTGAAGCTATATTCGGAGCGTGACATGTGGCAGGTTGTGACCGTCGAACGATTCGACAGCTGGTTTTTATCATTAAACGGGGATGAACAAGAAAGCCTCTTAGTGGGCATTTTTAAACTGCAGGAGTTTGGCCCTTTGCTGGCACGTCCGCATGCCGACACGCTGCATCACCATGGCAAAATACAGCATTTGAAAGAACTGCGTATTCAGCACCGTGGGCGCCCATTTCGGGTTTTCTTCGCCTTCGACCCACAACGGCAGGCCGTCCTGCTATGTGGTGGCGATGAAACCGGCAATAAACGCTTCTATCAGCAAATGTTGCCCATCGCCGTGAGAGAATTTTCATATTATCTGGCAACCCTGAGGTAACGTATATGGCCAAGCCATTATCAAATCTGATCGATAAACTCGACCCAAACGTCGTTGAAGCGGCACGACAAAAAGCGGACAACGAGATTTTTGAATTACGGCTGGCAATGCTGCGAGAAGAACTGGCCGTGTCCCAGGCAGAACTGGCCAAGCGGCTGGGTATCAGCCAGCCTTCGGTTGCCAATCTGGAGAAACGCGGCAGCGAAATCAAACTCTCTTCGCTGAAGCGCTACATTGAAGCAATGGGAGGCACGCTGGCGCTGGACGTCCAACTCCCCAACGGCCAACATCGACGCATGACGCTGTGAAACGGGCGCAGCAGGCTGCGCCCAAAACAATCAGAGCAATTCCAGCGCTATCAACTCTTCAATCGTCTGTCGACGACGGATCAAGCGCGGTTCACCGTTCTCAAACAGCACCTCCGGCAGCAGCGGACGGCTGTTGTAGTTCGATGACATTGAGGCGCCATACGCCCCGGTATCATGGAATACCAGATAATCGCCAACCTGCACTGGCGGCAGTTCGCGGGTTTCAATACCGCCACCGGCCTGCTGGGTAAAGACATCACCCGATTCGCACAGCGGCCCGGCGATCACGGTATCGCGCAATGGCTGGTTGGCAGTATCGCGGCCATCGGCCGGTAACAAAGAAATATGGTGGTAGCTGCCGTACATCGCCGGACGCATCAAATCGTTAAAACCGGCATCCACCAGCACAAAGTGGCGGCTACCCATATCTTTCACCGCGCGCACCTCAGCGACCAGCACCCCGGCTTCCGCCATCAGGAAACGGCCAGGTTCAATCTCCAGGCTTATCGGGTGGCCCAAATGGGCGGCAATACGCTCACGGGCGCGGTTCCACAGGCCAAAATAGTGTTCGGTATCAATCGCCTCTTCACCGTATTGATACGGGATAGACAGGCCGCCGCCGGCTGAGATGGCGCTGATATCCTGACCGAGGTCAATGACCTGCTGCACCATGGCGTCACACACGCGCTCCAGGTGTTGGTAATCAACACCCGAGCCGATATGCATATGCACGCCGATCAGCTTCAGGCCATATTGTTGAATTTTTTCTACTGCCTGCGGCAAATCGGCATACCAAATGCCGTGCTTGCTGTTCTCGCCGCCGGTATTGGTTTTCTGACTGTGGCCATGCCCAAAGCCTGGGTTGATACGCAGCCACACGGGATGCTCTGCAGACACCTGACCCAGTTGCTCCAACATGTCGATCGACCCGACATTGACCGGGATTTTCAGCTCACTGACGCGTGCCAGCGTTGCATGGTCCAGCACGTCGGCAGTAAACACGATTTCACTTGGCTCGCCGCCCGGCTGAAACCCTGCTTGCAATGCACGTTCGATCTCACCGAGCGACACTGAATCCACTTTAACGCCCTGCTCACGCATCAGGCGCAAAATATGGATATTCGAACACGCCTTCTGGGCGAAGCGGATCACATCAAAATGACGCAGTTGGCTAATGCGCTCACTGATGATAGCAGCATCATAAGCCCATACAGGGCAACCAAAACGCTGCGGCAAAGCCAGCAGGTTAGCGGCATTAAGAGCCGTCGAAGTGTCGTGCAAAGCGCGTGGCATGGTGATGTCCCCGGTTCGAAAGTGGTCTGGCCGTCGTATTTCACATCGCGGCGCTGTTAACTGCGATTGGAAATCCCTAGGGCTGGTTAATGACCTTAATATTGCCGCACTCTTTCTCGGGTGGAAAATATCTATTTAGCCAGAGTCTATTCATTTATGATATGGCTTTGCTCGTTAAGGACCCTGTCGATGCACGCGATAACCCTGCGCCAGATTGAAATCTTCTATGCGGTGATGACGACCGGCAATCTGACCGAGGCCGCTGCACTGCTGCAAACCTCTCAGCCCACCGTCAGCCGTGAGCTGGCACGCTTTGAGAAACTGATTCAATTGCAATTATTCGAGCGGGTGCGGGGCCGTTTGTCCCCAACGGTTCAAGGCTTGAGGCTGTTGGAGGAGGTTCAACGCTCTTATTATGGCCTGGATCGCATCGTTAACGCCGCCGCGGGCATCCGCCAGTTTCAGCAAGCACAGCTTTCGATCGCTTGCCTGCCTGTGTTCTCGCAGTCGTTGTTACCTGCCGTGTGCAAACCCTTTATTGATCGCTATCCAGAAGTGAGCTTCAGCGTCATCCCGCAGGAGTCACCGTTGCTGGAAGAATGGTTGTCGGCACAGCGCCACGATTTGGGCCTGACGGAAAATACCCTGACACCGGCAGGCACCGAGCGCATGACGCTGATGACGTTGAACGAAGTGTGCGTGCTACCGGCAGGGCACCCACTGCTGGCAAAAACGGTGCTGACACCGCAGGACTTTGCTGATCAACACTTCGTCAGCCTGTCAAACACCGACAGTTACCGCCAACTGCTGGACTCGCTGTTCAGTGAGGAAGGGGTGAACCGCCGTCTGGTGATGGAAACCCACAGCGCCGCATCAGTCTGCGCAATGGTTAAAGCCGGGGTCGGGGTGTCGATCGTCAACCCGTTAACGGCGCTTGACTACGCCCACAGCGGCGTTCACATCCGCCCATTCAGCGTTGACGTCCCCTTCACCGTCAGTTTGATCCGGCCGTTGCATCGTCCGGCCTCGGCACTGGTCACCGCCTTTACCGAGCATTTGCAACAGCAGGCGGAGACGCTCCCCGCCCGCTTGGCCGCGGTAATTACGCGCTAGCCGGGCGCTTGGCACGGCTGAAGGTGATCAGGCACAGAACCAACCCCAGCAATGCGATCCCCGCAGCGGCCAGAGGTACGCTGGTCAATCCCAGTCCTTGTGCGATCACGACTCCACCTACCCAGGCACCAATAGCATTGCCGACATTAAACGCGGCAATGTTCAGCGTGGACACCAGATTGGGGGCTTTCTTACCGTAAGTCACCACGTTGATTTGCAGTGCGGGTACCGCAGCAAATGCCGCCGCCGCCCACAGGAACAGCGTGATTTCTGCCTGCACCATCGCATGGCTGGTCCAGCTAAATAGCGCAGCGAAGCAGGCAATCACCAGGAAAGTGCAGGTCAACGTCAGCGGCAAACGCCAGTCAGCCAGACGGCCGCCAAGGATATTGCCCAGCGTCAGGCCCACGCCCATCAGCAGCAGCGTCCAACTCACGCCGTGCGACGAAACGCCGGTCACTTCAGTCAACAAGGGGGCGATATAAGTAAACAGCGCGAACATCGATGCGGCAAAAGCCACCGTCATCAGTAGCGAAAGCCAGATACCGCCGCCGCGCAGCGCCGCCAACTCTTTTTTCAGATCGGTCGGTGTTTCATCCTTCACCGTTGGCAACTTGCTGTACAGCGCCATCAAGGATAATACGCCGATCACGGCCACCGCCCAGAACGTCGAGCGCCACCCCAATGCCTGCCCCAATGCGGTGCCGAGTGGCACACCCAACACGTTAGCCAGCGTCAGGCCGGTGAACATCAGCGCGACCGCAGAGGCACGACGATTAGGTGCCACCAGGTTAGCCGCCACAACCGCACCAATACCGAAAAACGCACCGTGGCACAGTGCAGTGATAATGCGCGCCAGCATCAGGAAATCGTAGCTGTAACCCAGGGCGCACATAATGTTGCCAAAGATAAAAATCACCATCAGCAGCAACAAGGTCTTTTTACGCGGCAGCCTGGCGGTCAGCAGCGCCATGATCGGCGCGCCGATAGCCACACCCAGCGCATAACCGCTGATCAACCAACCGGCGGAAGGAATAGAGACCTGCAGATCCCTGGCAACTTCAGGCAGCAACCCCATAATAACGAACTCGGTCGTGCCGATGGCAAATGCACTTAATGCCAGTGCGAGCAGAGAAACAGGCATGTGTAACGCTCCCAATCAACAAAGCCCCGGCGGCAGTCGCACGAGGCAGATAAAAACACAAAAAATCGCCGGGCAGCCTGACAGGTTGCCCGTGAAGAATCAGAAATGGTGTTCAAAGAGCCAGGGAATCTGCTTAACCCTATAATTATTAAGTCTTATTCACCCTTCTCACACGACAGGAATAACATGATGGTCAGTATGAGAACCAGTGACCGGGCCGTGACAGGGCACAAAAAGATCCCCTCAGCCGTCTAACCGCTTGAATGCGCTGATGATGAAAAATGTGTATAAATGTTACCGTGTTGTTAACGATATCAGCGCAGCGTCGCCCGCCAGTCGGCATCATTAGCAAACCACTCCACCAGAAAATCCAACATGGTGCGCAAAGTGGCTGGCATCTGCCGGCGTGAGGTGTAAATACCGTAAATCCCCATAGATTGGGGCTGGTAATCCGGCATCAGCTCAATCAGCTCGCCACTGGCCAACAACGGCGCTGCCGAATAATAAGGCTGCATGGAAATACCGGCCCCCTGTACGGTCCCCGCCATCAACACCACGGATTCATTGGCACTGAGATTACCGCTCACCGCGACCGCCGATTTCACCCCTTGGTGATCAAAATGCCACAGGCTTTTACCGAAGTAGGAATACGTCAGACAGTTGTGCAATGCCAGATCTTGTGGGTGACGTGGCGTACCCTGCGCCGCCAGATAAGCCGGAGACGCACAGACTACGGATGCACAGGATGACAATGGCCGAGCGATTAAATTGGGATCCAGTTCATTCGTGATACGCAATGCCAAATCAATGCGCTCTTCCACCAAATTCACCGTGCGATTATTCATTTGCAGATCCACCGCAACCTGCGGGTGGCGCTTGAGGTATTGCGCAACCGCCCCCACCAGCACCGTCTGACCCAAGGACTGCGAACAGGTGATGCGCAGCAAGCCACGCAGTTCGTCGCTCTGTTCACTTTCAACCAGATCAATCTCACCTGCCAGTGCCAGCATCTGTCGGCAACGCTCCAATGTGCGCTCTCCGGCGTCAGTCAGACTAAGCTTACGGGTAGTACGGTGCAGTAAACGTGCGCCGGCCCATTGCTCCATCTGGGCGAGATAACGGGTCACCATCGCTCGCGACATTTCCAACGTTTCTGCGGCGGCAATCATGCTGCCACGGTCAACAATGGTGATAAAAACCTCAGCTGCGGTAATGCGATCCATGATTCGTCCGATTTACGCAATGAATAATTGCTTATTATCCGGTTTTTCTATCGCTTTATGCAACCTAACATCTGTACAACATTAATCGCGACTCAAGGATCTCTAACCATGTTTAACAAATCATTATTGACTCTGGCCTTCGCCGGCATCACGACCTTCAGTGCCTACGCCACTGCGGCCAATACCCTGACCATGGAAGTGTACAATCCAGGCGAGAAAAGCGTGTTCCCTGTGTCATCTGAAATCATCAGCGGCAAACACGAAGTGGCCTTGATCGATGCCCAGTTCCAGCGCAACGACGCGGAAGAACTGGTGAAAAAGATCAAAGCGACCGGTAAAAAACTGACCACCGTCTATATCAGCCATTCAGATCCTGATTTCTACTTCGGTCTGGACGTCATTAAGGCCGCTTTCCCACAGGCAAAAATCATCGCGTCACCCGGCACGATCAAAGAAATCAACGCAACCAAAGACGGCAAAGTCGCGTACTGGGGCCCGATCCTGAAAGATAACGCACCAAAAGCGGTCGTTGTACCTCAGGCGTTGCAGGGTGACAGTTTCACCGTTGACGGCCAGAAAGTGGAAGTGAAAGGCCTGACGGGCCCAACACCAGAGCGCACCTATGTGTGGATCCCCGCGCTGAAGGCTGTCGTGGGCGGTGTTCCCGTTGCCGGTGACAATATCCACCCGTGGGTCGCCGATAACCAAACGGTTGAATCACGTGCACACTGGCAACAAACGCTGGAAGGCATCAAAGCATTGAAGCCAAACGTCGTTGTTCCTGGTCACTTCCTGCCGGGTGCCGATCAGACGCTTAAGTCAGTCACCTTTACCCAGAATTACCTGACCACGCTGGAAGCTGAGCTGCCGAAGACCAAAAACTCTGCAGAACTGATTGCGGCGATGAAAAAGCATTACCCGAACCTGAAAGACGAATCGAGTCTGGAACTGAGCGCCAAGGTGCTGAAAGGCGAAATGAAGTGGCCTCAATAAGCGTGCAACAAAAAGCAGGCTAAGGCGTTATTGATTGCACAGATAGGTACCTGACCTCTTCCAGGTGGCAATGCTGCCGCCTGGAAGACAAGAGGTATAACGAGGAATAAAGATGACCGGCACGACTCTGCATTACATTTTCGATCCGCTGTGTGGCTGGTGCTATGGCGCTGCCCCACTGGTAAAAGCGGCCAAAACTATTCCAGGGCTGACCATCGCCCTGCACGCTGGCGGCATGATGACCGGCAACAATCGCCGTCAGATCACGGACGAATGGCGCAACTATGTCATTCCGCACGATAAACGTATTGCGGAGTTAACCGGGCAACCTTTCGGTGAGGCCTATTTCAACGGGCTACTGCGTGACACCACCGCAGTCATGGACTCTGAGCCGCCAATTACTGCAATACTGGCGGCCCAAGCGCTGGCAGGGCGTGGGCTGGATATGCTGCATCGCATTCAAGAGGCGCATTATAAGGAAGGCCGACGTATCGCCGACACGCCGGTGTTGGAAGCCTTGGCGAAGGAGTTAGGCTTAGCCTCTGCGCCGTTCATCGCCGAAATGCGTTTTAACGCCGGTGCGCCGACCGCCCAGCACATTGCGCAAAGCCGGGCGCTTTTGGCCAAAATTCACGGTCAAGGGTTCCCGACCTTTGCGTTGGAAGACAGCGAAGGTCGTTTGCGCCAACTCCCTGTGGGTAACTATCTGGGCAATGTCGAGGCCTGGAAAGAGTTGCTCAGTGGTGCCACCACCTGGGCTTAAAGCGGCCACAGCCCCGGGCGTTCATGCGATTGAATGCCCGGGGCTCACTATTCAACCCGCACAAAGCGCCCTTCAGCCCGCACGTTAAAGCCAAAACCGCAGTCGCCATGGGTGCGCATGTCCAGCGAATCAGCCCTGAACTGCATGGACACATCACAGGTCGTTGCGTCCTCCGGTTCCCGTTGATGGTACACCGCTTTGCCATGTTCAATCGGCAGCACTTCGGCGAACTCCCCCATATTCGGTCCGTAATACAGGCCCATCTGCGGCATGTAATAGCCGGAATAGCTTATCAGCCAGTGCCCATCCTGCGGTTTGATGTCCACTTCGCTCCATACGCCACGTCCGGCATATTGCCAGTAGACACCGCCGGGCCCGTCCAACGGTGGCTGCTTCGCTAACCGCTGCTGCAACAGCGTTAGATTATGCCGAGATTTACTGTCTTGCGGCGCCAGCTCTAAATAAGCCCGAGCCTTGAGCAATTCACCTGCATGCATCAGGGCCAACGCCACGTTATTGTAGGCCGTGGCTGTCGCCTGTTCGTCCAGACCACAAAACTCGCTCCAGGCAGCCTGATCGCGGAAAATATCGGCGGCATGCGAATAGTCGCCGCGCTTATAGGCACTGTTCCCCAGTTCAGCGTAGCTCGCCACTTTGTGACAATCGGCATTAATATCCGGCTCATCAATCTGTGCCATAGCCTGGTCGCTAACGAGCACGCCATAGGCCAACAGCAAGGGGACCAACGCCTTCATCACTTATCCTTTCCGCAATAAAAAAAACCAATTTCGGCGCCAGTATAACCGCCATCGGGCATGGCATCACCCCTGACGATTCAGTCGCAATATTTCAAACGGTTAGCTGCGTTAAAACTGCTTACAGTCCAGGTTTGTTTGTTACTTGCCCCCGGCCCATGCTGAAGAAAATGCATAATTTATGGGATCCCATGAACACAACCCCTACCTCCAAACATGCCGTCTGGCAATTGATAAAGCCATTCTGGGTTTCGGAAGAAAAATGGCGGGCCTGGTCGATGCTGATCGCCATCATCGTCCTGTCGCTCGGGTTGGTGTATATCAGCGTATTGATCAACCAATGGAACCAAGTGTTCTATGACGCGCTGCAAAACAAAAACTACCCGGTATTCAAGGCACAGCTGTGGCGCTTTACCTATTTGGCACTCATTTTCATCGTGCTGGCGGTGTATAAAATTTATCTGACACAAGGCCTGCAAATGCGTTGGCGGCGCTGGATGACAGAGAAATTCATGGGCAAATGGCTGGCACATCAGGCCTATTACCACACCGAGCAACAGCAGATCGTTGATAACCCGGACCAGCGTATCGCCGAAGATCTCAACGTCCTGACACAGTACACACTCTCTTTGTCGCTCGGGCTGCTCTCCAGTCTGGTGACACTGTTTTCTTTTATTACCATTCTTTGGCACGTCAGTGGGCCAATGACCTTTATCATTCACCAGCATGCCATCACCCTGCCTGGTTACATGGTGTGGTTCGCCCTCTTGTATGCGGTGCTGGGTTCGCTCTTGATCTGGTGGGTCGGCAAGCCATTGGTCCAGCTCGGCTTTAATCAGGAGCGCTATGAGGCAAACTTTCGTTTCGGCCTGATCCGCATCCGTGAAAACAACGACGCGATTGCCCTGTATCAGGGTGAACCGCGCGAAGCACAACAGTTGGGCGGCCGCTTTGACACCATCCGCGCCAACTGGTGGTCAATTATGCACATCACCCGACGGCTCAACATTGCCACTAACTTTTACAGCCAATTCGCCATTGTTTTCCCAATGCTGGTGGCTGCGCCGCGTTACTTCTCTGGCGCCATCGAGATGGGGGGACTCATGCAGATCTCTTCCGCCTTTGGTCAGGTCCAGGGCGCATTATCATGGTTTATCGACGCTTTCAGCGATTTGGCAACCTGGAAAGCCTGTGTAAACCGTCTGGCCGGTTTTAACGCCGCCGTGGATCAGGTACACCATCAGCAACGCGGCATTCAATTGCAGCAGGAAAACGGCCAACCGGTGATCCTCGATCGTCTCAGCCTGCAGTTACCAGACGGCCAGCCTTTGCTGGATCCCACGTCGATGACCCTGAAACGCGGCGAACGCGTGCTGATTGTCGGCCCATCGGGCTGCGGTAAATCCACGCTGCTACGCGCTATCGCCGGTATCTGGCCATATGGCTCTGGTGCGATTGGGCGCGACGCCGCCAGCAGTACCCTATTTTTGCCACAGCGCAGTTATATTCCGATCGGTACACTGCGGGAAGCGCTGAGCTATCCGCATCTTGCAGCCGAATACCCTGATGAGCAGTTGTTGAAGGTGTTGGAAAATTGCCGGCTGAAGCATCTGCAGCGCTGGCTGGATACCAGTGCCAACTGGAGTCAGCGCCTGTCGCCGGGTGAACAACAACGGCTGGCATTCGCCCGCGCCATTCTTACCCGCCCAGACATTTTGTTCCTCGACGAAGCCACCAGTGCGCTGGACGACGAGACAGAACAACTGATGTACTGTTTACTGGTGGATGAGTTACCGCAGGTGACCTTAGTCAGCGTGGCGCACCGCAACAGCGTAGCGAAATACCATCAAAGCTGCTGGCGTTTTAATCGTGTGGAAGAAAACCAACCGGCCCGCATGTCACTGAGCCCACTGCCTGTCGCGGGCTAACCGACCGACTGGGCGCCCCCTACCATGGCGGCGCCCGGTTCCTCTCAAATACCGTCGGTTTGCACGTCCTCGCATTTTACCCGGCGTCTTTCATGCCATAGGCTGGTGAGGCCACGCTTGCCGCATGCCAGTGCCACTTCGCGAAACTCGTCCAGACTCAACCCTTCCCGCTCCAGCATCATTTCTGCCGCCAACTGCATATTCACCCCCGTCAGCACCTCACAATCGCCATGCAAGTCCGCCAGTTCACTGGCGCAGCGAAACGGTGAACCACCGAGCATGTCAGTCAGGAACACCACACCGTCCGGTTGCGTCACCTCAGCCAACGCAGCACCCAGCGCCACATTTAACTGGGCGGTGCTCATCTGTTCGGGAAAATTGACCGCGACGCAGTTCTCTTGCGGCCCCACGACCTGCTCAACCGCCTGCAACAGCCCACTGGCGAAGCCACCATGGCCGGTAATCACAATGCCTGGCATAGCCCTTTCCTCACAATAAACCGATAAATTTGCCCACGACCCCAATCACCACTGTCACGCCAATCAATTTGACGGGTGAAAAACCCCGCTTCATCAGGAAGAAAATCAGCAGCGTAAAACACAGGGGCAACAGGTTGGGCATAAGCTTGTCCAGCACGTCGGTCTGTAACGCCACTCTGGCCTTGCCGGCATGCATCACCAGCGGGGTAGAAAGGTGAACGTATGAGGCCACCAATGCACCGATTACCGTCATGCCGACAATCGACGCGGCGTGGGATATTCGTCGGGTGTGCGTTTTCAGCAGCGCCAACGCACTGGTGCCGGCCTGGTAACCGTAGTGCGCCAGCCCGAAACGCAAACCGAAGTGGAAAACGTTAAACAGCAAGAGGAAGACGATCGGCCCGAACAGGCTGCCTTCCAGCGCCAGCGAGGCCCCAATCCCGGCACAAATCGGCAGCAGCGTCAGCCAAAACAACGCGTCGCCAATACCGCCCAATGGGCCCATCAGCGCCACTTTTACTGCGCGAATGGTGGAAATCTTCTCCTTGTTTTGCTCCATTGCCAACACCAGTCCGGAAAGGAAGGTGACGTCAAACGGGTGCACATTGATAAACTCCATGTGCATTTTCATCGAGTTGGCCAGGTCCTGTGGATTGCGGTGGATCTTGCGCAAACCCGGGATCAGTTGGTACAGCCAGCCACCGGCCTGCATTCGTTCATAGTTAAACGACGCCTGCAACAGCAACGAACGCCAGGCCATGCGGTTGATATCTCCACGGGTCAACGCCTCAGCGGGTTGACTATCGACGTAGTCGTCCTGCTCGACCTGGCTGGTGGCCAGCGCCTGTGCTAAACGCTGTTCCGCTTTTTGTGCCAGCAGGTCGTCGGAATCATTAAATGCCATCTTCAGCATCCTCCTGTTGTACAGGCTGTTTGAGCGAATCCGCACCGGCCCGTTGACTGTTAAAGAAATCGATCAGTGCGATCGCCAGCGCACCCAGCGCCACGGCCAGAATGGGCAATTTCAGGAAGGTGACGGAAATGAAACCGAGGATGAAATAGGCCACGTAGGTTTTTTTCATCATCACTTTCATCAGCAATGAGAAACCAATCGCCGGCATCATACCGCCCGCTACCGCCAGGCCATCCAGGAGCCAAACAGGTGCTTTTTGCACCATGGCGCTGGCCGCATCAGCACCGAAATAAATCGGCAGAAACGCCACCACAAAATAGAACGCAAACAGGATGGTAATACCGAGATAATTCACCCGTTCAATGCCGCGCCAGTTCAGCTCTTTCACCATGCGGTCGCAACGGTGCATCATCGGCGAAAACAGCGTAAACAGCAGCGTAATGCAGCCCTGTACTGCAATCGAAAACGGCACTGCAACGCCGATCGCAACCTTGGGGTCAGCCTTGGTCAGAATGGCGAATGCCGTGCCAATTACCCCGCCAATCACCACATTCGGGGGCTGGGCTCCCGCCAGCGGCACCATGCCCATCCACACCAGTTCCAATGTGCCCCCGACCAACAGGCCGGTGTAAACGTCCCCCAGAATCAGACCAACCAGCGGCCCCAGCACGACCGGACGATGAAAGTGGGTCAGACCGTCAAACAGATCGACCCCTGCCAATCCTGCCAATAGTGCAATCAATAACGCATCAGTCAACATGATTACCCCCGACCTCAAAACAACAGTTTGCCGATCGCCTCACCCGCTTCATCCGGCACCCGGCGTACCTCACACTCGACACCCAGCGCTGCCAACTCACGAAAAGCGGCAACGTCATCGTCATCCAGTGAGACCGTTTTATGCACCTGTCGCTTCCCCTCGGCGAAATGCATATTGCCGACGTTCACGAAACGGATCGGCACCCCGCCCTGCACCAGCTGCAACACATCCTGCGGCGTTTTACACACCAAAAAGATCTTCTGCCGATCTGCCGCCTTGTGGATCACGTCGATGGTTTTCTGCAGCGTGAAATAGCGCGTCTGTACCCCTTCCGCCACCACCATGTCCATCAGGTTCTGTTGCACCGGATCGGCGGCGGCCTCGTCGTTGGCGACCACCACCAGATTCGCCCCCAAAGTATTGGTCCAGGTCACACCGACTTGGCCATGCACCAGGCGGTTATCGATACGCGTCATCAGGATATTTGGCATTTCAATGCACCTCCGGGTAACAGGCGGCATGGTAATCATCGAGCACCTGCGTCACCTTGTGCATCACCCAATCCTGCGGATCCTGGCTCAATTCACCCGCATTCATTGCACGGGCCTGATCGGGCAGATATTGACTCAACAGCGCCAACGGGACCGGATGACGGCGCAAATTGTCGACCAGGTGTTCCACTGCCTGCTGAACCTGCGGCTGCGGCCAGTAGTAACGCACCCGATCGCTCAGGCTGTAGTGGCGATCGAGATATTGTTGATGCGGGTTGCCGTGATAATAACGACTCCACTGCTGCGGCTGTTCGCGCATTACCTGTTCCAGCGTGGCGCAAAGCTGCGCCGACTGATGCTCGCCCAGCCATTCGCGTTCGATATGGTCAAGGGCGAACAACGCCTCGCGCAGTGCAAAGGTCAACGCCGGGCCGACTTTCAGGATAGCGAAGTGATCGCCCACCAATTGCCGGTAAGCCTGGGGCGGTTGGTAATCCGTTGAGTGTGCCTCGTAGACCATGCCCGGCTGCTTTTCGATAAAGTGGCTCAGCGCTTGGGCTCGTTGCGGCTGGTAGTGTTCTACGCTGTGATGATCAAACTCGACACCCGGCTGCACCACCAGCGCAATGGTTCGCGTCCAGGCATCGACCAATTCAGCGCGTTGCCACGCCAGCCGGTGTACGTCCAGCGTTTGCTGTACGGCCTGCGGCGTAGTGACCTGCATGCCTTCCAGCGCTTCCTGAGCGCCACCGGGTACCGGCACTTCTGTACCGATGACATAGACCGGCGCCTCACCGCCGCTTTCCTGCCAGGCGCGTTCCGCGACGGCACACAATCGTGCAGCGCGGATGGCCACCGTTTCATCATTCAGAGGGAAGGGATCGCCAGCGCAAGACATGGAGCAATCAAGGTGGATTTTACGAAAGCCGGCACGGACATAATCGTCGATGAGCCTTTCTGCCAGCATCATCGCTTCTTCAGCCGGGCGATCCTGCCAGGCATTCGGGCCGAGATGATCGCCCCCTAACCAGAGACGATCCCGTGCCAGCCCCACGTCATCGGCCAGCAGCCACAGGGCATCGCGGAATTGTGCCGCGGTTTGGCCGGTGTAACCGCCAAACTGATTGACCTGATTCGATGTGGCTTCCACCAGCACGGGTGTACCACGCTCTTTGGCCTGCCGCAGGGCTGCTTTCAGCACCCAGGGGTGAGCGGAACAAACGGAAAATATCCCAACCGGTTTTCCGGCCTTGTGCTGCTCAATAAGCTGTAACAACTGCTGCATGAATCCCCCACGCAGGCGCCGTACTACCGATCGGCGATGACAACCTCCACGCCCAACTCGGTTAACGCCCGCTCGTAATCGTCCGGAAGAAGGCTGTCGGTAATCAGCCGATGAATTTGTCCAGCTTCACGAATCATGCAAAAGCTCTTGCGACCAAACTTGCTGGCATCCGCCACGGCGATGATCTCGCGCGCCACCTCACACATCACACGGTTGAGGTGTGCCTCACCGGGGTGAGGCGTGGTGATACCGGCAGCCAGATCGAAGCCGTCGACCCCCAAAAACAGTTTGTCGAAACGGTACTGGCGCAATTGCTGTTCGGCAGCCGGACCATAGAGCGAGTAGGAGTTGCGGCGCACGCTGCCCCCCAGCACCATCACTTCCACCCCATCGTTGCCTGAAAGCTCATAAGCAATGTTCAGCGCATTGGTCATCACCACCAAATCGCGTCGCCCTTTCAGGAACGGCACGATTTGAGTGGTGGTGGAACCGGAATCGAGAATCAACGCGTCACCATCACGCACATAGCTTGCCGCTACGCTCGCGATCTGCGACTTCACGTCGCGGTTTAACCGCCCCTTGTCATGTAACGGGCGATCGAAGGCAAATTGTTGATTGAGCATGGCGCCGCCGTAAGCCCGCAACGCACACCCTTTTCGTTCCAGAAAGCGCAGATCGTTGCGGATCGTTACCGTGGATACTGCAAATTGCTTGCTGAGCTGCTCCACGCGCACGCTACCGTGCTCGCATAACAGATCGATAATGTGTTCACGTCGTTTTGCGGTATTCACTGGCATGAGCTGCGGTCCTCAGTTTTCCGGCCGGGCCGGGGAGAAGATGGCTTTCGCTCTACTGCGCTGGCATTACAGCAAAGCGAAAGCAATGAAATTGTGATCGGGGTTACAGCGCTGTTTTAGCAGAAAAACTGGCTGAAAACCTTTCGAATCGAAATGAAGTGAAAATTTTATAAGCGCAGAAAAAAGCAAAGTGAAATATCAGAGCGGGCGTAGCTGCCGGGGTGAGGAGCCGGATGATAGGCAGAAAACGAAAGCGGCGGTGTAACCGCCTGGCAGGCTGACTTTTAATTCATCAGGTGATCGGGATCACATATTGGCAATTATGCTTCCCCAGCATGGCATCGCAAATGCCCGAATTGCGTCGCCGGCGTTCAAGTGACCTCTTGTCAGGCCGGGGGATCTTCCCCTACACTGCGCGCAGATATCGGCCAAGGGTCGGTACGTAAGCGTTAACGTCAATCAACGCATCATGCTGTGCAGCATTGATTGACTGCATGCCCTGGTGCGAGGAACTCATGCCCCATTCTGCCTTACCCCAAACGTCTGCCGCCATAAAACGCCGTCGGTTACGCCATCCATTATTGCTGATCAGCGGCATTATGTTAGTCGCGGCCAACCTGCGCGCCGCGCTGACCAGCGTAGGCCCATTGCTTGAACAAATCCAACAGCAGTTATCACTGTCCGCTACCGCTGCCGGCCTGCTTAACTCACTGCCACTGCTGCTGTTTGCCGTGCTATCGCCAGTGACTCCCGGCCTGGCCAAGCGTATGGGCATTGAACGCACTCTGGGTATGGCACTATTACTGTTGGTTATCGGCATTGTGCTGCGCTCCCTGCCGCAACACGGCATGCTGTGGCTGGGCAGCGTTTTAATTGGCGCCGCCATCGCATTTGCCAACGTGGTGTTGCCGACACTGGTCAAACGCGACTTTCCGCAGCGTGCCGCGGCGATGATTGCAGGCTATGCCGCCGTAATGTCGCTGGTCGCGGCGACGGCCTCCGGCTTGGCCGTGCCGCTGGCAGCGATGAACGATCTAGGCTGGCGTTTTTCTCTGCTGTGTTGGAGCCTTCCGGCCCTATTGGCATTGATTATCTGGCTGCCGCAGCTGCGACGCCCCGCCACTGCCGTGAGCAGTACCACACCCGGTGTTCAACCTATTCCCTCTCGCTCTCCCTGGGGCAGTGCACTCGGTTGGCAGGTCGCGCTGTTTATGGGCTTACAGTCCATCACCTTTTACACCATTATCGGCTGGTTCAGTGCCTTTGCCGCCAGCCACGGCACCTCGCCACAGCAAGCGGGTTTTGAGCTGTTTATTTATCAACTGGTGGCGATCGCCGCTAACTTCGTCATGGTATTTATTCTGCCGCGCGCGCGGGATCAGCGAACTATCGCACTGTGCAGTTCACTGCTGATTTTTACTGGGGTAGCCGGCCTGTTACTGAGGCCTGAAAATTCGCTGGTGTGGCTGATTTTTGCCGGGTTGGGGGCGGGAAGTTCTTTGGTGCTGGCATTGTCCTTCTTTGGCCTACGCAGTAGTCATCATCACCAGGCAACACAATTGTCGGGAATGGCGCAATCGGTAGGCTATCTTTTGGCGGCATTGGGGCCCACGTTATTCGGTTTGCTACACGATCTAACGCAAGGCTGGCAGTTGCCACTGGCCATTTTGCTGGGTTTGACGCTGCTGCAGGTGCTGTTCGGCATGTTGGCCGGGCGCAACCGGGTTATTCATTAACACCAGGCCGCGTGGGTTGCTCCGATGTAGGCTCTACAGCGTCGTCTTGCCATAGGTCGTTGATAAACTCACGTTGCTCACGAGTCAACTGCCAGGAAGGGGGGATCTTGGCCGGGCTATCATCCCGGGCGCCCCCCGTCTTCTTTACGCGTTTTTTGTCCATCGACACATTTCCTAAATAAACAGCCAATAAATCACGGCGGCGACGGCCAGCCAAAACATCCCGCAGCCGATAAATACGCATAGCCAAGCTTTACGTTTGATATTTGCATCATCCTTGCTTATCACAGCCACCCCGTATAATAGATTAAATCAATTAAAACGTGATTATTGATCTATTTAAACGATCGATAAAGTGTTTTATTGCCCTAGTAATTTTATAAACATCTGCTACACATCCACTTGAAGAGAGGCAGCGACGAGAAAGGGTCTGGATAATGCGTCATGGGCGACGAATGTGTGTTGCATTAGTGAACGATGGCGCAGTGTGACACAACACAACAGATCAAAATTAAACCACCGGTAAATAAAGCAATACTCAATTAATTGACTTTATGTAAGGGGAATTTGCGGCAGGTTAAACTGGGGCTGGCTGGAGAAGTGACGTTATATGCTGTGTTCATCGGATAGCGCCATACGCTGACCAACGGCGATTCGGACCGCCAATGCGGCCCGAACGATAAGCCTCAGTCAATCTGCGAAATCGAGTCCCGGCTGGCGCGTTCACGATCGTTGCCGGTCAGCTCGCTTAAATGCCCATCACGCATTTGCAGCAACCTATCGGCATGTTCAAAGTAATGGTCATCATGGCTGATGGCGAAAACCGTTTTTCCCAGTGCGCGTAACTGCGGAAGCAACTCACGGTAGAAGATACGGCGGAATTGCGGATCCTGATCCGCCGCCCATTCATCCAACAGCAGCACATCGCGCTTTTCCGCCACGGCCAGCAGTAACGCCAGACGTTTACGCTGGCCTTGTGATAGTTGCGGATTGGTCACCCGCAGACCATCGAATTGCAGCTTGTCTTTCATGTTCAATCGATTAAGCCAACGTTCTACCAATTCGGCATCCGGTTGCTCCCCCTCTGGCCCCTGCAGGTGGTGGAACGGGTGGAAATCGGTAAAAATAGCGGAGAACAAACGGCGATAATCATGCATATCTGCCGGGGTCTGTGGCACACCGTCCAGCATAATTTTCCCGCTAACCGGTTGATATAAGCCGGTTAACAGCATTGCCAGCGTCGATTTTCCACTGCCATTGCCGCCAATCAGGAATACCAGCTCACCGCGGCGCAGCGTCAGGTTGATAGGCCCGACGGCGAACCCGGCTTTTTGCTCCGTCGCGCCATAATGGAACATCACATCGCGCAGTTCCAGGGTCTGCCAGGCTTTGGGGCTCACCGCAGGAAATGCGGGTTGGTAATCTGCAAGCTGTAACGCTTTGACTTTACCGAAAGCCACCTCTGCGCCAATCAGCGTCGGGAATGCCCCCACCGCCTGCAACAACGGCGTACGCAGGAACAACAACGTCAGTGAATAGGTCGCCGCCACCGCAGTATCCGCCCAGCCCAGGCTATTTGCCATATAGAACACCAGGCCAATCGCGCCCAGCATCATGATATTCGACCAATTTACCGCGCTGAGATGGTAAGTATCCGCGCGGATAATATGGTGTCGATAATCTTCGGCATCGGGCTGGTAGGCTTGCTGGTACAACGCTTTTGCACGATCGCGGTTCAGCGTCAGCTCTTTACGGCCATCAATTGCAGATTGGTAATGTTCATAAAGGCGTTCTTCCGCTTCACGCACGTTGGTCAGGTGGCGATACACGCGAGACACTAAACAGCCGCTACCCAATACCGTTACAGCAACCCATATCGCGGTGACCACCAACATCTTCGGTGACAACCACCCCAGATAGGCCGCCGATCCCAACGTCAAGACCACCCCTTGCACCAGCTCCGGCAAGCGCACAAAAGCAATCGTGATATTACGAATATCACTGGACAGGCTTGCCAGTAGCGAAGCGCTGCCCAGCTGTTCTATCCGCTCAATACGCGTATCCAGGATGCGCTTAACCAGTTGGCCGCGCAGTCGGAACACGAAATGATGGCCGAGCGTGGTCAGCGCTAACTGTGAGCCCAGCGTTACCGCCATCAGCAATGCCAATAAACCGAGGAATTCGGGTAATACGGCCAGAGGGTTGCCCGCTACCGTCATCAGCCGCAAATTTATAAAGGCGATGATACCTATGCCCAACGCCGCGCTGGCCATGGTTAACGCCATTACCGCCAAAAACGGCCAGCGATACTGGTGGTACACCACCCGTAGCAACTCCATGAAGAACCCTTACCCTAAATCTTGAGATGGCAGGCATTGTAAGCGGCACAAAAGTGATATCAATAACAATTCTCATATTGTCTCTGGTGATGGCGCTCTGGCCGCAAAAATGCCCATCTCCGCGGAGGATGAGTTTCAGGCGCAGAGATAACGCGTCGATCGAGGCGCACAAACTTGCCAACAAAGATGCCGCTTGAAGTATGACGGGTATACACTGAGCGTTGCTCTGGGATGAGGAAAACACCAACTGATGCTGCCCACACATGAATATGCCAACGACCTGATCCTGTTTGCTCTGATAGTTGACTGCGGTTCTTTCAGCAAAGCCGCTGAAACGGCCGGCATCACCAGCTCGGTGGTCAGTAAACGTATCGGGCGACTGGAGAAATCCCTTGGCGCACGCCTGCTATACCGCACCACCCGCAGCCTGACGCTGACGGAAAACGGCCAAAGCCTATACCATCAGGCCAAAGAGATTGGCGCTCAAATTCAGCAAGCCCTGAACGTTGTCAGTGAAAAAAGCGACGAGTTGACCGGCGTGATCCGCATGTCGGTCCCGACGATTTCAGGGGAATTGCTGCTGAGTGAGAGCGTGGCAGAATTCTGCGCCCGCCATCCCAATCTGAAGGTTGAGATGCGGCTCGAGAATCGCTTCGTTGATCTGGTTAATGAAGGCATTGATTTGGCTATCCGTACCGGCACCCTGCCAGATTCAAGCCTGATTGCTCGCCCTATTCTGGATTCACGCTGGGTGATCGTCTGCTCACCAGGCTATTTGCAGCAGCATCCTGAGCCTCACTCGGCCGATGACCTACTCCAGCATAATTGCCTGACCTACACGTATCAGGAAAGCGGGACCGACAACTGGTTGATGAAACAGCCAGGCAGCAGCAAAATTTATGAGTTACAGGTTAATGGCAACCTGTCCGCCAATAATGCCAGAGCAATCCGCAAGGCCGTGATCGGTGGTTATGGTATTGCCATGGTGCCGCGCTGTATGGTGTATGAGGATTTACAGGATGGAAAACTGGTGGAAATTTTGTCTGGTCACTGCGGCAAAGTATTAGGCATTTACGCTGTCTATCCCTATACCCGTAATTTACCGCTAAAAACCCGACTTCTGATTGAACATATCATCGCGTCTTACCAAAGCATCAGCCACTATTTTTGAACCAGATCACATAATTATTCCAAGCGGGCCGATAGCGCCCGCCAGGGATTACGCCACTTTTGAATATAATCTATTGATGATTATTGTGTAATTAATGTGAGCCAGCACATTCATCATATAAAAAATAAACCTATCGCATTGATTTTCAATCAAATAAAAAAATCCTCACTACACACACCGCCAACAATAACGTGATGACGCCGCCCTTCTTTTCAATACCGGATAATTGCTGAATGGAACATCACCCAAGGTTGTGATTAGAATGAAAATGTTGCGGTAATTAACCTTTCGGCTACATACAGCCACAAATAACAATAATAACCCTGAGGCTTTTATGTCCCTGCTTTTCAGTATTGCGCCCATCGTCCTGCTGATCTGGATGATGACCAAAAAGAACGGTGTTCCCTCCTATTTTGCGCTACCGCTGACAGCGGCTGCCGTGTATGCCGTACAACTGTTTTGGTTCGATAGCCTGCCACTGCTGTTGCATGCCAATATCATTACCGCATTGGTTTCGGTTTTCACGCCAATTACCATCATTGCCGGCGCTATTTTGCTCAATAAGCTGATGCAGATCAGCGGGGCAGAAAACGTGGTGCGGAACTGGCTGGAAAATATCAGCCCCAACCCGGTCGCACAGTTGATGATCATCGGCTGGGCATTTGCCTTTATGATTGAGGGGGCCAGCGGTTTTGGTACCCCCGCCGCCATTGCAGCCCCGATCCTCGTCGGGTTAGGCTTTAACCCATTGCGCGTAGCCCTGCTAACGCTGGTCATGAACTCTGTCCCCGTGTCGTTCGGTGCCGTCGGGACACCCACCTGGTTCGGTTTCGCCAATTTGGGGCTTCCCGATGCCGACCTGTTGGACATTGGCCGCCAAACCGCATTAATCCACTTTGTCGCTGGGTTTGTTATCCCGTTGCTGGCACTGCGTTTTATCGTGTCCTGGCATGAGATTCGCCGCAACCTGCCCTTTATTTTGCTCAGCGTCTTGAGTTGCACTGTGCCTTACTTGCTGTTGGCACAGGTTAACTATGAATTTCCTGCACTGGTTGGCGGCGCGATTGGCTTGATGCTGTCAGTGCTATTGGCACGTGCCGGGGTTGGCCTGACACGCAGCGAAAGTAAAACATCCTCTCAACCTGTGCCATTCGTGCAGGTCATCAAAGCAATGACCCCAACGCTGCTGCTGATTGCTATTTTGATAGTCACGCGTATTCATCAGTTGGGAATTAAGGCACTGCTCAACAGCAATGCACCTTTATGGAATGGCAAACTCGGCGGCTTGGGCGAGCTGCGCATCAGTGATGCCCTGATCATTGAATTACAACAGGTATTAGGTACGTCTGCTGCCGCAAGCTACAAAACGCTGTATGTGCCTGCATTGATTCCTTTTTTACTGGTGGTTTTGCTGTGCATTCCCCTGTTTAAGCTAAACGGCAAACAGGTAAAACAGATGTTTACAGAAACCGGGGGGCGCATAGCCAAGCCCTTTATCGCCCTGTTTGGCGCTTTGGTAATGGTCAATCTGATGATGCAGGGTGGCGACAAGGCGCCTGTGATCCTCATTGGCAAAGCACTGGCCTCGCTCACGGGGGAAAGCTGGCTGCTGTTCTCTTCGTTCCTCGGTGCCTTGGGTTCGTTCTTTTCAGGTTCCAATACCGTGTCCAATCTAACATTTGGCGGTATTCAGCATTCCATCGCCATGAGCAGTGGGCTAAACGTCAATCTGACGCTGGCTCTGCAATCCGTTGGCGGCGCCATGGGCAACATGGTGTGCCTGAACAATATTATCGCCGTCTGCTCAATCCTTGGGATCAGCAATGCTGAAGGAAAAATTATAAGAAAGACCGTGTTGCCCTTGCTGGTGTACGGGGGGATCGCCGCCGTTATGGCGCAGATCCTGACTTTATGAATGTAAAAGCACGTTATCGAAATAAGGTAAAAATATGATCATCTCCGCATCAACCGATTACCGGGCCGCAGCACAGGCTAAGCTTCCGCCTTTTCTGTTCCATTACATTGACGGCGGAGCCTACGCGGAGCATACGCTACGACGCAATACCGAAGATCTTGCAGGTATTGCCCTGCGCCAGCGCATACTGAGAAATATGTCAGACCTCAGTCTGGAAACCAGCCTGTTTGGTGAAAAACTGGCAATGCCGGTGATCCTCGGCCCCGTCGGGCTGACGGGAATGTACGCCCGCCGCGGTGAAGTGCAGGCAGCCAAAGCCGCGGCGCAGAAAGGCATTCCCTTCACCCTGTCTACGGTTTCAGTCTGCCCCATTGAAGAAGTGGCACCGGCAATCGATCGACCGATGTGGTTCCAGCTGTATGTATTGAAAGATCGGGGTTTTATGCGCAATGCGCTGGAGCGCGCTAAAGCTGCAGGGGTAAAAACCCTGGTATTTACTGTCGATATGCCCGTGCCTGGCGCGCGTTATCGTGATGCACACTCAGGGATGAGTGGTCCCAATGCTGCCGTGCGACGCATACTGCAGGCCGTGACGCATCCACAATGGGCCTGGGATGTCGGGCTGTGCGGCAAGCCGCATGATTTGGGCAACGTCTCGGCATATCGCGGCAAACCGACCAACCTCGAAGATTATATCGGCTGGTTAGGCGCCAATTTCGATCCCTCTATCTCGTGGAAGGATTTGGATTGGATCCGTGAGTTCTGGCAAGGCCCAATGATCATCAAGGGTATTCTGGATCCCGAAGATGCCAAGGATGCAGTGCGATTCGGTGCCGATGGCATTGTGGTCTCCAACCACGGTGGCCGACAGCTCGACGGCGTGTTATCGACGGCCCACGCATTGCCAGCGATTGCCGACGCGGTGAAAGGCGATATTACACTCCTCGCCGACTCTGGTATTCGCAATGGGCTGGACGTGGTACGCATGATTGCACTGGGCGCAGACGGTGTATTGCTGGGGCGTGCCTTTGCCTATGCCCTCGCGGCAGCCGGGCAGGCGGGTGTCGCCAACCTGCTCGAACTGATCGATAAAGAAATGCGCGTCGCCATGACGTTGATCGGTGCGAAAACCATCGCGGACATTAACGCCGACTCTCTGGTGAGTAACCGCTGATTACAGCGGTTGTACCCCATCGGGGTAGCTGTTGTAACTCATCTTGTGAATGAAAGCGCCGGCGGGGGACACTAGCACCTTGCCGGCGGCATCCAGACCCAGAAATATCCCTGTGCAGCGGCCAAGGGTAAAGTCGAAAAAGAACACCGAGCAAACCGGGATAATCTTTTCTCGGAAGGTGAACAAATACTGCTCTTCCGCAAATTTATAATATGTGGCGTAATCCATATCACCGTGACCAAACTGCTCACCGCGCAGATTCTGCCAGGCATAGCGCTCAGTATTCACGTAGAAATGTTCGTAATAATGGTTGGGGCTGTAAATATTCAACGTACGGTAGCCAAGCAGCTCACGGGTCAGATGCGGCGCCAAGCCGCTCGGCGTAATATCCACCCGATGACCCACACTGAATGTTTGGCCCAACCGGGAACCATTCGTCACCTGTTGTTCAGGCAACAGCGTGCTACGCACCATCAACACCCGCCCGCTATCCGCGTTGAGCACCAATGTCAGGCATTCATTTCCCGGTTTCTGTAAAGGAATATTAAAGAAGTATTGTGATGGGCAAGTACGTACCTCCTCGTAAGCGTCTTCCCCTTGTTCTCCCTGCCAAGTCCAGTGCAGCCGTGGTTGATCGGCACTGAAATGCAACGTCATCTCTTCACCCTGTTCAAACACCATCTGCAACGTTTTGCCACGCCAGTCTTGGGTCGGTGGCAGGCGGTTGGTATCAATCCCCCTGGCGAAATCGTCATAGTTCTTCCACTCTGGCTCGGCGTTCTGGTTCAATACTGACGGATTTAAAGACATGCTCGTTCTCCTTGCGTATAGGGGGCAAAAGACTGTTTCAGACGTCGGCGACACCCTGACTTTTCAACGTTCTTCGGCTAACCACTGCGGGTGCCGTTTCATCGAGAAAACAACTTAAGACCACGGCGCAAGCAGCCCCAATGGCTGCCAGCCACATCACACTGACCAAGCCATAACGATCGGCGATAAAACCTGCGGTAAAAGGTGCCAGGCAGCCACCAATGACTTCACCAATGCCCATCACCAGTCCCAGCGCGGTGGCAATACGGGCTTTTGATACGGTTTCTGAAGGGATCGTCGCCATAAACAAGGTGAAGCAGCCCAAACCGGTATACGACAGAAACACCAACCCACCCAAAAGCCACAGGTTATCGACGTAACTCAGAAACAGTGGGCAGCAAATCGCCAGCAGTGAGAAGAAAATTAATGTCGGTTTACGGCCGATGCGGTCTGAAATTGCCGGCACCGCAACGCCCCAGAAAACCCAGGCCACGCCGATAGCGCTCATGATGCCGCCCATTGCCCCTTCGCTGAAGCCACGCGCGGTCACCAGGAAACTGGGCGTAAAAGTAATAATGACCATAAACCAGGTGACGAATACGCAAGAAATCAGGATGCACAACACCACGTTTTTAATTTTGAACAGCTCGGTGTAAGCGGCCTTTTCCAACCGATCTTTTGCCGCGGGTTCGTCAACAAAAGACGGATTCTTTTTGCCGTCGACATATTTATAAATTAACCAGGCCAGAATAATCCCCGGTAAGGCTGTCAGATGGAAAGCCATGCTCCAGCCCCACTTTTGAGCCAGATAAATAATGAGCGGCGGCGCGATAATGCCCCCCAATAACCCCGGTGCAGCCCCCTGGATCAATCCCATATTGAATCCACGCCGCTGCGGTTGTGATTTTTCTACCATCAATGACTGTGCAATCGGCAATACGGGCCCTTCAGCAATCCCCATCAACGCACGGAATATCAGCAACATGGCGAAACCGTTAACCCACCCCGACAAGGCAGAAAAGAGAGAAAACACCACAATAGAGGCAATGAGCATGGGCTTGCGGATATTAAAACGATCGGCAATCGCGCCTAATCCTGCTCCCGACAGTGCCCAGGTCAGCGCCAATACGGCAGACAACGTGCCAAGGTGCACATTACTCAGCTGCAAATCGGCAGCAATCATGGGGAATAAGAAAGATATGGTTAAACGATCAACAAAAACGCAGCCAAAAACGAAAAAGAGAATCACCAGTAATCTGTTTTCTTCATTGACTCCCGAACCATATCCCGTCGATTTCTTCATGATGTGCTCTGCCTGTTAGTAAGCTCATAAATGACGATTTGCTTGTTCGCAACCCCTGAGTGACAAACCAAAATAACGGGCCATTCTTTTTTCGAGGTTGTTGTTAATATGTTAACGATTTAAATTTATCGCAAGCGAGCGGGCTGTCAACTGGGCTATAGCGGCGGCCAGGAAATCTTGAAAGTGGGTACATTACAGGTGGGTTATTATTAACATTGTTTATTTTACTGCACTGTTATTTCTCTATTTACGTCTCTCAACCGGTACTCTTTACGCCATCAAATTGCGTTGGCTTGTCACTTTCATAAATATATTAACGTTTCACATGTTAGATTTGTTTATTATTTAATTTAACGCGTCGATATTTCGAATCATTTTTATCTATTGAATTTATGCCATTTACCCAGCATTAACGTTATTCATTAACTCCATTGGGTAAGCCACTCACCGGACATTACATTAACGTGACTGAATCGTAAAAATACCTGTAGCGTGACGTGAATCACAGCAATACTCCCGACCACAATACTTTGCAGGAGTGATTGGGACGATTTATCACGGCTGAATTATCAACGGATGAAAAATCCGTCGGCAAACGCGCCGCGCAAATAATGACTGAATTCCGTTACCACTCGCGACACCTGGGGCGCATAGGGCCGTACGACATAAAGGCTGTCTGCAAAGGCATTGACCGGCCGCCAATCAGGCAGTACCTCTATTAGCCTTCCGTCTGCCAGCGCCTGTTGTGCACTAAAGTCCGGCAGCAAAGCAATCCCCAAGCCTTCAGTGGCCGCATCCCGTATCGATTCGCTGTTATTGGTCGCAAACGGGCCACTGACGGGCACGTGAAGCTTTTCCACGTTGCCTTGCTGTGGGTGTTTGGTGACAAAACGCCAGCCGGGCTGTTCCCCTTTACGCGGGTAATAAAGACATTGATGCGCCTGCAGATCGTTCGGCGATAGCGGCATCCCCTGACGTTTCACATAGTCTGCCGACGCCACCGCCAGCGTTTCAGTCTGACAAAGGCGCCAGGCGACATGCGTTTCGGGCAAGTTATCACTGTGGCGAATGGCCAAATCAAACCCTTCGGTGGTTAATGACACCAGTCGATCAGAAACCTCAAGCTGGACCCGCACCTCAGGGTTGGCATGCAGAAAACCGGTAATTCGCGGTACCAATTGCTGGCGAGAAAACGCCACCGGCGCTGTCACCCGAACCGTGCCACGTAGTGGCCCGCCGGCATCACAAATACCAGAAAAACTCTGCTTTATTTGCGCAAAAGGCTGGCGTAGCTCTTCCACCAACCTCAATCCCGCCTCGGTCAGTCTGACACTGCGGGTGGTACGCTGTACCAATGGCACCCCGGCCAGCGTTTCGATCTCTTTAATTTTTTGGCTCATTGCCGCTTTGCTGACATCCAGCCGCTCTGCCGCCCGGGTAAAGCTACCCTGTTCAGCCAATACGGTGAGCCAGTGCAAATGGGTCCACAAGGTTTCTATTTTGGGGTTTTTCATCGTGACTGTTCATTTATATAAACAATGAATTCAAGTATAGCGCTTCTTCCCACAGGGGTGCATGGCTAAGATGGGCTCTCAAAGGCGATGATAAAACGCTGCCCTGCACCTCCATGAAATCATTAACTCACTGACAGGATTATGAAAATGCCATTACTTATCTTTGACGTTATCGAGGGCCGCAATGAAGCCGAACTGAAAACGCTGCTCGACGCCGCCCACCGTGCCGTACTCAGCGCCTTCGACGTGCCGCAGCGCGATCGCTACCAGATTGTTCATGAAAACAAAGCTCACCATTTGGTGATAGAAGACACGGGCCTTAATTTGACCCGCACTCGTAATCTGGTGGTCGTTCGGGTGATCACCAGCCCGCGGCCTGAAGAACAGAAACAGCGATTTTATGCTGAACTCAGCCGTGAACTGCGGGAAAGCTGCGGGATTGAAGGCAATGACTTGATGGTCTCAATTACCACTAACAGCAAGGGCGACTGGAGTTTCGGTAATGGCGTGGCACAGTACCTGACCGGCGATCTTTAACCCTTGTGATTCCCCAGGCTAAGCCGCCTGGGGATGTATATCGTCAGGGCTGCTGTTCGTCGTTATATTGGTTTTGCCACATGGCGGCATAGCGGCCATTGCTGGCCAGCAAGGCCTCATGCCGCCCACGTTCGACGATTTCCCCCGCCTCTAGCACGATGATTTCATCAGCATCAACGACCGTGGACAGGCGGTGCGCAATGACCAGCGTCGTATGATCGCGGCTCACCTCGCGCAAGTGCGCCTGAATCTCGCGTTCAGTCTGGGTATCCAGTGCACTGGTTGCCTCATCAAACACCAGAATCGCGGGGTTTTTCAGGATAGTGCGAGCAATCGCTACCCGCTGTTTTTCCCCACCGGAAAGCTTAAGCCCACGCTCACCCACTCGGGTTTCATACCCGTCGGGCAGACTGACGATAAAGTCATGAATATGCGCCAATTTGGCTGCCCGTTCGATCTCTGCCTGGCTTGAGCCCGTTTTACCGTAGCCGATGTTGTAGCCCAGCGTATCGTTGAATAACACGGTGTCCTGCGGCACGATGCCAATCGCCCCACGCAGACTGGCCTGCTTCAAACTGCGGATATCCTGGCCGTCAATCGAAATGGTGCCATTGTTCACATCATAGAAACGGAACAACAGCCGGGACAGCGTAGACTTGCCGGCACCCGAGGCCCCCACCACAGCCACCGTGTGGCCCGCTGGAATGGTAAAGCTGACATTTTTCAGGATGGGACGGCGCACATCATAGCCAAAACTGACCGAATCAAAGCACACTTCACCGGCTTTCAACCGCAGCGCCGCTGCATCTGGTTTATCGACAATCTCCTGCTCTTCCTGCAGCAAATCGAACATGTTTTCCATATCGATCAACGCCTGCCTGACTTCAGCATAAATAAAGCCGAAGAAGTTGAGCGGCTGATAGAGTTGCAATAGATAGGCATTCACCAACACAAAGTCGCCGACCGTCATCCGCCCCTGCACGATACCCTGTGCCGCCATCGCCATCATCACGATCAACCCGATAGAGATAATGGCGGTTTGCCCGAGGTTGAGGGCGGTAAAACTGAACTGGTTCTTAATCGCGGCGTATTCATACAAGCGGCGCGACATGTTGAAACGGTCTGCCTCAAAGTCTTCGTTACCGAAGTATTTGACCGTCTCATAATTGAGCAGGCTGTCGATAGATTTGGTATTGGCATCGGCATTGGCTTGGTTGAGTTCGCGTCTAAAACGCGTACGCCAACTGACCGCCATCACGGTGAACAGAATATAGCAGCCGACCGTCGCTAAAATTGCCAGAGCAAACCAGCCGTTTAGCAAATGCCACATAATCACCGACACCAGGGTGATTTCAAACAGGATGGGGAAAATGGAAAACAACAACCGCGAAAGCACTGTCGCTACGGCCTGAGTACCCCGTTCAATCGATAACGATAGTCCGCCAGTCTGGCGCTCCAGATGAAAGCGTAGGCTCAGCGCATGCAACTGCCTAAACACTCGCAGCCCTAACAACCGGGTAGCATTCTGACTGACGTGCACAAACATCACGTTGCGCAGCTCTTCAAATAACGCCGCGCCAACGCGCGCAACGCCATAAGCCAGGATCAAACCAATGGGTATGGCCAGCATTTTGGCCGTTTCGCCGCTCAAGGCGTCGATCATGGCTTTGTACGCCAGGGGGACTAACGTCGTGCTTACCTTAGATATCACCATGAAAACAAAGGCGATAACCAAGTAATAACGTAACTTCAGATTATCTTTGGGCCAGAGATAAGGCAGCAAAAATTTCAGTAAGCGGGAGCGGTCTATCATTGGGTATCTATTATCTCAGTCAATATAGCCGCATTGGCTTTTATCTATTCTGGCACGTCTGCCATGAAAAACCTTATGGAATCCACCCACACAGCTCTTTTGGATCCCAACAAAATAGATGCCGTTTCGAAGCATCATCCCCAAAGTGGCGTGTTCCACTATAATTGTCAGTGAAACTGTACAGGACATTCAAAACAAGGGAGTTCTATCATGCTAAACATGGGCCATCGTCATTCGTTGATTATCGATGAACAGAGTTTAAAGAAACAACGTACCCCGCTGTTAATCATCTCAATATTGTTGCTATTGGGCGGCCTTTTCTGCCTGTTCAGCCCCTTTGCCTCCGGCGCGGCGATCAGTGTGGTCGTGGGTATTTTCTTGTTGCTAAGCGGCTTTGCACTTATTTTCGGTATGATTGCCAACCGGCTGCAAAATACCTGGCCGATGATCGGCGGCATTCTGCTCGGGGTGGCTTATCTTATTATCGGCTACATATTTATCACCCACCCTGCAGTCGGTATTTTCGCCATGGCGGTTTACCTCGCCGTCTTGTTTGCATTGGGTGGGATTGTACGGTTGATCGCCGGATATAAACTGCGCGAGCTTCCGGGAAGCTGGCTGCAATTTGTGATTGGCATTTTGGATCTGGCCATTGCCTGGCTGTTGTTCAGCGCTGACCCAATGACATCAGTGGTACTGGTCACCACCATTGTGGGTATCGAAATGCTGTTCAGCTCGTTCAGCTTATTCCAGGTTGCCCGGCAGCTGAAACGCGCATGATCTCTCAGCGGAGCTACCCCGCTCCGCTTTCTCTGACATTTGGCTGCCCAGCCACACAATTAGGTTGGTACTTCGGCAGCCAACTGCCCTACTATAAGTAAAGTTTCACCCAATGCAGGCTCAACGATTTCCCCTGACGAAAAATTGAAGTGAGATGATAACGCTATGGAATTCAAGGACTACTATGCCATTTTAGGGGTTAAGCCGTCAGACGATCTTAAGGCAATCAAAACCGCCTATCGCCGGCTGGCGCGAAAATATCACCCCGACGTCAGTACCGAATCAAATGCCGAGGAACAATTCAAACTGGTCGCCGAAGCCTATGAAGTACTGAAAGACGACGAACGACGTGCTGAATACGATCAACTTCTGCAACACCGTAACGACCCCAACTTTGGCCGCCAGACACAGCATGGCCATGGCAATGCCCACAGCGCTGAAGACTTTTCCGATATCTTTTCCTCTATGTTCGGTGAACATGCGCGTGCTCAGCAACATCGCCAAAGGCGCCAAGGCATGCGCGGCCAAGATATTGAAATGGAAGTCGCTATCTTCCTGGAAGAAACACAGGCAGAGCAAACCCGCACTATTCGCTATAGCCTGCCGGTGTATAACGCGTTCGGCATGGTAGAGCAGGAAATTCCTAAAACCCTTAATGTGAAAATCCCTGCCGGCGTTGGTGATGGTGAGCGTATTCGCCTGAAAGGCCAGGGTGCACCAGGCACTGACGGCGGCGCTAACGGCGATCTCTACCTGATTATCCGCATAGCTCCTCATCCGCTGTTCGACATTGTCGGGCACAACCTTGAGATCGTCCTGCCGGTAACGCCTTGGGAAGCGGCCTTAGGTGCCAAGGTCCCCGTACCGACCCTAAAAGACAGTATTCTGTTGACCATCCCTGCCGGCAGCCAAACCGGGCAGCGTTTGCGCATCAAGGGAAAAGGCCTGGTCGGGAAAAAAGAAACCGGGGATTTATATGCAGTGATCAAAGTCATGATGCCACCAAAACCGGACGAGAAAAGCGCTGCACTGTGGCAACAGCTGGCAGAAGCTCAGAAGACCTTTGATCCACGTAAAGAGTGGAGTAAGCAAAATGGCTAACGTAAAAGTAACTTTCACCATAACCGAGTTTTGCCTGCACACCGGCGTAACACAAGATGAACTCACGGAAATCGTTGGGTTAGGCATGATTCAACCGCGTGATCTCACAACTGAAGAGTGGATCTTCGACGATCGCGCACTGATCACTTTTCATCGCGCCGAGCAATTGCATCGCGAGCTGGCACTCGACTGGCCCGGCATTGCGGTGACGCTGACGTTGCTGGATGAGATCGAGCATCTACGCAAAGAAAACTCTCAGTTACACCAAAGGCTGGCACGCTTTATCAGCAAGCCCTGATGTTGTGAAAACAGCCCGTTGCACCTGCAGTGGGCTGTGTCAGACGCCGACAGCGTTCATCGTCGAAATATCCCCCCCTCTGCCGCCCTCATTCTTCCTCACTGGCGGAACGGGAAAATCCCTCTGCTGCTGCCTCCTTCCACACGGAAAACCAACATAACCGATACCCTCTGAAGAGATCATGTTGATAAAAAATATGCACTCGGCGATGTTTAACTGATGATTAATATGAATACTGTTAATAAAGACATGTCATTAAAAACATGTTATTAAAAACAGTATTGACACCCCTATCAAAACAAGTAGATTAGTAATCATCAGCAGCGAAACAATAGCTTGCTGTTAATAGTGAAAGTATTAAAGTTAAGTTGATAAAGTTATTTTTGCGATAAAGGCCACGAAGTGATTTTTGTATGGGCCATTAATGTAGAGAAAACAACACTCTCATTATATGACGCTTTAAGGCCACGTAGTCAGTATCTACAATCGCAGGGTGTGAACCAAAACGCGATGATGTAAGGCCATGTTTTAATTGTTATTTGTTTGCGATCATTTTTCAAGACAGTGCAACAAGATCGCAACGGAAGTGAGGCCACGCATCAAAGAGTCTATATCGCAAGGGGAGATGTACCTGTTTAATATGCCAAATATTCGAGTATTGAGATTGGCCTAAAGTCTAAACTGGTAAATAGAGGGAGGATTGAGTTAACCCAATATTATCTGTGTTAAACCTGTACATTTAACGATAGAACCTTAGCAGTAAGAAATTAGTAAGTTCATTAATGTTAAATTTGAAGTCAATAGTACCTTAAAAGCCCTGGCAGACATTGTCAGGGCTTTTATCTTTTATATCCATACGCCAGTAATGTGGGATGAAAGCAGCACTCTGGGCAGAGAAGAGCCCCCGCTCCCACCCCACGATCTCATCGACCCTGAGGTTGCTCTCCGCATAACCAACCACTGCGACGGATCCGTTACAGGAACCCGTATGCGGCAGCCAAGACCCACCCCATCACGCACGACACAGAAACCCCGATCAGACCTACCATGATGAAACTGTGGTTAATCACAAACCGCCCGATATTTGTCGTTCCTGAACGGTCGAACTGAATGGCAGCCAGATCGCTTGGGTAGGTCGGTAGAATATAGTAACCATAACACGCCGGTGCAGAAGCAACGATGTAAGCAGGATCAACCCCGATGGCCAGTGCCACAGGAACAATCGCTGCAAGTGCAGCAGCCTGCGAATTAACAAACTTGGAAACGATAAGCAAAACGATGGCATAGGCCCAAGGATATTCTTTCACAATGGTGCCCAGCACTGACTCAATTTCTTTCAAATGAGCACCGAACATTGTCTCAGCCATCCAGGCAATACCGTAAACAGCCACTATGGCAATCATCCCTGAACGGAAAACCTCGTTTTTAGAGATAGACGCTGGGTTTGTTTTGGTAGCAATAATGATTACCGCACCAGAACACAACATGAACATCTGGATAACCAACACCATAGAGAGTGGTTTGCCATTAATGAGTGGACGCAGTTCAGAGAAAGCCCCTAATAGCGCGACAATAACGATGGTCGCCAAGAAAATCCACATCGCTACCCAATTGCTGGTTGGGAGCTTTTTATCCAATAAGGTTGCTGTATCACCGTATACGTATTTGTAGTTTTCCGGGTCTGAAATGAAACTCTGGAATTTCTCATCTTTATCCAGATCTTTACCCCGGAACCAACTGAAGATACCAATAGCAAGAATACCGCACAGGGTAGAGGGTATCGTAATCGCCAGCAGATCGAGAAACTCAAGATGTTTACCATTAAAGGTAAAATTGCCCAACATGGCGACCAGCGATACAACGGCCACGGATACCGGGCTGGCAATAATCCCCATCTGTGCACCAATAGAGCTGGCAGCCATCGGCCTTTCCGGGCGAATATTGTTCTTGATTGCCACGTCATAAATAATGGGCAATATCGTGTATACCACGTGCCCAGTACCACAGAGAATGGTCAAAATGCAGGTAACAAACGGCGCAACAATGGACACATACTTAGGGTTACGTCGCAGTAAACGCTCTGCAATTTGCAACATCACATCAAGTCCCCCTGATGCTTGTAGCGTCGCTGATGCTGCCACTACCGCGATGATAACCAGCATCACATCAACAGGGGGTTTCCCTGGCGGCAAGTGAAAAACGAAAACCAGTATAATTAACCCGATACCGCCAAGTAACCCCAGCGCAATACCACCCTTTCTGGCCCCGTAAAAAAGGCAGATCAGTATGACAATAAGTTGAATCGTAAATAACATGTGAACCTCATTTTTATTGTTAAGATGATTAATAATTCACTTCTTTTCATTTTCATTGAGGGATTAAGATCACAGATAGTTAGTTTTCATCATTAAAAAAGCCCAATAAAATCAGGCGGAAACCAGTTTGTTTTATTAAAGTTATCATTATGTTTTTCGTGTAAATGAATGGCTACCAAACCCATACATTCATGTAAAAGCACATCATTAAAAGACCTAATAAACGTCTTATACTGCGTAATGTGTGGAATAAAGGAAATAGCCACAATGACAGCAATAATATATTTTAGACACAATATTTTAAATAATAGTCAGCATTGATTTAACATTAGAAAAGGCTGACCATGAGCCAATATCGCGAACTAGGCTTTCTATCTCTTGAAACAGAAAACAGTACATTGGTAATCCAGCGGTAATTATCGCAGCCTTATGCCACCCTCATTCAGTGGCTGTTCTCGACACCTATCATTAGGATTTTTACCTAAAAAAGCAGATTCAATTCAATTGCGTTAAGAATCATCTTAAAATAAATGCGGCATATTTATGGATGCAGGATCCCAAGGAATAGGATGAACAATAAGGATCGTAAACCCGGCTATCAGGTTGAGTATGGTGAAGAGTGGAAACCGGAAAAAACCTCTAAATGGTTTTGGGTTGCAATAATAAGCATTATCGGTATTTTAATCGCAATATCGTGAGCGTTATACGCTCACGCGGCAAAGAGGCGCTCCGCCATAATCTCATCGATAAGATATTAGCGAAGATAAACACGACGTATCCGCACAAGCTAATCAGTGAGAAGAAATAAAATCAGAAGGCGTAACCGGTGCAGGCAATGAGAAGTTCTGTTTCATTCGAGCCACTTCACCGATCGGCGTTAACCCGAACAAACGCTTAAATTCACGGCTGAATTGCGAAACGCTTTCATACCCGACCCGTGCACTTGCCGCTGAAGCGGTGAGATTATTCCGCAACATCAGCAATCTGGCCTGATGCAATCGCGTGGACTTAAGGTATTGCATGGGGGATGTCTCAGTAATGGTTTTAAAATGGCTATGAAAAGTGGCAAGGCTCATACCCGCCTCTTTTGCCAGTGCATTCACATCAAGATACGAGTCATATTCCGCATGCAGCTTGCGCAACGCCTTAGCCACTTTCCCAAACTGCCCCTGCATGGTCAGTGCACTGCGGAGTGTTTGCCCCTGAGCGCCCGTCAGAACACGGTAATAGATCTCCCGCACCATCGCCTGCCCCAATATTTCGGCATCCAGTGGTGACGCCATCACCTGCAGGAAACGTAAAACTGAATGGCTCATGGCATCATCCATCGGACTCGACACCATACTCCGAGGCGGTGCGCTGACGCTCTGCCCACGATCGGCAAGGTGCAACAGCAGATCGGCCGCGACGGTGAAGTCCAATCGCATATAAATAGCCAGCATAGGCTCTGAAGCACTGGCATCCGTTTCCATCGTAAACGGCACAGGAATGGATACCATCAGGTAATGTTGTGCATCATATAAATAGACATCCTTTCCCAAGAAGCCGCGTTTTCTTCCCTGCACAACAATGACGATCCCCGGCTCATATAATACCGGCGTGCGCAGCAACGGACGGTTGGAACGCAAAAAACGTACGTCAGCCAAAGCCGTGAGGTTGTAGCCTTCGCGCGGTGTCAGCCTATCCAACAGCGCGATCATCTGGCCGGTAACCCCAGAAGAAGAAATTGCCATACACACCTGCAAAGCGACGTAGAAGGGAATGTAAGTTTGACACTCAATAACGGGGGCGTCCAGCGAGCTCAGAGGAATAGGCAAACATCAGAGAGGATCATGGCTACGGATTTTGCCCTACCCGCCCTATGCTGCTTGTCCCCCTTACCGAGGATAACGTCATGCATTCATCAAAATTATTTTTTATCACCGGCGTCAGCAGCGGCTTTGGCCGTGCACTGGCAGAAGCAGCACTGGAAGCAGGTCACCGCGTAGTAGGAACACTGCGCAACCAGCAAGCCAAAGATGAATTCGACGCTCTGGCACCTGGCCGCTGTTTCGGTCGGATCCTTGATGTCACGAATTTTACCGACGTCGGTCCGCTGGTTGCCGATGTAGAACAAGAGATTGGCGCCGTTGACGTGCTGGTAAATAATGCCGGCTATGGCCATGAAGGAATAATGGAGGAGTCCCCCATCAGTGACGCCATTCACCAATTTGAGGTCAACGTGTTTGGTGCAATAGCCGTTATTAAGGCTTTTCTGCCCTATTTCCGCACACGCCGCGCTGGCCATATTATCAATATTACCTCAATGGGTGGATTCATTACCTTACCGGGGATCAGCTACTATTGTGGCAGCAAATTCGCCTTGCAAGGTATCTCCGAAACCCTGACCAAAGAGCTTAAACCCTTTAATATTGCGGTCACCGCGATTCAACCAGGATCTTTCCGGACAGACTGGGCTGGGCGTTCAATGGTGCGCTCACCACGTAGCATCAGTGATTACGATCAGAGTTTTGGGCCGATTCGTGAGACACGTGAAAAACGCAGTGGCCATCAACCTGGCGATCCGTTTAAGGCCGCCAAAGCCATTCTGCAACTCCTCGATAGCCCTGCGCCACCGGCATCATTGCTGCTTGGCAGCGACGCCGTCATGTATGTCAGAGAAAAACTGCATCAGATGAACACTGATATCAATGCCTGGGAAGCCGTCAGTCGCTCAACCGATGGCTAATACCCCTCTCCCTACCTTATAAAGGACCAGCATTAGTCTTACTGCCGGTATTGCCGGCAGTAGGTGCTGACTGGGTGGGGCGATGCCGTTGCTGCCATCCGCGTGTCGAGCGAGCGTTGTGAGGGCACCAGATGACAGCGCACTAGATGTTCAGGCTGTAGTAATGTTCATCCTTGTCGACTTTGCCGGTAAAGGTGAACCCAAAAGAGAGATACATTTTTTGCGCAACCAGGTTGTGTTCATCAATCATCAGCGTTACATGCTTAACGCCGTTCTTTTTGAAGTAGCTCAGCATTGCCTCAAAGGAAGCGCGGCCCAGCCCCTGGCCGATAAATTTGTGGTCGAGCATATAGCGACAGATCTCAGCATCGGTCAGTTGATTCGCCCAGCGTTTGTACAGGAAAAAACCGATTAACTCCCCGTCACGGTACAGCGCTCTGGGGTGGCATTCAGGAAAATAAGCCGCCTCAGAAATGGAGATCGCATTGCAGCAAATAAACGCTTCAAATAATGTCCCGACACCATCTTTGTTCGACGTCAGTTCACAAACATCAAAAACATTTTCGCGATCTATCTCACGTATCTCAATCATATAACCGTCTCAAATTTATCATTTTGTGAAGCTGAGCTCGTCATTCGGCGTCCCTTGTTCTTTGATTATACCCATCTTGTGTTCACCGCGGTTTACAGCTGCAACAGCAGGGCCGCGATCGGCACCGACTAAAAATTGCGCTGGCTATAGTGTCGACTACAATTCAATCGAAATACCTCCCTACAAAAACAATATTTATTCATATTAGAGGTGATTATGTTGCAGAAACACGAAAACGTAATAAGTATGACTGTACTTAGCCATCAAGCCACCCGACAATTAATGCCCTCGTTTTCTTCATTGCCCCACACACAACACGCTGACGGCAAGTACCGCTTACGACGCTATTCGGTCGTCAAGCACGCCAATGGCCATGTGAGCGAGATTGGACCGCGCAATTTCGTTCAGTCTGATGAGATCAACCATTTTCAGGGCAACGTGGTACGCCGCTTCGAGCCGATTGACAGTGCCGTGCTGCAAAGCGCCGGGCTGGAGGAAATGTGTAATCTGTTTGCAGAAAGCAACGATCTGCCAGAAGGAGCCGAAATTGAAATTCACCAGATGCGCGTTGTCGCCATTCATAACGAAACGCAGGTAGCGCCGGAAGGTATTCATCAAGATGGTTTTGACCATATCGCGATGATCGCTATCCACAGGCAAAACATTGTCGGCGGCGAAATCATGCTATACGCCGATAGTCACCAGCCGCCGTTCTTTAAAAAAGCCCTGGCGGATGGCGAAGCCGTTTTACTGGCGGACAGTAAACTATGGCATAACGCTACGCCGATCAGCACCATCGTCCCGGAAGAAGAAGGATATCTTGATCTCTTTGTCCTGACAGCTCGGGGAGAAAAAGCATGACTTTTTCGCCCGAACTCGCCCGAGCCCAATTTAGTGCGCTATCCCAGCGTTATGATGATAAACCCGCGATCTTTTTCGATGGGCCAGGGGGATCTCAGGTTTCGCAAGCCGTGCTGGAAAAAATGACGGATTATCTGGGGAAATATAACGCCAATTTGGGCGGACACTATTTCTCCAGCCATAAGACGACCGAAGTCATGAACCAGGCACGGGAATCGGTACGTGCCTTTTTAAATGCGCCGTCGCCCGACAATGTCGTTTTTGGCATGAACATGACCTCGCTGACGTTCCACCTCAGCCGTATCATTAGCCGTAACTGGCAAGCCGGCGATGAGATTATCGTCACTGCGTTAGATCACTACGCCAACGTCTCCAGCTGGCAGCAGGCGGCAGCCGACAAACAGGTCAAGGTGCATCAAATACCGCTGGAGCGCGCGGATTGCTCGTTGAACGTGGCCCGGCTGTGTGAAAGCATCACCGCCAAGACCAGACTCGTGGCCGTCAGCTATGCGTCCAACGTTACCGGCAGCATCGCCGACATTAAAACCATTACCGACGCCGCCCACCGTGTCGGCGCACAGGTGTATGTCGACGCCGTGCACTACGCTCCGCATAACCTGATCGATGTGCAAGCGCTTGGCTGTGACTTTTTAGTCTGTTCCGCCTATAAATTCTTCGGGCCGCATATCGGCATGGCCTATATCGCACCCCAGTGGTTGCAGCGTCTGCAGCCGTATAAAGTCGAGCCGGCCACCGACATCGGGCCAGGGCGTTTTGAAACGGGGACACAGAGCTTCGAAGGGCTCGCCGGCGTGACGGCAGCCATCGACTACCTGGCACAATGGGGCACGCCAGGGGCCCCACTCAGGCAGCGCTTGCAAGAAAGCTTTGCCGGTTATCACCAACATGAAGAGAGCCTGTGCCGGTACTTTTTGCAGCGTTTGCAGCACATAGACAGTATCCAACTCTATGGATCACCTTCCGCGGATACCCAGCGCCGCACGCCGACCTTTGCGTTAACCTTCAAGGAACATACCCCGGAACAGGTTGCTCGCCGCTTAGGCCAACACAATATCTGCGTCGGCAGCGGGCACTTCTATGCGCTGGGTTTAATTCAACAGTTGGGGCTGCAGGACTGCGGCGGCGTGCTGCGCGTCGGGATGATGCATTACAATACCCAGCAAGAAATTGACATGCTGTTTGAAGTGCTCGCCAGCGAAAGGTAGCGGAGCATCATACGCAAAGAGACTTCTGGGTAATGGGCAGCAGAATCACCAAAATCCACATCACCCACGTAGTGTCAGTAAAAAGCCCCTGCGAGAACAGGGGCTTTTTACGATGAGATAGGCGCGAGCACAAACTCAAGGCCTTTACGGCACGGCACCTGCTGTATTCGTTGACCAACTATAAACCGAGTGGCTCATCATCAAGGCGTTAATAACTGAACCAGCGATTTGGCTAAATGCTCGCTTTTGGCGGTTAATAAGTTACCGCTTTTTAATATCCCGTGCTGATTGCCATTGAGATCCATGACGGTTAAGCCTGCCTCTCTGGCGCAAATGATGATAGCCGCGCTATCCCAGGGTTTCATTATGGTATCAATAGCCGCATCTGACGCCCCATTTAATACTGAGACGTGTTGGATACAATCCGCGGAAAATTTAAACAATTTTGCTCTCTCAAGAACAGAAATCAGATGCCATGGCGTATCGCCATTCTCAATCCATGTGGAAGTGCCATGCATCCCTGAGGAGGTTATGGTCGCTTGCTCTACACCTATTGGCGCGGTTTGAGCTGGCTCACTCAACAACTGCCTGGCACTGTTTTTTCCGGCGCTCATAAAGCACCCCAGATCTTTTCCTGCATATACCAACGTATTTATTGCGGGTAACCCAATAGAGCCGAGTATAGGTTCACCGTTTTGGATTAGCGCAATCAGGGAACCGTATACTGGCATGCCTAATTTGTACCATGTGGTGCCATCAATAGGGTCGATAAGCCAATATAATTGGCAGTCATCGGCAATGTCACAACCCAGTTCTTCACCATAAACAGGAATGTGCGGGGTCAGAGCCTGCAAGCTATCCCGGATATATTTTTCAGTTTCAATATCTGCTTCACTAACAATGCTCAAGTCTTTCTTTTCGAAAAATGTTACTTCATTTTTTCTGCTTTCAATAATGGAGAAGGAAGATAAAGCAATCTCTTTAACGTTTTGCAATAAGCCACTGAGTTCCATTTTGTTCATTGTTAATATCCACATCAATCATACTTAAAATTCAAGATAACGAACCCCACAATGGATTTTATAGCAGCGCCTCCATTGAGACATTTGGGGCCGTCACGTCAAGCCGTTAATATTAACACATGCCCCGACGGCATCCCCACAAGAGGTACATTGAACATGCCGCGAAAAACACCCCGCAAAGGTGTTAAAAAGCCCTCGGCTGCTTACATAACAGCTGTGCTTCCGCGACATGTCAAAGCCCCCTTCTTTCACTAACGATAACAATTAAAACAATTGCAGCGTTTTTTCTGCCATGCGGATAACAGCAAGATCGTCGGTGATATCTTTAACCTTATTAACCGGGATCCATTCCAATTTTTTTGATTCTTTGGACATACTGATTTCAGCATTCTGGCCTGCAACAAAACACAGGGTTATATCATAATGGAGATGCGCAGAGGCTTTAGGGTTTTCCGGTATTTTATGTATGTCAACATCAATGACGAAAGCGTCGTCTGCACTAATACTTTGGATACCACTTTCTTCTTGCGCTTCTCTCAAGCAAGCATCTAAAAACGACAAATCAGTCGGTTCGATGTGCCCACCTAACTGAAACCATCGATTTAGCTTGGCGTGAAGCGTCAAGAGCACTTTCGTTTTATCATGATTGAGCACCCATGCGGAGGCAGTGAAGTGCCCCTGCTTTGACTCTTCATAGAAGACATTATCTTGCTCACGAAGAATATTCAGCATATTGCATTTATGTTCTTCTTCTTTCGCATAGCTTGTTTTATAGCCTTCTAACAAACTGGATATTTCATTTTTCATGACGTTATACTCACTTTGCATTATAAAATAATGAAACCAATAAAATACTCATGCACATCACGTGGCAATATTTTAAATCCGTGAAAGGGTGAGGTGTGCAGCATCAAAAAACACCCGATACCACCCCAATGTGCTGTTTGCGCCATAGGCTACATCGCTGCTACCCAACTTTTCGCTGCTGCATAAGTTAAACTAAACAACTCGTCATGGTTTAGATCACAGTGTGCAAGGCTAACGAAGGAGTTATGCCCTTCCATAATCAATAAGCCATTCTTTAAAAGCTCAGCCTTGAAACGGCTTCTTAACGCATAATTGTTGACGATCTCTTGACTAAAGACCAAGTCAAACAAAGCATTGTCGAAAAGCGCCTTGGCGTTCACATAATTATCTGCACCCGCTTCTTTAAGTGCCAAGTTGAGCGTCGCGACGATAGCCTTGCCCGCTTGGGAAACCAGGTTATAACCGTCACACTCCCCCATAATCTCTGCTACAGCAATTGCGGCATGAGGGGAAAGTATTTCTTTGGTGTGAGTACCGCCAATACGGGCTTCACGGTAGACAGCAATGCTATCAGGCTTACCCATAAGGATTGCAAGGGGCAAACCGTTACCGATCGCCTTACCTAAAACCACGTAATCAGGATCGAAAGAGGCGTTATTCGCCAGATAGCCACCCGGGTTCGTTCTCCCCGCAGTCTTGGTCTCGTCTAATAACAACTTCACGCCATAGTTCTTGCACATGGCGATTGCCGCTTTAATCTTCTCTTCTGAGAAGAAAGCCAGCTGGTATACGTCCAATGCGAATATGGCAATATCATTTCCATGTTCTTGCAAGATGTGTTCTAGCTCAGTCAGGTCGCCATTAACCCAGTTGAAAACAGCCTCTTCACCGCTGACGCCGCGCATGCCATTCAAATAGCGTAAATCGTTTCTTTTCTCACTGCCCAATGCTTCATGCCAGCTCGGCGACATATAGAGTTGGGCATCATGCCATCCCAAAAAACCACATCGTACGATTTTTTTTCGCTCTGTTTGCATCATCGCACATCTAAATGCAGCCGTTACTGCCTCGGAGCTGGTTTTAAATAAAGAGACAACGTTATAGCCGACATAAACGTTTTCAAATACGTCTGATACCTGGCTATGTACCTCTCCAAATCCTGGGAACGACAACCCCAAGCTTAAGGCGTCAGTCAGCCTTCTGTTAAATTCTGGATGACTGTGACCAAGAATAACCGGCCCGATACCCAAAACAAAATCCAGGTACTGATTTCCGTTACTGTCCTCTATGCGATACCCTTTCCCCTTTCTAAACTGAATAGGTTGCCCATGTGAGTCTAAAAGTCTGTCGCTGCCAACTAATGGTGAAATCATGCCTATCATCCTTGTTTTCAAGCCGAAGCAATATGTTGTTTTTCTGGAAGGTGTTTTAGCTTTTTCCACGAGTTATGTGAAAAACCATACATTCTAATTAACCAGCGATCGTTGCCATCATAATTTGCAGAACTTGAAAGGTTATCTCTGCCATGCAAAGCAATCCTGTTATTTATGATAAGAACATCACCGGGCTGTAGGACAACTCTGTTGATGTATTTCGGATCGGACAGGTGTGTTTTTAGTTTTTCCAATGCTTCATTTGCTTCGTCATTGATCCCGACAAGCTTAGAATGGCTGTATCTTATGACCAGTCGACCATTGATATCCCCAATCACACTGATATTTTCTATTTTTGAATCAACATCAAAGCTGGACTGGCTACTGGCGATATATTCAGGCTTCATCAGCTGCTCTATCGTTGAATAACTTAAGTTATTCAAAATATCATCCAGTGACCAAACCGTTGTCGCTGCCTGAATCGGGTTTCTTAGGCAGGCCAAGGCAAAAACCTCGGGGGCAATCACTTGATTTCTTGTGTCATCAGGAAGCATTTCTGACCAATGGCCATTGACGACTTCTGTATGCGGGGAAAGGGACTTTGTAGAGCGAGACCACGATTTCTCATTATTCTTGGCGGGCATAACCATATGCGCCAATCTGCCTTGCATTTCATTAAGATAAGAGGACACGGTATGACCTGTGACACCTAACATAGCCATTAGCGTTGACGCTGGTTCAATCCATAAACTCGCATCGGGTGCTTCATCATTGCAAGGCGTCGGCGGTAATTTATCGGTTGAAAAACAATTCCTCATTAATAGATAGCCATATTTCTGCCGTTCTGAGAACCACGATAGCTCAGAGTAAACATCAACATCATTGGCTAACTGTTTGCGAATATTTTCCTCAGCGATACTTTTAACGATATATGGACTAATCTCTTGATTGTAAAGGGTGAATTTATTTTTAGTGATAATGTCTTTAAGATTAAAATCAGATAAATCAATTGATAGTCCCAGTGATGACAACTTAACATTCCGTGATAAATGCCTCACACATTATCTCCTTTGAGGTTAGTTAATAACAAAATAATTTCGTATATTACTATTACACTCAATATCAAAGTAATTTGATATACGCTGTAAAAACCCAGGACACGTCATATTTAATTTCAATTTTTCATGCGATGACAGATCATTACTGATAGGTGTATAAAAGCTGTATCTTGAAGTGCGCATGTCAAAAATTTAAAAACATGCATATGGTATGAAAAATGGATACATGGGGGAATAACACTCCCTATCAATTTATTACAGTCACTATCCGTGTTGTCATTACAAGTGCTTATTCAATAACGGACAATAAAAACCAAACAACCCATTACTTTATGTTACAAATTCCGAACAAAGTATACAAACGCGCAACTTAATGTAAAGTTATTTTTTTTATTTTAAATAGCAACTATAACAATAAACATTATTTGCTTGTTATATATATTCACGATCACTTAAAAAAACCTTGATCTATCTATGAATTGGAACCATGCTCAGCGTCATTAAGCGTTAATCTTCAAAGAAAAAGGCTATTATTAAGATAAAATAAGTAACTTATCTTATGTGATGCCTGACAAGCGCAGCGGCCATCGTAACGACTGATACATAAGGTATGTGCGACATTCTGTGCAAATACTTTTTGAGCATGTGTTTGTGTTGATTAGGCGTTTTTATCACTTTATGATCTGAAATCTGCAGGAAGTCAGTATGTTCAAATACCTCGCATGTTGCTTTATGTTAGTGCTAATTTACCCCCTGGGCGTGGACTTATACCTTGTTGGCTTACCCGACATTGCCAAAGACTTAAATGCCTCTGCCGTTGACCTTCATACTGCTTTTTCTATTTATTTGGCCGGCATGGCATCGACCATGATTATCGCAGGACTGGTATCCGACCGATTCGGCCGGAAACCCATCGCATTATTGGGTGCGTTGATTTTTGTCTGCGCGTCATACGGAGCCGCGTTGACGGTTTCTGCCGAACAATTTCTTTTTGCACGATTTTGGCAAGGCGTGGGTGCCGGCTTCTGCTATGTTGTCACCTTTGCCATTCTTAGAGATACCCTGGACGATGATAAACGCTCAAAAGTGTTGTCAGTAATTAATGGTATTACTTGCATCGTTCCTGTTATTGCACCGGTTCTGGGGTATTTACTGTTAATGAGCTTTGAATGGCCAAGCCTCTTCACCGGTATGGCCATCTTCGCTGGGATTTCATGTTTAGTCTGTATATTCTGGTTAGATGAAACCTACCATAATAATAAAGAGACGCAGCCGAACAGTAAAATAATCAGTGGCGAAAGTTTATTATCAACATTATTCATCAGCCGACTATTTATTACCTGTTTGTCTATCACTGCAATTTTGACCTATGTAAACACCTCGCCAATCATATTAATGGGGCAGATGGGGTTGTCTACAGGGCAGTATTCAATATCAATGACAGGGCTGGCTGGCTTTAGCATGGCCACTTCATTTTTAACGCCCTATCTCCTGTCAAAATTTGGGCAAAAAACGCTCCTGCTATTATCACAAGCGCTATTTTTAACCTGTGCTGTTATCTTTGCACTCACACAAGCCCTGGGCCTGAATGCTTATTTAAACCTCGTCGGGTTCGCCATGATCGGTGTCGGTTTTGCTATGGGCTTCGGGATATTGATGAGCCAAGCCTTGAATCCGTTTAAGCAAAATGCCGGTTTGGCAAGTTCCGTGCTGGCCATTTGCCAGATCGCGTTCTCGGCAGGTTATATCTGGATAATGGGGATGCTGGGCGTGAGCGCAGTGAATATGCTGATTTTCCTGTTACTGTTTTCCAGCATCGCTAACACCATCGTGCTGGTCTCTGTACCCAACCAGCGGGAATGTCTCCAGGAGTAAACGCTCCCGCCCTGCCAGGCATATCCCACCGTCGAGTCCCCTAAAACGCCTTCATAGCAATATGAAGGCGTAATAATACCAAACAGCGCTACCACAGAAGCTCTTCCCCGCAATACGGTTGTGGGCATACACACGTTCAAATACGTCATGACTTTTGGGTTGTTAGCGAAAGAGACTTAAGGAACAGATTGGATTGGAGCGGGTGAAGGGAATAGAACTCTCGTATACAGCTTGGGAAGCTGCCGTTACTCCATCTATACATTGTACTTTTCATGTAACTGATCCTGTGAGAATACAGGAACAGAATCATGGCGACCAAGGGCAATCAATACCTATACCAAAACAGGGACGGTATTTGGATCTTTCAAGTATTTGTCCCTACGTATATGCGAGCAATCTGCGAGGGGAAACGTGCGTTCAGGAAAAGCACGGGAACACGTGACTTACTGCAGGCGCGTGATTTTCGTGACCACATGATCATTGAGTTCAACAAAATCAGAATCATCTTAAGCCTAATACACCTGAAATCCGTGTTCAGCGAGGCATAGCCGCCCTTCATTATCTAACTGGAACACAGCTAAAAAGAACAGCGATTAGTTTACCTACGCCACTGATCAGTGCTGATAACCCGCAGCTTGGGCATGATCCTGTAGTGGCATAGTTAATTTGTCCACCTGAATAGAGGTGATATCACCGCCTCATAGTCAAAAACAGGTGACATTATGACTGAACGTAACAGACGCAATTTTAGCCCCGAGTTTCGTCTCGAAGCTGCCCAGCTTGTACTCGATCAGCATTACACCGTTGCCACCGCTGCCACCGCAATGAATGTCGGTAAATCCACGATGGATAAATGAGTCCGCCAGCTGAAAGAAGAGTGAGCGGGAAAATCACCCATAGCGTCACCCATGACACCTGAGCAGATTGAAATACACGAGCTGAAGAAAAGACATCAACGCGTTGAAATATAACGATATATATTAAAAAGGCTACCGCACTCTTGATGTCCGACTCCCTGAACAGTTCTCATTAGTTGAGAAACTCAGAGTGCGGTTTCTCGTTGCCGTTGTGTGCAATGTGTTTGGGGTTCATCACAGCAGCTATAAATACTGGTGGCAGCCAAAGAAGCCTGATGCGACACGCGTGGTATTACTCAGTCTTGTTCGTGAAAAGCTATCGCGGAAGCAATGGCTCCGCAGGTGCACGTAATATTGCCGCGATGGTCACAACTAAAGGCGTAAAACTGAGTCGCTGGCGGGCAACAAAGCTGATGAAAGAACTGAATCTCATCAGCTGTCAGCAGCCTAGACATCGATATAAGAAGGCGTCTAAGGAACACGTAGAAATCCCCAATTATCTTGAACGCCAGTTTGCAGTAACGAAGCCTAATCAGGTCTGGTGTGGCGATGTGACTTATATCTGGGCGGGTAAACGTTGGGCTTATTTAGCCGTTGTGCTTGATTTGTTTTCCCGTAAACCGGTTGGTTGGGCGATGTCATTTTTCCCTGACTCTGTACTGACAGCGAAAGCGCTGTCCATGGCCTGGGAAGCACGAGGAAAGCCCGCTAATTTACTGTATCACTCGGACCAGGGTAACCACTATACCAGCAGGAATTTCAGACAGTTACTGTGGCGATATCAGATGAAGCAAAGCCTGAGTCGCCGGGGGAATTGCTGGGATAACAGCCCGATGGAACGTTTTTTAGAAGTCTGAAAACAGAATGGGTGCCGGATAATGGATACACTAATTTTAGCGAAGCCAGCACAGCGATAGCGAATTACATAACTGGATATTACAGCCAGCTCAGACCTCATCAATATAATGGTGGTTTGACGCCGAATGAATCAGAATGATTGTTCTGGAGAAACTCTAAAACCGTGGCCAGTTTGTGTTGACCACTATAGGTGATAGTCATCAGAACAATGGCGTTCATGGCAAAATTCTAACAATGTCCATCCACTGATCACTTCCATTACGGTACAATAATTCACACTGCAATCCTCAACATGGTACTGTATGGATACTCAAGGATTTCTTAATGCTTTAGGGCCAATTGGTGGGGGCCTCATTGGGGCGGCTATCGCAGGTATCGTCGCTACCAGTGTAGCTTTCTATAACAACAGTGTCAGTAGAACAAAATCACAAAATGAGTGGCGTAGAGATAAGGTTTTGAGCCTAATCTTGGAGTTTCAAGATGAGATGCGCCTGATTGACGACGTACTTTTTAAATATGCCTATAATCTAATGTCTAGCGATATCGAGAGTAAAGAGGCTGCTCTACTTGCTATACATCTGGAATCGTATGACAAACAATGCTACAAACAAGTTCGGGTCATAGGACAGAAGCTAGAACTGTTGATTTTACCAAATTTCAGAAGTTCCTTTAATGAGCAACTCAATCAATTCATCAGCAATGATGCCGATTACTACGCAGAGATCATTATGGGGACGTTTACCGACCCTGACCTTGGTGAATCCTTGCCCGAAAGGCACAATTTCCAACCTTTGTTCCTAGAAATACTCGACAACTTACGGTAAAAATAGATTGTCGAGTTTCTGCTCATTTTATTTGGGTTATCATTTCATACAATGAATGACCTCATGGGCAGACTCTATATTTTACTTAGTTACTAAATATTTAAAAACGAATTAAGGATAAGAACATGATTACCTTTACTTACACAGAACATGGTACAGAAAAGACTTTAGAAATAATTGAACATCGCAACCAAGGTGAAGTTGGAGTTCTAATAAAAGATTTTTATGAAGGAATAACTAACCGGCCCGCTGTCATTGCCACCCCTAGAGGATTGGGAGGAAAAGCGTATGACCTTGTTTATTCTACATTATCAAAAGAGTTACTAAATAATGGCATCGGTGACGAGATAAGAATTAGTGATACTAGCACTAAGGACGGTACGTTAAATTATAAAATTAAGCTTAGCGACGTAATTGATAAATATAGCCAAAGATAACTCTGCGTCATATAAATATAGGTGAGCCTTTTGGGCTCATCTAAGATTATAATTTTATATGCCTTGTTAAAAATCGTGTAAATTGGGTAGTTGAACCGAAGTAGTTAGGATATGCATTTTTCAATGATCTTAGATTATCAGCTGCAAGTAATACCGCGATCAAAATATCAGGATTGGCATCATCCCTATTCAACGCGTCAAGCGCTTCTTCAGCCTGGCTAATTCGAAAAGGCTCTACAGAAACGGTGAATTTCCTTTTTTTTTCATCAACATACTGCATTGTAACGAGATAATGACCACGGTAATTTTTGGGTAATTGTTTCTTTAAACGTGCATCGGTAGTTATATTCAAGGCTGTTACATAGGTTCCAAGTTTTTTCCTAACCGATAAGATCTCCTCTAACGCCTTAAGTTCTTCTTCATAAGCAGTCACTTGTTCAGATGTTAATAGGCAAGCTTTCTCATCGTGCGCCACCAAGCATCCACAAATGTAGAAAAATCTACGCCATTCTTCATGTCCTTCGTTAGATGTTTTAAGTTTTATATTCTCTAATGTGTCAATAATCTCAAGACTAGTAGCCCATGCATGTTGTAGTTCGGTACGGAGTTGTATTTCAATTTTTGTTTTTCGCCAAGGGTATTTATCATCATTATCATCGAAACAACTATATACCAAATGCACTCCACCATAACCACTTTGTTTTGGGGTTAAGTAATCAGCTTCTCTTATAATCTTGTGAGTAGACCTGCTTTTTTTAAGCTTCTCATGTAAGGATTTTAATTGTTCTATATTCTTGACAATCGCTCGACACCCACCTATATCTTGCATTCTAGTTATTTTTATGGTGTTATCAGTTTTCCCATTATCTAGACTGGGTCTTTCAAGTTTATCTATTATGGTAGAGAGTCTTTTCAAACGTCTTGCAACCAGTATTTTCTTATCAACCCTTGCAGAAGTCCTTGCTAAATGATTTTTCATCAACATCAGAGGATATAAATGTAACTCTCTGAAATTTTGAATCATCGCAATCGCTATATCCTTATCCTCACCAACACATCCATGCCGTATACTTTGAGCGGCTTTATCTATTTGAGATTTAGAATGTTTCAGGATGCATTTTTGACTTTCATACACATCATTTCCCATGTCAACTCCTAGAGATATTCTTGCTTAATTAATATTGTTATTTTTATACAGCCCTTCCATATTAAAAGGCATTTAAATTATATATATCAACGACATTATCGTATGTTACAAGGGATCTTTCAATGAATACTTATCAGCAAAGTTATCAACCTTAGCTTGTGTGGTTCCGATGTAGTGCAACGTGGACGCTAGCGAATTGGCCCCAGTGCTTTAGAGATTACCGCGATATCCGCACCCTCTGAATATTCATCTGACAGAAATTTGAGGCATCCACTGGCAGTAACTATGTAAGCACACCTGTTTTAGTTCCACGCACTTTTTGAGATTTCCGGTTTTTCAGCCATCAACCGGTACTCTTCCGGCGTCAGGCTATTCAGGGATTCATGAGGCCGCTCGTTGTTATATTCCATCAGCCAGCGCTCGGTAATTTCCCGTGCTTCATTCAGTGTTCTGAACAGGTAAAAATCCAGGATTTCTGTCCAGTATGTCCGGTTGAATCGTTCGATAAAAGCATTTTGTGTAAGCTTACCCGGCTTGATAAATTCGAGCTGTACGCCATGTTCTTCGGCCCATTGTGCCAGCGCCAGCGAGACCAGTTCTGGCCCGTTGTCCATTCGCATTTTCAGCGGGTAGCCGCGGTTTGCCACGATCCTGTCCAGCACCCGGATGACTCGCTGAGCCGGGATATTCAGGTCGATTTCTATCGCCAGTGCTTCACGGTTAAAATCATCCACCACATAGAAGGTCCGGAAGCACCTGCCGCAGACCAGCGCGTCGTGCATAAAATCGATGGACCAGCTCTGGTTTAGCGCTTGCGGCGTCGCCAGTGGTGCTGGATTACGCACTGGCAGCCGCTGTTTTCCCTTGCGACGAGAATTCAGTTTCAGCAGGCAATAAATCCGGTGAACACGTTTATGGTTCCAGGTATTGCCCTGCCTGCGCAGCAGATGGAACAGCTTCTTAAAACCGTAGCGCGAATAGCGCCCTGCCAGTTCAGTCAGCGCATGGATCACCGGTTCATCACGCCGGGCATCAGGCTGATAAAAATACACTGTCCTGCTCAGCGATAACGTCCTGCAGGCCTAGGGTAAACTCATGGCAAATTGTGCCGTCAGATAGCTGACGAGTTCACGCTTTATCGCTGGTTTTAAAGCTTTTTTCGATGACGTCTTTAAGTGCGCGGCATTCAAGGCTGAGATCAGCAAACATCAGTTTAAGCCTCCGATTCTCGTCTTCCAGATCTTTGATTTTTTTAATATCGGCCGCTTCCATCCCGCCATACTTTGCCTTCCAGTTGTAATAGCTGGCTTCCGAAAAATAGCGGCCTCACGGCACACATCCTTAACGGTACGTCCGGCTTCGACGGACTTCAATACGGCGATGATCTGGTGTTCAATGAATCGGATCTTACGCATAGCGATCTCCTCAGGGGACATAATCAGTATGTCGGAAGATCTCTAAAAGTGAATGGGCCGTTTTACAGGGATACTTACAATAGGGATCGACTTGCTCACTTCCTTCAGAATTGATCCAATATTGTCTGCATCAACAGCGGCCGGAGTATCGTCTGGAAGGTTTCCCCTCAGCATCACTGTAAAATAATTGGACTCTAGAGAGACACATGCAAAGCATCCAGTCACAAATTCAAAACCTTGACTCATAGGGACACCTGTTATTTCTGATAGTCATGTAATCTTAATTCTACCGCCGCTTTGCTGCCAGACGAGAGAAGCTGTAAAACTATCGTTTAGACTAAAATGTGCCCATGTCCGATGGGCGGTAGGACTGAGAGCGCGGCAGCAATTAAAGATCCCACGGATTCTTTTTTCTTCAACATCTTATGCTTAACGCCACACACAATGAAGGTTAGATTTTCAGTGTCAATCACGCCCTCATGCTCCTTGGAGTCAAGTGGGAACTTTACTTTATCGTCTGTGATTTTATATAGGCCACCGGGTATATTTGGGCCATGTTCAACTTGCAAATAGTCCCCTTTGATGAGCCAACGACCTTCTACCTAGTATCCAATAGCAGCACCATTTTCGTCAAAATAAAAACTCATTAGCCTTGCCTCCTTATTCTTTGAACTCAATTTCCTGATCGTCAAATTCCCCATGCCGGGACATCTTGATTGAAAAGCGTTTGAATGTTTTGAAAAACTCTTCGAGAGTTATATCAATGTGCTCTTTACGTAAACCATACTCTTCGTCAGTAATAAATGCTGAAACGCTCAGGAAACGTCCCCCTGAGTAAAAGGAAATACCCTTAACAACCTCCCCTTCCTTGAGAATACCTTTAGCTCTCAGAAGGTCGCTAAAATCCTCCTGATCTGCGCCATCCGCTGCAACACTACCTTTCCAATCGTCATACTGTACTGAAGCTTTAAAGCGTATTTTTTCCATTTTATTTACTCCTAACTATATGCATGGGCAAGGTATAACCTTAGCCTAAGCCTTTCAAAAAACAATAGAAGCCATAAAGCCCCGTTGGTGGTATCACGCAAAGCAGAGCGTTAGCGACAGCATCAGTGATCTACTCAGAGCGAGGTCTTATCAGGATAACCGTGTATCCCCTGAGGGAAGCGTGGCTGAAACGCTGGCAGAGCCTGCATATCGTGTACAGGGACGAAAACTGACATCGGGCTTAAATGCGCCTTGCTGTGAGCTTTAGAGAGGTTTTAAGCCGTGATTGGCGGCATCGTCTATCAAGTTGGATTATCGCAGTTTGAGACGTGGAACTACGGCCAGCAAGAGGGTATGATCTCTAACCAATCAACACACCGTGTCGCGACAGGTTAGCGTGTAGTTCAATGGTAGCTATCAGAGAGGCAACGCCTCTGTAGAGGGCTATTTTAGCTGGATAGTGTAGCTAAAAGAGACATGGAGCGGGTGAAGGGAATCGAACCCTCGTATGCAGCTTGGGAAGCTGCCGTTCTACCATTGAACTACACCCGCATCGGTGTGCGGCTGCCATTATAACCGGTTATCCCCGCTGGGCAAGCGGAGATAGCATGTAACTGCTGATGTTTTAGGCAGTTAGCGTAGCTTTCCTCTCTCCTCCCCCATCAGGCGAAAAAAAACCGGCACAGTGACCTGTACCGGCTGATATTAATACCCTTTGTCTTTCAATCCGCAGGGGTGTTGGCTATACCTTCCTGCGGTTTGAAATCTCTTCGGTATATGGCCTTATTTCTGTGGGCGCATTGCCGGGAACAGGATCACATCACGAATGGTGTGGCTGTTGGTGAACAGCATGACCATACGGTCGATACCGATACCCAGACCCGCGGTCGGCGGCAGGCCGTGCTCCAGCGCAGTCACGTAGTCTTCGTCGTAGAACATCGCTTCGTCATCGCCAGCGTCTTTCGCATTAGCCTGGTCAGCAAAACGCTGCGCCTGGTCTTCCGCATCATTCAGCTCGGAGAAGCCGTTACCGATTTCGCGGCCACCGATGAAGAACTCGAAGCGGTCAGTGATTTCTGGGTTAACGTCATTACGGCGCGCCAGCGGTGAAACCTCTGCCGGATATTCCGTGATGAAGGTCGGCTGAATCAGATGGCTTTCCGCCACTTCTTCGAAGATCTCGGTCACTACACGGCCCAGGCCCCAGCTCTTCTCAACCTTGATACCGATGGATTCGGCAATCGCAACCGCTTTACCCATATCGGCCAGATCGGCCAGATCGGTCTCAGGACGATACTTTTTGATCGCCTCGGTCATGGTCAGCTTCGCAAACGGCTTGCCGAAGTCGAACACTTCATCACCGTACTGCACCTGAGTATTGCCCAGCACGTTCTGGGTCAGGGTGCGGAACAGTGACTCGGTCAGTTCAATCAGGTCTTTGTAATCCGCGTAAGCCATATAGAGTTCCATCATGGTGAACTCTGGGTTATGACGCGGAGACACGCCTTCGTTACGGAAGTTACGGTTGATTTCGAATACGCGCTCGAAGCCACCAACAACCAGACGCTTCAGGTACAGCTCTGGTGCAATACGCAGGTACATATCAATGTCCAGCGCATTGTGGTGAGTAACGAATGGACGCGCAGAAGCCCCACCCGGGATCACCTGCATCATAGGCGTTTCGACTTCCATGAAGCCGCGTTCTACCATGAAGTTACGCATTGCCGCCATGATCTGAGAACGCACCTTGAACGTCTTGCGCGACTCTTCATTAGCGATCAAATCCAGGTAACGCTGGCGATAGCGGGTTTCCTGATCCGCCAGACCGTGGAACTTGTCCGGCAACGGGCGCAGGGCTTTGGTCAGCAGACGCAGTTCGGTACAGTGGATAGACAATTCGCCGGTCTTGGTTTTGAACAGCTTGCCGCGCGCACCCAGGATGTCACCCAGATCCCACTTCTTGAATTCTTCGTTATAAACGCCTTCCGCCAGATCGTCGCGCGCGACGTACAGCTGGATACGGCCACCAACGTCCTGCAGCGTAACGAATGACGCTTTACCCATGATACGGCGGGTCATCATACGGCCGGCAACGGTGACTTCTACACCCAGCGCTTCCAGCTCTTCATTGTCTTTATCGCCGTATGCAGCGTGCAGCTTGTCGGACGTGGTGTCACGACGGAAATCATTCGGGAACGCAATGCCGTTCTCGCGCAGCGCGGCCAATTTCTCACGGCGTGACTGCAACTCGTTATTGAGATCCAGCGCCTGATCGGCGCCTTGTGGTTGTTGCTCAGACATTTCTGTTCCTTATAACCCGGCTTTCAAACTTGCCTCAATGAATTTATCCAGGTCGCCATCTAATACGGCCTGCGTGTTGCGCGTTTCAACGTTAGTGCGCAAATCCTTGATACGGGAGTCATCCAACACGTAAGAACGGATTTGGCTACCCCAACCGATATCGGACTTGTTGTCTTCCATCATCTGTTTATCAGCATTTTTCTTTTGCATCTCAAACTCGTACAGCTTGGCTCGCAGCTGTTTAAACGCTTGATCCTTGTTCTTATGCTGAGAACGGTCGTTCTGACACTGCACTACGATGTTGGTCGGTAAGTGGGTAATACGCACCGCCGACTCAGTTTTGTTCACGTGCTGACCACCCGCCCCCGAGGCGCGGTAAACGTCGATACGCAGGTCCGCCGGGTTGATGTCGATATCAATATCATCGTCCACTTCCGGGTAGATAAACACCGAACTGAACGAAGTATGACGACGGCCGCCGGAATCGAACGGGCTCTTGCGCACCAGGCGATGTACGCCGGTTTCAGTACGCAACCAGCCGAACGCGTAGTCGCCGATGATCTTGATGGTGGCGGATTTCAGCCCTGCCACGTCGCCGTCGGACTCTTCAATCACTTCGGTCTTGAAGCCTTTGGCTTCAGCCCAGCGCAGGTACATGCGCAGCAACATGCTGGCCCAGTCCTGAGCCTCTGTACCGCCGGAGCCAGCCTGAATATCCAGGTAGCAATCAGCACTGTCGTATTCACCAGAGAACATACGACGAAATTCTAATTGCTCGAGCTTGGCAGACAGTTGATCAAGCTCAACGACCGCTTCGTTAAAGGTTTCTTCATCGTCGGCTTCGATCGCCAATTCCAACAGACCAGTGACGTCTTCGCCGCCCTGTACCAGTTGATCGATGGTTTCAACAATGGCTTCGAGCGCAGCGCGCTCTTTACCCAGCGCCTGTGCGCGCTCAGGTTCGTTCCAAACGTCAGGCTGTTCCAGCTCGGCGTTAACTTCTTCTAGGCGTTCTTTCTTGGCATCATAGTCAAAGATACCCCCTAAGAACGGCAGTCCGCGCGGACAGGTCCTGAATTCGGTTTTTTACCGGGTTAATTTCAAACATGTTTTTAGCGTTCTTTTTCGTTGATGGCGTCGATGGCGAAATGCCATTAGAACCGGTAATTCTAGCGGATCCAGCCGTCAGTTTATAGCGAGTTGGCTAGTTTTTGTGGGGGGAAGAAAACATGCCGGGGTTTGGCAGAGCAAACCCCGGATTAAGGCCGCCGTAAATTAACGTGGCCAGAGGTGTTGGATCAGTAACTGCACGTTGCGGTTACCGCGGAACTCGTTAACGTCCAGTTTGTATGCCAGTTCCACTTCACGCACGCTGCTGTCCGGCCACAGGGTGGTATCTACATTGAAAGCGATACCGTCGAGCAGCGGGCCGCCGCCGATCGGTTCAACCATCAGCTTCAAGTGTTTCTCACCCACTAACCGCTGCTGCAAAATGCGGAATGTCCCGTCAAACGTCGGCTCAGGGAATGCTTGCCCCCAAGGCCCGCCTTCACGTAGCAGTTCAGCCGTTTCCAGTGAGAGTTCCTGCATCGCCAATTCGCCGTCAGACCAGATCACACCTTCCAGCATTGCCGGATCGAGCCATTCGCCGACCAGCTCACCAAAGCGCTGGCGAAACTCGTCGAACTTGGCCTCTTCAAGCGACAGGCCAGCGGCCATCGCATGGCCACCGAACTTCATCATCAGCCCAGGATTCAGCGTATCCAACCGTTCCAGTGCATCCCGCATGTGCAAACCGGCTATCGAACGCCCAGAACCTTTCAGTATGCCATCACCCGCTGGCGCAAACGCGATCACCGGGCGGTGAAAACGTTCTTTAATACGCGATGCCAGAATGCCCACCACGCCCTGATGCCACTCAGGGTGATACATCGCCAGCCCATACGGCAACGTGGTGCTGCTGCGTTCAAGCTCGTCACACAGTTGCAGAGCTTCAACCTGCATGCCCTGTTCAATCTCACGTCGTGTCAGGTTGAGTGCATCGAGGTCATTGGCCAACATACGAGCCTGCGCGATGTCGTCACTCAGCAACAACGCCACACCGATCGACATATCGTCCAGACGCCCGGCAGCATTGAGGCGCGGCCCCAACGCAAAACCGAGATCGCTCGCCGCCAATTGACGCGCGTCGCGGTTAGCCACTTCCAACAGTGCCCGGATACCTGGCCGGCACTTGCCGGCACGAATACGGTTCAGGCCCTGATACACCAAAATGCGGTTGTTGGCGTCGAGCGGTACCACATCGGCAACCGTGCCGAGCGCTACCAGATCCAACAGCTCTGCCAGATTCGGCATCGCCAGTGCGCGTTGTTCAAACCAACCGCTGTCACGCAGCCGTGCACGCAATGCCAGCATCAAATAGAAAGCCACCCCCACCCCCGCCAAAGACTTGGACGGGAACGCGCAGCCGCGCAGGTTTGGGTTGACGATCGCTTCCGCCGCCGGCAGGGTTTCCCCCGGCAGGTGGTGATCGGTCACCAGCACCTGCATGCCCTTGGCGTGTGCCACTTCGACGCCCGCATGGGAAGAAATGCCGTTATCCACGGTCAAGATCAATTCCGCACCACGTGCATCTGCCTGTTCCACGACTTCGGGACTCAGGCCGTAGCCGTCTTCGAAGCGGTTCGGTACCAGGTAATCGACCGCACTGCCCCCCATGCTGCGTAGCGCCAGCACTGTCAGCGCGGTACTGGTGGCACCATCAGCATCGAAATCGCCCACCACCATAATGCGACGATGATCGGCCAACGCCTGTTGCAGAATGCCAACAGCGGCGTCAATGCCGTCCAACTGCTGCCAAGGCAGCATACCTTTGACGCTGCGTTCCAACTCCTGCTCAGCCTGAACGCCGCGCAACGCGTATAAACGGCGCAGCAGCGGATGCAGGCTGGCAGGTAAATGGCTCTCGCCCGTCTCCGCACGGCGGCGTAGTTGTGTTTTGATGCTCACCGGCGATTAACCACCGGTTTTGGTTGCAGTCTGGTGCGCGTCCAGCATAGCGGCCATCTCTTTCGGCCCCTGATAGCCAGGGATCATCATGCCGTTTTCCAGGATGATGGCCGGGGTACCCTGAATACCGAACTGCACGCCAAGCGCATAGTGTTTGCTGATGTCGGTTTTACAGGTGGCAGGTGAAACTGCGTCGCCTTTCATTGCCAGGTCAAAAGCCTTGGCTTTGTCGGCGGTACACCAGATTGATTGCATGTCTTTCTCGGCCTGGGAATTCAGCCCCTGACGCGGGAAGGCCAAATAACGCACGGTAATGCCCAGATCGTTATACTCTTTCATCTGTTGATGCAGCTTGTGGCAATAGCCGCAAGTGATGTCGGTAAACACCGTGATCACGTGTTTTTGCTTCGGCGCTTTGTAAACGATCATTTGATCTTTCAACGCTTCCAGCTTGGTGGTCAGCAGCTGGTTAGTGACGTTCACGGGCTCTTTGCCACTCACGTCGTACAATGGGCCTTGCAGAATGTGTTTGCCGTCTTCAGTCACGTACAGAACGCCGCTATCGGTCAGCACGGTTTTCAACCCATTAACCGGTGAAGGCTGTACGTCTGCCTGCTGAATACCCAGGCTGCCGAGTGCTTTTTGGATTGCCGCATCGTCGGCATGGGCCGCGCCAGTCACAGACGCCACCAGCAGGGAGAGCAGCATTAAACCTTTCTTCATTCTTCCAATCCTTTTGAACCCGGCGTGTCAGGCACGCGGGTGGTGCTGTTGATGTAGCTGTTTGAGTCTTTCTGTCGCTACATGCGTATAAATTTGTGTTGTTGAGAGGTCGCTATGCCCCAATAACATCTGTACGACACGGAGATCGGCACCATGGTTCAGCAAATGGGTGGCAAATGCATGACGTAACACGTGTGGCGACAGCCGCTCACTGTCAATGCCCGCTAGGATCGCATAGTGTTTGATGCGATGCCAGAACGTCTGTCGAGTCATTTGCTGACAACGGTTGCTCGGGAACAAAACATCCAGTGCCTGGCCGTTCACCATCCACGGACGCCCATGCTCCAGGTAATTTTCTATCCAGTACACCGCCTCTTCGCCCAGCGGTACCAGTCGTTCCTTGTTACCTTTACCGATCACGCGCACCACGCCTTGGCGCAGGCTGACGTCGCTGATGGTCAACCCAACTAGTTCAGAAACACGAAGACCGGTGGCATACAGCACTTCCAGCATCGCTTTGTCACGCAGTTCCAGCGGTTGGTCCACGCAGGGCGCCTGCAGTAACGCATCGACCTGCGCTTCGCTCAGATCTTTCGGCAACCGTTGCGGCAACTTCGGCGAGGCAAGCAGCGCTGTGGGATCGTCGGTGCGCATGTTTTCGCGGTACAGGTATTGGAACAGGCGACGCATGGCGCTCAACAAACGCGCAGAACTGGTGGCCTTGTAGCCCCCTTCGACCCGTTCCGCGAGAAAGGCCTGCAGATCCAACGCTTGCGCCTGTAACAGGGGAGTATTTTGTTGGTTCAGCCAGGCGACCAGCGCTTGCAGATCCAGCCGATAAGAGGCCAGCGTATTTTCTGCCAGATTGCGTTCGAGCCACAGCGCATCCAGGAATTGCTCAATCAATGCATGATCTTGCTGTTGCACGCGGTCCTCCCTTTGTTGCGTTTATGCCACAGGCATTATGCCTTAAACCGGTACAAATCGGGTATACTCGACGCAATTCTACCTACGGCAATATAACGGTTTACACATGAAGATTGGTCTGTTTTACGGCTCCAGCACCTGCTACACCGAGATGGCGGCAGAAAAAATCCGTGAGATTCTGGGTGAAGACCTGGTCGACCTGCATAACCTGAAAGACGTCTCCCCCACACTGATGGAAGCGTATTCCATCCTGATCCTCGGGATACCAACCTGGGACTTCGGTGAACTGCAGGAAGATTGGGAAGCGATCTGGCCACAGCTGACCACGCTGGATTTGCAGGGGAAAATTGTCGCCATGTATGGCATGGGCGATCAACTCGGTTATGGCGAATGGTTCCTCGATGCGCTCGGTATGCTACACGATCACATTGCCCCACTCGGCGTACAGTTTATCGGCTTCTGGCCGATTGACGGCTTCGAATTTACCAGCCCGAAACCGCTAAGCGCTGACGGCAAACACTTCGTCGGCCTGGCGCTGGATGATGTGAACCAATACGACATGAGTGACGAGCGTCTGCAACAATGGTGTGAACAAATCCTGTTGGAAATGGAACCGCTGCTGTAATGCCAATGGGCGCGGTAACCGCGCCCACGCCATCTTTACTTCCATAAACGGAAACGGCTCTCCCCTTCATCAACCGGTGTTTCACCGCTCAACCGTGCCGGATCGGCCACCTGATACCAGTCTAATTTACGCGTCAGCAGCATAATTCCCGCCAAAATTGCGAACAACAATCCGGCCCCGAGTACCAATGCGTTATCTTCTGATTGCAGCAGCAGATACAACACGCCGTATAACATCAACAAACTGACGGCGAATAGCCCCCCGCGTAGCCTGCCGCGCAGCACCGCACTGAGGTAAAAGGCAATGAGCCCGCTGCAGGCAATGCTGGCCAACAGATAGGCTTTGCCGAAACCGAAATGCTCGGAAAAGGCCAACAAGATCAGATAGAAAAGCACTAATGCTGCCCCCACCAACAGATACTGGATTGGGTGTACTCGCAGACCGGTCAAGGTTTCGAATAAGAAGAACGCCATAAACGTCAGGCCGATAAACAACACCGCATATTTCACTGCGCGCTCGGTCAGTTGGTAGTGATCCACCGGTTCAATCAGGCTGGTGCTGAAGGTCGGCAATTTTTCTTCGCCGAGAATTTCGTCGTCGTAATGGAAAGCGCTGTTGATGTTGTTGGCAAACCAGGTGCTGCGCCAGCGAGCACTGAAGCCTTTTTCCGTCACTTTACGTTCATCCGGCAAAAAGTTGCCAAGGAAATTCGGATGCGGCCAATTACTCTGCAGTGTCAATTCACTGCTGCGTCCAAGCGGTACCAATGACAAACTGCTGGTACCCGCCAGCGTGAGGGTAAACTCAGCGTCCAGCCCCGTTTTCTGCAATTCGCTCAGCGTCAGCGGTGCGTGAACCCCTTGATGCAGCACACTGACCTGAGTACCCGGCTCAAAGGTTGTCTGCGTCTGTGCGCCGATAAGCGGTGAGATACTTTTGATACCGCGTGAATCGCTCAGTGATACCAGCAAGAACGGCTGGCCAAGAATCACATTACTGCGCTGCAAATCGGCCAGATCGGGCTGGCCAAACTTCACCTTAAAATTCAACGGCCCTTGATACACTTGCGTCTGGTAGATGCCCAACTTACGCACGTCGACATTCGGTTTGCCGCTGACCTGCAGCGTCTCCGGCAGGAGGTAACGGTGGTGGCGGACCATTTGCACCACTTTCTGCCCCTTGTCATCCGTCTTCTCTTCGCGTTCGCTATAAGGAATGACAATCAGCGGCCCCAAGATGCGCTGTGCCCGGCTGGTGCTTTCGCTGACCTGCCCCACTACGCTCTGGCGGTAACCGCTGCGTTCCTCAATCACGTTCATTAACTGTGTCACCGGAATGATCATTAAGATCATCAATCCCAGCAGAGTGGTTATCTTCCAAAACAATACCGATTTCATCATCGCCGCGCGCTCCTTGTAGGTTATTGCGCCACGATAGAGGCCTCTGGTGAATACAGGATGTGGTTATGTGAAGGGACGGTGAAGTCAGAGAGATAAGGTGAAAATAGCGGCCACGCCCTGCGGCTGGCGGTTATGCAAGCGAATACCACCACGGTGTAACCGCGCAACTTCCTGTACGAAACTCAGCCCCAGGCCACTGCTTTTCGGCTTGTCGGCCCGGGCCAGTGAATAGAAACGTTCGAACACCTTGTCCAGCGCATAATCGGGAATGCCCGTGCCGTCGTCACTGATGGTGATGCAATAGTGGTTGTCCTGCCGTTTGCCGCACACGCTGATGGCACCGCCCGGTGGGGTGAAGTCCAAGGCATTGTCGAGCAAGTTGGTCAGCGCCTGGCTGATCAGCAGCCCATCACCGGTCAAGGTCATTTCCTCAACCTCATCAATCTGGAGCAAAACGCTACGCTGCGCTGCCTGCGCCTCTTTACCTGCCACGGCCTGACGTACCAGCACAGCCATCGCCAAAGGTGCCAATTCCAGACCGGGCCGGCTTTCCAGCCGCGCCTGCACCAGCAGTTTATCCACCAATTGTTGAATGCGTGCACTCTGCTGTTCGATATTGGTCAGAAAACGCTGAGCCGTGGCCGGCGGCGGCAGTTCCTGAAGCAGCTCGGCTGCACCGCGGATCGCCGCCAGTGGGCTTTTCAGCTCATGGGTCAGGGTATGCACATACTGTTCGATGTAAGCCTTACCTTCCAGCTTCACGCGCATGCTTTCCAACGATTGTGCCAATTGCTTCAGCTCATGGCCGCCCATTTTCGGCAGCGGTATGCTTTCGCCCTGCGCCACGCCGTCAGCGTAGCGCACCAACCGACCAATCGAGCGGTTTATCCACCAAACAAAACCCAAACCGATCAGCAGTGCAATCCCCAATAACAGCGCACCAGCCCATAGAATGCGTCGCTCGCTGCGTTTGATTACCGGTGCCATGGTGCTGTTGGGTTTACCGACGCTGAGCACACCGATGATTTTGCCTTGCTCCAACACCGGTGCGGCGACGTACATGACTGAACTGTTTTCATCCTGTGGATTGCTGCGGGTGCTGCGCGCACCGTATTGGCCACGTAACGTCAAATAGACGTCATTCCAGCGTGAGTAATCCTGCCCGAGCGCCTGTCCGCTGGAATCAAAAATGACGTTGCCTTGATGATCGGTGAGGTAGACGTGATATTCGCTGCGATCCTTGCGGATACCGGCAATATTGGCGCCGATGGGCCGTTGATTGAGTTGGGCAAACGCCTGCGCCAGTTGCCCGTGTGCCACGTCGTCACGCTGCATATCGAGACGGGCGATCTGCGCCAGCAGATTGGCTGTATCCACCAATGTGCCTTCGGTCGCCCGCCGCACACCGGGTTTCACTTCCTGCACAAAAATGCTCAACACGAAATAGCCCGCGACAGCCACAATCAGGAAATATCCCAGCAGCAGGCGCAAACCTATTCTCATGGCTGACGGCTCACGCTATAGCCCAGGCCTCGATGGGTGTGGATCGGCGGTTCACCGGGATCGATCGCGCGCAACTTGGCACGCAACGTTTTGATATGCGTATCGACGGTACGATCCAGGCTTTCCTCGGCCTGAGACCAGACACTGTCCATTAACTGCTGACGTGAAAATACCCGTCCGGGCGCCAGCAACAGGGTTTTCAGCAACAAAAATTCGTAGCGGGTCAATGGCAGTGGCTGCTGATGGTAATAGATGGCCGCGGCCTGCTCATCCATCCCAAAAGGACCAAAGCTGTACAACGCAGGCTGTTGCAAACGTTGCTGTTTTTGCAGGCGACGTAAAATGGTGCGCACACGGGCACTGACTTCTCGTGGGGAAAAAGGCTTGGCAACGTAATCGTCGGCACCAATCTCTAACCCAATCAGGCGGTCAACTTCATCGCTGCGGGCTGTGAGAAACAAAATGGGTAAATCCGCCGACTGCGATAACAGCCGGCGGCACAGTTCAAAACCGTTGATATCTGGCAGGCCGACATCGAGGATAGCCAGCGCTGGCGCACCCTGCGCCAACGCCTGCAATGCCGGCTCGCCACGCTCGAACCAGCGCACCTGAAAGCCTTCGCTTTCCAGGGTATAAATCAGCGTGTCAGCAATGCTAGGCTCATCTTCCACCAGCCAGAGCGTCGGCTTCATCAGGGTTCCTCGCCATCACTGGTGGGCGGATACAGCAGCGACTGACGCAAATGCCGCCAATCGGCTTTAGCCATAGAATCGGAAGCCAGCCACAACCGACGACGTTTTTTCCCTTGGGCCAGCTGCAACGTCAACAAAATGCCGTAACGCGGCATCCAGGGCTGTTTTACCAGTTGCCATTCCTGCCCGTGCCAGCCCACGCGTTGATTCGCCAGCAGGTGTAGTTCACCCTGCCGCGACGCAATGCGCTTCTGGCTACGAATACATTCAAACACCACCAGCGTCAGCAGGACCAGCCAGATTGGGCCGTAACCCTCCGGCCAGGGTGAAATCAGAATCAGTAGGATCAGTGCGCCGTGTGTCAGCAGCGAAAGTAACTGGGTGCGCCAGGAAATACGGACATCACATCGCCACTGGGCCACGGTCTTTATTTCGCGTCTGGATCAGTGTCACCATTCTCTGCAGTTCACTGTCCTGCGGAGCGCCATGATTCATCAGCCAATTGAAGAGATCGGGATCATCAGATTCAAGCAGACGGACAAATAGCGCTTTGTCTGTGTCATTGAGCCGATCATATTCGTACTCGAAGAACGGCATGATTGAGATGTCCAGCTCGCGCATACCACGGCGACACGCCCAGTGGATACGTGCTTTGTTATTAATATCCATGTTGTTATGACTAACCTCTTTTCAGCGTGGCAACGCCATCGCAGGGTTCAACTGACACACTGTATGGCAACACCGGCGCGATATAATTCCATCAGCCAAAGATCTGTCTGCAAGGGGTACCCTTGGCCGCAAGCCTATAGAGTAACAATTTGACATACTCGCCGGGAAGAAGGTTCTCTGCGTAAAACGCAATAAAGCGCTAAATGTCAAAAAAAGCGCTGCCGGGGAGGCAAGCGTGAATAACAGTTTGCAAAGGCCGCCGCCTCTTTTACCATGGGGCCAACACACCTTCAGGTAAGTTAACGTTAAGCAGGGTCTTACTATGGCGTATAAAATTCCATTTCCACCCCGTCAACCTTCCGCTTCTTCCCATCTGCCCCTGACCTTAATCTCGCTGGAAGATTGGGCATTGGTGACGTTGAACGGGCCGGACACAGTGAAATACCTTCAAGGCCAGGTGACTGCAGATATCGACGCGCTGCCAGCCGATCGGCACGTGTTATGCGGCCACTGTGATGCCAAAGGAAAAATGTGGAGCAACCTGCGTCTGTTCCACCGCGGTGAAGGCTTTGCCTATCTGGAACGCCGCAGCGTGCTGGACAGCCAATTGGCTGAAATCAAAAAATACGCGGTATTTTCCAAACTCACCATCACCGCTGATAACGACGCGGTGTTGCTCGGCGTCGCCGGTTTTCAGGCCCGCGCAGCGCTGGCTGACGTGTTCAACACCCTGCCGGATGCTGAGCATCAGGTCGTGCAAGACGGCGAAACCACCCTGCTGCATTTCGCGCTGCCGGCTGAACGCTTTTTATTGGTCACCACAACCGCCGTTGCCGAGAAATTGGTCGACAAGCTGCACGAGCAGGCAGAACTGAACGACAGCCAACAGTGGCTAACGCTGGATATTGAAGCCGGTTACCCGGTCATTGACAGCGCCAACAGCGCGCAGCTCATCCCACAGGCCACCAACCTACAGGCCCTGGAAGGCATTAGCTTCAGCAAAGGCTGCTATACCGGCCAGGAAATGGTCGCCCGGGCCAAGTTCCGCGGGGCCAACAAGCGCGCACTGTACTGGCTGGAAGGCAACGCCGGGCGAGTGCCGGAGGCCGCTGAGGACGTTGAATTGCAACTGGGTGAAAACTGGCGCCGTACCGGCACCGTACTGAGCGCAGCCAAGCTGGCCGACGGTACGCTGTGGGTACAGGTTGTCCTGAACAACGATCTGGACGCCGACAGCACTTTACGGGTGCGCGATGACGCAACCAGCCAGTTGGCCATCAAACCCTTGCCGTACTCACTGGTGGAAGATAAATAATACTCAGGCAGCAGGCTCACGCCTGCTGCCTGATGCTTTACTCGTCCAGTTCGCCGTCCCGCTGCACCAGATAGATCAGCACCAGAATGATGGTGACAAAGAAACGAAATGCGCTGGGCACCCCATTCCATTGCTGCGACATCCACATACCGAACCATTCCCCGCCTACCGACATAAATCCGACCTGCCAGGTCAGAAAACCGATCGTCAGGCCAGCAACCGCCATTTTTTTCTTTCTGTTAAAGGCCACGGCTGGCAGCTTCAGGCCGCACAGCAAGCGCAAACCGCCCACCCAACACAATAATGCCGTCAGGCTTTCTAGCGTAATGATGCCAATGTAGCCAGCGTGATGCAGCCAAGGGGATTGAATGGCGCGGTAGGTGATGGTGGCGTCTGGGAAAATAGTGTCCATCATAAATACATGACGCACAAAGGCGAAGTTGGAACCGTAATCCGTGATATTGCCAAAAGCCACCAACGTGGCAAACAGGGCAATCGCACACACCAACAGCGCTTTGGATAAGCGAACGATCATCGTGATGAGTCCTGAAAAAGTTAACGAATACACCAAAGGTGTAATGGCGGGCTCAGGAACGAAAAAACATTGGCTTGTTGGATACCCGAAAGAAACAAGCGTTTCTTTTCTAACCTAAAAGAAACGCGGGATCAACATGGCATTAACGCAGACCGGACAGCGATCAAACGTACAGATAAATCGCCATAAAATGGCACAGGCTGCCACCGAGTACGAAACCATGCCAGATAGCATGGCCAAAGCGGAAACGCTTAGAGGCATAGAAAATCACCCCCAGGGTATAAACTACACCGCCAACCGCCAATAACGTCACGCCGCCAATAGCCAGCCGGGTCGCCAACTGATAAATCACGATCAGCGACAGCCAGCCCATCGTCAGATAAGTCACCAACGACAAGGCTTCAAAACGGTGGGCAAACGCCAGTTTGAACAGCACGCCCAACAGTGCCAATCCCCAAATTACGGCCATCAGCCCCTTGGCAAGCGGTGAGTCTAGCCCCACGAGCAGGAATGGCGTGTAGGTACCAGCAATCAAAAGGTAAATGGCGCAGTGGTCAAACTTCTTCAGCCAGTGCTTGGCCTTTTGATGGGGAATAGCATGGTAGAGCGTGGAAGCAAGAAACAGCAGAATCATGCTGCCGCCATAAAGACTGTAACTGGCGATGGCCGTCGCACCGGCGCCGCTATCAACCGCCTGAACCAACAGCAATACCAAGCCGACGATGCCGAAAACCAAACCGATGCCGTGGCTGATACTGTTAGCGATCTCTTCCGCCCACGGATAGGCCGCAACGGTAACGTCTTCGGTACCGGCTTTCACTACGCCCGTTTTTCCCATAAAGCACAACCCCTCAAAACACCCAACATTGTTCGAAATTACCGCAAGGCAGCTTAACTGAGAATAATTTCAGTGTACACGTGTACGCCAAAATAAAACTGTGTACGCGTGTAACCATCGAAATCCCTCTCCCACTGGTCTACAATCGTTCGGCTTCAACCCATCTACCTTGAGGTTTACACCATGTCATCCGCTGTACCCGCGTTAGATTTCGGCTCCATGACCCAGGTCATCCAGTTCCTGATGGAAATCGATAAGTTGAAAAGCGTGCAACGCCGCACCAAAGTGCTGGGGACCCAACGCCAGGAAAACTCCGCCGAACATAGCTGGCATTTTGCTATTGCTGCCCTGAGCCTGGCCCCTTATGCCAGCGAAGGCGTAGATATCCAGCGGGTGATTCAGATGGCGCTGCTGCATGACATCGTTGAGATCGACGCCGGTGACGTACTGGTCTACGATCTGGCGGCACGTGCAGCAATCCATGATGTAGAAGTGGCCGCGGCGCGCAGGCTTTTCGGCATGCTGCCGGACACTCAGCGCGAGTATTTCACCGCTTTATGGCAGGAATATGAAGATGGCGAAACTACCGACGCGCGCTTTGCGCTGGTGCTGGATCGCACCATGCCGATGCTGATGAACCTGCACAATGGCGGCCAAAGCTGGGTCGAGAACGGCATCAGTCTGGAGCAAGTATTGGCGCGTAACACGACCATCGCTGATGTCCAACCGGAGTTGTGGAAATACCTGCTGCAACATCTGCAGGACGCACAGCGCAAAGGCTGGCTGAAGTAACCCTTTTGCTGCCGTAGTTAGCCGGGTGGTTCCCTCACCCGGCACGCCAACTCGTCGCGGTTTATTAACGTCACTGCATCATACGACGGACCTTCAGCGGCCGCCGGACGCCTCGATAAAGCTGCCGGTGACGTAAGAAGCGGCATCGGATAGCAGCCAGATAACGGCTTCCGCGACCTCTTCCGGGGTACCGCCACGTTGCATCGGCAAGTTGCCCTTAACCCTATCAACACGCCCCGGTTCACCGCCGCTGGCGTGCATTTCAGTGTAAATACACCCCGGCCGCACAGCGTTGACACGAATGCCCTGGCCCGCCACCTCCAGCGCCAGTCCGGTGGTCAGTGTGTCTACCGCCCCCTTGGATGCGGCATAATCGATATACTCCCAGGGAGCCCCCAAACGGGCTGCGGCAGAAGAGACGTTGACGATGGCACCGCCCTGCCCACCATGACGGTGCGCCATGCGTTTCACCGCCTCACGACAGCAAAGGAAATAACCGGTGACGTTGGTGCTCAGCACCTTATTGATGCGCTCTGCCGTGAGTTGTTCAATGCTTGTCTGTTGAAACAAAATGCCGGCATTGTTGACCAGCGCAGCGATTGGGCCAAGGGTCGCATCCAGTTCGGTAAACATCGCCACCACCTGGCTTTCCTCGGCAATATCCGCCTGCAGCGCCAACGCCTGGCCGCCCTGGGATTCAATCTCTGTCACAACGTGTTGTGCGGCGACCTCATCTTTCAAATAGTTAACGCCCACCGCATAGCCCTTCTGGGCCAAAAGCAGCGCGGTGGCGCGGCCAATACCCCGGCTAGCGCCGGTGACCAGTGCAACTTTCGTCATGCTATTCCTTCTCTGGTTGGGGAATCAGAAACTGTAGCTGGCGCTCAGGAAACCCACCCCTGCGGCCTTTTTCTCGACGATCGGGCTGTTCGCCGCATCACCCAACAGAGTATAGATACCGACACCGCCCTGGAAGGCAATTTCCCGCGTCAATTGATAATTCAGCGCGGTGTTGAGTATCACCTGCTTCATGCCGCTGCCTGGGCGATAGGCATCAAAAGCGCTATGCTCCGCTTGTTGCTGGGTGACACCGAAATAACCACGCTGATAGCCACTGTTGGCCCACGTGGCGGTCAAATCGGCAGAGAGACTGAGCGCATCGCTTAACGGGTAAAGCGCTGCCACACCCACATCAACATAGGCAGTATGCCCCAGGTCTTCACCGCCGTAGCGACGCGCCTTGGTGGCCTGCATCCCTCTGACATACGTACGAAAGGGTTCGAATTTATAGCTCAGCTCAATACCTGCTTCAAACGCGCCCCCCAAATCCCCCATGCCTTTGAGCCGATTTTTTCGCCCTCCCAACGTTTTAATGTCTTCGTCTCGCCCACCGTCATAACCCGCCAATAAGGCAATGCCGAATGGCCCCGACAACGGCAACTGCCAGCTGGCACCGCCCAGCCCCAGGCTAAAATCTCCCCATGTTGGATTGCCATAACCGGCCTGAACATCGTACAGCGGCACCGCGCTATAAATAGACGCCCCTTGATACAACGGCGCCACCGCGATACCCCCGCTCAGCGTCAACGACGCCTTTGCTTCATCCTGTGCGGATCCTTGTAAGGGAAATGCCATCAACAACGCCACCGCAGAATAACCCAGGGTATTTTTCACCGTATTTGCCTTATATTTAATGAGGTTTATAGCGCCACCAGGCGGCGCAATTGTTTTTTTATTCGTGGTTTAAAACGACTACAGGCATCTGAAACCACCGTCTGCAATTGGGGCCGCAAGGTTGATGAATGTGGCATTGGGCTATTTACGCCCTGAGCGTCAGCGTGAAAATGCACCGTGAACAGCACGACAAATAAGATCGCGCACAAGCGAATAAATCCGCCGGTGATAGCTAAATGTGACGCATTGCCGGTATGCATGGTGCTTACTCTGCGGTAATGATTGTGCTGAGAAGCCTACCCGAATCACAAGAACGTTCCCTTAACGTGAAATTAACGCCAGATTAAGGTTTGCTTAAGAAGGTATGGGCGAAAAGCCGTGCGGCGTTGTCTTCCCCCGACAGTTGTAGTTATATAGCCGCCAGCGTAGTGATATAAACCGGATACCACGTGAACATATTGTTAGTGGAAGACGATCTGCAATTGGGCAAAGCCCTGTGCCGTGCATTGGAGCTGGCTGGATTTGAGCTGTGCTGGGTGCGATTGGTCCATGATGCACAACATAAATTAACCCAAGGCAGCTTCGATTTAATGCTGTTGGATCTCACCCTGCCCGACGGTGACGGATTAAAAAAGCTGATCGAATGGCGCGCCGCCGGACAGAACATTCCGATCATTATTCTGACGGCCCGAGATCGCATCGAAAGCCTGGTCAATAGCCTGGACTCTGGCGCAGACGACTTCCTGGCCAAGCCTTTTGCACTGCCGGAATTAATTTCGCGCGTGAAGGCGGTGAACCGTCGCATGGCGGGGTTCGCCTCCCAAACCTGGAGCCTGGGCAACCTGTATCTGGATCCGATTAACCACCAGGTCACGCTGGATGGCGAACTGCTGTTGCTATCAAAAAAAGAATACCGATTACTGCATGAGCTTATGCGTTGTGCCGGCACCGTGGTACGTAAGGCCGCATTAGAACAGAGCTTATTTGGGAATGGCGACAGCGTGGAAAGCAACTCCCTCGAGGTGCATATGCATAATTTGAGACGCAAAATCGGTAAGGAAAGAATTATTACCGTGCGTGGTATTGGCTATTTATTAAAAAAAGAGGGCCAGGGATGATCAGTTTTAAATCCTTTTTTATGCGCACCATCATTTTTCAGGTATTGGCGATATTATTACTTTGGGGTGTTTTGATTGGCTGGGCAAAATATCTCTATTTCCCTGACGCAGAAAAATATTTTGATAATCAGCAGCGCCTTGTTGCACGTGGCATTGCCAATATTCTTGATAAAACAGACGTTACCGACCTCAATTATATTAATATTATTAAAGATATCGAAGTCATGTATATCGACTCCATTAAAAACGGTATGCAGGATGAAATAGACTATCGCCCATTACTTGTGGTTTACGATCGCAATAATAAGATTATTTACACCTCCCCACCTCAAAAGGAACCGTTGATTCTGCCACCTTCGGTGCTGTCCGGCACCATCAGCTATGGCAACGTGAAGTGGCATATCGCCGGCAGTTGGAGCGATAAGCAGCAATTTAGGGTGATCGTCGGTGAATCCTTTGACAACCGCACCACCATTTTCGGCAATCCGGCAGAAAGCACGGCCATCCCACTGCTGGTCACGCTGGCTGCAATTATTGTCGCCCTCTTGGTTACGGCCTATTTCAGCCTGCGACCACTGCGGCAAATCGCCAGAATGATCTCTGACCGTAAACCGGGTAACTTGTCGCCGATAAATGTGCGCGCGCAATATCAGGAGATTCGCCCCATCGTTTTAGAAATTAATAAGTTGATGGGGCGTATCGACGCCGCCAACCAGCGTGAAAAACGCTTTATGGCCGATGCGGCGCACGAGCTACGTACCCCCATCGCCGCCGTGCTGGCCCAGTTGCACCTGCTGACCCAGGTAGCTGATAAAACCGAACGCCAGGAGATCATTGAAGACATGCAACACGGGCTGGATCGCGCCGCATCGCTGTCACGCCAACTGATTGACTTGGCCAAACTGGAATCGGAAGACTTCCCACTGAAGATTGAAACGGTGAACATCCACGCAGAAATCAGCAAATGCATTGCCCAGCATGTCCCTTATGCGCTGGAGAAGAACGTCGAACTCTCTCTGGATGGGAGTGAAAATGTGATGATTGAGACCGATCGCCATTCGCTGATTACGATATTCACCAATCTGCTGGAGAACGCCATTAAATATGCGCCAAACGGTGCACGAATCGAAGCTAGCATCCGATCGCTGTCGCCGCTGGGCTGCTATATTACATTGCGTGATAATGGCCCAGGTATCCGTCAGGAGTACCACAAACGGCTGTTCGAGCGCTTTTATCGTGTACCCGGCACGCAGCAGAACGGCAGCGGTCTCGGGCTCGCCATTGCGAAAAACCTGGCTGATAAAATTGGCGCGCAATTGCGGATAACCGAAGGGCTTGATGAGCGCGGCATCGGTTTTATCATTGATCTGCCGGAAAACTACCTTGCACCACGAGAGAATTAACGGACGATGACCCACCCCATTTTGCTGCAACAACATCAACTTGATTTGCTCTGGCAGATCGATCGTAGTGAAGTGATCAATACGCTCTACCGCCTGCAGGATGGCAAGTTACAGCCTTATGCCGCCCATTATGATCTGCAAGGTTGGGATCCGCACGATCGGGAAACCTATGACCCGATCCACGAACACTGCTTTGCGCACGGTGGGCACTTTTTCGCCCTGTTCGAAGAAGAGAAGATCCTTGCAGCGGCCGTGCTGGATACCCTGCCGCGCGGTCCGCGGCAGGACTTACGCCAGCTGCTGTTTTTCTACGTCAGCGCCAGCCTGCGGGGTAAAGGACTGGGCAAACGTCTGTTCAGCCATTGCCTGCACCAGGCCAAACAAGACGGCGCTCACGGGCTGTATGTCTCTTCTATTCCAAGTAAAAACACCGTGGATTTTTACCTGTCGCAGGGTTGCCAGTTAATGACTCAAACCGATGCAGAACTGTTCGCCCGCGAACCGGAAGATATTCACCTGGCCTGCTATAGCAGCCCGTAGCAGGCTGTTTATCTGGCAATGCGGATCACCGAACGCACGTCGCTTTTCTTATTAAGATCCCAGACGTCGGCGATCTCGGATAAATCGTGTTCCTGAGTCTCAACCGAGATCTCCCCCGCAGATGCCAACGCCAGGATCTCACTGGCATATCTCTGCATTTCAGCCACCGGTGGGAAATTACCGGTACCGCTGCCCATGATCTGTAATTGATTACTGCGCAGTACCGCCGCAGGCAACCGAATGTCCGGCCCCGCCATCGAACCAACGTTGACCAAACGGATGCCGCGTCCGCCCGCGTAAGAAGACAAATCGTGGTTATTGAGCGTCGCAAGCAATGCTTCTGTGGCGGGGCCCCAGATGTAATCGACAATAACCTGATAGCCATTGGGTCCCGCGGCGGCAGCAAAAGCCTGCACCAACTCCGCCCCTTCCAGTGAAAGATCGACCGTGGCATCCACACCCAATGCATCCAGCACGCTCTGGCGACGGCCGGCGGCGACAATACGGCCCGCGCCAGCCTGACGTGCAGCCGCCACCGCCAGTTTGCCTGAAGTGCCAGTCGCGCCAATAATCAGCACCGTTTCGCCCGCCTGAACCTCAGCGCGCCAGTGCAGTGGCAGCCAGGCAGCGAACGCCGGATTAATCAATGCGGCTGCGGTAGCATCATCCACGCCCTTTGGCACAGGTACGGTCCAGGAAGCCACGGTACGTTCGGCTAACGCGCCATGCGGCTGGCGGAAAGAGGCAAAGTACACCCGCTGGCCGTCGGGTGTATAACCCACACCATCGGTACCCGGCACGATCGGCAGGTGCTTCGGGCTGGAATAATGAGTACCTGCCACCATGGCACGATCGAGCTGTTTAATGCCGGCGACACTCACCGTGATCAGCGTTTCGCCTTCGCGTGCGGTCGGTTCATCCACATTACCGGCCACCGGTGCCTGGCCCAGGACGTTTACAATAGCTGCTTTCATCATTGCTCCTTATTCCGTTCGAGTTACCCTGCGACGACAATAAAAAAAGGACACTGCATCATGCAGTGTCCCTTGAATGTCCGCTTTGCCGAACGTGTTATTCGTATTCGCTCATCGGTACGCAAGAACAGAACAGGTTACGGTCGCCGTACACGTCATCCAGACGCTTCACGCTCGGCCAGTATTTGTTCTCACGCACACCCGAGATAGGGAACACGGCCAGTTCGCGGCTGTAGGCATGCTGCCAATCGCTGACTAGCTCAGCCTGAATGTGTGGCGCGTTCACCAGCGGGTTGTCTTCCAGTGGCCATTCACCTTTGGCTACCCGATCAATCTCGCTACGGATAGCCAGCATCGCGTCGATAAAGCGATCCAGCTCCACTTTGCTTTCTGACTCGGTTGGCTCAACCATCAACGTACCCGCCACCGGGAACGACATGGTCGGTGCATGGAAACCGTAGTCAATCAGACGTTTGGCAATATCCATTTCGCTGATGCCGGTCTCTTCCTTCAGTGGGCGAATGTCGAGAATACATTCATGTGCCACGCGGTGATCACGGCCGGTATACAGCACTGGATAAGCCTCTTTCAGGCGAGTCGCTATATAGTTGGCATTCAGAATCGCGACCTGGCTCGCTTGCTTCAACCCTTCCGCGCCCATCATACGGATATACATCCAGCTGATTGGCAGAATCGAGGCGCTGCCGAACGGTGCTGCAGAAACTGCGCCCTGTTGGGTTGTCACACCGTCAATTTGCACCACGCTGTGGCCCGGTACAAAAGGTGCCAGGTGTGCTTTCACGCCAATTGGCCCCATGCCTGGGCCGCCGCCGCCGTGCGGAATACAGAAGGTTTTATGCAGGTTAAGGTGTGAAACATCCGCACCGATATACCCTGGGGTGGTGATACCCACCTGGGCATTCATGTTGGCACCGTCAAGGTAAACCTGGCCGCCGAACTGATGGACGATCTGGCACACTTCACGAATGGTTTCTTCATACACGCCGTGGGTCGACGGGTACGTCACCATGATACAAGACAGCTCTTCACCTGCTTGTTCTGCCTTGATGCGCAGATCGTGCAGATCAATGTTGCCATTCTTGTCGCAAGCCACCACGACCACACTCATGCCTGCCATTTGAGCAGAAGCCGGGTTGGTACCGTGGGCAGAGCTTGGGATCAGGCAGATATGACGGCCCGCTTCGTTACGGCTTTCATGGTAACGGCGGATTGCCAGCAGACCGGCGTATTCACCCTGCGCACCTGAGTTCGGTTGCATGCACACCGCATCGTAACCGGTTAATTGCACCAACCATTGTGACAGCTGGCCGATCATCTGCTGATAACCTGCCGCCTGCTCTGGTGGGCAGAACGGATGGAGTTCGGAGAATTCAGGCCAGGTAATCGGAATCATTTCCGCAGCGGCGTTCAGTTTCATGGTGCATGAACCCAGTGGGATCATCGCCTGATTGAGCGCCAAGTCTTTACGTTCGAGACGATGCATATAACGCATCATCTCGGTTTCGCTGTGGTAGCGGTTGAAGACAGGGTGAGTCAGGATTGGCTCCTGGCGCAGCATACCGGCCGGGATCGACTGGCTACTTTTGCTCACTGCCGCATCCAGCGCGTCAATGTCCAGGCCGTGGTTGTCGCCGGCCAGCAAGGCGAACAGGGTCTGCACGTCTTCACGTGAGGTGGCTTCATCCAGTGTGATACCTACTGCGCCGTGAATATCGGTGCGTAAGTTGATACCGAAGCTCAACGCGCGCTCCAGGACCGCAGCCTTGTCTTTCACTTCCACGGTCAGGGTGTCGAACCAGGTTTTGTGGCGCAGTTGCAGGCCGGCCTTTTGCAGCCCAGCAGCCAAAATGTCGGTCAGGCGATGAATGCGCCCGGCGATACGTTGCAGGCCCTGTGGGCCGTGGTACACCGCATACAGGCTGGCGATGTTGGCCAGCAGAACCTGCGATGTACAGATATTCGAGTTGGCTTTCTCGCGACGAATGTGTTGCTCACGGGTTTGCATCGCCATACGCAGCGCTGTATTACCGGCAGCATCGCGTGAAACCCCAATGATACGGCCCGGCATCGAGCGTTTGAACTCATCCCGACAAGAGAAGAAAGCAGCATGTGGCCCACCGTAGCCCATAGGGACACCAAAGCGCTGCGCGGAACCGAATACCACGTCTGCGCCCTGCTTGCCCGGTGCAGTCAGCAACACCAACGCCATAATGTCAGCGGCCACGCTGGTGACAATCTTGCGGTTTTTCAGTTCGGCCAGCAGTGCGCTGTAATCGTGCAGTTCACCGGTGGTGCCAACCTGTTGCAGCAGTACGCCAAACACACCCTGCAACTCCAGTACTTTTTCAGCTTTATCGACGATAACTTCAAAGCCAAAGGTTTCAGCACGGGTGCGTACAACGTCCAGCGTCTGAGGATGTACGTCATCAGCGACGAAGAAACGGTTAGCGTCTTTTAGCTTGCTGGCGCGCTTGGCCAACGCCATCGCTTCGGCAGCGGCGGTGGCTTCGTCCAGCAATGAAGCGGATGCCAGATCCAGACCGGTCAGATCAAGGGTCACGGTTTGGAAGTTCAACAGCGCCTCAAGACGGCCCTGTGACACTTCCGGCTGATAAGGGGTATAAGCGGTGTACCAGCCTGGGTTTTCCAGCATGTTACGCAGGATCACCGGTGGCGTCAGCACCGCGCTGTAACCCATACCGATATAGGATTTGTAGCGCTGATTCTGAGAGGCAATCGCCTTCAGTTCTGCCAACGCCTGATGTTCAGTAGCCGCATCGCCCACCGGCGGCGGCGCAGGCAGTTGAATGTCTGCCGGCACAATCTGTTGGATCAGCGCGTTGAGCGAGCGTGCGCCCACCGCTTCCAGCAACTGCTGCTGTTGTTCTGCAGAAGAGCCGATATGGCGTTCGATGAACGCTTCGCTGTGTTCAAGTTGGCTGAGTGTCTGAGTCATTGCTACAAATTCCTGAATTCTGGCGTGGTACGGGATATAGCCTGTTCTATAACTAAAACGCCTTCCTATTAAGACCCTAGGTCAAGGCGTTACATACTCAATGGATTTCAAGTTGCCGCGAGGCGGCCAGTTTGCTTATCCCCAGTGGCTTACTTTAGTCAGCTACTGGGGTAAGCATGTGCAGATAACAACGCTGCAGCTTGAAAGACGAAGAGTATGCCGATTACTCGTCGATAGAGGCCTGGTAAGCACCGGCATCAAGCAGGTTAGCCAGTTCACTTTCGTCTGACGCTTTAATCTGGAACAGGAAACCTTCACCGTAAGGCTCGCTGTTCACCAGCTCCGGGGAACCTTCCAGTTCAACGTTTACCGCAACGATTTCACCGCTGATTGGCGAATAAATGTCCGAGGCCGCTTTGACAGATTCAGCCACGGCGCAATCTTCGCCGGCGGCCACAACACGGCCCACTTCTGGCAAATCAACAAACACCATATCGCCCAGCAGTTCCTGCGCGTGTTCGGTGATACCTACAGTGTAAACGCCGTTACCTTCTGAACGAACCCACTCGTGTGAGGACGCATATTTCAATTCTGTTGGCACATTGCTCATAGCCAGCTACTCCTTCGAAGAAATAATTTCCCTGCGTCTTTCACACCGCAGCGTTGTTGGCCGCAGCGCAAAATCCATGGGGAATAACCAATAAAAAATTAATGAGTCAGGGGCTTACCGGCACGCACAAACCCAGGTTTGGTGACCTTAACCGGCATTTCGCGGTTGCGGATCTGTACGATGGCCTGTTCGCCGATGCCAGCAGGGACGCGGGCCAGGGCAATACTGAAGCCCAGGGTCGGCGAGAATGAGCCACTGGTGATCACCCCTTCGTGCGTCTGGCCTGCCGCATCGGTGAAACGCACCGGCAGCTCATTACGTAATACGCCTTTTTCCGTCATGATCAAGCCGACCAGTTGCTCGGTGCCCAATTCACGCTGTTTTTCCAGCGCGTCGCGGCCGATGAACTGACGATCTTCCGGCTGCCAGGCAATGGTCCAGCCCATGTTGGCGGCCAATGGCGAAATGCCTTCGTCCATCTCTTGCCCGTACAGATTCATGCCGGCTTCCAGACGCAGCGTGTCGCGTGCGCCCAGGCCCGCCGGCTTAACGCCAGCCGCCAGCAGTTTCTGCCAGAAGTCCACAACCTGCTCTTTTGGCAGCGCAATTTCATAACCCGCTTCGCCGGTATAACCGGTGGTCGCGATAAACAGATCCCCGGCCTGTACGCCGAAGAACGGCTTCATGCCTTCAACGGCGTTTTTTTGTTCTGGGGTAAATAAGGTGCCGGCACGCTCTTTGGCCTGTGGGCCTTGCACCGCAACCAGCGCCAAATCGTCACGCACCGTCAGGGCTACGCCGTACGGAGCGGCATGCTCTTCGATCCAGGCCAGGTCTTTGTCGCGCGTGGCGGAGTTCACCACCAGGCGGAAATAATCTTCAGTAAGGAAGTAAACGATCAGGTCGTCGATCACGCCGCCGGACGCATTCAACATGCCGGTGTACAGCGCTTTACCCGGTTGGGTGAGCTTGGCAACATCGTTTGCCAACAGGTAACGCAGGAACTCGCGGGTACGGGCACCGCGCAGATCTACAATGGTCATATGGGAGACGTCAAACATACCGGCATCCTGACGCACGGCGTGGTGCTCATCGATCTGGGAACCGTAATGCAGTGGCATCATCCAGCCATGAAAATCTACCATACGCGCACCGCACGCCACGTGCTGGTCGTACAATGGGGTTTGCTTTGCCATCTTTTCCCTCACTCCACAAATCCCCGCAATAATTCAAACCGCCGCGCTGTTGGCTGCTCTTCTCACCCGAATCACCTACTCATGCAAGCTCATCGTGCTCGATCGGTTGCCGCCGCGATACAACTCGAATTATTTAGGGTATTTAACATTACGATGATAGCGCCCAAAGACGGCTAACCGCCGTGACGCAAACGATACCTTTGCCCTGACGTTAGCACCGAACGCCCCCATTAACCATAAGATAAAATAGGTTTGGCGTCGTTCAGGGGCAGTAAAATACCGGGCTAGTGTGCAGAGTTTTTGACTGGAAAAATGCGCTTTAAGGCACAAAACCAACAATTAAAGCACCAAAAATCCAAAGTTATATAACAAACCCACGGTCGGATGCGGAATTTCGACTTTTGATAACCGAACATTGAATTAGAAAAACTAATGCTAAAATCGGCATGAAATTAGATTATTTCAAATGAAGAGTGATATAAGAAAAAGCGATGGGTAAAAGGCACAGGGTTATGCCTTCGAGATCGACGTTAATGCGGGGAAATGAGGCAGAGAGGCCTGATGACCTCTCTCAGAATACGGTCAGGCCAACCACTCCGGCAGATCGTTCAGGCCCATCGCCTGACGTACCAGCTTAGGCTTCACGCCTGGCAGGCTGTCGGCGAGGCGTAGCCCAACATCACGCAGCAGTTTCTTCGCGGGGTGGTTGCCATCGAACAGCTCGCGGAACCCCTGCATGCTGGCCAGCATGACCGCCGCGCCGTGCTTACGGCGGCGCTCATAGCGACGCAGATACAGATGCTGACCAATGTCTTTGCCCTGACGTTGCAAACGGCGCAGTTCGGCAATCAGCTCCGCTGCATCCATAAAGCCCAGGTTGACCCCTTGACCCGCCAACGGATGCACAGTGTGTGCCGCATCCCCCACCAACGCCAAACGGTGTGCAGCAAAGCTGCGCGCGTAACGCCCGGTCAACGGGAAGGTCTGACGTTCGCTTTCCAGGGTACAGCTACCGAGACGCAAATCAAACGCCATCGCCAGCTCACGGTCGAACTGCTCCGGTTCCAATTTTTTCAGGCGTTCAGCCTCTTCCGGCGACACCGACCAAACGATCGAGCTTAAATGCGGATCGTTGAACGGCAGAAACGCCAGGATGCCATCGCCATGAAACACCTGCCGCGCCGTCGCCAAATGTGGCTCCTCGGTACGGATGGTGGCGACCAGCGCATGATGACGGTAGTCCCAGAAGGTCAAAGGAATATCGGCATGCTGGCGCAGCCAGGAATGAGCTCCGTCGGCGCCAATCACCAGCCGGGCGGTCAGCATGCGGCCATCCTCCAGCGTGATAAAAGCGTCGTTTTCGCCCCAGGCGACTTGCTTGAGCTTGGCTGGGGTAATCAGCGTAACATCACTCAAGCTTTCCGCCCGCTTCCACAAGGCTTGTTGGATCACTGTGTTTTCAATGATATGGCCGAGATGGCTAAAGCCACACTCATCGCCACGGAAGGCAATCTTGCCAAAACTGTCGCGATCCCACACTTCCATCGCGTTATAGGCGCTGGCACGCAGGTTGAGGATCTCGTCCCACACGCCAATGTGTTGCAGCAGACGCTCGCTCGCAGCGTTGATAGCGGATACACGCAGCGCTGGCTGTGGCTGCAGCGGCGTCATATCTGGCTGCTGGTGCTCCAGCACGGCAACGCGCAGGCCACTGCCCTGCAAACCGCAGGCCATTGCCAACCCCACCATACCGCCACCGGCGATAACCACGTCAAATGATTGCATGCTGCTTAATTTCCTTAAATGACTCGCTATGCAGCCATTGCACAGCGATGTGGGCGTAGCACGCTACGCCCTTACTTAGACACCGCTTAACGATCTACCCAGCCCAACGTTCGCTTGGCAAAGGCATCTCGCACAGCCGGTAACTGGGCCATTGCCATCAGGCCCAGATTGCGCCCCACGACCAAGGGAGCGTAACGATTGGCAAACAACCGGATCAAACCGTCGGTCACGCCAATGGTCGCCTGCTGATCTTGCTGTCGCCGTTGTTGATAACGGCTCAACAACGCATAACCGCCGGGATCTTCCCCTGCATGCTGCGCTTCTGCCAGCGTTTCCGCCAGAGACATCACGTCACGCAGGCCAAGATTGAACCCCTGACCGGCGATCGGATGCAACGTCTGTGCGGCATTACCCACCAGCGCCAGACGATGGCTGACATGCTGATTGGCCGTCAGCAGGCTGAGCGGATAGCTGTGACGTTTGCCGGCGCGAAGAATACGCCCCAACCGCCAGCCAAACGCCTGCTGTAATTCACTGATAAAACGCGCATCGTCCCAGGCATCGACCTGTTGGCGATCCTCACGCGCGTGACACCACACCAGTGAGCTGCGCCCCTGGGACATGGGCAACAGCGCCAATGGCCCATGGCGGGTGAAACGTTCAAAGGCACGCCCCTGTGGATCTTCTGCGGTCGTGACGTTGGCAATGGTGGCAAACTGCGGGTATTCACGCTGCTGCCATTGCAGATTACAGGCCTGCGCCAGTGCCGAACGCGAACCGTCCGCCGCTACCAGCAGTTTCCCGCTGATACGCTGACCGTTATCCAGCAGCACTTCTGCCTGCTCTGCCGTGCGCACCACATCAACCACTTTGGCTGGGCAGTGCAGCGTGACGCCCGGCGCCTTGGCCAGCAGTGCAAATAGCCGTTGGCCTGCGTCGTGCAGCTCGATCACCTGCCCCAGTGCATCAACCTGGTAATCTTGCGCATATAAATTAACGAACCCGGCGTGGCCGCGATCGCTAACGTGCACCTGGGTGATGGCTGTCGCACAGTCACGCAGCGCCGGCCAAACACCAATGCGCGTCAACTGCTGGCAGGTGCCCTGCGCCAAAGCAATAGCGCGGGCGTCGAACCCCGGGTGGCTGCGATCGTCCGGCCGGGTCGCTTCGACCAAATCAACCGCCAATCGTCCCTGAGTAAGCGACGAGATAGCCAGCGCCAGGGTCGCGCCCGCCATGCCGCCACCAACGATAATTACGCTCATGCGATTACCTTGCCGCCGCCATCAGGGCTTCAATGGCGTCGGCGTCTTTCACTACGCTGGCGGTCAAGTTCTCATTGCCGTTAGCGGTGATCAAAATGTCGTCTTCGATGCGAATGCCCAGACCACGGTATTCTTCCGGCACGTCAGCATCCGGTGCGATATACAGCCCAGGCTCGACGGTAAACACCATGCCTGGTTCAAGCGTACGGTCGCGGTTTGGCGTACCGTAATGCCCGACGTCGTGCACATCCAGCCCCAACCAGTGGCCAAGCCCATGCATGTAGAACTGACGATGCGCCTGTTCGGCGATCAGCTGCTCGACGTCACCTTTCAAGATCCCCAGCTCAACCAGCCCGGTGATCATGATGCGCACGACCTCATCATTGACCTCACGGATGCTGGTGCCCGGTTTGAACAACGCCAGGGCTCGCGTCAACGACGCCAGCACAATGTCATACACCGCACGTTGTGGCCGGCTGAATTTGCCGTTGACCGGGAAGGTACGGGTAATGTCGCCCGCATAGCCTTTATATTCACAACCCGCATCGACCAGTACCAGGTCCCCATCACGCAATTCACTTTCGTTCTCGGTGTAGTGCAGGATGCAGGCGTTTTCACCCCCGCCGACGATGGTGTTATAAGACGGGTAACGGGCACCGAAGCGGGTAAATTCGTGATGAATTTCCGCCTCAAGCTGATACTCGAACATCCCGGGGCGGCATTTCTGCATCGCGCGGGTATGGGCCAATGCACTGATTTCGCCAGCCCGGCGCATTATCGCCATCTCTTCAGACGATTTGAACAGGCGCATTTCATGCACCCATGGACGCCAGTCAGTCAGGGTCGCCGGAGCCTGCAGGTTTTGGCGGAATCCCTTACGCAGCGTGTCCAGCGCAGTGAACAGGATCTGATCGGCATAGGCATATTGGCCCTGCGCGTGGTAAACCACGTCCAGTCCATTGAGCAGCAGGGGTAATTGTTCGTTGATTTCATCGAACGACAGCGCACGATCTACGCCCAGCTTCGCCGGGGCAGCATCTTGTCCCAGGCGGCGGCCAAACCAGATTTCCGCCGTCAGATCACGCACGCGGTTAAACAGTACGCTGTGGTTATGCGTCTCATCGCTCTTCACCAGAATCAACACCGCTTCCGGCTCGTTGAAACCAGTCAGATACCAGAAATCGCTGTTCTGACGGTAAGGGTATTCTGTGTCTGCACTGCGCGTTGCTTCCGGCGCAGAGAAAATAATTGCCGCGCTGGCCGGAGCCATTTTCGCCAACAGCGCCTGACGGCGGCTGTTGAATTCCTGCTGAGTCATCACCTTCTCCTGAAATCAATCTGCCTGTGCTCACGGCCATTTAAGGACGTGAATTCGGATGTTTAGTGCAAGGTCGGCTTGGCATTTTCCGGTGCCGTTGGTTTGCGGCGGGTAAATTCGGTATGGCATAAAATGGCGGCGACACGAACGTACTCCACCACTTCTTCCAGAGAGTGCTCAAGCTCTTCCTGATCTTCGTCTTCGTCATAACCGAGCTGGGCGATATTGCGCAGATCGTCGATCGCCTCACCCACTTCGTCTTTCACCTGGGCCAATTTCGGCTGCATCATGCCGAGCCCAAGCAGGAAATGATTTACCCAACCGGCCAATGCATCCGCGCGGTCGAACACGCTGACCGTTTCGCCTTCCGGCATCATCAGTTGGAACATGAAATCGTCGTCTTCTAAGGTTTCACGCGTAATTTCATAAAGTTGCTGCAACGGCAAGCTCAGTGCCTGCGGGAAGGCCACGCCTTCATTCGTCAGATCATAGACCAGAGATTGCCAGCCAGCGTCTTGGCTGCCACCGCACAACAGGCCGCTGAGCAGGCCGTGCATTTCTGCTGCGGTTAATGCCACCGCTTGCTGGTTAAGAGCAACGGTCAAAGATTGGTAACTTGGAAATGTATTCTGTATAGACATGCGCATTCGTCATCGTTGGCAGGATAAGTTCGTGTTATGCTACCACCAAGGTCCGTCGCTGTACCAGATAAGCGCGACACCTCAGTGGCTAGTTATAATCGTGATGTGCCAGATCTCACACACTGCCGGCAAGGATCAAAATGACGCTAAATACGCATTTTGAAACGCTTTTTTGACTGGTAATGTCTGTCGCAGTAGATTACAACCAGGTACTGAAAAAGGGGTTGTATCTTGGTACCGAGGTATATATAGTGGCGCCCGCTTTGGTTGGCCCGGTAAGGGTAGGCTGGGGCTGGCGCGAAATTTAGGCAGGAAGGTGGCATGTCTGCACAACCAGTAGATATTCAAATTTTTGGTCGCTCTTTAAGAGTCAATTGCCCGCCAGAACAACAAGATGCGTTGAACATGGCCGCGGTCGATCTTAACGAACGGTTGCAAGATCTTAAAGTTCGCACTAGAGTCACAAATACTGAGCAGCTCGTTTTCATCGCAGCATTGAACGTTTGTCACGAACTTGCTCAAGAACGGTTGAAAACCCGTGATTATGCGTCCAATATGGAACAACGCATTCGTATGCTGCAACAGACCATTGAACAAGCGTTGCTTGAACAAGGTCGCATCTCTGAACGTCAGGATGCACAATTCGAATAACTTAAGTTGCTGAGATCCAAGGTTTCGGCAACGAGTAAAAAATTTCTCTGAGATGTTCGCCAGCGGGCCAGTCCCCTGAGCCGATATTTAGTACCAACAGAATGTGATGATCCGCGATCGGTGTGCATGCTCGGCCCGCCGAGAAGCCTTAAGATTGCGACAGCACGTTCACCTTGAACCATGGGTTCAAGGGTTACAGCCTGCGACGGCATCTCGGAGATTCCCCTTCCTCAGCGGTAAGTGTGCTGACTATGTCCTTTCAAGCCCAATATGCCCAACAGCGGCAAAATATCCGACAGCAAATCCGCCAACGTCGACGTGCTTTAACACCAGAACAACAACACAACTTTGCCCAGCAAACAGCCGAACGCATTGCGGCACATCCGCGTATTCTGGCAGCGCAAAGCGTCGCGGTATTTTTATCCTTTGATGGTGAACTGGACACGCGCCCGCTGATTGAACGGTTATGGCAGTCAGGCAAGCGGGTTTATCTGCCCGTGCTGCATCCGTTCAGCCCCGGCAATCTGCTGTTCCTGCGCTATACCCCGGAAACGCCGCTGGCTAACAACCGCTTCAATATCCGTGAGCCGCAACTCGACGTGCGCCACGTGCTGCCATTAAATTCGTTAGACGTGGTGCTAACGCCATTGGTGGCATTTGACAGCACAGGCCAGCGGTTAGGGATGGGCGGCGGCTTCTACGATCGCACCTTGCAAAACTGGCAGCAAACTGGCCCTTACCCCATCGGGTTAGCCCATGACTGCCAACAAGTGGAACAGATACCGGTGGAACATTGGGATATCCCGCTGCCGGAAATCGTGACCCCGTCGCAGAATTGGGCTTGGCAGATAGCGCAATAGCAAAAGGCCGGATAAATCCGGCCTTTGCGTTACAACGTTTTCAATCAGAGCAGCAAGCGAGAACGGATGGTGCCGGCAATTGCCTTCATACGTTGCAGTGCAGCGTCGGCACGTTCGGTTTCCGCGTCAATGTCGATGACCACGTAGCCGATTTCCGGGCCAGTTTGCAGGTACTGCGCAGCAATGTTCACCCCTTCTTCCGCGAAAATCTGGTTAATTTGCGTCAGTATGCCAGGGCGGTTTTCATGAATATGCAGCAGACGGCTTACGTTAGCACTGTGTGCAGGCAACGACACTTCAGGGAAGTTGACCGCAGACAGCGTCGAGCCGTTGTCGGAGTATTTCGCCAGTTTGCCCGCGACTTCATCACCGATATTTTCCTGCGCTTCCTGAGTCGAACCGCCAATGTGCGGGGTCAGGATCACATTATCGAACTCGCACAGCGGTGAGTTAAACGGCTCGCTGTTGGTAGCTGGCTCTTCCGGGAACACGTCAATCGCCGCGCCGGCTAAGTGTTTGCTGGCCAGGACGTTACACAGCGCAGGGATATCAACCACTGTGCCGCGTGAGGCGTTGATCAGAATAGAACCTGGCTTCATCAGCGCCAGCTCTTCTGCACCCATCATGTTCTTGGTCGACGGAGTTTCCGGCACGTGCAGCGTCACTACGTCGCTCATGTTGAGCAAATCGGACAGGTGGCGAACCTGCTGTGCATTGCCTAATGGCAGCTTGTTCTCAATATCGTAAAAGAACACTTTCATGCCCAGGCCTTCGGCCAGGATGCCCAACTGGGTACCGATATGACCGTAGCCAATAATTCCCAGCTTCTTACCACGCGCTTCAAACGAGCCAACGGCCAGTTTTTGCCATTCACCCCGGTGCGCTTTGGCGTTAGCGGACGGAATACCGCGCAGCATCAGCAGCAGTTCGCCCAGCACCATTTCGGCCACGGATCGGGTATTAGAGAAAGGTGCGTTAAACACCGGAACGCCGCGTTTGGTCGCCGCTTTCAGATCAACCTGGTTAGTACCGATACAGAAACACCCCACCGCCACCAGCTTTTCTGCGGCAGCGAAAACCTCTTCGGTCAGATGCGTACGCGATCGGATGCCGACGAAGTGAGCATCGCGAATGGATGCCTTAAGCGATTCGGTGTCTAACGCACCTTTGTGATATTCAATGTTGGTATATCCGGCTGCCAGCAGATTATCTACCGTGCTCTGATGAACCCCTTCCACCAACAGGAATTTAATCCTGTCTTTCTCCAATGATACTTTTGCCATTTACCCGACCCTATGTTCAGACTTCAGAAGCGGCTGTTGTCAAACAGCACCCATCCAACATAACAAAAATAACGCAGGCGGCAATACAAACGATTGCCCGCCCGTCAGTACAAGGCTCAGGGTTGTCTGCGGTTTCTGGTAGAAAATGCCATAGGGAAAGAATTAGACAGGAGCTTCGTGGAGCTAACGCTCATAATGTGACATATGTCACCAAATTTGGCGCTTTTAATAAAAGATATTTTAGCCAGTGAATTATTCGGTCTGGTGGGATCCAAGATCCTATACCACAGGGGCACTGCCTGCTGCGCCCCTGCGGAGAGATTCTTTATTTGATGACTTTCACACCCTCAGGTGTCCCAACCAGCGCCACATCGGCACCACGGTTGGCGAACAGACCGACAGTGACAACGCCGGCAATACCGTTAATTTTATTTTCCAACGCAATGGCATCGACGATGTTCAGGTTATGTACATCGAGGATCACGTTGCCGTTATCGGTCAGTACATTCTGGCGATACTCTGGCAGACCGCCCAGTTTCACCAGCTCACGTGCGACGTAGGAACGCGCCATCGGGATCACTTCCACGGGCAACGGGAATTTACCCAGTACGTCGACCTGCTTGGTCGAATCGACGATACAGATAAACTTACGCGCAATGGCGGCAATGATTTTTTCACGCGTCAGCGCAGCGCCGCCGCCTTTGATCATCTGCATCTGGCGGTTGATTTCATCGGCCCCATCGACATAGATATCCAGCGAATCCACTTCATTGCTGTCGAACACGTGGATGCCGAGGCTTTTCAGCTTGGCCGTGGAAGCGTCAGAGCTGGACACCGCCCCTTCGATTTGGTGCTTGATCGAGCCGAGTGCATCAATAAAATGGGCGGCGGTCGAGCCCGTGCCAACACCGACGATGGTGCCTGGGGTAACGTAATCCAGCGCTGCCCAGCCAACCGCTTTTTTCAGTTCATCCTGCGTCATAATATGTCCCTTGCCTCTGTACGAAAACGTGTGCGTATTATAGGGTAAATCGCTATTTTTCACTCAGGCAGGATCACACTTCTTTGCCCTAAGCCGCATTTTTAGGCGCATCGCGGCAATATGCCCCGGTGATTTTCCACCTGTAAAACGCCAGAGATGTGGCATAGTGCCTGTATCAATTTACTTTAAGGGATATCTTTCCGATGAAACGCCCAGACTATCGAACGCTACAAGCGCTGGACGCGGTGATCCGTGAGCGTGGCTTTGAGCGCGCCGCGCAAAAACTTTGTATCACCCAATCGGCAGTATCCCAACGCATCAAGCAGTTGGAAAACCTGTTCGGCCAGCCGCTGTTGGTACGCACCGTGCCGCCTCGGCCGACCGAACAGGGCCAGAAGCTGCTGGCGTTGCTGCATCAGGTTGAATTGCTGGAAGAAGAGTGGCTGGGTAACGACACCGGCATTGATACGCCGCTGCTGCTGTCGCTGGCGGTTAACGCCGACAGCCTGGCGACCTGGCTGCTGCCGGCATTAAAGCCGGTACTGACCGATTCCCCTATCCGCCTGAATTTGCAGGTGGAAGACGAAACACGTACTCAGGAACGCCTGCGGCGCGGCGAAGTGGTCGGTGCGGTGAGTATCCAGCCACAACCGCTGCCAAGCTGCCTGGTGGATCAACTGGGCGCACTGGACTATCTGTTTGTCGCCTCAAAAGGCTTTGCCGAGCGTTACTTCCCGAATGGCGTTACGCGTTCCGCGCTGCTGAAAGCGCCCGCGGTCGCGTTCGATCATCTCGACGATATGCATCAGGCTTTCCTGCAGCAGAACTTTGATCTGTCGCCGGGCAGCGTCCCCTGCCATATCGTGAACTCATCGGAGGCCTTCGTGCAGTTGGCACGCCAAGGCACCACCTGCTGCATGATCCCGCATCTGCAGATTGAGAAAGAGTTGGATTCAGGTGAGCTTATCGATCTGACGCCGGGCTTGTTCCAACGCCGCATGTTGTTCTGGCACCGCTTCGCGCCAGAAAGCCGCATGATGCGTAAGGTGACCGATGCCCTGCTGGAACATGGCCGCCAGGTTCTGCGCCAGGATTAAATGCAAAAGGTTCGCCGTGGCGAACCTTTTGAGGGCGTTGACAAAGTGCTCTGTTGTATCATCGTAGGGGCGCCGCATGCTGCGCCCGTTAGCATCATCAATGGGTACATCGGGTCGAACATGTTCGACCCCTACCGGTTTAGCCCCTGCGTAGCTTTGCCAACACTTCGTACTATTGCGCCGCGTTGCGCTGCAACTCAAACACCACATCCACCTGATCGTCAAAGTGAATGCTCTGCTGTTCGTAGGTTTGTGCCACGTCGCTCTCTGCCGCTGCGCCCGCCGCTTTATACATACGCGCTACTGGCATCGGCTGGTAGTTAGCAACATGATAACGAATGCTGTAAACCGGCCCCAGCTTGGCGTTAAAGCCTTTGGCTAATGAAGCCGCCTGCTGCGTCGCATTCTCGATGGCTTTCTGGCGCGCCTGCTCACGATAGACGTCCGGTTTCGCGACGCCCAATTCCACGGCGCGGATCTCATTGAGGCCGGATTTCAATGCGCCGTCCAGCAGCTCATTCAGCTTATCCAACTGGCGTAACGTCACCTGCACCTGGCGTACGGCACGGTAGCCTTTCAGCACTGACTCACCGGTTTTCAGGTAATCGTATTCCGGCTGAGTGCGCAGGTTGGCAGCGCTGATGTCTTTCTTCTCAATATTGTTTTTTTGCAGGAAATCAAAGTATTGCGCGACACGTTCGTCGACCTGCTTTTTCGCCTGTGCCGCGTCTTTGGACGATACGCTCACCTCGATCGCCAGAGTGGCGATATCCGGTGTCGCATCAACGCTGGATGTGCCCGAGGTTACCACGTGTGGCCCTTCTGGCACTTCAGCCGCTTGCAGCGCCAGAGGTAATGTCCCTAATCCAATCATTGCGGCCATAGCCAATGCTTTAAGCTTCACAGTGTCTCCTTGATGACAGGCTGTAACTGATTACCGACCTTTCTCTACCGAGAACAGCCGGTTCCTTGGCATCAAACGTAGCATATCGCACGGGCTTTTGAATTCGGATTAGTGACAAATTCTTATAAACTTGCCCCCTGCCAGGCCAATTGCAAGGCAATGCCCCACATCACTACGCCGACCAGCGTATTGATGACGCGTTGCGCCATTTGAGTTTTCAACCACGGCGCCAGCCAAGAGGCCAGCAACGCCAACGCGAAGAACCAAACGATGGAAGCACTCACCGCCCCCAGCGCAAACCAGGAGCGCACGTCCGGTGCCAGTTGGCCTCCCAGGCTGCCCAGCACAACGAAAGTATCAAGGTAAACATGTGGGTTCAGCCAGGTTACCGCCAACATGGTGACCACCAGCCGCCAACGGCTCTGCTTCATTTCCTCCGCCGTGGCCAGCGTCAAATGGCGACTGAATGCGGTGCGAAATGCGCCCCAGCCATACCATAACAAGAAGGCCACGCCGCCCCAGGTAACCAATGCCAGCAGTAACGGCGAACGGCTCAGTAAGGCGCTACCACCAAAAATGCCGGCGCAGATCAACACAATGTCGCTCAATGCACACAGCGACGCGATCATCAGATGATACTGACGGCGTATCCCCTGATTCATCACAAAAACATTTTGCGGCCCCAACGGCAGGATCATCGCCGCGCTCAGGGCAAAACCCTGCAAAAAGACAGCTAACATGGAATTCCTCACAGAAAAAAGCACCGTTCAGCGGCGCGTGTCGGTCAACACGCGCATCATATGAGGAAAAAATTATTAGGTGAAATTGATACTTCTAATCAACTATCAGAAATACTAATAATCAGGCAGGAATGACAAACCCCAGTTCTTGAGAAATACGCTGCGCGGTCGCCAACACCGGTTTAATCAAGGCCTTAACACCAATCTGCTGCAGTTTGGCGGTGGGCAACGAGACCGACACCGCATAGGGAACCCGCTGCTGAATATCAAACACCGGGGCCGCCACGCAGGACACTCCCAGCTCATTCTCTTCACGGTCCATTGCCATGCCGCGCAGGCGAATATCGGCCAGTTCCTCATACATCTTCGGCAATTCGGTGATGGTATTACGCGTCAGCGTCTGGATCTCATGCTGATGAGTTTGCCAGTAGTGATCCGGGTAATCGCTGTTGCCGTAGGCCATAAAAATCTTGCCCATCGCCGAGCAATACAGCGGCATATGCTGGCCAATATAGGCACGGGTGCGCATCATGCCGGTCGTCGGCTCAAGCTTGTAGATCAAAATGACGTGGTCGTCTTCGCGGCTGGAGAAGTTTACCGTCTCCCCCACTTCCAGATTGAGCTGTTCCAGATGCGGCGCAGCAACATGGATGATATTCAGTGAAGACAGCGCCTTCTGCCCCACAGAAATAAACTTGGTCGTCAGCCGATAGCTGCCTGGTGACGGTGCCTGGGTGACATAGCCGCTGGTATGCAGCCCTTGCAGCAAGCGATGAACGGTACTTTTGTTCATGCCGGCCAGCTCAGACAGGTGCGCCAACGGGCAGCCATTCGGGAAGTTGCTCAGGATCTCAATCAATTGCAAACCACGGAACAGGCTTTGGCTGCCCATAGGCTTGTCTTTCTTGTCATCTTTCTCGTCAACAGCTTTCAGGCTCATAGCGCAATTTCTCCAGTGTCGAGCCGCCAGCCAACGCCACGGCGTGGTAAGCGGGCTCTTTGCCGGGAATGTTACCCCAAGGCCCGCATCAGGTGAAGACGGAACGCCGTTTCATTGTCCGTAGTGGGTTAAAAATGCGCAACATTTCGCTAACCGCCGAAGTGAGTTATACGTCACAATTCCGCAAAGAGACAAATAACCAATTGTTTTAAAACAATAATTAAAAACCGTCTGGCTTTGCTTTAGATCGGCGTTCGGCATATTATTTTTGAAATTGAATTTCGTATATTGAAATTTAATGACGATATAAACACCAATTCGCACACGCCGAACGCGTATGCAGGTACCAGGGGCGCATCACATGACACCAGATTATGCGGAACAACCCATTCTTACCCTCAGCCATATTGTTAAGCGCTTTGGCGGCAACGTCGCGGTGAATGACGTGAGTCTGCAGGTGATGCCAGGCGAAGTCCTGGCCCTGCTGGGCGAAAATGGCGCCGGCAAATCGACACTGATCAAAGTGCTGGCCGGGGTTTACCCACGTGATAGCGGCGACATCCGGTTTCAAGGGAACAGCATAGCCTCCGCCGCTGCGATAAAAAGTGACAGCCGCCAGCCTATTGCCTTTATTCATCAGGATCTCGGGCTGATCGAATGGATGACGGTAGCGGAAAATATGGCACTGGTCATGGGTTTTCCACGCCGCTTCGGCCTGATCGACTGGCGAGCCATTCGCCGCCGCGCCGTTCAGGCACTTCAGGATGTCGGTATCGCCTTGGATCCCGACGCCAGAGTCTTCGAACTGTCGCGTACCGAGAAATCCTTGCTGGCAATCGCCCGGGCCGTGGCGGTTAACGCAGAGCTGCTGGTGTTGGATGAACCCACAGCCTCTCTGCCTGCCAACGACGTACGTCACCTGTTTGCCGTGATCAACCGGCTGCGCGACAAAAAAGTCGGCATGATTTATGTCACCCATAGGTTGGATGAAGTGATCGAGATCGCCGATCGCGTTTGCGTAATGCGTGACGGACGTTACGTCGCGGGTGGCAATACCGCTGATTACTCACTGCGTGATCTGGTGCAGATGATCGTGGGCGAAGCCATGGCAGACGATCAACGCGAACCCTTACCGGAAAATCGCCCGCCGGTCCTGCAGATCAATAACGTCACCGTGGGTGATATCGGCCCGGTCAGCTTCAGCCTGCAACCCGGCGAAATGTTGGCGCTGGCTGGCCTACGCGGTGCCGGACAGGAAGAAATTGGCCGCTTACTGTTCGGCCTACGTCACGCCGACGAGGGTGAAATCCGCTTTCGCGACCAGGCCTATACCGCCGCGAGCCCGCAGCAAGCTATGGCCTGCGGGGTTTCGCTGGTGGCGGGCGACCGCACCGGCGAGAGCCTGGTGATGTCGATGAGCGTGCGTGAAAACCTGTTTATCAACCCCTGCGCCAGCGGCCACAAACTGTTGTCGCGCTACAGCCGCCGGGCCGAGATCGGCGCCAGCTGGTGGAAAGTGCAGCTGTTCGACGTACGGCCCAAGGACGTCAATATCGATATCAGTGCCCTGTCCGGCGGTAACCAACAAAAGGTGGTAATGGCGCGCTGGATGCATCTGGGCGCTCCGCTGCTGATCCTGGAAGACCCTACCGCAGGCGTAGACGTCGGTGCTCGGGCAGAAATCTATCATCTTTTAAATAAATCCCTGGCGGAAGGCGTAGCGGTGTTGGTGATCTCCAACGACTTTGAGGATATCGCCCATATCTGCAATCGCGCGCTGGTGTTCAACCGGGGGAAAGTGGTCGGCGAATTGAAAAATCAGCAGGTGTCATTCGCCAATTTATTGGAACTGGCTTCTGCCAGCGCCGGGGAAACGCCCGTGACAACGTTAGAATCTGAGGTGGGTCATGTCTAAAACATCTGTTAAATCAACGGCACTGGAGCAAAGAGTCAGCCTGTCGCAAGACGGTGCCGGCCCGTGGCTGATGCAGGTGCTCACACGCTACGGCCTACTGCTGCTGTGCATTGGGTTGGTGATCCTGTTTTCACTGATCACCCCTTCGTTCGCGTCGATGCTAACGCTGCAAGCGATCCTCTCCAGCAAAGCCAAGATCGCGCTGTTGGCACTGGCAGCCACCATCCCGATGATCGTCGGGAAAATCGACCTTAACGTTGGTTTTGGCATCGTGCTATGGCATATCCTGGCCATCACGTTACAGGTTGAATACGGTTTTTCTTGGCAGATGGCGGTGCTCACCGTTCTCGCGATCTCCGCCCTGTACGGCTTATTGAACGGCATTCTGGTGGCCCTGGCAGACATTGACAGCTTCGTTGCGACTCTCGGCTCCGGCACCGTGCTGTATGCCATTGCCCTGTGGCACTCCGGCGGCCGGCAGATCGTCGGCGATCTGCCAGACGCCTTTATCGCCCTGCACCACACCGAGATCGGCGGGATCCCGATCGTCGCGTTCTACGTGTTGATCGTCGCAGTGGTGCTGTGGCTGATCACCGAACACACCCCGCTGGGCCGCTGTATGTACGCCGTCGGCGGCAACCCGGCAGCCGCACGCCTGAACGGTATCTCGGTCAATCGCTTTACTATCGGCGCCTTTATTGCCTCCAGCGTCCTAACCGGTTTTAGCGGTGTACTGATCGCCGCCGAGCAGGGCGTTGGCCAGGCCAGCGTCGGCATGGACTACCTGCTACCTGCATTAGTCGGTGCTTTCCTCGGCAGCACCACCATTCGCCCCGGTCGGGTCAACGTCTGGGGTACCGTGGTCGGTATCGCCATTCTTGCCATCGGCATTGCCGGTATCCAGCAGTTCGGCGGGGAATTCTGGGTCGAACCGCTGTTCAACGGCGCAACGCTGTTGCTGTCCATCACTCTGGCGGGCTATGCCCAGCGCCGCCGGTTGCTCAACCAAAAAGCGGTACAACGCACTGCAGCCACCCCGGCTGATAAAAATAACCAAAAAGCGATCAATCCTTAACCAGGAGCTCACAGAATGAAACGTCTTTGGATATTACCCACTGCCCTGCTGTTGACCAGCGCCGCCTCCCCGGTCTGGGCCGATGCCTATCTCGATCAGGCCACGGCGGCTGTCGCCAAAGCCACCGCCAGCGTGACCCAGTGGGACGGCCCCACCAGCGGGCCCAAATTGCAGGCCAACAAGAAAATCATCTTTATCGCGTCGGACATGAAAAACGGCGGCGTGCAAGGCGTACAGGAAGGGCTGAGCGAGGCGGCGAAAGCCGCCGGATGGAAGCTGGAAACGCTCGATGGCGGCGGCTCGGTGAAAGATCAGCTCGCCTCACTGAATCAGGCAATTGCCCAGAAACCGGATGGCATCGTGATCGGCGGTTGGAACCCCAACGTGGCCAAAATCCCGCTGAAAAAGGCCATCCAGCAAGGCATTGTGCTCACCGCCTGGCACGCGGTGCCAGAGCCGGGGCCGATCGCCAAATACGACGTGTTTTATAACGTCACCTCTGACTCCAACGACGTGGCACGCATTGCCGCGCAATATGCGGTAGTGCAGTCCGGCGGCAAGGCCAATGTGCTGATCTTTACCGATTCGCTGTACCAGATTGCGCTGGATAAGGCCAACGTGATGAAAGAGGAAATCGGCAAATGCAGTGGCTGCAAAGTGGTGGAGTTTATCGATACGCCGCTGGCGGATACCGCCAACCGCATGCCGGCCATGACCTTCAGCCTGCTGCAAAAATACGGCGACCAGTTCCAGTACGCACTGGCCATTAACGATCTGTATTTTGATTTTATGGCTCCGGCCCTGAAAACTGCCGGTAAAGGTGGCACTCACGCCCCCTACAGCATTTCTGCCGGTGACGGCTCTATTTCTGCCTACCAGCGTATTCGCTCCGGCGGCAGCCAGTCGGCCACGGTGCCGGAACCGCTCAAACTGCACGGCTGGCAACTGCTGGATGAGTTCAACCGCGCCTTCGCCAAGCAGCCACCTTCCGGCTACGTGACCCCGGCGCACCTCGTGACTCGCGACAATATCGCTGCCGACGGCGGTGCCAACAACCTGTATGACCCACAGAATGATTATCAGGGCCACTACAAAGCCATCTGGGGCGTGAAGTAAACGGAGGTCAGCATGAACGAACTGATGGCAGACCCTCAGATTGAACGCCTGTGCGCACCGGCGATATGGGCCGAAGGCCCCGTGTGGCTGCCGCAGCAGGATGCGGTGGTGTTCAGCGACGTGAAGGGCAACCGCATGTTCCGCTGGTCGCGACAGGGGGAGCTGAGCCTATGGCGTTCCCCTTCGCACTATGCCAACGGCAATGCACGAGATGCCGAAGGACGCGTGATCAGTTGCGAACACGGGCGACGCGGCATCAGCCGAACCGAAAACGACGGTGAGGTGCAAATGCTGGTCGATCGGGTTGACGGCAAGCGTTTCAACTCGCCTAACGACCTGGCGGTACGTTCCGACGGCACAATCTGGTTTACCGATCCGCCCTATGGCATTACCGGTGACGAAGAAGGCTACAAATCTGAAAGCCAGGTGATCGGCTGCTACCTCTACTGCTTTGATCCGCGCGACGGCTCGCTGAACATTGCCGCCAGTGACCTGCAACGGCCAAACGGCCTGGCGTTCTCACCGGATGAGTCGCTGCTGTACGTGGCTGATATGTCGATAGTCGATTTCCCGACCCTGGGCCGCAGAGAGCTACGTGTGTATGAGGTCGACGGACGTGAACTGAACGCCGGACGACGCTTCGTCACCGTAGCCCCCGGCTTCCCGGACGGTTTCTGTGTCGATAAAGCCGGCAATCTGTTTTGCAGCTGTGCCGACGGCGTACTGATCTTCGACAGCCAGGGAAAGCAGCTCGGTAAGATAGAGGTGCCGGAACGGGTCTCCAATTGCACGTTCGGTGGACCTGACGGCAATGAGTTGTACATTACCGCCACCACATCGCTATACCGCAAGGTGCTGAATACCCGAGGTTAGCGAGTCAAAAAGGCGAAGGCAGAGCGGCCCCAAACCGCTCTGCTTTGCCACGCCTGAAGCACGGCAAAGGCCGAAAACGTGCCGCCGATCACAAAATCATCAGATTAATTTAACCAATTGTTTTATATAAATAATTTTCTCATGCACCGCTTTGACTTCGTTTAATCGCAGGTATAGCATTTATTTGAAATGTGATTTCACATAATGAAATTTAAAGAGCATAAAACAAACAAATGCGCCGTAGCGGAGAACCAGCATGAGAGTGAGTTACACCGATCTGAAACAGCAATTCAAACGCGTGTTACTGGCGCGAGGCGTGGCGGAAACCACTGCCGATGACTGTGCCGGCATGTTCGCCGACACCTCCGCCAGCGGCGTTTATTCCCACGGCGTTAACCGTTTCCCACGCTTTATTCAGCAGTTGGACGCAGGCGATATCGTGCCGAACGCCGAGCCCAGTAAGCTGCTGTCGCTGGGGGCTATTGAGCAGTGGGACGCACATCAGGGTATTGGTAACCTCACCGCACGCAAGATGATGGATCGCGCCATGCAATTAGCCGACAACCACGGTATCGGCCTGGTGGCACTGCGTAATGCCAACCACTGGATGCGCGGCGGCGGTTATGGTTGGCAAGCGGCGGAGAAAGGCTATATCGGCATCTGCTGGACCAACTCTATTGCCGTCATGCCGCCCTGGGGTGCCAAAGAATGCCGTATCGGTACCAACCCGTTGATCGTCGCGGTGCCGGGCAATCCGATCACCATGGTAGATATGTCGATGTCGATGTTCTCCTATGGCGCGCTGGAGCTGAACCGGCTGGCGGGTAAAACCCTGCCGGTGGACGGCGGTTTCGATAACGACGGTCAACTAACACGCGATCCGGCCACCATTGAAGAAAACCGACGCATTTTGCCGATGGGCTACTGGAAGGGATCGGCACTGTCGATCGTGCTGGATATGATCGCCACCCTGCTCTCCGGCGGATCGTCAGTGGCGGAAGTGACCGAAGACAACCGCGAAGAGTATGGCGTGTCGCAAGTCTTCATCGCCATTGAGATCGAACGCTTGATCGACGGCGCCACCCGCGATGCCAAGCTGCAGCGCATCATGGACTACATCACCAGCGCCGAACGCGATAACCCGGAGATAGCCATTCGCCTGCCGGGCCATAAATTCCCACGTATTCACGCGGAAAACATGCGTGACGGCATCCCTGTGGATGATCGTATCTGGGCGCGAATTCAGGCGCTGTAACAGGAGAATAACCATGATCTTCGGCCATATCGCCCATACCTCACCAGAGCAGTACCCGGTACCGGTGGCCAACGCCATCGCCTATCTGCAAAACACCGATTTCCGCGCCCTGCCCGCCGGACGCTATCAGGATCCTGCCAACGGCTACGTAGTACAGGTGCTGGATCTGCACACCCATCAACCGAGCGATCTCCGGCCTGAAGTACACCGCCAAAATGTCGACGTGCAGTTTCTGGTCAACGGTACCGAATTGATCGGCGTGGCGGCAGACCGGGGCGATAACGCGATCCACCAGGATTTATTGGCAGAACGCGACATTATTTTTTATCAGGACGTCGCGGATGAATCCTGGTTAACCATGCAGCCCGGTAATTTTGCGGTATTTTTCCCGCAGGATGTTCATCGCCCGGCCTGTATTAATCAGCAACCCGGCGCTATTCGCAAAGTGGTGGTGAAAATACCGCTGGCGTTGTTTAGCGTCTAATTAGCGGCAAAACATAACCTGTAAAAAACACCGGTCTCTGGGCCGGTGCTGGGCCCTTGTGCCCAAAAAAAACCAAAACAATAAAGTCCGACCCTACAGAATATTGAAAGGTGTATATATGAATACAGCCTCTGTTTCCGTTAGCCAAAGCCAGGCAATACCCAAATTACGCTGGTTGAGAATAGTGCCGCCTATTCTTATTACCTGCATTATTTCCTATATGGACCGGGTAAATATCGCCTTCGCCATGCCCGGTGGCATGGATGACGAGCTCGGTATCACCGCCTCTATGGCCGGTCTGGCAGGCGGCATCTTCTTTATTGGCTATCTGTTCCTGCAAGTGCCCGGCGGCAAGCTGGCGGTGTACGGCAACGGTAAAAAATTCATCGGCTGGTCGCTGTTGGCCTGGGCGGTGATATCGGTACTGACCGGGTTGGTCAGCAACCAGTATCAACTGCTGTTCCTGCGCTTCGCGCTGGGTGTTTCGGAAGGCGGCATGTTGCCGGTGGTGCTGACCATGATCAGCAACTGGTTCCCGGACAAAGAACGTGGCCGCGCCAACGCCATCGTCATCATGTTCGTGCCGATCGCCGGGATCCTCACCGCGCCGCTGTCCGGTTGGATCATCACCGCCTGGGACTGGCGCATGCTGTTCCTGGTGGAAGGTGCTCTGTCGCTGGTCGTGATGGTGCTGTGGTATTTCACCATCAGCAACCGCCCGCAGGAAGCCAAATGGATTTCGCAGGCGGAAAAAGACTATCTGATAAAAACCCTGCACGACGAACAACTGCTGATCAAAGGAAAAACGGTGCGTAACGCCTCACTGCGCCGGGTGCTGGGCGACAGGATCATGTGGCAGTTGATCATGGTGAACTTCTTCTACCAGACCGGGATCTACGGCTACACCCTGTGGCTGCCGACCATTCTCAAAGGGCTGACCAACGGCAATATGGAGCAGGTCGGCATGCTGGCTATCCTGCCCTATATCGGTGCCATCTTCGGCATGCTGATTATCTCCACCCTTTCCGACCGCACCGGCAAACGCAAAGTGTTCGTCGCGCTGCCGCTGGCCTGCTTCGCTATCTGTATGGCGCTGTCGGTGCTGCTAAAGGAGCACATCTGGTGGTCGTATGCGGCGCTGGTCGGCTGCGGTGTATTTATCCAGGCCGCCGCCGGGGTGTTCTGGACCATTCCTCCCAAACTGTTTAACGCCGAAGTGGCCGGCGGTGCACGCGGCGTCATCAACGCGCTCGGCAACCTCGGCGGCTTCTGCGGCCCTTATATGGTCGGCGTGCTCATCAGTCTGTTCAGCAAGGACGTCGGCGTTTACAGCCTGGCGGTGTCACTGGCTATCGCTTCGGTACTGGCGCTGATGCTGCCGAATAAATGCGACCAAAAAGCGGGAGCCGAATAATGGAATATTGGTTGGGGTTGGACTGCGGCGGCACCTTTATCAAAGCCGGGCTGTATGACCGTCGGGGCACAGAATTGGGCATTGCACGCCGCAATCTGGAGATTATCGCACCGCAGCCCGGCTGGGCGGAACGGGATATGCCCGCACTGTGGCACACCGCCGCCGAGGTGATCCGCGACGTGCTGACCCGTAACAACATCGCCGCCGGTGATATTCAGGCCGTCGGCATCTCGGCGCAGGGCAAAGGTGCCTTTCTGCTGAACAAGCAAGGGCAGCCGCTGGGCAATGCCATGTTGTCTTCTGACCAGCGCGCACTGACGCTGGTGCAAGAATGGCAGAAGCAGGGCATGCCGCAGACGCTCTATCCGCAGACCCGACAAACCCTGTGGACCGGTCACCCGGTATCGCTGTTGCGCTGGGTACGGCAACACCAGCCTGAACGCTACCGCCAAATTGGCAGCGTATTGATGGCGCACGATTATCTGCGCTATTGCCTGACCGGCGAGTTGGCCTGTGAAGAAACCAATATCTCCGAATCCAATCTTTACCACATGGCGGACGGGCGCTATGACACGGCACTGGCGCAGTTGCTGGGCATCGGCGACATCATGCCCGCACTGCCGCCCATCGTCGGCTCAGCCGAGATCGCCGGGCAGGTCAACGCTACCGCCGCGGCAGCCACCGGGCTGTTGGTGGGTACGCCAGTGGTCGGCGGGCTGTTCGACGTAGTGTCCACCGCGCTGTGCGCCGGGTTGCACGACGAGACGCGGCTCAATGCCGTGATGGGGACCTGGTCAGTCACCAGCGGCATCACCGACAGCATTACCGAAGGGTTCGAACACCCCTTTGTTTATGGTCGCCACGCCGAGGCTGGCAAATACATTGTGCACGAAGCGAGCCCCACCTCTGCCGCCAACCTGGAGTGGTTCTGCCGCCAATGGGGGCTAGACGATTACGCCCAGCTCAACGACTGGGTGGCAACGCTGCCGAAGGCCGACAGCAGCCTGCTGTTTGTTCCCTTCCTGTACGGATCCAACGCCGGACTTGGATTGAGCGCCAGCTTCCATGGCATGCAGGCCTTCCACCAGCGTGAACATCTGGTGCAGGCAATCTACGAAGGCGTGGTGTTCTGTCATATGACCCACCTCAACCGCATGCGGCAACGCTTCCCTGCGGCCACCGCCCTGCGCGTTACCGGTGGCCCGGCCAAGTCTGCCCCCTGGATGCAGATGTTCGCCGACGTTAGCGGCCTGCCGGTGGAACTGCCGCAGGTGGAAGAAACCGGCTGTCTGGGCGCCGCCATGGCAGCGATGGTCGGCAGCGGCGCATTCAGCGATTTCACCGCCGCCCAGCGGGCACTGGCACCGCGCATCGAACAGGTGCTGCCTGACGCCACCGCCGCCGAGGCTTACGGTAAAAAATATCGCCGTTATCAGGCACTGGTGGCGACGTTACACACGCTGCAATCCCCCCAAAAGGAGGCCCTATGAGCAATAAACCCCGCTTGCAACTGGCGCTCGATCACACCCAGCTGGGCACCGCCCTGCAGACGGCAGAGCGTCTGCAGCCGCACGTCGACATCATCGAGGCCGGCACCATTTTATGCATCAGCGCCGGTATTCAGGCAGTAAGCGCACTGCGCGAACGCTGCCCGCAACATACGTTGGTGGCCGATCTGAAAGTCGCCGATGCCGGTGGCACGCTGGCGCAGCAGGCCTTCGGTCACGGGGCCAATTGGATGACCGTCATCTGTGCCGCCCCGCTGGCCACCATGGCCAGCGCACTGGACGTGGCGCAACAGCACCAGGGGGATATCCAGATTGAGCTGTTTGGCCGCTGGACGTTGGAGGATGCCAAACAGTGGCGTGCGCTCGGCATCCGTCAGGCGATTTATCACCGTGGCCGCGACGCGCAGGCCAGTGGACAAACCTGGGGCAAACAAGATTTGGATCTGATGAAAGCCTTGTCGGATCTGGGCATTGAACTGTCGGTTACCGGGGGGATCACGCCGCGCGATTTACCGCTGTTTAAAGACATCGCCGTTACCGCTTTTATCGTCGGCAGAGCGTTGGCGGAGGCTGCCGATCCGCTGGCCGCCGCCGATCAGTTCCGCGCCGCCATTGATGACATCTGGAGAAGTTGATATGCGTCAGCACCCATTGGGAATTTATGAAAAAGCCTTGCCGAAGCACCTGACCTGGCCCGAGCGGCTGGCATTGGCTAAAGCCTGCGGCTTTGATTTTGTCGAAATGTCGGTGGATGAAAGCGATGAACGGCTGGCACGCCTGAGCTGGAGCAAAGAACAGCGGCTGTCGCTGGTCAGCGCCATGCTGGAAACCGGCATCAGTATCCCGTCGATGTGTCTGTCCGGCCACCGCCGCTTTCCGTTCGGCAGCCATGACGATGCACTGCGCCAACGCGCCTTCGAGGTAATGGAACAGGCGATCCAACTGGCGAAGGACGTCGGTATCCGCACCATTCAGCTGGCCGGTTATGACGTCTATTACGAACAGCAGGACGAAAGCACCCTCGCCCGCTTCACCGAAGGCATGCAGTGGGCAGTCGAACGCGCGGCCGCCGCCCAGGTGATGTTGGCGGTGGAGATTATGGACACCGCCTTTATGAACTCGATCAGCAAGTGGAAGGCCTGGGACGCCTGCCTGGCATCGCCGTGGTTCACGGTCTATCCGGACGTTGGCAACCTCAGCGCCTGGGGCAATGACGTAGGGCAGGAGCTGGCGCTGGGCATTGACCGCATCGCGGCCATCCATTTGAAAGACACCTATCCGGTCACTGAAAACTCACCGGGGCAGTTCCGCGACGTGCCCTTTGGTGAAGGCTGCGTCGACTTTGTCGCCGTCTTCAGCACCTTGAAACAGCTTAACTATCGCGGCGCTTTCCTGATCGAAATGTGGACCGAAAAAGCCGAAGAACCGGTGGCCGAGATTGTCCAGGCACGCCGGTGGATCGAACAAAAAATGCAACAAGGGGGTATGACATGCTAACGCTGCCACAGCTTAAACAACAGGTGCTGGAAGCCAACCTCGACCTGCCGCGCCACAACCTGGTGACCTTCACCTGGGGCAACGTCAGCGCCGTCGATCGCGAGCGCGGGCTCGTGGTGATCAAACCCTCCGGCGTGGAGTATGAACACATGACCGCCGAGGACATGGTCGTGGTCGATCTCGCCAGTGGCCAAACCCGGGAAGGCACCAAAAAGCCCTCTTCCGACACCGCCACCCATCTGGCGCTTTACCGTGAGTTTGCCGACATTGGCGGCATCGTTCACACCCACTCACGCCACGCCACCATCTGGGCCCAGGCCGGGTTGGACATCCCCGCCTGGGGTACCACTCATGCCGACTACTTCTACGGCGCGATTCCCTGCACCCGCCTAATGACCGAAGACGAAATAGAGCATGAATACGAACTGGAAACCGGCAAGGTGATTATCGACACCTTCCGCCGCCGCGGTATCGATCCAAATGCCATTCCGGCGGTATTGGTCAATTCACACGGGCCCTTTGCCTGGGGCAAGGACGCACACAGCGCGGTGCATAACGCCGTGGTACTGGAAGAGATTGCCTATATGGGGATTTTTTCACGTCAGCTGACGCCCGGTATTCACAGCATGCAACCGGCGCTGCTGGATAAACATTACCTGCGTAAGCACGGTAAAAATGCTTATTACGGACAGTAAGTCGGATTAGCCCGCACTCACAGACAACCCTTTTCATAAATATCCTTCGTGGCAGACGCCGCCAGGCGTCTGCCAGACATATCAAAGCGCGAGAATTGCGGCCGGTTCTTCAAAACCGGGGGGACGCCCTCCTCTTTCTCGCCCTCTCAGCATCTTTCAACCTCAACCCCTCGTATGATCCTTATCACAAAACACGCACGCAGTTTTTAGCGTGCTGCCAGCAAAGTAAAACAAGGCACGTGTGTTAATGGCACGTTACAGCTTGTCGCGCGCAATTGTTAATATCAATTCATGCGTTACACGCATCAGTTTATGAGTTTAATGCGCTTATTTACTTCATTTTCCTGATCCAGTCTGCAGTAACAGGCGCAGTAAAAGCGTCAATGACAAACTGGAGATAAAGATGCATCCCCCTAACGCACCAATGACGACTCGGGCAAGAACCAGCGCGATACTGCGCGTTACCTCTGGCAACTTTCTGGAGCAATTTGATTTTTTTCTGTTCGGATTTTATGCCACCTACATCGCTCATACATTCTTTCCAGCCAGCAGTGAGTTTGCCTCGCTGATGATGACCTTCGCGGTCTTTGGCGCGGGTTTTCTGATGCGTCCTATCGGTGCCATCGTACTGGGGGCGTACATTGATAAAGTCGGCAGACGTAAAGGGCTGATTGTAACCCTGTCGATCATGGCTGCTGGGACCTTTCTGATTGTCCTCATCCCGTCCTATCAGACCATCGGCCTGTGGGCACCACTGCTGGTACTGGGCGGCCGTTTATTGCAAGGCTTCTCAGCGGGGGCTGAGCTGGGCGGCGTATCCGTTTACCTGGCTGAGATTGCCACACCAGGCCGTAAAGGATTTTACACCAGTTGGCAGTCAGGTAGTCAGCAAGTGGCCATTATGGTGGCCGCGGCTATGGGGTTCGCACTGAATGCAGCCATGGAAGAAAGCGTCATTCGCGAATGGGGCTGGCGTCTGCCTTTCCTGTTCGGCTGCTTGATTGTGCCTTTCATTTTTTTCCTGCGCCGTAATCTGGAAGAGACCCAAGAGTTTAACGCCCGTCGCAAGCATCTGGCGATGCACGATGTGTTTAAGACCCTCTTGGCAAACTGGCAGGTGGTTATTGCCGGCATGCTGATGGTCGCCATGACCACCACCGCGTTTTATCTGATTACCGTGTATGCACCCACCTTCGGTAAAAAAGTGTTGATGCTCAGCGCCTCTGACAGCCTGCTGGTGACCCTGCTGGTCGCGGTATCTAACTTCTTCTGGCTGCCGGTAGGGGGTGCGCTATCAGACCGTTTTGGCCGTAAGTCGGTGTTGATTACCATGGCGTTGCTGGCGCTGTTCACTGCGTATCCGGCCCTTAGCCTGCTTGCTGAAGCCCCCAGTTTTTCCATGATGCTCAGCGTATTGCTGTGGCTGTCCTTCATCTATGGGCTCTACAACGGTGCCATGATCCCGGCGTTAACAGAGATCATGCCTACAGAGGTCCGGGTTGCCGGTTTCTCGCTGGCCTACAGTCTGGCAACCGCTGTCTTTGGCGGATTTACGCCAGTTATCTCTACCGCACTGATCGAGTACACCGGCGATAAAGCCTCCCCCGGCTACTGGATGAGTTTTGCTGCTCTGTGTGCCTTACTGGCGACGCTGTATTTGTACCGTCGTCGCACGTTATCACTACAAACCGCACGTTAAATCAGGGATTTCGTCATGCAAAAAATTTATCGCCCACTCTTCGCCACCCTGGTGCTCCTCTCTGTCAGCACGGGTGCGATGGCCAAAGAGGTGACCGTCATGATGTCAGGCGGCTTTAAAGCCGCACTGGAAAAACTGACTCCGCAATTTGAAGCAAAGAGTGGCGACAAAATCATCTTGGTGTCCGGTCCCTCTATGGGCAAGACGCCCCAGGCGATCCCCGCGCGCCTGGCTCGCGGAGAAAAAGCCGATGTAGTGATTATGGTGGGTGATGCACTAACGAATTTGGAAAAGGATAACTGGATCCAACCGGGTTCGCGCGTGGAACTGGCCGATTCACCGATTGGTATGGTGGTTAAACAAGGCGACCCTAAACCCAATATCAAACAAGAAGCAGATCTGCGCAAAACCCTGCTACAGGCTAAGTCCATTGCCTATTCTGACAGTGCCAGCGGCCTGTATATCAGCAACCAGCTATTCAAAAAGCTGGGTATTGAAGACAAGGTGAAAGAAAAAGCACATAAGGTTGAACGCATTCCGGTGGCCAGCGAGGTAGCAAAAGGGAAATATGCGATAGGCTTCCAGCAAGTCAGTGAGTTGCTCCCTGTTCCGGGCGTCACCTTTATTGGTGAATTGCCTGAAAATGTCCAGTACATCACCCGCTTTGCCGGCGCGGTCATCCTCAAGGCAGAACATCGCCAGGAAGGCAAAGCGCTATTGGACTTCCTGTCTTCCGCCCAGGCGCAAGACATTATTCGCGCCACCGGGATGAGAACGGTGAAAACTGCGCCACCCGTTAAGCAGAGTGATACTGTTCAGTGATTAGCTTTTCCAACTCGGCGGCAACATAGGATTGCATACGCCCGCTGCGCCTGATCAGGCCAACCGTGCGCTTCACTACCGGATCTGTCAGTGGCAGGTGTGTCAGTACCGAATGCTCTGAGGCAGGCATCGACATGGCGGGTACCGCAGCAATGCCTATCCCCGCTTCAACCATACCCAGCATGGTCGTGACATGCCGGGTTTCGCAGATGCTGGGGCGCTCAGGAATGATGTGCTCCAGCATCTGATCGAGCAAATTGCGATTACCTGACGTCTTATCCAGCCCTACATAGTCTTGCTGATAAAACTCGCGCCAGGTCAGACTTTTTTTACCGGCGATGGGGTGATCGCGCCTGCAGGCAGCCACATAAACATCCGCGACCAACGGCAGAAACTCGATATTGGATTGCAGGGTTCTGGCAAAACAGATACCGAAATCAGCCTGCCCACTGGCAACGGCTTCAATGACGTTACCTGCACTGCTATCGATAAGCTTAACCCGTACCCGAGGATAGCGGGCCTGGAAACTGCGAATCACGTCAGGCATAAAATAGTAGGCCGCCGAGGGCACGGTCGCGACCGTTACCAGCCCAACGCGATCCTGACTGACCTTATTGATATCAGCCAGAACCAGCTCAACATTCATCAGTAGCTGATCTGAGCGCTCGGCGAAGGTTTGCCCATAAAGTGTCAGCGTAACGCGCCTGGTTGTTCTGTCGAACAACTTAATACCCAGCGCAGATTCCAGCTTCTCTATCCTGCGGCTCAATGCTGACTGTGAAAGGCAGATGGACTCTGCGGCAAGCCGAAAATTACCGTATTCAACCAACGCACGGAAAGCATAGAGATCGTTCAGATCAAAATTCACGGGCATAGCGGCAGGCAGTCCTTTCAGGGCAGTTTAAAGAAAAGATGATAGCCACATCTTGGACAACAGCAACTTTTTAAAGATTGACCTGCCACCCTCATCGCCGACACCTTACATACCGGCGGCCATGACTGGAAATGACCCCCTGCCACACAATGAAAGCCTGATGATGCCCAAAAAGCATGATACCGGCGGTCAGCTATAGCGAGAAGTGGACGTTGAGTGCTCTGTTCAACATCGCCAAACTCAGCCTCAAACATTCAGTTTTTCGCGAGTTGGACCTTCAAAGTAGATGCTACTGATATGGCAACTACGCGGTTGAGCCAGCACAAAACGAATTGTTTCCCAGATCGAGCGCCCATTCATTAGACGTTCCCCCATTCTGGGCTGGCTATCGACAAATGTATCTAATCCGGTTAGTTCAAAATCCGGGGGATACAGCCCGGTCACACGTATATTCTCTTCAGACAACTGGTTAGAAAGTTTAGTTGTAAAGCCGCTAAGCCCGTGTTTGCTAGCAAAAAAAGCGGGGTGCGCAATTGAATCTGTAAAATTCGGGATCCCACATGAAGATATAATTGAGACGATATCCGCGCTTTCAGAACGTCTTAATCCAGATAGCAAAGCCTGAGTCAGTAGAATTGAACCTGTCAGGCCTGAACTGACGGTATTGATGATTTCTGTATCGGGTTGATCGTCTAACGTGCCTGACAGCCACTGAGCGGCATTGAGAATTAAAATGTCTATGGGCTTGTCGGAAAATAACAGCTGTGAAGAAAACTGAGAAATGGATTCAGGCTGGGTTAAATCACAGATATACCCTTTTGCAATCCCACCTTCAGCCGTGATGATGCTGCAAGTTTTTTGAATATCATCAGCACGCCTCGCGGAAAAATGCACCTCGACGCCTTCTCGCGCCAACCACACGCACAGCGCTTGCCCAAATCCCGCGCCGCCACCGGTAATCACAGCTCTTTTACCTCTCAGCATCTCCATCCATCCTTTCATAATGACTATGTGTGGATGTAGATATACATGAGGCGATGAACTGGCATCTTTCAGTTAGTGCCATTTTTCATGAGAGGCAGGAATAAGCCGCACCGCAATCTGTTTAATCGTGTTCTAGGGGACATGCAACATCTGTTTCTGGCACTGAGCTGACGCTAGGATTTGAGGCTGCCGGGTTGGTTACGTGTCAGAGTAATTGCCAGTCACTGCAAGCTCACCCGCATCATCTCCCCCACGCCCCCTCTCAACGTCTCCTCTCTGAGGTATACTCGTATTTCTATACCACGCCAGCCAAAGCGGCTTTGGATCAGGCCCGTTTCAGAAGGAACCTGACGCCTACTCTGCCCTCCAGCCAGCTCCACACCAGACGAATAAAGTGGAACTATCATGAGCCAAAACACCGCTCGTATCAGCGAGATCATCGACAGCGCCAAGATCTCACCCTATCAGATTCTGATCCTCACGCTGTGTTTTCTGATCGTCTTGCTGGACGGTTTTGACACGGCCATCATCGGCTATATCGCCCCGGCCTTGCGTGAAGAGTGGGGCCTACTGCCTGCGCAGTTATCTCCCGCATTCGGTGCCGGGTTATTCGGCCTGTTGATTGGCAGTTTAGTCTTCGGCCCGGTCGCCGATGCCATCGGCCGCAAACGCGTACTGCTCGTTTCGATACTGATCTTTGGCGGCGGCACTCTGGCCTCTGCCTATACCCATTCAATCGAGTCGCTGACTCTGCTGCGGTTAATCACCGGCATCGGTTTAGGCGGTGCGATGCCCACCTGCATCACCCTCAGTTCGGAGTACTCGCCGGCGCGTCGCCGTATGATCATGGTCACACTGAGTTGGAGCGGCTTTACCGCCGGTTTGGCGCTGGGTGGCCTGCTCGCCGGGCAAATTATCCCTGCATTCGGTTGGCGTGGCCTGTTGATGTTCGGCGGTATTGCCCCGCTGCTGTTGCTGCCGCTGCTGGCCTGGCAAATGCCCGAATCAGTACGCTTTATGACTTCCAGCCCAAAACATGCCGATCGCCTGCGCCACGTGGTCGAACGCATCACCGGCAAAAACTGGGCAGGCGTAACGATTGTCGATGACGAACGTCCAGTACAGGCCAGATCGCCGATATCGCACCTGTTTATCGAAGGCCGTGCGGTGCGCACCCTGTTGCTGTGGGTGGCGTTCTTCTGTTCGCTGTTCGTGTTTTACCAGCTCACCAGTTGGCTGCCGAGCATTCTCAAAGATGCCGGTTACGATATCGTTCACGCGTCGCGCATTGGGGCAATGGTGCCACTGGGCGGGACGCTCGGAGCTATCCTTATGGCGCTGCTGATGGACCGCGTCGGGCCATACCGGGTACTTGCTCTGTCCTACCTGGGTGCAGCGCTGGTTGTCGGCGCCACCGGTTACCTGATGGGGGATGTCTACACGCTGGCGACCACGGTGTTCCTGATCGGTTTCGGCGTGGCTGGTGCACAGAACGGCCTGAACCTGGTGTCCGCCACGATCTATCCCACCGCGGCCCGCGTCACGGGGGTCAGCTGGGCGATGGCGAGCGGGCGCTTCGGTTCAATCGTGGGATCCATGCTCGGTGCCTGGATGATTGTCACTGCGGGTTCGTCTGAGGTGTTCTTTATCTGGCTGGCGATGCCGGTGTTGGTGGGTTCTGCCGCCATATTCCTGCTCTACCGGCTCAGCTCGCACCGCCGCGTACCCACGTCAGCGTCCGCTTTGCCACACTGATCCAACAAAAAAGCCGAGGCGACATCCCTGGGATCTCGCCTCGGCCTGCAGTAAAAAAGGGGCCGTGGCCCCTTCTCACTTATTCTGCTTTCGCTGTGGTCGCATCGTTGCGATACAGATGAACATCCATCTGCGGGAACGGAATGCCGATGTTGTTGGCATCCAGCGCACGCTTGAAGTTTTCCATCAGATCAAAGTACACGTTCCAGTATTCTGCATTGGTGGTCCAGGAACGGGTCACAAAGTTCAGTGAGGACGGTGCCATCTCGGTCAGCCGCACAGTCACGCCTTTGGCGTGCATGATGCGCTTGTCGGCCGCGATCACATCGCCAAGTACCTTTTTCACTACATCAATGTCAGCGTTATACGCCACGCCAACCACGATATCTACGCGACGATTTGGCTCGCGGGAATAGTTGATGATGTTACCGGCGATAATTTTACCGTTCGGCACCACGATGGTCTTGTTGTCTGCCGTACGCAGCGTGGTAGAGAAAATCTGCACCTGGTCGACAGTACCGGCCACACCGCCCAAATCGACATACTCACCGGCACGCAACGGACGGAAGGCCACCAGCAACACGCCTGCGGCGAAGTTGGACAGCGACCCTTGCAAAGCCAGACCCACAGCCAAACCCGCAGCACCCAGCACCGCGATCACTGAGGTGGTCTGTACGCCAACGCGCCCCAGCACAGCGATAAAGGTGAAGGCCAGAATACCGTATCGCGCCATTGCCGACAGGAAATCAGCGACTGTGGCGTCGATACCGCGCAGCTTCATTACCCGATTTACCGCATTGCTGACCACACGAGCAATGATCGAACCGATGATGAAGATAACGATCGCCGCAACGATGTTCACTGCATACTGAATCAATAAATCCTGGTTCTGCACCAGCCAGTTACCGGCACCATTAATGCCGTCTACTACGTTCAGATCTTTCATTCGTGTCGTCCTAACTCAGCCCCTAAAGGGGTAAACTCTCAAAAATACACCGACATCAGATGTCAGTAGGAAACCACCGCCATAGGTTAACCAACATTCACGCAGCATGCCAAGCGTAAGCGCTAAAAATAGCCAAAACGGTGGCTCGACTTCTTCTATGCTGAACACAGCACCCTCACTTTTTTAAGACAAGGAACCTGTCCCGCAATGCGTATACTTTCCCCGCTCAGGCACTACTGGCAGGTCCGTCCGCGGCTGTTACTTTCTGTTGGCGCAGGTATTCTGTGCTATCTGTTACTCCCCGCCCAGCTGTCTCAACTGCAACGGCTGATGCTCGGCTGGAACGTGCTGGCCTGGCTCTATCTGTTGTTTCTCTGGCGGCTGATGCTGGTTAGCACTCCCAAGCACATTCGCCAACGTGCCCGCGCGCAGGACGAAAGCGCCAGCATGGTTTTGGCGTTGGTCAGCATCGGCTGTCTGGTGAGCATTTTGGCCATTCTGTTTGAACTGAGTACGGCCAAGCAGGTCAGCGACTCACTGAAAACACTGCACCTGGTGTTAACCGGCACCACGCTTGTGGTGTCATGGCTACTGCTACCGACGGCATTTACCATGCACTATGCGCACCAGTTTTACCGCCAGGGCGCACCGCAGGATCCTCTACCGCTGCTGTTCCCCGGTAACCTTCAAGAGCCGACCTATTGGGACTTCGCCTATTTCTCTTTTACCATTGCAGTCGCTTCGCAAACCGCCGACGTCGCGGTTGGCGCAGCAGAAGTACGCAAAGTCGCCCTGCTACAGTCGGTCATTTCCTTTGTCTTCAACCTGGTGATCCTGGGGCTGTCGATCAACGTCGGCGCCAGCCTGCTGAGCTAGAAACAAAAAAGGCTCCCCGAAGGGAGCCTTTATGGCTAACAGCTAGGCAAGATTACAGAACGTCAACTGCGTTCAAATCTTTGAAAGCCTGTTCCAGACGAGTAATCATGGAAGTCTGAGCTGAACGCAGCCATACGCGTGGGTCATAGTATTTCTTGTTCGGCTGGTCGGCGCCTTTCGGGTTGCCCAACTGGCCCTGCAGGTAAGCTTCGTTCGCTTTGTAGTACTGCAGGATACCGTCCCAGGTTGCCCATTGGGTATCGGTATCGATGTTCATTTTGATCACGCCGTAACCTACGGATTCTTTGATCTCTGCATCGGTAGAACCGGAACCGCCGTGGAACACGAAGTTCAGGCTGTTGTGTGGCAGATTGAATTTCTTGGACACGTAGTCCTGAGAATCACGCAGAATGGTCGGTGTCAGTTTAACGTTGCCTGGCTTATAAACGCCGTGCACGTTACCGAAGGACGCTGCGATGGTGAAGCGTGGGCTGATCGCGTTCAGTTTTTCGTACGCGTAAGCAACGTCTTCTGGTTGGGTGTACAGTGCAGATGCGTCCATGTGGCTGTTGTCCACGCCATCTTCTTCACCGCCGGTGCAGCCCAGTTCGATTTCCAGGGTCATACCGATCTTCGCCATGCGAGTCAGGTATTTGCTGCAAATTTCGATGTTTTCTTCCAGGGACTCTTCAGACAGGTCGATCATGTGAGAAGAGAACAGTGGCTTGCCCGTCGCTGCGAAGTGTTTTTCGCCAGCGTCCAGCAGGCCGTCCAGCCATGGCAGCAGTTTCTTGGCACAGTGGTCGGTGTGCAGAATAACCGGCACGCCGTAATGCTCAGCCAACTGGTGAACATGATGTGCACCAGAGATTGCGCCCAGAATTGCTGCACCCTGAGGAACGTCAGTCTTCACGCCTTTACCGGCGATGAACGCAGCACCGCCGTTAGAGAACTGTACGATAACCGGAGCACGTACCTTCGCTGCTGTTTCCAGCACGGCGTTGATAGAGTCGGTACCTACACAGTTAACTGCTGGCAGCGCAAAGTTGTTCTCTTTAGCTACTGCGAATACTTTCTGAACGTCATCACCAGTGATGACACCCGGTTTTACGAAATCAAAAATTTTAGACATGTTACTTTGTCCTGTTTCGTCGGCCGTAGATGGATGTAAATCGATTTTTTCATGCCGCGCCGCAGTATGCCGCGCGGTATAAAACAAACGGGCGGCTTTCGCCTCCCGTTGTCTGAATTACTGCTTAGCGCGCTCTTCCAGCATCACTACCGCTGGCAACGCTTTACCTTCCACGAATTCCAGGAAGGCGCCGCCGCCGGTTGAGATGTAGGAAATCTTATCCTCGATCCCGAACAGATCGATGGCTGCCAGAGTGTCGCCGCCGCCGGCAATTGAGAAGGCTTCGCTGTCTGCGATAGCTTTTGCGACAATTTCGGTGCCCTTACGGAAGTTAGGGAACTCGAATACGCCAACCGGACCATTCCACAGAATGGTTTTGGCTTCTTTCAACAACTTAGCCATAGCCAGCGCAGTTTCGTCACCGAAGTCCATGATCTCTTCATCATCTTTGACTTCACTGACTTTTTTCAAGGTAGCAGGTGCAGTTTCAGAAAACTCCGTCCCTACGCGAGAATCGGTAGGAACCGGGATTTTGAACTCGTCACGCAGTTTTCTCGCTGCCTCGACGAAGTCAGGTTCGTACAGGGATTTACCGACGTTATTATCGATAGCCACGAAGGTGTTAGCGATACCGCCGCCCACAATCACCGTATCGGCGATTTTCACCAGCGAGTTCAGCACATCAAATTTAGTCGAAACTTTAGAACCGCCAACCACGGCAACCATCGGACGAGCTGGGGTTTTCAACGCTTTACCCAGTGCTTCCAGTTCTGCGGACAGCAGCGGACCCGCACAAGCTACAGGTGCGAACTTACCTACACCGTGGGTAGACGCCTGCGCACGGTGTGCAGTACCGAAAGCATCCATCACATACACGTCGCACAGCGCCGCATATTTTTTGGACAGGGTTTCGTCGTCTTTTTTCTCGCCCTTGTTGAAACGGACGTTTTCCAGCACAACCAGTTCACCTTCTGCAACGTCAACGCCATCCAGGTAGTCTTTCGCCAGACGAACCGGGGTTTTCAGGTGATCTTTCAGATAGTTAACAACTGGCAGCAGGGAGAATTCTTCGTTGTACTCGCCTTCGGTAGGACGGCCCAGGTGGGACGTTACCATCACGCGGGCGCCTTGTTTCAGCGCAGCTTCAATAGTCGGCAGGGAGGCACGGATACGTGCATCGGAAGTCACTTTACCGTCTTTCACTGGAACGTTCAGATCGGAGCGGATCAGAACGCGTTTACCTGCCAGATCCAGATCGGACATGTTAATTACAGACATGGTGAACCCTCTTGGTTGATTCTCTAGAAACTATAAAGTTGCCTGAGCGGCGCATCGACCAATGCCGATGCCGCCGTACTAGAAACCGCTTGCGGCCATTGCCCGTGTTGTATCCAACATCCTATTGGCAAAGCCCCATTCATTATCACACCAGACCAAGGTCTTGATGAGGTGCTGACCGCTGACCCGGGTCTGCGTACCGTCGACGATAGCGCTATGCGGGTCATGGTTAAAATCGATCGAGACTAATGGTAGTTCTGTATAGTCAACTATACCACGAAAAGATCCCCGTGCGGCCATTTGCAACAACTGGTTGACCTCTGCCACTTTCACCGCCGAACTGACGCTGACGCTGAGATCTATCGCCGTCACGTTGATGGTCGGCACGCGTACGGAAATCGCTTCGAAACGATCGCAAAACTGCGGGAAAATACGGGTAATTCCGGCAGCCAATTTGGTGTCGACCGGAATAATCGACTGGCTCGCCGCACGAGTACGCCGTAAATCCTGATGATAGGCATCTATCACCGGCTGATCGTTCATCGAAGAGTGAATGGTCGTTACCGTGCCGGATTCGATGCTGAAGGCATCGTCCAGCAGCTTAATGACCGGAATAATGCAGTTGGTGGTGCATGACGCATTGGAAACGATGCGGTGTTCCTGCAGCAGCGTCTGATGATTGACGCCAAACACGATGGTGGCATCCAGATCGTTACCGCCAGGGTGGGCGAACAACACTTTCTTCGCCCCCGCAGCCAGATGGGCCTCGCCATCGGCTCGGCTGCCGTAGACACCGCTACAGTCCAGCACCACATCTACACCAAGCTCACCCCAGGGAAGCTGTTCCAGCGCGGGCTGATGCAGCAAGCGAATGCGGTCGTCCCCGACGGTCAGCATGTCGCATTCCTGACGCACATCCCAGGCAAAGCGGCCATGGCTGGAGTCGTATTTCAGTAGATGGGCCATCCCCTCGGCGTTTGCCAATTCGTTAATTGCCACCACGGAAATTTCCGCTCGTCGTCCCGATTCGTACAGTGCGCGTAAAACGCTGCGGCCTATGCGGCCAAAACCGTTTATCGCTATGCGGATTGTCATGCTGCTCCTGAAAAAGGGCCTTCTCTCCCCGGGCGCGTTCACCGTTATTGAGAGGGCGCTGACTGGGTCATCTAGATAACCCGCATAGAGTACTTTAGCGCACCACCTGCTGTGAATCGTCGCGTCGCATTATTCCTTCGGTCCAGCCTTCACTCATTACCTTCACTCTGACGTTTCTGTTGAATACAGCTACAACTGAAACGCTTCAGCCGAGCATAAACCAAAGTTTTGCCAAAAGGAACAGATGCGACAGCCTGCCTGACAACCGAACGGCACTTTGCGAGAATAAGATGATCTAGCGCACACTTTTTCAATCTCAATCCGCTGTGATACGCCAGATATCTTGGTAACGATGAGGTGTGGACCGCTAGGCTTTCGGGAATATCCACAGATGCTCGGCCGGCAGGGAAAGCCGGCACAGCGTCTGGCCGCGCACTTCAGTGCCATAGGCCCGCACGACAAAATCCTCAGCCACGGTGCGGAACAGGTACTCCCAACGATCGCCCAGATACATGCTGGTCAGCAGCGGCAACTCAAGCTGGTTACCCTGCGGGTCATCCCCCAGGCGTACGCGCTCCACGCGGATCACCGCCGTGGCCTCTTCGCCGGCTTTTACCCCTGCCCCCGCCATGCCCCACAACGCCCAGTCTTTCCCTTCAATGCGCGCTTTGCCGTCAACCACCTCGGTGACCTTGCCGTTCAGGCGATTATTGCTGCCCATAAACTCGGCGGTAAACAGGGTCGACGGCGAACCGTACATTTCCTGCGGCGTGCCCTGCTGCTCAATTTTTCCGTTGTTAAGCAGCAAAATGCGATCGGAAATCGCCATCGCCTCGTTCTGATCGTGCGTCACCATCAGCGCCGAAAGCCCCAGCTTGATGATCAGCTCACGCAGGAAAACCCGCGCCTCTTCGCGCAGCTTGGCGTCAAGGTTCGACAAAGGCTCATCCAGCAGAATGACCGGCGGGTTGTACACCAGCGCCCGGCCAATTGCCACGCGTTGCTGCTGGCCACCGGACAACTGATGCGGATGGCGCTTACCCAAATGCCCCAGCCCCAGTTGATCAAGCACACCTTGTACCCGTTGGGTCATTTCCGCCGAAGCCACTTTGCGTAATTTCAGCGGGTAGGCAACATTCTCAAACACCGTTTTATGCGGCCACAGGGCGTAGGACTGGAATACCAGCCCTAGGTTGCGCTCTTCCGCCGGGATCTCGCTGCGCGAGGTACCGTCGTAAACGGTATTGTTGCCAATGATAATGCGGCCCTGAGTCGGTTTTTCCAGCCCGGCGACCGCACGCAGCAACGTGGTTTTACCACTGCCCGACGGCCCCAGCAACGAAACCACTTCGCCACGCTTTAGCTGCATCGAGACGCCCTTCAGTACCGGGTTGTCGCCGTAAGTTAAATGCAGATCCTCTACCGAAAGTTCAATCATGTAATTTCACTCCAAAGCGCAGGGCAATACCCAGACCTAACACCACCAACAGGATGTTAATGAAGGAAAGTGCAGCGACAATATCAATGGCACCCGCCGCCCACAGAGACACCAGCATCGAGCCTATGGTTTCAGTGCCCGGAGACAACAGATAGACCCCGGTGGAATACTCACGCTCGAAAATCAGGAACATCAGCAACCACGAACCAATCAAGCCATAACGCGACAGCGGAATGGTGACGTGGCGGGTGATCTGGCCACGGGATGCACCAGCGCTGCGCGCCGCTTCTTCCAGCTCAGGGCCGACTTGCAGCAACGTCGACGAGATCAGCCGTAGGCCGTACGCCATCCAAACGACGGTGTACGCCAGCCAGACACTGAAGATGGTGCTGCGTAAGGAACGTAGCCAGACGATCAGGTTTTCCCGCAGCCATTCAGCCATCGGTAGCACCGAAAGCCAGCCCTCTTTCAGCGACTTATCCAGCCACATTGGCAAGAACAGGAAGACCCACAAGAAGGCTAACCCCGCCAACAGGCCAGGTACCGCACGCGGCACCAGCACGCTGTAATCAAGAAAACGGGTAGCCCCGTCAGGTTTGCGATGCATGGCAATGCCGATGAACAAGTAACAGACCACCGCCAGCGCGCCACCGAGTACCCCAATCGCCATCGAGTTGACAATGGCCCGCAGCAGGTTCGGCTGCTGCCAGATAGTGCGGAAAGTGTTGAGCGACAGCTCATCCCAGATTGAAACGCCCACCCCCCAATTAGAAATAAAGGCACGCAGCACCACACCCACCAGTGGCACACCGATAGTCACCGTCAGCCAAAACACCACCACCGCACCGGCCACCCAGCGCCATTTTCCCAGCGGCAGCGCCCGCGCCTGCGAGGCCTTACCCTTAACCGTGACAAAACGGTTGGCGGTACGCATCAGGCGGCGCTGCAACATGACCAATGGAATGGTGATACAGATCAGCACCACCGCTACCGCCGCCATCAAATGATAAGACGGTGTCCCCAGCTTGTTGGTTAATTGATACAGGTAGGTTGCCAGCACCAGATTGCCCTCTGGATCCCCCAATACCAGCATCAGGCCGAACACTTCCAGCCCGAGGAAGAACAGCAAAACCCCGGCGTACAGAATCGAAGGCCGCACCATCGGCAAGCTAACGGCAGTCATTACCTGCAAAGGTGAAGCACCCGCCGTTCGGGCGGCTTCTTCTACGTCAGAACCCACGCTGCGCAACGCCGAGGAGATATAGAGATAGGCGTGCGGTACGTGCGTCAACCCGGCGATCACCACGATGCTGGCCATCGAATAGATATTCCAGGGCACAAACCCCAGCAGCGATTCCGCCCACAGTGAAAAGAAGCCGACCGGCCCGGCGGCCACCACGTAGCCAAAGCCCAAGACCATCGGCGAGACAAAGATTGGCACCAGGATCAGCGGTTCAATAAATCGGCGGCCGGGCAAATCGGTTCTGACCATTAAAAAGGCCAGGATCCCCCCCAGCGGAATCGCGATCACCACCAGGCCGAAAGCCAGGATAAACCCGCTTTTCAGCGCCTTGTAAAAGTCCGGATCGGTGAAAATAAATTGGAACGCCTCAAGGCTAAAAACCTTGGAGGGAGAGAAAAAGGGAGCGGAGAGGAAACTTTGAATCACGATAAATGACAGTGGCACATAAATAACCAGTGCGGTTATCACCACCACCAAGCTGCGCGGCAGGCTCTGCCACTTTCTGCGCCATGCATTCATAATTTATCCCTGGTCATAAACCACCAAAGGACGCGCGCCACGGTGGCAGACACGCGTCCGGATATTGAACTTATTTGGCCGCGGCGGCACGCCACTGTTTAATGTAATCCAGACGTTTGGCCGGTTGCAGATACTCCAGCAGGCTTTCATCCACCGGAATCGGCTTCAGCGCATTACCGAGCATTTTGGTCATGCCATCGATATCGTTTTTGCCTTCAATGTCATTACGGATGGAGGGAATATCCGCCTGATTGGCGAGAATGCTCTGGCCCTTTTCCGACAGCACAAAGTTAAGCCACAGTTTTGCTGCATTCGCGTTGGTCGCCTCTTTACTGATAAAGGACACGCGCGACAGCACCAGGGTATAGTCCTTCGGATAAGAGATACCGAGTGAAGGGTCGGTTTTGGCGCGAGCTTCAGCGTATGAACCCAGGATATTGAAACCAATCAGATTCTCACCGGATGACACCCTTTCCATCATGGTCCCGGTAGACGACTGAACCGCCAGCCCCCCTTTAGCAATGTCTGCCAACGTGGCGAAATAATGGGGATCTGCCTTAAAGTCCTGTACCGACAGCATGAACCCCAGCCCCGACTTTTCAATGTCATAGGTCGTGACTTTCTTTTTGAACTTGTCGGTTTGGCTGGCGATCAGTTTTGCCAGTGCAGCATGTGAGTCCGGCACATCACCCTGCGGGATGAGTCGTTTGTTATAGATGAAGACCACCGGCTCATAGGTTGTGCCGTAGGCTTTCTCTTTCCATACCGCCCACTTGGGCAGTTGGCCCTGCTCTGGCGAGGCATATTCTTGCGCGTAGTCAGTGGCCAGTTTCAGCGCCGTGTCCATCGACGAGCTCCATACCACGTCGCCGCTGGTGCCACCTGCAGCCTGCTCGCTGATATAGCGGTTGTACAATTCGGTGCTGTTCATATCGTTGTATTCGACTTTAACGCCCGGGTACAACGCTTCGAATCCCTGGATCAGCGGCCCGGCAGCTTTGGTATCTGTGGTGGAATACACCACGACCTTGCCCTCTTTCTTCGCACCGTCCACGATTTTTTGATAGTCAGCGGGATAGCCTGCCGGGAACTCAGCGTAAGCAGGCACTGCGCCCAGCACAGCCATCGCTACGACCGACATGCTGATTCTTGTTAACATGATCAACTCCTGGTTACATTTAATAAACCAAAAATTAACATATAGTTAATAAGTGTTCTTAAGCAACGCCGTTGATTTTTTATCTTCGTGTTTTGTGAGGTTGGACGATTTTTGGGCAAGAAAAAGCCCGGCAATGTGCCGGGCTTAGGGTAACGCGACAGGGCAGGGCTTATTTCAGCAGTGCCTGCGCCTTGGCCACCACGTTTTCCACGGTGAAGCCGAACTCTTTGAACAGCTGTTCTGCCGGCGCCGACTCACCAAAGGTGGTCATGCCCACGATAGCGCCGTTCAGGCCCACGTACTTGTACCAGTAGTCCGCAATACCCGCTTCTACCGCCACGCGCGCAGTCACTGCCGCCGGCAGCACGGATTCACG
>NZ_JBJDOG010000008.1:0-126150 GCF_044900985.1 Serratia sp. NPDC087055
GGGTCTCCCCATGCGAGAGTAGGACACTGCCAGGCATCAATTAAGCCAAGAGGCCATCCGCAAGGATGGCCTTTTTGCTGTGTGCGAAAGAAAAAAATTACGCAGCTACGCTGCGCTTTTCAACCAATCCACGATGAAATCAGCAATACATTCTGGGTTATTGAGATCCAACAACCTAACCTTTTCAGTGATTAACCGATCGCTGGCAACGGCGATAACAAACTCATCCAACATATCCTCAAGTGGTCTGCCTATCTCTTCACGATAAAGAATGATCTTGCTGACAGGCTCATGTTTAAACCCCTCGACGAGAATGAGGTCGACCTTGGTGCGATCAAAACGACTGGCCAGATACTGAAGATCCAGGGGCGGCTGTTCTGGTGTTTCGGTCATTAATGCCCAACGGCGATCGCTGGCGACCAATGTTTGATTGGCACCGGCTTTGCGCAGTTCATAACTGTCTTTTCCTGGCGTATCCACATCCATATCATGATGCGTATGCTTTATCAGTCCGACACGGATTTCCCGCTGCTTTAATAAAGGAATCAATTGCTTAAGCAGTGTGGTTTTACCTGTTCCGCTGTAAGCGGCAATAGCCAGTAACGGGGGAAAAGAATTATTCATTGGTGAGTCCTTTTTCCTGCAGCCAACGCTGGCAATCTTCCTGAGTATTCAAATTATGGAATGCCGCTTGCTGGCCTTCGAAGGTTATTTTCCCTGCACCTACCGCATCCAGGAACAACATCAATTTGCGTTCTCCGCGTGCCAGATAAGCGGCTAAATGAGGTACCAGGCTGGTGTGCAGCAGTGCCAGGGTTGGATGTGCCCGCTCCCCATCGTTGGCATAGGCGGCCAAAGCCTGGCCCTTTTGCTGCCAGAGCTGTTCAACCAATGTCGTGGGAAAGTCGGGTACGTCGCAGGGTACAAAGGCGACCCACTCTGTCGTCGCGTGTTTTAGCCCTGCCAGCATGCCAGCTAGCGGCCCGGAAAAATCTGCTGTCAGATCGCTGATGACAGGCAGACCGCTTTCCCGATAACGTATCTGATTGCGATTGGCGCTAATTGCTATGTGGCCCACTTGCGGTCGTAGCCGAGAAAGTACGTATTGATATAGCGGTACGCCGGCAACGTGAACCAGGCCTTTATCTGCCCCGCCCATACGTGTTGCGCGCCCACCGGCTAAAATAATGCCGGTAATATCCTCGTGCATAATTATTATTCCGAATTTATGGCTAACGCCCTGATTGTAGCGCTAAAGCCGGTATGGCATCAGGATTTACCTTTATTGACAAGCTGGTTCTTTCACTGCGTTGGTAAGCCTGCTACTTTGTGTGTTTATTCATTCTAATGGACGATATTGCGATGAAAACGCACCGCGTAAACGAGCTGATTGAGCTGTTACAGCCAGCTTGGCAGGAAGATCCGGATCTTAACTTGATTCAGTTTTTGCAAAAGCTGGCAAAGGAAGCCGGTTTTCAGGGCAATCTGGACGAACTGAGTGATGATATCCTGATCTACCATCTGAAAATGCGCGGCAGCGCCGGCACTGAGCAGATCCCTGGCCTGAAGAAAGACTACGAAGAAGACTTTAAGACAGCATTACTGCGCGCCCGCGGCGTGATAAAGGATTAACATTCGTGCGGTACGGTGAACCCGTTGCTCGTGAAGCCTGTCATTAATGCTACTATTTCTCATTCCCGGCACAGTGATGTCACCAAAAGAAACCGAATGTTGTTATGAACAACTCTGCTTTTAATTTTCAGACCCTGTCGCCCGACCTGATTATGGACGCGCTGGAAGGGATTGGCCTGCGGGTCGACTCCGGGCTAACCGCACTCAATAGCTATGAGAACCGCGTCTATCAGTTTATGGATGAAGATCGTCAGCGCTATGTGGTGAAGTTTTACCGGCCCGAGCGCTGGAGCGCGAAGCAAATTGGTGAAGAACACCAGTTTGCCCAAGATCTTGCTCTGGCGGAGATCCCCGCAGTTGCTCCTTTGCTCCTGCAAGGGCAAACATTGCATACGCACAGCGGTTTCTTTTTTACTGTCTTTCCCAGCGTTGGGGGGCGGCAGTATGAGATTGATAATCTCGATCAGCTGGAGTGGGTGGGGCGTTTCCTTGGGCGTATTCATCAGGTGGGCAGTGAAAGCCTGTTTGTTGAGCGCCCGACAATGGGCATTGAAGAGTACCTGACTGCACCGCGTGAGGTACTTGCTGGTTGTGAACTGTTGCCGAAGGCACAGCGAGAAAGCTTTCTGAAAGCGGCCGATACGCTGATTGAAGCGATTAAACAGTGTTGGCATTTGGACTGGCAGCCGCGTCGTTTGCACGGTGATTGCCACCCAGGCAATATTCTGTGGCGTGATGGCCCGCTGTTTGTTGATCTTGATGACGCACGTAATGGCCCGGCTATACAGGATTTGTGGATGCTGCTGCACGGAGAACGTCGCGATCGCTTGATGCAGTTAGATGTTCTGCTGGAGGCTTACTCAGAGTTCGCCGAGTTTGATCAAAGTGAATTGGCGTTGATCGAGCCGCTGCGTGCGATGCGTATGCTGTACTACTTGGCATGGGTCGCTCGCCGCTGGCAAGATCCTGCATTCCCTAAAAGTTTTCCGTGGATGGCGGAGTCTGATTTCTGGTTATCTCAGACGACGGCATTCACCGAGCAGGTTAAGCTGTTGCAGGAACCCCCTCTGCAGCTGATGCCAATGTATTGAAGCTTTAACACAATGGAGAGTTTAGTCTTATGAAGAAAATATGGTTGGCACTCGTTGGCATGGTAATGGCATTTAGTGCCTCGGCTGCGCAGTTTAGCGATGGCACTCAGTACGTAACCCTGGATAAGCCAGTGACCGGTGAACCTCAGGTGCTGGAGTTCTTTTCCTTCTATTGCCCGCATTGCTATCAGTTTGAGCAGGTTTATCACGTTTCTGAAAATGTGAAAAAAGCACTGCCTGCGGGCACCAAAATGACCAAATACCACGTTGAGTTCCTGGGGCCGCTGGGCAAACAGCTGACTCAGGCATGGGCCGTTGCAATGGCGCTGGGCGTGGAAGATAAAGTCAGCCCGTTGATGTTTGAAGCGGTGCAGAAGACTCAAACTGTGCAAACCCCGGACGATATCCGCAATGTATTTGTGAAAGCAGGTGTGAGTGCGGCGGATTATGACGGAGCATTGAACAGCTTCGTAGTTAAATCCCTGGTGGTTCAACAGGAGAAAGCCGCAGAAGATCTGCAACTGCGTGGCGTCCCGGCTGTATTTGTTAACGGTAAATACATGGTTAAAAACGATGGTCTGGACACCAGTTCGATGGATGCTTACGTGAAGCAATTCGCCGACGTGGTTAAATACCTCAGCCAGCAGAAGTAACCGAGATTAAACGTTAAAAAGCCGGCTTAGCCGGCTTTTTTTTTCTCTATTGCCGCTTCAATTTATCAAGCAGGCGATCTTTGTCCTGCCACAGGGTATTGAGCCAAAGTTGGAAACGTCGCTTGAACTGCTTGTCGTTGAAGTAATCCCCATGCAGGGTTTCATCGATTGGCAGCAGCTCAATTCTCACCACAATGCGTTTCAATCGACCGCATAACATATCCATAAACGGCCGCTCAGTATTATCCGGATAAAGTAGGGTGACGTTTAACACTTTATCGAACTGCTTACCTAATGCACTGAGTGTAAAAGCAATACCTGCGGCTTTAGGGGCCAGTAAATTGCGGTAGGGGGAATTGCTTTTAATTTTCTTGGCTTCAGTAAAACGCGAACCCTCTACAAAATTGACGATAGTGGTCGGACGTTTACGAAACTTCTCGCAAGAACGGCGTGTGGTTTCGATGTCATTGCCGCGCTTTTCAGGGTGCTTGAGTAAATAGCCACGCGAGTAGCGTTTCATGAATGGCATATCCAGCGCCCAGCAGGCCAGGCCGACAAAGGGTACCCAGGCTAGCTGTTGCTTAAGAAAGTATTTATTCATGGGAATATGGTTACGGAACAACACGCAGAGCACCACAATATCCGACCAGCTTTCGTGATTACTGATCAGCAGATACCAGTTTTTACGTTGCAGCCCTTCCAGCCCTTCAATATCCCAACGCAGTTGCCCGTTAATTCGCAATAGCAGTGCCAACCCTACACACCAGCACCACATCATAAAATCGGCAAAGGCTGAGATGCGTTTCCACACGGCAGGAAAGGGCACCAGGAGTTTAATGATGCCGGCCAGTGTGATTGGGATCGAACACAGTACGGTCACCAAAATGGCGAGCAGGGCAGAAAGTATAAAAATAACAGGGGATAACAATCTTGGCATGGTTATGGGCTGACGGTTGATGAGAACAGCGTTACATGCCGGTATGCATGAACAAAAAAATATTTTAACAGAAATTAAAGAGGGAAAGTGCCTGTTAACCGTAACTGTTTTATCGCGGAAGAAATAGGCAGTTGCTGCGTTTTCGTGCAACCTTTTCATCTTGTGCTATGGTAATTGAGGCGCCAAATTTGATGAATAGTGCGATTAAAATTGAGTGCAAGTTATATCCACAAATCGTGTAAAAGTCGATAATCACTCCTAACGAAAATAGCGCCATTTAACGCAGTGATTTAAATAGGAATTTTATTTCCCATTATAACGATAAACGCATCGTTATAATTTATTGTCTTTTCTATGCACAAAGTTATCCACAGGTAGGATCTTGCGGATCGCTTCGCAGAATCACATGATTTTTATCCTTAATGCACGCTAAGGTTCGTCTCAGGCGGCCAGCTATGGCATTCTTACCGCTATGTCCGATCACGATAAAGATAAAGTAACGCTATGGCCCAGATTGCAGAAAACCCATTAATCCTGGTTGACGGTTCCTCGTACCTCTACCGCGCTTATCATGCCTTCCCTCCGCTGACTAACTCTGCGGGTGAACCGACCGGGGCAATGTACGGCGTGCTGAATATGCTGCGCAGCCTGCTGTTGCAGTATCAGCCAAGCCATGTTGCGGTGGTGTTTGATGCGAAAGGAAAAACTTTCCGCGATGAGCTCTTCGCAGAATATAAATCGCACCGGCCACCGATGCCGGACGATCTGCGCGCGCAAATTGAGCCGCTGCACAAAATGGTTAAGGCCATGGGGTTACCGCTGCTGGTCACGCCTGGCGTGGAAGCAGACGACGTGATAGGTACGCTGGCACAGCAAGCCGAAAAAGCGGGTCATGCGGTGCTGATCAGCACCGGCGATAAAGACATGGCGCAGCTGGTCACACCGAATGTCACCCTGATCAACACAATGAACAATACGATCCTCGGCCCACAGGAAGTGTGCGACAAGTATGGCATTCCTCCAGAGTTGATCATCGACTTCCTGGCGCTGATGGGGGATGCCTCGGATAATATACCTGGTGTGCCTGGTGTGGGCGAGAAAACGGCTCAGGGGCTGTTGCAGGGACTTGGTGGGCTGGATGTACTGTATGCCAATCTGGACAGTATTGCGACGCTCAGTTTCCGTGGCGCCAAGACGATGGCGGCCAAGCTGGAACAACACAAAGAGATGGCCTACCTCTCCTACAAGTTAGCGACCATCAAGACTGACGTCGAACTGGATCTCACCTGCGCCGATCTCGAAGTGTCTTCGTTAGACGTAGACGCGTTGCAACAGTTGTTCAAACAGTACGAATTTAAACGCTGGCTGGCAGATGTTGAGGCCGGTATCTGGCTGGAAGGTAAAAAGGGGACTGGCGTGAAAGCCGCCAGTGCGCCAAAGGCCATTGCGGCAGTTGAAAAAGAGCCTGCCGAAGCGACGTTGTCGCAAGAGGGCTATGTCACCATTTTGGATGAAGACACGTTCGCCGAGTGGTTGGAAAAACTTAAAAAAGCTGACGTGTTTGCCTTTGATACTGAAACCGATGGCCTGGACACACTGACCGCAAATCTGATCGGCCTGTCGTTTGCTCTTGCCCCGGGTGAAGCGGCTTATCTGCCCGTGGCGCATGACTATCTTGATGCGCCAGTGCAGTTGGACCGCGACCATGTGTTGGCCACTCTGAAGCCGTTACTGGAAGATGAGAAAGCGCTGAAGGTCGGGCAAAACCTGAAGTTTGATATGGGCCTGTTGGCACGTTATGACATCAGTCTGCGTGGCATTGCCTTCGACACCATGCTGGAATCCTACGTGCTGGACAGCGTGGGAGGCCGTCACGACATGGACAGCTTGTCCGATCGCTATCTTGGTCATAAAACTGTGACCTTCGAAGAGATTGCCGGTAAGGGCAAAAAACAACTTACCTTCAATCAAATCGCATTGGAGCAGGCGGCACCTTACGCTGCCGAAGATGCCGACGTCACGCTGCAGTTGCATTTGGCAATGTGGCCACAGTTGCAGGAAAGCGCCGAACTGTTGACGGTATTCAATGAGATAGAAATGCCGCTGTTGCCGGTGTTATCACATATAGAACGGACCGGGGTGCTGATTGATCAGAGTATTTTGGCTACGCATTCTATCGAACTGACCAAGCGCTTGGCTGAATTAGAGATTCAAGCCCATGAACTGGCGGAAGAGCCATTCAACCTGGCGTCGACCAAACAGTTGCAGGCCATTTTGTACGAAAAACAAAAGCTGCCGGTATTAAAGAAAACCCCGGGTGGTGCGCCGTCGACCAACGAAGAAGTATTGGCTGAATTGGCACTGGATTACCCGTTACCGAAGGTGATTCTGGAATACCGTGGGTTGGCAAAACTGAAAACGACCTATACCGATAAATTGCCACTGATGATCAACCCGGTCAGTGGGCGCGTGCATACTTCCTATCATCAAGCGGTGACGGCGACAGGGCGGCTATCTTCCAGTGATCCGAACCTGCAGAATATTCCGGTGCGTAACGACGAAGGGCGCCGCATCCGTCAGGCATTTATTGCCCCAGAAGGTTACCGTATCGTTGCTGCCGACTATTCTCAGATTGAACTGCGCATTATGGCCCATTTGTCTCAGGATGAAGGGTTACTGAAGGCTTTTGCGGCTGGCGAGGACATCCACCGTGCCACCGCCGCAGAGGTGTTTGGCCTGCCACTCGACAAAGTGACTAACGAACAGCGCCGCAGTGCGAAGGCGATTAACTTTGGCCTGATTTATGGGATGAGCGCATTTGGTCTGGCGCGTCAGTTAGGGATCCCTCGTGGTGAAGCTCAGCGTTACATGGATCTCTACTTTGAGCGCTATCCAGGTGTACTGGACTACATGGAGCGTACTCGCCAACAGGCGGCCAGTCAGGGTTACGTCAGTACGCTGGATGGTCGCCGGCTGTATCTGCCAGACGTAAACTCCAGCAACGGCATGCGTCGTAAGGCGGCGGAGCGCGCGGCGATTAACGCCCCAATGCAGGGGACCGCCGCGGATATTATCAAACGCGCGATGATTGAAGTGGATGCCTGGTTGCAAGCCCAAGAGAAACCGCTGGTACGTATGATCATGCAGGTACACGATGAATTGGTGTTTGAGGTGCATGAGTCGGTGATTGAAGAATCCAGCCAGCATATTCGCGAGCTGATGGAAAATAGCATGATGCTGGCAGTGCCGCTGAAGGTGGACGTAGGCGTGGGTGCTAACTGGGATGAAGCCCACTGATCATGTTGAGGTTCGCCAGCCATATCCACCTTGGATCTGCTAACTGGCGATAACCTAAGCAGTTTTTGTAATTAAGCTACAAGATACGGCGATTGTTTCTCCAACCTCGCCGTTATTACGCGCTAAACTGTGTAAGTAAACTACAAAAAATTCTTTTGCACTGCGAAAAAATCATGTAAAGTTACTCGCGTAGGGTACAGAGGTAAGATGTTCTATCTTTCAGACCTTTTACTTCACGTAATCGGATTTGGCTGAATATTTAGCCGCCCCAGTCAGTATTGACTGGGGCGTTTTTTATTGTAAAAACAAAGTAAAACCATCGTTTTCTCTTATCTCCCTCACCCTATTCTGCTTCAACAAATCTTCTGTAATTGCCCGTTTTTCTTACTCTTCACATTAAATCGCTATAAGAATTTATGATGGCTTTTGGTCATAACTGTAATTAGATAACGAAAAATGCCTGAGCTCACAGGTTTTTGAGCATAAAAAAAGCCGATGTGTTTTCACATCGGCTATTGCGGTACCTGCGGTATTTTATTCGCCAGCGGTGTCGTCATCTTCTGGCAGCACTTCCGGTGGGATCTCGTTAAACCAGGTATTCAGTTTTTGGCTCAGCTTGTCGACGCCGATTTTTTTCGGTGAAGAGAAAGCTTCAACCTGGATATTGCCCATAAATGGCACGACGGCTTCACGTACCATATTGAGTTGTGCCTTACGCGCACCGGATGCCAACTTGTCTGCCTTGGTCAGCAGAACCAGTACCGGAGTGCCTACATCGACGGCCCACTGAATCATCTGCTGGTCGAGGTCTTTTAATGGGTGACGGATATCCATCAGCACCACCAGACCTTTCAGGCAGTTGCGCATTTGTAAGTATTCACCCAAAGCACGCTGCCATTTGCGTTTCATTTCTTCAGGCACTTCCGCGTAGCCGTAGCCGGGCAGGTCGACGAGGCGAATGCCTTCTTCAACCTCGAACAGGTTGATCAACTGCGTACGTCCCGGCGTTTTACTGGTACGCGCCAGGCTTTTCTGGTTGGTCAGTGTATTTAACGCGCTGGATTTACCGGCGTTGGAACGGCCGGCGAACGCGACTTCAATACCTTCATCCCCCGGCAGGTGGCGAATATCGGGCGCACTGGTGACGAAATGGGTCACATGGTAATTGTAATTCTTGCTGGTCAAAATTTTTCGTCTCCGTGAGGATGGCTAACTGGTTGGCGATTATAACTGCATCAGCGGTAAAAATGGTGTGTTTCTCTGTTTTTAAGCGCCAAGCTAGCAGGGCATGGCTGTGGGGCCTGCTCACACGTGTGAGACATTCGCCATTCGAATAGTGGGTAATGTCGCTTTATTCGAAAGCTGTTTTTTTTATTTTAATTAAAAAACAAAAAGTTAATTATCTGCTGCATTCTTCGATATGCCAATTACACGGCAGATGCCTTGAGCGTAAGCGTTGATCGCGTAAAGTAGCTTTTAGCACAAGGCTGTGCCGGATTAAGGAACATCCAGGAAGGGTGATAAATCTCATGGAGAGCACGGGGCGTGCTGATGAGTACCAGGAAGAACACAGAAGGAATTGATCTGTTTGCATCTGAATATGCAAATAGCACAAGGATGGTGAAGTCACTGCAATTGGGATGCCAGCAGGAAGCACGCTCAGGATGAGCGAATGCGTACGGATTGCGCCATGGACGATTTTCCTTTCAGGATGAAGGATGTAGTGTGGCAGGGAATGCGGTTATAGCAAAAGGAAAGACCAGGATGTTGAGTGTGCGCAGGGATCGCGTAGCAGGAATATCCTTCGAAAGAAGGGGTAAATAGGCGGCGGGTTTAACCTGCCGCCTTTTTTCTTTGTTCGCTTTCTGCTAGATTCCGCCGCAATCGTATAGCATCTATCTCTATACTGAATCTACATACCTAAGAGCATACGCTATGAACCAGCCATCAAAAGCACCTCGCGCCCCACGCAGCAGCGCGGCGACGTCGAAAACCAAAAAGAAAAGCCGTGTGGAGCTCGATCAGGAAGCCCGTGAACGCAAGCGTGCAAAAAAACGCCGTGGTCTTGCTTCCGGTTCTCGCACCCAGGTTGAGTCCGCGAAGACGAAAAATAAAGCAGGGGCAGAAACCAAAGATCCGCGCATTGGCAGTAAAGTGCCGGTAGCGCTGGTGGTTGAAGCCCAGCCAAAAGCCAAACCGCAGGCAAAACCAAAAGCTGAAGCGAAACCTAAACCTCGTCTGTCGCCGGAAGAAGAACTGGCGAAGTTGGAAAATGATGAGCGTCTGGATGCACTGCTGGATCGCATTGATGACGGTGAGACGCTGAATGCTGAAGATCAGTCCTACGTTGATCAGACACTGGACCGTATCGATGCCCTGATGGAGCAGCTGGGTATTGAGTTGGGCGACGACGATGAAGAAGAAGAAGAAGAGAAGCGGGAAGATATCCTGAAACTGCTGAAAGGCGGTAACCCAAAAGACGTAATTTAACGCGTCATGTGGTTGATCCTGACAATAGCCCTACTCTTGATGTGTTATCTGCTGTGGTTATTCGGTAAACTATGGCGGCTGTCTAAACGTAAATCACGTTACCGCAGCGCTTCCGCGGCCAGACAGCGTAGACAACTGCCCATTTCCCGGCCCGGTAGGAAAAAATATCGGAAGGAGTGAGCATGTCAGAACAGGCAATTGTCTGGGATCTGGCCCTGATCCAGAAATATAACTATTCAGGGCCGCGTTACACCTCATACCCCACAGCGCTGGAGTTTAACCAGGACTACGACGAAGCGGCGTTTCAACGCGCCGCGGTGCGTTATCCTGAGCGCTCTCTGTCGCTGTATGTACATATCCCTTTCTGCCACAAGCTCTGCTATTTCTGTGGCTGTAATAAGCTGGTGACGCGTCAGACACACAAGGCGGATGAGTATCTGGCGGTGCTGGCACAGGAGATCGCCCAGCGCGCCCCCCTGTTTGCCGGGCGTAAGGTTGGCCAGTTACACTGGGGCGGCGGCACACCGACCTACCTAAGCAAAACGCAAATCAGCACGCTGGTAGCGCTGTTACGGCAACACTTTGATTTTCTCCCCGATCTTGAAATGTCGATCGAAGTCGATCCGCGTGAGATTGAGCTGGATGTGCTCGATCATTTACGCAGCGAGGGCTTTAACCGTCTGAGCATGGGTGTGCAGGACTTCAATAAAGACGTGCAGCGGTTGGTGAACCGCGAGCAGGATGAAGCCTTCATCTTTGCGCTGATTGCCCGCGCCAAAGCGCTAGGCTTTAATTCCACCAATATCGATCTGATCTATGGATTGCCAAAGCAGACACCAGAGAGCTTTGCTTACACCCTGCAGCGGGTGGCAGAGCTAAATCCGGATCGTCTGAGCGTATTTAACTACGCTCATATGCCGAATTTATTCGCGGCCCAGCGCAAAATCAAAGACGTGGATTTGCCGACGGCACAGCAGAAGCTGGATATCCTGCAACAGACCATCGCCTCCCTGACCGAATCGGGTTACCAGTTTATTGGCATGGACCACTTTGCACGCCCAGATGATGAACTGGCGGTGGCGCAACGTGAAGGAAAGCTGCACCGTAATTTCCAGGGGTATACCACCCAGGGCGACAGTGATCTCCTGGGGCTTGGGGTTTCGGCCATCAGCATGCTGGGTGACAGCTATGCGCAGAACCAGAAAGAGCTGAAAACCTATTACAGCCGCGTTGAAGCGCAGGGCAATGCACTGTGGCGCGGCCTGGCTATGACGGAAGACGATTGTTTGCGGCGTGAGGTGATCAAAACGTTGATTTGTAACTTTAAGCTGGACTACCTGGCAATAGAACAGCCGTTCGGCATCAGCTTCGCCAGCTATTTTGCTGAAGATTTGCAACTGCTGGCGCCGTTTGAACGTGACGGGTTGGTGGAACGCAACGAGCAGGGTATCCGTGTTACGCCACGTGGCCGGTTACTGATCCGCAATATCTGCATGTGCTTTGATATCTACCTGCGTCAGCAGGCGCGCACGCAGCAATTCTCTCGGGTTATTTGAGGAATAAAAAAACAGCCGCATTAGCGGCTGTTTTTTCGATTAACTATTTAACTCAAAAAATTAATCAGTGCTGCGCACAGCACCGCAGCCACGGCTGCCTGTGGCGTGTGGCTGGCAGCGGAGCCAAGCGCTGCACCTTGGGAAATGAATGCGACAAATGAGTCCAGCATCGAGAGCCTCCAGAGTGTGCGCTTCGATCATACTGCTGCCTTACTGGCTGTAAAGTCTGACATAGCGGTTTTTTTGTGCGCCAGATTGCGTTTTCTATAATCAATCACGCAAACTATTCCATTCCCAACTCTTTTAATTTACGCGTTAACGTATTGCGGCCCCAGCCCAGCAAACGTGCGGCCTCCTGCTTATGCCCTTGGGTATGACGCAGTGCCGTGGTGAGCAGCGTGCGTTCCATTTCAGGCTGTGCTTCTGACAGCAAGTTTTGATGACCGGAGCGCAGTGCGCGGTCGGCCCACTGTGCCAGCAATGTGGCCCAGCTGTCTGGCAGACTGTGGCTGGTGGTTTCTGGCGCAGAGGTCTCAAACAACTCACTCGGCAGATCCTGAATCAGCACCTCTTGCCCGGCGGCCATTACGGTTAACCAGCGGCAGGTGTTCTCCAATTGACGCACGTTGCCTGGCCACGGCAGACGAGTCAGAGCCGTTTCGGTCTCTGGATGCAAATTCTTCGCCTCAACGCCCAGCTCTTTTGCTGCCACCTGCAGGAAGTAGCGCGCCAGGCGCGGAATGTCCTCACGGCGCTCACGCAATGGCGGCAGGTGTACACGTATCACATTGAGACGATGGAACAGATCCTCACGGAATTTGCCTTCTTGTACGCGTAATTCCAGGTTCTGGTGTGTCGCGGCGATGATACGAACGTCTACCTTAACCGGGGCATAACCGCCGACCCGATAGAATTGGCCATCTGCCAGTACCCGCAGCAAACGGGTTTGAACATCCAGCGGCATATCGCCGATTTCATCCAGGAACAAGGTTCCGCCGTCAGCCTGCTCAAAGCGGCCCTGACGGATCTGATTGGCACCGGTAAAGGCCCCCTTTTCGTGACCGAACAGTTCAGATTCGATCAGATCTTTGGGAATAGCGGCCATATTTAATGCGATAAAAGGCGATTTGACGCGCGGGCTGTGGCGGTGCAGAGCATGAGCCACCAGTTCTTTACCTGTGCCGGATTCACCGTTGATCAACACGCTGATCGACGAGCGTGATAGACGTCCGATAATACGGAACACATCCTGCATTGCCGGGGCTTCGCCGATAATATCCGCTACCGGATCGTTAGCCGGCTGGCTGCGCGCCGGCTGTTGTTGTTCCTGATAATGACTGATAGCACGTTCGACCAGTGCGACAGCTTCATCGATATCAAAAGGTTTTGGCAGGTAATCAAATGCCCCTTGTTGATATGCGCTGACAGCGGCGTCCAAATCCGAATGTGCCGTCATTATGATGACCGGAAGCATAGGGTGGCGCTGCTTTATCTGCTTGAGTAATGCAAGACCATCCATGCCGGGCATGCGGATGTCAGACAGCAACACGTCAGGTGTTTGCGTGGACAGGGCTTCCAACACCTCATTGCCACTCTCGAAGGTCACGCAGCTCACACCCGCCCCAGTGAGTGCGCGTTCAAGCACCCAGCGGATGGAGCTATCGTCATCGACGATCCAGACTATCCCTCGTTGCATAGAAAACCTCACTGACGAATAGGCAGGTACACCGAGAATTCGGTATGTCCTGGCCAACTGTTAAATTCAATTTTTCCGCAATGTTGATCAATAAGATTACGGGCGATGGATAAACCCAAGCCGGTTCCGCCTTCGCGGCCACTGACCATTGGGTAAAACAGCGTGTCTTGTAACTGCGCCGGCACGCCGGGGCCGTCATCCTCTATATCGATACGTGCTGCCAGCCGGTAACGACTGCCATGCAGGGTGATCTGGAACGCGGTGCGGGTACGCAGCGTGATGGTGCCGCCAGCCGGCCCCAGTGCCTGCAGAGCGTTACGGGTAATGTTCAGCAGAACCTGTTCGATTTGATCCGGATCGTGTGCCATTTCTGGCAGGCTGGGGTCGTAATCACGGACCAGCGTCACGTTATCGGGTTTCTCGAGAGCCACCAGTTGGCAAACGCGTTCTGCGACCTGATGAATACTTTGGGTAATGTGCTGGCCAGGCCGTTGTGGGCCCAGCAGGCGATCAACCAGGTTGCGCAGGCGGTCGGCCTGTTCAATGATGACCTTGGTGTATTCGGTCAGTGATGGATCAGGCAGCGCCTTGGCCAGCAACTGCGCCGCGCCCCGTAAACCACCCAATGGGTTTTTGATCTCGTGTGCCAGACCACGGACTAAATCACGCGCTGCAACTTGTTGTGCGTGCTGTAACTGTTCCTGACTCAGGCGGCGTTGGTTATCCATCGGCGCCAGCTCGACCAAGATGTAGCCTTCAGGCAGCGCCTGGGCGGTCAAAGAGAGGATGTGCGCACGCCCGTCAACCACCAGGGTCACTTCGTTATCGGTAAAGCCCTGACCGGCGTGCAGGCTCTCACGCATCAAATCGACGTTCAGTGAGAAGTAGCCGAGCAGATCGGGTAACGGCGTACCGAAAAGTTTACGGGAGCTCTGTGCCAGCAGTTGTTGTGCTGCCGGATTGGCGTAATGAACCGCCAGTGAGTCATCCAACAGCAGAATGCTGTTAATGAGCGAATTGAGGATCTGCCCTGCGTCGGGCAGCTTGCCAGTTGCCATATATGCCCTTCATCTTTCAAGACGCAGCGTTGTTGGCTGCTCTTACTCACACCAGTCACTTGGCAGACCAAGCTCCTGTCGGTTGGCTCGGTTGCCGCCTAGCTGCACCTTGAAATTCATTGGGCATAGCAGACGACTGCACCTTTTTAGTGCATTTATCCTACTCCATCCGTCATGTACGCGGTATGGAATAGTTTTGCAGAAAATATGGTGGAGAAAAAAACCCATCCGAAGATGGGCAGAAAGTTTCCACGGCAACAAAAAAGACAACTAAATCTGGGCGCCGTCCGCAGACGGCGCGGTAAAACTTAAACGCTGTAGTAGAGTTCGAATTCAACCGGGTGTGGCGTCATGCGAACACGATCCATTTCTTCTTTACGCAGGTCGATATAAGCGTCGATCGCGTCGTCGGTGAAGACGCCGCCACGGGTCAGGAACTCGCGGTCTTCGCTTAATGCAGCCAGCGCTTCATCCAGGGAGCCTGCAACTTTTGGAATTTCAGCTTCTTCTTCCGGTGGCAGGTCATACAGGTTTTTGTCCATGGCATCGCCAGGGTGGATTTTATTAATCACACCGTCCAGGCCTGCCATCAGCAGAGCTGCGAAGCACAGGTATGGGTTAGCTGCTGGATCCGGGAAGCGAGCTTCGATACGACGCGCTTTCGGGCTAGCTACTACCGGAATACGGATAGAAGCGGAGCGGTTACGGGCTGAGTAAGCCAGCATGACCGGGGCTTCGTAGCCTGGGACCAGACGCTTGTAAGAGTTGGTGGTCGGGTTGGCCAGGGCATTGATTGCTTTAGCATGCTTGATGATACCGCCGATATAGAACAGGGCAGTTTCAGACAGGCCGCCGTATTTGTCGCCAGCGAACAGGTTCGTGCCGTTCTTGGACAGAGACATGTGGCAGTGCATACCAGAACCGTTATCACCGAACATTGGCTTCGGCATGAAGGTCGCTGTTTTACCAAATGCGTGAGCCACGTTGTGAACCACGTATTTGTAGATTTGGATTTCGTCAGCTTTTTTGGTCATGGTGTTGAAGCGGGTTGCCACTTCGTTCTGACCTGCAGTTGCCACTTCATGGTGGTGCGCTTCAACAACCAGACCCATTTCTTCCATGGTCAAACACATGGTAGAACGGATGTCTTGTGAAGAGTCGACCGGAGGAACTGGGAAGTAGCCGCCTTTCACTGCCGGACGGTGGCCTTTGTTGCCGCCATCGTATTGGGTGCCTGAGTTCCATGCGCCTTCGATATCGTCGATAGCCACGTGGGAACCACGGATGCTGCTGCCGAAACGAATGTCATCGAACAGGAAGAATTCTGGCTCTGGCCCGAACAATACGGTGTCCGCAATGCCGGATGAACGCAGGAAGTCTTCTGCACGCTTGGAAATGGAGCGTGGGTCACGGTCATAGCCTTGCATGGTGCCTGGCTCAAGGATGTCGCAACGAATAATCAGGGTAGATTCTTCGAAGAACGGGTCCAATACCGCCGTGCTGGCGTCTGGCATCAGCACCATGTCAGATTCGTTGATACCTTTCCAACCGCCGATCGAGGAGCCGTCAAACATTTTACCTTCTTCGAAGAAGTCGGCATTCACCTGGTGAGCAGGGATGGTGACGTGTTGTTCTTTACCCTTGGTGTCAGTGAAACGCAGGTCTACGAATTTCACTTCATGCTCATTCAGCATCGTCAAAACGTGTTCAGCGGACATACTTAACTCTCCCGGATTTATCATTGTCGTCGTCGTGGAACGAATCTGTGAAACTGGCTTTTTTTGCCTTGAAAAGACTAAAGCGAAAACTGTGCCAACTTTGCGAAAGCGTGTTAAACGCCTTTCTGTGCGGGTTTTGCACAGAATGAGTATGCACCATTAGTGACGTATTGCACTTAAATGGTGCAATCAGTGCGAGGTGGGGCACTGTAATGGTGCAAAAGTGCACCAGATGATGCTTTTTGCACCGTGAAAGGGATCACATACTGACCTGTACACAGTTGTTTATAAGAGACTGTTGTGATCTTGTTTAGTCCCTCGCTTAATACGTGTACAATAGCGCGCTATTTCTAATGCCTGAGGCAAAGCTGTGATCGAAAATTTGCGTAACATCGCCATTATTGCCCACGTTGACCATGGTAAAACCACCCTGGTTGATAAGCTGCTGCAACAATCCGGTACTTTCGGAGAGCGTGTAGAAGCCACCGAACGCGTAATGGACTCCAACGATTTGGAGAAAGAGCGTGGGATTACCATCCTCGCAAAAAACACCGCCATTAATTGGAAAGACTACCGCATCAACATCGTGGATACCCCAGGACACGCCGACTTCGGCGGTGAGGTTGAGCGTGTGATGTCAATGGTTGACTCGGTGCTGCTGGTTGTGGACGCAATGGATGGCCCAATGCCGCAAACCCGCTTTGTGACCAAAAAAGCGTTTGCTAATGGTCTGAAGCCGATCGTGGTAATCAACAAGGTTGACCGTCCAGGCGCACGTCCTGATTGGGTTGTTGATCAGGTCTTCGACCTGTTCGTTAACCTCGACGCGACCGACGAGCAGCTCGACTTCCCAATCATCTATGCTTCTGCACTGATGGGGATCGCGGGTACTGACCACAATGAGATGGCGGAAGACATGACCCCGCTGTATCAAGCGATCGTGGACCACGTGTCTGCACCGCAGGTTGAGCTCGAAGCACCGTTCCAGATGCAGATCTCTCAGCTGGACTACAACAACTACCTGGGCGTGATCGGCATCGGCCGTATCAAGCGCGGTAAAGTGAAGCCAAACCAGCAGGTCACTATCATCGATAGCGAAGGTAAAACTCGCAGCGGTAAAGTGGGCAAAGTGCTGGGCCACATGGGTCTGGAGCGTATCGAGTCGACCCTGGCTGAAGCGGGCGACATCATCGCTATCACCGGTCTGGGCGAGCTGAACATTTCCGACACCATCTGTGACACCTCTGCAGTGGAAGCACTGCCAGCGCTGTCTGTCGATGAGCCAACCGTAACCATGTTCTTCAACGTCAACACCTCACCTTTCTGCGGTAAAGAAGGTAAGTTCGTGACTTCACGTCAAATCCTTGAGCGTCTGAACAAGGAATTGGTGCACAACGTTGCGTTGCGTGTTGAAGAAACTGAAGATGCTGACGCATTCCGCGTATCTGGCCGTGGTGAACTTCACCTGTCGGTTCTGATCGAAAACATGCGTCGTGAAGGTTTCGAACTGGCGGTATCCCGTCCGAAAGTTATCTTCCGTGAAATCGATGGTCGTAAACAAGAGCCGTTTGAGAACGTGACCTTGGACATCGAAGAACAGCACCAGGGTTCAGTCATGCAAGCCATGGGTGAGCGTAAAGCTGACCTGAAAAACATGGATCCAGACGGTAAAGGCCGTGTGCGTCTCGACTACGTGATCCCAAGCCGTGGCTTGATTGGCTTCCGTAACGAGTTCATGACCATGACCTCTGGTACCGGTCTGCTGTACTCCACCTTCAGCCACTACGACGATGTGCGTCCGGGTGAAGTTGGCCAGCGCCAGAACGGCGTGCTGATCTCTAACGGCCAAGGCAAAGCGGTAGCATTCGCCCTGTTTGGTCTGCAAGATCGCGGCAAGTTGTTCCTGGGCCACGGTGCGGAAGTGTATGAAGGCCAGATCATCGGTATTCACTCACGTTCTAACGACCTGACCGTGAACTGCTTGACCGGTAAGAAGCTGACCAACATGCGTGCTTCTGGTACTGACGAAGCAACTACCCTGGTCCCAGCTATCAAGATGACCCTGGAGCAAGCTCTGGAGTTCATCGATGATGACGAACTGGTAGAAGTGACGCCAACCTCGATCCGTATCCGTAAGCGTCACCTGACGGAAAACGATCGTAAACGTGCAAGCCGCGGTCCTAAAGACGCTTAATCGCTGATTTAGTCTGCAACACTTAGGGCGCGTCCAGCGCCCTGAGTTTTTTCCTCTGTCTTTTCTCATTTCTGCCGCGTGCTATACGCTTTTCCTCCTGCTCTCTATTCAGCCTCTGTTTTTCCCGCTACAGTAAAATCTCACCGGCCCATCAGGAGAGGACTATGCTGTATATCTTTGATTTAGGTAATGTGATCGTCGATATCGATTTCAAACGTGTACTGGGTGTATGGAGCAATTTAAGTGGTACGCCGCTGGCCGTATTGTCTGAGCGTTTCACTATGGGTGAACTGTTCCAACAGCATGAGCGTGGTGAGATCAGCGACGAAGACTTTGCTGAACGGCTGAGTGATGAAATGGGTATCGCCCTCAGTTTTGAACAATTTGCTACCGGTTGGCAGGCGGTGTTTGTTGCACTGCGCCCGGAAGTGATCGACATCATGAAGCGCCTGCGCAGTGAAGGCCATCGGGTCGTCGTCTTGTCAAATACCAACCGTTTGCACTGCAACTATTGGCCACAGCACTACCCTCAGGTTGCTGAAGCTGCCGATCATCTGTACTTGTCGCAGGACATTGGCATGCGTAAACCGGATGCCAACATCTATCTGCATGTACTCAACGCAGAAAATACTGCACCCGATCAGGCCGTATTTTTTGATGACGTGGAGGCGAATGTGGCAGCGGCTGAAGCGCTAGGGATTAAGGTCGTACACGTTACCGATCGTGACGTGGTGCCTGCGTATTTTGCCCAATGACCACGAAGCGTTAAGCTTAAGGCGTATATGCCTGTCGTCTTTCAAGCCGCAGCGTTGTTTGCTGCACGTACTTACCCCGGTGACTTATTAAGGTAAGGCTCTGGGGATCCCTACGCTTGCTGCCTGGCTGCAACTTGAAACCCATCGGGTAAAAAAACTGACATCAAGGGGTACCCATGTCATTTTTCCGCCGTAAGAAGCTGCCTTCTGCGATCAAACCTAGCGTCACCTTTGGGCGGTTGTTGATTAAACGGGTCGACAGTGATGGACTTACCATGCTGGCGGGTCACTTGGCTTACGTCTCTTTGTTGTCACTGGTACCCCTTGTGACGGTGGTGTTCGCGCTGTTTGCCGCGTTCCCGATGTTCTCTGACATTAGCGTCCAACTGAAAAGCTTTATCTTCTCTAACTTTATGCCCGCTGCCGGCAATATCATTCAAAGTTATTTGGAGCAGTTTGTCGCCAATTCCAACAAGATGACGGCCGTCGGTACCTGTGGGCTGATTGTCACTGCATTGTTGCTGATTTCTTCGGTAGACAGCGTGCTGAACACCATCTGGCGCAGCAAGAACCAGCGGCCGATAGTCTTCTCCTTTGCTGTGTATTGGATGGTGCTAACCCTGGGGCCACTGTTGGTTGGCGCCAGCATGGCCATCAGTTCTTATCTGTTGTCACTCAACTGGTTGGCGCAGACTGGGGTCAACAGCCTGGTGGATCAGGTGCTGCGTATTTTCCCGTTGATCCTGTCGTGGATATCGTTCTGGCTGCTGTATTGCATCGTGCCGACGGTACGCGTGCCACCTAAAGATGCGCTGATTGGCGCGCTGGTCGCGGGGCTGCTGTTTGAGTTGGGCAAAAAGGGGTTTGCCCTGTATGTCACCATGTTCCCGTCTTATCAGTTGATCTATGGCGTGCTGGCCGTGATCCCCATTTTATTCCTGTGGGTCTACTGGAGCTGGTGTATCGTGTTACTTGGCGCGGAAATCACAGTGACAATAGGGGAATACCGCGACTACCGCCAACAGAAGGCGGAACAACAGGATCAGCCACCAGAAGGGCAGTTATGATTGCGTTAATTCAACGGGTGTTAAATGCCAGCGTTACGGTCGATGGACAGACGGTAGGCAACATAGGCCCCGGTTTGTTAGTGTTATTGGGCGTGGAGCAGGATGATAACGAACAGAAAGCCGTGCGCCTGTGTGAACGTGTGTTGGGGTACCGCATCTTTGGCGATGAGAACGACAAGATGAATCTCAATGTCCAACAGGCAGGAGGTAGCCTGTTGGTCGTGTCGCAGTTCACGTTGGTGGCGGACACGCAAAAGGGCATGCGTCCGAGCTTCTCACGCGGTGCGGTACCGCAGGAAGCCGATCGGTTATACCAATATTTTGTTGGCCAGTGCCGTGAGCGCGGTATAGAAACCCAAACCGGTGAATTTGCGGCCGACATGAAAGTCGCGCTGGTGAATGACGGGCCGGTGACGTTTTGGCTTCAAGTCTAAGAGTGTTGGGAGAGAAGGCGTCTATGTATCACCTACGAGTACCGGTAACAGAACAAGAACTGAAGGATTATTACCAGTTCCGCTGGGAAATGCTGCGCAAGCCGCTGCACCAGCCGGTGGGGTCGGAAAAGGATGCCTATGACGCCATGGCGCATCACCAAATGGTGGTGGACGAAGGCGGTAAAATTGTCGCTATCGGGCGGTTGTATATCAACGCCGATAATGAGGCAGCCATTCGTTTTCTGGCTGTCGATCCCACGGTGCAGGACAAAGGCTTGGGGACGCTGGTGGCCATGACCCTGGAGTCGGTTGCGCGCCAGGAAAGCGTGAAGCGTGTGGTCTGTAGCGCCCGTGAGGACGCGGTGGATTTCTTTGCCAAACTTGGCTTTGTTAATCAGGGTGAGATTACCGCACCGCAAACCACGCCGATTCGCCACTTTCTGATGATTAAACCCGTGGCGACGCTGGACGATATTTTGCATCGCCCGGATTGGTGCGGCCAGTTGCAGCAAGCCTGGTACGATCATATTCCGCTTAGCGAGAAGATGGGGGTGCGCATCAGTCAATATACTGGCCAGCGTTTTGTCACCACCATGCCAGAGATTGGCAACCAGAACCCGCACCATACGCTGTTTGCCGGCAGCCTGTTTTCCCTTGCTACGCTGACGGCCTGGGGGCTGATCTGGTTGTTACTGCGTGAACGCCATCTGGGTGGCACCATTATTCTGGCGGATGCTCATATCCGTTACAGCAAACCTATCACCGGCCGACCGCGAGCGGTGGCGGACCTTAGCTCATTGAGCGGTGATCTGGCGCGTTTGGCACGCGGTCGTCGTGCGCGCGTACAGGCAGAAGTTCATCTGTTTGGTGACGATGACCGAGGTGCGGTGTTTGAGGGTACTTACATGGTATTGCCTGCCGAACCCGAAGTGCCCCTGGATCAGGGGGGATGCGAGGCAATAGATAATTGATATTGTGGCCCTCTCAACGCAACCCAGAGAGGGCCAATCAACCATTAAGGCAGTTGCTGGTTAACCGTCTGGCCGTCGCGGGCGGTAGCTTGCAAATGGCCCTGCAATGAAGCCTTAAACGGTCCATCGCTGTTCAACAAGCCTTTCAACTGTAGTTGCAGATTACCGTCACCCTCCAGTGGAACAGGTTGCCATCCCCATTGCTGCAGAGTATTTACCGGTACTGAACGCCCATTCAGCGATAGCGCAAAGGGTTTGCCCGGCAGCTGTTCTATGGTGGCTTTGGCTTCCAGTAGCCCCTGCGGCATAAAAGCGCTGAGATCGGTAACGTTGATCTGCCCGTCATTGGCGTTCAGAGCCAGTGATGGACGGCGAACGTCGATCTTATTGAAGGTGGCCTCACTGCCGTTCAGGTTGAGTGTACCGGACCAGATGCCCCATTGGTGGTCGCGTGCTAACAGCAGATTGCTGCCGTAACCGTCCAGTGCGGTTACCTGGAATGGGAAGGCAGGGTTGATATCGATGATCAGATTGCGGTTGGTGGTCAACTTACTGACGTATACCTCTGCCAACCAGTGTGGCAGCGGTTGCAACCACAGTGCACGCCAGTTACTCGGTAAGGTGTACTCCAGTGCGGCGACAGCCACTTCATCCAGTTGCAGACGGTTGTTGGTACGCAGCCAATTGCCGGAGGTACGCAACAGCCCGCCTTCCCAGCGGGTGGTGAACTGCTGAATAGCGATGCCAGCGGGTGAGAGTCGCATATTCATGATCGGATCAATCAGGTGGACGCCACCGTTGATCAGGTCACTGGCGTTGAAGTTGAGCGAGCCGTCCGGGCTGCTCCAGTCGCCTTGTTGGAAGGTGACGTTTTGCAGCGACAGGTCGAGATCGTTGAATGCCCACTCCTTTCCTTCCAGCCGCGCATCGATCAAATCAAAACGTTTAAGTGTGATTGGCGGCATGGCGGTGAAGCGCTGCCAGAACTGCTCCAGTGTGAGTGGCGTCTGTAAACGCACGCCGCTCAGACGCAGTCGTTCCACCTGCCAACTGCCGTTGGCACCCCGAGTGGCTACCCCCGTCAAATCACCTTGCGCCAGATCGGCACCGAAGTCGCTTAGCTGCAACTGATTCTGTTTAAGTTCGCCCTGCACCAAGACTTTTGAGGCGGGGATGCCGTTGAGTGTCATTGAGCCCGCACTGAACTGGAACTGATTATCTTCACCCAATGGGTGGCCCGCTTTGGGTTGCCATGGTGTGATGCCAGCATTGACTTGTTGCGCGTTGAGCTGCCAGGTTTCATCGTTGGATTGCAGCGCCATATTGCTCAGTTGCAATACATCGGCCCGTAGTGGCAATGCTGCATCTTGCTGTTGGAGGTTAAGCGTACCGTCGCGCAACGTGACGCTATGGAAATAACGGGGCTCGGTAATTTGGCGCAGGCTGAGACCGAGATCCAGACGTTTGGCGACCAGCGCTTGTGGTCCATTCTTTTTCGCCAACTGAATGTCTTCCAGGCTGATTTGGCCCGGTTGGTTCCATGAGTGGGAGAGCTTCGTCACCGAGAGGCGATATTCGCTGTGATCGCTGACCCAGCGGCTTAACCAGCTGGCAGCCCAGCGGGTTTGCCCGATGACGTACAGCAACGCAATGGCAAGCACTACCAGCAGTAGCAACGTCAGCAACAGTTTCCCGATAAATTTCATCGTCTACATCCGCGTCGGTCAAAAAAGATACCCTGTTTATGCCGTAATTAGCCGGGCATCTCAAGTGCAATGGTCTGATAGGCAATAAAAAACGGCCGCAAGCGGCCGTTTGATAAGCAATGTGGCGATTATTGCTTTTCGTGTTCGTGCGGGAATAACAGGTTCAGCACGATAGCGGTAATACCGCCAGCGGCAATGCCTGAAGAGAGCAGGGTTTTCAGCCAATCCGGTGCGAACTGTAAGATCAGCGGTTGCTGAGAAACGCCCATGCCAACGGCCAGGGAGAGTGCCATGATCATGATCGCGCGGCGGTTCAGTCGTTCACGCGACACGATGCGCACACCCGATGCGGCAATGGTGCCGAACATCACGAGGGTCGCACCGCCCAGTACCGGCTCAGGAATGTGTTGCACGAAACCGGCCACCGCCGGGAACAAGCCCAGCGCGATCAGCATCAATGCCACCACAAAACCCACATAGCGACTGGCAACACCCGTCAGTTGGATCACGCCATTGTTCTGACCAAAGCACGAGTTGGGGAACGTATTGAATACTGCGGACAGCATGGAGTTCAGGCCATTGGCGAGCACGCCACCCTTCAGGCGCTTCATATACAGCGGGCCGCTCACCGGTTGTTCCGATACGTCAGAGGTCGCGGTGATATCCCCGATGGTTTCCAATGACGTGACCATAAAGATCAGCATCAGCGGTAGCAGCAGGTTCCAGTCAAAGCCCAAACCGTAATACAGCGGCGTTGGGATGATAATTGCGGCTGTCTCGGTGGCCGGCTGAGTGTCTGGCAACATCCCCATGACCCAAGCCAAAAGGTAACCGACCGCCATGGCGATCACCAACGAGGCGACGCGAAGGTAGGGGTTACGCTGGCGGTTAAGCAGAATAATGACCAAGAGTACGGCCCCGGCCAACATCAGGTTTTTTGGCGCGCCAAAGCTGTGATCATTCATCGCGGCATAGCCGCCACCGATGGAGGTTAGCCCAACCTGGATCAGCGACAAACCGATAATCATCACCACAATGCCAGAAACCAGCGGGGTGATGATGCGACGCGCCAGATGCAGCACGCGCGATAACAGGATTTCGGTGCAGGAGGCGACCATCAGTGTGCCGAACAGTGCCGCCATCATTGTAGGGACATCGGCCCCCCCGTTTTTCAATGCCAGCCCACCCATAATCAGCGGTGAAACGAAGTTAAAGCTGGTGCCTTGAATCGAGAGCAAGCCAGAACCGACCGGTCCCCAGGTTTTAATTTGTAGGATGGAAGCCAAACCGGAAGCGAACAATGACATGCTGATGATGTGCTGGGTGTCTTGTGCCGGTAGACCTAATGCCTGGCAGATCAACAGAGCAGGGGTGATTACCGCAACAAACATCGCCAGCAGGTGCTGACCAGCGGCAAACAGGGTTTGCGGCAATGGCGGTCGGTCTTCCAGGCGATAAATGAGTTCGCTATTGCGCGGCGTTGAGGAGGCTTTTTGCTCTGCATCGAGCTCGGCGGATGGCATGGTCATGATGTGGCATTTCCGGAAACGGCAAAGCAGGCATTTTAATGATTTACCCCGCAAAAGCAAACGGTTGCGCGTTACTATTCTGTTAGCATTATCGGCGGTTATGTCGCATTTTCGTTCATTTTTTCTTGTGTTATCAGCGTTTTTTACTTCTAATCCTGCACTCATCAAGTTTTAAAAACTAAGCGGTTTTCTATAACTTATTATTTATTAATTGGATCTTTTCCCTTACATGGAGTACCTGGATGTTTCATCTTGATACTTATGGCACGTTAGTCGCGGCAACATTGGTTTTGCTCCTTGGGGGCAAATGCGTCACAAGCATCCCTCTGTTAAGAAAATACACCATTCCCGCACCTGTCGCCGGTGGCTTGCTGGTGGCTATCCTGTTATTAGCCCTGAAAAAATTCGCTAACTGGGAAATCAGCTTCGATATGTCGCTGAAAGACCCTTTGATGCTGGCCTTCTTTGCCACTATTGGTCTCAATGCCAACCTGGCGCGGCTGCGTGCGGGCGGTAAGGCATTGATGGTATTTCTGTTTGTCGTGCTGGGCTTGCTGCTGGTGCAGAACGCGATCGGCATCGGCATGGCAAAAATGCTGGGTCTGGACCCGTTGATGGGTCTGATCGCCGGTTCCATTACCCTGTCCGGCGGCCACGGCACCGGGGCGGCCTGGAGCAAGCTGTTCATTGAGCGTTACGGCTTTGAAAATGCCACGGAAGTTGCGATGGCCTGCGCCACCTTCGGGTTGGTTTTGGGCGGCCTGATCGGCGGTCCTGTGGCGCGTTATCTGGTGAAGCACTCTTCTACACCGGAAGGGTCTCCGGATGACAGCGTTCAGCCAAGCGGTTTTGAAAAACCGGAAAGCGGCCGTTTGATTACCTCGCTGGTCATGATTGAAACCATCGCGATGATTGCCATCTGTTTGAGCCTGGGTCAGTTTATTTCCGGCTTATTGAGTGGCACGGTGTTTGAACTGCCAAACTTTGTCTGTGTGCTGTTTGTTGGTGTGATCCTCAGTAACACACTGGCCTTCACCGGTTTCTATACTGTGTTTGAGCGTGCAGTATCGGTGCTGGGCAACGTTAGCCTGTCGCTGTTCCTGGCGATGGCGTTGATGAGTCTGCGCTTGTGGGAATTGGCTTCGTTGGCACTGCCAATGCTGGCGATCCTGGCAGTACAGACGTTGGTGATGGCACTGTACGCAATCTTTGTTACCTACCGGGTGATGGGTAAAAATTACGATGCCGCGGTACTGGCTGCGGGTCACTGTGGCTTTGGTATGGGTGCGACGCCGACGGCGATAGCCAATATGCAGGCGATTACCGATCGCTTCGGCCCATCGCACCTGGCGTTTCTGGTGGTGCCAATGGTGGGGGCGTTCTTTATTGATATCGCCAACGCGATTGTGATTAAACTGTATCTGCTGTTGCCGGTGTTCCCGGCGATTGGCTGATTCACCGGCCGTCATAACGAAAAAGGCGCCTGCGGGCGCCTTTTCTATGCCTGAATGTCAGGCGTTGGAGTAGCGAGCTTTCTCAGGTAACCAGCGCTCAACCAGCGCGCGGGCATGTTCCGGGTACTGTTGGTGGATATGGCGGGCGACGTGTTGTACTTCCGGGATCATCGCCTGGTCGCGCAGTAAGTCAGCCACTTTAAACTCTGCACTGCCGGTTTGGCGTGTGCCCAAGAGCTCGCCTGGCCCACGAATTTCCAGATCGCGCTGGGCAATAACAAAGCCGTCATTGCTGTCCCGCAGTACTTGCAGGCGCTGCTGAGCGGTTTTGCTTAACGGCGTCTTGTACAACAGAACACAGTGTGATGCCACAGCGCCACGGCCCACACGGCCACGTAACTGATGCAACTGTGCCAGCCCCAACCGCTCTGGGTTTTCGATGATCATCAGGCTGGCATTTGGCACGTCAACACCCACCTCGATCACCGTCGTAGCCACCAACAGTTGCAGTTCGCCTTGTTTAAAGGCCTGCATTACCGCCTGCTTCTCTTGTGCTTTCATGCGTCCGTGCACCAGCGCCACTTTCAGCTCTGGCAGCGCGGTTTTCAATTCTTCCCACGTGGCTTCCGCCGCCTGAGCTTCCAACAGCTCAGACTCTTCTATCAGTGTACAAACCCAGTACGCCTGCCGCCCTTCTTCCATACAGGCGCTTTTTACCCGTTGAATGATATCGGCACGCCGAGTGTCCGGAATGGCGACGGTGGTGACCGGCGTTCTGCCCGGTGGCAGTTCGTCTATGACCGATGTGTCGAGATCGGCATAGGCCGTCATCGCCAGCGTGCGAGGGATTGGCGTGGCAGTCATGATCAACTGGTGGGCATGGAAACCTTGCTCTTCGCCTTTCTCCCACAGCGCTAAGCGCTGGTGTACGCCAAACCGATGCTGCTCATCGATGATCACCAGCGCCAGGCCGGAAAATTGTACCTGTTCCTGGAAGATGGCGTGGGTACCAACCACCATGGAGACCTGCCCGCTGGCAATCGCTTCTTGTTGCGCGATGCGCGCCTTGCCTTTTTGCTTACCCGCCAGCCAGCCGACTTCTAATCCCAAGGGTTCAAACCACTGGCGGAAGTTGTTGGCGTGTTGTTCGGCCAGCAGTTCGGTAGGTGCCATTAATGCCACCTGCTTGCCGTGGGCGATAGCGCGCAGTGCCGCTAATGCCGCGACCAGCGTTTTGCCTGAGCCAACGTCGCCCTGCACCAGCCGCATCATCGGGAAGCTTTTTTGCAAATCGGCCTCGATGTCGGCCACCACGCGATCTTGCGCGCCGGTGGGGGCAAAGGGCAGTTGGGCGAGGAATTGTTTTTTAAGCCGGTCGTCCGGCATCAGGGGGAGCGCCTGATAGCTTTGCGCACCGGCGCGTACCGCCAGCATACTGAGGTTATGTGCCAGCAGCTCTTCCATGATCAGGCGTTTTTGTGCGGGGTGTTTACCTAGCTCCAAATCTGCCAATTGGATATCCGGCGGTGGGCGGTGCAGAGTATGCAACGCCTCCGGCAGGCTCATTAAGCCACCGCTCAACTCCGATGGCAGCAGCTCGGTAATCGCACAGGTATCCAGCAATTCCAGCGCTTGATCGGTCAGCTTGCGAAGCGTGGCCTGCCGTATGCCTTCGGTGGTTGGATAGACCGGGGTCAGTGATTCTTGCAGCTCAACCTCGCTGCTTTCCCCCTGAATACGGTATTCCGGGTGGATAATTTCTGCGCCATGATTACCGCGTTTAACTTCACCATAGGCGGTTACGCGACGGCCTGTTGCCAGGCTATTTTTCATCGCCGCATTGAAGTTAAAGAAGCGCATGGTGAGCAAGCCGGTGCCGTCACTGATCTGGCAAGTTAGCATGCGTCGACGACCAAAACTGATGTCAGTACGCAGAACTTCGCCTTCTACCGTGGCAAAAATGCCCGGCTGCAGGTCGTTAATTGGATAAAGCCGGGTGCGGTCTTCGTAGCGTAGCGGCAGGTGGAGCAGCAGATCCTGAATGGTTTCCAGGCCAATTTTGGCCAGTTTTCCCGCCTGGCTGGCACCAACCCCGGAAAGTGTGGTGAGTGGGACAGCATCCAGCAGGCGGCCTTTCATTTGCGTACCGTGGCTTGCATGGTTGCCCACCATTCGGCATCGGCGATCACTTGGCCTTGTTCGTCAATGTGCGGGCGCGGCAGTTTTTTACGTTTTGCCACGTTGGCCAGCACCGGGTAACCACCTTCAAACAACAGGCGCTGCTGTTCTTCCTCATCGAGCATGCTGTGCTCGCGGCGATACAGACCGGCATTTTGTCGCTGGCGTTGCGCTTCATACAGGATCAGTGCTGAGGCGACGGAGACGTTGAGTGATTGCACCATACCGATCATCGGGATAATGATGTCCTGATCGGCAAGCTGTAGGGCTTCTTCGGTAATACCGGTTTTTTCCTGGCCCAATAACACACAGGTAGGGCGGGTGTAATCCACCTCGCGGAAATCCACGGCACGATCTGAGAGGTTAGTCGCCAGAATTTGCATACCTTGAGCTTTCAGGTGGGTCACCGCGTCGGCGATGGTGCGATGGGTTTTTACATTAACCCAGCTGTTACTGCCCGCTGCGGAGGAAACCAGGGTACGCATGCGTGTGGTTGGCCATACTGCATGCACCTGATGCACGCCGACGGCGTCGGCGGTGCGGATAATGGCGGAGACGTTATGCGGTTTATGCACCTGTTCCAGGCAGACCGTCAGATCCGGCTGCCGGGTAGCCAGCATTTCACAAATCCGCGCATAGCGTTCAGGGCTCATAGGCGCTAATTTCGGTTACGGTTAACTTTAATGACATCCGGCATGATACGGATTTTACGCATAATATTTGCCAGATGAATACGATTACGGGTGGTCAAGCGGATAAAGGCGCTGTAAACCCGACCGTCTTTTTCTTCGGTATTCAGGCTTTGAATATTGGACTCAGCCGCATTGATGGCCGCCGTCAGGTTGGCCAGCGCGCCCTGATGGTTAAACATGTCCACTTTGATTTCGGCGATAAATTCTTGCTCGATGTCTTTATCCCATTCTACCGCCATGAATTTCTCAGGCTCTTTTTGGTAGCCGCGGATATTCCGGCAGGATTCATGGTGGATCACCAAGCCTTTTCCTGGGCTGACATGGGCAATGATCGGGTCACCCGGAATCGGTCGACAGCATTTTGCGAAGGTGATCAGCACGCCATCGGCACCCTTGATCGCCAGGTTACGAACCCCGGAGGATGACCCCAGATTGGACTGGTCACCCTGCAAGTTTTTCGCTACCACAACGCTCATGGCGTTACCCAGGCCAATTTCTGCCAGCAGATCGTCCAGCGTCGCCAGCTTCATGCGATCCAACTCGTGTTGGATATTCTCTTGTGGGATCTCTGCCAGTTTGCGACTGCCGCCCAGTGCATGATTCAACAAACGACGGCCGAGGCCGACTGAGTCGTCGCGCTTGAGGTTTTTCAACATCTGGCGAATTTTGGCGCGTGCTTTTGAGCTGACAACAAAGTTGAGCCAGGCGGCGTTTGGTCGCGCACCCGGGGCCGTGATGATTTCGACCGTTTGGCCGCTGGTCAGTGACTGCGACAGCGGATACGGCTGGCGATCGACGCGCGCACCGACACAGGCATGGCCAATATCCGTGTGCACCGCATAGGCGAAATCGACCGGTGTGGCCCCTGCAGGCAATTCAACGATGCGCCCCTCTGGGGTGAAAACGTAAATCTCATCTGGGAACAGATCGGATTTGACGCTCTCGATAAATTCAAACGAGCTGCCGGCACTTTGTTGTAGTTCCAGCAAGCTTTGCATCCAGCGCTGAGCACGGATTTGTGCCGTCGTGCCGGTTTCGCCCTGTTCTTTTTCTTTATAAGCCCAGTGCGCGGCAACCCCCATTTCGGCCATCTGATCCATATCTTCAGTACGGATCTGCACCTCTACCGGCACACCATGTGGGCCGATCAATGAAGTGTGCAGCGATTGATAACCGTTGGCCTTGGGAATGGCAATATAGTCTTTTACCCGACCCGGGCGTGGTTTATACAGGCTGTGAGCCTGGCCCAGTACGCGGTAGCAGGTATCGACTTCCTTCACGATTACACGGAACGCGTAAATATCCATAATTGAATGGAAACGCTGTTCTTTCAGGTGCATCTTGAGGTAGATGGAATACAGGTGTTTTTCCCGACCGCTGACGCGGCAAGGAATACCGGCTTCGGTCAACCGGCCTTCGATCTCGGCGAGAATCTTCTGGATCATCTCTTTACGGTTACCGCGTGCGGCTTTCACCACTTCTTTGATGACGCGGTAGCGGTTTGGGTACAACGCTTCAAAGCCCAGCTCTTCCAGCTCGGTTTTAAGGTGGTGAATACCCAGACGATGGGCCAGAGGGCTGTAAATTTCCAGGGTTTCACGCGCGATACGCCGCCGTTTGTCGGGGCGTAGCGAACCGAGGGTGCGCATGTTGTGCGTACGGTCGGCCAGCTTGATCAACACGACGCGGATATCCTGCACCATCGCCATGATCATCTTGCGGAAGTTTTCCGCCTGAGCTTCTTTTTTATCCTGGAATTTCAGTTTGTCGAGCTTGGATACGCCTTCAACCAATTCGGCGACGCTTTTGCCGAATAGCTGTTCCATATCCTGATAGGTGGCCGGGGTGTCTTCGATGACGTCGTGCAGCAGGGCTGCCATCAGCGTCTCATGATCGAGACGCATTTCCGCCAGAATACAGGCCACGGCGACCGGGTGAGTAATGTAGGGCTCACCGCTGGAGCGTGTCTGTCCCTCGTGAGCATCACGTGCAACGAGGTATGCCTGTTTGAGGCGCTTAATCTGCTCCTCAGGCAAGTAACGTTGAATCAGCAGATTCAGGCTTTCAAACAGGTACAAAGGCAGACTCGCAGTCTAATTAACGACGACCTTCAGCAATCGCGGTAACCGCTTGAATTTCAGCGGCTTCTTGCTCTTGCTGTTCCTGACGATCACGAACATCGAGGATCTGGCTGGTGATCAGGCCTTCTTCGATTTCGCGCAGTGCGATAACGGTGTACTTGTCGTTTTCTTCAGGAACAAGTGCATCTTTACCGCCAGTCTGGATTTGACGTGCCCGACGAGCAGCGACCAACACCAGGTCAAAACGGTTACCAATTTTCTCTACAGCGTCTTGAACAGTTACGCGTGCCATATTTGTGCTACTCCACAGGTGACGAAAAGACTGGGCATAATACTGAAACTGTCTTCAGTCTGCCAATAGTTTGCTGATTAAAGCGTCATGCCGCAGTAATTGGCGGCCTAAACGCAGGCGTTCGGCGCGAATAATGGTTTTCAGATCGGACAGGGCCAGATCGAAATCATCGTTCACAATTAAATAATCATACTCCGCGTAGTGTGTCATCTCTGCCACAGCTTGCGCCATGCGCTTGGCGATCACTTCATCAGAGTCTTGTCCGCGGCCACGCAGGCGACGACCAAGTTCTTCCTTTGACGGCGGCAAAATAAAGATGCTGCGCGCTTGCGGCATTTTGGCGCGGATTTGCTGTGCGCCTTGCCAGTCTATGTCCAGGAAAACGTCTACGCCGGTCGACAGCACCTGTTCAATAGCCGCACGTGACGTACCGTAATAGTTGCCGAACACTTCGGCGTGCTCAAGAAACGCATCCTGCTCAATCATTCGGCAGAATTCTTCTTTTGAGACGAAGAAATAATGATCGCCATGTTGTTCACCCGGGCGGCTGTCGCGCGTGGTGTGCGAAACCGAAACCTGTGTGTCGTACAGCGGTTGCGTCTTTAACAAAGCCTGAATCAGACTTGATTTCCCTGCGCCGCTAGGGGCAGAGACAATATAAAGCGTGCCTTGAGCCATGATGATGTTCGTTGATAGCGGTTGATATGCCAATAACAGCGGATGTGTATTTTCTCCGCACAGTATACACGGCTAACGCGTCGGGTGCAGCGTTAGCTCGCATTTTGCCCGTCTCTTTGTGCTGAAAAAACCTCAAACTGGCAGGTTTGCGCAGCGTATCGCTAAATTTCTTCGGTTTTCTGCAATGTGCCAAATCTTTCTCGAGCTGCTTTGTGGAACGGCTGATTGGGCATTGCCGCCTCCTGACGTTGTGGTTTTACTGCCGGTTATCAGGGAGGTGCACAATGTACAAAGGTGCCGGGCGTATCGGAATGACTCTGCTGTGCGGATTGGTATTCAGTGGAGACCTGTGGGCGGAAAACTGCCCAACGTGGCGGCCAGAGCGGCTGCAACTGGAGATTAGTACGCTAAAAAACCAGCTTGAGCGTTGGGATGTGGCGTATCACCAGCAGGGCAACAGTTTAATTGAAGATGAGGTGTATGACGGTCTGCAAAAAAAACTGCAGATATGGCGACGTTGTGCTGGGACAGCGCCAGCAGATGAGTTCACTCCGCTTTTGGTTCCGGGCAAGGTCCCGCATCCCGTTGCACATACCGGGTTGCGCAAACTGCCGGATTCTGCGGCTGTGGCCCAGTGGGTAAATGGCCGTCGCGATCTCTGGGTTCAGCCAAAAGTGGACGGCGTCGCTATCACGCTGGTTTATCGTGACGGAAAATTAACGTCGGCGATTAGCCGGGGAAACGGACTGAAAGGCGAAAACTGGCTGGAAAAGGTGCGGGCTATACCGGCGGTGCCTGCCAGCATTAAAAATGCCCCACAGACGCTGGTGCTGCAGGGAGAGCTGTTTCTGATGATGAACGATCACCAACAAAAGCTCAGTGGTGGTCTCAACGCCCGGGCCAAGGTCGCTGGAGCTCTGATGCAAAATAAGCTCTCGCCACTACTGCAGCAGATTGGTCTGTTTGTCTGGGCTTGGCCAGACGGTCCGCAGGACATGGCGCAGCGTTTAGGACAGCTTGCTGCAATGGGCTTTCCTCTGGCACTGGCTTACTCGCAGCCGGTGAACTCATTAGCCGAGGTGCAACAATGGCGCATACGTTGGTATCAAGCCGCGTTGCCGTTTGTCACCGATGGTGTGGTGATTCATCAGGCTAGCTCACCGAGTGGCCGTTACTGGCAAGCGAAACCCGGTGGTTGGGCCGTCGCCTGGAAGTATCCCCCGACACAGCAGGTCGCGCGGGTCAATGGCGTTGATTTCAATATTGGCCGCACCGGAAAAATTGCCGTTGTGTTAAGGCTAGAGCCCCTCAGGATGGACGATAAATGGGTAACACGGGTGAACCTCGGTTCCTTACCCCGTTGGCGGCACTTGGCGATTGTACCCGGCGATCAGGTCACGATCAGCCTGATGGGGCACGGCATTCCGCATCTTAATAACGTGGTTTGGCGGGGAACGGATAGGTCGGTGCCCAGTGCCCCATCCGCTGAACGTTACCATCCGTTGAGTTGTTTCAGCTGGCAGCCTGATTGCCGTCAGCAATTTCTTGCCCGGTTGGCGTGGTTAAGTGGCCCGCAGGGGCTGAATCTTCGAGGCGTCAGTGAATCTACCTGGCTGACGCTGATTGACCGGGGATTGGTACGACACCTGCTGGATTGGTTGGTGCTGACGCAAGAGCAACTGATGTTGACCCCCGGCATAGGCGACAAGCGCGGACAGAGTATTCACCGGCAATTTCAGCTGGCGCGGCAGCAGTCTTTCGCGCGTTGGCTAGTTGCTTTAGGTGCACCGCTGTCCCCGCAGCAAGCGATGACGCTGAAAAATTGGCATCAGACCCAGCAAATATCCCCTGATGCGTGGCGTAAAGTAGCGGATATAGGCGCTAAAAGGGCACAACAAATTGTCGAGTTTTTCCAGCATCCGCCAGTTCTGGATCTGATCGGTACGTTGGCATCCCAAGAAATTGAGGGCTTTGCCAATATCCAGTGATGTGACATTACTCTGCAGGCTCGTCGGCAATGGACTTCAACGTTGCCAGCGGGGACGGTGAGGTATGGCGTAGAAAAACAAAAACGATGCCCCCGGATATGGCTGCCAGCAGGGCCAGAATATACAGCAAGCTATGAAACGCAGCTTCGTAGCTCTGCTTTAACGCTACAGCATCTATCTTCAGCAGTGCCGCGGCCTGGGGCAGATCGCCCATCGCTAACCGGTGAGCCCCGGCGACAGTGTCGGCCAGTGGCATGACTGGCAGATGCCGTTCAACCAAGGTCGCCAGCAAGGCACCCACGACGGCCAGTGCGATGCCTTCGCCCGCGACCCGAATGGTGCTGAAAATACCGGTGGCCATGCCTGCGCGTTCCTTCGGTACCACGCTGACCGCCAGGCCATCCATCAGGCCCCAGGGCAGGCTGATGCCGCAGCCAATGATCAGTAGCGGCAGGATCAGCCTATAAAATGGCTGCCCTGATGCATATTGAGCTAACCCTACCAGCCCGAAGGCGCAGATCAGTAAGCCCACACTGGCAATGATACCGGCGGAAAAGCGGTGCGCTAGTAAGCCAGCCAGCATCGGTAACACTAATAGCGGCGCAGAGAGTGCGAGCATAATGATGCCAGTATCAAGGGGGCTGTAACCCTCGACGCCAATAAAACGTAACGGGAGTAAAACCAGCAGCACAACATAAGAATAGGCAGGGGCGGCGGCCAGAAACTGCACGCCGACAAAGCGCGGATAGCGGAATAAAGACAGATCGAGCATCGGTCTGCGCACACGGCGTTCGATCAGAACAAAGGCCAGCATTGAAAGTAGCGCGCTACAGAACAGCGCGATGATCCCATGGCTATTCCAGCCGCTTTCGGGAGCCTGAATGATGGCGTAAGTCAACAGCGTCAAAGCCAGGGTGAAGGCCACCGCGCCGAGCCAATCAAGTTTGGCTGCTGCCGGATCGCGCGATTCATGCATATAGCGTGTGCCGGTCGCCAGGGCGATGGCGCTGAGTAACGACACGCTGGTAAAAATCGAGTGCCAGCCAAAGTGCTGTACCAAAAAACCGGCCATCACCGGGCCAAATGCCAGCCCGACGCCAAACGTAGTGCCCAGCAGGCTGAAGGCTTTGGTACGTTCAGCGCCATCAAACACCTGCGCCAGGCCTGCAGTTCCTCCGGCAAATGCTGCCGCTGCGGCAAAGCCTTGCAAGGCGCGGATCAGATCAAAGGCAATAATGTCCCGAACCGCCAGCATGATCAGTGAACTCAGCGTCAGTACCGCCAGGCCACTGACGAATATGCGTTTACGACCAAAGCGATCGGCGAGCGCACCGGCGATCATCAGACTGCAGCCGAAAGTTAGCATAAAGGCGTTAGTGACCCAGTTGAGGGCCACTGCACTGCCGCCCAGGCTGGTGGCGATAGCAGGTAGAGAAACTGCCGGCCCGGTAAAGTTAATCGGCATGATTAACCCTGCCAGGCAAACGGAGAACAGGATGATCCAGCGCTGGGGGTGAGCAGGCAGCGTTGGGTGGGGCTCTGGAAGGCTCAGAGGTTTAGTCATGGTTAGCTCCAGCTAAAGCATTGTTGGCTGGGTTGGATGATAGGGTGGATTTAATTGGCTAAAAATAGGGCTTTATTCCACTCTTTAAGGACAATAACTCTCTAATTGGAGCCTCTATGGATAGCCTCAGCGGTTTATTGGCTTTTGTTCGCGCTGCCGAGCTACGCAGCTTTGTTGCCGCTGGTGAACGGTTAGGCATATCGGCTTCTGCGGTAGGGAAAAGCGTAGCCAGGCTGGAGGAGTCATTGGGCGTCAGGTTGTTTAACCGCAGCACCCGTCGCATCAATTTGACCGACGAAGGCGCCCTTTTTTTTGAACGTTGCCAGCGCATTGTTAGTGAAATTGAAAATGCCGAGGCTGAAATGGCCAGGATCTCTGATGCGCCACGTGGCAAGCTGCGGGTGAGTATGCCGGCGGTTGGCTATCGGATGCTGGTGCCGCTGCTTTCTGAGTTTACCGCGCTTTATCCCGAGGTGGAGTTGGATGTGGACTTTAATGACCGGATAGTAGATCTGATCGCTGAAGGCATTGATGTGGCGGTGCGCGGTGGCGAGCTGGCGGACTCTCGGCTGATGGCTCGCAGATTGGGGCCGTTCCGGCTGATACTGACGGGGGCACCGGAGTACTTCCAGCGCCGTGGCATGCCCCAGAGGCCTGAAGACTTGCTTAACCATGCCTGCTTACGTTACCGCTACCCGGGTGGCCAGCAACTGCAGGCGTGGAACCTGTCAGAGGGTGAGCCTGTTTCCCTTCGAATACCGGTGACGCTGAGTTTTAACAGCATTGAAGCGCTGATTCATGCCGCCCAAGAAGGGTTGGGCATCGCTTATCTGCCGGATTTTACGCTATGTCAGCCGGTTGATGCACGGCGGCTGGTTCCCGTGTTGGAGCAACACACGCAGGAACAGGGGTTTTTCTCCGCGCTATGGCCGTCAAACCGACATATGCTGCCCAAGGTTCGAGTCTTCGTCGACTACCTGGCACAGCATATGTTGCCGCTGCGCTGAACCCGGTTAATGGTCCGGGTGCTGATAATTAAATACCGGCAGACCCAGACGAAAACGCAGGGCGATCAACCGGGCGCTGAGACCAGCAACCAGGGTGATGATTACCACCATATTATGCGGCAGACTCAAGTGTTGCAGGCCGATGTATAGCCAGGCTGCGGCAAAGGAAATACCGGCGTAGATTTCTTTCTGGAATACCAACGGAATACGGTTGCAGAGCATATCGCGCAGTACACCGCCGAATACGCCGGTGATCACGGCGGCAATGGCCGCGATGATGGCACCGTGGCCCATATCCAGAGCAACTTGCGCACCGATGATTGAAAACACAATCAGGCCAACGGCATCCAGCACCAGAAACAGCCGACGCAGGTGCCGCATTAACGGTGCAAACCAGGTGGTCACAATCGCAGCAATCGCAACGATAACGATATATTCAGGATGTTTTACCCATCCCAGCGGGAAATGCCCGAGCAGCATATCGCGCACTGAACCGCCGCCGATTGCCGTGGCCGAAGCGATAATGATTACGCCAAACATATCCATTTGACGACGGCCAGCAGCCAATGCGCCGGTCATGGCTTCGGCAGTGATGCCGATGATATAAAGAATGCTCAATAACATAAGGTATTCACAGGATGGGCGGGAATGAGTGTCATGGTGAAAGGGTAATCGCCTGCGGGGTCTGTCGCTACTGAGTTTTTCTAACTGATGACATTTCGGATTACTTTAATTAATCCTTTCGCGTTTTACTTTACTGGTTTATCGCCTTTAATCAGCTTTATTTATTCATAGAAGCATTAGGTATTTCGCGTTAGTTTCTGTTGCTAACTATGCTTCTTGCATGTGATCACGCAGCGGTGTGCTGATGGTGCATCTCCAGGTTAATGATACTCAATAATGAGGAACATGAAGATAAAATGAAAAGAACCCCCCTGCTAATGACGGCCGTAGCGACGCTCTTCTTCTTGAACGGTTGTGTTGCTCCGGTTCAGCACAGTGCGCCGCAAAAAGTGGCGAGCTGCCGTGTGGGCGATCCCATGACGCAGACGACGCTTTATTTCGGCCTGAATCGCCCGACCGGGCCGGCGATTGGTGCTGCAGAGTGGCAGAGTTTTGTTGATCGGCAGGTGACGCCACGCTTTAAAGACGGGCTGTCGGTATTTGACGCTAAAGGGCAATGGTTGGGTCATGACGGCAAGTTGGCACGCGAAAACAGCAAAGCGCTGATGCTGATTCATGCGTCGGGAAATGAAAGTGAAACCAATATAGAGGCGCTGCGAAGCAGCTATAAGCAACAGTTTGCGCAGGATTCCGTGATGCGCGTGGACGCGCCAGTGTGTGTAGCGTTCTGATTGACCCCCGGCCCGCAGGCCGGGAGGTTTGTTTACAGCACCAGCCCGGCGATGGCCGCTGAAAGCAGGCTAACCAGCGTTGAACCGTAAACCAGCTTCAGACCAAAACGAGACACCACGTTGCCCTGTCGCTCGTTAAGCCCTTTGATCGCCCCGGCGACAATGCCGATTGAAGCAAAGTTGGCGAAGGACACCAGGAATACCGACAAGATACCCAGGCCCCGCGGTGACATTTCCGCCGCAATTTTCTTCAGCTCGATCATTGCCACAAATTCATTGGCTACCAGTTTCGTCGCCATAATGCTGCCAGCACGCAGCGCATCAGGTGCTGGAATGCCGATCAGCCAAGCTAATGGGTAGAATATGTAGCCCAGAATTTGCTGGAAGCTGATGCCGAACAAGGCGGAGAATAAAGCATTTACCGCAGAAATAAGCGCAATAAAGCCAATCAGCATGGCAGCGATAATCATCGCGATCTTGAAGCCCGCTAAAATGTATTCACCCAGCATTTCGAAGAAGCTCTGATCCTCATGCAGCTTGTTCAGTTTTAGCTCAGGTTCATCGTCCAACTGATAAGGGTTGATGATCGACAGAATAATAAAGGTACTGAACATGTTGAGGATCAGGGCCGCGACCACATATTGCGCATCGATCATCGACATATAGGCACCCACGATAGACATGGATACCGTCGACATGGCGGTTGCTGCCATGGTGTACATGCGGCGTGGCGAAATATCACCGATGATGCCTTTGTAGGCGATAAAGTTTTCCGACTGCCCAAGCACCAGCGTGCTGACGGCGTTGAACGACTCCAGCTTGCCCATGCCGTTAACCTTGGACAGCAAGGTGCCGACCAGGCGGATGATCAGCGGCAAAATGCGGAAATGCTGCAAAATACCGATGAGCGCGGAAATAAAGATAATCGGGCACAAAACACCAAGGAAGATAAATGCCAATCCGTCTTTGCTCATACCGCCAAACACAAAATCAGAGCCTTGCGCGGCATATGTCAGCAGTGTTTCAAAGAAGCCAGCGACGTGCTTGATGACGCCGAGACCGCTTTCGGAATGCAGAAAGAAATAGGCGAGTGCGCCTTCAATGACCAGAAGCTGAATAATATAACGCAGGCGTATTTTTTTACGGTCGTTGCTGACCAGCAGCGCCAGGGCGATGATCACCACCAGGGCAAAAATAAATTGCAGAATTTGTGGCATAAAGAGTCCGTACGGCTAAACGGGCAGGAAAAAACACATTTAGCCACAGCTTGGCCCGCCTTTCATTACCTTGGGTGATAATTGGAATAAAATACTTTCAGCCAGCGAGATACGTTGCCAATGACCCTCTATGGCCTCTTAGTCACAGTTTTTCATAAACAATGCCAATCCCCACGTAGCATCCGGCGTGCATTTCTTTATGGTTCGCGATGTTGGCCGGCTTAACGTCGGGGAATAAACATTGGGAATGCCGCGCTACCCAGAACATAGTCGTAAAAAAGCCCGCGAATGCGGGCTTATACGAATGAAGGAACGTATCACTCGATGTTTTGGATCTGCTCGCGCATCTGCTCGATCAGCACTTTCAGCTCGATAGCGGAAGTGGTGACTTCGGCATTGATCGACTTGGACGCCAAGGTATTAGATTCGCGGTTGAATTCCTGCATCATAAAGTCGAGGCGGCGGCCCACGGCTTCTTTTTTCTTCAGGATGTTGTGCGTTTCTTTTACGTGGGCTTCCAGGCGGTCCAGTTCTTCGGCGACGTCAATACGTTGCGCCATCAGCACCAGCTCTTGCTCCAGGCGGGTGTTTTCCAACTGCACCTGAGCCTCTTCCAGTTTGCTGACCAGACGCTCACGCTGCCATTGCAGGATGTTGGGCATTTGAGCGCGTACCTTGACCACTTCGGCGCTGACGCCGTCCAAACGCTGTTCGATCAGCAATTTTAGTGCAGTACCTTCGCTTTCACGCGCAATGATGAAGTCATCCAGTGCGCCATCCAGTGCCTGCATCAGCTGTGCGCTGATAGCGTCCAGATCCTGCTCTTGGGCGGACATCACACCAGGCCAGCGCAGTACGTCGATAGGGTCAATTTCACCTTCGTCGCTCTGCATTTTGACCCAGTTAGCAGCCTCAACCAGCTGCTTTGCCAGTTTTTCGTTCAGGATCATTGAGCTTTGTGCGCTCGGATCCAGTTCGAAACGCAGGTTGCACTCCACTTTACCGCGGGTCAGGCGACCACGGATACGTTCGCGGATCACCGGCTCCAGGCTGCGGAATTGTTCCGGCAGACGGATGTAGGTTTCTAGATAGCGTTGGTTCACGGAACGCAGCTCCCAAGCTGCGCTGCCCCATTCACCCTTGATTTCACGCCGGGCGTAGGCGGTCATGCTGCGGATCATTGATGCGTACCCGTAATAGGAAAAGATGAACCGATTATAGCGTTGGACCTGCGGGCAGGATAGGCATTACGTCACGAAGCCCGTATAATGCGCAGCCAAACGTTGATTAGAAGCCGGAGAGAGCCCATGCGTCCTGCAGGCAGAGCACCACAACAAGTTCGCCCACTGACACTGACCCGTCACTATACCAAACACGCTGAAGGCTCAGTGCTGGTTGAGTTTGGCGATACCAAAGTTTTGTGCACCGCCACAGTAGAAGAGGGCGTTCCGCGCTTCCTGAAGGGTCAGGGGCAAGGGTGGATCACCGCTGAGTACGGCATGCTGCCGCGCTCTACCCACAGCCGTAACGCCCGCGAAGCGGCCAAAGGCAAGCAGGGCGGCCGCACGCTGGAAATTCAGCGTTTGATCGCCCGTTCGCTACGTGCGGCGGTTGATCTGAAAAAACTCGGTGAATTCACCATCACGCTCGACTGCGACGTATTGCAGGCTGACGGCGGTACCCGCACCGCGTCTATTTCCGGTGCCTGCGTTGCGCTGGCTGATGCGCTAAATGCGCTGGTGGCCAATGGCAAGCTGAAAGCCAACCCAATGAAAGGGTTGGTTGCGGCGGTTTCCGTCGGTATCGTTAACGGCGAAGCGCTGTGTGATTTGGAGTACGTCGAGGACTCCGCAGCAGAAACGGATATGAATGTAGTGATGATGGAAGATGGTCGCATGATCGAGGTGCAAGGCACCGCCGAGGGTGAGCCGTTTAGCCACGACGAGCTATTGGCGCTATTGGCGCTGGCCCGAGGGGGCATCGAAACCATCTTCCAGGCGCAGAAAGCGGCGCTGGCAGATTAATTTTTAAGGCGACTCAAGAGTCGCCTTTTTTACGCCCGGCGTTCGGGTGGCAGTATTCACAGATCTAACCGACCAGATGAGGAGAAGCAGTAATGAAAGCCTATCAGCGCCAGTTTATCGAGTTCGCGCTTAACAAGCAGGTATTGAAATTCGGCGAGTTCACCCTGAAATCCGGCCGTACCAGCCCGTATTTCTTTAATGCCGGTTTGTTTAATACTGGGCGTGATCTTGCGCTGTTAGGGCGCTTCTACGCCGAAGCATTGATTGATTCTGGCATCGAATTCGATTTGCTGTTTGGCCCGGCTTACAAAGGGATTCCTATCGCCACGACCACGGCTGTTGCACTGGCGGAACATCATGACCGTGATGTCCCTTACTGCTTTAACCGCAAAGAAGCCAAAACTCACGGTGAAGGCGGGACGCTGGTGGGCAGTCCGCTGCAGGGCCGTGTCATGCTGGTAGACGATGTGATCACTGCCGGAACGGCGATCCGTGAATCGATGGAAATCATTGGTGCAGGCGGTGCGACGTTGGCCGGGGTACTGATCTCGCTTGACCGTCAGGAACGGGGTCGTGCGGATATCTCTGCTATTCAGGAAGTTGAGCGCGATTATCACTGTAAGGTGATTTCCATCGTGACGCTGAAGGATTTGATTGTTTATCTGGAAGAAAAACCGGAAATGGCCGATCACCTGGCGGCGGTGCGTGCTTATCGCGAGCAGTACGGCGTTTAACGCACGCTTTATTCAGCCGGGCGCGCAAAACGCGCCCGGCGTAAGGTTTATTGCAGCTGTGCCGCCAGCAGTGGCCAACGCCCTTCGAACTCTTGTGTTGGGCGGTAGCGGAATTCGGAACGAACGTAGCGTGATAGCATACCTTCGCAGAAGGCCAGCAGTTGGCTGGCCAACAGCGTCTCATCTACGATAAAACCTTTACCTTCACGTAGCTTGCGTTCTTTCAGCACCTGGCGCAGCTGTGCCTCAATGCGTTCAAACAGCTGATTGATTCTCCCCTGCAGCCGATCCTGTTCAAACATAAGTGCGTGACCGGTCATAATACGCGTCAGGCCAGGGTTGCGTTCGGCGAATCCCAGTACCAACAGCAAAATCAGACGCAGGCGGTTAAAGGTCTCTTTTTCGTCCTGCAGGATCAGGTTGATGCGCGTTATCAGGCTGTCTTCAATAAATTCGATCAGACTGTCGAACATCCGTGTCTTGCTTGGAAAGTGCCGGTAGAGTGCAGCTTCGGAGACGCCAACGTTAGCGGCAAGTTTAGCGGTGGTAATACGCTGGTTGCCGTCGCTGGACTCCAGCATCTGGGCTAATGCCTGCAGTATTTCCTCGCGCCGGTTCCTTTTGGTATTTTCTTTTTCTGCCATGTCTGATTAGACCCTTGCTAAAACTGCTTAGACTTTCGGAAACCCGGGCACCGGCCGTTACAGAGCGTTCTCTGTAGGGCTTATGTGATAGCTTTTTTACGATGCTGGGGTCAGCGGCCTTAACGACCTGTACTCTCCATGCGCCCTGGTGTGCGCTGTAATCGTTGTCGGCCAAACCTTGCCGTAGAGATGTCCTTCTCTCTGAGGTGGCAAGGTTTCAGGCGACGTTTCCTTGTCGGTACTTAGGTATTGAGCAGCGCTTACTGGCGACCGGAATGGCCAAAGCCGCCTTCGCCACGTTCACTGCTGTCGAACTCTTCAACCAGATTGAATTCGGCTTGTACAACAGGCACAAATACCATCTGTGCGATGCGTTCACCGGGTTCAATCGTGAAGGATTTCTGGCCACGGTTCCAGACGGAAACCATCAGTTGGCCCTGGTAATCAGAGTCGATCAGGCCGACCAGATTGCCCAGTACCACACCGTGCTTATGACCTAAACCGGAACGCGGCAGGATCACCGCAGCCAGACTCGTGTCGGCGATGTGGATAGCCAAACCGGTAGGTAACAACGTGGTTTCACCCGGTGCCAGTTCTTCGGCGTTGTCCAGGCAGGCACGCAGATCGAGACCTGCCGAGCCTGGGGTTGCGTAGGTCGGTAAAGGGAAATCCTTTCCAATACGCGGGTCGAGGATTTTAACGTCGATTTTTTTCATCATAACGGCTGACTATCTCGTCTATTAAACGTTGGCCAAGGAGTGCTTTGTCGCTCAGCGCCAGGCGCTTTTCTCCATCCTGCCAAAAAAGGTGCAAGGCATTGGTGTCGCTGTTAAACCCATGCTCTGCAAGCGATACATCATTGGCGCAAATTAAATCCAATTTCTTACGCGCCAGTTTTTGTCGCGCGTATTCTTCCACATTCTGGGTTTCGGCGGCAAACCCCACGACAAAGGGGCGTTTTTTCGTCATCGCTGCGACGCCTGCAACGATATCGGGGTTTTTTACCATTTTGAGGATGATTTCATCACCCTGTTTTTTTATTTTTTCATCGGAAATTTGTTCGGCACGGTAATCGGCCACGGCCGCACAGGAAATAAAAATATCCTGCTGAGCGGCGCGTTGCTGCACTGCCTGCTCCATTTCCAACGCGCTGATGACATCTACCCGGGTGACATGTGGTGGTGTCGGTTGGTTAACCGGCCCGGCAATCAACGTGACCTGCGCACCGCGTGCTGCGGCGGCCCGGGCGATGGCAAAGCCCATTTTACCTGAACTGTGATTGCTGATAAAACGCACCGGGTCCAGCGCTTCACGGGTTGGACCGGCGGTGAGCATAATCTTCAAATGTTGCAGATCTTGCGGTGCGGAGAAATGATTGTTTGCCAGTTCAACGATATCCAGCGGATCAATCATGCGGCCTGGGCCGACGTCGCCACAGGCTTGACTACCGCTATCTGGCCCCCACAGCAGCATACCGCGAGCCTGCAGGGTTTGCAGATTGGCCTGGGTAGCGGCGGCGCGGTACATCTGTTGGTTCATGGCAGGTGCTGCGGCGATCGGTGCAGCGGTGGCCAGGCAAACCGTTGTCAGCAGGTCGTTGGCCATGCCAGCGGCGACGCGTGCCAGCAGATCGGCGGTGGCCGGTGCCAGTATGACCAGGTCCGCCCATTTGCCGAGCTCGATATGGCCCATCGCGGCTTCGGCTGCGGGATCCAGCAGATCATCTGAGACCGGATAACCGGACACGGCCTGTAGCGTCAACGGCGTAATAAAGGCCTTCGCCGCATGGGTCATTATCACACGCACTTCCGCGCCTCTGTCACGCAGGCGACGTACCAGTTCCGGGCATTTGTAAGCGGCGATACCGCCACTGATACCCAGTACAATATGTTTGCCGGAGAGTCCCGTCATCATGATTGTCCGATTGAATCCGAAAGATGTGCCATTTTAGCATAACCGCCAGGCGGGTGAGCGATTCCACTGTATCTGCATCCCGTTACATCATAGGTTGCGCAGCACTTCGCAATGTTATCAAGCACCTGTCGTCGGCTTCTTTGTCACATGGCATGCTGTGGCATTTTCGGGAGGCGATGATGAGCAGTCAGGTAATCACCTTGTGGCCAGATACGCTGGCACCACGGGAAAAATTGTTGCACTACGGCGCGTCGGCGCTGTCCGATGCAGAGCTGTTAGCCATTTTTTTACGCACGGGGTTTCCTGGCGTGCATGTTATGCAGTTGGCGGAAGAGCTACTGGTGCAGTTTGGCTCGCTTTATCATCTGATGTCAGCGGATCATTCGGTTTTTTGCAGCTACAAGGGGTTGGGTAATGCCAGCTATACCCAACTTCAGGCCATTTCAGAGTTGGCGTTCCGCTTCTTTTCCAGCCATCTGGCAAAGGAAAATGCCATGCTTAACCCCAAAATGACCCAGCATTATTTGCAAAGCCTGCTGGCCCATCATGAGCGAGAAGTGTTTTTGGTATTGTTTTTAGACAATCAGCACCGTGTTATTCGCCATCAGGAGATGTTTGCTGGTACCATCAGCAGCGTTGTCGTATACCCGAGAGAAATTGTGCGCGAAGCGTTGAAGGCTAATGCGGCCGCCATTATTCTGGCGCATAATCATCCTTCGGGTAAGGCTGAACCCAGTCATGCCGACCGTTTAATAACAGAGCAAGTGGTAAGTGCCTGCCTGTTATTGGAGATCCGAGTGCTCGATCATTTGGTGATAGGTCGGGGTGAATGCGTCTCTTTTGCCGAGCGCGGATGGCTTTAAGCGATTTTTTCGCGATCCTTGTGGGATCTTTAGCTGTTCGGGACTTGAGCACTTACGCTTCAGAGCGTATACTACGCCACCTTTGAGAATCTTGGGTTTGGCGTAAGAGCCTATCTCAGCAGGTTTCTAACCTGATGTGTGGTTTCTGACCTGATGACGAGAGTCTCCTCAGTATGAAGTTTGCTGAGATGGGCTCTAAAAGCCTGACGAGGCGGCCATACCCTATACGAAGCTCGAGCTGATTTGATTTTTGGAGAATAGACATGTCCCGAGTCTGCCAAGTTACTGGCAAGCGCCCGGTGAGCGGTAACAACCGTTCCCACGCAATGAACGCGACCAAACGCCGTTTTCTGCCGAACCTGCACTCACACCGTTTTTGGGTTGAGGCTGAGAAGCGCTTTGTAACGCTGCGTGTATCTGCTAAAGGTATGCGTGTTATCGATAAGAAGGGTATTGAGACGGTCTTGGCCGATCTGCGTGCCCGTGGTGAGAAGTATTAAGGAACTGCATCATGGCTAAAGGTGTTCGCGAGAAGATCAAGCTGGTTTCTTCTGCTGGTACTGGTCACTTCTATACCACCACGAAGAACAAGCGTACTAAGCCGGAAAAATTGGAACTGAAGAAATTCGATCCAGTTGTCCGCCAGCACGTGATCTACAAAGAAGCTAAAATTAAATAATTTTAGTGGATTAATAAAAACCCGGCCTTGGCCGGGTTTTTTGCGTTATAAGGGATACCCATTGCCTGTCACTCACATAAATGAGCTACAGGGGATGTGAAGCTACATAAGCTGTGCTGCTTGGAATCATAGGGTAGAGAAAAGCAAAGGGGAGCGTGGAATGCCTGAATTACCAGAAGTTGAGACCAGCCGTCGCGGTATTGAACCTTATCTTGTCGGTCATAGCATTCAATATGCCGTGGTGCGCAATGCACGTCTGCGCTGGCCCGTTTCCGAGCAAATTCTGGCGCTGAGCGACCAGCCGGTACTCAGTGTCCAGCGACGCGCCAAGTATCTTCTCATTGAACTGGCGAGCGGCTGGATTATCGTTCATCTGGGGATGTCTGGCAGCCTGCGCATGTTGGCCGAAGAGACAGAAGCCGGTAAACACGACCACGTTGACCTGGTTATCAGCAATGGTATGACGCTGCGTTATACCGATCCGCGCCGCTTTGGTGCCTGGCTATGGTGTGACGATCTGGCGGCAAGCAACGTGTTGGCCCATCTCGGACCGGAACCCTTGAGTGATGCGTTTAACGGCGCCTACCTGTTCGAGAAATCTCGCAACAAGCGTACGCTGATCAAACCCTGGCTAATGGATAACAAGCTGGTGGTGGGGGTTGGCAACATCTACGCCAGCGAATCGTTGTTTACCGCAAGGATCCTCCCAGACCGCCCGGCAGGCTCGTTAAGCAAAGTGGAGGCTGACGTGCTGGTGGAAACCATTAAGGCTGTCTTGCTGCGTTCTATTGAGCAGGGAGGCACGACGTTACGTGATTTCCTGCAGTCGGACGGCAAGCCTGGCTATTTCGCGCAGGAATTGCAGGTATATGGTCGGGCCGGTGAACCTTGCCGCGTATGCGGTACGCCAATTGAATCGGCCAAGCACGGGCAACGCAGTACTTTCTTCTGTCGGCGTTGCCAGCGTTGATTATTGTTTGGCGAGTTTCTCGAATAATGCCTGAGTGACCACGTCCGGCAAGAAAGGGGCGATATCGCCGCCGTGACGTGCCACTTCTTTTACCAGAGAAGAAGAGATAAACGACCACTCTTCGGAAGGCATCAGGAATACGCTTTCCAGCGTGGGCATCAAATGGCGGTTCATATTCGCCAACTGCAACTCATATTCAAAGTCAGAGACTGCACGCAGGCCGCGAACCAGAATATTGGCATTCTGATGAGCGGCAAAATGTGCCATCAGTTCACTGAACCCCAATACTTCCACATTATCCAGGTGTGACGTCACTTGAGTGGCTAAGTCTACGCGCTCTTCCAGCGTGAACAGTGGCTTTTTGCTCGGACTGGCCGCGATAGCCAGGATGACGTGATCGAATATTTTTGACGCACGCGTCACCAAATCCAGGTGGCCGTTGGTCATGGGATCGAAAGTACCGGGGTAGATGGCTTTACGGGTCATGATTCACTTCTCTGAATAGTTGCGGCCCAATGCCCAGAGTGCGGCATATTTATTGAAAGTATATTGCGCGTTAACCACCGCTAACAGCAACCCCTGTTTACCGTCCAGGAAGCCAGCCCGCAGCAGCCAGGTTTTGCAGAACGCACCCAGGGTGTGGGTGATTATCGAAACATAGCTGCAGCGCTTACCGGCCAGATGGCGCTGATTGGCCCATTCTTCGGCATAACGCAGTTGTTTACGCTGAAAGGCAAAGAAATCACGGCAGGTCAGATGGAGCAGATCGCCGCTCAGCGGCACGACTTTCGCCCCGTTGATATGAAGTGATTCGTGTACCAGATCGTCGTTATAGCGGTAGCGTCGGTTGGCATACAGACGGTTGACACGATCTGGGTACCAGCCGCTGTGGCGCATAAAACGCCCGAGGAACAGGTTACGGCGCGCGCAGCTGTAGACGTGGTTATCGTCCGGTGCGGCGAGTGTCTGTTCAATGGATTGGCGAAGTTCGGGCGTAACACGCTCATCGGCGTCGATCATCAAAATATAGTCGTTGCAGGCGTAACTCTGTGCCAACTGACGCTGTTTGCCGAAACCTTGCCAGTCGGTATGAGTGAATACTTTGGCACCCAGATCTTCGGCAATGGCGACACTGTTATCTTCGCTACCTGAGTCGAGCAGAATGATTTCATCTGCCCATGCTACGGAGCGAAGACAATCCGGCAGCAGCCCGGCTTCGTTCTTGGCGATAATCACCACCGACAGGCTTTTGCGGTTGCTCATTTAATGGCTCCGTGGCGGCAGGTGCGGTTCCAACAGTTGCAGCAGGCGCTGCAGCGCTCCCTGATTTTGATACAGCACTTCTACCGCGTGACGGCCGTAATAGCGACGATAGTCTTCGTCGGTAAGTAGCGTAGTCACTTCCTTGACCAACGATTCTTCGTCGGCCACGGTGATCAATCCCCCGGCTTGCGACAGCTTGGCGCAGATATCCTTAAAATTGAAAGTATGGGGGCCCATCAGCACGGGGATGGCGTGTGCGGCGGCTTCCAGTGGGTTATGCCCACCGCGCTCCACCAGGCTGCCACCCACAAAGGCCAGATCGGCAATGCCATACAGCAACATCAGTTCACCCATGGTATCGCCGATTACTACCTGGGTGCCGCCGGAAGGGATTTCGCCGCTGCTGCGCAGGGTGTAACTGAAACCGGCTTTTTGCACCAGCTCTTTGGCGGTAGAGAAGCGTTCTGGATGACGTGGTACCAGGATCAGCAGCAAGTCAGGGTGTTTTTCCAGCAGTTTTCGGTGCGCAGCCAGCAGAATACTTTCTTCACCCTCATGGGTACTGGTGGCGATCCACACTGGGCGGCGCGGTGCCCATTGACGACGCAACGTGACGGCTCGCGCTGCCAGCTCTGGAGTCACGGAAATATCGAACTTCAGGCTACCGGTCACGGTGAGTTGTGAGCGCTTAAGGCCAAGTTCAACAAAGCGCTCACCGTCTTCCTGATTTTGTGCGGCGATCAGCGTAATGCGGCGCAGCATATCACGGACAAAACCGCCGATTTTTTTATAACCGGCGGCAGAACGGGCGGAAAGGCGGGCATTGGCGATCACCAAAGGGATCTGACGCTGGTGTAGTGCGTTGATCAGATTCGGCCACAGCTCGGTTTCCATAATGATGACCAGTTTTGGATTCACTTGATCCAGGAAGCGGCGCATCGAACCGGGCAGGTCATAAGGCAGATAAACATGGTGAACGTCTTTACCGAAGGCGGATTGCACACGCTCTGAACCTGTCGGCGTCATCGTGGTCACAGTAATCGGTAAATAAGGGTAGCGGTGGCGGAGCGCGCGGACCAATGGAATAGCGGCCAGCGTTTCACCTACGGAGACGGAATGTAGCATGATGCCGCCCGGAACGACTTTCCCGGCGCAGAAGCCATAGCGTTCTGCCCAGCGTTTACGGTAGGCTGGAGCTTTGCGGCTGCGCAACAGTAAGCGAAGCCAGATCAGGGGTTGGATGAGGTAGAGTAGTACCTGATATAAACGCAGCAACATTCTATCAATTTCATTTATATGGGTTATTCAGAATAGTACCATAACTGGAAGGGAAAGGCGCTAATTTGGTAACCTTGGGTGTCAGTTTCAGACAACAGGCGAGAGATTTCGCTGATAGGCTTGGAATGAAGAATATTTTAATTATTCGCCGTGACAACATTGGCGATCTTGTTTGTACTACCCCGCTAATCGAAGGGGTGAAAATTGCCTATCCGGATGCCAAACTTTATCTGTTAATCAATAAAGTCAGCCAGGATGTTGTAAAAAATAACCCCCATCTTGAAAACGTGTTTGTCTATAAAAAGGCAAAGCACAAGGCGAAGAATGAAACCACATTAGGGGTTTATTTTGAGCGACTGATGATTTTTTTGAAACTGCGAAAAATAAAATTCGATGCGGCGATCTTGGCTAACCCCGTTCCCTGTAAGTACAGCCTGCGATTGGCAAAAATGGCGGGTGTCAGTAATATTATTGGCGCAGATTTGGGGACGTCTGATATTCATCATCCTTTCCGCAAAGAAAATTTTAGTGGCAAGCACCAGGTAGAACATACTTACAGTTACCTCTCGGCCATTACTGAACAACATATTCCGATTCCCCCGGTACGGGTGTTTTTGACCCAGGAAGAGCGCCAACAGGCCGCGAAGCGTTTGCAAGAATACCTGCCACCGGTCGATCGATTGTGCGCTGTTCACATCAGCAGTCGTAGCCCTAAACGACGTTGGCCTATAGAGCGCTATGCCGAAATTATCAACCGCTTACTTGCTGAGAAGAACACGGGCGTCTTGATTTTCTGGTCCCCGCAGGGGACATTGACGCCGGACGATATCGGCGATCAAAAACGCGCAGAGCAACTGTTGGCGCTGTGTAAAAATGAGCGTGTAGCACTGTATCCAACGGCGTCAGTACGTGAATTACTGGCCGGTTTCGATTTATGCGACAGAGTGCTGTGCAGTGACGGTGGACAAATGCACCTGGCTGCGGCACTGAATAAAGATATGGTTGTATTCTTTGGCGATACGGATAAAGAATCTTGGCACCCCTGGTCTGGGCGTTATCATATTCTGCAAACTGAATCGGGCGACTGTATTGATGTGCCCGTTGATGATGTCTGGGATAAAATACAGGCATTAAATTAATTATAAATAAGGCAGGGTTTCCCCTGCCTTTAATTTATTTTTTGAGGCCCAGGTACTGCTGGCAAATAGGGGTTAATCCATAGCTCAGCAATTGGTCATGATTGATTTTGGGTGGTTTGGCGTAAATTTCTGCCATTTTTTCTGCCAATGATTTTTCATTGAGCTCCGCCAGTGCGTTATCCATTCCCGCTTTTTCCAGAATTTCCGCAGGCCCACCCGGACAGCGAGTGCTGACTACCGGCGTATCGCACAGCAGGGCTTCCACCAGCACGTTGCCAAAGCCTTCACTGTCAGAGCTGAGCACCAACAATGATGCATGGCGAATAAACGGATAGGGGTTAGCCTGGAATCCGAGGAAGAGCACACGCTCTGCGATACCTAATTGTTTTGCCAGCTGTTTCGCTTCTTCTATGTTAGCTTCGCTGCCGGTTCCAACCAGGGCCAATGGCGCCTGTATGCCCGACAGCGCATAGGCTTTCAACAAGCGATCGTGCCGTTTGTGTGGATGAAAGCGCCCAACGTGCACCAGGTAATCCTGGCCAGCCAGCTCGCAGGGGGCTGCTGCTTGCTGTGCAATAGCATCAATATCGAACGGGTTGTTGATCACGGCTAACCGGCTTGGGTGGATCGGCAAGTTTTGCTGTAAATCGTTCCCTACGGCCTGTGAGACGGCAACTATATTTCTGCCTTGGTAAACCGCAGCGATTTTCCGCTGTTTCAACCAACGATCCAGCCCTTTGCGGTGACCGAGATAGGACGTCGACAGGATGCCATGAATGCAGAACCACAGGCGGTCTGAGGAGAGCAACTTGCTGCGGCTGACGATGCGATCTGTTTTATGCAGGTTGGAGAACACCAAATCATAGATGCCATGTTGGCGCTCAATGTCGGCTATCGCGCGATCCAGTGCGGCAGCACGGCGTGATAGCTCCGTCACTTTACGCCAGGGTGAGCGATTGTGATCGGCGACGACCTGATAGTGAATACCGGAGGGGATCGGGTAGTTACAGACATCGCGTAATGAAATCAGGCTAACGTCATGGCCCATTTGCTGCATGCCCTGGCACAGTGTTAGCACCACTTTTTCCGCGCCTCCACCGGGTAGGCCGTCGATAATCATCAGAATACGCATAGTTAATCCAGCAGCCGGTTATAAAGGGATATCAGCTGTTCCGACAGGTGAGCCGGGGTGGCCGACATGATACGCAATCTTGCGGCCTCACCCATGGCGGAGCCTAAAGCCTGACGCGGTAACGCCGCGATCGCCTCAATCAGCGCGGGGACGTCGAGAGCATCGGTGACAAAGCCATTATGCCCTTGGGTGATAAACTCAGCACCGCCGCAGGTGGTACTGGTTATGACCGGTAAGCCGCAGGACATGGCTTCCAGAATCACGTTGGGGAAAGGATCATACAGCGTGGGTAGCAACAGCGCATCGGCAGCTTGATAAAACGGCAGCGTCTGTTTCTGTACACCCATAAACCGCACGCGATCGCTGCAACCCAGTGATTGCGCCAACGCCTGATAGCGTTTTTCGGCCTTGTCTTTGCCGACCACCAGAAGATAGCTGTCGGTGGCTGCAACGGCACGGATGGCGGCGGCTAAGCCTTTACGTTCAAAACCGGAGCCGACAAAGATCAGGCAATGCGCCTGTTGTGGGATCTGGTACTGCGCGCGAAGCTGCTGGCGCTGCTCAGCCGTTGCAGGCAGGAATTTTTGATTATCAATGGCGTTGTAGATCACCGTAATTTTATCGGCGGGTACGCCAAAATCATCGATGATTTCCTGTTTAATCATTTCGGCGTTGCAGATGACGGCTTTCAATTCTGGGGCGGCGTACATTGCGCGCTCTGCACACATCACATAACGGTGATAACGATTTGAGAACAGCCATTTACGGCGCCATTCCGGCAGCAAACGGGCGCGTTGTAACAACCAGCGGCGGTGTACGCCATCGCCGGCGCGGTAAATATCACAGCCGGGGATACGCTCATGGCTCTGTACCAGATCGAATTCTTCTTTCTGCCACAGTGCTCTGGCCGCTTCGGCAAAGCCGCGCTCACGGCTAATACGGCCGAATTTCAGCGGATTGCACAGGTGGATGTGCCAATCAGGATTGGCATCACCCTGCCATTCGCGGGTGATAACGTTCAGGTCGAGGTCTTGTTGTTCCAGTGCCTCGAGGGCGCGCGAAACGAAACGCTCAGCCCCACCGTCTGGGCGGTACTTTTGGCGAACGATCGCCAAACGAAATGCTTTCATACCAACGTGCTCCGCGCGGCTGCAATCACCACGTCTGTAGGAATAAGGTCCAGATACCGTTCATCGGTGCCGGTATTGATGGCGTCTGGATCGGGCAAGGTGCCGTAGTCTCCGGCCCAGATCACGCTGCCAATCACCTGCCATGGGCGCCAAAACACCAGCTTGGAAGGGCCAAACAGCGCAATGCAGGGGGTTTGCAGTGCGGCAGCCATGTGCATAGGCACTGAATCTACGCCGATAAACAATTTGGCGTGATCGATCAGGGCTGCCAGTTGCCGCAGCGTCAGTTGGCCAGCCAATGAAACCACACCTTGTGCCGGGCAGAGCGCCAGAATACGCTCCACCATGGCCTGCTCTTTTGCATCTGGCCCGGAAGTGATCACCAACCGGTGGCCGTCAGCCTGCAATGCACTTATCGTAGCGGCCATTTTTTCTTCACTCCAGCACTTGAAGAACCAGCGTGAGGTCGGCTGTATCACGATAAAGTCATCGGTAATGCCCTGTTGTTGTAACAGTTGCTGGCAGGTTTGCCAGTCCTCGGGCGGATAACTCATGGTCACCTGTTGGCTGACGGTTGGCAGGCCTAAGGGGTGTAACAGCGACAGGTTTTGTTCGACGGTATGGAGGTGGGCGTGATCAGTAACCGGCACCAAATGTGTGTGGCAATGACGCCATAAAAAACCCTGCCGCTTGGGGAAGTCGAACCCCAACCGGATGCGTGCCCCGGTCAGCCGGGTGAGAAGGGCACTGCGCCACTGATCGGCCAGATTGACCACCAGATCGTAACGCTGCGCCTTGAGCTGCCGGATCAGATTAAGCTCATGATTCAGATGTGCTTTTGTCCCCTGCTTTTTCCACTGGCGATCGATAACGAAGACATTCGACAGAGCGGGGTTGCTGGCCAGCATATCCTGGGTTTCTTTATACAGCAGTACGTCAATCTGCGCTTGAGGGTAGTTTTGCCGCAGAGTATTGATGACCGGAGTTGTCAGCAACATGTCGCCGTGGTGGCGAAGTTTAACGATCAGAATACGCTGTATCGAGGTATCAGGAGCTAAGGCTGGCGCGTCGTTCATCATGAGTCGCTTTCTGGGAAACCAATGTTTGATTCTAAATGACCCGATCGCATGTGGCTACTGTTGCACAGTTTTCTTGCCGTGAAGTGAAAAAATAACGCGCGAGGGAGACAAAAGGCCTTCAACGTTGTCCAAACCAGGCAGTAAAGTCGTTTGCCCTGGCGAAACGCCCTGCGTAACATAATGCATTCTGTTGATATCAGGCTCGATATTTATGACTAAACCGGCGTTTCTCATCACCATTGATACCGAAGGCGATAATCTGTGGCAAAACCACGATCGCATTTCGACCGAAAACACGCGATTTTTGCCGCGCTTTCAGGCGCTATGTGAGAAATATGGCTTTAAGCCAGTGTACCTCACTAATTATGAAATGGCGGTGGATGCAGAATATGTCGAGTTTGCTCGCGATGTCATTGCACGTGGCTGTGGGGAAGTGGGTATGCACCTGCATGCTTGGAACAGCCCGCCGTTAACGCCCTTGACCGACGACGACTGGCGCCATAAGCCTTATCTGATCGAGTATCCGGCCGATCAAATCCGTGCAAAAGTCGATCATATGACCAAGCTGTTGGAAGATAGCTTTCAGACCAAGATGCTCAGCCATCGTGCCGGCCGTTGGGCGTTTAATGAATATTATGCTGCTCTGCTGTTGGAATATGGCTATCAGGTAGATTGTTCGGTTACACCGCGTGTTAACTGGCAATACTCCCCGGGTAACCCACAAGGCAATGGCGGTACCGACTACCGCCATTTCCCATCACACGCCTATTTTATCGATCCTGACAATATCGCCAGGGCGGGTTCCTCATCACTGCTGGAAGTACCGATGAGCATCCAGTATAAACATTCGGCGCTGATGAATACGCTGAAACAAGGTTACGATCGCTTGCGTGGCAAGCAGCGCTCGCCGTCGGCGAATTGGTTGCGGCCAAGCGGCGGTAATCTGGAGAAAATGAAGTCGGTGGTGGAGCGTTGTCTGGCTCAAGGCAATGACTACGTTGAATTTATGCTTCACTCTTCCGAGTTTATGCCGGGCGGCAGCCCGACATTTAAAACGCAGCAGGATATTGACGTGTTGTACCGTGATTTGGAGCAGCTGTTTGCCTGGTTGCAGCAGCGTACGGTGGGCATGACGCTGGCCGAGTATTATCAACTTAAAGTGAACTGACATGTCGAAAAAATGGAAGATTAAGCTCGCGGATTGGTTTTTGCGCCGTTATACCGCTAAGTCCGGCCGTTTCCAGGATAAGACGACTTTCGACAGTCGGCTTCAGTTTGACAACATCGTCATCTATTCCACCACGGCGCTGGGCGACTTTATGTTTAATACGCCTGCGTTACGTGCAATGCGGGAGCGCTATCCCGACGCGCACATCACGCTGGTGGTGCATAAAAAGAATCAGGAGTTGGTTGAGAACGGTCGCTACTATGATCGTGTGGTGTATTGGGACAGTAAAATAAAAACCATGCGCCCGCTGTTGAAGTCATTACGTGAGCATCAGCCGGATTTGGCGCTTATCCTGCATTCTCATCTGCCGTATGACATTATCAGCGCCGTATTATCCGGGGCCAAATACATTATCAGGGATAATTACAGTTCCGGTATTTGTGGGCTTGAACCCTGGTTGACCAATTACATCTTCCATTACTACGGCCACTTTATTCGTCGTAAGCTGGAGCTGATTTCTATCCTGGGTTGCCGCAGCGATGATCCAACAATGGAAATTCCAGCGCCTTACCAGCCGGGTGTAAAAAGCCGCGATCACTGTACGATTGGGTTTCAGCTGGGGGCTTCAACCGAGTCACGTTGCTGGCCTGTATCACATTTCGTCCGGCTTGCCGACGAACTGGTGGCTAAGCAGGCCAACGTGCGTATTGTGCTGATTGGTGGGCCTTTTGATGACGGGAAGGCACAGCAGTTCCTGAATCAGGTCAATCCTGAAACCCGAGCTTGCGTGGACAATAGGATTGGGAAAACGGGGTTGCAGGCGTTGTTGACGTTGATAGACAGTTTCCACGTCCTGATCACCGGCGATACCGGGCCACTGCATCTGGCGGTCGCGCTGAAGGTAAAAACCATCAGTCTGTTTGTGACTGCCGACTCACGTTCTACCGGACCCATTCAGGATTTGGAGCTTCATCGAATTATTCAGGTATCTCGCACTGGCTATACCATGCCGCTTGAGGCGGAAAGCCCAATGGGCGTGATCCAGCCACAGCGGATTTACGATGAGATAGTGGATCACCTGTCGTTGGATAAGGCGTGAATTTAGCGCTTTTTTAATCGCCAGCGGATTTTTGACAAACAGGTATCTACCCACGCGTAATGCATTTGCCGGATTTTTTTACGTGGCACCGCGCTATTACGGCATACGTCGGCCAGGCGTTTAAAGATATGCAGCGCCTCAGCTGGGTAATAGTAGTAGCCATACAATACCTTCGACATGCTTTTCACCTCAGAGAAACAGTTGGCGAGCATTAACGCCGCCAACTGTCGCAACGGTTCATCCCCCGGATGCTGGTCAATAAAGAGCAGCATCTTGTCGATAGCAAACAGCATATCTTCAATGTCTTTGGCTTTAACATTACGGGTAATCCCGTGGCTGTTGTCGCGATAAAAATAAAGCACGTGATCGAGATGAGCAATTTTCTGGGTTTTGAAATACTGGAAAGGCGTGAAGATCACGTCTTCATAACGCCGACCGTTTTCAAATGACTCACCCTCAAGCAGACTTCGTCTATAGACCCGGCTCCAGAGGTGCCACATCGAGTTGGCAAACAAAGGGGTGAGGCAGGCAAGGCCGTGATTAGCAAAATCATAAACGCTACGCTGTATGGTCGTAACGGCGGGTTGCACTGGCGGAATGTCGGTAAACTTCTGGTAATTGAAATCGATCAGATCGTCTTCATCGGCAATCAGCAGTGGACGCAGGATGCTCAGATAGTCGTCACTCAATAAATCATCGCCATCAAGGAAGGTAATATAGCGCCCTTGAGCATGATGCAGCCCGACGTTGCGGGCGTTGGCGATACCCCCATTTTTTTGCGAGATAAAGGTGACATGCGGATGCTGCCATTTGGCCAGCAGTTCGCTGACTCGCCCAGCGGATGCATCTGTTGAACCGTCATCAATGATGACCACTTCAATATCATCGCCAATCTGGTTGAACAGCGAACTCAGGCTGGCGACCACGAAGTCTTCGTTATTGTAAAATGGCACAATAACGCTGAGCAGAGGCGATGAAGAGTACATGGTTTTAATCCTGCGCGGGTGGCGTTTTCTTCACTGACAGTACGCTGGCAATAATCGCCAGGCAAAAAATCGCCGTACCTTCAGTACTAAATAATATGACGTCGCTGAGCCCGTAAACAAACAGGCTGAATGTCACACCCAGCAATAACGCATTACGGTAGGGCTTAAGTGAAGAAACAAATAGGCCAACGTAGAGCGCCAGTAAAAACAGTAGGCCCCAGACCCCTTTGAGTGAGTAGGTCTCTAGCAATTCGTTGTGCAGATGCACATTGATATAAGGCATGACGCCGGACAAATGGGGTTCGTGCGCGACAATTGCACGGATTTCTGCCCCGCGCTGTTCTGCTGATTGCCCAAATGGCGCTGCTGAGCCAGTGCGTAATGCAATAATCTGCATAGAGACTCTGGAAATAATCGAGTTTTCAGTCTCAGGTTGGTCAATGAGGCGTAGATCCGTCTGAAACGCCGCAATACGTTGTTCTATCTGTGATTTGAAAACAAAACCACTGGCGAGTAATAACAGTGGCACTGAAGTGACCAACAGTATCTTATGCTTATGGGAGATCAGGTTCTTCGTCGCCAATATCGACAGGGCAACCGCAACCGGATACACCAGCATTGCCGCCCGCGTTCCGGTGAGCACCAGCGTTGAGAAGGTGAATAAGAAACCGATAATGTACAACGGGATGCGGTATTTTGTCCGAAGCATCAATATTGCCTGCATCATCACCAAATTGATGGCGGTAATCAGATAAGCGGCAACGGTAGCGCGGTCAAAGTTGATTTCGATACGTGGAATATCTAGCCACAAGCCCTGATAGAGGGAATAACCGTTGACCGCAATGCCCGCCAGCAACGCAATTACAATGAATGCGCGTTGCATACAAAGGCGTTCATTTACCGCAATCAGCAGAATGAAAGCGGTGGCGATCAGCAGTTTTCCGGTCGACATATAAGAGCGGTAAATATTGATGTACTCGCCTGGCTGTTTGAAATGCTGCAACCAGAAAATACTGCCCATGCCTACGCAGAAGAACAGAACGGGCACGATAAGGTTTCTTTTGTTTTTAACGTAATATTTTAGGTTTAAACATACGGCGATGAACGAGATATAACTGGAAATATAAAAGATATTGCGCCCGGTGTCGGAGCCGAAGGGGATAGTGCAAAACGCGATAGCGCATCCCAAATAGATCAGATAACTGAAGGCTGGGTGCGGTGTGGTTTCTTTGAGTAGCATGGGGCTTGGTTTCCGGCTCACATTACGGTTGGGCAATAAATGATTTCAGCGCGTCATCAAACTCGGTTTTGAACAAAGCATAGCTGAAATGTTCGATGGGATAGCGCTGTGCGTGTCGGCTCATGTTTTGATAGTCTGCGGGATTCATCAGTTTTTCCACCGCATCTGCGCACTCAAGGTGCGACAGCAGCTTAGGCATTACCAACGTATCACTAACCGGGTCATAAACATCGTGAGGGAAATCCACCTTGATGCCCGTTAGCCGTTGGTGTTCTTCAATCGTTACCGAGGGGGTCAAGCCAATGCCGCAGAGCCCGTCTTTAATCACTTCAGGCTGGCCATCGACCTGCGGGAAAATTACCGGTACGCCAAAATACAGCGATTCCATACAGGATAAGCCGAAGGGCTCGGTGATTGGCGTACTCATATAGATATGCGTGCGGTTGAAGAAATCCGCTACGTTATCCTGGAAACCGCTGAAGGTGACTCGGTCGCCCAGTTTGAGTTTTTCCGCCAAGGCTTCAAATTCAGCTCTGTCTGGCCCCTTGCCTGCAATTTCCAGGGTGACATCGTGCCCGCGGCGCAGCAGCTCCTGCATCATCAATAATGATACGCTGATGCCTTTCAGGCTGACCAACCGTGACGCAGTACCTATTCTGATCGGTTTGCTGAGCGGTTTCAGGCTATCGCTGATCCCTGAGGGCGTTTTCAGTCGATTGATCACCACGTGATTCGGGCAGGGCAGATTGAACCGCAGCGCCATCACCCGTTTAGAGGCGTAGGACGCCGAGATACAACCGTCCAGCATGGCCAGAAAACGTAATGTCTTGTGGTTTTTCGGATAGCGCCATGAACAGCCATGGTCGTAATAAATCATTTTGCCGCGTTTAGGCTTAGCGGCCAGACCGGGCACCAAATCCCAAACGATGACCACGTCGGCGTTGGCCTTCTCGATTTTTCTTTTGAGCAGGTATTTGCGCAAGAATTGTGGGCAACGCAGCGGCAGTGAATTAATCAGCCGGTTGGCAAATGTGACTTTCTGGTCAGGCATTTGACGGCGGATCTCTTCGCCGATCTCACTGCTGATACAAATCACCTCGTTACTGCCGTCGGTTGTGTCGTTGATATACTGCAGGAACAGGCGTTCAACACCGCCCATTTTCCCTAAGTTGATAATGTGCAGCTTTTTCATCCAATAACCTTTTGCAGCTCGTCCCAGACGGAATCGGCGGTGATAGTCGCCATGTTTTTTTCCGGAGATATCAGGGAATGTTGATTCTGCCCGTAACCACCTATCAAGCCTGGATCTGTGGGCCCAAACAGCGTGATGTTCGGCCTGTCGAGCGCGGCGGTCAGGTGGCTGAGGCCGGTATCGACCGAAACCACGCCTTTTGCGCCGGCCAGCACTTCGGCAACCTGCTGCAGGCTAAGCTTTGGCAAAACTTCCACATGCGGGAAGCCTTCCGCCAAACGCAGTGCACGCAGGCGTTCGTGTTCCGCGCCCCACGGCAATTTGATCTTCAGCCCGCTTGGCGCCATCAGTTTAATCAGATCGCGCCAATGAGATTCCGGCCAGTGTTTATCATCGCGGGTGGTGGCGTGCAGAAACACCAGATATTGCCCGGCGTCGGCCGGTAGATGATTGAGAAAGCGGGCGGCAATGGCGTAATCGCCGACGCTGTCGGGTTTTTCGTAGCCCAGACTTTTGGCGAACAACTCACGCGTACGTTCGACGGCATGTTGCCGCTTATCGATGTCATGGCGAAAGTTGTAGAACCAACTGGCAAAGGGTTCGCGGGCGCTTTTGCTGTCCTGGCCATGCTTGCTGCCTTTGGCGATACGGGTGATCAGCGCCGCGCTTTTGATTAGCCCCTGGGCGTCTATCACCGCATCGTAGTCGCGCTCTTGCACCACACGTTTGAAGTCACAACGTTGCTGGCGGGTTTCACTGCCAAACCAATTTTTGCGCCAACGGCGGATTGCCACCGGGATCACACGGTCCACCGCCGGGTGCCAAGTGGGAATTTGGCTAAACCCCTCCTCTACCACCCAGTCAAAACGGATGCCGGGAATGGCCTGCATGGCATCCGTTAACGCCGGTAGCGTATGGAGTACATCCCCCATGGAGGACGTTTTTACAATCAACACCTGCATGCTTATTCCTCGCTGGCGGCAAGTAACGGCGTCAGCGCGTCCAACACCTGCTGTGGCTGTATATCGATCAGGCTTTGATGGTAACCCTGATCGGCATCGCCTTTGCGTATCTTATGGTAACCACTGATTAAGCGGATCACTTTGGCCTTGTCGGACAGCGGTGGGGTGAAGTCCGGGCTACTTGGGCCATACAAGGCTATCAGCGGTTTGTTCAATGCGGCTGCAACGTGCATCAGGCCGGAATCATTGCTGACCACAGCCGAACAGGAAGCCAGCAGGATCACCGCTTGTTCAAGCTGGGTTTCCCCAGCCAGGTTCATGCAAAAACCGCGTGCGTCGTCATCCAACGCCGTGCGAATTTGCTCGCCCGCCTCATTATCTTTGGCAGAGCCAAACAGGGCGATTTGATAGCCTTGGTCGATCAACTTCTGCGCCAGAGAGGCATAGTGATAATGTGGCCAGCGTTTGGCCGGGCCAAATTCGGCACCTGGGCAAAAACCGATAATCGGTCGGTGATCGGTCAGATTGAAGGCGGCGGTGGTTTCCGCAATTTCTTCGTCGCTGACCTGCAGTTGCGGCCACAATAGCGGTTGCGGTAGATCTTCTGCGCGTTGAATGCGCTGTTTGTCGTAGGCCAGTGCCACATAACGTTGCACCATCAGCGGGAAGGCGGCCTTGTCCAGCACGCGAACATCATTCAGCAGGCCGTAGCGCATTTCCCCGCGCCAGCCGGTGCGCTGCGGCACGTTGGCAAAGAATGGCACGAGTGCGGATTTGAATGAGTTTGGTAACACGTAAGCGCGATCGTATCCGTTGGCGCGCAGGGCATGCCCCAAACGACGACGCTCACCGAGTGCCAATGCGCCGTGGCCTAACGGCATCGACAGTGCTTGATTGACTTCCGGCATACGCGCCAGTAATGGACGGCACCAGGCCGGTGCCATCACATCAATTTCTGCCGTCGGGTGCTCGGCCTTCAGGGTGCGGTAGAGACTTTGCGACATCATCATATCGCCAACCCATGAAGGGCCGATAACCAGTATTTTCATACCCGGGGTGATTCCCTTCAGCTTAAGCGGTGCGGTTTAACCAAGCCATGTACTCTTTCACGCCTTCGGCGACCGTTTTGAACGGTGCGTCATAGCCGGCAGCGCGCAGCTTGGTCAGATCGGCTTGGGTAAATGCCTGATAGCGGCCCTTTAGCTTTTCTGGGAACGGGATATTTTCTACCGTACCTTTCTGATGGAAGTCGACGACTGCGTCGGCCACGGCCTGGAAGGTTTCCGCCCGGCCAGTGCCGCAGTTGAAGATGCCGGAGACGCCGCTTTTCCAGAACCACAGGTTCACGGCTGCCACGTCGCCAACGTAGATAAAGTCACGCTTGAAGTCTTGGCTGCCGTCGAACAGTTTTGGATTCTCACCGCGGTTGATCTGGTTGTTCAGGTGGAATGCGACGCTGGCCATACCGCCTTTGTGGCCTTCACGTGGGCCGTAAACGTTAAAGTACCGGAAGCCGCAAATTTGTGAGTCGGCTTGCGGTAGGATTTCGCGTACATACTGGTCGAACAGGAATTTGGAATAGCCATAGACGTTCAGCGGCTCTTCGAATTGACGCTCTTCGATAAATTCTTCACGACCGCCGTAGGTGGCTGCAGACGAGGCGTACAGGAACGGAATCTCACGATCCAGGCAGTAATGCAGCACATCTTTGGAGTACTGATAGTTGTTGTCCATCATGTATTTGCCGTCCCACTCGGTGGTGGACGAACAGGCACCTTCGTGGAAGATTGCATCGATTTCGCCCAGATCGTCACCGGCCACGATATTGGCGATGAAATCTTCTTTGTCGATATAGTCGGCGATGTCGAGATCCACCAGATTGGCGAATTTGGTGCCGTCTTTCAGGTTATCGACCACCAGGATATCGCGATACCCTGTGTCATTCAGCGCTTTAATGATGTTGCTGCCGATCATGCCGGCGCCACCAGTAACGATAATCATTGGGTTACCCCTGTTATTCTGCCCGGTGGGACACGGTGCCCCACGCTCAATGCCGCTTATAATAGCATTTCATGTCGCCGCAAACATCGGACGGGCTCCGAATATCCCGCGATGTCGAGTCCGGCAGCACTTTGCCGTGATATCTGCTGCAATTTTCATATTCTCTCCCGCAGTTTCTCGTCAGTTTGGTTACAAATCAGTAAAATATGTTGAAAACAGACCAATCCTGGAGATAACCGAATGTCCGCGTCTTTTTATCAGCAGTTGGAACAACAACTTGCAACCACCCGTAGCGAAGGGCTGTTCAAAGAAGAGCGCATTATCACCACTGCTCAGCAGGCGGATATTGCCGTTGCTGATGGCCGTCATGTGATTAACTTTTGCGCTAACAACTATCTGGGTTTGGCTAACCACCCGGCGATGATTGCCGCGGCCAAGGCTGGCATGGACAGCCACGGTTTCGGTATGGCGTCGGTACGCTTTATTTGTGGGACTCAGGACAGTCATAAACAGTTGGAGCAAAAGCTGGCTGATTTCCTCGGGATGGAAGACGCTATCCTGTACTCCTCCTGCTTCGATGCTAACGGTGGGTTGTTCGAAACCCTGCTGGGCCCGGAGGATGCCATTATCTCTGATGCGCTGAACCATGCGTCGATCATTGACGGTGTCCGGTTGTGTAAGGCGAAACGTTATCGTTACGCTAATAACGATATGACCGAATTGGCCGCACAGCTGAAGCAAGCCAAGGCTGACGGTGCACGCCATATCATGATCGCCACCGACGGTGTGTTCTCAATGGACGGCGTGATTGCCAACCTGAAAGGGGTTTGCGATCTGGCGGATCAATACCAGGCGTTGGTGATGGTTGATGATTCCCACGCGGTGGGTTTTGTTGGTGCTCATGGGCGTGGTACTCACGAATATTGCGACGTGATGGGGCGTGTTGACATCATTACGGGCACGTTGGGCAAGGCGTTGGGCGGGGCTTCTGGCGGTTATACCGCGGCGAAGAAAGAGGTGGTGGAATGGCTGCGTCAGCGTTCGCGTCCTTATCTGTTCTCCAACTCGCTGGCGCCGGCGATCGTTGCCGCTTCGATTAAAGTGCTGGAACTGCTGGAGCAGGGCGACGCATTGCGTGATCGTCTGTGGGCCAATGCGAGCCTGTTCCGTGAAAAAATGACCGCGGCAGGCTTTGAGCTGGCCGGGGCCGATCACGCCATCATCCCCGTGATGTTGGGTGAAGCAAAACTGGCGCAGGATTTCGCCAATGCGCTGCTCAAGGAAGGCATTTATGTGACGGGTTTCTTCTATCCGGTGGTGCCGAAAGGCCAGGCGCGCATCCGTACCCAGATGTCCGCCGATCATACCCCGGAGCAAATTGAACGTGCGATTGCGGCGTTCATTCGTATCGGTAAAGATCTTGGCGTTATTGCATAAGGTAAAACCATGAAAGCATTGTCAAAATTGAAAGCGGAAGAAGGGATTTGGATGACCGATGTGCCTCAGCCGGAGCTGGGCCATAACGACATCATGATTAAAATCCGTAAAACTGCGATCTGCGGTACCGATGTTCATATTTATAACTGGGATGAATGGTCGCAGAAAACCATCCCGGTACCTATGGTGGTCGGCCACGAATACGTGGGTGAGGTGGTTGCCATCGGTCAGGAAGTCAAAGGGTTCAACGTCGGTGACCGTGTTTCCGGTGAAGGCCATATCACCTGCGGCCATTGCCGTAACTGCCGTGGCGGCCGTACGCATCTGTGCCGCAACACGACGGGTGTCGGTGTGAACCGCCCTGGTTCGTTTGCTGAATATCTGGTGATCCCGGCGTTTAACGCGTTCAAGATCCCAGACAATATCTCCGATGAGCTGGCGTCTATTTTTGACCCCTTCGGCAATGCGGTGCACACCGCACTGTCATTTGATCTGGTTGGCGAAGATGTGCTGGTTTCCGGTGCTGGGCCGATCGGCATCATGGCCGCAGCCGTGTGTAAACACGTTGGTGCTCGCCATGTGGTGATCACCGATGTTAACGAATACCGTCTGGATTTGGCGCGCAAAATGGGTGTGACCCGTGCGGTAAACGTCAGCAAAGAAAATCTGAACGACGTGATGGCTGAATTGGGCATGACTGAAGGGTTCGACGTGGGGTTGGAAATGTCCGGCGCACCACCGGCATTCCGTTCACTGCTCAACGCGATGAACCACGGTGGCCGCATTGCCATGCTGGGGATTCCGCCGTCTGACATGTCGATCGACTGGAATCAGGTGATCTTCAAAGGGCTGTTTATCAAAGGGATTTACGGCCGTGAGATGTTTGAAACCTGGTACAAGATGGCTGCGCTGATCCAGTCTGGTTTGGATCTGACGCCGATTATTACCCATCGTTTCTCTATCGACCAGTTCCAAGAGGGCTTTGACGCCATGCGTTCCGGTCAATCCGGGAAAGTGGTGTTGAGCTGGGATTGATTGTAAAAAAGGCCGGAATCCCGGCCTTTTTTTATGCTTTTGGTTTCGCTGGTGCAGTGTCCGCCCAGCGTTGCCACTGGCGTTTGATGAATGTCACCGCTGGCGATTGCGCCACGCTTTCACCGATCACGTTAATCACCGTGCTCGCGTTGACTTTTTCTTTCGGCAACTTGACCTTACACTGCTTGATGCCACCGGTGAACGGGTTCTTCGGCTGTGGTTTCGGTTGTTTGACCGGCGGTGGAACATAATTATTGCCGCCGCTACTGTTGCCCTGTGGTTCGTTGAGCAATGCGCTGGGTTTTACCAGCACGATATCTGCTGGTAGCGTTGGTAGCATTTGCTGCAGCACCTTCACGGTGGCTGGACGCGGGTGACCAATCGCGATGGCCGATCCCGTACGGCGTGCCAAGTCTACCGCACGGTTGAATTGACGTCGGATATCGGCTTCGTTGGCAGTATCATCCAGGAACACCTTACGCTTGATGACCTTCACGTGCGTTCCGGCCGCCGCTCGGGTAGCTTGGCTGTTACCGATGGTCATGCTGTCGAGGAAATAAAGCTGATAACTGTCGAGTGCCTGCATGACTTTTTGCATGCCTGGCAGGCTAGACGTCATGGCGCTGCCCATATGGTTATTCATACCCACCGCATAGGGCACATTATTAACCGCATTGCGGATAATGCGCTGGATCTCTTCGCTACTCATGGAAGGCTGCAATGTATCACGTTCCAACGGTTGCTTGCTGAGCGGTGCCATTGGCATATGAATCAGCACTTCGCGGCCCTGACTGTGGGCGCGGGTGGCCATCAAACGGGCATGGGGAGCATTAGGCAATACGGCGACTGATATCGCCGTTGGCATTTGCAGTACAGCGCCTTCTTCATGCGGACGATAACCCACGTCATCGATGACGATGGACAGTTTCCCTGCCTGTGCAGTGCAGACTTGCAACAGACAGCCAATCAGTACGACAGTACGGGTTTTGATATAGCGCAAATCTATCTTCCCAACCACGGTAGTGGGTTAACGGCCTGACCTTGGCGACGAATTTCGAAATAAAGCGATGGTGTGCCCTGACCCCCGCTGGTGCCGACTAAGGCTATCGGTTGACCTGCTCGCACCTGCGCACCGACGTTGACCAGTGCACTTTGGTTATAGCCATACAGGCTCATGTCACCCTTACCGTGTTCGATGACGACAACCAGCCCATAACCTTGCAGCCAGTCGGCCAGCAATACGCGGCCATCGGCGATCGCTTTTACTTCGCTGCCTTCTCTGGCCTCAATGACCATACCTTTCCAGCGTAACTCACCTTGCAGTTGTTCGCCAAAACCGTGCAGGGTGCGGCCGCGTACTGGCCATATTGCTTGCCCGTTTGGTCGGCCCAGGCCGCCGGTCCGGGCCATCAGCGAGCGGTCGGCTTCGCTTGGTTTATAGCTGGTGCCGGTTTTTTTCGCTTGCTGCTCTTTAACACGAACCTGTTCACGTACCTTTGCCGCTTCACGTGCTTCGCGTTCAGCACGAGCACGGGCTTCACGTTCGGCACGCGCAATCTGGTCTCGCATGCGGGTTTCGTTCTGGCGTAGTTCCACCAGACGTTGCTGATCTTTTTCCAGCGAGGCTTCGAGTGCGGTTAGCGTTTTCTTACGTGCGCCACGTGCCTGCTCCAGCTTTTGCTGCTGTGTTTGTTGCTCGCCTAACAGCGATTTTTGCTGGCCTTGCTTGGCCACGAGCGTTGTTTTCTGCTTCGCCAGTTCGGCACGGGTTTGCTTGAGTTCTTCAATCGTTTTTTGCCGTGCTTCGTTCAGGTAGCCGAAGTAGGCCAAAATACGCTCGCTGCGCTGGCTCTCTTCACCACTAAGAACCAATTGCACTGCGCTGTGCTGGCCTTGTCGGAAGGCGGCATCAAGCTGTTTTGCGAGGATATTCTGCTGGGTGGATTGCTGTTTTTGCAGCTTGGCAATTGAAGCGTTCAAACCGGAGATGTCTTTCCCCAACTGGTTCAATGTGCCTTGCGTGTCGCGTAACAGGCGGCTTGCCTGTGCGATAGTTTTTTCTTGCTGCTTCAGTTGATCCTGCAAAGAGCTGCGCTGTTGTTGCTGCTGCTTAACCGCCTTTTCTTTCTCGGCGATACTTTGCTGGATGTCTTTGAGTTGGGATTTGTTGTCTTCCGCAGCCTGGCTGGCGAGCGGCAACAACAAGACGCCAGCGTAAAATACGCTGGCGCACATGGTGGTTAACTTCCTTGGCGCAGTGCGTTCAGGCAGCGATTGGCTGCCTGTGTTTGCGCTTCGGGTTACCCTTGATAGTGCAAAAAACGCCTTTTCCCTCATAGGGAAGGATTATTCCACGATGAACAGCGGCTTACCAGTCATCTCTTGCGGGATTTCCATTCCCATCAGTGTCAGCATGGTTGGTGCGATGTCGGAAAGCTTACCCCCATTGACTGCGCTGGCAGGCTTGCCGATGTAAATCAACGGCACGGGCAAGCTGGTGTGGGCGGTATGAGCCTGACCGGTTGCCGGATCACGCATTTGTTCGGCGTTGCCGTGATCGGCGGTGATCAGCAGCTGCCCATCGACGGCCTTAACCGCCTCGACAACCTGAGCGATGCAGTTATCCAGCGTTTCTACCGCCTTCACTGCCGCGTCATAGACGCCGGTGTGCCCCACCATGTCACCATTAGGGTAATTACAGATAATGGCGTCGTATTTGCCACTGCCAATGGCGGTCAGCAGTTTGTCGGTCAGCTCTGCGGCACTCATTTCAGGTTGCAAATCATAGGTAGCGACCTTCGGTGAATTGACCAGAACCCGATCTTCCCCAGCGAAAGGTTCTTCAACGCCACCGTTATAGAAGAAAGTCACGTGCGCGTATTTTTCGGTTTCCGAGATACGCAGTTGCGTTTTGTCATGCTTCATCAACCATTCGCCGAAGGTGTTGTTCAGTGATGCCGGCGGGTAGGCGCAGGGGGTTTTGATATCGGCGGCGTATTCGGTCAGCATGACGAAATCACCAAAGTTGATGACGTTGTCGCGCGGGAACCCGTCGAAATCTGTATTGACGAAGGCGCGAACGATCTGACGTGCGCGATCGGCGCGGAAGTTCATGAAAATCAGTGCGTCGCCGTCATTGAGCTCGGCGGCCGCTTCCCCCGCAGCCTGGAGTACAGTCGGCTTCACGAATTCGTCGTTTTCACCGCGCTGATAGGCCGCCTGCAGGGCAGCAACCGCGTTGTCGGCAACGTATTCGCCCTTGGCCTGAGTCAGCAGGTCATAGGCCAGTTGCACGCGGTCCCAGCGGTTATCACGGTCCATGGCGTAATAGCGGCCAATCAGCGACGCAATGCGCCCGGTACCCAATTTGGCAAAGGCGTCGCTAAAGCGTTGCAGGGAGGTTTCTGCACTGCGTGGCGGGGTATCACGGCCATCCAGGAAAGCGTGCAGATAAACGGCTTTGGCACCGCGCTGTGAGGCCAGTTCAATCATCGCCATAATATGGTCTTCGTGGCTGTGTACACCGCCCGGTGACAACAGCCCCATGATATGCACCGCCTTGCCTGCTTGAACGGCTTTATCGACCGCGGCCGTCAGCGTTGCGTTGGTGAAGAAATCACCTTCTTTTATTTCCTTGTCCAGTCGCGTCAGGTCCTGATAAACAATGCGCCCGGCGCCCAAGTTGACATGACCAACTTCAGAGTTGCCCATTTGGCCGTCAGGCAGGCCGACATCCAGTCCAGACGCGGCGATCAGTGTGTGCGGCTGCTGTTGCCACAGACGATCCATCACCGGTGTTTTTGCGTTCAGAATGGCGTTGTCCTGTTGCTCCTCGCGGTGGCCATAACCGTCCAGAATCACCAGTACCATCGGCTTTTTGTTACTCGACATTGCATTAACCTCGTTATGAACTTCTAAGTTGTGAATAGCCATCAATCCGCGATCGGGTTGATGGCTATTCACCCTCGAAAACTGCCTGATTTTACAACGTGGCCGCTTAAAAAGAGCCCAGAGAGATCAAAGTTGCAGTGAACAAGGCGGCCTTTTATGCTCTGACACCGAGAATTTCTCAGCGTGGCCCGCAGTTTCTGCAATAGCGCTTGCTTATTGGCTGTATTTGCTGCACTCGGCAGGTATACTCTGGAACCTTGAGTTATTTTTTCCCTTAACTGACGGGAGTTGTTATACCCCATGCTGCAAGAAATTATGCAATTCGTTAGCAAGCATCCCATACTGAGCCTGGCCTGGATTGCCCTGCTGGTTGCGGTGATCGTCATGACGTTCAAGAGCCGTTTCTCAAAGGTGAAAGAGATCACCCGTGGTGAAGCCACTCGCCTGATTAATAAAGAAGATGCCGTTGTGGTAGATACCCGCAGCCGTGATGATTTCCGCAGAGGCCACCTGGCCAACGCCATCAACCTGACCGCCAGCGAAATCAAAAGCGGCAGCCTGGGCGAGCTGGAAAAACACAAGGCTCAGCCAATCATCGTGGTTTGTGCCAATGGCACGACCTCCCGTGAACCTGCAGAAAATCTGAGCAAAGCCGGTTTCGAAAACGTCACTACGCTGAAAGACGGCATTGCCGGCTGGAGCGGGGAAAACCTGCCACTGGTGCGCGGTAAGTAATTGTTTAACGTATTTGAGGTGGTAATTCATGGCTAACATTGATATCTACACCAAAGCGACCTGCCCGTTCTGCCATCGCGCCAAAGCGTTGCTGAACAGTAAGGGCGCTGCGTTTAACGAAATCGCCATTGATGGCGATAATGAAAAACGCGAAGCGATGATTGCGCGCAGTGGGCGCACCACCGTGCCTCAGATTTTCATCGATGGCCAACATATCGGCGGCTGCGATGATTTATATGAACTCGATACTCGTGGTGGTCTGGATCCGCTGCTTTAAGCGGGCGGCTGCCGGTTACTGAGTGTCAATAAGGACGTTTAACCAAGGGTATTACACACATGTCAGAACAAAACAGCACAGAGATGGCTTTCCAGATTCAGCGCATTTACACCAAGGATATCTCCTTCGAAGCGCCAAACGCTCCGCAGGTTTTCCAGCAAGAATGGCAGCCGGAAGTTAAACTGGATCTAGATACAGCTTCCAGCCAGTTGGCTGACGAAGTGTATGAAGTTGTACTGCGCGTAACCGTGACTGCATCTCTGGGTGAAGAAACTGCGTTCCTGTGTGAAGTGCAGCAGGCGGGCATCTTCTCCGTAGCGGGCATCGATGGTACGCAGCTGGCGCATTGCCTGGGTGCATACTGCCCGAACATTCTGTTCCCGTATGCACGTGAGTGCATCACCAGCCTGGTTTCTCGCGGTACATTCCCGCAGTTGAACCTGGCACCGGTTAACTTTGACGCGCTGTTCATGAACTATCTGCAACAGCAGGCGGAAGGCGAAGGTGCCGCACCACATCAGGATGCCTGATGAACACCGTCAATGCTTCAATGACCGTTATCGGTGCCGGCTCGTACGGCACCGCATTAGCCATTACGCTGGCGCGTAATGGCCACTCTGTGGTGCTGTGGGGCCATAATCCCGAGCAGATTCAAAAAATGCAGCGCGATCGCTGCAACCAGGCATTTCTTCCCGACGTCGCTTTCCCCGACACGTTATTGCTCGAAGCCGATCTGGCGCACGCGCTGGCTGCCAGCCGCGATGTGCTGGTGGTGGTACCCAGCCATGTGTTCGGCGATGTGCTGCGTCAGTTAAAACCCCATCTGCGCCCGGATGCCCGCATCGTGTGGGCGACCAAGGGGCTGGAAGCGGAAACGGGCCGGTTGTTGCAGGACGTAGCGCGTGAAGCGCTAGGTGATGCTATCCCGCTGGCGGTGGTCTCAGGGCCGACGTTCGCCAAAGAACTGGCTGCGGGTTTGCCGACCGCGATTGCATTGGCCTCCACAGATGCGCAGTTTGCCGAAGATCTGCAACTGTTGCTGCACTGTGGCAAAAGCTTCCGCGTTTACAGCAATCCCGATTTTATCGGTGTACAGCTGGGCGGGGCCGTGAAGAACGTGATTGCCATCGGCGCCGGCATGTCAGACGGCATCGGTTTTGGTGCTAACGCACGTACTGCATTGATTACTCGCGGCCTGACGGAAATGAGCCGCCTCGGCTCGGCTCTGGGGGCTGATCCTTCGACCTTTATGGGCATGGCTGGTCTGGGCGATTTGGTGTTAACCTGCACCGATAATCAATCGCGCAACCGTCGCTTCGGTATTATGCTGGGGCAGGGGAAAGGCGTGCAAGAAGCGCAGGACAGCATCGGCCAGGTTGTCGAAGGCTATCGCAATACCAAAGAGGTATTGGCGTTGGCACAACGCTACGGCGTGGAAATGCCGATTACCGAACAGATTTACCAGGTGTTGTATTGCCATAAAAATGCCCGGGAAGCCGCTCTGAGCCTGTTAGGGCGCACCAGAAAAGATGAAAAGCACAGCGGGTAATTTATAACCCTGTGGCTTAACATTTGACGGGTATAAACCGATATGCTGGGCGGCATGCCGACCCAGCAATTGTTTTGGGCCACGTGATCGCGATGCGATGCGGTGGCCTGTTTTGCAAGGCGGAGAGGAACCCGATGTCGTCAGAAGAGTTAGAGCAGGTCTGGAATAGCATCAAATCAGAGGCGAGAGGGCTGGCTGAATGTGAACCGATGCTGGCTAGCTTTTACCATGCGACGCTGCTCAAGCACGACAATCTGGGGGGCGCACTCAGCTATATTCTGGCAAATAAGCTGGCGAATCCAATTATGCCGGCCATTGCGGTGCGCGAAGTGGTGGAAGACGCCTATTTTGCCGATCAGCAAATGATCGCTTCGGCAGCTCGCGATATTCTGGCGGTGCGCCTACGCGACCCGGCCGTCGATAAATATTCTACCCCTCTGCTGTATCTGAAAGGCTTCCATGCACTGCAAGCCTATCGCATTGGCCACTGGCTCTGGTTGCAAGGGCGACAGGCGCTGGCTATTTATCTACAAAACCAGATTTCGGTCGCCTTTGGCGTGGATATCCATCCGGCCGCCACTATTGGCTGCGGCATCATGCTCGACCACGCTACCGGCATTGTAATCGGTGAAACGGCCGTGGTAGAAAATAACGTGTCTATTCTGCAGTCTGTCACCCTTGGCGGTACCGGGAAAACCAGTGGCGATCGCCATCCGAAGATCCGTGAAGGTGTGATGATTGGCGCCGGTGCTAAAATTCTCGGCAATATCGAAGTGGGTAAAGGCGCAAAAATTGGCGCTGGCTCGGTAGTGCTGCAATCGGTGCCGCCGCATACGACGGCGGCTGGTGTACCAGCACGTCTTGTCGGTCGACCGGAAAGCGATACGCCATCCATGGATATGGATCAGTACTTCAACGGTAACAACCATGGATTTGAGTACGGCGACGGTATTTAACCCTTTCGCATAACACATCAAACAGGGGGAGCTTTGGCTCCCCCTGTGCTTTATTTCTGCGAAGGAAGCTTAGCCCTGTTTCGGGAACGCGACCGTGTCGGCGACCATTTCATCGATTGCGGCTTTGACTTCTTCTTCCGTCACGGGTGCACTGTCATTGCTGACAGTTCTGCCGTAACTCTTGCGTACGACTTCCAGTACGGTCTTGCCGGTATCCTGATCGATCAACTCAGCTTCGAGGAACAGCGTCGTGTTTTGCGTACGGTGGCCCGTTGCGGCCATGGTGCTGGCAACCACTGCGGCAACCGGCACCACTTCATAGAATTTCATATCTTCATTTTCGGCAGAGACAGCCGTAATCGCCACTTTGGCGATCAATACGCGAGGCCCCGCCGGGCTATTGAGTATGGTGGTGCGCTCGGCTACCGCTTTTCTCAAACTTTTGTCGGTGTAGTGCCTAATTTTGTCTAGCGTCTGTTGGCTGATGCGGGCGTTAGGTTTCGCCTCTGGGTAATAGACTATGGGGGTAAAATAGACACCCCGATAGTTGGATTCTTTAAAGTTAGGATCGATCCAGCGTAGCGTTTTATGGCCGCTTGGTGAGCTGGTTTCCTGCAATTTACTGTAATCAGACAGGAATCCTGAGTACTGCTCTGTTGTTGTTACTTTTGATGCACAACCTGCCAGCAACAGGCCTGCTGCCAGGACCGCTGCGGCAACGCACAAGCGTTGTTTTTTCATACGATTTCCTATGGTGAGTGTCGATAACCCTTACAAAACATAGTTCATTATCTTCGGGCGCAGTGGGTGTTTTCAGCGCCGTGTGTGCGATGTTTCAGGCCAGTTTGTTGGGATTGTGATATTTGGCGTGTTTTTTATCTGTGGTACTCAGTGTTTGCGACAGTAAAAGCAATGCTGCCTCTGCATTTTCCTGTGCGATCACAATGGCTGATTGCCATTGTGGCAGTAGCGGCCAGAGATCTTGCTGATGTTCTGCCATCTGGTACCAGACAACATGATCGTGCCAATGGCCGAGGGTGCTTTGCGCCGTTTTCAGGTGGGCGATAGCGTCAGGCGTGATGAGGCGAAATTGGGGGTAGGCATCCACGACATAGCGCAGGTGCTTAACCAAGAGACGTAATCTATGCCGATCGTAATACGAATCGGCAAGCGCCAGGCGCACTTGTTTTACCTGTTGGGTTATCTGATGGGCTATACGGTGTTTTGTATGCCGATGCTTGGTTATGAGGAACATGTTTAGCCAGGCATGCAGCAGTGTGGGGAGGCGGATAAGTAGCGGTAACGATGTTAAAGCGAGCTTGCGGCTTTGCAGTTCGGTCTTGCGCGTATTGGCCTGCCACGTTAACTGATGCTGATCCAGTTCGGTAATCAGCACTTCCAGATCGCGCATTGGCGTGGTGATTTTCCCCAGCTTGGCAGCGGCATCGTCGAGCTGCGCAACACCCGGAGTGCCGCGCAATGGTCTCAGCAGGCTCCTGAGACGCCGCAGGTTGATACGTACGTCGTGCAGAGCCTCGTGGTCTGTTGCGTCAGGTAAACGCAGCAGCGCTTGATTCAACGCGCTCTCGAGCTTGCGCGCTTGCGTGATAATACTCTTGACCAACACCATGTTGTGTCCCCAGAGAAGTCATCTTTAAAGATTATCCTCCCTGAAGTAGACACTGTCATTGGTTAAGATTTGATCACGGCGCCTGCGTAGTCCAGCTGCCGCCAGGCTTCGTACACCACGACCGCAACGGCGTTAGACAAATTCATGCTGCGACTTTGCGCTTGCATGGGAATGCGAATTTTTTGTTGTGCGGGTAGCGCGTTCAGGATATCAGCAGGCAATCCACGGGTTTCCGGGCCGAATAGCAGGTAGTCGCCGGCTTGATAGCTGACCGCGCTGTGCGCCGGGGTGCCTTTGGTGGTCAGGGCAAACAGCCGTTGAGGATTTTCGCTGGCAATAAAAGCGGCATAGTCGGCATGTCGTCGGATGTTGGCAAATTCATGGTAATCCAGCCCGGCACGACGCAGACGTTTATCATCCCACGGGAAACCCATCGGCTCTATCAGATGCAGTTGAAAGCCGGTATTGGCACACAGGCGGATAATATTGCCCGTGTTAGGTGGAATCTCAGGTTCGAATAAAACAATGTTCAGCATGTAAAAAGCCCCTCATGACGAGGGGCGCAGAATAGCAAAATCTGACCGAGCTGTCTTAGCCGATCAGCGTTGGTGCAGGGGTAACCACAGCACCAGTCGCAACCCGCCGAGCGGGCTGTCTTCCGCTTTCACCCAGCCGCGGTGCTGATTGACTGCCGCTTCTACGATCGCCAAACCCAATCCTGTCCCACCGGATGCGCGATCGCGTGCTTCGTCGGTACGATAAAATGGCCGGAATATTTGCTCGCGATCTTCCGTACTGACACCAGGACCATCGTCGTCAACCACAATGGTGATGCCCTGGTTGTCCGCGCTGAAGGCTACCGCAATGTGAGTGTTTGAGTAGCGCAGGGCGTTACGCACGATGTTTTCCAGCGCGCTGTCGAGCGCACCCGCATTGCCGAACAGCGTCCACGGGCCGGGAGGGGAAGTGACCTCCAGCTGTTTACCCATTTGTTCAGCTTCAAAACCAGCATCATCCAGTACGTCAGCCCAAAGCTCGTTGGCCAGCAACCGCTCACGCACCAGCTCGCTTTTTTGTTGCCCGCGCGACAGCACCAACAGATCGTTGATCATTGAGTCGAGGCGCTGTGCTTCGGTTTCGATACGTGCCAGCTCATGCCCTTCGCCGTGGCGGCGGCGCATCAATGCGGTAGCCAACTGTAGGCGGGTCAGCGGTGTACGCAGCTCATGTGAGATGTCAGAGATAAGCCGTTGCTGCGCGGTCATCATCCGTTCCAGTGCACTGACCATTTGGTTGAAGCTGGCACCGGTTGCCAGAAATTCTTGCGGCCCGGCCTCCAGTTCTGGGTGCTGTTTCAGGTTGCCTCGTGCAACATCATCGGCAGCATTCTTCAGTTTACGCGCCGGCTTTGCCAGGCTCCAGGCTAGCCACAGCAGCAGTGGGGCGCTGATTAACATGGTGACGATCAGCAGCAGCAGCGGCCGGTCGAACATCAGGTTGATAAAATCGGATTGCGGGCTGTTGGCGGGGCGGATCAGGTACAGCTGGTAATTGTCTTCACCGTCGCGAACGGAAAACGGACCAACCAGCTCAACGCGGCCGTATTTTTTCTTCTTGGGATGATCGGAATTATCAGACTGGCCAATAAAATTACGCACCAATTGCATTTCGTTGCGCTGCATGTTGCCAATCACCCGGCCTTCGCTGGTAACCAGAATGAGGCGCTGCCCAGGCGGGGCCCATTTTTCAATGGCACGGAATAAGCGGCGCCACCACATCAGATCGTTGGCCGGATCGTTTTGCAACTCGGCCTCGACATGTTGTTCCAGCATTAGCCCCTGCCGCTGCTCGCTGTCCAGCAGCGAGGTCATTTGGCGGGAGTCGAGCTTGGGCACCATCAACACCAACATCAGCACCAGAGCTAATGTGAACCAAAAAATGGCGAAGATGCGTGCCGTCAAACTGTTGATCATGTTGCTGATACCATTAAATAACCCCGTCCGCGCAAGGTTTTGAACCACGGATGGCCATCTTTGCGGTTCGGGAGTTTACGTCGCAAGTTGGAGATATGCATGTCGATGGCGCGGTCGAAAGGCGTCAGTCGTTTGCCCAATACTTCCTGGCTCAGCAGTTCACGAGAGACCACCTGGCCGAGATGCTGTGCCAGCAGGTACAACAGGGTAAATTCGGTGCCGGTAAGATCCAGCGTTTGACCGTCAAAGCTGGCTTCCTGGCGGCCTGGGTTGAGCTGCAAACCGTCAACGTCCAGCGTGGGTGCGCCGGTATCGACATTTTGCTGCTGTTCGCTCCAGTTGGATCGGCGCAGAATCGCACGAATACGCGCGACCAGCTCACGATCGTTAAACGGTTTTGGCAAGTAGTCATCGGCACCCAGTTCCAGACCCAACACGCGGTCCAATTCGCTGCCGCGTGCGGTCAGCATAATGACGGGTGTCTGGTGGTGCTGACGCAACTCTTTTAACGTATCGATACCGTTCTTCTTTGGCATCATGATGTCGAGCAACAGCAGATCAATGGAGCTGTCCAGAAGCGACAACGCCTGTTCACCATCGTAGGCTACGACGATAGTAAAACCTTCCATTTCAAGAAGTTCTTTTAACAGCGAGGTCAACTCGCGGTCGTCGTCAACTAACAGAATTTTGTTCATTGTATTTTTTCCTCCTGACGCAAAATACGTCATCAACTGTTGGCATTCCATGACTTTACGTAGTTTTACATGCACTGACGCATGTTTGCAGGTGCAGCAGTACACTGCTCCTCGTTGATTCGCAAAGTGAGAAAGCACGAGGAGTTAAAATGCGTAAGGTGACCGCATTAGTTATGGCATCAATGCTGGCAATAGGTTCTACCGCTGCGTTCGCTGCTGACACTACATCGGAAACTGTACCGACTCCCGGAAATGATGCGATGACCAGAGCGCCTGGCCAGCACCACATGTTTGACGGTGTTAGCCTGACTGAACAGCAGCGGCAGCAAATGCGCGATTTAATGCGCCAAGCGCGCCACGATCTGCCTGGTGTCAATGTAGCTGAAATGGAAGCTATGCATAAACTGGTAACCGCAGACAAATTTGATGAAGCCGCCGTGTATGCCCAGGCGGAAGAGATGGCTCAGCAACAGGTTAAGCGCCAGGTCGAAATGGCCAGAGTACGCAACCAAATGTATAACCTACTGACGCCACAGCAAAAAAGTGTTTTAGACCAGAAGCATCAGCAGCGTATGCAGCAGATGGAGCAACAAATTTCTGGTTTGCAGCAAACTTCTGCCCAGAAGTTAAGTATGACTGAGTAGTCCCCTGTTTTTCCTTGCCATAGACACCATCCCTGTCTTCCCCCGCCATGATGGCGGGGTTTTTTTTGTCTGGCTTTTGTGTTGTGCCCCGCCCCTCTTTACCGCTCTCGGGTTTATCGCAGATTTGATATTGATCACAGGTTTTCATTGAAATCACGAATAGAACTCGCGAGTTGGTCCGCAACAGTTAATAATTGAATACCTTCAAAAACAGTGGGAGAATTAAACACTCCCATTATGTGAATTACATCAGTATGTACATCTCGCGTATTTTATTTTTTAAATGGTTAACTCCTCCCATATTGGAAGCGTGCTAACTGTTTCAGTTGTTGACTATTTTTTTGTGTTGAATTTTTTTGATCTGGGCAAGTTATAAAATCAAAAGATAATATGGAAAATCATTAGTAATGAAATTATCAGATCTGATAAATAAAGATAATAACAATTTAGATATATTTAGACTGATCGCTGCCTTAATGGTGATTTATGGTCATGCTTATGCAATATCACCACAAGAAGGAAAAAGTGATTTTATTTTAAACTGGATTGGGTTTGATTATTCGGGTTCTTTAGCTGTAAAGATTTTCTTTTTCTTGAGTGGGCTTGTTGTAACCAATAGTTTGATGGCGAATAAGAGTGTTGTGAAGTTTTTCATATCGCGAATTTTTCGTATATGGCCTGCATTAATAGTAACCTTGGTTGTTTCTTCTTTTATATTAGGTCCGTTAATAACAAAAAATAATATAAGTGACTACTTTTCGAATAAGGAAGTTTATAGTTACATTTACAATAATGTAATGCTAAGAACGCAGTTTTCACTTCCGGGTCTATTTTCTGAAAATCATAACCATGTGGTTAATGGATCTTTATGGACTATACCTTATGAAGTTGGGGCTTATCTTATTTTAATTTCTCTTTTTATGCTCGGAGTTATGAAAAGTAGAGCTTTCGCTAGTCTATTGTTTGTTTTAATTGTTGTTGAGCCATTATTGGGGAATAATTTAATATTTACTTGGATTCCATCGGCAAATAGAGAAATATCCATGTTGGCTCCGTGCTTCGCTTTCGGTGCGATGTTGGCTATTTGGAAGGATAAAACCACCATTAATCTATATTCATTTTTAGGTGTGTGGATATTATTCTATTTCTTCAGAGGCTCGCCAGTATCATTTTATTTTCTCTACGTGGCTGTTTTTATCAGTATCGTCTATCTTTCCAGCATACCAGTTCTGGTTCGTGCCAAACTTCCATTCGATATTTCTTATGGGGTCTATCTTTGGGCTTGGCCGGTGCAACAGATGGTCGCACAGTTTTTACATGGTCAGGGAATATTGGTTAATCAGATTGTATCATCGGTTATTGCTATTATTTTAGGGGTGTTGTCATGGTATCTCGTCGAGAAAAAATTCATTAGAGTTGGTGCTCGTTTGGGCCGACGACTAACTGATAAATATCATGCTCCCATTCAATATAGCCAAACAGTAATAGAGAAATAAAAAATCAATATCACCATCTCTAACATGAGGTGGTGATAAACAGTTTTGGCATGCGCCAGCGTGTCCTATCGCCTATCAATAATCCACCCACGACTGGCCTGTGCTAATCATTTGGTAAACCTCATTTTTGCGTTGTGGAGAAATTATTAAGCCGTCAGCATGTTTGCCTGGCATTCCGTTATACTGACCTCCTCAAGGTTTAGTTTGGGTGGGTTATGGAACCGCAATATGCGCGTTTGGTGAAGTCTGCCGCGCTAGCTGCCACCGCGTTGGCCTCAATACTGTTGCTGATCAAAATTATTGCCTGGTACCACACCGGTTCGGTGAGTCTGTTAGCGGCTTTGGTGGACTCGCTGGTGGATATTGCCGCGTCATTGACCAACTTGTTGGTGGTGCGCTACTCGCTGCAGCCGGCCGATGAAGAACATACCTTCGGGCACGGCAAGGCAGAATCATTGGCCGCGCTGGCACAAAGCATGTTTATTTCTGGCTCGGCGCTGTTCCTGTTTCTGACGGGCTTCCAGCATCTTTATTCACCTGAAACGCTGCGCGACCCTGGCATAGGTATTGTGGTTACGGTTGTTGCGTTGTTTAGCACTCTGTTGCTGGTCACCTATCAGCGTTGGGTGGTCAGAAAAACGCGCAGTCAGGCTGTGCGAGCAGATATGCTTCATTATCAGTCAGATGTCATGATGAATGGTGCTATTCTTATCGCGCTTGCGCTAAGCTGGTATGGTTTCCAACGGGCGGATGCATTGTTTGCATTGGGAATTGGCGTTTACATTCTTTACAGCGCGCTGCGGATGGGTAATGAGGCTGTGCAATCGCTGCTGGACAGGGCATTGCCGGACGAAGAACGCCAGGCCATTATTGAGGTGGTTTCCTCTTGGCCAGGGGTGAAAGGCGCACACGATTTACGCACCCGCCAATCCGGCCCGACACGTTTTATTCAGTTGCACCTGGAGATGGACGATGGGCTGCCGCTGATGCAGGCGCATATCCTGGCCGAGCAAGTAGAGCAGGCGTTGCTGCATCGTTTCCCAGGGGCGGATATTCTCATCCACCAGGATCCTTGTTCTGTGGTGCCAGCGGGCCAGCAGGGGCGTTGGGAGCTATAATCAGTACAGGGACGGTGAGATTGCATTGCGCGCAAAGAGTGGCGTTAGCTCAGCGTGCCATGACAGTTTTTTACCGCAATATTGCGTGACTTGAATCAATTCAGCTGGGTGTTTTTGCTATAATATCCAGCAATAAAGCCGTAAAGCTGGTTTTCTGTAGCCTGAGTGGTTCCAAGACAATCGGCGAATACAGAATTCTTAAGAAATTGCATCTACAGTTCAGAGGTAGTCATGATCAAGAAAATCGGTGTACTGACGAGTGGCGGTGATTCGCCGGGTATGAACGCTGCGATCCGTGGCGTTGTGCGTGCTGCACTTTCGGAAGGTCTGGAAGTTTTTGGTATTTACGATGGCTACCTTGGCTTGTACGAAGACCGCATGGAACAATTGGACCGTTACAGCGTGTCCGATATGATCAATCGCGGCGGCACTTTCCTCGGCTCAGCCCGCTTCCCAGAATTCAGAGACGACAGCGTACGCGCCAAGGCGATTGAAAACCTGCAAAACCGCGGCATTGATGCGCTGGTGGTTATTGGCGGTGACGGTTCCTATATGGGTGCCAAACGCCTGACGGAAGAAGGGTTCCCTTGTATCGGCTTGCCAGGCACCATCGATAACGACGTGGCCGGTACCGACTACACCATCGGTTTCTTCACCGCGCTTGAAACCGTCGTGGAAGCCATTGACCGCCTGCGTGACACCTCGTCTTCTCATCAGCGTATCTCCATCGTTGAAGTGATGGGCCGCTACTGCGGCGATCTGACCCTGGCGGCAGCCATTGCCGGTGGTTGTGAATTTATCGTGTTGCCTGAAACCGAATTCAACCGTGAAGACCTGGTTTGCGAAATCAAGGCCGGGATCGCCAAAGGCAAGAAACACGCGATCGTGGCGATCACGGAGCACATTTGCGATATCGATGAGCTGGCTCGTCATATCGAACAGGAAACCAAACGTGAAACCCGAGCCACGGTGCTGGGCCATATTCAGCGTGGCGGTTCTCCCGTTGCTTACGACCGTATTCTTGCCTCTCGCATGGGCGCTTACGCTATCGAACTGCTGCTGCAGGGCTACGGCGGGCGTTGCGTCGGTATCCAAAACGAGAAGATGGTGCACCATGACATCATCGATGCGATCGAAAATATGAAGCGTCCGTTCAAGGGCGACTGGCTGGAAACAGCGAAAAAACTGTATTGATCCCGTCTTAATCCGGGCAATAGAAGCCTCCGCATGCGGAGGCTTTTTTTATGTCTTTGTGGTTATATTCCAGAATCGTATAGCCCAACATTTTTTATTCTTTAATTGGTGGGAAAGTTTCTGGCAGGCTCTGATGCTAAATCAACCGATTGAGGTTGCGATTATTTTCCTGGGAGAGCGAGTCAATGCGTAAATGGGGTGTAGGTCTGACAATCATGTTACTGGCGTCCGGTGCCATGGCGAAAGATATCCAATTGCTGAACGTTTCATATGACCCGACACGTGAGTTTTATCAGGAATATAACACCGCATTCGGCAAATATTGGCAGCAGCAGACTGGGGATAACGTGACGGTGCGGCAGTCGCACGGCGGCTCAGGTAAGCAAGCGACGTCGGTGATCAACGGCATTGAGGCCGACGTAGTGACACTGGCGTTGGCCTACGATGTGGATGCTATCGCTGAGCGAGGCCGCATCGATAAAGAGTGGATCAAACGCCTGCCAGACAACTCGGCACCTTATACCTCGACCATTGTGTTTCTGGTGCGCAAAGGAAACCCAAAACAAATTCATGACTGGCCGGATTTGATCAAACCAGGCGTGTCGGTGATTACACCGAACCCGAAAACCTCCGGCGGGGCGCGCTGGAATTACCTGGCAGCCTGGGGTTATGCGTTGCATCAAAACAATAACGATCAGGCCAAGGCACAGGCGTTCGTTAAGGACCTGTATAAAAACGTTGAAGTACTGGATTCCGGTGCGCGTGGCTCAACCAATACCTTCGTGGAACGCGGAATCGGTGATGTGCTGATCGCTTGGGAAAATGAAGCGTTGTTGGCAGAAAAAGAGCTGGGTAAAGACAAATTTGAAATTATCACCCCGAGTGAATCGATTTTGGCCGAGCCAACCGTTTCTGTGGTAGATAAGGTGGTTGATAAGCGTGGTACCCGCGATGTGGCTACTGCTTATCTGAAGTATCTGTATACGCCGGAAGGGCAGACTATTGCGGCGAAAAACTACTATCGCCCACGTGATGCGTCAGTGGCCGCCAAGTTTGCCGAGCAATTCCCGAAACTGAAGCTTTTCACCGTGGATGACACTTTTGGCGGTTGGACACAGGCGCAGAAGGTGCATTTCGCGACGGGTGGCGTGTTTGATGAGATCAGCAAACGCTGAGCGTGAATGAGCCACAATGACAAAACCCCGGCAAGCCGGGGTTTTGTCATTTATCAGCCGAGTGAACTCAGGCTTTTTTAGCGGCAGCAGCGGCTTTGACGATCACAGCGAAAGCATCGGCTTTCAGTGATGCGCCGCCAACCAGCGCGCCATCGATGTCTGGCTGGGTGAACAGCTCGGCGGCATTCTTATCGTTCACAGAACCACCGTACTGGATGATCACTTCTGCAGCGACGGCAGCGTCCTGTTTAGCGATGTGATCACGGATAAATTTGTGTACGGCTTGTGCCTGCGCTGGGGTAGCAGACTTGCCGGTACCGATGGCCCAAATAGGTTCGTAAGCGATAACTGCGCCTTTGAACGCTTCAGCACCCTGGGTTTTCAGCACGGCGTCAATCTGGCGTGCGCAAACCTCTTCGGTTTTACCCGCTTCGTTTTCTGCGTCAGTTTCACCGATGCACAGTACAGGGATCAGACCGGCAGTTTTCAGTACGGCAAATTTCTCGGCGATCGCAGCATCGGTTTCTTTGTGGTAAGTGCGACGCTCAGAGTGGCCGATGATGATGTATTGCGCGCCAATATCTTTCAGCATGTCAGCGGAAACTTCACCGGTGAATGCGCCAGACAGGTTGACGTCAACGTTTTGTGCGCCCAGAGCAATGCGGCTACCAGCCAGCGCGTGTTTGGCTTGGTCCAGGTACATGACTGGCGGTGCGATAGCAACGCCACAACCGTCAACGCTGCTCAGTTCATTGCGCAGAGCGGCAATCAGTTCGTTAACCATGTGAGTGCTGCCGTTGAGCTTCCAGTTACCCATAACTAATGGATGACGCATGTTTTTTCCTCCAACAAGGGAACGCGAGAGTCGAAATAACCACTGCCGGACCGGCAGTTTACCTGCCCAACAGTATAGAGATGATTAAGCACGAAGGCTTTGCTTTTCGTCATTAAATAGCCCGCTGTTATGGCTCGGATAACGTCAGCTTAACCGGTTCAACAGCGAAAGTTACCCCTTTATCGCCGTTGTCTGACACAACATAACGGATCGCACCGACCTGCTGTTGGTAAAAGCGTGAACCTTTGCCTTTTTCCAGCAGGGTGGCCACTTTGTTCAGGCTTTGATCCACCGTGAGTGCCGTTTCAAACTGGCGCATCAGCGCGGCCATATAGCTAATAGCAATGGTGCGAGCGGTTTTTTCTTCGCCGGCCTGTTGCAGCGGCAGGTGGGTGATTTGTAGCGTTTTGATTTTGCCGGTGCCTTTTTCCAGTGCGGTAGAGGCGTAGAGATTTTCGTTCAACTTGCTGGCGGCGCGCGTCAGCAGCGGGGTGTCGTCTTCGGCCGTTGCGATAGCGCGAAACTCACCGATCGGTAATTTCGGGTTGTCGCGATTATACTTTTCGCGGAATTCCACCACCGTCAGATCAAACGTCGGCGCCCCGGCGAGCAGGTACGGCGCGGTAGGCGACGCACTGACGGCGGCATCCGGCGGATCGGCCCAGGCGCTGTTGATACTCAATAACAGGCAGGCGATGGCGATGGTTTTTCTCAACATGGTATACACGGCATCAAGAACAAAGATGGCTCCGATTAAAGCGATAACCGAGGGGGATTGTCAAAGATCCCGTGCCATTATCGCTTGCTGGCAGGAAAGCTGTGCGTTACTCCGCGTAATGCAGGGCGGAAACCTTCGCCATGCCGCGCCTATGTTACACTGCACGGCAGATTATGGGCAGGCTAACAACGCAGGATTCAATGACAATACAACAGTGGTGCTTTTCGTTTAAAGGCCGAATTGGGCGGCGTGACTTCTGGATTTGGATAGTGCTGTGGCTGGTACTGATGGCGGTGGCTTTTTCTCTTGCCAGCCGTGAGCTCGTGGATATCCAGACCATTGCCTTCTTTATCGTCGGGCTGCTATGGCCAACGGCGGCGGTGTTAGTGAAGCGGCTGCATGACCGTAATAAAGCCGGTTGGTGGGCGCTGTTGCTGATCGTCGCCTGGTTGCTGGCGGCCGGAAACTGGCAGATGCTGGCACCGGTTTGGCAGTGGGGGGTAGGGCGTTTTATCCCGACGTTGATCATTGTGATGATGATGATCGATTTGGGCGCGTTTGTCGGCACGCCCGAGGATAACCGTTTTGGCCCACCGGCCAAGCCAGTGAAGTTCAGCGCAGACTGAGGACACGGGTTACCAGTAATGTTCGCTGGTGATATGGCCTGGCTTGCGGCGCAGATGCTTGCGCATCTGCCGCTGATCTTTCAGCGTCTGCTGGGTATCCCGCACCATTTGCGGGTTACCGCACAACATGACGTGGTCCGTTTCAGCATTGATCGTCAACCCTACCGCGGCTTCCAATCGGCCATCCTCAATCAACGCCGGCACACGGCCCGTCAGTGAGCCGGCGACTTCCTCACGGCTTACGACAGTCTGAATGCGCAGTTTGCCGTTGTAGCGCTGTTGCAGCTGTTGCATCAGCGGCAGGTAACTGAGATCGCGTGCAAAGCGGGTGGCATGCACCAGTACCAGATTCTTGAAACGTTCCAGGTCTTTACCCTCCTGCAGGATGGATAGGTATGGGCCGATAGCCGTACCCGTTGCCAGCATCCACAGGGTGTCGCATTCCGGCACTTCGTCCAGCACGAAAAATCCGGCAGCGTCTTTGGTGATCATCACTTCCGACCCCGGCTGTAGCTGATTGAGACGTGGGCTCAGTTTGCCTTCCGGCACGGTGACCAGGTAAAACTCCAGGTTCGGATCGCTGGGGGCGTTGACATAGGAATAGGCGCGTTGCACGCGCTCGCCGTCAATTTCTAGCGCCAATTTGGCAAATTGCCCTGCGATGAAGGGGGCAATGGGGGCGTGGACGGTAATACTGAACAACCCGTCGGTCCACTGTGTGACTTGCGTAACCTTGCCATTAACCCAGTCAGCCATACTCTAAAGCTCCAATGGTCGAATCAAATAAGCGCAATGTCGTGAGCCGGAAATGGCATGTGCGGTACGCTCTATGCGATAGCTGTGACCGAATAGGCGGTGAAACAACTGTAGTTCCGAGTCGCATAGGCTGCTGCAAGCGGTGGCTGCTACGCCAATAGGGCAGTGGTTTTCTACCAGTAGCATACCCTGCGGATGTTCAAACAGTTCGGCCATATAACCATCGTGTTGCCGCAGGCGCACGAGCCGGTTGAGTTTAGCCTGATGGCAAGCCTCCTCGGACAGTTCTTCGGCATAACGCTGATAAAGCTTATCTTCACGTACACTGAGTAACTGTTCTACCCCTTCAGCGCCAAACAGCTGATTCGCAGAATCCAGTAGCGCCGCCGCCAATGTATTGTGGCAATCGGCGAACTGGGCATGACCCTGATGGGTCAGCGACCAGTAGCGCGTAGGGCGACCCACTTTAGTGCGTGCCTCTTCGTAGCAAACCAACTCACGTTTTTCCAGGGATTGCAGATGCTGACGGATGCCCATGGGGGTGATATCCAGACGCTCAGCCAACATTTTGGCGGAATGCGGCCCCAAGGTTTTTAACTGCAATAAAATCAGCTCTGGTGTCTTCATTAACCCAATCCCTATGGCGTTATTTTATTTCAAGATGATGAAAATAATTATCGATTAAATGCTAAAGGTAAACTACTGAAAGTTTGCCATTGTTAACTCTTAAGCGTTAGACGTACAGTTTAATTTACGTGGCTGGTTGCCTTTGCTGCCACTGTGACCAAGATCAATATTTGCCTGAAACTCGCTAAAAAAATTAAATTTGTTAGCTTATGCCGCCATAGAGGGCTGCTCGCCGTTCTGGCCGAATTTCGAGCCAGAACGGGACGCTGTGACGAGTTAATACGTTAACGAAGATAATGAGAAAAATAGAAAACTTTCACCTGCTGGTGATGCTTACCCTGTTGGTGGCTGTCGGTCAGATGGCACAAACCATTTATGTTCCCGTTGTTGCTGATATTGCCAAAGATCTGTCGGTGCGTTCAGGTGCAGTACAGCGCGTGATGGCGGCATATCTGATGACCTATGGCTTCTCGCAACTGATTTACGGCCCGCTGTCTGACCGTATTGGCCGCCGCCCGGTGATCCTGGCTGGGATGATGATTTTCATGATCGGTGCCCTGGGCGCATTGTTGTCCAACAGCCTGACGATGCTGGTTGCTGCCAGTGCTATTCAGGGGATGGGTACCGGCGTGGCTGGAGTGATGGCACGTACCATGCCACGTGACCTGTATGCTGGCACATCACTGCGATACGCCAACAGCCTGCTTAACATGGGTATCCTGGTGAGCCCACTGCTGGCGCCGATCATCGGTGGGGCATTGGCGATGGTCTTTGGTTGGCGTGCCTGTTATGCCTTCCTGCTGGTGCTGTGTACCGGTGTCGCTTTTGCCATGTTTCGCTGGCTGTCGGAAACTCGACCGCAGCAGACCGAAAAGCGGCGAATGCTGGCGAGTTTCCGCAAGTTGTTGGGCGATAGCACCTTCAGTTGTTATTTGGTGATGCTGATCGGTGCACTGGCGGGGATTGCCGTGTTTGAAGCCAGCTGTGGCGTGCTGATGGGGGGCGTGTTGGGCTTGAGCGGTCTGACCGTCAGTATTCTGTTTATCCTGCCTATACCGGCGGCATTTTTTGGTGCCTGGTACGCCGGTCGAGACGGCAAGACCTTCCACAGTCTGGTGTGGTACTCCGTCATCAGTTGCCTGTTGGCAGGTCTGATGATGTGGATCCCCGGGTGGTTTGGCGTGATGAATATCTGGACGCTGATTGTGCCGGCTGCATTGTTCTTTTTCGGTGCCGGCATGATGTTCCCGCTGGCCACGACGGGTGCGATGGAACCTTTCCCTTATCTGGCCGGGGCCGCAGGCGCGTTGGTCGGTGGCATGCAAAATATGGGTTCTGGCCTGGCGACCTGGCTTTCTGCCATGTTGCCACAGACCGGGCAGTTCAGCCTCGGTTTGCTGATGTTTGCCATGGCACTGTTGATTCTGCTTTGCTGGTGGCCGTTGTCGAACCGAATGCAGCACCAAGGTCATACCGCATAAAACGAGCAGGGCGCCATCGGCGCCCTGTTTCATTACAGCAGGAATTCGTGCAGTGCCGGGTCTTTGCGATCCAGATAATGGGTTGAACGAATGCGGCGAATGGTGCGTGATTTACCGCGGATTAACAGCGTTTCCGTGGTGGCCATATTACCTTGACGGCTGATCCCTTCCAGTAGGTCGCCTTTGGTGATACCCGTCGCGGAGAAAATGACGTTGTCGTTGCGCGCCATGTCATCGAGCATCAACACCTTACCGGCTTCAATCCCCATCTCTTTGCAGCGTGCCAGTTCTTCTTCGCCGATGCGGCGATTCTCGGCACTTTCCCCCTTCACCTGGTGGCGTGGTAACAGCCGTGCCTGCATATCACCGTCCAGTGCGCGGATGACCGCCGCGGAAATCACCCCTTCAGGTGCGCCGCCGATGCCATACATCACGTCGACTTCGCTGTCAGGCATACAGGTCAGGATAGAGGCCGCCACGTCGCCGTCAGGGATGGCAAAGACGCGGACCCCGAGCTGTTGCATGTGCGCGATAACGCCGTCGTGTCGCGGCTTGGCCAGCACGATCACTGTCAGCTGCGACAGAGGTTTGCCCAACCGTGCCGCTACATTCTGCAGGTTCTCTGCCAGCGGCAATGTGAGATCGATGGCGCCGCGTGCTGCCGGGCCGACCACCAGCTTCTCCATGTACATGTCCGGCGCGTGCAGGAAGGTACCGCGATCGCCTACCGCCAATACCGCCAGCGCGTTGGACTGGCCCATGGCGGTCATGCGGGTGCCTTCGATCGGATCGACTGCGATGTCTACCGCGTCACCTTGGCCACTGCCGACCTGCTCACCGATATACAGCATCGGTGCTTCATCAATCTCGCCTTCGCCGATCACGATGCGGCCATCGATATCCACTTTATTGAGCATAATACGCATGGCGTTGACCGCCGCGCCGTCAGCGGCATTCTTGTCGCCGCGTCCCAGCCATTTGTAACCCGCCAGTGCGGCGGCTTCGGTCACGCGGGAAAATTCGATGGCTAATTCACGTTTCATGGCAAAACCTGTCTGTGAGAAGGAAGAAAATATCGGCAAAGTTTATCACAGGGGCTACGGGGAGGGCGGTGCAAAAAAAAACGCGCCGCCCGAAGGCAGCGCGTGATAGGGGTTAACAACGCAGAGCGACGTTAATCGTGTTCTTCCCATGCTTGTGCACGGGCAACCGCTTTTTTCCAGCCGCTGTAACGGAAGTTACGTTCGGTGGTTTCAATGCTCGGACGGAATTCGCGCTCGATAACCGCCTTGCTCTTCACCTCATCCAGGTCATTCCAATAACCGATCGCCAGACCCGCCAGGAAGGCTGCGCCCAGTGCAGTCGACTCACGCACTTCAGGACGCTCTACACGGGTGCCGAGGATGTCAGACTGGAACTGCATCAGGAAGTTGTTAGCAACGGCGCCACCGTCCACACGCAGCGATTGCAGGCGGGTGTTGGAGTCAGCCTGCATGGCATCCAGCACGTCGCGCGTTTGGTAAGCGATAGACTCCAACGTTGCACGGATGATGTGGTTGCTGTTCGCGCCGCGAGTCAGACCGAAGATTGCACCACGGGCATACGGGTCCCAATAAGGGGCGCCCAAACCGGTGAAGGCTGGCACCACGTACACGCCATTACTGTCTTTCACCTTGGTGGCAAAGTATTCGGAGTCGGCTGCATCACTGATCAATTTCAGTTCATCACGCAACCATTGAATAGACGCGCCGCCGATGAATACTGCCCCTTCCAGCGCGTAGTTCACTTCGCCGCGTGGACCGCAAGCGATAGTGGTCAGCAGGCCGTGGTTAGAACGTACCGCTTCTTTGCCGGTGTTCATCAACAGGAAGCAACCGGTGCCGTAGGTGTTTTTCGCCATGCCCGGTTGAACGCACAGTTGGCCATACAGCGCCGCCTGTTGGTCACCCGCGATGCCGGCGATTGGAATACGTGTACCGCCTTTACCCCCGATGTTGGTCTGGCCGTACACTTCCGAGGAAGGGCGGACTTTTGGCAACATGGCACGCGGGATATCCAGCGCTTCCAACATGCGCTCATCCCAGTCCAGCTCATGGATATTGAACATCATGGTACGCGAGGCGTTGGTGTAATCGGTCACATGCACCCGCCCTTGGGTCATTTTCCACACCAGCCAGGTATCGACGGTACCGAACAGCAGCTCGCCGCGTTTGGCGCGTTCACGGGCGCCTTCTACGTTATCCAGGATCCATTTAACTTTGGTGCCGGAGAAGTACGGGTCAACCACCAGGCCGGTGTTGTGACGGATGTACTCTTCCATGCCATCGCGTTTGAGCTTCTCGCAAATGTCAGCGGTACGACGGCATTGCCAGACAATGGCGTTATAAATTGGCTTACCGGTCTCTTTCTCCCAGACGATGGTGGTTTCGCGCTGGTTGGTGATGCCGATACCGGCGATTTGATCGGAATTGATGTCGGCCTTCGCCAGCACTTCTACCAGCGTTGAGCTCTGCGATGACCAAATCTCCATCGGGTCATGCTCAACCCAGCCCGCTTTCGGGTAAATCTGCGTGAACTCACGCTGGGATACCGCAACAATATTGGCATCGTGGTCTAGCACTACGGCACGTGAACTGGTGGTTCCCTGGTCGAGCGCGACAATGTATTTTTTTTCTACAGTCATGATTTTAGTCCTGCTGTTGTTAACCGTTTTAAACTGTGCCAATCACGCTTTACGCTGCTGAGCCTTGGCGGCGGGTTTTTCTTCTTCTACGCAAACGTCACACGGCAGATTGCGGCCAATGAGCATGCGGTAGCCGAAGGCACCCAGGCAGGCCCCGATGATTGGACCAAAAATTGGCACCAGGAAGTACGGAATATCACGTGCACCGGTGAAGGCCACTTTGCCCCAGCCCGCCAGATAAGCGAACATTTTAGGACCGAAGTCACGCGCCGGGTTCAGAGCAAAGCCAGTCAATGGTCCCATAGAGGCGCCGATCACGGCAATCAGAATACCAATTAACAGAGGGGCCAGTGGGCCACGCGGAATGCCGTTGCCGTCGTCGGTCAGCGCCAGGATCAGGCACATCAGAATTGCGGTAATCACGGTCTCTACCAGGAAGGCCTGGCCGACAGAAATGTGCGCGTTAGGATAAGTGGAGAAGATGCCAGCCAGGGCAAGGCTTGCATCACTGCCGCGAACCATATGATTGGCTGCTTCAAAGTCGTAGAACAGGTTGTAATACAACCCGTAGACCAAGGCTGCTGCGCAGAAGGCTCCGGCGATCTGCGCGACAATGTAAGGAAGTACTTTGCGTCCGTCAAAGCAGGCGAACAGCCACAGTGCGATGGTGACTGCCGGGTTGAGATGCGCACCGGAGATGGCAGCGGTCAGATAGATAGCCATGGCAACGCCGAGGCCCCAAATGATACTGATTTCCCATTGGCCGAAGCTGGCGCCAGCCAGTTTCAGCGCGGCAACGCAGCCTACGCCAAAGAATATCAACAGGCCGGTGCCGAGGAACTCAGCGATGCACTGGCCTTTTAGGGTCGGACTGGTGGTTTGGCTCATAATGTTGTTGTCCTGCAAAACGGCGGTTATAGGTTTATAGGCTCAGCGAGCGTATCGATTTGGCCTATGGGTACAGTTTTTTCATCTCGTCCAATTATTAATTGAGGACGTGATGTAAATTTATCGTTAACGAACATAAACGAGAAATAGCGAAATCAAAATGTGTGTGCTTCGTCATAAAATTGAGCGAATTCGCGTCGTTCTGTGTTCTTTCTGCGCCATAAAAGTGTGATCTGACCAGTGCTTTCGCCACCGATTGTTAACAAACCGATTTTGCGGGCTGCGGGTATTTTCAGTTTTTGCTGATGGCGAAGGCAGGAAAATTGCAACAGACTGCGCGATGAGCCGGATGTTGCTAGACAGTCGGGGACAGGCTACTTACAATCGTTTTTATCGAAAGAAGCGTTTTATCGGGACAGGCGCGTTATTTTCAATAAAAGCGTGTGTCACTTGGCGCGATGCATATTCGCAGCAGTTGCAACCTGAGTTGCGGCCGTTACCTATAGATGTACGCCTTGCTATCATGAGGGGACTGAAGCATGTCATTTGAAGTATTTGAGAAATTGGAATCAAAAGTTCAGCAGGCGATCGATACCATCACCCTGCTGCAGATGGAAATTGAAGAGCTGAAAGACAAAAACAATACTCTGTCTCAGGAAGTTCAGGCTGCCTCTGGCAACCACGAATCGCTGGTACGTGAAAACCAGCAACTGAAAGAAGAGCAGCACGTATGGCAAGATCGCTTGCGCGCGCTGTTGGGCAAAATGGAAGAAGTCTGATTCCGTATTGCACGATCGAAAAGGGCGCCTTAGGCGCCCTTTTTCATATCTGAAGATTACTCGATGTCGAGCGGGTCTTCAGACAGAATAATACCGGTATTGTCGGCGTACAAATGGTCACCGGAGAAGAACGTCACACCGCCAAAGTTAACGCGGATGTCGCTTTCACCAATGCTTTCACTGGCGGCGCCGACAGGAATGGCTGCCATCGCCTGAATGCCGATATCCAGTTCTTCCAAATCGTCCACCTGACGCACGGCACCGTAGACCACGATGCCTTCCCATTCGTTCTGGGTTGCCAGACGCGCCAATTCTGCATTGATCAGAGCACGGCGTACTGAGCCGCCACCGTCAATCACCAGAACGCGACCGCGCCCGTTTTCTTCAAGTAGCTCGAATAACAGGCCGTTATCCTCAAAGCATTTCACCGTAGTGATTTGCCCGCCAAATGAAGTACGCCCGCCAAAATTGGAGAATAGAGGCTCAACTACGTTCACCTCTTCATGATAGATGTCGCAAAGTTCGGAAGTATCGTATTTCATAGGATTTTACGTCTGTTTGCCGCTGGAATAACCAGTATATCCCTTTATTCGCCCTGTTGGCAAAATCATCAGTTCGATGTCTAACTGAGCACCACGCCGATAGCGAACAGCACATTGGCCAGAAGTGCTGCCTTGACCATGTGTTCCAGCATCGGCCGCATACCGGCTGGTGTTGGATCGCGCAGCACGCGCAGGCCATGGCGTACCAAGAGGGGGATCGCCAGCACAAACAGCCAGCCCCACAGGCTATGCAAATTAAGCAGTGTGAACAGCGCGAAGCAGGCTACGGCCCCGATCAGCAACGCGACGTGGTAATAGCGCGCATTCTGTGGCCCAAGGCGTACCGCCAGGGTATTTTTACCGTTGGCACGATCGCTTTCGATATCGCGCAAATTGTTGATGTTGAGCACTGCGGTTGCCAGCAGGCCGCATGCGGTGGCTGGTAGCATCACAATACTGTCAAACGTGTGGGTTTGCAGGTAGTAGGTACCCGCTACGCTCAGCCAACCGAAGAATACCAGCACCGAGATGTCGCCTAGCCCCAGATAGCCATAGGGTTTGGTACCGACGGTATAGGTAATGGCTGCGACGATAGAAAGCCCACCCAGTACCAGGAAGCCCACGACGTCGCTGGGTTGTTCACAGGCGACGGCGATCAGTGAACAGCCTGTGATGGCGATCAACACCACCGTCACCACCAGAGCGCGTTTCATCTGCGCTTGGGTGATCATGCCTTTTTGCATACCGCGTAGCGGCCCGATGCGGTCTTCTTTGTCGCTGCCTTTTACCGCATCGCCATAGTCGTTCGCCAGGTTGGAGAGAATTTGCAGTAGGCCGGCGGTCAACAAGGCCAGCAGTGCGACGCCAGGTTTCAGGCTGCCTTGCCAGGCGGCAATGGCGGAACCGACGACGATAGATGCAAAGGCCAGCGGCAAGGTGCGTGGCCGTAAACTTTCAAGCCAGGCTCTGGCCGGTGAGGTGGTTGTTGATGAGCTCATTTTTCGCTTCAGAGTAAGTGGCTGTGTCCGTTAGAAATAATTGTGGGAGGCAATGCCTCCCACAGATGACTGACTGGACATGATTGAGCGATTATAGGATAAAACGACTCAAATCTTCATCTGCTACCAGTTCATCCAGATGATTACGTACGTAATCCGCATCAATTGTAATGGATTGACCGTTAATTTCACTCGCATCATAGGAAATATCTTCCATCAGACGCTCAAGCACGGTGTGTAAGCGACGTGCACCGATGTTTTCGGTCGTTTCGTTAACCTGCCATGCGGCTTCAGCGATACGGCGGATGCCTTCAGCGGTGAATTCGATATTCACGCCTTCAGTACCCATCAGCGCTTTGTATTGCTCAGTCAACGACGCGCTTGGTTCGGTCAGGATACGCTCGAAATCTTCAGTGGTCAGCGCTTGCAGCTCAACGCGGATTGGCAGGCGGCCCTGCAGTTCCGGAATCAAGTCTGATGGGCTGGCGGTCTGGAACGCACCGGAAGCGATAAACAGAATGTGATCGGTTTTCACCATGCCGTGCTTGGTAGAGACAGTGCAGCCTTCCACCAGTGGCAGCAGGTCACGCTGCACGCCTTCACGAGACACGTCAGGACCGGAGCTTTGGCCACCACGCTTACAGATTTTGTCGATTTCGTCGATGAACACGATGCCGTGTTGCTCAACCGCTTCAATTGCTTGCTCTTTCAGCTCTTCCGGGTTAACCAGTTTGGCGGCTTCTTCTTCTACCAGCAGCTTGAAGGCTTCTTTGATCTTCAACTTACGTGGCTTCTGTTTTTGACCACCGAGGTTTTGGAACATTGATTGCAGCTGGTTGGTCATCTCTTCCATGCCGGGAGGTGCCATGATTTCTACACCCATCGGCGCAGCAGCCAGATCGATCTCAATTTCTTTGTCGTCCAACTGGCCTTCACGCAGTTTCTTGCGGAATGCCTGGCGAGCAGCAGACGGCTCTTGATGTTCTTCCGCCTGGCCCCAGTTGTTCTTGGCCGGTGGGATCAGCACGTCGAGAATGCGTTCTTCCGCCAGTTCTTCGGCACGGGTACGGTTCTTATCGATCGACTGCAAGCGCACCATTTTGATCGCGGCATCGGTCAGATCGCGGATAATCGAATCCACTTCTTTGCCGACGTAGCCCACTTCGGTGAACTTGGTGGCTTCAACCTTGATGAACGGGGCGTTAGCCAGTTTTGCCAGACGACGGGCAATTTCAGTTTTACCGACACCGGTCGGGCCGATCATAAGAATATTCTTTGGCGTGACTTCATGGCGCAGCATCTCGTTAAGCTGCATCCGGCGCCAGCGGTTACGCAGGGCAATGGCAACGGCACGCTTGGCTTTGTTCTGGCCAATGATGTAGCTGTCCAGTTCGCTGACGATCTCGCGCGGGGTCATTTCAGACATAGTATTCGATCCTTACGCTTTGGAAGGCAATTCTTCAATGGTGTGGAAATGGTTGGTGTAAATACAGATATCACCGGCGATGTTGAGGGACTTATCAACAATTTCGCGGGCGCTCAGTTCGGTATTTTCCAACATCGCACGAGCGGCTGCCTGGGCGTACGGGCCGCCGGAGCCAATCGCAATCAAATCGTTTTCAGGCTGGATCACGTCACCGTTGCCGGTGATGATCAGCGAAGAGTGTTCATCTGCGACAGCCAGCAGGGCTTCGAGTTTGCGCAGCATGCGGTCAGTACGCCAGTCTTTCGCCAGTTCAACGGCGGCTTTCACCAGGTGACCTTGGTGCATTTCCAGCTTGCGCTCGAACAGCTCAAACAGCGTAAAGGCATCCGCTGTACCACCGGCAAAACCAGCAATCACTTTGTCGTTATACAGGCGACGTACTTTCTTGACGTTGCCCTTCATTACCGTATTGCCCAAGGTGGCCTGGCCATCGCCACCGATCACTACCTGGCCGTTGCGGCGTACGCTTACAATTGTTGTCACGAGCAGACCCTCGTTGAAGACGGAAAGAAGCCCTCGCAGCATCTGCTTGCGCAGACACTACGAGGCATATTGAGAGTATAGATGGGGGGGGATTGACGCTTTTCAACCCCCAACGGAGAGGGGAATGCAACTTGACATGCCTACGCCCTTCAGGCGCGACAGGGTTTTGTCCGCAACAGCCCGGCTGCTGTAAGGGCCGAGCACCACGCGATTCCAGCCACCACCCGCCGTAATGCGGCTTTCGATGCCTTCAAACGCCAGGCGTGCACGCACAGACTCTGCCTGATCGGTCGCACGGAATGAACCGCACTGCACCATCCACTTCTGCTTCGATTCTGGCTTGGTTTCCTGCTTGGCCGTTTCCTGACTGACTTCCGGCTTGGTCTCAGGTTTCGGCTGCGGTTTTGGTTCAGGGTGCTTAACCTGCACCGGCGGTTGTGTGACCGGTTGCGGTTTAGGTTTCGGCTGGGCCTGTTGCTGCACAGGTTGCGTCGTCGCGCCGTTGTTGAACGGATTACGCGGCTGCGTTACCTGTGGTTGCTGCTGTATGGGTTGTTGCTGTACCTGCTGTTGTTGCATTTGCTGCTGACGGTTATTGCGCGCTGCGGCTTGTGAAGGATCGTTATACGGCACTTCATTGAGCTGCGTTGGGCGCTGTTGCATATCCGCCTGCATCTGATCCAGCAGTTGGCGCTGTTCAGCCGTCAGCTGTGTTTTGGAACTGGCTTCGCCGCCGGCCGTAGGTTCGGTCGGGGTTTGTACGCCAATCTGACGATTTTCCAGCTCTTTGATGTAGCGCCAACGCTCTTCCGGTTTCGGCGGTAGGCCGTTACCCGGACGCGTGTTGTGCACAGGCAGCAGCGGCGCGTCATCCGGCTTGTTGTGCGTAATGAAATAGAGGCCACCGATAAAAATCACCAGCAGTGCGACGGCCAACGCCAACACGGTTTTGGAGACCTTCGGAGAACTGCGTTTTTTACGGCTGGGGGGTTTACGCTTAGCTCCTGCTGCGCGCCCACGGCTTACATAGTCTTTTTGTGCCACTATTATTCCGCTGTGTCCTGATGAGGGGATAAGTCCGTCATGTTACTGAACCCTAAAATATTTGACTAGCGTTTAGGGGCAGCGGTGCTGCCTCTGATAATCAATTCACTGTCCAAAAGCCGGGAGCCGCTTGCCACGGTCTGTCCGTGCAACTGCTCCAACAGCAACAGCATTGCTTGCTGGCCAATCTGGTAGCGCGGTTGAGCCACTGTGGTTAACGGTGGATCGCAATATTGCGCCAATTTGATGTCATCAAAGCCGACGATGGAAAGGTCTTGCGGTACGCGCAGCCCCATTTTTTTCGCCTGCGACAACACGCCGATCGCCATGACGTCACTGTGGCAGAAAATTGCCGTCGGTGGTTTTGGCTGTGCCATCAGCGCCGCCAGCGCCTGAGCGCCAGCTTCGTAGGTGAAATCACCCCGGGTAATATAGCTGCTTTCGACGCTAATGCCATTACGACGTAGCGCCTGAATGTAACCTTGCAACCGATAATGGCTGAGCGGCATCTGTTCAGGCCCGGCGACACAGGCGATTTGTTTGTGTCCGAGCTGATGTAAATAATGTACGGCTTCGAAGGCGGCCGTCAGATTATCGATGTGTACCGTCGGCAGTTCCAGTTCCGGAGCAAACTCGTTGGCCATCACCATCGGTGGCAGATTACGTTGTTCTTCTTTACTGGCATCGAAGGGTAAGTTTGAGCCGAGCAGCAGCATGCCGTCGATTTGTTTGGTAATAATCAGATTAACAAAGGTGCGTTCCTGCTGATTTTGCTGCGCACAGTCGCCAATGAGCACCAGATAGCCCTGTTGTGCCGCTGTTTGCTCGATCCCTTGGATCACGTCGGCAAAAAACGGATCGCAAATGTCGGGGACGATCACCAGGATGGTGCGGGATTCGTTGCGTTTGATATTACGGGAGAGGGCGTGGGGAGAATAGCCAACGGCCAGCACGGCCTGTTCCACTTTCTGACGCGTCGGCGTTGACACCTTTTCCGGATTCATCAACGCACGCGATACGGTTGCCGTTGAAACGCCCGCCATTTCGGCAACGTCTTTCATGGTTGCCATGGATAATTCTTTCTTGTGTTCCAACGCCTTTCTCCTTGCGTTAGCCCCATGCCAACGCGACTGCTTCAGTTTGCTCACAAATTCTGGCGTGCGGTGGTGTTGTTATGATTTAGCGCCATCCGCGCTTAAACATTCGGTCACGGTGCTGCAATCGGTGACAAAATTGCCTTCACAGACATTCTAAACAGAATATGTCCTGCCTTTGTTACCTAATTTGCATAAAAAGTGTGACCCAGGAAGGTTTTTTAGCGTTCGCTCGCAATTTCAAGGGTAAACGTTTGCATTGCATGAACTGAATCAGACTTTTCTGGGTTCAGCTGTCTATCGGATCGATGTCTAGCGTCCATTTCACCTTACGTGCCTGTGGCAGAGTGCCGACCAGTGGCAAGGAACTCTTCATCAACTGTTGTAACGCCCGCCGTGAAGGGTGTTGCAGCAAGAGCTGCCAGCGGAAGCGCCCACCGCGTTTCGATTGCAGTGCAGGAACTGGCCCCATCACCCAGAGCGAATCATCTTTTAGTGGGCTGGCTTCCAACAGATTACGCAGTTGCTGCAGGAATTGCGGCGCCTGCTGGTTATCGTGATCTTCCGAGCGCACGATGATATGACTGGTATACGGCGGAAGGAACACACTATTGCGTTCAGCCAGTGTCTGTTTGGCAAAGGCATCGTAGCCCTGTTGAAGCAGTATTTGCAGTAACGGGTGTTCCGGGTGGTGTGTTTGCAACAACACCTCACCCGCTTTTCCCGCACGGCCTGCTCGGCCTGAAACCTGGGTATACAACTGGGCAAAGCGCTCGGCGGACCGGAAGTCAGCAGAGAACAGTGCACCGTCAACGTCCAGAAGTGCCACTAACGTTACATCTGGGAAATGGTGGCCTTTTGCCAACATTTGAGTGCCGATCAAAATGCGTGAACCGCCACGGTGGATATCTGCCAGGTGCTGTTCGAGCGAGCCTTTACGGCTGGTGGTATCGCGATCGATACGGGTGATTGGCGTTTCTGGGAACAGTGGCGCCAGCTCATTTTCCAACTGCTCGGTGCCGACACCGACTGACACCAGATGCGTTGATCCGCACTGTGGGCACTGATGGGGCACGGGGCGTTGGCTGTCACAGTGGTGGCAGCGCAGTTGCCGCTGGTTCTGGTGAAAGGTGTAGTAATGATCGCAACGTTGGCATTCGGCGATCCAGCCGCATTCATGGCACAACAGCGCCGGTGCGTAGCCGCGTCGATTAAGGAACAGCATCACCTGATTGCCGGCTTTCAAATGGTGTTGCATGCTTTTCAGCAACGGCTGCGACAGACCCACTTTTAGAGGTAGCCCTTTCAGATCGATCAGGTGCTGCGTCGCGGGTTTGGCGTTTCCGGCGCGCTGGGTGAGTTTAAGCTGGCGATATTTGCCCAGTTGCACATTGTGCAAGGTTTCCAGCGCCGGCGTGGCGGTGCCCATCACCATGGGGATGTTTTCCTCACGGGCACGGAATACCGCCAGGTCGCGAGCGTGATAACGCCACCCTTCCTGCTGTTTATAAGAACTGTCGTGTTCTTCGTCGATGATGATCACGCCCAGGTTTGAAAACGGGGTAAACAGCGCCGAACGGGTGCCGATGACAATCGCTGCCTCGCCACTGCGGGCGCGCAGCCATACCGCCAGTCGCTCGCTGTCGTTGAGGCCGGAGTGCAGTACCTCCACCGGGGCGTTAAAGCGCTCGCGAAAGCGAGCAATGGTCTGCGGCGTCAGGCCGATTTCCGGCACCAGTACCAGCGCTTGCTTACCCTTGGCCAGAATGTTTTCCAGCACGCTGAGATAGACTTCAGTCTTGCCGGAACCCGTGACCCCGGCCAACAACCAGGTGGCGAACCGATCGTCTTCGCTGCGGATGGCGCCTACGGCCGTGGCCTGTTCGGTGTTGAGCCGCAGCCGTTCACCCAGTACTTCAAAGCCTGGCCGCCAGTCCTGAGTTGCGATTGTCTGGGCGCGTAAGTCGACTAATCCCTTAGCGCGTAACGCTTGCAACGCGCTTTCGGTTAACTCCAGCTCACTGACCTGATGACGATAGACAGGACGCTGCAGCAGCGCGGCGAGGGCCTGTTGCTGTTTAGGCGCACGTTTCAGGCTTTCCGGTAGGGTGGCACGGCCCTGCTCGGTGGCAAACCACTGCCATAATGGCGCGGTTTCGGCGGGCTTTCCCTGGCGCAGCAGGATCGGCAGTGCGTGAAACAGCACTTCGCCGATGGGGTAATGATAATAGTCACTGGCCCAGCATAGAATGCGCCACAGGCTGGGTGAGAACAGGGACGCATTGTCGATCACGCTGTCGATCGGCTTGAGTTTATCTAGCGGTAATTCGCTGGTCTCGCTACAGCCGGTGACGATACCTATTGCCCGTTGTTTGCCCCAGGGAACGCCCACGCGTGTGCCAACTACCGGCTGCAGATCTTGCGGCAGCAGATAGTCGAAAGTGCGGGCGAGGGGTACCGGCAAAGCAACGTGAACAACAGGCATGAGGTCATCCAGAGTAAAAAAACAGTCCATCAGTTTACACGGCGCATCGGCAAATGTACGGATCCGATTGCGCGGCACTTTTAATTCTGTATAATTTGCCGCCTTTGGTATAATTCGATACCAAATTTATTATCAACCACGTGTGGTGTCTGGCGAAACAGGGCTGGATAGCGACACGGCCTTAACTGAGGTTTCCCATGAAACAAGGTATCCACCCAAAATACGAATTAGTTACTGCTAACTGCTCTTGCGGTAACGTGATCAAAATCCGCTCTACCGTGGGTCACGATCTGAACCTGGACGTTTGTGGCGAATGCCACCCGTTCTACACTGGCAAGCAGCGTGACGTTGCTACCGGTGGCCGCGTTGACCGCTTCAACAAGCGTTTCAGCGTACCAGGCGCTAAGAAATAAGATTTCTTATCGTCAGATGAAAAAGGCGCCTTCGGCGCCTTTTTTCGTTTCTACCCTCTGCATTCGCAGACCGGCACTTAATATTCCCAGGTATCGGGATCCACACCCAATTCACGCATCAGCAGTTTCGCGGCTTCCGGGATTTCATCGCTGCGTTCTTTGCGCAGGTCTTCGTCGTTCGGCAGCGGCTGGCCGGTAAAGGCGTGCAGAAATGCTTCGCACAGCAATTCGCTGTTGGTGGCATGACGCAGGTTATTGACCTGGCGACGCGTCCGTTCATCGGTGAGGATTTTCAGAACCTTCAGCGGAATGGATACCGTGATTTTTTTTACTTGCTCGCTTTTTTTACCGTGTTCAGCGTAAGGGCTGACATACTCGCCGTTCCACTCAGCCATGGGACACCTTAAATTTGTCAGAAAAATTACAAAATTCTAAAAACCGGCCAATTATGCCCGATCTTCACTGTTCTCACTAAATAAATGTCAATTTTACGCGACCAGGGTCACTGAATGCTGACGATCAATAGGTGTCGCCTATGCATTCCGGGTTAACATCGTATCGTCATATCAAACTGGCATAATTTTAGCGGGTATTATGGCTTTGCTCAATCTATACGCAAAGAAGTTTAGATGTCCAGATGTATTGACGTCTATCGTTGCTGCGATTAATCTTTAGGCCTTATTCATCCGAATCCCGAGAGCCGAGAGACCCTATGACGCGTAAACCTGCCACGATTGCCGTACGTAGCGGCCTGAACGATGACGAACAGTACGGTTGCGTTGTTCCGCCGATCCACCTGTCCAGTACCTATAATTTTACTGATTTCAATCAGCCTCGTGCTCATGACTATTCACGCCGCGGTAACCCGACACGCGATGTGGTGCAGCGTGCACTGGCTGAGTTGGAAGGGGGGGCTGGGGCCGTGATGACCAGTAGCGGGATGTCGGCGATCCATCTGGTGACGACCGTGTTCCTGCAACCCGGCGATCTTCTGGTGGCTCCGCATGACTGTTATGGCGGTAGCTATCGTCTGTTCGACAGCCTGAGTAAGCGTGGTGCTTACCGCGTGCTGTTTGTCGATCAGGGGAATGAAACGGCATTACAGCAGGCGTTGGCGCAAAAGCCCAAGTTGGTACTGATTGAAAGCCCAAGTAATCCGCTATTGCGGGTGGTGGATATCGCCGCTATTTGTGACGCTGCCCATGCAGCAGGTGCGCTGACGGTGGTGGACAATACCTTCCTCAGCCCGGCATTGCAGCAGCCTATCAGCCTGGGGGCGGATTTGGTGGTGCACTCCTGCACCAAGTATCTCAATGGTCATTCTGACGTTGTGGCCGGAGCGGTCATCGCCAAAGATAAAGATCTGGCGGTTGAGCTGGCCTGGTGGGCCAATAATATCGGCGTGACGGGTGGTGCGTTCGACAGCTATTTACTGCTGCGTGGCATGCGTACGCTGTCACCACGCATTAAGGCAGCGCAACAAAACGCCGAAGCGATTGTCAGTTATTTACAGCAGCAACCCTTAGTGAAAAAGCTGTATCATCCTTCTCTGCCACAGAACCCTGGGCACGAGATTGCACGTCGTCAGCAACGCGGCTTTGGCGCGATGCTCAGCTTTGAACTGGACGGTGACGAAGCGCTATTGCGCCGTTTTCTGTCTGCCCTTGAGTTGTTTACTCTGGCAGAATCGTTGGGCGGCGTAGAAAGCCTGATCTCGCATGCAGCGACCATGACCCATGCAGGTATGGCGGCGGAAGCCCGTGCGGCGGCCGGTATTTCCGAAAGCCTGCTGCGTATCTCCGTGGGTATTGAAGACAGTGAAGATTTGATTGCCGATCTGGAACGAGCCTTCCAGGCGGCGGCAACGAGGTAAGCATGAATGCAATTGCGGTAGCAGGGCCGGTGAGCGGGCGTCAACTGCACAAGTTTGGCGGCAGTAGCCTGGCGGATGTGAAGTGTTATCTGCGGGTGGCCGGGATCATGGCCGAATACAGCCAGCCAGGCGACATGATGGTGGTGTCGGCGGCCGGCAGTACCACCAACCAACTGATTAGCTGGCTGAAGCTCAGCCAGAGCGATCGCCTTTCTGCACATCAGGTTCAGCAGACGTTACGCCGTTATCACAGCGAATTAATAAGCGGTCTGTTACCGCCGGAAACCGCTGAGCCATTGATCGCCGAATTTATTCAGGATCTGGAGCGTCTGGCAGTCTTGCTGGACGATAAGCTCGACGACGTCATCTACGCTGAGGTGGTTGGCCATGGCGAGATCTGGTCGGCACGCTTGATGGCGGCGGTACTGAACAAGCTGGACATGCAGGCGGCCTGGCTGGATGCGCGCGATTTCCTGCGTGCGGAACGCGCCGCTCAGCCGCAAGTTGACGAAGGCCGTTCTTATCCGTTGTTGCAACAGTTGTTGGCCCAACACCCGGGTAAACGTTTGGTGGTGACCGGCTTTATTTCACGCAACGACGCCGGTGAAACCGTGCTGTTGGGGCGTAACGGCAGTGACTATTCTGCAACCCAGGTCGGTGCGCTGGCCGGGGCGGAACGCGTGACCATTTGGAGTGACGTGGCAGGGGTTTACAGCGCCGACCCGCGCAAGGTAAAAGACGCTTGCCTGCTGCCACTGCTGCGTTTGGACGAAGCCAGTGAACTGGCGCGTTTGGCGGCACCTGTGCTGCACACCCGCACCCTGCAGCCGGTATCCGGCAGCGATATCGATCTTCAACTGCGTTGCAGTTATCAGCCGGAACAAGGCTCGACGCGTATCGAACGTGTACTCGCCTCTGGCACGGGTGCGAAGATTGTCACCAGTCATGATGATGTGTGCCTGATTGAGCTGAATGTTGCCAGCCAACATGATTTTAAGCTGGCACAGAAAGAACTGGATCTGGTGCTCAAGCGTGCGCAGATCAAACCGCTGGCGGTAGGTATTCATCCGGACCGTAACTTGATACAGCTATGCTACACCTCGGAAGTGGTGAACAGCGTACTGCGTACGTTGCAGGATACGGCGCTGCCGGGTGAACTGCAGCTGCGTGAAGGGTTGGCGCTGGTGGCGCTGGTGGGGGCCGGTGTGTGTAAGAACCCGCTGCACAGCCATCGTTTTTATCAACAGCTGAAAGACCAACCGGTAGAGTTTATTTGGCAATCCGAAGATGGCATCAGTATGGTGGCGGTGCTGCGCAAGGGGCCTACCGGGTTACTGATTCAGGGCCTGCACCAAAGCCTGTTCCGTGCCGAGAAACGTATTGGTCTGGTGCTGTTCGGCAAAGGCAATATCGGTGCACGTTGGCTGGAGCTGTTTGCCCGCGAGCAGAAAAATATTTCCGCCCGCAGCGGGTTTGAGTTCAGCCTGGCTGGCGTGGTGGACAGTCGCCGCAGCTTGCTGAACTACGATGGCCTGGACGCCAGCCGCGCATTGGCATTCTTTGAAGACGAAGCGCAAGAACTGGACGAAGAGTCACTGTTCCTGTGGATGCGTGCGCACCCGTTTGACGATTTGGTGGTGCTTGATGTCACCGCCAGTGAAAGTCTGGCTGAGCAGTATCTGGATTTCGCCAGCTATGGTTTCCATGTGATCAGTGCCAATAAGCTTGCGGGGGCATCCTGTAGCGACAACTATCGCCAAATTCGCGATGCCTTCGCCAAAACGGGCCGCCATTGGTTGTATAACGCCACGGTTGGTGCGGGCCTGCCTGTCAATCATACGGTACGAGACCTGCGCGACAGCGGTGACAGCATTCTGGCGATAAGCGGCATCTTCTCGGGTACGCTTTCCTGGTTGTTCCTGCAGTTCGACGGCACGGTGCCGTTCACCGAGCTGGTGGATCAGGCGTGGCAGCAGGGGCTGACAGAACCGGATCCACGGGTTGACCTCTCTGGTCAGGACGTGATGCGTAAGCTGGTGATCCTGGCGCGTGAGGCGGGTTACGATATTGAACCGAACCAGGTACGGGTCGAATCGCTGGTGCCTGCAGGGGCTGAACAGGGCTCTGTCGATCAGTTCTTCGAAAACGGCGATGCGCTGAATCAGCAAATGCTGCAACGTTTTGAGGCCGCCAATGAAATGGGGCTGGTGCTGCGACACGTGGCGCGCTTCGATGCCAATGGCAAGGCGCGTGTCGGCGTGGAGGCAGTGCGTCCTGAGCACCCGCTGGCGTCGCTGTTGCCGTGTGATAACGTGTTTGCCATCGAAAGCCGTTGGTACCGAGACAATCCACTGGTGATCCGCGGTCCGGGTGCGGGTCGTGATGTCACCGCCGGTGCGATCCAGTCAGACCTTAACCGTTTGGCGCAACTGCTTTAATTTCCTTGTGGGTGCGGATCCTCCGCACCCCTCGTTTTTCCTGCCATAATTATCCTTGTTTTGAATATGAAATTCTTTCTCTTAACGGGTGAGGATTAATCACCTTATTTCCCTCATTTTCCTGTTGACTCTTTAGCCAACATACGGCATTTTCTATCTAGACGTCTAAACGTATAGACGCTTATTAAAATAAAGCAGAACAGTGATCGATAAGAGGCGGACAGGGTATGAGTTTTTTTCACGCAAACCAGCGGGAAGCGCTGAATCAGAGTCTGGCGGAGTTAAACGGTCAGATTAACGTATCATTCGAGTTCTTCCCGCCGCGCACCAGCGAGATGGAAGACACCCTGTGGCAGTCCATCGATCGTCTGAGCAGCCTGAAACCTAAATTTGTCTCTGTGACTTATGGCGCAAACTCCGGTGAGCGTGATCGTACCCATAGCATTATCAAAGGGATTAAGGATCGTACAGGCCTGGATGCGGCTCCCCACCTGACCTGTATCGATGCCAGCCCAGATCAGCTGCGTGAGATTGCGACCGACTATTGGAACAGCGGTATTCGCCATATTGTGGCACTGCGTGGTGACTTGCCACCGGGCGGCGGAAAGCCCGACATGTACGCTACCGATTTGGTGGCTTTGCTTAAAGATGTCGGTGATTTCGACATTTCGGTTGCGGCTTATCCTGAAGTGCATCCAGAAGCCAAAAGCCCGCAGGCGGACCTGATTAACCTGAAGCGTAAAATCGATGCTGGTGCGAACCGTGCGATTACCCAGTTCTTTTTCGATGTGGAAAGCTACCTGCGGTTTCGTGACCGTTGCGTTGCGACCGGCATTGACGTGGAAATTGTGCCGGGCATTCTGCCGGTGTCCAACTTCAAGCAATTACAGCGTTTTGCCACCATGACCAACGTGCGGGTGCCGAGCTGGATGACCAGCATGTTTGAAGGGCTGGATGACGATGCCGAAACCCGCAAAATGGTCGGTGCCAATATCGCGATGGACATGGTGAAGATCCTCAGCCGCGAAGGGGTGAAAGACTTCCATTTCTATACGCTGAACCGCGCCGAGATGAGCTATGCCATTTGCCACACGCTGGGTGTGCGTCCGGCGGCTATTGCCTAATTTTATTGATGAATGATGAAAAGGGCGCTGTGTAATGACAGCGCCCTTTTTATTGGAAAAAAACGGCCCCTGAAAGCAGGGGCCGTACTTTGTCGCTTAACCTAGCCGGTATTACGCATCCCGGCGGCAACGCCGGCAATGGTGACCATTAGCGCTTGCTCAACGCGGGCATCTGGCTGTTCTTGCTGGCGTGAACGGTGTAACAGTTCAGCCTGCAGTACGTTCAGCGGATCGGTATACACGTTACGCAGCGCGATGGATTCGGCGATCCACGGCAGATCCTCCATCAGGTGTGCATCATTGGCAATTGTCAGCACCACTTTGATGTCGCTCGCCAATTGGTCGCGTAACTGTTTGCCAAGTGGCCACAGTGACTTATCGACCAGACGTTGATCGTAGTATTCCGCTAACCACAGGTCTGCTTTGGCGAAGACCATTTCCAGCATCGCGATGCGGGTAGAGAAGAACGGCCAGTCGCGGCACATCGCTTCCAATTGATCCTGCTTGCCGGCTTTTACCGCTTCTTGCAAGCCGGCGCCGGCACCCAGCCAGGCGGGCAGCATCAGCCGGTTCTGAGTCCAGGCGAAGATCCACGGGATAGCGCGTAGGCTCTCTACGCCGCCGTTTGGCTTGCGCTTGGCCGGACGTGAGCCCAGAGGCAGTTTGCCCAACTCCAATTCCGGCGTTGCAGCGCGGAAATATGGCACAAACTCCGGATTCTCGCGTACGTAGCCGCGGTACATGTTGCATGAGGTGTCTGACAACTCATCCATCAACGTGCGCCACTCTTTCTTCGGTTCTGGCGGCGGCAACAGGTTGGCCTCCAAAATTGCGCCAGTGTAAAGCGCCAGGCTGCTGATGGTGACTTCCGGCAGACCAAATTTGAAGCGGATCATCTCACCCTGTTCGGTGACGCGCAGGCCGCCTTTCAGACTGCCCGGCGGTTGCGACAGCAATGCCGCATGCGCCGGTGCACCGCCACGGCCAATTGAGCCACCGCGGCCGTGGAACAGCGTCAGTGCCACGCCAGCCTTCTCACAGGTTTTGATCAGCGCATCTTGCGCGCGGTACTGCGCCCACGATGCTGCCATTACCCCGGCGTCTTTCGCCGAATCAGAATAGCCAATCATCACCATCTGTTTGCCCTGGATAAAGCCGCGGTACCAGTCAATATTCAGCAACTGGGTCATTACGTCGTCGGCGTTATTCAGGTCGTCGAGGGTTTCGAACAGCGGTGCGACTGGCAGCGCGAATGGGCAGCCGGCTTCTTTCAGCAACAGATGCACCGCCAGCACGTCAGAGGGGGTGCGAGCCATCGAAATCACGTAGGCGGCGATTGACCCCTGGGGGGCTTCGGCGATCACCCGACAGGTTTCCAGCACTTCCTGGGTGTCGGCGCTCGGTTCCCACTTCAGCGGTACCAGCGGGCGTTTGGAGTTCAGTTCGCGGATCAGGAATGCCTGTTTATCGGCTTCCGACCAGCTTTCGTAATCACCCAGGCCGAGATAGCGCGTCAGTTCGGCGATGGCTTCAGTGTGGCGTGTGCTTTCCTGGCGAACATCGATACGCACCAGGGGGACACCAAAGCAGCGTACGCGGCGTAAGGTATCGAGCAACTGGCCATTGGCGATGATGCTCATACCACAAGCCTGCAGTGACTGGTAACAGGCAAACAGCGGTTCCCACAGTTGCTCGTTATTGACCAGCAGGTCATGCGGTTTCAGTACACGCTCGCCTTTAAGGCGGCCTTCCAGATAAGCCTGAGAACTCATCAGCTGGCTGCGCAATTGCTTCATGATCTCGCGGTACGGTTCCTGCACTTCGTCACCACCGGCACGTGCACGCAGTTCCGGCGTACATTCGGTCATCGACAGCTCAGATACCAGCACCTGAATATCGCGGGTGAACAAGTCGCAGGCCTTCCAGCGGCTCAGCAGCAGCACGTGTCGGGTAATTTCGGCAGTGACATTGGGGTTGCCATCGCGGTCACCGCCCATCCAGGAGGTGAAGCGTACTGGTACGGCTTCTGCCGGCAGGCTGTAATCGATGGAGTTTTCCAACTGTTCGTTGAATTCGCGCAGGAAGGCAGGCACACCTTCCCACAGGCTGTTTTCGACTACCGCAAAGCCCCATTTCGCTTCATCGATAGGTGATGGGCGATGCTTACGGATCTCGTCGGTATGCCATGACTGGGCGACCAATTGACGCAGGCGGCGCATGATCTTGTTGCGCTCGTAATCGGCCAGATCGTTATGGTCCAGTTGGCTGAGGCAAGTGTTAACTTCAACCAGCTTGTGGATCAGGGTGCGGCGGGTAATTTCCGTCGGGTGCGCGGTCAGCACCAGCTCAATGGAAAGCTGAGATACCGCATTTTGCAGCTCTTTGGTGCTGAGCTTTTTGTCTTTCAGACGAGTGAATAACTGGGCCAACGCCTCTGGGTTGCTGGCCGCCTCGCCATTGGGCGAAATGCTGTGGTACTGCTCGGCGACGTTCGTCAGATTGAGAAACTGACTGAATGCACGCGCAACGGGCAGCAACTCGTCGTTGGACAGGTTTTGTAAGGTAGAAAGCAGCTCTTGGCGATGCGCTTCGTTACCTGCACGTGAAGATTTGGAAAGCTTACGGATAGTTTCAACGCGATCGAGAATATGCTCGCCCAGCGCTTCTTTGATGGTATCGCCGAGCAATTTGCCGAGCATACTGACATTACTTCGCATTGCCGAATATTGTTCGTTCATATAACCCCTGACCCAGTTCTGTATTTACCCTTCATCTTTCAAGCCGCAGCAGCGTTGGCTTCACGCTCCCATCTCTGTCACTGGGTTGATCCAGGCTCCAGGGGATTTACGTGTTAGCCGCGTGACTGTGTCCTGAAATCTATTGGGTAGATGATTTTTATCTTGTAAGTAAATTTCACGTGCCAGGCGAAGAGCGCCTGTTTCATCTCGCCACGTTCCTGTCCAATCGTCAATTGACACTATTTTTAGCAAAAAAACATCAAAATCGGCGCATTTTCTGAAATTTAATTACGGCGCACCGGTTATCAGTCTGGCTTATTTCATTATTTTTCTACTTCTTAAGTGGTAGGGCGATGATAAATCATCAACCCTGGCCTACGTAAGGTTTATTGGCGGCAGAAGTGATCAACCAACTGACCCAGCAGCTTGCGCGTGGGTTCGATAAAGCCGGTATCAATGTATTCATCTGGCTGATGCGCTTGGTCGATAGAACCGGGGCCCAGCACCAGCGTCGGGCAGACCTGTTGGACGAAGGGGGCCTCGGTGCAATAGTTGACCACTTGCGTGCGGGTACCCAGCAGTTTCTCGATCACCGCCACCATATGATGGTCGGTTGGGCACTCGTAACCCGGTACCGACGCATGGAGCTCTTCAATGCTTAGGCGCCCCGGCCAACGCTGGCTCACCGGCTCCAGTGTCTGATGCATCAATTCATTGATGTTGTCGAGCGTCATACCTGGCAATGGGCGGATGTCCAGATGCAGTTCACAGCAGGCGCAAATGCGGTTGGCTGCGTCACCGCCGCTGATATGACCGAAGTTCATGGTTGGATAAGGTACGGCGAAGGCTGGGTTGTTGTAGCGCTCCTGCAGTGTTTTACGCAGTTCCATCAGACGGCCAATAGTGTCATGCATCAGATCGATGGCATTCACGCCGCGTGCGGGATCGCTTGAGTGGCCAGACTGGCCGACGATACGGATAGCATTGGCCATATGGCCTTTATGCGCGCGCACCGGTTGCAGCGAGGTCGGTTCACCGATAATAGCGAAATCTGGACGGATGCTGGTTGAAGCCGCGAAATAACGTGCTCCGGCCATCGTCGTTTCTTCATCTGCGGTGGCTAGAATGTATAACGGCTTGGTCAGCTGGCTGGCGTCGATGTCACGTACCGCATCCAGAATAAAGGCAAAGAAGCCTTTCATGTCGGCGGTGCCCAGCCCGTAAAGCTTATTGTCGTGCTCGGTCAACGTGAAGGGATCGCGCGTCCAGCGGCCTTCGTCGTAAGGCACGGTATCGGTATGACCCGCGAGCAGCAGGCCGCCGCTGCCTTCACCAATGCTCGCCAGCAGATTGAATTTTTTGCGACTATCCGGCACTGGCTGCACGTCGACACGGAAGCCTAAATCGGCAAACCATCCGGCCAGCAAGTTGATTAATGCTTCATTACTCTGATCGAGGGCGCCATCAGTGGCGCTGATCGACGGAGTGGCGATCAACGCCCGGTACAGCTCAATAAATGGAGGTAATTTCATCTTCACTGTTGACAGCCTTTGGTTAGGTTGGTATCAATATTCATGCATTTATTGTGAATAAAAATACAGTAAGCTGGAGCGTAAGGGAACCCGATTCCCGGATGATTATAAAAACATCAACGCTCGACCTCGTGGGTGAACGGCGAAACAACGCTGGTGAGCCTGGAAACCTGGGTCGAATACGACCCTACGCACGTCAAGAAGGTGAAAGGCCCCATGTTGAATACGCTGATTGTCGGTGCCAGCGGTTATGCCGGAGCAGAGCTCACGGCGTACCTCAATCGTCACCCACACATGAACATAACCGCTTTAGCGGTTTCAGCGCAAAGTGCAGATGCAGGAAAATTGCTTTCCGATTTGCACCCCCAGTTAAAAGGGATTGTCGATCTGCCATTACAGCCGCTGGTTGACGTTGCCAAAGCCGCCGAAGGTATCGACGTGGTGTTTTTGGCCACGGCACACGAGGTGAGTCACGATATTGCGCCAGCTTTCCTGGCCGCAGGTTGCGTGGTGTTCGATCTGTCGGGTGCATTCCGTGTGAAAGATGCCGCGTTCTACAGCCAATATTACGGTTTTGAACATCAGCACGCTGATTTGCTGGACCAGGCTGTCTATGGCTTGGCTGAGTGGCAGAGCGAAAAAATTAAACAGGCACAGCTGATTGCCGTACCGGGTTGCTACCCGACGGCGGCGCAATTGGTGTTGAAGCCGCTGATCGATCAAGGTTTGCTAAACCTTGAGCAGTGGCCAGTGATCAACGCGACCAGTGGCGTCAGCGGTGCCGGCAGAAAGGCCAGCGTCACGACCAGCTTCTGTGAAGTGAGCCTGCAGCCCTACGGTATTTTCAACCACCGTCATCATCCAGAAATCGTCGCGCACTTGGGCGTGCCGGTCATCTTTACGCCACATTTGGGTAATTTCCCGCGTGGTATTCTCGAAACCATCACTTGCCGCCTTAACGCCGGTGTGACCGCGCAGGACGTGGCAGCCGTGTATCACGCTGCTTACGACGATAAACCGCTGGTGCGGTTGTACGACCAGGGCGTGCCGGCGCTGAAGTCGGTGGTCGGGCTGCCATTCTGTGATATCGGCTTTGCCGTGCAAGGCGAGCATCTGATTGCTGTGGCGGCGGAAGACAACCTGTTGAAAGGCGCTGCCGCTCAGGCGGTGCAATGCTTGAATATCCGTTTTGGGTTCCCGGAAACCCAGTCATTACTTTAATGAATCACCAGCGTGGGATGTAAACAGCGATGAATCCGTTAATTATCAAGTTAGGTGGCGTGTTATTAGACAGTGAAGAGGCGCTGGAGCGTTTGTTTACCGCGTTGGACAGCTACCGCCAGCAGCATCAGCGCCCGCTGGTGATCGTCCACGGCGGCGGTTGCGTGGTGGATGAGCTGATGAAACAGCTTTCTTTACCGGTGGTGAAAAAAAATGGCCTGCGTGTGACCCCGGCCGATCAAATCGGCATTATCACTGGCGCGCTGGCGGGCACTGCCAACAAAACCTTGCTGGCATGGGCGGTCAAGCACCAGATTAATGCCGTGGGCCTGAGCCTGGCAGATGGCGGCAGCGTCACCGTGACCCCGCTTGATCCGGCGCTGGGACACGTTGGTAACGCGCAGCCGGGCACCCCGGCGCTGCTCAATACCCTGCTGGGCGCCGGTTATTTGCCGGTGATCAGCTCCATCGGTATTACTGCCGATGGGCAGTTGATGAATGTAAACGCCGATCAGGCGGCGACGGCTTTAGCCGCGACGCTGGGTGCGGATTTGATCCTGCTGTCGGATGTCAGTGGCATCCTCGACGGTAAAGGGCAACGCATCGCAGAAATGACGGCGCAAAAAGCGGAACAACTGATTGCCCAGGGCATCATCACTGATGGTATGGTGGTGAAGGTGAATGCGGCGCTCGATGCGGCCCGCACCCTCGGTCGCCCGGTAGATATCGCCAGTTGGCGCCATGCCGATCAGCTTCCTGCACTGTTTAACGGCGTGTCAATTGGCACCCGGATCCTCGCTTAAATTTAGAATTAAAAAGGAAAAGACCATGCAAAACAAAGGCATCAAAAAAATCGTTCTGGCGTACTCTGGCGGTCTGGATACTTCAGCCATCATTCCATGGCTGAAAGAGAACTACGGCGGTTGCGAAGTCGTCGCGTTCGTAGCAGATATCGGTCAGGAGCGCGGCGATCTGGAAGGTGTGGAGCAAAAAGCCCTGCAATCCGGTGCCTCTGAGTGTCACGTGGTTGACCTGCGTGAAGAATTCATCCGTGATTATGTTTACCCTGTGCTGCAAACCGGTGCCTTGTATGAAGGCAGCTACCTGCTAGGTACTTCAATGGCACGCCCGATTATTGCTAAAGCGCAGGTTGAGCTGGCGCTGAAAGTCGGTGCTGACGCGTTGTGTCACGGTGCAACCGGTAAAGGTAACGACCAGGTCCGTTTCGAAACGACTTACACCGCGCTGGCACCACACCTGAAAGTCGTCGCACCTTGGCGTGAGTGGAACCTGCGTTCCCGTGAAGCGCTGTTGGACTACCTGAAAGAACGTAATATTCCGACGACTGCGTCGCTGGAGAAAATTTACAGCCGTGACGAAAACGCCTGGCATATCTCGACGGAAGGCGGCGTGCTGGAAAGCCCATGGAATGCACCGAACAAAGACTGCTGGGTCTGGACCGTAGACCCGCAGGAAGCGCCGGATCAGCCTGAACACGTGACCATCACCGTAGAGAAAGGCTGTGTGGTGGCGGTGAATGGCGAAGCATTGAGCCCGTATAAATGTTTGGAAACCCTGAACGTGTTGGGCGCCAAGCATGGCGTGGGCCGTATCGATATCGTAGAGAACCGTCTGGTGGGTATCAAATCCCGTGGCTGCTACGAAACCCCGGGCGGCACCATCATGGTTGCTGCACTGCGTGGTGTCGAGCAACTGGTTCTGGATCGCGATAGCTTCAAATGGCGTGAGCAACTGGGCCTGGAAATGTCCTACGTGGTTTACGATGGGCGTTGGTTTGCCCCACTGCGTCGCTCACTGCAGGCTTCTGCTGAGGCACTGGCCGAAGAAGTTAACGGCGAAGTTGTGCTGCAGTTGTACAAAGGTCAGGTGACGGCGATTCAGAAAAAATCTGCCAACAGCCTGTACTCGGAAGAGTTTGCCACCTTCGGTGAAGACGAAGTTTACGATCACAGCCACGCGGGCGGCTTTATCCGTCTGTTCTCTCTCTCTTCACGTATTCGTGCGCTGAACGAGAAAAAGAATAAATAATCGATTGGCGTGACTCTGCAAGGGCGCAGCATGCTGCGCCCTTTCGTATAAAATTTATACCCTAAATAATTTGAGTTGCAGGAAGGCGGCAAGAGCGTGAGTCCCGATGAGCTTATATCGGTAAGTGATTCGGGCGAGCGCGCGCAGCCAACACATCTGCAGCTCGAAGTATGACGGGTACAGGAGTAAAGGTATGGCACTTTGGGGCGGACGGTTCACTCAGGCGGCAGATCAGCGGTTCAAACAATTAAACGATTCTCTGCGCTTTGATTATCGCTTGGCGGAACAGGACATTGTGGGCTCCGTGGCCTGGTCGAAAGCGCTGGTTACCGTCAACGTATTGACGGCAACCGAGCAGCAACAGCTTGAGCAGGCATTGAACGGACTGTTGGCAGAAGTGCAGGCCGATCCGCAGGCGATTGTCAGCAGCGATGCTGAAGATATTCACAGCTGGGTGGAGCAGAAGCTGATCGACAAAGTCGGCGATCTGGGCAAGAAATTGCACACCGGGCGTAGCCGTAACGATCAGGTCGCGACCGATCTGAAGCTGTGGTGTAAAGAGCAGATTGGCGATTTGCATCAGGCCATCGTGCAGTTGCAACAGGCGCTGGTGGAAACGGCCGAAGCCAACCAAGATGCCGTGATGCCGGGCTATACCCACCTGCAGCGTGCTCAGCCGGTGACCTTTGCCCATTGGTGTTTGGCCTATGTGGAAATGCTGGCGCGTGACGAAAGCCGCCTGCAGGATACGTTGAAGCGTCTGGACGTCAGCCCGTTGGGCAGTGGCGCATTAGCAGGTACCGCCTACCCGATTGACCGCGAGCAACTGGCCGGCTGGCTGGGTTTTGCCTCGGCAACCCGTAACAGCCTGGACAGCGTTTCCGACCGCGACCACGTGCTGGAACTGTTATCCAATGCCTCCATTAGCATGGTGCACCTGTCGCGCTTTGCCGAAGACCTGATCTTCTTCAACAGTGGTGAAGCGGCCTTTGTCGATCTGTCTGATCGTGTGACGTCGGGCTCCTCGCTGATGCCGCAAAAGAAAAACCCGGATGCGCTGGAGCTGATCCGCGGTAAATGTGGCCGTGTACAGGGCGCATTGACCGGCATGATGATGACGTTGAAAGGCCTACCACTGGCGTACAACAAAGACATGCAGGAAGACAAGGAAGGGCTGTTCGACGCGTTGGATACCTGGATGGATTGCCTGCAAATGGCGGCACTGGTGCTGGATGGCATTCAAGTGAAGCGTCCGCGTTGTAAAGAAGCGGCGGAACAGGGTTATGCCAACTCGACCGAACTGGCGGATTATCTGGTCGCGAAAGGCGTGCCGTTCCGTGAGGCGCACCATATTGTCGGCGAAGCGGTAGTGGAAGCCATCCGTCAGGGTAAGGCGCTGGAAGCCCTGCCGTTGACCGATTTGCAGAAATTCAGCGCGGTGATTGGTGACGACGTGTACCCGATTCTGGCACTGCAGTCTTGTCTGGACAAACGTTCGGCCAAGGGGGGCGTTTCTCCTCAGCAGGTCGCCAGTGCGATCGCCGCAGCGAAACAGCGTTTGGCTTAAGTAGCGAAAGGGCAGCCCAGCGCTGCCCTTATCGATTATTCCGCCAACCGAGCACACAGATAGCGGTTCAGGCTGACGCCTTCTTCTATAGCGCTAATCGCCAGACGGCGATGTTGTTCCGATGTCATACGCAGTACCAGCTTGCCGCTGAAGTTTTTTTCTGCCAGTGGCTGAGGCGGTATTTCCCCCTGCGTGAGCATGTCGTTGATCACCTCGCGAACCAGCTTCTCAATGCCATCCAGCGCTGCGGTGCGGGTTGTGGCTAGCCATGACAGGGACGGAAATTCGGTACAGAGCCCGACATACTCGTTGTCCGCCACCGACCAGGTGATGCGATAAGTGTAATGCTCATACTTTTCCATGCTCTTCCTCCATTCTGGTCAATGCGGCAATAACCTGTTTAACCTGATACACCTTTGCCATGCCGCTGTTTCCGCGTTGTATATTGATCCGGGGATCTCCCGGCCAGGGCATGCGGTAAACTCGGTGACTACCACTCCCCAAGCGCGGTTCACCAAACCAGTGCGTACATATTTTCACTAACTCGGTAAACCTGATGCTGCTTTGTCGTCGTTGTAGATCGACAATGACACACCTGATTCCTTTCATGTTTGCATCTTATTTTAGTACTGTTATTGATATCACTTCAATGTTTAAGTATAAAAAATGACCGGGCGGGTGCGGAGTCGCAAGTAGGTGGGGAATAGAATGGAATAGGGTGCACAATAAAACCGGGCGCGATGGCCCGGCGGGTATTGATGGGGAAGGAAAAGATTACTCGCCCGGGCAGCGTTGACAGCGCTCCACCTCGGCCTCGCCCAGCTTGAGTTTTGCCTGCAGATCGCGAAGTGCGGTGCGCAGCCCTTCTTCTATCACTGGGTGATAGAACGGCATGTCCAGCATCTGGTTAATGGTCATTTGCTGTTGGTGCGCCCAAGCCAGCAGGTGAGCGATATGCTCAACGTCTGGCCCCATCATTTCTGCGCCGAGGAAACGCCCTGTGCCTTGTTCGCCGTAGACGTGCAGAATGCCCTTGTTACGCAGCATCACCCGTGAACGTCCTTGGTTTTCGAACGAGACTTCACCGATTTCAAAACAGCCGCAGGCGCTGAATTTCTCGTTAAGTTCGCGGAAGGTGGAGCCCACCATGGCGATCTGCGGATCGGAAAATACCACCGAGATCGCGCTGCGGCGCAGGCCTGGAGTGACTTCCGGGAAGCTACCGGCATTGCTTCCGGCAATGCGTGCCTGATCGCTGGCTTCGTGCAGCAGCGGCAGTTGGTTGCTGGCGTCACCCGCGATAAAGATATGCGGCACGTTGGTTTGCATCGTCAGACGGTCGGCCTGTGGCACTCCCCGGCTATCGAGTAGCAGGCGGGTGTTTTCCAGGCCCAGATTATCGACGTTCGGTCGGCGACCGGTGGCGGCCAGGACGTAATCCACCATGATATCCTGCGGGTTACCCTGCAGATCACGATAGCGGATAAATACCTTGTCGCCTTCGCGTTGCATCATCTCCACTTTCACGTCGGCATCGAGATAGAACTCTTCACCCAAGGCGTTGGCGGCGTAATTGCGTACGGCGCTGTCAGTTAATGGACCGACGGCGCCGCCAACGCCAAATACCTTGGTTTCTACTCCGAACCGATGCAGCGCCTGGCCCAGTTCCAAACCAATTACGCCTGGCCCGAACACGGCCACAGATTGTGGCAGGTCATCCCAATTGAAGACGTCGTCATTGACGATCAGCTTGTCACCCAGACCATTCCAGGCTGCTGGCCAGCTTGGGCGGGAACCGGTGGCGATAACGATGCGTTGGGCTACGATGCGAGTGTGTTCATCCACCTGCAGAGTGTTATCGTCGATAAAGCGGGCGTAACCCTGAATTTTGTCGACGGCCGGGATCTCGTCTACACCCTCCAGTACAAAGCCGACGAAGCGATCGCGCTCGCGTTTAACGCGGTCCATGACCTCGCGGCCGTTAACGGTGGGTTTACCGGCAGGATAAACGCCAAAGCCCGGAGCACGTTCGATTTGATGCACTGCCTCAGCGGCAGCAATCAGTAATTTGGATGGCATGCAGCCAACGCGTGCGCAGGTGGTGCCATAAGCTCCGCCCTCGATCATCACTACGCTTGGGGTGGCAAGCTTGGCGGCGCGATAGGCACCCAGACCGGCGGTACCGCCGCCGATGACCGCGACGTCAACATTCAACTGTTTCATATCCGCTCCTGAAAGCTAAAAAAAGGGCGGGCCGGAGCCCGCCAAAGTTCACGTTGGCTTTGTTATTACTTATAAATCAGGCTGACAGGAAAGTTTCCAGGTCATCGCTGCCGCCAATATGGCGACCGCCGATAAACACCTGCGGTACGGTGGCACGACCGGTGACGGCGCGCAGGCTCACCGTTGTGGCGTCCTGACCCAGTACGATCTCTTCATACTGGATGCCACGTTCTTGCAGCATTTGTTTGGCCTTGGCGCAGAATGGGCAGCCCGGTTTGGTAAACAGGGAGACCGACTCTTGTACTTTGAATTCCGGTGCCAAATATTTCAGCATGGTGTCGGCATCGGACACTTCAAACGGGTCGCCCGGCTTGTTAGGTTCGACGAACATTTTTTCTACTACGCCATTGCGCACCAGCATCGAATAACGCCATGAGCGTGGGCCAAAGCCCAAATCGGCTTTCTCGACCAGCATGTTCATGCCTTTGGTGAACTCACCGTTGCCGTCTGGCACGAAGGTGATGTTTTCAGCATGTTGATCGGCTTTCCAGGCATTCATCACAAAGGTGTCGTTTACCGAGACGCACAGGATGCTGTCAACGCCGTGTTGTTTGAATACGCTGGACAGCTCGTTGTAGCGCGGCAAGTGGCTGGAAGAGCAGGTTGGGGTGAATGCACCCGGCAGCGAAAAGACGATGACAGTTTTATCTTTGAACAGGTCATCGGTGGTGACGTCAATCCATTGGTCGCCCTGACGGGTATGGAAGGTAACCTGAGGAACTTTTTTGCCTTCTTGACTGGTAAACATGAATTAACCCCTTAATTAGGAAAAATAATTTTTAGCTATTAGCGTGGTATCGCTTCGTTGGGTGACATTATTGACGTCGGGGCTTGATAGATCTAATCGCTCATTGCTATCTTATCTATCGCCATGAGCTATCGTGGTCTGGAGGGAAACAATGAATATTCGTGATTTAGAGTACCTGGTCGCCTTGGCCGAGCACCGGCATTTCCGCCGTGCCGCCGATTCATGCCATGTAAGCCAACCCACACTCAGTGGGCAGATCCGCAAGTTGGAAGACGAACTGGGTGTGATGCTGCTTGAACGCACCAGCCGTAAGGTGTTATTCACCCAAGCGGGCTTGTTGCTGGTGGAGCAGGCGCGTACCGTGCTGCGCGAAGTCAAAGTTCTGAAAGAGATGGCCAGCCAGCAGGGCGAAGCTATGTCCGGGCCGCTACACATTGGTTTGATCCCGACCGTCGGACCTTATCTGTTGCCGCAAATTATACCTACCCTGCACAAAACCTTTCCCAAACTGGAAATGTATCTGCATGAAGCGCAAACCCAACAGCTGCTGGCGCAACTCGACAGCGGTAAACTGGACTGTGCCATTCTGGCGTTGGTGAAGGAAACAGAAGCCTTTATTGAAGTGCCGCTGTTTGATGAACCGATGAAGCTGGCAGTCTACTCCGATCACCCATGGTCACAGCGCGACCGTGTGGCGATGCCAGATCTGGCGGGGGAAAAGCTATTGATGCTGGAAGATGGCCATTGCTTACGCGATCAGGCAATGGGTTTTTGCTTCCAGGCAGGGGCAGACGAGGATACCCACTTCCGGGCGACCAGCTTGGAAACGCTGCGCAATATGGTGGCGGCCGGCAGCGGCATTACCTTGTTGCCTTCACTGGCAGTACCGCCACAGCGTGAGCGTGATGGCGTTTGCTATCTCGACTGCTATAAACCGGAGCCGAAGCGCACCATTGCATTGGTGTACCGCCCCGGCTCCCCATTGCGCAGTCGTTATGAGCAATTGGCCGAGGCGATCCGTGAACACATGCAAAACTACCTGGGCGCTACGCTAAAACAGGCGGTTTAAGCCGTTCAGTGCTGCGACACGGTAGGCTTCAGCCATGGTCGGATAGTTGAAGGTCGTATTAACGAAATATTCGATAGTATTGCCTTCACCTTTCTGTTCCATGATCGCCTGACCGATGTGGATGATCTCTGCCGCACGTTCACCGAAGCAGTGGATCCCGAGGATTTGCAGGGTGTCGCGATGGAACAAGATCTTCAGACTGCCGACATTCATCCCGGCAATCTGCGCACGTGCCAGGTGCTTGAACTGTGCACGGCCCACTTCATACGGCACTTTCATCGCCGTCAGTTCCTGTTCGGTTTTACCGACAGAGCTGATTTCCGGAATGGTGTAGATACCCGTCGGAATATCTTCGATCAGATGCCCGCTGGCTTCACCGGAAGAAATTGCCTGCGCGGCAATACGCCCCTGATCGTAAGCGGCGGATGCCAGGCTCGGATAGCCAATCACGTCACCCACGGCATAAATGTGCGGCAACGCGGTTTGGTACATGCTGTTTACTTTCAACAGGCCACGGCTGTCCGATTCCAGGCCCACGTTTTCCAGGCCCAGTGAATCGGTATTCCCCGTGCGGCCGTTGGCGTACAGCAGGCAATCTGCTTTCACTTTTTTGCCGGACTTCAGGTGAACAATGACGCCGTCATCGGTGCCTTCGATCTTCTCGAACTCCTCGTTGTGACGGATCACGACGCCGTTGTTCCAGAAGTGGTAGGACAGTGAGTCTGACATTTCCTGATCGAGGAACGCCAGCAGGCGATCGCGGGTGTTGATCAGATCTACCTTCACGTTCAGACCGCGGAAGATCGACGCGTACTCACAACCGATCACCCCGGCACCGTAAATGATGACGTGGCGCGGTTCGTGATTCAGTTCGAGAATAGAGTCGCTGTTATAGATACGTGGATGATTAAAATCCACGCTCGACGGGTTGTACGGACGTGAACCGCAGGCGATGACAATATGATCGGCGCGGATGGTGTCTTGAGTGCCATCCATATAGCTAACGCTGACGGTATTGGCGTCGATAAAACGCGCATCGCCGGCAAACAACTTGCATTGGTTACGCTCATAGAAACCTTGGCGCATCCGGGTTTGCTGGTTAATGACGTTATCTGCGTGGCGTAAAATATCAGGGAATGTCGCGCTGAGTGTGCGTGAATTGTTGTAAAGCGGGTTCTGGTTGAATTCGATAATGCGGCTAACGGCGTGGCGGAGAGCTTTGGACGGGATAGTACCCCAATGAGTACATCCACCGCCTACGTTATTGTACCGTTCTATCACGGCCACGCGGGCGCCCTGCTTCACCAACCCCATAGCGGCACCTTCACCACCTGGGCCCGAGCCAATGACTATGGCATCAAATTGATAGTGCTGTTGCATAGGGGAGAGACCTGTTCTTATACAAAATTACAACGGTATCTTAACATCATAGCGCTGAGTGCCCAATCACCATTAGGCTTTTTGAGGCAAAGCACAAATGGTGCAGGCTGAAACTGTGACCGGGCGCGTTTGTATAAATGCTGTTGCAATAAAATTTGCTATATTGCCGAGTCTACGGCGTTAGACTGAGAAAATGGATCTTATCTGGATATGCATATGGGCGTTAGAGCACAACAAAAAGAACGGACTCGTCGTTCCCTCATCGAGGCGGCCTTCAGCCAGCTAAGCGCCGAACGCAGCTTTGCCAGCCTGAGCCTGCGTGAAGTCTCGCGTGAAGCCGGTATCGCACCAACGTCATTCTACCGCCACTTTCGTGACGTGGATGAGCTTGGGCTAACCATGGTTGATGAGAGCGGGTTGATGCTGCGTCAACTGATGCGACAGGCCCGTCAGCGTATTGCCAAGGGCGGCAGTGTGATCCGCACCTCTGTTTCGACCTTTATGGAGTTTATCGGCAATAACCCCAACGCCTTCCGTTTGTTGCTGCGTGAGCGCTCCGGTACATCGGCGGCTTTCCGTGCGGCAGTGGCGCGTGAGATCCAACATTTTATCGCCGAACTGGCGGATTACCTCGAGTTGGAAAACCATATGCCGCGGAGTTTTACCGAAGCGCAGGCAGAGGCTATGGTGACCATCGTATTTAGCGCCGGTGCTGAAGCGCTGGATATCGACATTGATCAACGTCGTCGGCTTGAAGAGCGTTTAGTGTTGCAACTGCGGATGATTTCCAAAGGTGCTTATTATTGGTATCGCCGCGAACAAGAAAAAACTTCTGTATCCCACGTATAAAAGGTAGAAAGCGATGGAAAAACCAGGCCGTGAGAATGGCACCTTACTGCTGGCGTTGATTGCCGGCCTTTCAATTAACGGTTCGTTCGCCGCGCTGTTCAGTTCGGTGGTGCCGTTTTCGATTTTCCCCATCATTGCTTTGGTATTGGCGGTGTATTGCCTGCATCAACGTTATCTGCATCGTGCGATGCCGGACGGTATGCCGAAGCTGGCCGCCGCCACCTTCTTGCTGGGGGTGCTGTTGTACAGTGCGATAGTCCGGGCCGAATACCCGCAGATAGGTTCTAACTTCCTGCCGGCGATTGTTTCTGTGGCGCTGGTGTTCTGGATTGGTATGAAGCTGAAGGCGCGCAAGACGCTGGATGAAAACACCCCGGTTTAATGGGCGTAAGCAGGGGCGCAGCAAGCACGGCGCCCCTGTCTGATTAAACGCGTTTTTCCAACAGTACGCCGCATTCCATATGATGGGTGTACGGGAACTGATCGAACAGCGCAAGGCGGCTGACCTTATGCGTTTCCTGCAGCGTCTCCAGATTAGCGCACAGCGTTTCCGGGTTGCATGAGATATACAAAATACGCGGATAAGCCTGCACCATTTTCACCGTTTCGTCATCCAGCCCGCTGCGCGGTGGATCGACAAAAATGGTTTCGCAGTTATAGCTGCTCAAATCGATGCCTTTCAACCGATTAAACTCGCGAACTCCGTTCATGGCTTGGGTAAAGTCTTCCGCCGCCATGCGGATAATCTGCACGTTATCGATATGATTGGCTGCAATGTTGTATTGCGCCGCCGCGACCGAGGGTTTGGCAATTTCGGTCGCCAGCACCCGTTCAAAGTTCCGCGCCAGTGCCAATGAGAAGTTACCGTTGCCGCAATACAGCTCCAGCAGATCGCCTTTAGAACCGGCGGTCACGTCCAGCGCCCATTCCAGCATCTGTATGTTCATCGCAGCATTCGGCTGGGTGAAGCTGTTTTCCACCTGGCGGTAAATCATGTCGCGGCCGGCAACAGGCAGAACTTCGTCTACGTAATCCTGATCCAGCATGATTTTCATTTTTGACGCACGGCCAATCAGTTGCAGGTCAAAACCCTGGGCGCGAAGACTGTCACGCAGCTTTTCCGCTTGCTGTTGCCAGTCATCGTCCAATTTACGGTGATACAGCAATGAGGCAATGATTTTGCCGCTGCGGGTCGACAGGTAGTCAATCTGGAACAGTTTGCGGCGCAGAATAGGGTCCGGTTTGATGGCGGCAATCAGCGCGGTCATCAGACGGTTAATTAATTCGCTGGCAGCAGGGAACTGCTCGACGCGAATACGCTGCTTGGTCTGCTGGTCAAACATGATGTGGTACATCTCGTCTTCATCATGCCAGATGCGGAATTCGGCGCGCATACGGTAGTGGCTCACTGGCGAGCGGAACACTTCCGGCTCGGGTGCCGTGAACGGTGACATCAGCGTCTTCAGCCGGGCAGTTTTCTCCGCCAGTTGGTCATCGTAACGTTCAATAGGCAAATTCTCGGGCGTCATGTTTCTTCTCGTCAGGCAAATTTGATCAGCGGGGATTGTAGGGAATCAGCCCGTGAAGTCCAGTTTTGTCGTGTTTATTATTTGTAACATTGGTAGCAGTCTAGACATCTATTTACATTGATCGTAGCATTGTCGTCCGGCCTCAAGCAGCGAGTGAAAAGGGAATCCGGTGTGAATCCGGAGCTGACGCGCAGCGGTAAGGGGAAGTCACGGCGATAGCGTTTTACGCAGACACTGTCCATTGCAGGATGGGAAGTCATCGCCCGGTGTAGGTAGCTCAAGCGCCACCTGCAACTCCCAAGCCCGAAGACCTGCCGGTGTTACGTCGCAATGCCCGTGGTCGTCGCGAAATACCGGCCATGATCCTGCGGCATCCGCCAATTAAGTTTGGATGCTTTTTCATGACAATTACAAAAAATACACTGCTGGCGGTGGTTTCCTCCGTTACGGCTTTTTCTGGATGGGCGCAAGACAGCACTACAGCTAATAACAGCGAGAACCTGGTGGTTTCCGCTAACCGCTTCCCACAGCCCGTCTCTTCAGTGTTGGCACCCACTTCCGTCGTCACCCGCGATGAAATCGACCGTTGGCAGGCAAAAAGCCTGACCGACGTAATGCGCCGCTTGCCAGGGGTCGATGTGGGGCAGAATGGTGGCCTGGGACAAAAAAGCTCGCTGTTTATCCGTGGGACCAACTCCAGTCACGTTCTGGTGCTGATTGACGGCATCCGTCTTAATCAAGCCGGCGTCAGTGGCTCTTCCGACCTTAGCCAGATCCCGATCTCTCTGGTGCAAAAAGTTGAATATATCCGTGGCCCACGCTCAGCAGTCTATGGCTCAGATGCCATCGGTGGTGTGGTTAACATTATTACTACCCGCGAAAAGAACGGCAGCACGCTTTCCGCCGGCGTGGGTTCAAACGGTTATCAGGCCTATGACGCGTCCACCCAGCAGCAACTGGGTGACAGCACGGTTGCAACCCTCGCCGGTAACTACACTTATACCAAAGGTTATGATGTCGTGGCCTATGGCAGTACGGGTATGCAAAGCCAGCAAGACCGCGATGGCTTTATGAGCAAATCACTGTACGGTGCCGTTGACCATCAGTTCAACGAGGCCATCAGCGGTTTTGTTCGTGGTTTTGGTTATGACAACCGTACGGCTTACGACGCTTATTATTCCTCACCAACCAGCCCGCTTATCGATACCCGCAAGCTGTATAGCCAAACCTGGGATACTGGGCTGCGCTATAAGGAAGGCGTTTACGCGACACAGCTGATTGGTAGCTATAGCCACAGCAAGGATTATGATTACGATCCACGTCTGGGTGTGCATGACAGTTCGGCCAGTTTGGTGGACTCCGAGCAGTACAACCTGCAGTGGGGAAACACTCTCCAGGTGGGCCAGGGGACGGTCAGTTCGGGGATTGACTGGCAACACCAGCAAATCAAACCTGACTCCACCACGGTTAACGGTGAGAAGACTCAACGCAATACCGGTATCTACCTTACTGCGCAGCAGTTAGTTGGTCCGGTAACCCTGGAAGGGGCAGTGCGTGGCGACGATCATTCCGAATTCGGTTGGCATGGTACTTGGCAAACCAGCGCGGCCTGGGAATTTGTTGAAGGATACCGTTTTATCGCTTCCTATGGGACGGCATTCAAAGCCCCTAATATGAGCCAGCTGTACGGTAATTTTGGTAATAACACCAATCTGAAGCCGGAAGAAAGTAAACAGTGGGAAGGCGGCTTTGAAGGTTTGACTGGACCAGTGACCTGGCGTGTGTCTGGCTACCGTAACGACATTGATAACCTGATTGATTCCACCGGAGAGACCAATTACGTTTATTACAATGTCGGTAAGGCTACGATTAAAGGTATTGAAGCGACAGCCTCATTCGATACGGGTCCGTTAAGCCATCATATTGGTTACGACTATGTCGATCCGCGCAACGCCAAAACCAATGAAGTGCTGCTGCGCCGCGCCAAACAGCAGGTGAAATATGAGTTGGACTGGCAGGTCTATGATTTTGACTGGGCTGTCACCTATCAATACTTGGGTGAGCGTTATGACAAAGACTACAGCACCTACCCAGAGCAAAGCGTTAAACTTGGTGGTGTCAGCCTGTGGGATCTCGCAGTTTCGTATCCGGTCACATCTCATCTGACAGTTCGTGGTAGAATTGCCAACCTGTTTGATAAAGATTATGAGACGGCTTATGGCTACGCTACTCCAGGAAGAGAATACTACCTCACTGGAAGCTATACCTTCTAACACCACCGCGAAGGCCCGTCCGACGGTGCTGGTATTTGATTCCGGTGTCGGCGGGTTATCGGTGTATCAAGAGGTTCGGCAACTGCTGCCGGACCTCCACTATATATATGCCTTCGATAATGTGGCATTCCCCTACGGCGAGAAATCCGAAGAGTTTATTGTTGAGCGCGTGCTGGAAATTGTCAGCGCGGTGCAGCAACGGCATCCTCTGGCGATTGTCATCATCGCGTGTAACACCGCCAGTACCGTATCTTTGCCAGCCTTGCGTGAACGCTTTACCTTCCCTGTCGTCGGCGTAGTGCCTGCCATCAAACCCGCTGCTCGCTTAACCGCCAATGGCGTGGTTGGCCTATTGGCTACCCGCGGCACCGTGCAGCGCACTTATACCCATGAGTTGATTGCCCGCTTCGCGACTGATTGCAAGATAGAGCTATTAGGGTCTTCAGAACTGGTGGAACTGGCGGAAGCCAAACTGCATGGCGAAGCTGTATCGCTGCCGACGTTGAAGAAGATTCTTCATCCATGGCTGAGTATGCGTGAACCACCAGATACTGTCGTGCTCGGTTGTACCCACTTCCCTCTATTAGCGGAAGAGTTAATGCAGGTGCTACCAGAAGGAACGCGGCTGATTGATTCCGGTGCAGCTATTGCCCGTCGTACCGCCTGGCTGATTTCGACGCAGGAAAATTTGGTGTCGACGCAAGAAGAGAACCTGGCGTATTGCATGGCGTTAAATGAAGACACTGACGCTTTATTGCCCGTTCTGCAGGGTTATGGCTTTAAATCGTTGAAAAAACTGCCTGTTTAAGGCCGTTTTGGTTAAATGTTCAACGGTCGGAAAAAATATTGAAATTAGGGGTTGCGGCCTTCTGAGAACTCCCTATAATGCGCCTCCACTGACCGGGAACAACGACTCCTCTAACGAGAACCAGTCGCCCAGCCAGGAA
>NZ_JBJDOG010000009.1:0-85310 GCF_044900985.1 Serratia sp. NPDC087055
GTCATTCTTGACCATATCCAAAAGCAGGAGCCGGGCTTTGTAGATACTGATGTCATGGGCATCGGCAAGTTGTCGTGTAGAAGGCCATTCCTGACACGGAGGTAATGTGTCTCCAATCATTTTGGGAGACATCTCATGCAAAGTTTTTAATAAGGCCTTCTGCAAATGTTGTTGTGCCTGACGTTTAGGCGTCGTGGCTATTGCCATAGGTATTTATCCCCTGTTGTACTTTTCACTTTTAGAAACAAGAAAGAGTTATCGTGATGATTGTAATCACGATAACTACATGGTTCATGGAGTCTGTTTTGCTTCTATTAAGGCATGTTTCCTGGGCCAACAAAGCCTCTGAGGCTTGCTCATCAATATCGTTAAGCCATTGGATTATAGCGTTTGTTTTTGTTTTGCGATCAATGATGTTGGCGTTATTGTGAAGTGCGATAGATTATGCTAATTAATTAATTTCAACGATCGATTTTCTCGTTGAATTGAATTGGTTGGGTTAAAGTCGGAATGAAGTGTTTTATTTTTTGTATTTGCTGAAAGTGATTTGTTATTTCAGTGTTCGTCTGTAAGAATATATTTCATCCAAGGGGAATGGCTACATTTCTCCTCGGGACAAACTTTTAAATTATCCTTCACATCTCTTATGGCGATCTGAGGATAGCTGGTGTTGTTTTTTTGTAATTACCATCGTCAATTTTGACATCAATAAAATATGCTAAGGAAATAAATTCATGAAACTGAATAAAATCATGCTGGCTGCTGCTGTTGCTTTCGGTCTGTCCTCTACCGCTTATGCCGATCAGGGTCATGGTAAAGTGACATTCACCGGTGCGATTATTGATGCGCCATGTTCTATTTCCCCTGAGTCGATTGATCAGACCGTTGAAATGGGGCAAATCTCTAAAGTTGCTCTGCAAAATGGCGGGCAGTCTACACCGCGTAATTTCAGCATCGATCTGGAGAACTGTTCGTTTGAGGCTGGCAATAACAAGGTGACTGCGACCTTTACCGGTATGGAGTCTGAGAGTGGTTTGCTGGGGATCCATGGTTCAGCTAGCGGTGCTGGTATCGCTATCACCGACGGTGCTGGTACGGTGATCGAACTGGGTAAACCGACCAAAGAGCAAGAGCTTCAGGCTGGTAATAACACCCTGAGCTTTGCGGCATATGTGCAGGGTGAAGCAGCTTCTGACATCATTGAGGGTGATTTCCAGGCGGTCGCCGACTTTACTCTGGCGTATAACTAAGCTCGCCACTCGTAATTTTATTTTTCAAGTATCTCCGATATTTGTGTACATGCATGCGGGTTTTCCGCATGCATTTTTATCGATGCATTATTAAAAGGTAACCACGTATGAGGGTTAAAAATCGTTATTTGATAGTGGCCCCTTGCCTATTATCCCTTTGGGCTTTTTCTGCTCAGGGAGCTCATTCCGTTCAGGGGTGGGGAAGGGTCAAAATGCAAGGGGCTATTATTGACACGGCCTGTGCCATTGCCGTCGAGAGCAGGGAGCAGACCATTGATATGGATACCGTGCCATTGGCGGATATTATTCGCGATGGTCAGGGACGCAGCAAACCTTTCTCTATCAAACTGGTGAACTGTATTACCGAACGCCCCGGGAAAGAAGACTGGAAGCAATTTCAGGTAACTTTTGACGGGGAGGCCGAGGGGAAATTATTTGGGGTTCGCGGCGATGCTTCTGGCGTTGCTCTGAGAATTACGGATGCCACCGGAAATATTGCCGAGCCAGGTATTCCTTTGCCGATGGATAACATTACCCCTGGCAGTATGACGCTAAATTACGCCATGACATTGATAGCCAACAGTCACGTATTAAAAACGGGGGATTATTTCTCGTTCGTACGTTTCAAACTGGACTATTTCTGATGAGTACGGCTATTAAATGCGACGACGTGCCGCGAATAAAGATTAAGGGTATGAGAATGTCACCAATGGGAAAACAGGCTCGTCTTCAGGTGCTGGGATTTTGTATTTCGCTGGCGCTGGGGTTACCAATGACTGTGGTCTATGCGGCAGACGATATTCAGTTCAATACTGACATACTGGACGTTAATGACCGCAAAAATATCGACCTGAGCCAGTTTTCTCGTGGAGGTTACATCATGCCTGGCACCTACGGCATGACGGTGCATATCAACAAGAATGAACTGCCGGAGCAACAAATCCCATTCTACCCGCCAGAAGGGCAACCGGGGGGCAGCCGGGCATGCCTCAGTCCGGCATTGGTCGAACTGTTGGGGTTCAAGGAAAATATGCTCAAGTCGCTAGCCTGGTGGCATGGCGGCGAGTGTCTAGATGAGAGCAGTGTTCAGGGGATGGAAATGCGCGGTGATTTGGCCACCAGTGCTCTGTATCTGAGTATTCCCCAGGCGTTTCTGGAATATACCGCCGAGAACTGGGACCCACCGTCACGCTGGGATGAGGGTATTCCGGGGCTTTTATTCGACTATAACGTCAATGCCCGCAGCCAGCATCAGCTGAAGCAGGGCACTCGTGGTTATGCCCTGAGCGGTAACGGCACGACCGGGGCCAATCTGGGGGCTTGGCGACTGCGCGCAGATTGGCAGGCCAACCTCGATCACCAGACCGGCAGCGGCCAGTCGACCAACAAACAGTTGGACTGGAGCCGTTATTACGCCTATCGCGCCATACCGGCGCTGCGCTCGAAGTTGACACTGGGCGAGAGTTACCTAGATTCCGGCATGTTCGACAGTTTTCGCTTTGCCGGTGCCAGCTTAGTTTCGGACGACAATATGTTGCCGCCGAACCTGCGTGGCTATGCGCCGGAAGTGGTGGGTGTAGCAAAAACCAACGCGAAGGTGACCATCAGCCAGCAGGGACGGGTGCTGTACGAGACCACTGTGGCCTCGGGGCCGTTTCGTATTCAGGACATTAACGATGCTGTATCGGGTGAGCTGAATGTGCGCGTAGAAGAGCAGGATGGCAGTGTGCAGGAGTTCGTGATGAATACCGCCAGCATCCCGTACCTAACACGCCCGGGCACCGTGCGCTTCAAGCTTGCGGCAGGTAAACCTTCTGATTTTAACCATCATTCCCGGGGCCCCACCTTTGGCACCGGTGAGTTCTCTTGGGGGGTGAGCAACGGCTGGTCGTTATACGGTGGTGCGCTGGTCGGGGGCGATTACAACGCCCTGTCGCTCGGTATCGGTCGTGACCTGATGGCGCTTGGTGCCCTGTCCTTCGATGCTACCCAATCGCGGGCGCAATTGCCTCAGGAAGGCGGCGCGCTCACCGGTGGCTCCTACCGCCTGAGTTACTCGAAGAACTTTGACGAGTATGACAGCCAGGTAACGTTCGCCGGGTATCGCTTCTCTGAGCGGGACTTTATGAGCATGAGTGAGTACCTGGACGCGCGGTATTACGGTACCCGTACCGGTAACGGCAAGGAGATGTACACCATCACCTTCAACAAACACTTCCGCGATTTAGGGCTGAGCAGCTACCTCAATTACAGCCACGAGACGTACTGGGACCGTCCGGCCAATGACCGTTACAACCTGACGCTGTCGCGTTACTTCGATGTTGGCCGTTTCCGCAATGTGAGCCTGTCGCTGTCGGCCTATCGCACCGAGTACAACGGTACCAAGGACGACGGTGGGTACCTGTCGTTGTCGATGCCATGGGGCGACCGTGGGACAATCAGTTACAACACTACCGTCAACCGCAATGATACCACTCATAGGGTCGGGTATTACGACAGGATTGACGAACACAACAATTACCAGCTGAGCGCCGGCAGTTCGCGTAGCGGCGCTAATCTGAGCGGTTATTACAACCATGAAGGTGATGCCGCGCGTCTGAGTGCCAACGCCAGCTACCAGCAAGAACGGTACAGTGCTGTGGGGCTGTCCGCGCAGGGCGGGATGACACTGACCGCAGAAGGCGGTGCTGCGCACCGCGCCGGTATGGCTGGAGGTACACGGATGCTGATTGATACCAATGGCGTGCCGGACGTGCCGGTGCGCGGCTATGGCAGCACCACCAACACCAACGCCTGGGGCAAGGCGGTGATTGGCGACGTAAACAGCTATTACCGCAACAAGGCGAGCATCGATCTCAACAAGCTGGGTGACAAGGCAGAGGCCACCAATTCGGTGGTGCAGGCGACGCTTACGGAGGGGGCCATCGGTTACCGCAAGTTTGACGTGATTGCCGGCGAGAAAGCGATGGCAGTCATTAAGTTGGCCGACGGCAGCGAGCCGCCGTTTGGCGCTACGGTGCTGAATGCCCGTAAACAGGAGACCGGTCTGGTGAATGATGGCGGCAGTGTCTATCTGAGCGGTATTAACGCCGGAGAGGTCATGACGGTGCACTGGAACGGCGGGGCACAGTGTGAAGTGCGAATGCCGACACCACTGCCGCCGGATATGTTGATGAACACGCTGCTGCTGCCGTGTCATCCGCTGAAAGCACCGATGCCGAAGCAGGTCAGTGACCTACCGAAACCCGGCTCATCGTCTGAGGTGATGGCGGTGTCTGCAGAGTCGGGGCCGGTCTCTTCAGCACTGAACAATGAAAAGGGCATTCGATTTTAATTGTCTGAATGGGTGACATGCCCGCGCTGGGTAATGACGAAAACAAACAACGGAGCTGAGCTCGCTATGCGAAATACTTTTTTAACGTCGACCGCGGTGACTGCCGCCCTGATAGGTGCGCTGAGTATTCAGCAGGCTGTTGCGGCCATCGCGCTGGACCGCACTCGGGTGATTTTTGACGGTGGCCAAAACTCGCTGAGCCTGAACATTAGTAACCAGAACAAACAGTTGCCTTACTTGGCGCAGGGATGGATAGAGGATGAAAAAGGCAACAAAATCCAGAGCCCCCTCACCGTGCTACCACCGGTGCAACGCATCGAGCCGGGTAAGCCAAGTCAGGTGAAAATCCAGGCGCTGCCGGCGGCCAAATTGCTGCCACAGGATCGTGAGACGGTCTACTACTTCAACCTGCGCGAAATTCCGCCGAAGAGCAGCAAGCCGAATACGCTACAGATTGCGCTCCAGACGCGTATCAAGCTGTTCTACCGTCCGTCCAGCATTGAGATGGACAAAAGCAGCGCACCACCGCAGGAGCAATTGACGCTGAGCAAGCAGGGTGACAAATACGTGGTGAATAACCCAACGCCGTACTACGTGACGATTGTCGATGCAGGCAGCAAGAAGGACGTGCCGGGCGTGAAGGGATTCGAACCGATGATGGTGCCGCCGAAGAGCAGCCTGCCGCTGACGGTGGGTGTGGCGGCAGTTGGCGGTAGTCCGGTACTGACCTATGTCAACGACTACGGCGGTCGCCCGAAGCTGAGTTTTAACTGTAGCGGTACGACTTGCACCGTGGTACCAGAGAAGAAAGGGGGGTAAGCCCCTTTCTTCTCATCAATGAATCAACGATGCCTGTCGTGGGTGCACGCCTGAAGACGGGACAGGAGAATAAAAATGACAACCAAGACCGGTCAGGTTTCAGTTTACAGAAACTGGCGGCATGAACTGGGTTATTACGGCACGCTGGGTGGCCTGGCGCTGATGTTGCCACTGACGCTGGGCATGATGTTGTGGCTGTTGCCGTCAGCCCACACGCAAGCGGCAGTGGACAACTGGGATGTTGAGGGTGCCAACGGCACGTTGTACGTACACGGCGCATTGACGGAGAGCGCCTGCCGGCTGGAGATGGCGAGTGCGCATCAGGACATCGCGCTGGGTGAGACGGGGACCGGGCGTTTGCAGACCATCGGTGCCCGCGGCGAGCCTGTGCGATTTGAGCTGCGTCTGGCGGACTGCCTGCACAGTCCGGCCGGCAGCCGTGACCTGCGCACAGGAGGGTTGACCTGGGCCAATGACCAGCCGGCAGTGACGGTGAGTTTTAACGCTACCCGTGACGCGGATAACCCGCAGCTGGTGAAAGCGGAAGGCGTCTCTGGTCTGGGACTACGCCTGGAGAACGCGCAAGGTGAGAGTGTGCGTCTGGGCAGCCGGGGCAAGCCGCTGCTGGTGTCACCGGGGCAAGAGATCCTGAGCTATACCGTGGCGGCGGAACGCACACCGGCCCCGCTGATGGCGGGCAGTTACCGGGCCGTGGTGGATTTTCACCTGAGCTATGACTGAGGTGCGTGAGATGAACAAAATAACGATACGTTGGCGAACGAGTTACTGTTTTGCTGCGTTACTGCTGGTGCTCCCATCAGTAACGCAGGCGGTCACCACCGTCACTGTGAAGGTGACTGTCATGGCACCGCCATCATGCATCATTAATGATGAGCGTCCTATTGTGGTGGAATTCGGAGAAGTGATGACCACCCGAGTGGATGGTAGCAATTACCGTCTTCCTGTGACCTATACCCTGGACTGCAAAGATGCCCCTTCCAATGCGATGAAGCTGCAGGTGCAGGGAGCAGGGGCTGATTTTGATGTCGAGGTGCTTCAAACCAACCAGGCCGGTCTGGGGATTGAACTGCAGCAGGGAGACAGTAAGTTGCCAGTGAACAGTTGGCTAAACTTCACGTACCCGAATAAACCAGAACTGTGGGCGGTACCGGTGAAACAAGGCGGCGTCACCTTGACGGGCGGTGAGTTTACGGCCGGTGCCACGATGAAAGTGGATTATCAATAACAGGAGCAGGCTATGAGAAAAAAGTTGACCCGGGATGCCCTGTTACTGGTCGTAACACTGGGATTATCGTCTCCTATCCTCGCGGAGGGGGTCGCGGATATGACGTTTCGCGGGACGTTGATAGAGCCGCCGCCCTGCATCATCAACGACGGCAATCATGTGGATGTCGACTTCGGTGAACGGGTAGGTATCAACAAAGTTGACGGCGTGAACTACCGTCAATTGGTCAACTATCAAGTCACCTGCGAAAGCGGTGGAATCGGAGGAGCAACACTTAAGCTAAGCCTGAGTGGTACTGTAACGGGATTTGATGGGCAGGCATTACAGACAAATAAAGAGAATCTGGGGATAAGGGTTTATCAGAATGACCTGGCGTTTACACCGGGGAGTTCGCTGGCCATTGACCTGGCTAATCCACCACGGCTAGAGGCCGTCCCGGTGAAAAATGTCGGTTCAACGCTCAGCGAAGGGCCGTTCGAAGCTTGGGCTACATTACAGGCAGACTATCAATGAGGAGAGAAGGCGCATGAAACACCTCATATTTCCAGTTCTATTGTTAGCGCTTACGGGGGCGTCCTCCCCTGTCGTAGCTGAGCCAAACATGCGACTGTATGGTGCCCTAGTGGCAGACCCGTGCGTCATCCCGCCGGGAGACGAAGATATCCAACTGGAGTTTGGCAGTATCGTCGACAAATACCTCTATCAAAACATGCGGACACCGGGACAGTCTTTTGAGATACGGTTGAATGACTGTGATCTTAGCCTGGTCAACATGGTCTCTGTGACGTTCGAAGGGGCGGAGAACGCCGCATTACCGGGATTTCTGGCGTTGGATGGGGGGAGTGAGGCGACGGGCATTGCAATAGGATTGGAGACACCCGAGTCGCAGCCTTTACCACTTAACCAAGCCAGTGATAAGTATAGTCTGCAGGCAGGTAATAACGTGATAGCACTCAGGGCGTATGTTCGTGGAGAACCTGAGGCAATTACAACTAGGGGGATTGGACATGGGGCATTTAATGCTGTGGCAACCTTTAGTCTGAGTTATGAATAATCATGATGCGAAGTTTTTATCAATGATTTCCTGCATGGAAATGTGTGACGCATTAAATATTAATAATATTTTGCGTCAACAATCCAATTATAACCTTGGTATTCTATCATGAATTTAAATAAAAGCTTTCCTTTAATATTTATTGCTATACTTTCAATTTACACATCTTATGTTTATGCGAATATCTATTCTAGTGTAACCAGTGTAGATATTATAGGTCCGAATAATCAATATCGATACAATTTTTCAATAGATCTTTGGGATGAAGTTGGTGACATGACCCCCAATCCTTGCTACGGAGGTACCATTTGTTGGATTAAAATAAACCATTTACATGGGGGTAATCAAACAGGAGGGAATAAACCACCAACGAATCAAGCAGCAATGGTTATTAATACATACCCAACAATAAAAGAAGTTCGAGATGCATACTTACAACAGTATCCACTGCCCATTACCGGGGCAATTGAACATAGCGGCTTGAACCCGATCGATGAATGCGTTGGGTTGTTCTTTGGGGGGGCGGAGGATAATGCTTTCACTGATAGGCTATTCCCTACTTCGGTGTGTGGGATGATTCCACCTCCTGTAGGGCGATGTGATCTGACTCCTGAAAGTGTTGTGTTAGATCACGGTGTTATTTCCGAGAATGAGATTTCATCTAGTGTAGCCAGTGAGTCTTTAACTGTGAGTTGCACGGGAGAAGGTGGTAAGGATGTTGTTATTTATAGCCTGGAAGGTACAGGCGGGATTGATTTAAGTGGAGGGGTGATATCTAAGCTTTATATTGATGGTAAAGCAGCTGTGAGCGGTGTCACAATTAGAGCTACTGAAATGGGCACTACAGTAATTCTGGAGTCAAAGTTGACTGGGATTGGGGTTGTATCCAGTGGTGAACATAGTGGTAGCACAACGTTGCTCATGGCAATACCTTAGGAATGTGCTATTTTTATATAAAATTTTGTTTTTACCAGGGAGTAACGAGATTCAGTTAATTTGCCAAAATAACAATTCTAGTAATTTAATTGAATCCTATATATGTTGCACTCAAATAAGAGAGAGGTGTTTGTGAGTGAACTCGATCTGGTAAGAAATAGTGATGTGTTAAATTTTTCTGGTGTAATAAAGGGTTTGGTTTTGCTATTTCATATCAGGCTCCAAATGTTAAGTCAAAAGACATGGGCGATGAGTTTCATTATAATAGCATTTAAACATAAAGGTGAATATCATGAGTATTACTAGTATTTCTGTGCCGAAGTGTGAATGTGCTTTCAATAGTGGCGATATAAGTTTTACATCTATCATTGATTATGAAAGTCCTGAAGATCTTGAAACCATCAATATTTACTATTATTTTGAGTCGCCGGAGGATGGTCGTGAAATCCTGTTCTATGAGTATATTTCATCTCGTCGAGCTACAATTCCATTGATTGTTATTGGTGATAAAAATACAGAAATTATCAATGATTTGGTTAAAAAACACGGGAACAGAGCTTATAAAATTATTGTAAAACTGGCAGATGCAGGGGAAGCCCAGAAAACAGTTACAGAGCAATACATTCAGTTCTCAGATGTTTCTACAAATATAAATGTGGAGTCGATTTCATCTTCAATAGGTGTTGCAGAAGTAAAAGTGTCGGCAACCTATTGGAACAATGAATGTATGGAACTATCGTTAAAAACTAGTATCCATCCGGATCCGATCAAATTTTCATTTGATTATGACGTGAATAATTACCAATGGAATGGTGTAATAACCTTCTCGACTCAGCCAGGAATTTGTAATGTTCCTATCAATTTATCACTGATTGGCTCATATAATGAGTCCCAATCATGTCCCGAACTCCCATGCAAGTCATGGAGTTACTCTAATGAGTTATCTGAAACAGTTCCAGGAGGATGTATGAATACAAATTACCCTGAAGGTTTGCACATTTTTTATGATCAATCTGGTGACGATCGTAACTGCACTGTTATCAAAACAGCTTTAACAGGACACCTCGTTGCCAGTTATACAAGCATTCGTACGGGCAAAAATCGCTCTGTCTATCTTCGTGTGCTCTCTACGAGAGGGATCCTAACCCAGCCTATTTTAGCTCCGGATGTGACAGACAATGAACAGAGAGATGCTGATCTTGCTGCGATTCCTGGTACTGATAAATTTGTTGCAGTTTGGACTAGTAATGCCATTGGCGGGGCTTACCGCATTTATGTACGCCTCTTTTCAGTTGATGCCAATGGTAATCCAAGAGCTGAAGGACCAGCGAAACAATTGAGCAATTCCAATTATAATTATCTTGCGCCACGTATAGTCTATCTTAAAGAGATGGATAAATTCTTTGTTACTTGGATTGATATTAAAGATAAGCAGTTGCAATCGATCTATCTTGATAATAATGATACGCTTTCTGAAGCAAGTTATCAGGGATCAATGGTTGGTGAGATTGATAGCCATTATTTTGTTAACACACTAGATATTCATAACAGTACTACATTGAGTATTGCTCGTGTCGCAGCAGGTGACAAAGCTATTTTTGCATATAAGTCAGCTACTAATCATATTAAAATTATCCAGTTTGAGTTAAATAGTGGTAGACCTGTGGGAACCGTTCTTTATGATTATGAAGTGACTGGTATCCAAACGTTCGATCTTGCATATGACGATTTCAATAAAAAGCTTAAGGTTGTTTTCCACCGTACCGGTAGTAATGATATCTATGGAGACACACTTGCGTATTTTGGCGTAAGTGTTTCTGATGCTGCACCTATCCGTTTGAATCAACAAGATCGTTATGCTTGCACTCGTCCTTTTATTAAGAGGACTCCAAAGCTTGCTAATGGAGAACGTCACTTTGTTGTTTGTTGGGAAAATAAAAATTACGGTGATTTCTATAATTTCTTCAACAGTGAATTTTCACAATTGCAACCAGAAAAAGAGATTAACCCTGGAGTATCTACAACTGACAGTGGTCGTATAGTTGTTACTGATAATCAGCTGGCTATAGTTGTTGAAGCAACAAAATTTGGTAGCGAATCCTTGACTGGTGTTGGGTTGCTTTATTACGTCGCTCCACGCACTGATAATTAAGTAGATCTAGAGTGCTGTTAAGTGAGTTAATTTGCTAAATCCTTGCTTGGCAAATTTATCCGTTGATAGCGCGTTTACAGGAGATGTGGCGGGTGTAGTTAAACCGCCACATCTAGCCGGCTTTATCGTTTTTGACTGACAACCTTTTTTTCGTATAACTCACTTCGCAATTAGCCAAAAACAACAGATTAGTTGCAGTTAAATGAAGAGTATAACTCGCTAAGTATTCCTGAACTTTTGTTATTTCCGCTCTGAGTTGTTCCTAGACTCTGGTCTGGGCACGTCGCTTGGGCATCTTCTTGCTACGCTCTCTTTGACCATCCTGGTCACGCTCATCCTGCTGGCGCTGCGCCAGTTTAAGTACGGCGCCAAGTCGTTTGTTGTCCACGATTGCCCCCTGGTCAACGATGGCCAGCTTGTCGAAGACCTGATAGGCCAGCGTCCTGTGACCGTATTTGAAGGCCAGCGTGCCGTCCGGATAGTCATAAACCATAATTTTCTCGCCGGCGATACGCGTGTTTTCCTCTGTGGGTTCAACGAGGTAAAGCATCTTATCGTATTGGAATGTCAGCGATTTTGAGAGGGTTCTAAGCTCCTGCCAGGCAAAGATATCATCCAGCGCCGCCGGCTGTTCGTTTACCGGCCGATGGAGATTTTTTGGGTATTTGGGGGCTTTAGCAAAGCGGCGGTTGAAATCCAGGATGAAGCTGTCCAGCCAAACATTGGCTTCTTCGATACTGCTGATGCTCTCGAGTCGCATCTCTTTGATTAATCGGTCCTGGAGCGTCAGGTTGGCACGCTCGACGCGGCCTTTGGCCTGGGAACTGTTGGCGCAGATGAGCTCGATGTTCAGGTCATGCAGAACGCGCCCAAACTGCGTCGTGCCGGTACGGCGAGTTTCAGCCTGGCTGACGCGAAAAACGGCATGCTTATCACTGTAGAACGCCACAGGTTTACCATGTTTATCAATATATTCCCGCGTCGCCAGCATGTAATCGAAAGCCGATTCCGTTTCACAGAACCGCAGGTGCATCAGCCGACCGGTAGCGTCGTCAATGTAAACCAACAGGCAGCATTTTGATGCACGGCCTTCAAACCAGTCATGGTGAGAGCCGTCGATTTGAATGAGTTCGCCAAGACAGTCGCGGCGATATCGAGGCTGATAAACGCGTGCTTTACGCCGAGCGTGTGGAACCCAAAGGCCATCAGCAATCATCCAGTGGCGCACGGTTTCAGTTGAGATCATTATCTGGTGGCGTTCGCTCAGCTTTTCTGTGGCCAATGTAGGTCCGAAGTCGCTGTATTTTTCACGTAGCAACGCCAGCACTTGCAGCTTGAGATCATCCGGAGCGCGGTTATTTGCTGGCATTCCGCGTTTACGCGAGGCGATGCCGGCTGCGCCGTACGACAAATACCTGGCAAGAACTCGCTGAAGCTGACGAACGCTGATGTTCAGCAGTTTTGCTGCAGCTGATTGTGTCAGGAGTTTGTCGCAAACTTGCTGCAGTACAGGAATGCGGTTCAGTTCTTTCTGGCTCATGGTCACCAACATAGACGCTCCGGATAGTTTGCCTGTGAGAACAGACTAACCGAAAGACGATATTTTAACTTTGGTAAAACACGACATTATTGCTTTTGGCTGACAAACCAGGTGCAGATAATACGCATTATGTTAAATTGAATATTAGGATAACCGATATCCTTAGCCTAACTGCCCGCCCCCAAGGTTAGCGCAAAGAATACCTTACCCGGTATGTTGTCGGCAGAAATGTACGGTCCAATGCCCGTTGCAATAAATGCGCTGTTGAGCACGGCGTCGTACCAGGTTATGTCTCGCGCTAATAGCATATGTCCGAGGGTGCCACCCAGTAGCGCAAATCCTAACAACAACATCCCCCCGCCTAGGCAGATTGAACTCCAAGACAAGATGTTGGCGCGTCACAGATCCCCTTGTACGCCATGGAATATTTGTTAAACGGGCCTTTCGAGAGTGAGTGTCATTCGAGATGAACGGCAAAGTGCAATGAGTGCGTTGTTGACTATTCGATGCTGAATGAGCTGTAAGCTTTGAAGGGCTCCGGGATGGAATAATGGTATACCGAAGCTCAGGGGGGATCAGTCTGGAAGGTGCATCTCTCTCAGATTGGTTTCAAAATAATCGTCGTAAATCTGCTCGTTTCTGAATTTCATGATGCGCTGAATTCCGTTGGGCACAGGGGGACAGGAAGCCCGATAGGAAAAAATTTCATCCTGAATGTTTCTCAGAGTATACCCAAGTCCATCTTCATCCACCCTGCCGGACACCCTTATCTTTGATAATTCCTTTTCAACGTACTTTTTCAACTTTTCACTTCTTTTTATGCTGCTCCGGTTATCCAGAAACTGTAACAGGAAGTACCGGATCAGGGGCAGTATGAAGACAATATAAAAGAGGACTTCGTTCAGGCTTGATTTCATGGCAATGCCATATATCAGAACAGCTAACGGAAAAATGATGACTGCAGTGAGGTATGTCCCGTAAAGGATCTCCCTAAGTGAACGGTCCCAACCGAGGTTCTTTCCATGGCACAAGAGAGCCATCACAGGCTGTGGGGCGTCATACACTTTATTGACGTACCAGCCCTCCTTGCCGAATCGACGGAGTGCCATTTCCGGCTGCCGATTAAAAAAGGATGCTGCCCGACTGATTTCATCCTTTGGAACCTCTTCCACTTTCAGATCATTACGCCGGATGCTAAGAACCCTGCAGTCATACATCTCCTGAACAGAGGCCGCCTTCTTTCGTAGCCCGTAGGCGTGATTGCTCAAGACAATATTAAACGCCAGTATCAGAAGCCCGTACAGCCCCAGGAATGAAGAGGCTAACTCGGTATCTATCAGACTTGTGCTGCGGTTGTAAGCTGCCGCAACTGACAACATTACCGGCAGTATGACGCTGAGAAATAAATTTGTCCTATTCCAGCGCTTTACCCGGTCGTAAATGCTGGCCTGCGCATAGAGCAAATCCAGGTTTTCTCTGGTCGACTGGTTTGTGTAAATAGTGTTCATGGTTCACCCGTAAAATGGAAATTGTGGGCCAAACACTTCGCGCCACTTGTTGATGGATTTTTCATAGTCTTTACTCTGCTCAAACTGTCTCGCCTCCGCGACCTTCTGGATATCCAGGTAGCATCTGCCCGTGATCTTCTGGCGTTCTTCAGTCGTTAAGGTGTTGATATCTCCTTGGATACCTTTAGGATCATTTACGGAGAACTGAATTAATAGGGCAATATGAAGGAAAAGAGCCTGAAGTTCCATATCGACAAATTCCGAGCAGGACGTCTTGCCAGCGTAATAGTCCAGGATCAACGTCTCTAGCAGATAAGAACTCATGGAAGGCATCGTAGACCGCCGCTGCCAGTATTTGACGACTCTGATAACGTTGAGAACATTACCCTCATTCCGAACGTTTATGTCCGTGACTCTGTCTCTGTCTATCCGGGGATCGGTAAATTTCCAGTGGCCATTCCCGTCGGGGATCAGATAATGGGTCTTACCAAAATCGTCTGCACGGGTGATGAAACACGGCACGATGTCAAAATTCCAGTCTTTACTGACCAGTTTCAGCGTGACGGTTTCTTGGTTACGTCTGATGTCAGCCTGGGCATATTGGGCAATATCTTGCAGGCGGTTTTTAAAGGCATTCAGAATTCTTACTGAGCAGATGGTATTTGCACCCGAATGCCTGTAGTTGTGCAAGCGCGAGTTTTCTCCGGATGACGTCAGGGTTATTCGGTCACTCAGAATGGCATATGTGGCACTCTGCGCCGATAAACCGAACATCAAATCGATATCATCCAGTGGACGAATTTTGGTTCTTCTGGCAAAGGATCCGAAGGCGATATGAATCCCGGAATGACTCACAGGAAACACTTCATCGTTCTCAAAGTCATTTATCTTGCCAATAAGCCAGTTGCGGCTGGATCGTGCATCATCAGTATCGACCTTCCTGAGATTAACCGTATCTTTTAGGAACTCGTTAAAAGCACTAATTACTGTTGTGGCCATGGTCAGTCCTTTAATCATTATTGCTAAAGGTATAGAAGCTGTCACAAACTCAAAATTTGCAGAGCTCGGAGGACGCTAGATAAATTCATTCCAAGCGGCGCAAGTTCACTATCGTTTCGTTCACCATAAAATCACATAATTAACATGTGCAATGAGGGTGAGGGATTTAATGCACAAACTATTTGATAAATATCATCATTTATTTTAGCGCAATAATGATTTACAAGTAAAGTCAACGTGTTTTTTTGCTATTCAACCATTAATCCCTTCTTCCTCTTACTAGGATCCGAAAACCCCCAGTAATGGAAGTCATTGAAGGATGACATGTCTAGCAGCTATGCTCTCTGGCCTAAAAAGGTGACTTAAACAGGAACAATAAGGATGTATATTGATCAGCTGATCGCAGCATGGCCCCGGTTAACGGTTAAGTGGAGTCTGGATCCTCAGAAATGGCATCTTGCTTTTGACGGGGACGTTCCTGATTGGGCAAAGAATCTGCGTCTGGGGCGTGCCCAATTAGCTGAAATTCACAAGCACCTGTGCTTTAACAGCAAGATCTGCTCTGTTGAAGAACTCAGGGATGGGGGCGCTGCGGATAAGGTTGAAAAGGTTATCAATCATTGGCAACAGGGAGATGCCCTGACCCCGCCGGCATTATGCATAATTAATGAAAGGAACGTGGATAAAATTCTCATTGCAGGTGGAAATCACCGGTTTAATGTGGCGTACCTGACAGGTGAGATAACGATCTATTTTCTTGCCTCTTGCAACGACTCTGCAGGTCTGCAGAATTTTATGCCTTCGCTGGTATGGATCTCTTAATGTTGACTTTTGCGCGGCACCCCGGCTGACATACAGTCAGAAGGCCGCGCATAATACCCGGCACAGGTGGCCGTCAATCAGCCGGCCCACGAAAGCCAGTGCGATTGACGGAGTCAGCCTCCCCCGGAACAAACTCCAACTGACCACCGGAGAGGCTTCTGAACGTTTCCAGTAACTCTTCGGCCTTTACGACGATCTCATCGTTCGGTATATAGCTGCGGATTTTACCGTGGCGCAGCACCTCATCCCGTTCCAGGTACACGTCGATCGCGATCAGCTGTTCACACAGGTCGGTCAGAGCAGCGGTTGAGCCCGAAGCGCCGACCCGGCGCTGCATGGTCCGAATACTTTCGAGGTGTGTTCTGAAGCGCTCAAACCACATGGTGAAGGTATAGATCGGAATACCTTCCCGCGGGTCATTCTGCACCAGTGCCTCTTTCGCACAGGCAATGGCTTCTCGACTGTCTCGGATGATCATCTGGTTCAGGGTGTGCCAGGACACGGCGACGCCGACAAATTTTTGCAGCTCATTGATGTAACCTGCAGTCTCGTCAATTCGCTTCTTGGTAAATGCCAGATGGTTGGTTTGCTGGCTGGTCAGCCTATTTGACCGAAGTCGCCACCACGCCGTTCTGTAGCATTGTTGCCGAGAATGCGCCCTCTCCTTAGGGGCAATGTGCAAGCCAAGTGTTCAGTAACATACGTATGTTGATACGGAATCATTTTTATGGCTGATTACTACTGATACACATAATACACTGTTATTATTAGATGATTTTTGTAACTTTGCATACGATAGTGATAACAAATGAATAGTTGTTCAACAAAATCATTTCACCAAGTGAAATGACGGGTTTTTAGCTAAAGATGTGGAGAAATGGATGGGAATGGACGCAGAAACGGAGTGCTGACGAGTTTGATATTTCCCTACGCTCTTATATCAGGTATGAAAAGACTGAACCGCCCAGAGTGGTACAACTGACGATAATGGCGATATCTTTAACATTCATAATGAATGATATCAATTGGCTGGATGCCAAGTTTTTACGAAAAGAATTAGGACATTAGCAAGTAGCATAAACTGATTTTACATTATGATTGCTATTTCTATATTTGCCAATTTTCATGGCAAGTACGTTTGGAATATTCGGCTTATTATTCGATGAAAATGAAACCAGGATATAAGTCGCTTACGGTAAGGATATATATGAAATGTATTATTTGTGATGTCGAAAAAAAACGTGATGAGTTATCACTTGAGCATATTTTCCCACAGTCTTTAGGCGGAGCCCTGTGCAATGCAGATTTTAAAACTCGTCTTGTTTGCCGAACTTGTAACTCTAAAATGGGACTTTTTGTTGATGCGATGTTAACAAAAACGTTTCATAGCCAACACCATATGGTGGAGACTTCTTTTAGATATTTCGATCCAGATAATCTTATGGTTATGCCTCTTACATATCTGGGGCATATGCAAAATTTAGACTTAGAAGATGGCTTTACATGTGAGCTATGGGTAGGGCCAATTGGGGGATTAGTTTATCATTTAAGAAAAGCATCAAACTCAAATTATGATTTCTACGCAGGAGGAAACCCTATAGATCTTAAAAAAGATGCCGGCGTAGTATACATTTTCACGCAACATCAGGATGATTATTGGACTATAATTTTTTTGGTTTCAGCAAGAGAAAAGTTCAAAAAATCAAAAAGAATATCAGGGAATTTGACCTTACCGAATGAACCGGATTTTTTTTCAATTCCGTCCAGAAAAGAGGATGAATTGTTGAAAAAACTTCAATCTATACAAGGAAAGAATCATGAAGTCACTTTCAAGGTGTTACATGGTTATGAGCAACGGTTTATGTGTAAGTTTGCTCTAACTTATGGATTTAACAGGTTGGGAGATGATTTTATCAATAGCAGATATGCACATTCCCTTCGTAATGCATTATGGGCTATCAGTCAAGATCTAAGAAACTCATTTGGAATTTCGTTTAGTGAGTCATTTACGACACAAGATGAGTGGGCACATCTTTCTTGGATAGGTATTCATACAATTACCATTTTACCACTAGTAGATAAGTTGTTGGCAATAATTTACCTTTTTGGTCGGCAGTGCATGACAATAGTTATTTCTGATGAACCGTCTTTGTGGCGAGGTAAGATAATAAATGATGAGGTTTATGTAATTTGCCAAACATTAAATATCTTTTTAGGGCCTTATACTATTGAGAATTTTGTTAACCATAGGACAGGTGTTGAAATAATACCATCCCTTAATGAAATTGATTTAAAGGAATTTGATGTTTCTACTTTGCCCACTATTTATGATCTTCTTGATGAGGATGTGATAAGTGAATGATAGGAATTTTTTACCTTATAACGGGAGGAGAACATCGGTGTAAGCATATCTTGTTCAACAGGCTCTCTCAGTGCTGGTCGTGATGTTGCTGACGCATAGTGCTCTGTTGGCCGATGCCCATGGGGGTGTGGTGTCAACCTTGTCACAGGCAAACCATCCTTTTCATCTCTGAGATAACGGCGTTTCCAAATCCGACTTTTCGGAGGACATTATCTCTGACCAGGAACGTGGCTTATGTTAGCTGCCACAGCGAGATTAGGCTTTCCGGTGTCTGTAGTTCTCGGAAGGTGTTCTGCCTGAACAGGGTCTCCTTTCCGTTCTCTGTAAAAGTCGGAAGACCGTTGAGCTTCCGGATGCTAACTTTCAAGTTGTGCGGGCAGTCTAAGGTGGGGATCGACACTTGAACGTCTTATTGCTATCCTGCCTACTTCACCAGCCCAATAGAGGGCGGCTGGCTAAGTAGGCTAAGGTGGTCGCCATGTGCACTGGCATACAGGAAATCTTAAGGTGCCTTGATTGTATTCTGTCCATACTCGGCGGTATCCCCATCCCTCATAAAATACCGCGAAATATCTATCGGTTTTTTGCCTCTGCCGTCGGTGGGAAGCGATTAACTGGCCACAATATCGTTGAGTTTCTGGCGGATATTTTCAAAAAATGGGGCGTCATGATAGTCTCTGTTAGACAGAAGTAATGTACCCACCTTGCGGTTGCTATAAAAGTTATTGATCTCCCCCAGACTGTTACGTCGCACGGCTGCTTCCTCAGCTTCAGGGTAGCGTATTTTAATCGCCGCCTTCTCAGAATTTTGTGTTTTCTCGACAATTTTATCCAGCATCATTTTAATGAGGCTGTCGTGCAAATAATGCCCTTGAACAAACAGATAAGCTGTCCTGGCGGTTATGTTTTTTTGCGTTAGATTATCAATAAATGCGCTGTACTCATCTTCGTCAGCGATGTGATGGCGATGGGCGTTGATATAAGCGTCTAATTTTACCCTTAACCTCTCAAGAGCATTACTATTCATGGTTAAGTCCCCATTGAGTAAACTGTCCTCAGGGGATAGCTTTGCTGCCTGGATAAAAACACCATCTTTATGTTGTTGCCAGTCTTTATTGTGTAAATACGCAAACAGATGTAAAGCGGGATAGACAGTGGATGAATAGGCATCCAGGGCTTCATTTAGTTCAGAGGGGAGCTGTTCATGAAAAAATACTGCCTCGCAAATACCTTTTATTGCATCATGACAACACTGGAAATTCTCACGAGAGTAAACATGGGTATGCAGAACAAACTTGTTTTGGTTCATAGCCTCTGCACGTTCATGTCTGTCTGGGCAAAGGTAATCAAAATCACTGTCTACACCGACAATCAGGGCTTTGTGTAAATCTGGGTACATTTTTTCAAGGGTTCTTTTTCCTTTGGCTTTATCTTGACTTATTGGTTTGACGGTATATCCGCCAGGAGCTCCGAGCTGTATGACTCCTCGCCAGAACGCAATATCAGTCGGGTTTTCAACATAGAGAAGCCCCTTGGGTATGCCGGATTGTATTGCCGTACTTGCACGAATATATGACTCTGATTGCATCATTTCGGAGAAATTCATCATTATTTCTCCGCATCTGTGGTGATGTCGCTCATTTCGACGTAAGAATCCATGTAACCATTCATAATTATGGCCGGGCTGTGTGTAACAACCACTATTTGACAGTTTTTATTTATGGCTTTAATGCTGTCGAGCAATTTCTCCTGCCAGTTTAGATGAAGTGATATTTCAGGCTCATCCATCAATAAGAAAGTTGGTGCGTTCTGCGTATTTGCGACTTTCGCCAGTATATAAAGCAATTGTCGTTCGCCGGACGACAATTGGGTAAACTTTAACTTTTCCTTTGTTATATTTACAGAAACACGAAAATATTTCCCAATGGTTATTTTCTTGCCGCAATCCTCAAAGAGTTTATTTATTTCTTTAACGAGTGCGCGGGTGTGTTTCCCAGCCGGTTTTTTTAGGATGGAATCAATTTCATCTTGTATCTCAAAGTCGAGGAAATTCCCTTCCCGGCCATCACTTTTTTTTACGCGCTGGTTTGCGTTTGCACTCATGTTTATGGTTGATATAAACTCTGTTTTTAATGAAGACAGTGAATGGCTATTCAGTCTTTCACTGACAGTAAAAGATGAAATACGAGCATTGATTGATGATAAAACTTTAGCATTCTTAACCAAAAGGTCAATGAAGCTATTGATGCGAATCTCTTCTTTTTGTGTTATTGTCTTTTCTGATTCAGTTGAAACTATATTTTTCCATAAACTTCTTTTTATTTCTTTGGTTTTATCAGAATCAGCTTCAACCTTGTAGTTAATTGTGCCTCCATCGGTGAATTTCAGCTCAACGGATGAACATGCGCTTAATTCATCACAGTGTTCTTGATTCAACATGGCATTGAGAATTTTTAAGATAGTTGTTTTACCTATCCCATTTTTTCCCACAATCACGGTCACGGGATTAAAATCCAGTGTGATATTTTTATAACCGAAGAGGTCTGCAATTTTTAATGATTTTAACGTCGGAGACATGGCCGTATTCTCTCGTAAAAATTATGCTTTATTGTATTCGATCCGACTCGTCCTTGATAGAGGCGCTGTCTTTGGGCTTGGGGGATCCCTCCAGGTTGACCGGTGTCCCCCTGGTTCACTCAGCCCTTTCCGCTCTGTGTTATTTTCCGGCAAGTCGGCACCTTGCCTCGTTGAACACCATATGCAGTGGAAAAGTCAACCGATACGCCACTAGATGCGGTGTTTTAGACCCGTTTACCCTGCACTGCGTGGTGAACCGGTGTCGATTATTTGCTTCCGAGTTCGGGGATACTTCCAGAAGTCGGAAACAAAACGGATGGACTGGCCGATCACCGGCACGAATTATTATAGGATCGCTCACCATCTGCCACCCTTACCCTTATGAATTTCTATCATTCGGTTTAACGCGAGGAAAGCCGATCCCCCACAGACGTATCCCCCGTTTCGGTGGATAACCTATATATGGTATATTTGGTGTGGTTTTTAACACTGCATAGGGTGTTTTTAACCCCTGACGGCGGTTCGACGGGCGTCAGCCGCCGCCAGTATTTCGCTCCTCCACATTCGGTATTTATCCGTTATATTCCAGTTTTACCGATATTCTGATCCGCGCGAGAAGATTTATTGCGAACGATCACCGCGACGATCTCAGGCACAATAGTGGCTGAGTTTTCTGCCCGTATCCGCCCTCCTCCGCCGAAACGGGGTAAATTTTCAGCAGATTGCGCTACGTGAAAAATAAATTTTCATCAGGGTCATAGTACTGCAGATTTTACGTAGCGCGATCGGGTGTGGTCACTGACTCCCCGCTTCCCCGGGAGCGGTTGATCGGGATAGGTGGAGGAATTTTCTGATAGGGCAATTCTGAATTTTCGAGGTGAACTGTGTCACTGATAGCCTATGAACTCGCTGCCTCCGGTACGGAAGCGCTCTCCAGCCCCTACTTTGATTTTGCACAGGCTGTGGCCATGCGCCGGATGGCACTAAACCTGTCGGATCAACCTGCCTATCTGCTGGCACCGGAGATCATCTTGTTACTCGACAATATCACCGATCTGCGCCGGCGAATGCTGTTTGATTTTTTATGGAATACTGGCGCACGGATCAACGAAGCCCTGGCCGTTACACCGAAAGACATTGTGCTCGATGCCGTCAAACCTTTTGTGGTGCTGCGAACATTAAAGCAACGCAATCAGACGGCGGGTCGCCGCGGCCGCCCCGGGAAAGATACGCCGGTGAAACGGACCCTGCCGTTACTTGATCCCGGTTTTGCACGCCGGCTGCGTGATCATCTGGCCACTTTTACCCGTTATGTCACCAAGCCGGTATGGGAGATCTCCGATGACACCGCTCGCAACTGGTTGAAAGAAGCCCTGGGTAATGCGCAACGAACAGGGATGAACTTCTCCATTGAGAGCATCACGCCGCATACGTTCCGGCACAGTTTTGCCATGCATCTACTCTATAACCGGGTGCATCCGAAGATCCTGCAATCGTTCATGGGACACCGGGACTACAAAAGTACCGAGATATACACCCGGGTTTTTGCTCTGGACGTTGCCGGTCAGCTGGGTGTGCGCTTCGAGATGACCCCGGAACACGCGTTACAGTTGCTCAGCACTAACAGATAATCTCACCACCATTGCCTATGACGGTGAATGACCTGCACAGGCAATGCCATTATTCTTGCTGCTAGTGATAACTAACTTATCCCTCACAATAGTGACAGTGTCACTTTAGGTATCATAATCAGAATAACAAGGCTCTATCGCTGGACGGCATGTTTACGTCCCCCTGGCGAGAACCTATGCATTACTGACCTTGCTGTTGGCCGCCAAGGGAACTTATGCTCACCAGGCAAGCTCCCCCTTCAGGACGATTATCACGGGATCATCAAATGGTTCTCACCACGCAATCACCGGTCGGAGACCTTCTTACGGTGATACAACAAAAACGCAGGTCCCCCTGACTTTGCCCTGCGGGACACGTATCTCAATCCGGGCAATCAGTCCGTTATCCTGAATGCGGTTTGTCCATGGCGCAACATTGCACATTGATGGCTTGTGATAAAACTGTATTAAGTCTATATTTAGACTTATTCGAATGATGCAGAAGAAGGAAATATCATGAAAATCGAGACGATCAGTTACTTAAAGCAGAATGCAGCCAAACTCGATTTGAGCGAGCCTCTGATAGTGACGCAAAATGGCCACCCTGCGTATGTTATCGAATCCTATGACGACCGTGTTCGTAGAGACGAGAGCATTGCGCTACTCAAACTGATGACATTATCTGAGAAAGATATTGAGTTAGGCCGCACGTTTACACGTGATCAGCTCCTGGACACACTTTGATGGCCAAGGGTAACGTCGCTTTTATTTATTCATCAACCGCAAAAATGACGATACAAACCATCGCCCATTTTCTGCGATCTCGCCAGGTGGATCCCAAACCGGTGATCGTGAATGTGCTGGATGAATTTGAAGAAAAAACGGGCCTCTTCCCCGAAGGAAGCCCCGTCTGTCAGGAACTCCTGGAATTGGGGTGCGCCAAATACCGGGAATGCAACACAGCCAACGGTTATCGTGTCCTGTACAGTACGCGACAGAATGAAAAAGACGGCGTGATTTATGTGCATGCCGTCTTATCCCAAAAACAACATATTGCCAGCCTGTTGTTCAATCGAATTTTGGAATGGCAGTAAGATGTTCATATTGGTTTCCTGAGCAAGACCGTCCAGTCCCCCCAGAACCGGGGTGCTAGCTGACGCTGCCGGTACCAGAGAGGCATGTGAGTCACCTGCTACGACGTAAAATGCGAAGCCAGCGACACACCTGGTAATTTTACGCAATTAAATCAATACAATACCTGACATCCCTTGCCTACCCTGCGCGGACTCGCACCCGTAAACGCCGATCACTGTGCTGTTTTCCAACGTTGTGCCCGGCGTTTGATGGCGTCCAGAGTCTCTCTTTCCTGTTCACGGTGCCCCACTTTCTTATACCAGCCGGCCAGTTTTCTTAAGTCCGGCACACTCACCTTTTCATTAGGATCATAGGCTTCCAACTGCGCCATATACTGGGTCAACAGTGCAATACATTTTCTGGCCCATTCCCCTTCAGCAGCCGTTCCTGCGGTTACATGAGGGCGACGAGGCAGGCGTGGGCGCATCGGTTTTACCGCTTCCGGTGCGGACTCATCGACATAGGTAAATTTGATGGCATGGACGGAACGGCCTATCTTCACAGGTTCCCAAATCACCGAGATATCGGTCGAGGCATTGATGCGATCGAGAGAGGGTTGCAACAGTTTTTGCCTGAAGTCCCGGTAATCCTGGTATTTTCCTTGCAGATTAGCCTTCTCTCGCATCCATTCGATCTCGAGGGTGACTTCAATGGTCCCATGACTCCGGTACCGTGTCAGGTTGCGCGCCTTGACCAGCCAGCTGTAAAGACGGATCGAGAAAGGCGTATCCAGTCTGGCCAGGTTTATAAAGTCCAGTTTGGTAAAGCTTTCTTTGAGTTCAAACAGATAAGGGGCAACGTCCTGCCCAAAACGTAGTACGACCGCACTGTGGTCATCATTGCTGACATACTCAAGGCGCGAAAACCAGGAAAGCTGAACAGTTCGGACCTTCCCATTCCGGTCTTCTTTGTAGATCGTCACCGGTTTTTTCATCAGGCTGTCAGCAGCATCGCGCAATTGGCGGTGGCTGCTGGTCGGGTTGACACCGTAAATGCGCTGGTAATCACGAGGATAAAGCGTGTACAACATGTCCGGTTGTGGCTTTCTGCTATCAATTTGCGCAAGGGCCAGATTCAGGAGGCGCATTTCGTCCAGTGTTACGCCATAGGCGCCCTCAAGAAGATCGTTCCCCTGCACCACAGTCAATGTGTCATGATTCATTCGCTCTATCCATAATGTGGAAACACAGGAACATTATTCCACATTAATGAGGGGGGCGTAAATCGTATTCACCCCTTGATCCATGATATTCCTCACAACAAATTTATGCACATCAGGAAATGATTCCACTTGTGTTCCCAACGGCAATGTCAGGACCCCCAGAGACATCACTACCACCACAGATAAACTCTCCACCTTTACCGCACGCAAACAGGAAATGTCTCCACTCATAGAAATACCCCGAATATTCCCCTTCCCTTTCTTCAGGTGAGGCGCGGAATAAAAAACCGGTACAAGAACAATCTGTATACAGAATAAGATCTCATTACGACCCTTTACATGCACATGAAATCCTTCCACCCTTTTCTGATCCCCTTCAACAGGAAATTTATCCACCCTACCTGACCGCCGGACAGGTAATTTCTACCTTTATTTACTGCATGAACAGGAACGGTTCTCCACAATGTTGTCAGTTCATGCAGGAAAACTCTCCACATACACGCTGCAGGTACCGAAAATCTTTCCACCCTAATTTATTCCCTCACGTACAGGGCCAAACAGCACTCGTGCTCAACCACAGGAAATGTCTCCACAGTTACTCACCGCCTGGTGCATAAAATTATTCCACCTGTAACTCACCTTCAACAGGAAATACGGCCACCTTTCCTGACGCGCGAACAGAAAATTCCTCCACCGATGAGAGTAACCCGTTGTACAGTAAAGAGAGATGCAACAGGAAAAATCTCCACCGGTGAGCCGTCTTCTCGTGCCGCCTACCACACCGACAGGTTAAGCCGTTCAGTATGCATAGTGTTTGGGTGCAGAAAATTGCTCCACCTTTTCCTCTGACTCCTGCAAGGTGCATAATGATGATTCAGGCCAGTCCTGTAGCAATAAAAGTGCCGTTTAGAATCCAACATCATAATTTATCAACAGAAATTCCTTCTTCATCTGGCATGAAAAGGATCCACGTAGATCATGAAATAGATCCACGGAAGACAGAAAGAAACTCCACACGTAAACATGTAACGCACTGATTACATTTAATAATTTAACCGGAAAAGAGAAAGTTAAAAAGAATAAAATAACAAATATCCTTCGGATATGTGTTTATGACCTTCGATCATTCAATCCCTTCTTTATATGTCCTCATGATCACGCAGGATCTACTTTCTGCTGACATACGTCACGTTTATGCCTTATTTTTCTCCTTATGCGTTATAACTGTTGTTTTGCGTTTTTGTTGATGATTTACTATAAAGATGCAAAAAACTGAATAAGGGATAACATGGATCTCAAGTCAACGCTGGATCGTTGTATAGAACGTGGTCAATTTATGACGCAGGAAATCGCTAAAGCGCAATTTGGTAACGACAGCCCGGAAGCTCGAGCAATTACCCGGCGTTGGCGGATCACTGAGGCTTCAGATCTTGTGGGTGTCACGGCGCAAACGATCCGAAACTATGAAGAGTCAGGAAAGTTGCCATCCCCGGAAACTGCAATGATTGGGCGGGTTGAGCAACGCACCGGATACTCAATACAGCAAATTAATGCAATGAGAGATGTATTTGGTACTCGCCCAACAAGGCCAGCCGGACAGGATCCTGTTGTCCTTGCGGTAGCTGCTCATAAAGGGGGGGCTTATAAAACATCCACATCGGTACATATTGCTCAATGGATGGCATTACAAGGGTTACGTGTCTTATTAATTGACGCCACAGATCCTCAGGCAACTGCGTCGCTTTATCATGGCTATGTTCCGGATTTGCATATTCATCCGGAAGATACCCTTCTCCCTTATTATATGGGTCAGCGTGACGATGCTGCTTATTCCATCAAACCCACGTGCTGGCCCAATCTGGACATCATTCCATCCTGCTTGGCTGTACACCGCATAGAATCCGAAATTTATCCGTTGCATGATGCGGGGAAACTCCCTGTGGCGCCGCACCTTCTTCTTCGGGCTGCCATTGAATCTGTTTGGGACAGCTATGATGTGATTGTGCTGGACAGTGCTCCCAATCTTGGGATAGGGACAATTAATGTCGCCTGTGCCGCAGATGTCATTGTCGTTCCTACGCCGGCGGAGCTTTATGACTATGTCTCTACTCTGCAATTTTTTACCATGTTGCGCGATCTGATGCTCAATATTGACTTGAACGGTTTTGAACCCGATGTTCGCGTCCTTATCACGAAATTCAGCAATGCAGTCGGTAGCCAATCTCAATGGATGGACGACCAAATCCGTAACGCCTGGGGCGGGATGGTTCTGAAGGAAGTGGTGCGTGTGACAGATGAAGTCGGAAAAGGCCAGGTGAGGATGCGTACCGTTTTCGAGCAAGCGGCGAATCAGCGTTCTACGCCGGCTGCCTGGCGTAACGCTGTGGCCATTTGGGAACCGGTTTGTGCTGAGATCTATAATCGATTAATCAAAACGCGTTGGGAGAATGCGTAATGAAAAGAGCCCCTGTATTACGTCATGCACCGACGATCAATTTTGATGAAGCTAATGCGGTTCCGGTAAAAGAGAGTGAACCCTCACCTTCGGCACCCGCAGTAAGCCAGCTTTCTTCACGTGTTAGCACGATGAAAGGCAACTCTATCACCCTGCCGGTATGTGGGGAGGATGTGACCTTTGTTCTGAAAACCATCGCTTCGGATCAAATAGAAGTCAAAACGACCATCTTTGCCGGCAACGAACGTCTTCAGGACCTATTGACCGAATCATCCCTTGATGATTTGTTGCCCTCGTTTCTAACGTCAGGTCAACAGTCCCCCGCTTTTGGACGTAGTCAGAATGGCCTTGTCGAAATTGCGGATGGCAGTCGACGCCGTAAGGCCGCCATTCTGACTGGCAGTGAGTACAAAGTTCTCGTCGGTGAATTGAACGATGCACAGATGCGTTGGCTATCTCAAATCGGAAATGATTATCGGCCAACCAGTGCATATGAGCGTGGGTTACGCTATGCCCGTCGGCTCTTTTCTGAATTTAATGGGAACGTCAGTCATCTCGCGGAAGCTGAGAACATCTCACGCAAGATTATTCAGCGCTGTATAAAAACCGCGGAACTGCCAATTGAAACCTTACAGTTGTTTACGAATCCCAATGAACTGAGCGCTCGTAGCGGTGAAATGCTCTATAAGTTTCATGAGTCTGATTTTGCAGCGCTAAAACTGCTGACTCAAGTGTTACGCGAACAGCAATCTGAAGGTGTCACATTCAGTACTGAAGAACTGCTAAAACGCCTGATGCCGGTCACTCGAACTAAACCAGATGTCACCGTGCGTAAGTTTGCTATTGGTATTGAGGCGAAATACTCAGAAAATGCAGTGTCCTTTAGTCTGACGGATGCGCCTGCTTCTCTGATTGAACGTATTGAAACTCTGCTCGCTGAGCATGCAATAACGCATGAATAATCGCTTTTGAAGTGGGATCGTGGTCCCACTTTAATTTTTGCGTCTACTTTTGATTATCCTAAGTTGCTTTTTTCAACTGATGGGACCGTGGTCCCACTTCGTGATTTAGTAAATCAACTCGATGATAAGAAAATTGAGGTCGCACTAAACTTTTAAGAGATTTCTTTATTATGTATTTCCATAATTAACTCATTCTTTCACCGCGCTTAATCTAGCCCCGCCCTGGTCTGTGGCAAGTATTCTCTGGCGCCGCCGGCATCACCCGTTCGCACTCCTTTCACGTTGTTCCACTCGTTTGCGCATACGGCTTCGGCCGTCGTACCTGCCCCATCGCCTGACTGGCGAGCTTTTTTTCGCGCCATGGCGAGAAAAATGAGTTCTTGTCTCCCAAGGGAGACACACTATGAGCAACCAACTTTCCTTCGATGCACTGTTAGCCCTCTAAACCCCGGCTCAATGTACGCCGCATATGACGCCACGCGAAGCCAGAAAACAATTCATCAAAACGTTCTCTGTTATCGCGACCTATCACCGTCGTCTCGATGTTTTCCGCGACTTCATTCGCCTGGCTGCTAACGAACTCGATTTGGCGCGAGTACGGTCAGAGGAGGGCAGGGAAGAAGCGGTTCAGATTTGTAAGCGATACGAGGCTATTGATCTGCAGAAGATGCAGCAACTGTTTTGTTTCTTAATCGACGCGATGGAAGGGGGAATGGATGACCTGCTGGGCGGGATATTTATGGAGCTTGAATTTGGCTCGTCGTCGATGGGCAATTATTCACGCCGTGCGAAGTCTCACGACTCATTGCCGCCCTGACACTCGGGGACCATGTTAAAGAGCTGGAACATCGTCCGTTTATCACGTTGGATGAACCTGCCAGTGGTTCGGGCGGTATGGCGATCGCCGCTGCTGAACACCTGCTCTCTAAAGGGTATAACCCGCAACAAGTGCTCTATATCCGTTGTACAGATATCGATCCTTTGGCTGCGGATATGTGTTTTATCCAGCTTGCGCTATTGGGATTACCGGCCTCGGTCTATACCGGAAATACGTTGACGATGAAAATGTTTAAAGTCAGGCATACCCCGATGTACTACGCCAACGGCTGGAGCGAAAGGCTTCGTATGGTTGACATGGTCACGAAATTCAAGACGTTATTACACGCTGTTTAAGGGGAAGGGGGGCATGGCCCCTTTTCTGTCTGTTTTTGCTGCCCTGTTGGTTCCAACCGGCGTTGAGCCGGCAGGAACCAATGCACCCAACGCTTGCAGCCGGCTAATCGCCGGCGCCGCTTTCACTGCCCGACCGCTTGTGCGGTCGTTCGCTGATGCCGCCAGGCAAAAGCCTGGCCCTTTCTGGTGTATCCCCTTAGCCCTGGCTACGCGCAAGGCGTCCGTCCCCGTGACTGACCCTGGGCCGGGGCGCTGACGTCACAAGGATTCGCTTCGCCGGCATCCTCACCCGTTCGCACTCTCTCCCGTTGGTCGTTCGCTTGCGCATGCGGCTTGCGGTCCCGCCCTTGCATCGTCAGCTGATACCCCGTCCCGGTCAAGTTGTCACTGCGCCAGTCACCCCGCGCCGGCAAAAAGCCAAAAGGGGTATACACCAGAAAGAAGTAGAAACGGGAGGGTTTATGACGAAATCATTGAAAGAGGTTCTGGCCGAACTGGCCACCAACCAGACGAACAGTGCGCTGCAGGATGAGGCCACTTTGGTCCGCGTCTCCGGGGCGGCGGAAGCCGTATTGGCGTTCCTGGAACGATGCCCGGGCGATGATCGCGATGTCACCACGGTTTTCACCGATTTGATGGCCGATCTCTACCACCTTGGGCAACACCTGCACACCGCCGGTGTCTATGCCGATTTTCCTTTATGGCGACAGGCAGTATTACTGACAGCGATGGGGCACTTTGACGCGGAAACCACCGGGTTTACCGCGATGGAGGCAAGTCACCCGGATGCTGCATTCGCCCTGCTGAGCTACATCAATAGTCGAAAACAGCATGATCAACATCTCAGTGTCGCCGCCCGATTACTGGCGACAGAACTGGTCCTGCTGAGTGCCCGTCTGGAGCCGTTGTCGAACCAGAATGCACTGACCACCGTCATCGCCGAAGTCTACAAATAATCATCAGGGCGATGAATGTCGCCCATTAAAAAATTGGATATCGCTATGAATAACAAGATTTGTTTCAAAGGTAAAAAGACATTTGAGGTGATCACGGAAGCACGTCAACAGGGGGGTGATGTGCTGCTGGTCAAGGATGAAGGCGTGTATTTAATGGCGGCAGCGCGTACCAAAGGAAAGCGGTTACTGGCCTATGCTGTAGGGTTGGATCCGACGATCCGTGACAGTGGTGACGTGTTTGATGACGCCTGCCGGTTATGTGGTGGGGACGACTTTATGGAGCGCCTCCCGTCGGACGATCTGACCTTTGACCACCTGCTCGAGAAACAAGGTCATCTTGAATTTCTCATTACACAAACCGAGTTCTGTATGACGTCGGTGGGTTAAAAGTGTCGCACGGTTCGCGTTCATGACAGTACCGCTGCGCGACAAAGCCCCATTGATACTCATGCTGAGTATCAATGGGGCCAGTAGGGGGCTCTTCAATCATAAAGTGACTCAGTTTGATGCGTAACGACGCGGGTGAGGACATAACAAACTCATATTAGGTGTTTTATTTTACTCAAAATGAGTAACTATATCTTGATGTAATCTATGTTTTTCTTATAATGATACTCAAATTGAGTAACTAAATGGGTGTAAAATGCATATTTGCTGTGATGATGGCTCTACCAATGTGAAACTGGCCTGGTATGTGGCGGGGGATTTACGCACGACCTTGTCACCCAATTCTTTCCGTCAGGGATGGAAAATCGATGGTATCGGCAGCCGTCGCACGTTCAACTATCTCGTTGATGGCGTGAAGTACACCTTTGACGATGTCAGCCAACAGGCGATCAGCACGACTCACATTGAGTATCAGTACGGTGATACCAATCTTCTGGCGGTGCATAATGCCTTGCTAAACAGTGGCGTGGAGCCACAAGCGGTTAAGCTGACCGTCACATTGCCGATCAGTGAGTTTTATACCGAAGACTGTCAGAAAAACACGGTTAATATTCAGCGAAAAATCGACAACCTGCTTCGACCTGTGACGTTGAACAAGGGGGAGGCCTTTACCGTGGAGGCTGTTGAAGTGATGCCAGAATCCCTGCCTGCGGTGTTTTCTCCTCTGGTGCGGGAGAATGTCGGGCCGCTGGAAACGTCCCTGGTTATCGATTTGGGCGGCACAACGCTTGATGCCGGCGTCATTGTCGGGCAGTTCGACGATGTGACGGCAATCCACGGCAATCCAACGATTGGTGTTTCGATGGTGACACAGGCCGCGCTGACAGCGTTGCGTATGGCAGACAGCGATACGAGCGCCTATGTTGCTGATACGGTGATCCAGCGCCGCCATGATCGCGCCTTTTTGTCGCAGCTGATTAATGATGCTTCCCGAGTTGATGACGTTATCGCCGCGATAGAGCACGGTATCACCCGGCTTGGCGATCGTGTGGTGAATGAACTGGCGCGATTCCGCCACGTTAACCGGGTTTGGCTGGTCGGTGGGGGCGCTCCGCTGATAGAATCCGCGGTAAGAAAAGCCTGGAAACTGCCGGCAGAGCGTATAACGCTGGTCGAAAGCCCGCAAATGGCGCTGGCGAGTGAAATGGCATTGTATAAACAAGAGGGATAACCGTGAGCGATAACAGCAGTGAGACCCGCCGTAAATTTACCAGCTATTTGCAGCTGGACTGCGAAGCCGATCGCCATGCCCTGGATGTGGTTGAATCCATTTCGCAGCGAGTCCGCGGGGATTTCCTGCGTAATGCCATCATCACAACGGCGGCATTACATCAGCTCGATCCACGGTTACCGGTGTTGTTGGCCACGATGTATAACGGCCAGTTGACCAGCGAGCAGCTGGTCAACCTGGTCAGCCAGACAACCGGCTGGAAACCCGAAATGGCGGCGATCCGCGACGTGATTACGGCGTTGTCCGGTGATGATTGTCGACCGGTGGTTCCGGTCGAACCTGTTCAGAAACCCAACGAATTGGCTCCCCTGGGAGAGGCACGCAAGAAACTGGGTAAATTGCTCTAAGGGGCAATTATTGCCGGTTTTTGTGTTTATTATTGCGTTTAAGGGTGCAAAAATTGCCTTTTTTTAGAAGGGATGGCAATGCATGGATGTTTTTGAATTGAGATTATGGCGTGCCGGTCAATATTTTACGCTGTCTGAGGCGCGTTCGCCACGTCCTGGTAGCCATTGGCGGCAAGAGGATGCTGCCCAGGCTCTGGGGGTGTCAGAACGGACTTATCGAACTTATGAAAATAGCGGCGTGTCCCGATCGGCTCGTCTGGGGATCCAGACACTGATGTTGATCCGCCTGCTCCCCGATTTGCTCCGGATGGACCAACCGCAAATTGTTTTGCAACTGCAGGCACTAACGCGGCATGACCAGACAACACCCCAGTCCAGGGGCGTGATATCGCTAGTTATGCCTTCTGCAGGTATGAAGGCATGGCGGGGTTCGCTGGGTTGGACGCAAAAACAGACCGCGGATTATCTGGGTGTTTCGCTGCGGACCGTCAAGCACTATGAGCAGGGGCTTTTGCCGCGTCGGCTGATGCTGGCCGCCCAGGCTGTTACGCTGGCCACGTTGTTGCCGGTCTGGTCAACCTATCCGTGCGCCAGGCTGCTGCAGGTGCTGGATCAACTGGTCAATATCGACGTGAACTAGCACAGGGTTTATGGTGGCCAGGGCTGGCCACGAAAAGGATCCCCGGCAGGGCCGGGGCCCCGAAACATCGCACTCCCGTCTGCATTGTCATTTTCCTTTTTCCTCCCAACGGTCACTGCCGGCCTCGAACCGGCCGCGACCGATCCCCTGATATTAACGTCCGCGCTTTCTTCCCTTTTTCCGCCCTGCAGGCGGGGATCAAAAGGGTATGGCGTCGCCTGGGCTTACGCCGTAGCCCGAACGTAGCCGTGCCGCTACGCCTGCAAGGGTTCGCGTTGCCCGTATCCTCTCCCGTTCGCACTCCCTCCCTGCGGTCAGTCATTTGCGCTGCGGCCTGCGGTACGGCCCCTGCATTCTCCGCTTTGCGCACGTCTGTGTTTTGGCTACGGCGCAAGCCGATATCCGACAACCTGACTGGAGAAGAATGATGCCGAACTGGTGTGCAAACCGAATTATCGTGACTGGAAAACCAGAACAACTGGCAGCTGTGGCCGACTTTGCAATGAGTGAAGGTTTTTTTAACTACGTAGATCCTGATGTGGCTGTATTGGACGGGACAGTGCAGATTGATTTTGATACACGATGGGCTCCTCCGGAATGTGGCGATATCAGAGCGCTCAGTAAACAGTTTTCCTGTCATGTCATTCATACGTTCAGTGAGGCAGGCGAAGGGTTCTGCGGTTATCACGTCTACGCGTGTGGTGAATATATCGACAGTGCCAGTGACGATCTGGAATGGTCAGAAGAGCGGGACGAGTACGGCTATGCCCGCGTTGTCGGCCCGGAATACGTATTGGGTAACGTCCCAAATTACGGCGGTTAAGGCGCTGGGCGCCCGTGGGGCGCCTTACCATGACATGTGGAGAATAATGATGATGCTGTCTAACCGATACCGCCGTGTTGCCTTTTATTCTGGGGATCAGCCAGCGCAGTCTGATGGTCGCGCGATTTCAGACGACGACCTCTGTGCCTGGTGCGCGCATTTGCACTATTGTCCTGGTGAGACCAGCATGTGCGCGCAGGACTGGCCGCCATTGGCGGCCGCTAAGGCAAGCCGTTGCCAACGGCTTCTGTCGGAGCTCGTCTCTGCGTGTTGTCAGCGGTGATCACTTTTGCTGTGACAGACATTGCCCTGTTCCGGTTCATCAACAAGGGTAAAGGCTAAAGCCCGCTTCCTCACCCGTTCGCACCCCCTCCCTCAGGTCGGGGTTTGCGCTGCGGCTTCGGTATCACCCTTGCTTCTGCCCCTGATGGAACTGGGCGGTCTTGTGTCACAGCAACACGTTCCCCGCACTCTGACATCGCGGATAGAGGCGCCTAGCACCATAAAGAAGCCGGAGAGAAAAATATGAATGCCCCAGTCAATATTGCCCAGTCCGACGTTGAATACGTGACTAAAATCGAAATTACCGATGCCCGTCGGCGCTTGGCGTTTATTCCAAAGCTGTTTGCAACGCCGTTGGGTGAGAGCATGGCGATGAATTTTTTGCATAGACACAGTAATTACGATGGGGGGATGTGGAATTTCTACGAGGTTCCGCGCGGGATAAACGGCCATGTCGCGCCGTGGACGGATATCATCACAACCCGGCCAACGGGGTACATTGCTCCTGCGGAAGGCACGTACAGATTGACTATTCCGGGCAACTACTTTGACGCTGATGTGTCGGCTGATGCTGCCGGGATCATCGCGACGCTGTTTATTTTGAATCATCTTTCATGGAAAGTTTCAGAAATGGGAAGTGAATATGCGTCGACCTGCCAGGGATTGGTCGATCGGCAGGATGCGCTTAAAGATTATATCAGCATCATAAAACATCCTGAAAGAGAGCTGATCTTTCGCGCCATAGATTAAAAATGTGTCCGGGTGATCAGCCCGGATCTTCTCCCTGATAGTCCTTATCTGGCCCTCTCAGCGGTGCTCCTGGTGCCGCGGTTGTTTCGATTAAAAACGCACTAATTTCATAGAATAGGGGCATTGGCCCCCTTCGGCTCCCCGGCGTTGCCGGGTCGTCAGCCCCACTCCGTCGGTCCCGCCGGCTCACCGGCGTCTCAGACTCCGCCGAACTCCTTTGGGTTTCGGGCTATCGCTAGGGTCTGATGGCGAAAAGGCTAAGGGCTGGCGCTTGCAACCGGCCGTTTGCCGGTGCCGCTCTCACTGTCCGGCCGCTTGTGCGGCCAGTCGCTAAGGCTACCAGGCTAAAGGCCTGGTGCTTTCCTGTGTCTTCCCTCTCTGCGGCTGCAGTGCAAGGTGACTGTCTCCGTGACAGACTCTGGGCCGGGGCGCAGACAGCACAAGGGGTCGCTTCGCCGGTGTCCTCACCCGTTCGCACTCTCTCATTCCCTGCGGTCGTTCACTCGCTTGCGCTGCGGCTTGCGGCACCGCCCTTGTTCCGTCAGCTGATACCCCGTCCCGGTCTTTGTGTCACGGCGCCAGACTCCCCGCGCCGGCAAAAAGCCAAAAGGGGAATACACCAGAAAGAAGCCGGATAGGGCGGATTCTGGGCACGTTTTATCAATGATGGAGGAATTACCCATGTCTAAGACCACGACCAAGCCTAGTGCAAAAAAAACCGTGAAGACGGATGCTGTTCATTTTGTTGAAGCGACGCTGGCCAAGGCCAAGTTTAAACATGTCATGCTCAAGGAACTGGCTGCGACGGCTCTCAATGCGCGCATTACGCCCCGCACGAAGGCTGATATTGAAGGGCGAGCGGCCAGTATCGAGGGTGCTGGGCTGTTGCAAAATCTCGTCGTGTACCGCATGGCTGATGGGTTATACGGGGTTGCTGCCGGTGAAACCCGCCGTTTGGGCCTCAACGTGCTGATGGAACAGGGACGATCTGCGGTAGGTGTTTCGGTGACGCCAGAATTCAGCGTTGCCGTGTTGGAGGTGAGTGAAGACGATGCTTATGCGATCTCTATCGCGGAAAACGTACAGCGTTCTAATCTGGAGCCTGCTGATCAACTGGAAAGCTTCCGCGTGATGGCGGAGAAAGGAACGTCTGTTGAGCGGATCGGTGCCATCCTTGGTTACAGCACAGCTCATGTCAAAAAGTGCCTCAAGTTGACGACCGTCGCGCCAGCCCTGCTGGAACTGCTGAAAACCAACAACATCAATTTCGACCAGTTAGCCGCATTGGGTGCCAGTGACGATCATCAGCGCCAGATTCAGGCATGGGAAAAGGGTAATTAATACGAGCAATACCGTACACCAAAAGCGCTCCGGGAAAGCGTACTGAGCGATGAAGTGTCAGCGGTAGACAGTGATTTGGTCGATTTTGTTGGGCTGGACGCCTACCAAGCGGCAGGTGGTGAAACCCGTGAAGATTTGTTCGCTGACAGCATCATCCTTACCAATCGGCTGCAACTGGAAACGATGGCGCTTGCCAAATTGCAGGACGCGGCGGACGTTGTCGCGAAAGAAGAGGGTTGGGCATGGACACAAGGCCGGTGCAAGGAAGTTAAGAGCTGGGGTGACGATGCAAAGGTTTTCGATGTGCTCTATGCCTATGCCAAATTGAACGACGAGCAGAATGCAGAAGTTAAGCAGTTGGAATCGGAGAAAGAATTGCTCGAAAGCCTGCTCGAGGGCACTGACGCCGATGACGAGTGGGAGCACGCCCCACGCATCGGGCAAATCAACGCACGTATTGCCGAGATCAACGAGCAGGCAGAAATCAACAAATGGTCGCTGGATGTACGCGACACGGCTGGTGTGGTTGCCTATCTGCAAGACGGAAAAATTCATATCCAACGCGGCTTGATGAAGATGGAGGACATCAAACTGGTCGAGAAGGCCGAGCGTGAAAAAGCCAATAAAGAAACCCCACCCTCAGAGAAAGGGCTGTCGCAGGTGCTGGTCAGCAGCTTGTCTGCCGAGCGCACACTGGCGGTTGCCGCTTCACTGGCTCAAAACTCCACGGTTGCTCTTGCCCTGCACACCTTCACTTTGACTCGCAAGATCTTTGGAAAGGGCTATTTCAGCGAGTTGCATACCTCCGTGGACAGCCAGCGCAGTAGCTGCCTGAACCAGTCGACGGACGCAGGTAGTGAAAACGGACTCGCTAATCAGAAACTGAACGCATTGCATGAGGGCTGGTTGAGCCGTTTCCCGCAGGACTGGCTTGACGGGTTCGACTGGTTGCTGGAATGGCCGCAGGAAGACGTGTTGGCGCTGCTGGCCTATTGTGTCTCCCACGGTCTTGATGGCAGAGAGTGCCAATTGCATGACAACCGCGTGGGTACCAAGCTGGCGCGTGTTGAGAAAGCGCTGAGCTTCCAGATCGGCGACTGGTGGAAACCGTCCTCTGCCAACTATTTCTCACGCATTGCCAAAGACCAGATCGTTGATGCGCTCAACAGCGCCGGTCGTGCTGGTAATGCAAGCGACGCCGAGGGCATGAAACGCAAAGAAGCGGCGGAATTCGCCGAGGCCGTACTGAAAGAGACCCACTGGTTGCCTGTCTGTATGCCACCCGCAGAGCCGTCGCAGACCGAGCTGGAGAGCACCGGTGATGTGGATACCTGCACGACCAGCCACACTGATACTGCCGCTGACTTCCGCACCGCCGCCTAACTGACAGGGATCTGCCGCCGAGAAGGCGGCAGAACAAGGCCATGAAAAACCAAAGATTGAGCCTTGAGCAGTTAACCGGAATGAGTGCTACCGAACTGGAAGAGTACCGCGATCGTGGCAGGGAGTGGCGGCGGAAATTAAACAATGTGGTGCTGGGTAGTCTGGCGCTACCGCCGGGTTGGATAGCGAATGCGGAGGAGGTGTGCGAGTTCTGTGGGCAGGTACCGGTTGTCTGCCGGATAAGCCCGAAAGGTGATGATTTGACTGCGATTTATCTGTGCAGTGCCGGGGCGGACGTGCCGGGCTGGTCAGCCGTTATTCCGTTCCAGGGAACATCGTCAACAGCTAACCAGGGTGACTGCATTGCCTGGGTGCATACCGCAGACAATTTTGAGCCGGAGACGGTTAATCGGGTATTGAAGGTTGTTGGAGAGTACTACCGTCATGGATTCACCCACCCGGAGAAACTGGTAGTTGCGCTGCGAATGGGAGGGTTTTGCGTATGATCCCGAACAATCGCTCACTGGTGCTGGTTAACGAGTATCAGCAAGCTGCCATTCATGCGGTGGTGCTGGTCGAACGTAAGAAAGAACAGGGGAAGCGGATCGCAGAATTTCCGTATGCCAAGGCATTTTTCAAAGTGTTGAACAACGGGCGGGGGCAGATTTTAGCGAACGACATCCGTCTGCTATCGTCAAATTACTCTCCGGATGAGCGGGGCGGGGCGTCCATTGCGCAATACATTAAGGCACTGGACAGGCTGATCGAAAGCGGAGGCCAATATAGCCCGCTGCCGCTGTCTGGTGACGTTGTGGCAACACTGTTCCCGGCCTATGTCGAACTTTTCCATGAGCGGCGCGAACGTAAGTGGGATATGCAGTACTAGCGCAGAGAGCGGAAGCGGTCACGGGAAGAACAGCAAAAGCGTCGGCGCTATCAGACCCTGCTGGCGCAGGCCGAAGTTGAGCTGGCATTTGCCACCCCGTCGACGGTTGGGGCGTGGTACGCGTACTGGAGTAAACAAGATATTTACGAAGACGATCTTAGCGAGGGATTTTTTGCTTGGTTCGAGCGGTTTCCGTGCATTGCAGCCAGTCAACTTTCGCACTACAAGAACGACGCTCTTTGGACTGTGATGGAAAGGCTACGGGGGTTGAAGGGGATTTGACCGAGGCCGAACGGATGTTCAACGCCTTACTTATCCCGAATAAACTGGCACGAAAGCTATGATGGGTGCGGTTTGAAATGCGTGCTCAATGAGGTGAAATCATAGTTTTCAACTTGAAAACAATACAATTGGAGAGTACAATGTTTTCAAGATGAAAACAGGGTAGAGGGATCTGCAGTGCATGTAATTAGCAGACAGCCGTTTAACGAGGCTGCCGGAAAATACCCTAATAGCGCATTGGCGCTTCTGGATTTGATGCGGGTTCTGGAAAAAAAGACCTTCAACAGCCCGGATGAAATGAAAAGAGCGATCCCGTCACTGGATAACTTCAAGTACCGTAAAAAGTGGTGGGTTATCGATGTGTCCGGCAATACGTTGCGGCTTATGGCCTTCATCGACTTTGAAAAGCAAAAAGTTTTTGTTAAGCACATTGCGACTCATGCCGAATACGACAAGTTAACCAAGTATTATAGGGAGCATAAAGAATGACTGTTGCCACTCATCTCGACGCCGCCAGTGCCGAAGGCATGATCGCGACATTTGCCAACGCGGTGAAATGCATTCCTCTGATGACGGGTGATAAAAGCGAGGCTGAATACAAAAAAGCCCTTGAGCTGATTGAGTATCTTGTCGATCGCGACGAACTGAGCAACCCGCTTTTTGAACCGCTTGCGGCCAAAATTACAGAGTATGAAAACAGCGCCCCGGAATTTGAGGCGTTTAACCGCCGCTTGGCGGAGATCCCTACCGGGGTCGCCGCGTTGCGTACCCTGATGGATCAGCATGGTTTGAAAGCGGCTGATCTGGAAGATGAATTGGGGTCTAAAAGCAATGTCAGTAACATTCTCAGTGGTCGCCGTGCGTTGACTGTGCAGCACATCAAGGCGCTGGCGACACGTTTTAATGTCCCTGCTGATTTGTTTATTTGATGGGGCAGGTGGGTACCTGGTAACTTGTCTGGCCAAACTCAGAGACTGAAACCAAGAGACGGCGCCTGCGGCGCCGTTTTTGCTCGCATACGTGATTTGAAATAAAACTTTCTAAGATGATAATTATCCAGATTTTTCGTGATAAATGAATGTTGATATTATTATCTTAGAAAGATTAATTGTTTTTGTGAAAGAAGTATCATGGATTATATCCGAATTTCTACCGGGCTGCGTCCGATAGACCACATGATTTATGGGTTTGAATAATCAGAAGTAATGGTCTATTTTAAGCTAGGTTATTTAATTATTCATATTTACAAGGATGGGAAAATGAAGGCGTTAGTTGGTTTTTGTATGATGTCAATCATTGGTATATCTGGTTGCGCCAGTGAATATAAAGAAAATGAAGTCAGACATGGAAATGTCGACGTAATGAAAACGGTTAAATCAGAAAGTTATGTACCAGTAGGTATTGCTACAGTAATGAAAACATTAGAGGATAATCTCTCATTTAACAATGAAAGCCCAGAGAAACAAAAAATTTCTCGTTTAACAAAAGGTAAAGGGTATGAGTTGTCTATCTCATTCGGTGAGAAACCTTATTCATCTTATAAAATCGTGTTAACGGAAAGTAAATATAATAGTGGTACCTATATTCAACAGACGGTTATATCTTCACAAGAAAAACACTTAACCCCAGAATTTACCAATTCATTATTTAATCACACATATCGTTTAGCTGCTGGCATGAATAAATAGAAGAAATATTCCATGATACGTATGAGCCATGATGAAATGATCATGGCTCCCTTTACTTAAATCAGATTAAAGTTGCATAGGCAGCCCGGAATCAACCCTGAGCATTTGCCCCAAGCTAAAGCTTTTCGCCTGTACCATATCAGTACCGGTTCCATAACAAGTGATGGTTGCACTTCCTGGAGGGCCTAAGATCTCGGTGATTTTCGGCCCAAGTTTAGCCCATTTGACGCGGAGTACACATGCAGACGGCGCATTCGAAACTGTATCGAAACTTACATTATAAGTTAGGGTTGCCGTATGACCGCCTAATTTCATCCACGGTCCCCAAAACATAGGGGGAGCCCAAACAACAATAGAACTCATAAATTAATCCTCTAAATAAAAATTAAAAATTAATGGGTATGTTCACTTTCCCATTGACTTTCATCAGATACATCTACAATATCTATGGATAATCCTTCGACAGCCTTAGAAAAATATTCGAGAGCTTGCTCTTTGGTTGCAATTATTTCTGATTGGCAACTAATATCCATTCCATTTTTATTTTTCAAAATAAAAAGGATTCTGTGTGTTAAAACTGAATTTTTGACTTCCATGATGACTCCTTGGTTTAATGGAAAATCAAAATTACAATTTATTGCAGGGTTTAGCATCTTGTGAAATATGTGTCTTCTATGGCACAACATCCATCCGTGTGACAGTAAAATTAATTACCCATTAATTTATTCACAATTAGAACTACATCTCTTAAATAACTTGGGGCTTGGCCCCCTTCGGCTCCCCGGCGCTGCCGGGTCGTCAGCCCCACTCCGTCAGTTCCGCCGGTTTCCCGTCGTCTCAGACTCCGCCGAACCCCTGCGGGTTTCGGGCTATCGCGAGGGTCTGATGGCTAAAGGGCAAGACAAGACGCTTGCAGCCGGCTAATCGCCGGCGCCGCTTTCACTGCCCGACCGCTTGTGCGGTCGTTCGCTGATGCCGCCAGGCAAAAGCCTGGCCCTTTCTGGTGTATCCCCTTAGCCCTGGCTACGCGCAAGGCGTCCGTCCCCGTGACTGACCCTGGGCCGGGGCGCTGACGTCACAAGGATTCGCTTCGCCGGCATCCTCACCCGTTCGCACTCTCTCCCGTTGGTCGTTCGCTTGCGCATGCGGCTTGCGGTCCCGCCCTTGCATCGTCAGCTGATACCCCGTCCCGGTCAAGTTGTCACTGCGCCAGTCACCCCGCGCCGGCAAAAAGCCAAAAGGGGTATACACCAGAAAGAAGTCGCCGCGGCTTCTGATTCACTGACTAACGGGAGTGGTTATGTCAACGATCGAGCAACAACAGCAGATGGTTTTTTATGTGCCGGGAACAATGTGGCCGGTTGGTGTGGCTATCTGGCTGGATGGGGAGTATGTCACATCCTGCGGCCAGACCTTGGCGCAGTTACAACAGGTCAAGCCAGCTTGCGAACTGATGACGTTCGACGCGGCCCTGCGTGCGATGAATGATGCGGCAAAATTGCCGGTTCAGCGCATCAGCAAAGACGAATACATGGAAAAGCTGGAAATGTTGCCGCCGCTGGATTGGCAATTTAGCGCGGGTTACTCGTCCTTCAAAATGATGGAAATGTACAGCGGTAACATAACCGACATTTACGTCAAACTCGGGGACGAACATTTCAAACTCCGCGATCATGTCACGCTGCCACACAGCCAGATCATGGCGCGTGTGAGTGCATTTCGTGAAACAGAATCGGCGCAAGTTGCTGCCTAAAACCCCTCGTTTCCCGCTGCTATAACGCAGCGGGACATCATTTCTCACGGAGAGCAAAAAATGATTATTGATGAATATATCGAGACGATCGGGCGCTACATCTTGCAACAACGTAATGCGCGTAAACCGGCGCGTGTCCCCGCCTTAAAAGTGTTTGAGTGGGCGCAGTTACTGCGCTACTTGGAAATTCAGCGTGGTTATACCTGTTAGCTTTATTGTGCCGCCCCTCGGGGCGGCAATCGGGCGCCGCCGGCATTGAGCCGGCACCTCCCGAATCACCCCCGCTCTTGCAGCCGGCTATTCGCCGGCGCCGCTTTCACTGTTGCCACAGATTGCGGCAACACTAAGGCGACCTGGCTTTGCCAGGTGAATTATTTCGGTGTCACTCCTTGCCAACAGGCAGGGCTCAGAGTGTCTTTTCCCGTGACAGACGCTAAGCCGGGGCGTCGACCCCACAAGGGTTCGCTTGCGCCTCCATCCTCACCCGTTCGCACTCATTCCTTTCAGTCATTCGCTTGCGCATGCGGCTTGCGGTGGTGCCCTTGTGGTTTCGTCTTGTACCCCGGCCCGGTCTCAATGTCACAGCACAAGACGCTCCGCGCCCGGCGACGCCGGAAAGGGGAGTAACACCAGAAACAGGGTTTGGGAGAATTAAAATGCAAAGATTATATTCAGGTTTCCGCAGCGCCAATGTCATCCGTAAAGATCGCCCGCTGACCAACGACGAGTTGGCAACATTTGTACCCAGCGTTTTTTCAGAGGAGAAACATGCCTCCCGTAGTGAGCGTTATACCTACATTCCAACGATCAGCCTGTTGGATAAACTCCGGGAAGAAGGGTTCCAACCGTTTTACGCCTGTCAGACAAAAGTTCGTGATGAAGGCAAGCGTGGGCATACACGCCATATGCTACGCCTGCGTCGTAATGGCTTCGGTCAACATGATGAAGTTCCGGAAATTATTTTGCTAAACAGCCATGACGGCAGCAGCAGTTACCAGATGATCCCCGGCGTTTTCCGTTTCGTGTGCAATAACGGTTTGGTGTGCGGTGATACGTTCGGTGAGGTTCGTGTACCTCACAAGGGGGACGTGGTTGGGCAAGTTATCGATGGGGCTTATGAGGTGCTGGGCTTGTTCGATAAAGTGACGGAATCACGTGAAGAGATGAAATCCATAACGTTAAATCGTGATGAGCAAATGCTCTACGCAGATGCTGCATTGGGTTACAAATACTTCGACACGCATCAACCAATTTCCGCAGAACAAGTGTTGCAGGCAAGGCGCAGAGAGGACAATAACCCGGACTTATGGACAACCTATCAACGTGTCCAGGAGAACATGATCAAGGGGGGTATTGATGGTCGAAATGCGAAAGGGAAACGTAGTCGAACGCGGGCAGTGAATGGCATTACGGGTGATATCAAACTCAATAATGCATTGTGGAAAATGGCCGAAGCGATGAAAGCATTGAAATAATTATTGTATATGGGCGGTGGTCACGTGCCGCCCATAAGGATTTGTAGATGAGAAAAACCGTCGAGATAAAGCGGTGTTTGGTGTGCAGCACGGCACACATGACATTTGCAGACAATGAGGCTCTTGGGCTGATTGCTAAAGAGAAGTACAACTGGATCATGGGATATGAGTATGGGTTTGTTATTGACCTGTGGGGATACCGATACATCGTTTTGCGATTAAAGGCGTTAGGATTGTCAAAGGCATTTAGAAGGTTTGTCTATTCAATGATACTTAAGCACGATTTGAATATGATTAAGTTTGATGCTGATGGGGATACAATAGACGAGATGCCCACGTATTACTGGTGAAAATCCTCTTATTCTCCTTAAGCACATCGAGTGCTAAAGGAGAATGCTGTACACATCTCAGCTATATCCATCTTTGTGCGTACATTTTACCTTTCATCTGGTTACGGTATTGAACCGTAACCAGACGATTTTTAGTTCTGTGCAGCTGAATTACCACTCTGAACTGAATCAGGTTTTACATTATTTATCGTTTTCAACTTACGTGGCGTTACTGTTTTCCTCTTCGAGGAAACTGTGCTTTTTATAATGTCCTGAATGGAACGTTCACTGACCGTGATTTCGCATGCTTCCAGGGCGGATTTAATGTCTTTGGCGGTGTACCCTTTTTGCGTAGCCAATAGAATGATTTTGTCTTTCAATTCTTCCAGAACTTCTTTTCCAGTGAGTCTTTCTTTACTCAAATCTGGAAGCTCATCAAGCTGAACTTTAGCCAATTCTAATTGCTCTGAGCTGTACTGATTTTTTGCTGCCATGTTCAACGTCTCCATTCTCATTAATCTCAATAACGACAATAGTATACGAATGCCTTCAACGAGCACAACTCCCGAAAAAGTTCTCCCATGGTGTAATGACAAAACAGATGATATCAGCCATAATACAGATATCCGGTTTCAAAGGCGGGACCAGATGTGTTTTGTAGCACCGCCTGCACGCAGTCGGTTCAACAAAACGCTGGGTCAGGGCAGAGCCCCGACACCCCACGAGACTGTTTTCTGACGAGACTAGAAGGGAAAACTCACCATGAGTAAAAGCGAAAGCCGGAACAGAACAGCCCTGCTTCCCAGTATTCGTTGTTTTCCCGAAGACAAAGATGCCGTCATGAAGAAGGCTGACGCAGCAGGTCTCAGCATAGGTGCCTTCATGCTTCGTAGCGCGCTCGGTCGTCGTATAGAAGCCAAGTGTGATACAGAGCTGATTATGGAACTCCGGCGCCTGGGTGGCTTGCAAAAGCACTTGTTTAAAGAGGGCGGTGGGGTGATGAGTAAAGAGTATTCTGATGTGTTGATGGCGATCCAGAAGGCAATATTAAAAGTGGGTATGGAGTGAGTTTGACAGCATGATTATTCGAATCCCGGAAAAACGGCGTGATGGCAAGAGCAGCTTCTTACAGCTGGTCGCCTATACCGTTGTCCGCGACGAAGATAAACCCGATACTCCACTGGAACCCGAGCACCCAGGCTGGCGACGCCCCCGTTCGAAAGACGCTATTTTTAACCACCTCGTTGATTACATCAGTCGTAATGGCGATGCGGACTTGCAGCAAATCATGCATGCTGATCCTCATGGTCATACGCAGGTGATGTTTGATGGCGTCATGTGTGAGACGAACTGCTTCAACATCACGACTGCATCGGTCGAGATGAATGCAGTCGCACTGCAGAACACGCGTTGCAAGGATCCCGTGCTGCATTATTTCCTGTCATGGCCAGAAACAGATAACCCGTCAACGGAACACATCTTTGATAGTGTTCGTCACAGTTTATCGGCACTGGGTATGTCTGAACATCAGTACGTCGCGGCGATCCATACGGACACGAACAACATCCATTGCCACGTTGCAGCCAACCGTATTCACCCAGAAACCTACAAAGCTGCCGATGATTCTTTCACTCGCATACGTCTGCAGCAAGCAGCACGTGAACTAGAACTCAAGTACAACTGGACACCGACGAACGGGTTCTTTGCAGTTAACGAGCAGGGCGAAATTGTTCGCTCCAAACGCGAGAAAAGCCTGACTCCCTCTGGTGCAAAGGCACTGGAGTATTACGCCGATGTTGAAAGCCTCCATACCTACGCCGTCACCGAGTGTGGGTTTAAAATTGATGAGGCTATGGCCGATCCTAACCTGACGTGGAAGGATGTTCACCGCATTTTAGTTAATGCCGGGTTAGCGTTGAAACCGAAAGGGAAAGGGCTGGCCATCTATTCTATCGACAATCCCGAGCTTCCTCCGGTGAAGGCAAGTAGCGTTCATCCTGACCTTACGCTGGGCTGTCTGGAGAAAGATCTGGGTCTGTTCCAGCCCTTGGAAAATGTGGGTACCTATACTAAAGATCACACTACGACAGCGACTGATGCCATTGTGCATGAATTCCGGTATGAGCCAACATTGCATGCGCGTGATTTGACTGCCCGCCTCGAGCGCCGCCTGGCGAGAGCGGATGCACGTGCAGATTTAAAGGCGCGGTACCAGGCGTATAAACACACCTGGAAACGACCAAGGTTAGATGCAAGTGTCGTCAAACGACGCTACCAGAATGAGTCAAAACGCTTTGCCTGGCAGAAAGCGCGTGCCAGAGTCGCCGTTGGCGATCCGTTGCTGCGGAAATTGACGTACCACATTATTGAAGTCGAGCGCATGAAAGCCATGGCAGCATTGCGTCTCGCGGTTAAGGAAGAACGTGCTGCGTTCAAAGCCGATCCCGCTAACCGTAGGTTGTCTTATCGTGAATGGGTAGAGCAGCAGGCCTTGAGTCATGATCAAGCCGCCATCGCTCAACTGCGTGCATTTGCGTATCGCATGAAACGGACACAACGTACCGCACCGATATCAACCAACAGCATTGTGTGCGCCGTGGCTGACGATACACCGGCCTTTGCATTAGAAGGTTATGCCACTCAGGTTACGCGTGATGGGACGGTGCAGTATGTGCGTGATGGGTGTGTCGAGCTTCAGGATAAAGGTGAGCGGATCGAAGTGGGTAATCATCGCGTGAATGAGGGAGAGCATATCGCCGGTGGGATGGCGTTAGCGGAGAATAAAAGTGGGGAGCACCTTAAGTTTGAGGGTGAGTCGGCATTTGTTCAGCAGGCCTGTTCCCTGGTTCGCTGGTTCAATGAAGGTGGGGATACACCTCTGCCATTGAGTGATCCGCAACAACGGATTCTGGCAGGCTATGACGCGTCTTCTCAGGCTATTTCAACGGGCGAGGGGCAACATAAACTTTCTGCCGCTGAACAACCGGATGTCGAACAGAGCAAACCCCGCTCGGGATATCGTCCTCAACAGTGATCGTTACAACGAAAAAAGCCGGCTGCAGTTTTCACTGCGCCGGCTTTATATTGGGTGTTCAATTGAGGTGTTTGTGCAGCTGTTGCAGCGCCGGTTGGTAAGTTAGCCAGGCGTTACTGTCGTTGCCGTTTATCTCAGTGAATATGGCCATCATACGGTGCATAATCGCATCATGCTTATCAACATCGAATTGTTCCTGGGCGACAAAGAGATTAAGCAATCTGGCGCACTCATCACGCAGGTTCTCCGCCCGCTCGGTTGTCAACACCGGTCTGGTGTCATCTTCCCTGGACTCTGTTTCCGTCAGAGCCATCAACATCATTGCACACAGCCTTACCAGTTCAGTATAGCCGCGCCGATAGTCCAGGTTTTTGTCACTCATACCGGTGCCTCAGTAGTTAGGAGAAAGGGGCTGGCTTTCCAGCCATAGCCGTTCGAATTCTTGTTGATAGACTGTCACCAACTGGGGTTGGTTGCGTACTACCAGTACATTCTCCGCATTGCGTTTATCTGCACTTGAGGAGTAGTTGTAACTGCCGGTTTGCAAGGTATGACCGTCAGCCAGAATTATCTTATTGTGAAATATAGCATATTTGTCGTTGAGGCGGACGTTGAGGCCACTGTTGGCCATAAACGTAGTTATCGCTGTTGGCCTTGCGGTCCGCGATAATTCTAACGGTGACACCTCTTTTTTTTGCGGCAAGTAGTGCCCTGGCGATGCCCTTGTCAGTAAACGAATAGGCTTCGACGTTCAACGTCTGTTGTGCCTGGTTAATCACATCCAATACGGCGGCTTTGGCTGAGTAAGAAGGGGAAAAGCCTACGCTGAATGTTGGTGAGGCCTGTACGGGAAGCGAGACGAATGGCACCGCCAGCAGCCATGCCAGTGTGAGCGGTCGGATAACAGAGCGTTGCATGTGGTTCTCTCTAGCGGAAAGTGATTTGGTTTGTGCTGGCGTTCGCCAATGACTGTGCGACTTCTTTTGAAACGCGGATGGGTTTTGGTGGTGACGGCAACTGACGCCAATTGCGTTTATTCTGATGCAGTGCTTCCCTGGCAGCTTCAAATAGCAACACACCACGTTGAGTTGGTGAGTAACTGATGTCGGCGCGGTTGTCCAGGTCGAGTGCCACTGCAGCAACGCGTTTGAGTACGGGATCCATCATGCCGGCAGATGTTGTTGTATCCATTGCCTGCTCAAGGCGTTGAAGGATGCCATCGATCTCCTGCGCGGTAGGCGGTAATTTGCGCTTCAATGACGGGTTCAGCGTAAATAACTCAGCTTCGGTGGGAGTTTCCACGTCGATGAAACGGTTGATACGCATTGGCAGCGAAGACGTCATTTTCTGGTCATCTGGGATATAAATGGCATTACTCGGTACCAGCGCGCTTTTAAAGGAAATCATGCCTTCACCGGGGCTCATATCCTTCAAGTCACCCAGGTCTAGTCGATCTTTTTCGCGAATATAGTTATTGGCTGCATCTTCGTAGTTAGGTGTAATAAACCCGCCTGCCTGTTCTACCGAACCCAGCTCGGCATAATATCCTTTACCCCCGGTGATCCTGGCCAGATCGAACGTGTCCTTCTCGTCCTGCAGTGTCATGAACCACTTGGTCAGCAGGTTGGCGTTTACTGTCATGTATTCGCCTTTGTGTTCGGCGATAAACCTCTGAATATCCTGGGCAGAAACAATGAGCATATACCCCAGACTTCGCATCTGGCTGGCCAGGTTGTCCATACCCGGGCCAAAGTAGGCACCCAACTCATCCATGGCGATCGGGTAGGGGAACTTGCCACTGTATTTTTTGACGATCAGCACATCGTTCATCATCCCTTCGAGCTCGCAGCCCAGGTCTCTGGCCATGGTCATGCGGATGGCTGAGATGTACAGCTTACCGATGTTGGATGCTTCCCCCTTGGAGAGTTCCAGCGCGGGTATGGTCGTGCAGAGAATGCGATCGTTGTGCAGTACGTCTTCGATATCAATATCGCCGGCATCGGTTGAGAAAATGTGGCCGTAGAGGTCGTTAAACATGGTGAGCATGCGGTTAAACTGCTGGATCAGGTACCCGTGTTGGTCGTATACCCCTTGTTCCCACTCCGATGGTTTGTTAATCAACTCAATGCGGAAACCAGCCAATGTGTTGAAGTAATTCTCCAATGGGTTGTATGCCTCACGGTGCCATCCGTCCCGTTTAGCTTCTTGATAGAGGTCTGCAAGTTTCCGCAGGGGTAAATATTCCTGGATAACCTTTTGCGAGATCCGGCGTTTTTCTCGTTTGCATTTGTAATAGATGGCATAAACCAAGGCAGACAGCATTGATTTTGCTTTGTCCTGCCAGCCCTGATCTCCACTGCCAGCAGGTGGCAACATGGACTCCATCAGTTGGATGATAAAGGTGGTGTTAGCGGTTCCGAACAGATTGATGGTGTTTGATGGTTGCCGTTTCTTATCGTTGAGCAACAGTTGCAGTAGCTTGTCTGTCCCCCCAGTCATGAAATTCAACACGTAGAAATCATCTTCGCGGCCAAAGCGACGAGCCAGAGACCACATGGCGAAGGCCAGAGTGTTCTGGCCCTTACCGTCCGAATAACAGATCCCACGTCCCCAGCATATCGAATTGAGAAAGACCGACAAGAGAGCCTCGGTTTTACCCGAACCCGTGGTGGCCAATAGCAGCATATGCCGCAAAGCGTCGTCCAGCGTCAGCCATAGTTCACGTGCCAGGCCTTTACCACGGGCGTACCCGAGACACATTACACCGGCTGCCGGCATGTATTTTCGGGTACGTACCACATACCGGAAAAATCCGCCCAGGCCTTTGCGGTACTTGGGCATTTCACGTTCGGTCGTGAGATCCATGCCGCCAATGTCTGTTGGCATGCGTAATGGCATACGAAACGGACGATCGGCAAACAGCATGACCAGAAGTAGTAACCCGGGGACGGTAAGTAACAGTGTGGCTGGCATAACGAAACCCACAATTAAGCCAGCTAGTAGACTGAGTTGAACCCCTATTGGAGAAAGTAACGCATCATTTATAAAGGTATAGCCTAGCGGCCTGCGCACCCGGCGCGGGTCGACTTCTACAGGACGTGACATGAGTAACCTCAATTAGAGAAAGATCGGATGGCAGGTATTACTGGACGGTTGATGAGTTCAGGAAGGCTTCCAGCGCATCGTCACTTTTCAGTGACTGCAGAGGGATGTAGCGACCATCATCTGCCAATAAAGATGGGGTGCCCGGGAGTGTGTAGTAATCAAAGGCAACGTCATTTTTGGCGATTGCGGTTTCCCCGGCTTCACATGATGCAGGTTGTGGGGCGTTTTCACCTGACGCTAAACCAGCGTCTGTGCGGAAAAGTGATTTCCATAGTGCCATACGTGACGAAGGGGCTTGGCATAGGATAGGACTCACCAAGTTCAGGGTCTGTTGCTTACCAACAAGTGTCACCGGGAAAATCTCAACATTGTATTTTTCTGACAGGGCTTCTAATGCCGGTTCAATGATCTGGCAGTTGTGACACAACGGGTCGGCAAATACATACAGCGTGCGTGCGTGGCCTGATGACAACGGGATCGTGTATTGGCCACTTTGGGCTGTCTTACGCAAAATCTCTGCCGTTTTTTGATAATCGGCGGCTTTGGGGAGGGCGCCTGCTGGTTCAACCTGGCGGATAGTTGGCGTCGAATCTGCTGATATTATTACTGCAGGAGTCGGTTGAGTCGGAGCTACGTGGGAACTAGGTAAAGATACTACTGGTGCTTGAAATGCGGAATTTTGTTTTGCCGGAACCAAAAGGGGTCGGGTTCCAGATGCACCCAGGCTCCAGGCAGTGACAATAGCCATGGTAACGGCGGCACCGAGAATGACTCCTGCGGTCAGTTTGCGACACTGAGCCCTCCTGTCGTGCTGGCGCATAACTGCGCCATTTATCGCATGTAATATTGTCTGGGCTTCCTCATGGGATGTTCCCTGATGGATCATAGCTTGGTTCAGAGCACGGCAATCGTGGTAGACGTTGTTATCTTTAATATAAAAGCGGGAATGAGCACCCAGCTCAAGAATGGCAATAGCCTGTTCGCTGCCGGATTTTCGTGAGTAAACAGACAGGGTTTTACCCTGCAGGGATGCAGTAAAATGAGTATTCATCGATTGTTTCCTGTTAAGACGGGCGTTGTGTTCTGGGGCGAGTGAATGTGCGAGTTTTGACGGGGTGTTGCTCAGGCGAACGTGTTGTTGCAATGGTGGCTGCGGATATAACGATGTCTTGATTGCGCAAAATCACCACATCTCCCACTTCGTCTTCCATATCAGCATCTGGGGTGCATTCAATAGGCTTGGTAGCTGTTTTTTCTTCTATGGTTAACCCTAGGTTCCGCAAATCAATTTCCAAGCCATGGATAGCCTTGTCCATTCGACTTTCTGGCATGGGTACCGATACTCTGAGTCGTTCTGATACTTCCCCAACCAAGGTTTCCCATTTTGAAACGGCAATCACGCCAGCACCTTCAACAAAGACTTTCGGCCGGCCGGTTGAGGTTAGGGTATACCACAATGTGCGATCCAGACCTTTTAGCCAGCGAAAGCGCGGACCAGGCAGGCGCAAGTCTTGGTCATGTAAAGCGAACATTGCGGTACGGGTAGTGCTATGTCGACCTAGCCAGGCTTTTGCCTCGGGGGTACTGATCACGCGTTGGAATGCTTTGGTCGCCAGTCCTAAAACTGGATACCCCCTGTTCCCTCTATCGCGACGGCTTTTGATGAGGCAAGAGCGATTCAAGCTATCCAGCAATTTCTCAGCTGCCTTGCGGTCCTTTAAGAATGCCTGAAGCCCGAAAACAGCGACTAAGGCGCGCTCATGGGGGCTAAAACTGGATGCATCTTTGAGTGGGGCCCCCAGTTGCTGTTCGAAGACGATGCGAGCTCTTTCATGATCAAGGCGTTCACCGATCACCAACTGGTGTTGTTTGGCAAACTCTTCCGGTGACTGCGCACTTCTATGCTCTAGAGGGTCACAGTTCAGCAGTTGTGTTTCCTTATCGCCGTAGCATAGGGCAGGTACAATATTGGGAGAGAACCGAGACATAATTTTAGGTAGGGAATATACGTTAATATCTCTTCGTGTCCGGTTACTCGCATGGTTGCGTACTGCAATCATGCTCCCTACAACTATCACTGATAGTGGTGCTAACAAAATGCCGGCTGTTTTATTCATCACGTTAATAAACTCGCTCCAACTGAGGTCGTTAACGCTATTTGCCGCCCAGGCTAATAAATTCAACCGTTCAGCAACATAACTGTGATTGCGTGGGAAGTCGCAAAGAGACCAGAGTTGATAAATTATCCAACAACTTCCATACATGATGGGTGGCTGATATATCCACATTAAAAAACAGACCATGAAAAAGATAAGAAATATCATTAGTCCGCGCTCCTGGCCTTGAGGCGTAGGAGTGGCTGTTCTTGTTGCCATATACTTTCCTGATAAAAGGATGCCCGCAAGGGAGTAATGCGGGTTATAAGTGGGTTACACCAAAGAGAAGTTTTTCTTCAACAAAGAAAAAGCGCCGGTTAGGGCGCTTGAAATGGAGAGTGGTATTATTAAAGTGCTAGTGATTTTTTTTGTACAAATTCGCTAAAATTATTTCCAACATCTCGCTCTGGCCGATAAGTAGATGAAAGTAAGACATCAAGATTATGGCCTAACTCCATACACTTCCTTTCATTATCGACGCCGACGGTGAAATTTGAGAAAAGAACATCATTGAATTTCAATGTGAGCATATTCCCTCTGCACTCGTATCCAGCCAGGTCAGCAATGCTCATGCCTTTATAAATGGACTTGGTGGTTGAAACCAAGAGCATGGTTCCATTTTTCGTATCCACACCAAAATAATTACCGTCATAGAGAGATTTAACTTCATATCCATCTGTTGGGGTGAAGTTTTTGCAAAAATAACCGCTTATAATCTGGGCTGCTTTTGTATCTGACTTTTTATTTATACGATAAAATGAATAAATACAGCCAAGCCCAAGAGCCAAGAAAGCATAGGGCCATAGAGGGTTGGTTCGAGAATCAGAGACGATGAAGAGCGCAATGGAGGAGAATATTAAATACGCTCCGGCGCAGAGTAAAGAAATTAAAAGTAAGGTTTTTAAAAACACTCTCGATTTTATCATTTTATGCCATCTCCATTTTCGCTGTTAGATCCCCTATGGTTGAATTTTACACCAGGCGATCTCTGTAGTCCATGTGAAAAACCAGCGAATATGCTTTTTGTTGACTCAACCATACCACCAAGAATGCTGGCTGCTTCTCGTCCGCCTAGCCAAGAGATAATGTAATCTGGCATGGTTACTTGCAAACTAAAAACACGCGTCACCGTCGTTGTACAAATACGGGCGTAAAGCATAAGGATTCCAAGAAGAGAAAATATTCCAGTAATTGAATTAGCTTGAACATTGGCAATTGTTGGGCCAAACATCATGTTTAATAATGAACCTAAACCTACTATCATGATGCTGGCGAATACGAAGCCAAAGACCATTAACATTGGCCTAACCATTACATCAATTAGAAATATGTAACCATAAGCTGACCTGTGTCCTCGATCTCCCTCGGAACCAATGTGAGTTGCTGCCCATAGTGTTCCGCCTGTCGCACCAACTAATACACTAACAAGCCAATTCGCTGCTGCAGCAAGCCAAAAGATAAAAGGAATGAATGGCAAGTAAATTGATAAATTGAATCCGATCCCAAATAGCAAAAATAATATAAAATAAACAAATGGAGACAATGCGTCCAAAACGGCAGCAAGTCCTTCAGTTGCATTCATCGAGAATGCGCCAATTACTTTCCCCCAAAATCCGTTTGTAGAGACCGCCGCTGCCACTTTGGCAACTGTAAACACCCCTAAGGTGGCCTCGGCAGTTCCCAGCGTAATGTCCCCAATGAATTTCATTTTTAACAAAGGATTCATTTGATCACTATCAATACCAGAAGTACCAAGGTTAGAGGTGGCAATGGTATTTGTTAGCTTTTGCATATATGAACCTGTTATACCAACGAATACTGCTGATGGTTCAGATGCATCAATGGCTTGTTGAGTATCTTTCGCTCCTTGTGTCCCCAGTGGGGGTGTGTAGGGGGAGTTCTGCAGTTGAGCTTTATAGGCTGTTTTTATATTGGAGTAGTTGTCACTGGCCCCTAAATCACCCAGGCCAGACATACCTGAAATTACAGGCTTTAACTGGACGGCGTCATTGAACTTGTTATTGGCGGTGGCAAACGTTTGGTACCAGGATCCGAGTGCCAGCCAGCCATTTTTTTTCAGCTGTGCCGAGAGAACGGAAGCCAGTTCGTCGGATTGCCCTTGTGCTTTCAATGCCTGATTTATTCTGTCTTCATAGGCTCGGGCTGCTTTCTGGATGTCAGTTTCAGCATCTGGTAATGAACCACTGCCATTCACCTGTTTGTTGGCCAGAGCAGAAACAAACTGAGATGCGTCCTGTGATAATGTGTTTTGCATCTCATTCATGGCACTGCGCTGAGCATTGATTATGCTGTCTGTGTTCACGGGAACGGGGAATAGCCAGCTGGTCGTCTGGTCTGCCAGGCTTTCCGGTAGCCGGGCGGAACCACACAAAGCGCTACCGTTGCCGATCTCAAAGCCGTCAGGTAGTGACTTGATACTCATCAGTGGAGTACCACCCTGACCATACTGTTGGTACATGTTGCTGAGTTCCGAATTAACCCCATACATGCATAAATTCATTTCGTAAATCGCTCGGGCAGCACTTACTGTCTGTGGTGCAACGGGTTGTACCACCAGTGAGTAACCTTCTTCCAATAAATCCACAATTCGATCGGTTACTACATTGGCGCTGCCTATCCCCATGATAGAGGCGGCCCAAAGGAAGATGAGCTGCGCCAAGGACCACCCAGAGACCGTAGGTACTAGGGTTAGGAACCCCGCGGTCGTTGTGACTGGGCCGACCATTGAGCTGCCCTGGTTGAATATTTTCCCGTGCTGTCCGGCTTGTACCAGATGTTTGACTGTGACCAACAAGAACCAGACGACAGCAATGGCCATGACTATCCCGTTAAACACAAAGAATAGCTGACCGATCATGCTTGATTCAGTTGATAATGGATTGGTGACAACGTCACCAAATATCATAACCAGAATTTGGCGAGACAGGTCACTCGACCGTTTGGCCGCTTGTTCTATGGTGTCAAAACTAACCGCGGTATCGGCCCAGGCACTGGCCGTAAACAGGCACAGCAAAACGCCGGCCATCAATTTTCGTATGGCTTTCATAGGATGCTCGTTTTTGAAGGCAATTGCCTGGCGGGCGCCAGGAAGAAAAGGTGATACCTGCAGATTACTGCCGAAGTGAAAGCGTTGTTTTAAGCCAGTGGTTTTCTGCCAAGAAGTCCTTAAATCCCCCACGTTCTTGCTGAGATGCCCGGCGTTCCCGGAGTTGCCACAAACGCCATGAGCAAACGAGAGCCTGAACGAAGAGGATTGCAGCTAAAGACGAGAGGGCTAACACCAGGGCTAACGTTTTGGCCAGTAACAGCGGCGTGTAGATATTGCTGGCCAGGACGACCAGCATGACACTGATGATGAGAAATGCCGGTACTGCCGACAGTGCCAGGCAAAGTTGTTTGCGACGGTGAAAGCGTTTTATCAATACCGTTGCCGACACTCCGCTGGCTGCAACGGCGTCGTCAAAGCCCAGCATGGGCTCTCTCAGTTTTTGCTCCAGTTGATAAGACGGTGAGAGGTGCCGTGCTCGTTTGAGGTGGTTAATCAGCGAGGGGCCGATTTTCGTGGCGGTATATCGCAGTTCTGAGAGTGGCAAAAAAATGTTGGCGGTGTAATACGCACCCTTACCAACACGACGCCCCCAATGTGGCGATATTTTCTCGTTTTTTTCAGTCATGACGGACAGCTCCTGCACTGACTTCACGCATTTTTGCTTGCAACTGCGGACGATAGTTTTCTGTTGCTGAGATAGACAGCTGTTGGCCCTGCAGAATATTGTTCTTTTGCAGCTGTTGCTTTATCCCCAGTAATAACCAGTTCTGCAGTGATTGGATCCGTATAGACTCACGCGCTAAATTATCCCCCTCCATTGCCTGCAGATCAGTTTGGTAGTCCGTATTGGCATAGCGTCTGCCTACTTCGAACTGTTCAAACTCACGTTCGGACATCATGCCGCTACGTTGCGCTTCCTCCGACGCAGTACGCCCAAAATACGCAGTTGCAGACGCAGTCTGCAGCGTTTCTTTCAACACATCTCGGGTAGCTTCATTAGGCTGACTGGCGGCGACCATGGCCAACATGGGTTCGCGTGCTGCAGAATTCACCGATTCATATTGTGTCATTATCCCTACGTACTGCTGACCTGATGTCGTTTTGACTTCACCTTTCCCCAACTGCTTACCTGCAGTCGCCGGTGCACTGTTGAGGGTATAGGCCATCGCTGCATCGGTTTGCTGTTGGTTGAAGGTCAAATCCGGGGCTTTCCCTTCCTGACCAGCACCATCCAACAAGGCTGTGAGTCTCTTGTCGCCACCAGGTAAATCGGAGATGCCTTTGCACAAGGCTGTTCCACCGTATGCCGCAAAATCCGTGGCATCACAGTAGTCGGCATGTATTGCGGCCGTTCGGAATTGTGTCTGCTCCGGAGGCGGGGTTGGTGAGGTAACACCCTGACGAATGGTACTGTTACTGATCCCACTACCGCTGGCCAAGGCTCCCTGGCGAGCTCGGGCACCGCTTTGCACCTGAGCGGCCATGCCTGAACCGGATTCGGTACAAATACTGTCAGGAACGCTGTAGGTACGACGTGCTTGTTCCAATCGCTCGGTCTGCCGGGCAAATATGTCCTGATCCCGCTGTGCCTGGGCTGCCTGCTCAATCTGTGCGGCAACTTTGCCACCGTTCTGGTTGATAGCGGCGCCGACCTGGTGCTGGGTACCGGCGATTTCTGACAGTGTACCGTTTATGGTTCCAAGTGCTGGCGCCACCTGCGTTTCGACTGGAAGGCTGCTCGTGACTTCAACGGGATAAGCTACCGCTTTGCCTGGCAGATATGCAGCTAGCACCAGTACTGCCAGCAGGCTGAGTTGACAGGGATGTTGACGATTCCAAAACATGACTAGCTCCAAATGTGTAGGGCGACTGAGGCGGCAAGGGTCCAGAACAGCGCGGTGTAAATAGTGATGTGGGTGATGGGATAGTGAAAAAATGATTGTTTAAAACGAGGCCAAAACGTTGTTACACACATATTTTCTCCTTAAGCAGCATTCCCCTGGATATAGCCGGCTTTGGCGATGAGTTCATTTGCCAACTGACGAATGGCGCCACCTTCATCGTCGTTGCCGGCACGCTTTTTCAACATCTTGATATGGTTCTCTGCAGAGCCACCTGGAAAGGCATCAGCCAGGAGCCGTCGTGCGGTTTTGCCATCCAGCGCGTCATACAACATATTGCGTAATGCTCTGTTTGCCGGTGTGGAGTTCAAAGCCCAGAGGCGCAGAGGGCCGACGGTATTTTTCAACAGCTGTGCGACGTTGCCATTGGTGGTTTGGAACACGGCAAGGAAGGTGACACCACTGCCATCTGGTGCCGGGCCTTTGGTTGTGTTCAGGAGTTTCAATAATGTGGCCCGCGGGACTTTGAAGGTGTTTTGTAGAATGTCGAAGTCCTGAGTACGTACCCGAAGTAAATAGAGCGAGTTCGCCGAGTCCAGTATGGTTTGAGGATAATCGTCCAGGTACTGCGATGCGAAAACAGTACGGACACCAAACTTGCGTTTCTCCCTATCCTCCGTTTGTAAGGCCGACCAGAGTGCATCAATGCCTTTGATGTTATGCAACTCATCAATGAAGATGAGTTTGATCTCCTGATCCAACTGCTCGATGCGTTTGCGGTGCAGTTGGATGTAGCGCGGATCCAATTTGGCATACAGTTCTGTCTGTATTTGTGGCAGATAGAAGTCAGTACCTCCCGCTAAATGGCGAGCAAATTGGTACATGATACCGGTACGGATTTTACCTTCGGGCGAATCGTTACCGGCCACGTTATTGACGTCGACTATCCTGATGCGGGTGTTGGGGCTGACGGTAAATCGTGTGCGACCGGAAATCAGTGGATAATCAAATAGCGCCTGAGTCAGGCAACGCGAAACGTAACTGAGTAATGTTTCATCCGATCCCGGGCGGTTGACCATGCCAAACGCCGTTCGCAACTCTTCACTATTGAGGGCACCCTGGAGATCATTCAGCTCGGGAACCGCCTGCGCCTGAGCAAGAGAGGCTTCATAGACATGGCCATGTTCAAACAACATGTCACGAACTTCGTACCATGTGGCCAATTCCCACCATTGCGTGTCGTGCTGAGAGATACAGCCACTGTTTTTGAGCGCCGCATCCACTTCCGGAACCAGTGTCGGGCCATACCGCACGGGTTCGGTGTCACTGTTTTTGCGAAACACCAGGTCAACGGCGCGGGACAGGATCTGTTTGCATGACGTCGCATCCGGGGCGAGACCTGTTTGTGGATCGATGCACAGGCTGGTCAATAATCTCAGCAAGTAATCACGCTCAGTGCTGATGGGGTATTTCAGACCTAATTGAATATCAAATGGGTTGCGGCAATGGTCTGCGACGTTCTGCAGAATGATGCTGATGATCTTGTCTTTCTGGTCAACGGGAAGGCTGTCATGAACCAAATCGTAAAAGCCTTGAGCAGTAAACCCCTTATCTATAAAGGCCATAAACGGCAAGTCACTGTTGCCATTGGTTATCGCATCAAGGTGCAGGCTGTTGGCCAACAACGATTTTCCTGAACCTGGAGCGCCAGCCAGTAACTCGGTATGTTTTTCCTGGAGCGCACTGGCTAACCCGATCGGATAGGGCTTGCCATCAACGGTTTGGTGTATTGAGTTACCCTCATTGCCCCACGGACTGGCAGGGCGCTGCAGAGGCATCAGCTTGATGCCTTCGGATAACGGAGGAAACATCAGATTTGGCGCGCTGTAACTGGATGCCAGTGGCAAGGTATTTATCCAGGCTCGTATTGGATCACCAAAGGTTCGGGTGACGGAGGTGACTCCCCAGGCCTGAATCGATTTTTGTAGAAGCGTCAGGTTGCGCTTCAACCGGCTTTTATCAGCATCCCAGGTACTGGCTGTTATGCTCATCATGCACACCGGTTCTTTTTTATCTTGCATCACCAACCAGGATACTGATTTGTAGATATCACGCAGAGACGGTACGAAAGCGACAAAAGACAGCAGGTTCTGTTTGTTATTGAGATGAGCACCACCGCCGGGCATCAGATCCAGACGTAAGCGCCAGGGGATTTGCCGGGGAACCTTTTTGAACAATTGGCTGAAAGGTTCTGGCCGCTGTGGTGCCAGCGTCATTGCGAGCTGGCCATGGAACAATCCGTCAACTTCGATCAAATTACCGTGGGGTGTTACCTCGGTATCGCAATATTGGAAATTGAGGTGAGGAGCCAATGCACCACTGATATCGTCATCGCGCAATTTTCCATGTGGGATCACCCGGTCGCCAGGAAGCAGAGGTTGCCAGCTTTCATCCGTGCTGAGGCGTTCGATTTCGTCGCGTAAGATATGCCCTGCTTCGTGAGCGTCCAGTAAGCGAACCATCACCCCCTCGTTACCATTAGTGAGGTCGTTGGCCAACTTGTCGATAAAGGCATCGTGTCGGAGTTTCAGTCCCTCAAACTCAGCAAACACCGGATTTTGACCGAATCGCGCCTCCGGTACATTTTTAAACTGTTGCTCCTGGTGTTGTGTTTCTTCTTTACGTTCCGCTGCGGGCAGGGAGGAAATAGCCGTGTAAACCGTCAGCCATACACGCTCGCGGGCAACATAGGGGGACATTTTGGTGATTTGCTCATCGACCAGATCATCAAGTGTTAACCCGAGTTTGCGATAGGCCTGCCGCTGAGGTTCCACCAATCGGGAAATTTCTTCTTTACCGCGACTAGGATCCCGCTCGAAAACAATGCTGATTTTATGGCCCAGAGCCTTAAAGTCGCCTGTTAGTGCATCCCGAAGTTTCAACACAAAACGCAGGTAGCTGTCGGCCTCGGGTTGTTCGGTCGGTGTCTTAGGCACGTTTTCGCTAAATTCTCGAAATGCGCCAAGGACTTCAAAACAGCTGGCGTAATCATTGTTGTGGGTGACATGGATGTAAGGTGCGTCCAGAGACGGGTGACGAATTCTATCGTCGGGCGTCATGCCAATGACGGTGCGCAGGTCACAATACTGCGCGAAATCTCTTCCCAGGGTATAGCGGGAGAAGAAGGCAAGTGCGTCTTCGATTTTATCAATAATCATGGTCAACTCCGGGCTTTGTAATCACGGTACAGGTGTAACCACCAGGTGGTGCCAGCATCCAAACCCGTGGTGGCTAGTCGGCCGACAATGCGGCCAGGGTGCAGCGCTAACGCCAGGTGACGGCAGCGTGATAGAAGAAGACTTCGGCGATCGGTAGGTAATTGTTTAAGTGCATCGCCGAATGCCTGTGGATGTGTTGTTCCCCAGGCCTGTTGTACCGGTTTGTCGTGCGACGTCAGCCAATCCAGCAAGGCCTTTGCGTCCCGGCGGTAGTCTTCGTCTTCTGAACTCAGTGCCTGGGCAATGGCCCGCTGCAGGTGATTGACATCTTCGGGCTGTAACGTCGGCAGGTAGATCATTACGCCGGCTTCTGCAGTAACGGTATCGAGTTGCTGCCACGCCTGGCACAGCGGATCAACAACACTGAGGTTTTCAGGGGCTGTATTCAAAGGATTGTTGTCGCGGAAAATTGCCGTGTTCTTAAGCGACTCATAACCGCAGAATTCGCAGCAGTGTCCACTCTGGCGTGCAGTCACATCTAGAATTTCTTGTTGTTTAGCCGATCGAGAAAATCCAGCAACACGCTGGGAAATAGAAAATACCAACATATGAACTCCAGGGCTGGAGGGAACAGTGGAGGCGAAGGGCGAGCCTCAACGAAATGGCCAGCCCTTTGGACTGGCCATCAGGTGTTAAATGCCTACTGGGTTAAGGGTCATCTGCTTCTGGCTACGGCTGGCCATCTGATCGAGTGCAATAAAGCATGCGCCAGCAACCAACAGGACCAGAATGTGCCCAACTTTAATTTGAGGGTTGTTTTTCTTAGTGGCCATCAGACCAATTGCTCCGGCAATGCATCCAATTCCGATGACCATGGAGGCATTGACGATCGGTTCTTTAAGCGAGTAAATCCCATCAAGCCACCCTTTGATCATACCGGCGATGTCATCGTCAGCATGGGCCAGAGGGGTCAGGAACCACGCGAGTCCCCCGGCAATGGCACGGGCATAATACCGGCGTACTGCATCGACCATGAGGGCACCTTTAACCGCGACGAACAGGGGGATATCTTTCAGGGAGTGACGAGCTTTCATTATTACCTCTATGTTTTACCAATGAATGTTAAGTGTGTTTTGAAGGGCATCGAGTACCCGGGGACTGACTGCGAGCATTGTGCCGACAATGATTCGTTTAACGCCGCTTGAAACATCCTCACCGGCACTGAGTCCGGTATGGCCGTCCTTCTGTGAACGTCGCAACCGGAGTAAACCTTGCAACGCATAAATAACGCCGACCCACTGCAGCAAAGTCAGGCCGGCGTTAATGGCGACCGCAGCCGGACCATATTTGCCCTCTGACACATAAGCAATCGCGCCAAAGGTGACATTGCCCAGAGCCATCTGCTGCGAGGTCGCGTTCATGACTTGGTGCAGTGCGATGATGCAGCCGCACACCAATACGACGGACAGGATTTTCCCTGCGCCATCCTGTACCTGGCCGCGCCTGGCTTTGCTGGCAATGTTTCCAAAGTGCAACGCCAACATGACCAGACCGCCAACAGCACCCAGCGCAAGAACCAGTTGGATCCCGACAGCGGTCACGTTATTGACGGCATTGGCCAGCATTTGGACCAAATCCATAGTTCTCCCTACCGGATAACACCGGCGGTGGTGATCACTTGGCGTTGTGTGGTGTCAATACTCTGAACGGTGGCATTACCAATGCGATCACCGGGACGTAGCGCCCAGGTGCTGCCTTGGTAATTAACCCATGCTAGCCCCGGGTAAAGGCTTGCGATCGTTGCACCACGAAGGGAATGGTTTTTTTTGCTGGCCCGAAGACCATGATTGGCTGAGCGAGCCACGGTTGTAGGTTGCGTGGTAACCATTGCGGACGATGAGCGCTGTGCCAGCGCATTAACCTGGCGTTCCAGTGCGCGTATTCTCTCGTCGAGTGCCTTGATTCCTTCCCGGTTGTTCTCACTAAATACACGGTTGTTCTCGATAGCGCGCTGTGTTGCTTCAGTAACAATGGCGTGCTCGGTGGGTTCGGGGATTGGCATTGCTGCCGACGTTGGCTGATCCCGAGTGGCGGGGGCAGCAGGAGAGGATATTACCGGTGTCGAAACTGACGGACTCACCACCTCCTGGGCCGCAAACTGTGGCGGGGCACCGCTGTCATGTGGGTTGTTGCGCATCACACCGAACATCACGATCCCGATGAGACTCAACGCCATTATTCCTGCCTGAATCGGTGTCACCTTGATACCGAGCGGCAATGTAATGAGCTTTTGTTTTATGGGCTTACTGACGATGGGCGTTTCAGGGATATCGGTATCTTCCGCCAATGGCTCCGGTGGGGGGGCATCAAGATCAAAATGGGACTTGGACATTACTGTTCTCCTGCGTTGAGCGGTGTAACTACTGCGCTTTTATTGACTCTGTCGCTCTCATACACCCCTTTCATAAATTGGATGGCCACGATTTGATTTTTGAACACTTTGACCTGCTTGACCGGGAGGCGAGAAGCATCATTGGTCATCACCTTGCCGGCATTGGCTCCCAGGCCGCCGACAATCGTGCCGGCCACAGCTGAACCGCTGACCTTGCCGGTACCGCCGGAAATCGTCCCTGCATTGGTGGACAGTATTTGGGTGTTCTGTTGCTTGTAGAGATCTCCAAGGCCGCCGACGCTCGAGGCAAGGGCTGGCACAAAAATGCGGCTGAAGTAGCGGTTGCTAACATCACTTGCTACCGCCGATTGCAACGTGTCGTCCTGCAGGGCGTAAGCGTCTACCTGATAATCAGCGCCGTTAAGCGTCATGCGGGTAAAGTGGATCACGACACCATCGCCAGCCAACTGAACACCCTGAGCGGTGAAACTGGCACCCGCCAGCACGCCTGCAGGAATATGCGCGAGAACGATGGAGTTGAGGTTGTCAGAATCCACAGCGCTGTCGATTACACCAGGGCGACGGGTATTTGGCGGTACGACCACGATGTCTGCCCGGGTTTTGGCTTGTGCCTCCAGACTGGCGGGGGTTACCGTTGGTGCATTCCCAGGTAGACTTTGAGTCCAGTTCCCGAATGAACCGCCTGCGGATGTGTCAGCTGGTTGGTTTGTACCTTGTTGGTTCTGAGCTCCCTGACCAAAGGCGCTGGCCAACTGCATATTCCCGGGCTTCCAGCGATCGTTGAGTGTTTTCAAATAACCCTTCAACGCCGCTTTTTGGTCTTCGGCAATACCGCCATTTTGTGGATTGCTGCCTTCCTGAGTATCAACTGGTGTCGTATTCAGGCTGACCGGCTGTGGTGCCGGTGCTGGCATTTCTGCATTGATGTCACTCATTCGCAATGACGCTACAAAACTGGTTCCACCATTGTCAGCCGTTTTATAGCCGATGGTGTTGGCCTCGCTTTGCAGCCGCTGGTACTGGACGGTTTCGGCGCTGTTGCGAGGCGCATTATTAGCGACACGATTGAGTTTGTACTGCGATGGGGTTGGTTCAGGGCGGTTTAGGTAGCCCCACCCAAGGTAGACACCTGCACCGATAATTACGACGGCACCTGCTATGACCATGGCGGTCTTTTTCCCGTCGCTGGCGGCATCTTTTTCAATAGCCATGGTTTTACTCCAGGTTGATGTTCAGAGTGGCATTACGCCCTTGAACGGAGAAAACGACTTCCGGGGTCACCGGCAGCTTCCAGATGTGGGTACCGTCAGCGGCAGAGGAGGTCTCAACAAAGGCATCCCGTAGCTCACTGCGAGACCGGATATAAAGGTCATCACCTATCTGCCAGACGTTGGTCATCGGGACATTGCCACTGGTTTTCAACCGTTTGGCTTCTTTGGGCGGGGTACCATCAAGGAAGGCTTGCAGCGTGGGGTTATCCAAACTGATTTTCTCTCTTGCGATCGGTAATGCTTTGGCTGCAGGCCCGCGCATGGGGATCCGCAGGTTAAGGCTGCTGTCAGTTATCTGAGCTTTGTCCGCGTTATCCGGCTCACCACTGGATAACGCAATGACCACCGGTACTGGCAAGCCTTGCAAGTAAACCGTGACGCTGCCGGAGTCATAGGCACGCCTTGCCTGTACGGACATCACTGCGCTGTTTGGAATGAACTGGATATAGAAACCGTTTTCGTTACCGTTCACCGGGGGGGCCGCGATATTCCAGGGGGCGCCGGTTTCATCGGTGAATGATATGGTGCTTGGGAAGTTTGGTAGGGCTCGCAGCATGGGTAACGATGCTCCAGGTGACAGATTCACTGTCAGTGAACTGACCCGCGGGACGGCAGTCACCGGGGAGCGACTCTCACTGCGCTGCAGCTGATCGAATGTGCTACGCAGGTGCGTTACATCGTCCGGGGAAAGGGGGGCCATTTGACCTTCGGCATAAGTCAGTGCCGGTGAGGGCAACGGTGTATTCCCAGCCGGAGGTAAAGGGGTATTAGGGGCCGAGTTTGTCGTTGCCTGCACCGGTACCGGGGTGTTTTGAACCACATTTGCTGCCGGGGGGGGGGCCATCGTTTGGGCAGGCTGCCAAGCGTTCGGTGCCGGGGTAACATCAGCGGTAGTGGCGGCAAAACTGTTGGCGACAGTCAGTAATAACAGACCGGCAAAAGGGGTTTTCATAACTATTGAGCCTCATAGGTAATGAGCTGGGACACTTCCATACCGGTGTTTTTCAACCGGGGATCGGTACGTTGAATCAGCAGCGACACAACAAAACTTTGTTCGGGCAGAGACGACGTTTGGCCTGTCATCTTGAATTTGGTGGGGTACTGGATTTTCCAGGCATAAACACCGTTCTCCAGCGTCCCTTTGCTGACGATGACTCCCGGAGAGGTCATAACGGACATGTTCATTTTCTTGTCTTTAACGGCCGCGAGGACGTTGGACGTTGTCAACGCGGTGTAGTAACTGCGAAATCCCTCATCGGAAAAACGCGGAAGCAGGTTATTCATCTGCGTTCGGTAATTGACGAAGTCGAGCGTGAAGGCTTCACGTATCACACGGTTACCAAAGTCGGTCACATCGGCATCGCTGTACGCGGCTTGGTCTGTTGGAGTAAGGGGAATTACGCGACCATCCTGTGTGGCGAAATACTTCACCGGCGGGTGTAAAACGGCGTAGATCAACACACCAATAATCAACAGACAGAGGGTGATGGTGGCGCTTTGCCACACGTTGGCGGTCAATGACTTGCGGGTTAAGCTAACATTCAGTTGATTGGCCTGATGCTGCGCGATGGCGGCGTCGTAGGGACCAGGTAACTCCTGTGAAGGAGGTACAGGTTGTTTCTTTTGCATGACGTTATCCACGGGCACTGGCCCCACCAGGTTATGCCCGGTGAGACTGCAAGGAGGAACAGGTAGCATCCGCTGATTTGGCGGAAGACGTATTAACGGCTAAAGAGGTAATCCCCGCCGGTCGCGTTAGAGGGTTGCGATGGCGGTGAGGAAGCAACAGGGGCCTGTTGGTAAGAGGTTGGAGCGTAATTCTTTGGCACATTGGCCGAACGGGAAGATGTGCCGACCAGGCCACCGCTGCGAGAGGATAAATCCCCCCAGGGGTCAATTTGACTCGGAATATACTCTTGGATCTTGTTGTGTGCGGCGCGGCAAATCTTGTCTTTTATTCCGTTGAGAATACCGCTCAGATCGGGAAAGGTTGGCACGGTGATCGCTGTGCTGATATCGCCTAAACACTGCTGCAATCCACTGGACACCTGATTTTCGCGCTGAGACCAGGCTTCTGCTGCCTTACGATCCCGTTCATAGCCGTTTTGAGCACCGATTTGAGCCGCTGAAGCTGCCCGACACGTTGCGGCATGCGTCGGCAACGTAAACGTACTGGCCAGCAACGCGGCCAGTAAAATTGAGCGTAATTGCATAATGACTCCTTACACCCCAGGACGGGGTGACTGCGGGGTAGGCCGGGAGGTGTTCTCCACAATATCGATGTCCCGGCGCTGCGGGGCTTGCGACGGTGGAGTGTAGTCGTGCGTAAACCCAAGTTGTTTATGCAGGGCCGGGGGACACTTTGCCGGTTCAACCAGTGGTGCGTAGAGGCGATCCTTTTCCCCTTTCAGCCTGAAAACAAAGGCATTATTGGCTCCAGCCTCATGATTGACTGCATTACCGTAACCGATCGCTGTTACACCGTCGGTAGTCACAGCATTGAGTGCCAGATAACGATGGCCCTTGTCATTGGTGCAGAGTTTGCCCAGCACCGGATGATATTCGCCCTGATATTGCACAACGCCCTGAACATACTCACCCAGGCCTTTAACCAGCAGTAGCTTGAGCTGATTTTCACTGTCCATTGCTTTCATCAATACCGTACCGGCATCCTGGGTTTGTACCGGCAGGTTTGGTTGTGCCGGGCGTGTTGCCGGGGCGGCAGTTCCTTCCCCGTTGGGTTTAAGCCACACCAGATCGTTGGTAGGTTCAGGGAGAGGTGGCAACGAGATACCGGCATCTTTGGCCAGTTGGATCACTTGTTGCTGCAATGCGGTAAAGTGGGTCATGTCATAAGCAACCAATGTTGCCGGTGGCGTGGCCTGTTGCTCGTGGCTGACCAGTAATTGTGGGTCGATAGCTGGTTTAATCTCCCACTGATTGCGATGGGTGACGATTTCCTCCGTTTTCTCAGTACCGTCGGCATCAACAATGACCTTTCCCTTTTCATCCCGAACTTTAGCCGTAACAGTCACTTCTTTATTGCCTAACCATCTCAGCGTAACAACGTCATCCTTCTTGAGACCACTGGCGGGTACAATTTGGGCAAGTTCTTTCCCCCAAATGTACCGTTCGCCCCCAGCCGTGCGTAAATGCACGTAGTAGCTGTTGTTCTCCGACTCGTCGAAGTTATAGCGAGCTTGACCATGCCCCAGTAAGGTGCCGGTCAGTCCGGCTTCGCTCTCTTTGCGGCTGGCGTTACGGGGTTCATCGGTCGGCAATACCGTCGGTCTCAGTTCCGGCGGGAGACTGTTTTTTTCTGAGGGGGCAACAGAGGATGATGTTGACCCGCGTTCTGGCACAATCGCCGCCGTCGGCGTTCCGACCGGCGTTGGGGTGTCTCCCGGTGCGGGTTCATTGCTCAATGCCTTGCGCGCTTCATCCAGCATCAACTGTTGTTGTGGGTTCTTCATTTTGACATCGAGGTTGTACTCGGCGATCAACGTCACAGCCCGCTGTTTAAACTCATCGCTGCCGGTCAATTCAATACGTCCCCGATATTGCTCTCGCGCAACCAATAGGGCCGTCAAGATCATGGCATCGTTTTGGCTTGCCGTGGCATTGGCCATCGTGAGTCGGTCACCGTGGTCAACAAAAGCGGGCTCACCGGAGAACAAATATTTTACAGAACGGCCATCCGCTGCAATTTCATGAGTGATCTGTTGCATTAATGCATCCAGATCAAGAGGGATTACCTGGCGAGTTTGTTTGCCGTCTGGCATTTCTATCCGTATACCGTCAACTTCGGGCTCAATGTCGGAAGCCCGGGGTTCCGTTGGAGATGTATTGGTTGTTTCCTTTACGGGGTCTGGATTCGGTGTGGGTGTTAGCCGACGGGCAAATGAAACAGGCTCATTAACGTCTTCGACATGATCCGCTGTCGTGGTAAGTGATGTTAATTCTTTGGGTGCAGTTTTTGCCTGTTTATCTAATAATTTAGCTTCATCAGTTTCCTGCTCATCCTTTATGGATGCTGGGGCAGGGACTGTCGGTGAATACTCCAGGGTCTCCTGTTCATCCAGTTCTGCAATAATATGGCTGTAGTCGGCATAGTCCTCCTGGACGGGCAGCGAAGGTTCAGCAGATGCTGCCACCGTGACAGCTGGCTCAGGATCGGATGACGCTGCCATCTTAGCGTCGTTGGTACTGATGTTCGGTTCGGTTGGTTCCGGTATGGACGGAGGTGGCATATCGTCTACCGGTGCCTGTGCCGGTTCAGCGACGGGGATATTTTCCACGGTGTGCTCCACTTGAGTGACATTCAATGCGGCAAATGTTGGTGCCAGGAATTGCGTTAATGCTTCTAACCCCCGGGCCTGGTGAAAATCGTTAAAATCGGTGAGGCCTTGTTGGCGTTCTGACTGCGTAAACGTTGGCAGTATTACCTTGCCGCCCGTGGCGTCTGCGGCTTCTTCTGCTTTCTCTTTACCCGGGTTACCAGGACGTTTAGGTTTTGGCAGGTCGTCATCACCCAAAAACAGCTTAGGGCTGTCGGGATAGTGTTCATGCAGGGCTTTCGCCACTTTTACCAGGTTGCCGGAGTCAACGGTCATGACGACGGGATGCTGAAGGGCCATTGCCGCACTGGATGCAGTCGCGTACCCCTCGGCAAAGACGATGGGATTGCCGTTTTTCAATGATCCACCGACGACAAAGAAACTGCCCTCCTTTTGGCCACCTTTACTGAGGCGTTTACTGCCATCGGGGGCGATGGTTTGCAGTGTACGGATATCCCCGGCCGCATTGCTGAGCGGAATGACCAGGTTTTCTCGTTCTGAGCGGAGACCTTTTGCGGCTTTGACTCCTTTTTTGTTCAGGTAAGCATGATTATGGCCAGCCTGATTGAGGGGGGCGTAACGAGAGGCGGATGCCTGTGCGACCTGATTGTGTTCCTTTATCTTGCGTTGTTCACGCCGATGTTGCTCCTGAGCGGCTATCGCCTTTTGGTGAGCAATAACAGTAGGATCTGGCCGGACAGAGGCTGATGACCAAACGTTACGGTGATCTCCCGCGCGATGGTCGGTGAACCAGCCGTTGGCAAAGCCATCCTTATGGCCTACATAAACCCCTGACTGTTTCCCGGGTTTATCATCATCCATTGCGATACGGTGAGCTTTTCCATCCATTTCAGGAGGCCCGCTGAGTTTTCCCCCAAGGACGCGGATAAAGTCGCCAAATTCTTGTTGCGGATCGCCCTGTGCAGACATCACCAGAGCAGTGTCGGTACGCCATTGCGACAACTTACTGAGGTCAGCACCGGGTCTGGCGAACCACAATTTTTTATCTGCATCGAACTCAAGGGCATTCTGGCCATTTTCAAGTTTGCCTGCCTGGCGCTTGGCTTCTTTAAGTTGCTCAAACGGGATCACCAGGTAAGTCGGTTCGGTGACTTTCATATCCCCTCCCAGCTCAGTTCGTCGACATTACCCGAATAGATACCAATCCAAATGCGAGTAGGGCGGTATATCAGGGATTGGAGTAAATAGCCGGCCAGCAATGGCGTGTCAGATTTTGCATATTGTTCTTTCATCACAGCTCCTATTCAAAAAATTTTCGATACCACCAAGGCCGCCCGGTAATGATGTTTCCCCGCAGCCGGTGCAGCAGGCGTTGCAACAGCACTGTTAGCGTGTAGCCGAAGATGGCCAGCACCTTGTAAAAAATCAGCAAGGCGATGCAAAACATGAGCATGGGCAGACTTGGCCAAATGACCCAGATAAGAAGCACCAGATAAACCAATACGGGAATGCCCCAGAAGGTGGCAGGCCGTCCACTGTCGAGCCAGGGGGAATAGTCGTTATCCATCAATGCCTCCGTTGTTTATCGGTGAACTCCCGCCAACCGATCACTCTTTCTGCGACACGGCTATCGATGCGGCCTTCAACAAACATCGTCCAGGCTTGATCTGCGATCCGACTTTGTTTTTCCCGTAGCGTTGCGTTGATCATGTCTGGCCAGCGTGAGTAGTGTTCGAGTCCAAGCCGGTGGCGCCAGTCGTCATCAAACAGCACATATTCCCTGACGGCCTGGCGTCTGCCATCGATCGTCGGCAACAGGTGTTGCACAACGACAAAGCGCATGGCATCCAGAAGGTCGAAGGCGATTTGTTCACGTGAGTCGTTGGGTGCCATCAAGACACAGCGTGAAAACGCATGCCCGGGTGAGAAGGCGTGAAGTGTACCTAACGTTAAGTGTCCGGACTGGGCACAAGCGACTGCAGCCTGGAGCGTCTCAAGGTCACGAATTTCACCGATGCCGATAATATGAGGTGCCCGACGTAAAGCCAGGCGCAAGCCGTGGGCAAAACTGGGTACATCGCGTCCTATTTCAGACTGCTGCGGTCGCAGCAATAATCGAGGACTGTTTAACAAATACTCGACAGGATCCTCATAGGTCACCAATTTGCCGTTAGGGTTTGTTTCTCCGTAATGCTGGTATACAGAGGCCAGAAGCGTGGACTTTCCCGAACCCGTTGGGCCGCAGACCAACCCCATGCCATCCATCGGTAAAAAGCTGCGGAACAAATCCTCTTCTATCCCCATATCCTCCAGGATGGGGATGTTCGACGGGATGATACGCAGAGTCATGGCAATGGCGGTATTGAGTGCACCGATCGTTGCCTGGATGAAGTTGGTCCGGAATCTGACACGCTCACCGCGTTCGAGCCCAAAACGGCCATTATTGTCACCTTCTAACTGCAGGGGACGATCGGCCCCTTGCCCCCCCTGAACGAGGGATTTGATATCCGGGGTATATACCTCATCAATCAGGCGAACCAAATTGGCATGCTCCAGAGGGAACTGACCGGCGACCACTTTACGGCCATGATGATCGACAACGATGGGGCTGCCACTTTGTAGATGTATATCCGAAACGTTATGGCGGTAACAGTGAACGAAGAACTCTCGGAGTTTGTCAGCGGTAAGACCACCTCTGAAATCAAAACTGTCTAAATCCGTCATGTCGGCTCTCCTTGCTGAGTGTGGTGCAGGTTGCTATCGGGTGTTTATCGTGGGTTTCCAGCGTTTTTTATCCAGCTCGAAACCAGCGTGCTGTTTCAGGTCACGGACTTTATCGCCCAGCATCAGCTTGTCTTTCGAGCCGGTGACAGACTGCAGTTGTTCGCTAACCACTGGTGGAGTGATCATGCCCTGCTGTAAAAGGGTGGAATAGCGCACCATGCCGGTGTAATCCCTGGTTAGCCGGCCAAAATTACTTTCCAGGGTCCTATCGGCACTTTCTCGCCCTTCTTGCCACCCTTTCTCTATGGCTGCCCTCCAGACTTTTTCCTCATCTCCATTTTTAGGACGTATTTCCGTTGGAATGTCAGTATTGATGCCCAAGCCAGCCAACAAATATTGGCGCCAGGTCGGCGGGTTACTGACAAATCGCTCGGGAACGAGAATGTTGTAGACCTTGTTGGCTGTGCGGATCTGACTATCGGTAATGTGGGCCAGGGACTCTGATGCCACGATCACCGGTGGCAACCAACCTTGTCTGCTGATGAGGGGGGCGAATGTATATAGGCGATTCAGCGTATCGTTCTGACTATTCAGAGCCTGTTGAAGCTCCCAGGCGCGTTGAGCCTTTCCCCCACGAAAACCAACGGTTTGACCTGCATCATTTAGTAGCTGCCAGAGCGTGTCGTTAAGGCCATGTTTGTCTATGGTCTTGGGTGACAAATAGGCATCAATACTCGGAGGGGGAGATGAATCAGTTGTAGCCCCGATAGCCGGCACCGTGACCAGTGCCAGGCACAGGGCCAGGGCTTTTCGTGTCATGCCAGTTTTCCTTTTTTCAGGGGTAACATGAAATAGAGCCGTAGTTCTGTAGGCTGTTGTTCCAACTGGGCTCGCCAATCGATCTGGGTGCGAACCAAACGCAGCACTTGTTCAAAGGTTGCGTCCTGTACATGGATTGTCAGGGGGAGAGGAAGACGTACTCCTGTGTATGCGAAGGTCAATCCACGCTGATGCGCCAACTGGCTGAGCAGTTCGATAGCATCACCATCCCAGTTAACGGTTACGCGCTGAGAATTTGCACTGATGCCTGGCACAAAAAAAGGAACTCGAACTTGGTTTATTGCACCAGATAGATACAAATTGCTCTGAGCGTTTAGAACTTGCTCCGCATTATATTGAGCATCCGTATTTTGAAACGGTATGACTGCGGTGTTCTTATCATGGAGCTGGCATCCACTTAACACAATAGGCACAAATAATGATATGCAAAATAACCTCATGTCTTTATCCTTTGTTTGAATTTTTCAAAATAACCACTGCAATTACTCAAGCAATGTTTCACACGTCATTAGTTAGTTGGTTTTGTTATTGAAGTAATTGATTTTCAAGATTGTTTTTATCAGATTAAATTGAATGGACCTGATTTTGACTGTATAATTAATCTATAAATAATAACGAGACATTACAATGATATTTTACTACACTTCGAAACTTTGCAAATCAATCAAGGTCTCACGCGGCACGTCACTTATAAATTCAAGATGTTTGTCCAACAAAAATATAAATATCTTGATGAAAAAATCAGGAGTTATTTTTGAAGGGAATAGCATTGTCACTCCACCATTCTTTTATGAGTTTGGGAATATAAAATTAGGGTGTAATGTATTCATTAACTCTGGTTGTACTTTTCTTGATAATGCCGCCATATCAATTGGTTCGAATTCGCTTATCGGACCTAACGTGACATTAACGACAGTCAGTCATCCTGTGCATCCAAAATCAAGACACGGTGAAGTTATTACTTCTTCAATAAAAATTGGGAGTAATGTTTGGTTAGGTGCTGGCGTAGTAGTATTGCCTGGTGTAATCATAGGAAACAACAGTGTCATAGCTGCGAACAGCGTCGTAACATCAAATGTCCCTGATAATACTTTATTTGCAGGGGCTCCGGCAGTTTTTAAAAGAAGCATATGAAATGATTAAGTTATAATTATATCGATTGTGAAGGCGGTAAGGGAATTTAATTACTGCCTTCATACCTTAACTTTAATTGCTAGCGCACCAGGCAATGGCTTGAATGCATGAGCCTCCAGCCACCCCCCCACCTGTGTATATCTGCCATCCGTTACCATCTCCCGTAGGTTGGGTTAGATCCGGAGCATTCCATCCATCGCCCCCCCAACGTGACAATACATACCCTCCCGAAAGAAGTTGTTTTCCTGTGGGACAGTATGCTGTGGAGAAATTGTATTTTCCGCAAGCATCTGATCCTGAGATTTTTTGAAAATCCTTTAATTTTCCAGAAGCAGTCCATATCCCATTTTGACAATAAAGCACTGCCCCAGATACGTCACGGCTTAAGAGCCCATTCGGGTTACACCCCCAGCCAATATTGGCAGTTCCATCAAGCTGCAGATATTCACCAACCGACGCCCTGCCATCTGCCCGAACGGTTCCTCCTTTAACCTGGCCGCTGGTATAAATCCCCTTGCCGTTAACCGATTTAATCCAGTCATTGTCATCCATGTATAACCCACCGCCATGGTCTTCATTGAGCCAGCCTTTCCCGTGTTTACTGATGAGCCAACCAGTATCACTCCGTACATCCCCGATAGCCCCAATCCAGCCCTCGGCCCAAACCGAAGTGTTGGATGAAATACGATTTGCCGACATATCCGCACTCGCATAGACATTCTGACCGTTGACGTTTTGCTTGAAGTTACCCGTATTTGCATCAACGACATTTGCGTTATTCAGGTCATTGGCCCCCATATCGATCGCAGTATGCATTTTGTTGAGGTCGGGACGACCGTTAACCTGGAAACGATACAAACGATCACTTTCTTCCGCTCCTCCAGCCAATACATCAGACGTCAGATAGGCGGCCAAGTGACCACTCTGCCCGCTGAGCCCCAAACTCGATAGGTTGACCTGCCAGCCACCGCCAGCGCCGTTGGCCACATTAACGGGTTCGATATAACCCCCCAAGCCAGAAGTGTTCTGAGCAATATAGCGTTGGCCCTTGAACGCAATGTTCTGACCGCCAGCGGTCAAAACAAAGGCGACCAGTTTTTCGGTTTGCGCAGGATTGCGTGTCACGGCAAGAATATAGGTTTGGGCGTTATTGTTGGTCAGGGAAAAACCCGCGGGCAAATACCCTTTATCCCTTAGGGTCTGCCCGGTTACCGTGACGTTACCGCCCCCTTTGACCTGATTCAGTAAGGTGTCGTAGTTATCTTTGACGTATCGGCGTGCACCCTGGCTCACCGTGCTCAGGTGTGTGGCTGTCACGACCCAGGTTTGTTCTTCTATATAGTTGGAATATCTTTCCAGCCCGATAGGGGCGGCAATCAACACGATCCCCAGCACGATGGCCATTGAGATCAACAATCCCCCCCGGTTGATTCGAGGGTTGGCAGCTTCAGCAGTCATAAGGCACCTGATAGGGTCAGTTTTGGGAAGCATCCGGCCAAGGCCGCCAGTAAGGCGAACAGCCAGGGAGCATAAGGTTGAACGGTTTTTTTCGTCAGCAGCGCACCGACGATAAAAAATAGGAAGGCACATCCGCTCAGCACACTGGCTAACTGCCAGGGGAACCAGGCACACAGCGCGGCGATCAAATGTACATCGCCCAGGCCAAACCCTTCATCACCCCGCAGGCGTTTGGCTCCGTAATGAAAGGCATAAAGGAGCATAAACATGCCCATACTGCCTGTGAGCGCCTCCAACAGGGTGAGCGTGCTCCCAGGCAGAAAGGTAAACAGCAGACCGGTCAGCCAAAAACCGGAGGTATACCGCAGCGGTAGCCAGTAATTACGCATATCAAGCAACGCCATGGGAATACCCCATGCAAGCATCCCCAGAATTTTGACCGTTCCCCACCAGGAGAAACCCGCGAGTGCTGTCGCTGCAATCAGGGCAGTACCGGTACCGGCGAAAACGATTGTGACACCCCTGACCTGCAGTCGAGTGAGTGGTGGGCCATCATGTTTAAGCAAGAATTGTTTCGCCCCGTGAACCAACGGTTGGGCAACAATGCACAGAGTGGTGCTGGCGAAAGCCATCAGTAATGAGAACTTCAGGAGATATAGGGTCATCAGGCTGCACCGTCCTTAAGCTTCATGTACATCGCATAAATCTTCCGCGCATAAATCATGCGCCGTGGACCGTTGTTGTCAGCAAACCCGGCATTGTAGGAACCGAGGCATTGCCAATTGACGCCACATTGCTTGAGATGCTTTGCCAGTATCCAGGCCCCTATCTGTACGTTGAGACACGTATTTGTCAGCAGGTCCTGCTCACTTTGAATAATACCCAGCGCACGCAGCTGGGGAATGTGTCGGTCATTAATCTGCATCAGCCCAAAATCACGACTGGTGACCCGCCCTTTTTTATCGCGATTATTGCCGATAGCACGTGGGTTAAGACTGCTTTCAACGGTGGCCATTGAACGCAGTAATAAGGGGTCGACTTTATAGCGGGCGCCCGCCTCGTTAAAACAGAACGCCTGTGCCGGCAGCGATAATAATAACGCCCCGCCCAGCACCAGGCAGGACAAGGCACGTTGAAAAGAAAACAACATAAGAATGCACTCCAGAAGGAGGCCGGCAACAGGACGTTACCGGCGGGATGGGCATCAGGTGTTGCTGGTGAAAGTGAGGGTGTTTTGACCAACGGAGCCTTTATCTGCAGTGCATTGCGCGCCAACGGCGCTCGCCGCGATTGCACCATTAGTGGACGTACCGTTAACCATGGTGGTCACAATGCTCGGCGCGGCGCTGAGTTTGGTCGCTAGGGTAATACAGGCTTCCTGAGGGATGGCCGCGTAGGTCAGTGAGAATGTGGATTTTTGACCGCCTGCAGTGGCAACCGGTTGCACGGTGACCGCACCGCCCCACAGATTTTGTAATTTCGCAGACCCGGATGACTTTGTACCTACTACTGTCATGTTGGCCGGTGCCCCACCAAACTGGATAAGTGCTCCCGTCATGGCATCAGCTGCAGCAAAGTTATAAGTACCAGAGGTTTTCAACATGGTGCGGGTATTTGTCATCAGCTCCGCCGCATTATTGTACTCCGTGCTGGCGTCATTACGGTTAAACAAACTGCCCCCCAGAGTAATGGCGACAGCCAATACTGCAAGGGCAAGAACAAAATAGATGCCCGCTTCGAACAAGGTTATTGATCCACGGTTGACAGCCGAGTGAGGGGTTTGTGTCAGTTCCATTACTGTTTCCTTTAGATTTTGATGAAAGTGAATGCCTTAATGTGCACCCACGAGGTCGTTGAGGTTTTGTGTGGCCAGGAGGATCAGGATCATGTAGCCAGCGTTGGTGCCCAATGCGATGTAAGAAAGCAAAGACGCCGTCCGCTTGATCCGGGCTACGGTTTGCACAAGCCAGGCTCGTGCAAAATTTTCAATAATGATTTCAGCGTTATCGCCATCCGTCAGCAGGACCAGTTTGTCGATAGCACGTGGGGAGGGAAATCCGTAGCCGGCATTGCGTAATGCCAACCCCAGGTGGTCACCTTGTCTAACCTGACGCTGGGTTGCGGCCAATCGTTCATACAACCAGGGCGGCGCATAGCGACTTAGCATCTCGATGGCGTCTTCCGTCTTCACCTGAGCACGCATCAGCGCACTGAAATTCAGCAGGAAGCCCACGCCAAGCACGTCGCGATATACGCTCCAGGGGAGTACGCGGTCCAAAACATGCTGTCGTGTTTTCCCTGTGAGGTTCGGCATCGACCAAATCACGAAAACAACGAACAGAATGATGGAAAGGCTGAGGATAATGGCGTGATTGACAAAGAATTCTGAGACAGCGCTGAGCCACCACAACGCACCGGTCCAGTTGTCTTGAGCAGATAATGACTCCAGACGAGGTAGAAAATAGACGGTGACCATCTTCATCATGGCGAAGGTTGATGCCAGCAGCAGCGTCGGATAAGCCAGTGTGGAAGCCAGTGCTGATTTCATATCCGACATCCCCTGCACCACGGTGATCGCCCTGTATAAGGCCGCAGCCAGGTTGCCGTCCTGAACACCAGAACTGAGGATGGCGGCCTCCTGTTGGGGTATCCAGGATGCCAACCCTTGGTCGACTGATCTGCCCTGACGCAATGCGCTGAGCATATCTTCCAGACAATAGACCATCGGAGAACGTTTGTTCCCGTAGCTCCCTATCATCGAATTGATGGCTTTTTCTACTTTAAGGTTATTGTCGAGAAGAAAAGCCAAGTCTTCATAGAGCGTCAGACGGTCGGCCGTAGAGAAGGTTTTTTGCGCCAACCAACGGCCTAACCCTTCATTCATTTTTTCCGAAGACGGCACTTTCCCCCGCAATGCCGTCAGACGTTCGCGCAAGCGGGAAATCATGATGTGGCCTCCAAGGGAAGCAAGGTCAGACTGTCCTCATCAAGCGGACTGATGTAATCCGCATCGATTGGGTCGACCAGCCCAGCGTTGAGATAACGCAGCAGGTGCTGACCGCGAGTAATGCCGCCTAGCATGTTCACCCAATAACTGCGTGCGGCGAGCTTGCCCTCATGGCGAAACAGCTCCATGAATCTGGCATCGGGACGAATAACTTCAGAAATGACACGCCGGCCCGTCACGCCCTTATAACAGTGCTCACATCCCTCAGGATGGCGAAAGGCCAACGTCTCCACGCGGCAAAAACGCTCAAGTAACGCTTTTTTCTCTTCTTCCAAACCGTCACTGACGTCACTCCAGCTTTTCTTGCAGTGCGGACACAGCAGCTGCACCAATCGTTGAGCGATTAGCCCGATCATGACTTGAGGATCGGCTACCTGCCCTATAGGGATACCTAGCGTGTCTGTCAGGCGGTCAAGAATGCCGACAGCGTCATTGGCATGCAGAGTGGTTTCCACCAGGTGGCCGGACTTGGCTGCCGTCAGCGCAGATTTAACCGAGTTGGCATCACGAATTTCCCCCACGACCATGGCATCGGGGTCTAGGCGCAACGCAGCAGAAATAGACCGAACCCAGGCGCGGCTAACCGCATCCGGGTCGTTTTTATCAGCAATGATGGGGGTCTGTACCGCTCCCAGAATCAGCCCTTCAGGCGGATCTTCCAGCGTCATCAGGCGTTTTCTATGCCCGGTAAAAGACAGGTACATTTCGCTGAACGTACGCAGGGAGGTACTTTTCCCTGAGCCGGTCGGCCCGGAGAGGATAATGACGCCCTCAGGGCGTGCAAGCATTCGGCGAATGAGCGTTTGCTGTTCCGGTAGAAACCCCAGTTCGTCCAGCGTGGGGGGAGCCTTTCCTTCATCAGGCAAAATGCGCATCACCACATACAAACCAAATTCTGCCGGCGTATGCGCATAGCGTGCACCGAAAAGCTTAAGCCCCTGAAGGAACTCTTTGCGCACCCGCCCATCCTGAGCGCGATTGGGATTAAAACTCTTCTCTGCCACATCGCACATGGACATCACAATCGTCGACGCCAGCGTCATTCCTTCGGCGAGATCTAACTGAGTCACCGTTTCGAGGTCGCCGTGCACGCGAAATTGCACCACGGTCACATTATTCATCCCGATCAGCAGATGAATATCACTGGCACCTTTCTTCTTGGCTTCCCGAAAAAAACCGATGATTTTCGCCTGTTGATCGGAATAATCGCTAGCCTCGGGGTTGTCGGTTACCTGGCTTTGCTGCAACTCTTTCAGCTTGTCGAGCTGAACCCGCTTAACCTGCAGTCTGGGGTATTTCTTATACGCGCCGGCAATCTCTGACGTGACGGCCAGACTGTTATTGTGCGCGTCAGACACATACAGCGTTGGGGCGTCAGAATTGGCCAGGTCTAAATGGATATAGGTTGAACCACGTTTCTCATACATATCGGTTACCCCGCAAAGGAAAGAGACACCAGCGTTTGGTTCTTCCCGGCGACAACGACCTCATTGAGATTGATCCGTTTAACGACATATTCCGTACCCGGAATGCGGTTCCCTGACTGCACCGTGACCTGGTTGCCGTTGCTGAGAGCCAGCACGGCAGTAAACCCTTTGCCGGTACCGGTGATCTCCACGATTTGTGGCGGAACAGCATCTTGAGCCGCCCCCTTGACCTCCGCCTTATTGTCCTGAGAAGGCGGCGCTGGATTAAAAGGCTGGTCCAGGGCACGGTCATAGCCGTTCTTTTGCAGTTCATTCAACGCCTTTGCCCTGGCAAGCTGAGCCTCATACAGCACCGTCTCAGCCTGTATGGCTTCGAGTTGCCCCAGATTTAACGCCCGCCCAGCCTCTGTGCGGGTAAATGTGGTTGGCAAGGGAATATCGACTGACGTCGGCGACTTCACCGGTTTTTCAGCCGAAGGTATCGCAAGTGGAGCCGCCGGTATGTCAGCGACAGGCGCGGCGAATACACCGGGTGCGGACAGCACCAGGCACAACGCCCAGGGTGTTACCCAGGATTTAACGGTTGGCATACAGAAGTCCCTCAATGGTGTATTCCAGACGGTTGTTCTTGAGCGTCGTCGTGATACTGGACGCCCTTATCCCGCTGCTGTTGAAGCGCGTTGGCGCAAACAACCTATCGGGCGGAATGTCGGTAATGAACGTAAAGCTGTAGGTGCGCCATGGCAGGCTTTGTACGTCGCCCTGCGTTAACTGCGTGCTCGCGTCCATTTCGCTAAGGCGCAAACGCGCATTGATACGCTGGGCATAGCTGGTCAGATGCTGGATTTGCTGGCTGCCCGGGAGCAGCGCTTCGGGGTGTTCAGGAGGAGAAAGCGACACCGATAACGCAAAGGAAGCATCATCCGCGCTGCCGGGAATATTAAACACCGGTTGAATATCTGCCCCATAGAGAACGGGCAACCGCAAGGCAAAATCCCCCACGGTGCCCCCGTTCGGCAAGGTGTAATGCAGCGTGATCTTGCCGTAAGCATCACACGTCGCCGTATTGAATACCCAGCCGGCAATAGAGATCTGAGCGTCTTTCCACACGCTACTGCAGGCGCTGAGCATCGGCGGGAATCGCGGTTGAGTTGCCCAGGGCTTTAGGTTGTCGGCCGGAGCCTGTTGCTCCAGTTGTTGTCTGGCCATCAGCGCCGCCTGAGCAGCGGCAATACGCGCCTCTTCCTGATGCGTTTGCCATGTCGAATAGCCGGTATACCCAACGCCCAACGCCACCACCGCAATCCCCCACAGCCACAGCATCTGCGGATTATGGGTTTTACTCAGACGAGCACGTCGCAAACCGACCTTGTTGTCGGTCAGTGTCGAGAGCGCCTTATCTTCGGTACCTTGTTCGGGAAAGAAACCGCTCGGGGCATATATTGTCCAACCCGCCGGCGGTTCAGAGGTGATTTGCAGAAAATTGGACACGGCTATTCGTATGGCCGCGTCATCACCCACGATATCGCCAAACGGTGACAACATGCCGTCGCTGACAGCCACAAACCAGTATTGGCCATCCGGTAACGGGAAAATACCGTAACAGGCCTCTGGTAATGCTGGCAGGACGGCTAACGCCATTGATGCCAATGTATGTCGACCGCCTTTTCGGCGCGTTTTGTCCGTAAGGGTGACGGTGCCAAGCAAAGTGCCTTGCGCCTGGCCATCGCCGGTAGGTAACGCCGCCCAATGTGTGGCATGGGCTTCTTTAGCACGTAAGCGCATGCTGCGGCGCCCGCGTAGCGGCAGATACTGCCAGTGCAATCCGGCAACCAGCCAGGTACTCCCATCCTGCAACGTATATGTCGTCTGTTGTTTCATGGCTTATCCCAAAATGACCGGAGTGATAAGAATGACCAGCATGGTTTTGTTATTTTCACCGTTGGTGCCGCCGCCGAGTCCAAAGAAACGGAAGCTGCCAACACCCTGACGGTTGGCGGTGTTATTAAGAGATTGATAACCACTCAGCACCAGCGTCTGTCCGGATTGAATGATGACGCGCTGGGTAAACGTCTTGAGGCGTGTTTTCATCAGCTCAACCGACGTTTTTTCGCTGGTAAACGTGCGCATGGTCGGGTCGTCGGACATATTGATCGCGAACTGCAGCTGCATTTTTGGCGACTTGGGCATCAGGAATGGCAATACCGTCATATTGAAGCCGGTAGTGATCGTCGATTTGGTGATGCTACTTGATGAACCTACGTTGGCCGTGTTTTCGGTGGTGACGTTGGAGGCATAGTCCTGTTGTAGTGCCACCTGGATAGGTACCGCTGACAGATTAGTGGTCATGCTCGATGCTTCGGTCATCACGCTTACATTTGCTTGCTCGGACAAGGCTTTGATAAAGGCCTTTGTGCCGGCACCTTTGCCATCAAGGATAGAAACACCACCGTTCAGGGCATCGGAAGCAGCGCCACTGAATGCATTGGTCAATGACAATCCGATGCTGCCGCTGTTGAATACGGCGTTCCAGTCAATGCCGTACTGATCCTGCGTGCGTTTTTCCACGCTGTAGACCTGTACGTTGAGCACCACTTGACGATTGAGCTCATTGTTGCGGTCATCCAAATAGCGGCCTATCTGTTCGAGTACACGTGGCGTATCCGTGACGGTCAGCACGCCGGCGGATAAATTCATGCGGCCGATGTTCGGCGTCAACATCGACTTGATGGTATTGGTGACGTCCTCGTACAGGCTCGACTTGATTTCCATCTCAGTCGCCTGTGAGGTATTGGAGTCGCCACTGAGTCCACCGCCGCTGCTGTCACCCGTGGCGCCCATTGACGAGGTGGTGCCGCTCACTGTCTTGGAGCCAAAGCTCGCTTTGCTGTCCATAAACATAACGGGGAAGGTGCGGGTGTCTAGGTAGAAAATAGCGATCCGACCTTGTTCATATCGCCATGACAATCCCAAGCGTGTGGTGACATTGTCGAGTAGCCCCCCTAACTCTCCTTGCCAGAACAATCCTCTGAGAGCAGAGCCACCGCCCACGGCTGGAGCTGTGCGGGTAGGCGAACCACCTAACGCTGCCAGAGCCACCATTCCATTAGGGTCTGGCGCGGGAATAGGGCCACTGAGTTGTTCAGTCTTCCCACCCCCTGTTGGTGCGAGCATGGCTTGTGCATCAGGTGTGACGACGACAGGCAGTCGGCAGCGTTTACTGATGAAGGCGCTGACTTCTGCCAGGGTAATGCTACTAGGGCGGTTGATGGCTACAGCGCAGGGCGGGAGTAAACTATTACTTCCGGACTGGGAATTTAATGGATAGGGGTTGATCCATTGTGATGTCAGATCACGAACGACAGCGCCATTTTTTAACGCATGCAGGTGTTTATCGGCTTGCTTTTCATTCTGTAAGACGGTGTTGTCGATTTTGTCGATACGTTCAAGTGGTGCACAGCCGGAAAGCAGCAAACATAATGTCGCCGCCAACCCGGTTAAGGGGAGGTGATTTTTCATTTTTAACCTTGGGAGGAGAGGGATTAGTTGAGATACACCAGGCTGCCGTCAGTAATGCTATCCGGCACATTTACCTGCATGTCGTTGCCAAAACTGTCCAACAGGCGTCTTGCAACAACTTTTCCAACTAAGGCTGAGTGCCCACTTTGGGCTAACAGCGCAGACATCAGTCCGGGTTGGTCAGGTTGGTAGACATAGACACGGTCAGCCTGCAGTACATTGTGTAACGCAGGAAGGGATGACCAGCCGAAGGCGCTGTCCGGGATTACACCGTCTTTTTGCGCAGGATTGTTATAGCGCCAGTCATTGATATCATTGATATAACGGACGGTTTGAATAGCGCGCTGACTCAGCGTGCTATCCTGCAGTTGTGTGCCCGTTTGGTCATGGGGTGATATGTTTGACCAGACGAGGAAACCTATAAACACCGATAGCAGCCAATAGACCATCAGTGGATCTCCTTATCGTCCACCGATATGACGCATTGTTCGTTACGCATACCTGCATACAGCGGCACTTTTGCCGTACCGTATAGCGTGAACAAACCGTTCAGCGCATCTCTGAAACTCCCCTCAAACTGCAACGGAGCATCGATACGATAGTTGGCTTGTGTCAGCCACGCCACAGTCCAATTAGCGACTCCCGGAGTAGAGCACGTTTCACCTGCAGCCCAATTAAACAGGGTGTCTTTCAGCGTGCTACCGGCTTCTATCCGCCATACCTTTGGCTTAATAACTGTTTTAGGCAAGGCCACAAATGTAGTGGTTTTAACAGCTGCAGCAGGACGTGGCGTCGGAAATTTTCCACCGAATGGATTGCGACCAGATGCAACCACACTTTGTTTACTGGTGCTCGCTGGGGTTGTAGGCGCAGATCCTGGCGTTTTGATTTGTGGTTGTGTTACTGCCGTTCCTGGTTTAAATGCTGCTGATTTGGACGCAACGGAAACGCGCTGAGCTTGCCAATCGAGCAACGCTACTTTGTTCAGTCGCTGCAAGATGTCGTCTAAAACGAATGGCCATTGGTCATTACCGGTCCATTGCAGTGTTTCGCGAATATCCGGCTTAAGTTCTTGCGAGAAAGCAACTTGCCACCCTGCCGGCACTATCTGACTCAAAGCCTGACGAAGTGTCTGGGATTTACCTGCACCCGCCAGCGCAGGCGTCCCAACACGCTCCCCTAAATAACGAATAGCATGCAATGTGGGAACAGCCTGACCCGCCAGTGCAGGTGTCTCCGTTGCATTTTTTGCCGGCAGGGCTTTTGATGAAGCAGGTAAAGTTAATGGCGTGCCCGGTGAGAGATGCACACGGCTGGCTTTAGCGAGTTCTGTCTGTGCCTGTTGGATAAGGGGTATCTGTTCTTGGATCAGCGTAGTGACAAACTGCTGTGCCGGTGCTGTCGGCGGTGTGTGGGTATTAAGGGCACACCCAGTCAACACCACCGGAGCGAGAGCGACGGGGAGGAATGATTTCATAGGCGATTTTTCCTCGGGCCGGGGCGTCGACCTCGCTTTGGTTCATTGGCTCGATCAAGAACTCGCTGTGCCAGGGCGTTATTATCCAGCGTTGAGGTCAGGTCCAAAATAGCCTCAAGCACATCACGACAAGCCACTGGACGACTGAGGATCCCCGTCAAATTTACAGCTTGCTCATTAAGCATTTGATTATGTTTGGCATTCAATGAGTAGTTTTTTCGTTGTGTCATATGTTTATCACCTCGGTTACGTCGAAACGTAAGCACGTAATCAATGAAAAAAAGACCGCCCGGGGAACCGGGCAGCCAAAGGGGTGTTAATCAAATAAAGCGAAGGTAGCGGTTAGCGCAGAGCTTCTATGAAGGCAAAGAATAGGGCGCTGCGGGTGTCGCCATCATTTGTATCAACCAACGCCTGAATTTGTTGGCGCTGTTGTTGATTGAGAGGTGTTGCCCCTTTATCCCAACGCCGTTTGCCTGGGTTCTTACGGGAAAAAGCTTGTACACAAACAGGTAGCTGCATTACGTCATCAACAACGGCATCCCGAATTGGGGTGATTTCGCCTGCAAAACGGACAAGGTGACTTACCCCAGGGCAGAGTTCGATTTTTGATGAATGATGGATTTCGGTATCAAAGAATACAAAGAAATAGCCAGGAAACATTTGTTCGATCACTGGACGGAACTGGCCTGGTCGATCGGAACGGGGACGGTAAGTACGCATCACTGGGCTGAATGCCATGATATTCATGCGTTCTAACGTCATTTGGGCTTTAAAGACATTGTCTTTACCCGCTTTATGGCAGGCGAGATACCAGCGTTCCATGACATTCCCCGTTGATGAGCGGTAGAAAAATGATAAGGCGCAGTGTGTCGGGCAGGCTCCGCCAAAACCGTCCCCATGCTGGGTGATTGGCAAATGCTGCTGTAAGAGGAAACGTATTTCGCGGTTTCTCCCGACTGCGCTTTAGCCTGGACTGCACCCGACACCTGAGGCAGGGAGGTGCCCGATTAGGTGTAATCAGGCGCAGTCCAGGCTAAAGCTTGATAGCAAGGTTTAACGGGTTACTAGTTGGCGGACTGGCGATCCAGTGAAACCTGTGCTTAAGTATGCCGGGGAGTGTATTTGCAAACGTAAATTGTGTAAATGCTTTTTTAGACGATCTGAAATGCTGTAAATGATGACATAAACAGAGCTAAAATTCTGTATAACCCAATTTTTTGGATCAATGATCTGCAAAAGATCCTTTTTTCAGATCATTAGATCGACATAACTAGCAAAACAGAATAATTAACTATATTAATCAATTGCTCGTTTGGTTAATTAATAAACGATTTGTTGTGTGATTTAAATGTTCTCTCGGTTATTTAAGTGGATTCTCATTGAAATGTGGATATTTGATGGTGTGAAACCTAGGTTCGGGTATGAATTTTGATCTTTTTGTTTTTTTGAAGGTTGGAATTTGTACTAAAGCTTGCTTGTTGTACTGGTTAATCATCAGAAATGTAGGTGAACTGACCTGCTCCCCGTTGATTAATACAACGCGATGTTAGTAATGTCTTCATAAGCCACATGAGGACACCCCCATGAAGAAGCGTTTTTCCGACGAA
>NZ_JBJDOG010000010.1:0-27451 GCF_044900985.1 Serratia sp. NPDC087055
CTGGATTCTTACATCCCAGAACCAGAGCGTGCTATCGACAAGCCGTTCCTGCTGCCAATCGAAGACGTATTCTCCATCTCCGGTCGTGGTACCGTTGTTACCGGTCGTGTTGAGCGCGGTATCGTTAAAGTTGGCGAAGAAGTTGAAATCGTTGGTATCAAAGACACCGTTAAGTCTACCTGTACTGGCGTTGAAATGTTCCGCAAACTGCTGGACGAAGGCCGTGCTGGTGAGAACGTAGGTGTTCTGCTGCGTGGTATCAAGCGTGAAGATATCGAACGTGGTCAGGTACTGGCTAAACCAGGTTCAATCAAGCCACACACCAAATTCGACTCAGAAGTGTACATCCTGAGCAAAGAAGAAGGTGGTCGTCACACGCCATTCTTCAAAGGCTACCGTCCACAGTTCTACTTCCGTACAACTGACGTGACCGGTACCATCGAACTGCCAGAAGGCGTTGAGATGGTAATGCCAGGCGACAACGTGAACATGGTTGTAACCCTGATTCACCCAATCGCGATGGACGACGGTCTGCGTTTCGCAATCCGTGAAGGCGGCCGTACTGTCGGCGCTGGTGTTGTTGCTAAAGTTATCGCTTAATCGCTGATAACGTTTGACGCGACACGCGGTAAAAGGGCATCATTTGATGCCCTTTTTCTACGCTGTGAACTAGAACCTATCTCATCAGCGATTTTGCAGTCATAATCATTGGTGAGATGGGCTCTTAAAGCCGTATTGACTGAGATACGTCATAGCGTAAAACACCGAAATGCTGCCGAGCGGCATTTGATCGGTTTGGTTTGTCTTGCTGTGCGAGGCAAAGTTGTCTGTTCTGAATTCATTGTGACAGGTTGGTTTATGAGTGCGAATACCGAGGCTCAAGGGAGCGGGCGCGGCCTGGAAACGGCTAAGTGGCTGATCGTCGCCGTTCTGTTGGTTGTAGCGATTGTCGGTAACTATTACTACCGTGATTTCAGCCTGCCATTACGTGCGCTGGCTGTTGTAGTGGTTATCGCTGTTGCTGGCGCTGTAGCGCTGATGACCACCAAAGGCAAGGCCACCGTCGCGTTTGCGCGCGAAGCGCGTACAGAAGTGCGCAAGGTGATCTGGCCAACTCGTCAGGAAACGCTACATACCACGTTGATCGTTGCCGCGGTAACTGCCGTGATGTCACTGATTCTGTGGGGCCTGGATGGTATTCTGGTCCGTCTGGTATCGTTTATTACTGGCCTGAGGTTCTAAAATGTCTGAAGCTCCAAAAAAACGTTGGTACGTCGTTCAGGCGTTTTCCGGTTTTGAAGGTCGCGTAGCGCAATCGCTGCGTGAACACATCAAACTGCACGATATGGAAGAGCTGTTCGGCGAAGTCATGGTGCCTACGGAAGAAGTCGTTGAAATCCGTGGTGGCCAGCGTCGTAAAAGTGAACGTAAGTTCTTCCCGGGCTATGTACTGGTCCAGATGGTGATGAATGACGCCAGCTGGCACTTGGTGCGTAGCGTTCCACGCGTTATGGGTTTCATCGGCGGTACCTCTGACCGTCCGGCACCGATCAGCGATAAAGAAGTTGATGCGATTATGAACCGCCTGCAGCAGGTTGGTGATAAGCCGCGTCCTAAAACGCTGTTCGAGCCGGGTGAATTGGTCCGTGTTAACGATGGTCCGTTCGCTGACTTCAACGGGGTTGTTGAAGAAGTGGATTACGAGAAGAGCCGTTTGAAAGTTTCTGTTTCCATCTTTGGGCGTGCAACGCCGGTGGAACTGGACTTTGCTCAGGTTGAAAAAGGCTGATCAATTAATCAGCAATAAGTGGTTTTTTGCCGCTTGCCATAGGCGCGAAATTGAACTATAATTTCGCGCCTTTTGTTTTTATAGACCTTGCTCATTGAGCGAGGTTAAACACGGGGAGCCTCTATTGAGGCGATATTACCCAAACCGAGGAATTGTAAATGGCCAAGAAAGTACAAGCCTACGTTAAGCTGCAAGTTGCAGCCGGTATGGCTAACCCAAGTCCGCCAGTTGGTCCAGCTCTGGGTCAGCAAGGCGTTAACATCATGGAATTCTGTAAGGCGTTCAATGCTAAGACTGACAGCGTTGAGAAAGGTCTGCCGATTCCGGTTGTTATTACTGTTTATTCTGATCGCTCCTTCACTTTCGTTACCAAAACCCCGCCAGCAGCAGTTCTGCTGAAAAAAGCGGCTGGTATCAAGTCTGGTTCAGGCAAGCCGAACAAAGACAAAGTAGGTAAAGTGACTCGTGCTCAGGTACGTGAAATCGCAGAAACCAAAGCTGCGGACATGACTGGTTCTGACGTTGAAGCGATGACTCGCTCCATCGAAGGTACTGCTCGTTCCATGGGCCTGGTAGTGGAGGATTAAGAAATGGCTAAGCTGACCAAGCGCATGCGCGTGATCCGTGACAAAGTTGATGCTACTAAACAGTATGACATCACCGAAGCTGTTGCTCTGCTGAAAGAGCTGGCCACCGCTAAATTCGTAGAAAGCGTTGACGTTGCTGTTAACCTCGGCATCGACGCTCGTAAATCTGACCAAAACGTTCGTGGCGCTACCGTTCTGCCAAACGGCACCGGTCGGTCCGTTCGCGTTGCCGTATTTGCCCAAGGCCCTAACGCTGAAGCAGCTAAAGCTGCTGGCGCAGAGCTGGTAGGTATGGAAGATCTGGCAGACCAGATCAAAAAAGGCGAAATGAACTTCGACGTTGTTATTGCTTCTCCAGATGCAATGCGCGTTGTTGGTCAACTGGGCCAGATCCTGGGTCCACGTGGCCTGATGCCAAACCCGAAAGTGGGTACCGTTACTCCGAACGTTGCTGAAGCTGTGAAAAATGCTAAAGCAGGTCAGGTTCGTTACCGTAACGACAAAAACGGCATCATCCATACCACTATCGGTAAGGTTGATTTCGAGTCAGACAAGCTGAAAGAAAACCTGGAAGCCCTGCTGGTTGCGCTGAAAAAAGCAAAACCATCTCAGGCGAAAGGCGTGTACATCAAGAAAGTTAGCCTCTCCACCACCATGGGTGCTGGCGTTGCTATCGATCAAAGCGGCCTGACTGCTGTAGCGAACTAATCGCCCTGCGATTATCGCTTTGACTTGGGGGTAAGATTTGTCTAGAATCTTATGCCCCAAGGTTTTGCTATTGGCTTGCCCATAGTGAAACAAAAGATTTTTCGGTTGGAGCCTGGCCTATCCAGGCCTCCGTCCAAGACCGCAGGTGTATCGAAAGGTACTTAATCTTTCCTGCGTAGACGGTGACAGAGCCTAAAGAAAATTTTAAATTGTCTTTGCTGGATTCTGCTCACCGTGTTTGAACGCTCTCACTGCGTGATTTATCACAAGGTGTTGAGTGATGTGAGTGCCGGGGATTTCCCCCGGCTAAATCCAGGAGCAAAAAGCTAATGGCATTAAATCTTCAAGACAAACAAGCGATTGTTGCTGAAGTCACCGAAGTAGCCAAAGGCGCGCTGTCTGCGGTTGTTGCGGATTCTCGTGGCGTTACCGTTGATAAAATGACTGAACTGCGTAAAGCAGGTCGTGAAGCTGGCGTTTACATGCGTGTTGTTCGTAACACCCTGATGCGTCGCGTAGTTGAAGGCACTCCATTCGAATGCCTGAAAGACACGTTCGTCGGTCCTACCTTGATTGCATTTTCTCATGAACACCCGGGCGCTGCTGCTCGTCTGTTCAAAGATTTCGCGAAAGCGAATGCAAAGTTCGAGATTAAAGCTGCGGCCTTTGAAGGTGAGCTGATCCCTGCGGCACAAATTGACCGCTTGGCAACTCTGCCTACTTACGATGAAGCAATCGCACGCCTGATGGCAACCATGAAAGAAGCCGCTGCTGGCAAATTGGTTCGCACTCTGGCTGCACTGCGCGATCAGAAAGAAGCGGCATAAGCCCTTTTTCTTATCCGTTGCTTACGTATTTAAACTATTTCTGAATTTTAGGAACAATTGTTATGTCTATCACTAAAGACCAAATTATCGAAGGCGTTGCAGCTCTGTCTGTAATGGAAATCGTTGAACTGATCGCCGCTATGGAAGAGAAGTTCGGTGTTTCTGCTGCTGCTGTAGCTGCAGGTCCTGCTGCTGCTGCTGAAGCTGTTGAAGAAAAAACTGAATTCGACGTTGTACTGAAAGGTATCGGCGCGAACAAAGTTGCAGTAATCAAAGCAGTACGTGGCGCAACTGGCCTGGGTCTGAAAGAAGCTAAAGACCTGGTTGAGTCTGCACCAGCATCACTGAAAGAAGGCATCAGCAAAGACGACGCTGAAGCACTGAAAAAAGCTCTGGAAGAAGCTGGCGCTGAAGTTGAAGTTAAATAAGCCACTGCTTTCTGAGTGCAGTCTGTTTTAACTAACAGACTGATGGCTGGTGACTTTTTGGTCACCAGCCTTTTTGCGCTGTAGGGCGTCAGTAGAGTTTCACACTGTTTGGCTACTGGCTAACCCCAATATTTCTTTCTATCGACGACTTAATATATTGCTCTCCCTGCCGCAGCAAAATCTGCCGTACAGCGCAACGAAATGATTTAAGCGTGATAGAAACGAGTATTGCGGAAAGTGTTCCCGCTTTCCGGTCGACAAAATGGTGTTGCGTGAACCGTCCTATATCCGGACGGACAGATAGGTTCGACTTTCCAGCGAGCTGAGGAACCCTATGGTTTACTCCTATACCGAGAAAAAACGTATTCGTAAGGATTTTGGTAAGCGTCCACAAGTTTTGGACATACCATATCTCCTTTCTATCCAGCTTGACTCGTTCCAGAAGTTTATCGAGCAAGATCCAGAAGGGCAATACGGCTTAGAAGCTGCATTCCGTTCTGTTTTCCCTATCCAGAGCTACAGTGGCAATTCGGAGCTGCAATACGTTAGCTACCGTCTTGGTGAGCCGGTCTTCGACGTCAAAGAGTGCCAGATCCGTGGTGTGACGTTCTCTGCACCGCTGCGCGTCAAACTGCGCCTGGTCATCTATGAGCGTGAAGCTCCGGAAGGTACGGTCAAAGACATCAAGGAACAAGAAGTCTATATGGGCGAAATTCCGCTCATGACCGAAAACGGCACCTTTGTGATCAACGGTACTGAGAGGGTTATCGTATCTCAGCTTCACCGTAGTCCTGGCGTATTCTTTGACAGCGATAAGGGTAAAACCCACTCTTCGGGTAAAGTGCTGTATAACGCACGTATCATCCCTTACCGCGGTTCATGGTTGGATTTCGAGTTTGACCCGAAAGACAACCTGTTTGTACGTATTGACCGTCGCCGTAAATTGCCTGCGACCATCATTCTGCGTGCACTGAACTACACCACTGAACAGATCCTTGACCTGTTCTTTGCGAAAGTCGTATTCGAGATCCGTGATAACAAGCTGCAGATGGAGCTGGTTCCAGAACGTCTGCGTGGTGAAACTGCTTCGTTTGATATCGAAGCCAACGGCAAGATCTACATTGAGAAAGGCCGTCGTATCACCGCTCGTCATATCCGTCAGCTCGAAAAAGACGAAATTCAGAGTATTGAAGTACCGGTTGAGTACATCGCGGGCAAAGTGGTCGCGAAGGACTATATCGATACCAATACTGGTGAGCTGATCTGTGCAGCCAACATGGAGCTGTCTCTGGATCTGCTGGCCAAACTGAGCCAGTCAGGCCACAAGCGTATTGAAACGCTGTTCACCAACGATCTGGACCACGGTGCGTACATCTCTGAGACCGTACGTGTCGATCCAACAAGTGATCGTCTGAGCGCGCTGGTAGAAATCTACCGCATGATGCGCCCTGGTGAGCCGCCAACGCGCGAAGCTGCTGAAAGCCTGTTCGAGAACCTGTTCTTCTCTGAAGACCGCTATGATCTGTCTGCGGTTGGTCGTATGAAGTTCAACCGTTCTCTGCTGCGTGACGAGATCGAAGGTTCGGGCATCCTGAGCAAAGACGACATCATTGAAGTGATGAAGAAGCTCATCGATATCCGTAACGGTAAAGGCGAAGTGGACGATATCGACCACTTGGGCAACCGTCGTATCCGTTCCGTCGGCGAAATGGCTGAGAACCAGTTCCGTGTAGGTCTGGTACGTGTTGAGCGTGCGGTTAAAGAACGTCTGTCCCTGGGCGATCTGGATACCCTGATGCCACAGGACATGATCAACGCCAAGCCAATTTCGGCGGCGGTGAAAGAGTTCTTCGGCTCCAGCCAGCTGTCTCAGTTTATGGACCAGAACAACCCGTTGTCTGAGATTACGCACAAACGTCGTATCTCTGCATTGGGCCCAGGCGGTCTGACCCGTGAACGTGCCGGCTTTGAAGTTCGAGACGTACACCCGACTCACTACGGTCGCGTGTGTCCAATCGAAACGCCGGAAGGTCCAAACATCGGTCTGATCAACTCCTTGTCCGTGTACGCACAGACGAACGAGTATGGCTTCCTGGAAACCCCGTACCGCCGTGTGCGTGACGGTTTGGTTACCGATGAAATCAACTATCTGTCTGCTATTGAAGAAGGCAACTTCGTTATCGCTCAGGCGAACTCCAACCTGGATGATGACGGCCGCTTTGTAGAAGACTTGGTCACCTGTCGTAGCAAAGGCGAATCAAGCCTGTTCAGCCGCGACCAGGTTGACTATATGGACGTATCAACCCAGCAGGTTGTTTCCGTTGGTGCTTCACTGATTCCATTCCTGGAACACGATGACGCCAACCGTGCATTGATGGGTGCGAACATGCAACGTCAGGCGGTTCCAACCTTGCGCGCTGATAAGCCGCTGGTAGGTACCGGTATGGAACGTGCTGTAGCTGTTGACTCCGGTGTTACCGCCGTAGCTCGACGTGGCGGTGTGATCCAGTACGTGGATGCTTCCCGTATCGTTATCAAAGTTAACGAAGACGAGATGCACGCGGGCGAAGCAGGTATCGATATTTATAACCTGACCAAGTACACCCGTTCTAACCAGAACACCTGCATCAACCAGATGCCGTGTGTGAACCTGGGTGAGCCAATCGAGCGCGGCGACGTGCTGGCAGATGGCCCGTCCACCGATCTGGGTGAACTGGCACTGGGCCAGAACATGCGCGTGGCGTTCATGCCGTGGAACGGCTACAACTTCGAAGACTCCATCTTGGTGTCCGAGCGTGTGGTTCAGGAAGATCGCTTCACTACCATCCACATTCAGGAACTGGCGTGTGTGTCTCGCGACACCAAGTTGGGGCCTGAAGAGATCACTGCTGACATCCCTAACGTAGGTGAAGCTGCGCTCTCCAAACTGGATGAATCCGGTATCGTGTATATCGGTGCTGAAGTGACCGGTGGTGACATTCTGGTTGGTAAGGTAACGCCAAAAGGTGAAACCCAGCTGACGCCAGAAGAGAAGCTGCTGCGTGCGATCTTCGGTGAGAAGGCATCTGACGTTAAAGATTCCTCTCTGCGTGTACCAAACGGCGTTTCCGGTACGATTATCGACGTGCAGGTCTTCACCCGCGATGGCGTGGAAAAAGACAAGCGTGCGTTGGAAATCGAAGAGATGCAGCTGAAGCAGGCGAAAAAAGACCTGACTGAAGAACTGCAAATCCTGGAAGCTGGTCTGTTTACGCGTATCCATGCAGTGCTGGTTGCCGGTGGCGTTGAAGCTGAAAAGCTGAGCAAGCTGCCACGCGATCGCTGGCTGGAACTGGGCCTGACCGACGAAGAGAAGCAAAACCAGCTGGAACAGTTGGCAGAGCAGTACGACGAGCTGAAATCCGACTTCGAGAAGAAGCTGGACGCCAAGCGTCGTAAGATCACCCAGGGCGATGATCTGGCACCAGGCGTGCTGAAAATCGTTAAGGTTTATCTGGCCGTTAAACGTCAGATCCAACCGGGTGACAAGATGGCAGGCCGCCACGGTAACAAGGGTGTTATCTCCAAGATCAACCCGATCGAGGATATGCCTTACGATGAAAACGGCACGCCGGTTGACATCGTACTGAACCCGCTGGGCGTACCATCACGTATGAACATCGGTCAGATCCTGGAAACCCACCTGGGTATGGCTGCTAAAGGTATTGGTGAGAAGATCAACCAAATGCTGAAGCAGCATCAGGAAGTGGCTAAGCTGCGTGAGTTCATTCAAAAGGCTTACGATCTGGGTGACGATGTCTGCCAGAAAGTTGACCTGAACACCTTCACCGACGACGAAGTACTGCGTCTGGCAGAGAACCTGAAAAAAGGTATGCCAATTGCAACGCCGGTGTTTGATGGTGCGAAAGAGACTGAAATCAAGCAACTGCTGGAAATGGGCGGGATCCCAACCTCGGGTCAGATTACGCTGTTCGATGGCCGTACCGGTGAGCAATTCGAGCGCCAGGTTACTGTTGGCTATATGTACATGCTGAAACTGAACCACTTGGTTGACGATAAAATGCACGCCCGTTCAACCGGTTCTTACAGCTTGGTTACTCAGCAACCGCTGGGTGGTAAGGCGCAGTTCGGTGGTCAACGCTTCGGTGAGATGGAAGTGTGGGCACTGGAAGCATACGGCGCAGCTTATACCCTGCAGGAAATGCTTACCGTTAAGTCGGATGACGTTAACGGCCGTACCAAGATGTACAAAAACATCGTGGATGGCGATCACCGCATGGAACCTGGCATGCCGGAGTCCTTCAACGTACTGTTGAAAGAAATCCGCTCGCTCGGTATCAACATCGAACTGGAAGACGAGTAATCGTGTTCCGGCTCAGGCTCCCGGCCTTAGGGAGCCTGAGGGTGGTTGTTCAGGTCACACGGGTACCTACTGCAGTTGTGGGTACCCAACAGGTTTAACTCCGACAGGAGCCAATCCGTGAAAGACTTATTGAAGTTTCTGAAAGCGCAAACTAAGACCGAAGAGTTTGATGCGATCAAGATTGCTCTGGCATCGCCAGACATGATCCGTTCGTGGTCGTTCGGTGAAGTTAAGAAGCCGGAAACCATTAACTACCGTACGTTCAAACCAGAACGTGACGGCCTTTTCTGTGCCCGTATCTTTGGGCCGGTAAAAGACTACGAGTGCCTGTGCGGTAAGTACAAGCGCTTAAAACACCGCGGCGTGATTTGTGAGAAGTGCGGCGTTGAAGTGACCCAGACTAAAGTGCGTCGTGAGCGCATGGGCCACATCGAACTGGCTTCACCGACTGCGCACATCTGGTTCCTGAAATCGCTGCCATCTCGCATCGGTTTGCTGCTGGATATGCCGCTGCGTGACATCGAACGTGTACTGTACTTCGAATCCTATGTGGTTGTTGAAGGCGGTATGACCAACCTCGAGCGTCGTCAGATCCTGACTGAAGAGCAGTATCTGGACGCGTTGGAAGAGTTTGGTGACGAATTCGACGCCAAGATGGGTGCGGAAGCTATTCAGGCCCTGTTGAAAAACATGGATCTGGAAGCTGAGTGCGAGCAGCTGCGTGAAGAGCTGAACGAAACCAACTCCGAAACCAAGCGTAAGAAGCTGACCAAGCGTATCAAGCTGCTGGAAGCGTTCGTACAGTCTGGCAACAAGCCAGAGTGGATGATCCTGACCGTGCTGCCGGTACTGCCGCCGGATCTGCGTCCGCTGGTTCCGTTGGATGGTGGCCGTTTCGCGACTTCAGATCTGAACGATCTGTATCGCCGCGTGATCAACCGTAACAACCGTCTGAAACGCCTGCTGGATCTGGCTGCGCCTGACATCATCGTACGCAACGAAAAGCGTATGCTGCAAGAAGCGGTAGATGCCCTGCTGGATAACGGCCGTCGCGGTCGTGCTATCACCGGTTCTAACAAGCGTCCTCTGAAATCTTTGGCCGATATGATCAAAGGTAAGCAGGGTCGTTTCCGTCAGAACCTGTTGGGTAAACGTGTTGACTACTCTGGTCGTTCTGTTATCACCGTAGGTCCATACCTGCGTCTGCATCAGTGCGGTCTGCCTAAGAAAATGGCACTTGAGCTGTTCAAACCGTTCATCTACGGCAAGTTGGAGCTGCGTGGCCTGGCCACCACCATCAAAGCCGCCAAGAAAATGGTTGAGCGCGAAGAAGCTGTCGTTTGGGACATCCTGGACGAAGTTATCCGCGAACACCCGGTACTGCTGAACCGTGCACCAACTCTGCACCGTTTGGGTATCCAGGCGTTTGAACCGGTTCTGATCGAAGGCAAGGCAATCCAGCTGCACCCGCTGGTTTGTGCGGCATATAACGCCGACTTCGATGGTGACCAAATGGCTGTTCACGTACCCTTGACGCTGGAAGCTCAGCTGGAAGCGCGTGCGTTGATGATGTCTACCAACAACATCCTGTCACCTGCGAACGGCGAGCCAATCATCGTTCCTTCTCAGGACGTTGTATTGGGTCTGTACTACATGACCCGTGACTGTGTTAACGCCAAAGGCGAAGGCATGGTGTTGAGCGGCCCGAAAGAAGCTGAGCGTATTTATCGCGCCGGTCTGGCTTCTCTGCATGCGCGTGTCAAAGTGCGTATCACCGAAGAGATCAAAAACACTGAAGGCGAGACTGTACACCAGACTTCGATCATCGACACTACCGTAGGTCGCGCCATCCTGTGGATGATCGTACCGCGCGGTCTGCCGTATTCGATCGTTAACCAGCCTTTGGGCAAGAAAGCTATCTCCAAGATGCTGAACACCTGTTACCGCATCCTGGGCCTGAAGCCGACCGTTATCTTTGCTGACCAGATCATGTACACCGGTTTTGCTTACGCAGCCCGTTCAGGTGCTTCCGTAGGTATCGATGACATGGTTATCCCGGCTAAGAAAGCGGAGATCATCGAAGAAGCAGAAACCGAAGTTGCTGAAATCCAGGAGCAGTTCCAGTCTGGTTTGGTAACTGCCGGCGAACGCTACAACAAAGTGATCGATATCTGGGCTGCGGCAAACGAACGTGTTGCTAAAGCGATGATGGAAAACCTGTCGGTAGAAGACGTGGTTAACCGTGACGGCGAAGTGGAACAACAAGTTTCCTTCAACAGCATCTTTATGATGGCCGACTCCGGTGCGCGTGGTTCTGCAGCACAGATTCGTCAGCTGGCCGGTATGCGTGGCCTGATGGCTAAGCCAGATGGTTCCATCATTGAAACGCCAATCACTGCGAACTTCCGTGAAGGTCTGAACGTACTCCAGTACTTCATCTCCACGCACGGTGCTCGTAAAGGTCTGGCGGATACCGCATTGAAAACGGCTAACTCCGGTTATCTGACCCGTCGTCTGGTTGACGTGGCGCAGGATCTGGTTGTAACCGAAGACGACTGTGGGACTCACAACGGCATCATGATGACTCCGGTTATCGAAGGTGGTGACGTTAAAGAGCCACTGCGCGAACGCGTTCTGGGTCGTGTGACTGCAGAAGATGTCATCAAGCCGGGTACGGCTGACATCCTCGTACCACGCAACACCCTGCTGAACGAGAAGACGTGTGACCTGTTGGAAGAGAACTCTGTCGACAGCGTTAAAGTCCGTTCCGTAGTTAGCTGTGAAACCGACTTTGGTGTGTGTGCAAACTGCTATGGTCGCGACCTGGCACGTGGTCACATCATCAACAAAGGCGAAGCTATCGGCGTTATCGCGGCACAGTCAATCGGTGAGCCGGGTACACAGCTGACGATGCGTACGTTCCACATCGGTGGTGCGGCATCTCGTGCGGCTGCTGAATCCAGCATCCAGGTGAAAAACAAGGGTACGCTGAAGCTGAGCAATGTGAAGTTCGTTATGAACGCCGCAGGCAAGCTGGTGATTACCTCTCGTAACACCGAACTGAAGCTGATCGACGAATTCGGCCGTACTAAAGAAAGCTACAAAGTGCCTTACGGTTCTGTCATGGGCAAAGGTGACGGTGCAGAAGTTAACGGCGGCGAAACCGTTGCTAACTGGGATCCGCACACCATGCCAGTTATCACCGAAGTGAGTGGTTTCATCCGCTTCGCTGATATGGTTGACGGCCAGACCATTACACGCCAGACCGACGAACTGACCGGTTTGTCTTCTCTGGTTGTATTGGACAGCGCAGAGCGTACCGGTAGCGGTAAAGACCTGCGTCCGGCACTGAAAATCGTTGATGCCAAAGGCGACGACGTATTGATTCCAGGTACTGATATGCCTGCTCAATACTTCCTGCCAGGTAAAGCGATTGTGCAGCTGGAAGACGGCATTCAGATCGGTGCGGGTGATACCTTGGCGCGTATTCCTCAGGAATCCGGCGGTACCAAGGATATTACCGGTGGTCTGCCACGCGTTGCGGATCTGTTCGAAGCACGTCGTCCGAAAGAACCGGCAATCTTGGCTGAAATCAGCGGGATTATCTCGTTCGGTAAAGAGACCAAAGGCAAACGTCGCCTGGTAATCTCCCCGCTGGACGGCAGCGACGCTTACGAAGAGATGATTCCAAAATGGCGTCAGCTCAACGTGTTTGAAGGCGAAGTTGTGGAGCGTGGCGACGTTGTTTCTGACGGCCCAGAGTCTCCGCACGACATTCTGCGTCTACGTGGTGTGCATGCGGTTACCCGCTACATCACCAACGAAGTGCAGGAAGTTTACCGTCTGCAAGGCGTTAAGATTAACGATAAACACATTGAAGTTATCGTTCGTCAGATGCTGCGTAAAGGTACCATCGTCAGCGCGGGTAGCACCGAGTTCCTGGAAGGCGAGCAGGCTGAAGTGTCACGCGTTAAGATTGCCAACCGTCAGCTTGCTGCTGAAGGCAAGATCGAGGCAACCTTCTCACGCGATCTGCTGGGTATCACCAAGGCTTCCTTGGCGACCGAGTCCTTCATCTCCGCAGCATCGTTCCAGGAAACGACGCGCGTTCTGACCGAAGCGGCAGTTGCCGGTAAGCGTGATGAACTGCGTGGCCTGAAAGAGAACGTTATCGTGGGCCGTCTGATTCCAGCCGGTACCGGTTACGCTTATCACCAGGACCGTATGCGCCGTAAAGCACAGGGTGAAGCACCAGTTGTTCCGCAGGTCAGCGCGGAAGAAGCAACGGCTAACCTGGCTGAACTGCTGAACGCAGGCCTGGGCGGCAACAACGATTAATCGTTGAATACCGTGGTCCCGGCTTGCCGGGCCCTTGCCAGATAAACCGCTCCTTAGGGGGCGGTTTTTTTTTTGCTTTTACAACATGCCGGTGCGTTGTTCTGAGTGAAGAATCCTGGAGTTAACATGTAGAGGGCCCCGGAGTCACGCGGGAAAGTACCCGACGTGATCCGGGGGAGGAGTAAGGCGGAGCCGTTGAGAATATGAGGGCTCCGGCTGGCGCCGGGTTTGGCAGCCAGCATCGCCACTATAGCGAGACCCATTTCCTGTACCAGACGCATTGGCGGCATCTGCGCGGCGTTTCCACCCCTTTTCAGGCGGTGCTGCAAGGGTTGCTGATTATTGCGGGCTTCGCCCCAAATATCCGTCCCAGTCTTTCCACACGGGTTGTAAACCGGCATCGCTGATGGCTTGTGCCACCTGTTGCGGTGTACGTCCATCATGAGGTTCAAACTGTTCCAATTCAGGCGCGACGTCGTCAGCATAACCACCGGGCTGGGTCTTGGATCCTGCGCTGACGCTGTTGATTGCTACCGGGATCATATGATCACGGAAGAACGGTGACTCACGCGTCGACAAGGACAGCTCTACATCAGGAGCGAATAGGCGAAAGGCGCAGATCAACTGTACCAACTGCGGTTCGCTCATGATTGATGCCGGTTCGATACCCCCGGCACAGGGGCGTAGGCGTGGAAATGAAATGGAGTAACGACTCTGCCAGTAGGTTTGTTGCAGGTAGAATAGGTGCTCAGCCAACATATAGCAGTCGGTACGCCAACTATTGGACAGCCCGATCAGAGCACCCAGGCCGATCTTGTCGATCCCGGCTCGGCCCAAGCGATCCGGCGTGGCCAACCGCCAATGAAAGTCCTGCTTCTGGCCGCGCAGATGATGCTGCAGGTAGGTCGCGGGATGGTAGGTTTCCTGGTAAACCAAGACGCCATCCAGCCCCAGAGCTTTCAACTCGGCATACTCTTCCTGTTCCAACGGCTGCACCTCCATCATCAGCGAGCTGAAATGGCGGCGGATCGCCGGAATATGTTGCCGGAAATAGTCCATGCCAACTTTGGTCTGGTGTTCGCCGGTGACCAACAGTAAATGCTCAAAACCCAGTGCTTTGATGGCCAAACATTCACGTTCTATTTCCGCAGCATCTAACGTTTTACGTTTGATGCGATTGCTCATCGAAAAACCACAGTAGGTACAGTCATTGGCGCACAGGTTGGACAAGTAAAGTGGCACATAGAAGCTGACCACGTTGCCAAAGCGTTGGCGGGTCAACTGTTGTGCGCGTTGCGCCAGCGGTTCCAGATACGCTGCGGCAGCGGGGGAGATCAGCGCCATAAAATCTTCGCGCGTCAGTCTGTCCGCATTCAGCGCATGTTCCACGTCGAGTGCGGTTTTACTGTGGATGCGTAAGGTGATGTCGTCCCAATCCAACTGCTGCCAGCGGTGACTGAAGTCATTGGTCATCACAATGCCACCCCAGTCTGACTGAGAAAAGCAGTCAATGGGCTGGAAGCTACCGCATTGCGCTGGCTGCTGCCGAGTCCGGCAAGACGTGCCAATTCACCGGCTTCCAGCGCCAGACGGAATGCCCGAGCCATTTGTACCGGATCGCGTGCTACGGCGATAGCGGTATTGACCAGCACGGCATCGGCACCCAGCTCCATGGCTTCTAACGCATGGCTTGGCGCACCGATACCGGCGTCGATCACTACCGGCACCTTTGCTTGTTCGATAATGATCTCCAGGAAATCACGGGTTCTCAGCCCCCGGTTAGAACCAATCGGCGCACCGAGTGGCATGACTGCCGCGCAACCGGCCTCTTCGAGACGTTTGCATAACACCGGATCGGCGCCGCAGTAGGGCAGAACGACAAAGCCGTCTTTCACCAGCGTTTCCGCCGCCTTCAGGGTCTCAATCGGATCCGGCAGCAGGTATTTCACATCGGGGTGAATTTCCAACTTTACCCAATGTGTGCCAAGGGCTTCACGTGCCAGTCGGGCGGCGAACACCGCCTCGGCGGCCGTTTTTGCGCCGGAGGTATTCGGCAGCAGGCGAACCCCCAGTTGCTGCAGCGGCGCCAGAATGGCGTCGTTGCCGCCGCGTAGGTCAACGCGCTTCATGGCCATGGTCACTAACTGGGAACCAGAGGCCTGTAAGGCGTCCAACATCAGCGCAGGGGTGGCGAACTTTCCGGTGCCGGTAAACAGGCGTGAAGTAAAAGTGGTATCGGCGATTTTCAACATGTCAGCCTCCCGCGATAGCTTGAAACAGCAAGATGTCATCACCGTCCTGCACCAGGTGGTTGACCCAGTCGGCACGCGGGATGATGGTTTGGTTGATAGCCAGCGCGGTGCCCGGCTGGTGGCGTTCCAACTGCTTGAGCAGTGCGTCGACGCTCAGTGGCTGCGCTAATTCTAACGGCTGGTCATTAAGCCGGATCTTCATGCTGCCCCTCCGCATGCCGCACAGGTGCTGGCCTGGCTGAGTTGCAGTGTGCTCCAGCTTTGTTGTTTTCCGTCGAAGAGCCGCAGTTTGCCGCTGATGGCGGAAGGCATTCCCGCCAACATTTTTATCGCTTCCAGGGCTTGCAGCGTACCCATGACGCCGACCACCGGACCGAGTACACCCGCGGTGCGGCAGTTGCGCTGGGGTTCGGTGTGTTCCGGATACAAGCAGGCGTAGCAGCCGTGGGCATAGGGCGGCTCAATAACCAACAACTGGCCGCTGAACCCCACGGCACTCCCGCTGATCAGCGGTTTACCGGCCTTGATGCAGGCGGCATTCACCGCATGGCGAGTTTCCATGTTATCGCTGCAATCCAAAATCAAATCAGCGCGTTCTACGGCATGCTTCAATGCTTCGCCCTGCAGACGCTGTTCCATCGCGAGGGTTTCTATCATCGGGTTTAATGCCTGTAGCTGACGTTGCGCCAGGCAGGCTTTGCTTTTTGAAACATCGGTGCTGCGATACAGAATTTGACGTTGCAGATTGGTGATGTGCAACTGATCGTCATCTGCTAACAACAAGGTACCCACACCGGCGGCGGCTAAATAGAGTGAGGCGGGGGAGCCTAAGCCTCCTAATCCGACAATCAGCACCGTCGAACGTTTTAGCTTCTCCTGGCCTTCTGGGCCGATATCCTCCAGCAGCAATTGACGGCTGTAGCGCAGGAACTCTTGATCGTTCAACATGGTATTACTCCTTGCCTTCGATCAGTTGCAGCAATTCTGAGGTGGCTGCTCGCCAGTCTGCGGCCTGGGTAATTGCGCTGACGACGGCCACGCCGCCAACGCCACAATCGAGTACGGCGGCTACGCGATCAATGCTGATCCCGCCGATCGCTACCGTCGGGTAATCATTCAACCCGGAGATATGGCGTCTCAGTTCGACTAACCCCTGGGGGGCGGAAGGCATATCTTTGGTTTGCGTCGGGAAAATATGCCCCAGCGCAATATAAGACGGCTTTACCGCAATGGCGCGGGCCAGCTCGGCATCGTCGTGGGTGGAAACGCCCAAACGCAATCCGGCACGGTGAATAGCCGCCAGATCGGTGGTATCCAGGTCTTCCTGACCGAGATGTACGCCATAGGCACCGTGTTTAATCGCCAACTGCCAGTAGTCATTGATGAACAGCCGGGCGTTATACCTTTTACCGAGGGCAATGGCTGCGGCAATATCCTCTTCGACTTGCTCTTCCGGCAGATCCTTAATGCGCAGTTGAATCGTGGTGACGCCTGCTTCTAATAGGCGGGCAATCCATTCAACGCTGTCGACAACCGGGTATAGCCCCAACTTGTGCGGTGTAGCGGGGAAAGGTGTGTTGATATCAGTCATTGCTCAGTTCCTCCTGCAGGTTACCGGCGCTGTGGTAGAGCTCGCTGCCGCGTGATCGGAACTCGGCTGACATTTTTTCCATCCCGATTACCTGCACCTCTACCGGTTTGGCGGCTTCCTGGGCTGCGGCATAGTCGCGAACTTCCTGCGAGATTTTCATCGAGCAGAATTTCGGCCCGCACATGGAACAGAAATGGGCAATTTTGCCGGATTCCTGCGGCAGCGTTTCATCGTGATAAGCACGTGCGGTGGCCGGATCGAGTGCGAGATTGAATTGATCTTCCCAGCGGAATTCGAAGCGTGCTTTTGACATGGCGTTATCGCGGATCTGTGCGCCGGGGTGGCCTTTGGCCAGATCCGCCGCGTGGGCAGCAATCTTATAGGTGATCAGGCCCTGTTTGACGTCTTCTTTGTTCGGCAGGCCGAGGTGTTCCTTCGGCGTGACATAGCAGAGCATGGCGCAGCCGAACCAGCCAATCATGGCGGCCCCGATACCGGAGGTGAAATGGTCATAACCTGGTGCGATGTCGGTGGTCAGCGGACCGAGGGTGTAGAACGGCGCTTCGTGGCAGTGCTCCAACTCTTCGGTCATGTTGCGGCGGATCATCTGCATCGGCACGTGGCCTGGGCCTTCGATCATTACCTGCACGTCATATTCCCAGGCAATTTTGGTCAGTTCACCCAAGGTGTGCAGTTCGGCGAACTGAGCCTCGTCGTTGGCATCCTGAATTGAGCCTGGGCGTAGCCCGTCACCGAGTGACAGTGAGACGTCATAGGCGGCGCAGATTTCACAGATTTCGCGGAAGTGCTGATACAGGAAGTTTTCCTGATGATGGGACAGGCACCACTTGGCCATGATCGAACCACCACGGGAGACAATACCGGTCAGGCGTTTCGCGGTCATGGGGACGTAGCGCAGCAGTACACCCGCATGGATGGTGAAGTAGTCGACGCCTTGTTCCGCTTGTTCCAGCAGCGTATCGCGGAACATTTCCCAGGTCAGGTTTTCCGCGACCCCGTTGACCTTCTCCAAAGCCTGGTAAATAGGCACTGTGCCGATCGGTACCGGACTATTACGTAAGATCCATTCGCGCGTTTCGTGGATATATCGACCGGTGGATAAATCCATCACGGTGTCCGCACCCCAGCGGGTGGACCACACCAGTTTCTCGACTTCTTCCTCGATCGAAGAAGTTACGGCTGAATTCCCGATATTGGCGTTGACCTTCACCAGGAAGTTGCGGCCGATGATCATCGGTTCGGATTCAGGGTGGTTAATATTGGCAGGGATGATGGCACGACCTGCAGCGACCTCTTGCCGGACAAATTCCGGTGTGATGTTTTCCGGCAGGTTGGCGCCCCAGCTTTGCCCCGGGTGCTGGTGGCGTAATACTTCGCCGCGGATACGTTCACGGCCCATATTTTCGCGGATGGCGATAAATTCCATTTCTGGTGTGACGGTGCCAGCACGTGCGTAGTGCAACTGGGTGACGCATTTGCCGGGTTGCGCCTTGCGTGGCTGCGGGAGATGTTCAAAACGCAGGTGATCCAGACCCTCATCCGCCAAACGCTGCTGGGTAAACCCTGAACTCACGTTGTTGAGGGTTTCGGTATCGCCACGTTCGGCGATCCATTCCGCGCGCAGCTTTGTCAGGCCGCTATGCACGTTGAGTTCTGACAGCGGATCGCCGTAAGGGCCGGCGGTGTCATACACCGGGATAGCCTCGTTCTGTTCGTACTGTGGGTTATCTTTGTCGCCACCAATCAGCGTCGGGCTAAGTTGAATTTCACGCATCGGTACCTGCAGGTCGCTACGTGAGCCCTGCAAATAAATACGGCGTGAGTTGGGAAATGCAACGCCCTGAAGAGTCTCAATAAACTGCTGGGCTTCTTCGCGTTGCTCTTTACGGGCACGAGGTTTCTTAACGTTAGACATAGCAAGTTCCTACCAGTGTGTTGGGTTGGGAAAGTTGCTTGTCTGGAGCTCGGAGGGAGTAATGATGCTGGCCAGCAGGACGGGATTGTCCCAAATTGGGGCACCTGCCTATGGCGATAGATTACTCTTGTTCCCTTCGCGGGTATTAACCCGATCAGGTTCCGCGGATCCCGAATTAACGGTCTCAGCCTGGCCAATTTGATGAACAAATCAGGCGCTAGGCACTCCGACAAGATGCCCCCCAGTATAGGAGGGATAATAAAAAACACTACAAAATTTTAACGGGTCTGATCCAAGGAGGCGTCCGTCAGGGCTTGTTGCCAGGCTTCAGCTGCCAATTGGATCAACTTATCTTCCAGGGTAAAACGTGCTGCCAGCGTTTCACCGATATTTGACAACGCCTGATGGAATTCCAGACACACATCCTGATCAATATCTACTTCGGTATAGCGATCGTGGAAGGCCATGATCTGCTCTGTATTGGCCCAGAGCTTGGGGTAGATGTTAACTGCCAGAGACATTTTGGGACTGGATGCGCCTTCCACTTGTTTGATAATTCTGTCATAGATATGGAAATGACCGGCAGAGAGATAATCCACCAGATTATGGCAAAAGTTCTCCAGCGCTTTTTCATTCAGCGGCGTATGCTTTTCTTTATTCGGTTTGATGCCCACGAGGGTGCAATAGGCGACCAGCAATTGCTTGCGAGCCTGAAGCCATTGATCAACTAATTCATTACTACCACCAACGCGCTGAGTCAGGCTTTCCAAACGGTTGAGCATGTTTGACTCCGTAAGTAATAAAACGTAACAGTAAGTTATTAAAATGTAACAAGGCCGATTTGTAGAGTGCCAGTGAAGCTGAGGTTGTGCAACAACGATATGGAACTTGCATTAACAGGTAATGAAAATGGCTGGTGGATCGTCAGCCATGAAAGCAAACTTTGGTTACCGAACGGTGAACTGCCGTGCGGTTCTGCGGCATCATTCTCCCTGCAAGGGCGAATGGCACGCGCTATTGGCGAATGGGAAGGGCTGCCGGTCTGGTTGGTACGGCATGCAATGCCGCAGGAAATGGGCTCGGTACGCCAACTGCTTGAACTCGATCGCGGGTTGTTTCAACTCGCAGGGCGCGGCGTGCAACTGGCCGATTTTTACCGTTCTCATCGTTACTGCGGTTACTGCGGCCATGAGATGCACCTCAGCCGTACCGAAAGCGCCTGCCTGTGCAACCATTGCCGGGAGCGTTACTACCCGCAGATAGCCCCTTGCGTGATTGTTGCCATTCGGCGCGATGATGAGATCTTGTTGGCACAACACGTGCGGCATCGCGGTGGTATTCATACCGTACTGGCGGGCTTTGTTGAGGTTGGCGAAACGCTCGAGCAGGCGGCAGCCCGTGAGGTCATGGAGGAAAGTAATATTGAAATCAAAAACCTGCGTTATGTCACTTCGCAACCCTGGCCGTTCCCGCATTCGCTGATGATGGCCTTTATGGCCGATTACCACCGGGGTGAGCTCCGTCACGACCCCAAAGAACTGTTGAATGCCGGCTGGTACCGCTACGATCAGTTGCCACTGTTGCCACCGCCCGGTACCGTGGCGCGCCGTCTGATAGAGGACACCGTAGCCTTATGCCGTGAGCAATAAATCGCTACAATACCGGCAGATGAATAAGGGAGCCCCATAATGAATGAGTTGAAGAACGATCGTTACCTGCGCGCACTGCTACGTCAGCCGGTGGATGTGACCCCTGTATGGATGATGCGTCAGGCCGGTCGTTATTTGCCGGAGTACAAGGCCACCCGTGCTCAGGCCGGTGATTTCATGTCGCTGTGCAAGAATGCGGAACTGGCCTGTGAGGTTACGCTGCAGCCACTGCGCCGTTTTCCACTGGATGCTGCCATTCTGTTCTCCGACATCCTCACCATTCCCGACGCTATGGGGCTCGGTTTGTATTTTGAAACCGGCGAAGGCCCACGTTTTTCCTCGCCGATTACCTGCCGTGCTGATGTGGATAAACTGCCTGCGTTCGATCCGGAAGTGGAGTTGGGTTATGTCATGAACGCAGTGCGCACTATCCGTCGTGAGTTGAAAGGTGAAGTACCGCTGATTGGCTTCTCTGGCAGCCCGTGGACGCTGGCAACGTATATGGTGGAAGGCGGTAGCAGTAAGGCCTTTACCAAACTGAAAAAGATGATGTACGCCGAGCCAGCCACGTTACATTTGCTGCTGGATAAGCTGGCGGACAGTGTCATTTTGTATCTCAATGCCCAAATTAAAGCCGGTGCACAGTCTGTGATGGTATTCGATACCTGGGGCGGGGTGCTGACGGGGCGTGATTACCGTGAGTTCTCGCTGCACTACATGCATAAAATTGTCGACGGCTTGCTGCGTGAAAATGACGGCCGGCGCGTACCTGTCACGTTGTTCACCAAAGGCGGTGGTCAGTGGTTGGAAGCCATGGCGGCCACGGGTTGTGATGCCTTGGGCCTTGACTGGACGACAGACATCGCTGATGCACGCCGCCGCGTAGGGGATAAAGTAGCACTGCAGGGCAATATGGATCCTTCCATGCTGTATGCGTCGCCTGAGCGTATCGGTCAGGAAGTGGAAACTATTTTGACGGGCTTTGGCCAGGGTGAAGGACATGTGTTCAATTTAGGCCACGGTATTCACTTGGACGTGCCACCGGAAAACGCCGGTGCGTTCATTGAAGCAGTCCACGCGCAATCAGGGAAATACCATCGTTAAGGAACTGACGTGATTGATACTCAAACCCTGCGTGCAGAGCAACTGCTGCGCGCCTCCGAAGTCATTCGCCAGGATGATTTTTTGGTCGACCCTCCGGCCTTTGTCGCCGGGGCCGACGTGGGCTTTGAGCAGGAGGGGGCGGTGACTCGTGCAGCTATCGCCATCCTGCGCTATCCGTCACTGGAGCTGGTTGAATACCAAGTGGCCCGTGTGGCTACCACCATGCCTTATATCCCCGGTTTTTTATCGTTCCGTGAATATCCCGCGTTGCTTGCCGCCTGGGAGCAATTGCATCAGAAGCCAGACCTGGTTTTTGTCGACGGCCATGGGATCTCGCACCCGCGCCGTTTGGGTGTTGCCAGCCATTTTGGCCTGTTGGTCAACGTGCCGACCATCGGTGTCGCTAAAAAGCGCCTGTGCGGTAAATTTGCTCCCTTGGATGCCGCAGCCGGAGCGTTGGCACCGCTGGAGGACAACGGTGAGCAGCTTGGTTGGGTGTGGCGTAGTAAAGCACGCTGTAACCCGCTGTTTATTTCCACTGGCCACCGCGTTGGGGCCGACACTGCACTAGACTGGGTTCAACGTTGTATGGCCGGTTACCGTTTGCCGGAACCCACTCGCTGGGCCGATGCCATCGCCTCGCGCCGACCGGCCTTCCAGCGCTGGTTGCAGCAGCATCCAGAGATGCCGCAATGACCGATTTCGGTTACACTGCGGCGCAGATAACGCGTAAGAGAGTGAATAATGCTACGTAACCCGATTCATTTACGTCTGGAAAAACTTGAAAGCTGGCAACATTTGACCTTTATGGCCAGTTTGTGCGAGCGTATGTACCCGAATTACCAGATGTTCTGCCTGCAAACCGAGTTCGGCGATCCGGCGATTTACCGTCGCATTCTGGATTTGGTGTGGGAAACGCTGGTGGTCAAGGACGCCAAGGTCAACTTTGACAACCAACTGGAGAAGTTGGAAGAGGCGATCCCTTCGGCAGAAGATTACGATCTTTACGGTGTTTACCCGGCGATTGACGCCTGTATTGCATTAGGGGAACTGATCCATTCGCGACTCAGCGGGGAGACGCTAGAGCACGCCATCGCCATCAGTGAAACGTCAATTCGCACTGTGGCGATGCTGGAAATGACTCAAGCCGGTAAAGAAATGACCGACGATGAGCTCAAGGTTTTGCCTGCGGTAGAGGAAGAATGGGACATCCAATGGGAAATTTTCCGCCTGTTGGCTGACTGTGAAGAGCGTGATATAGAGCTGATCAAAGGGTTGCGTTCTGACCTGCGAGAGGCGGCGGTAAGTAATATCGGGATAAATTTAACGCAATAAGGCAAGAAAACGTGATTTAACGCCTGATTTGTCATGCCTTAAGGCTTCACATCCGCACCCTGTCTGGTCTACATTTGGGGGGCGTAAAAAAAGTGGCTATCGGTGCGTGTATGCAGGGAGTGCTGTCCATCGGCATATCCGTCGCACTCGATGCTTTGCAAACGATAAACACACTGTAAGGATAACTTATGAACAAGACTCAACTGATTGATGTAATCGCGGACAAGGCTGACCTTTCCAAAGCACAAGCTAAGCTGGCTCTGGAATCTACCCTGGCTGCTATTACTGAGTCTCTGAAAGAAGGTGATGCAGTACAATTGGTTGGTTTCGGTACTTTCAAGGTAAACCACCGCAACGAGCGCACTGGTCGTAACCCGCAGACTGGTAAAGAAATCAAAATCGCAGCTGCTAACGTGCCTGCGTTCGTTTCTGGTAAAGCACTGAAAGACGCAGTTAAGTAATACTGCGTGTTCGTGAAAAGATTAAACAGGGGGGCAATCGCGCCCCTTTTGTTTATCCGACAGGCGCTTATGGTCATTGGCATTGCCGGTGGCCTGAGCGCCTGCAGCAGTCATTCCGATCTTCCTGCCTTTAGTGCCAGCGGTTATGTTGCCGATCAGGGTGTTGTCCGGCTGTGGCGTAAAGACGACGATCAGCATCGCCCAGTGGTGTTGATGAGCGTCTATAGCCCTTATCGTGGCCCGGGTACAGTCACCACGCTTTACGAATATCAAAATGGCACGCTGCGACAGATTAAGCGTACCGACGCTGATGGCGATCGCGACTCTATCCAATTGCGCTTTGCCGATGACGGTAGCGTGAGCTTTATGCAGCGCCAACTGGCCACGCGGCGTGAACCACTGACCACAGACGAAATCGCGTTGTATCAGTATCAGGCGCGACGAGTGCTTGAAGTCAGCAATGCGCTGCGCGCCGGTAAGGTGAAACTGCTGCAGGGGCATTGGCAGCAGGGCGTAGTACAAACGTGCGATGGACAAACGCTAAAACCGGGGCTCGATGGCAGTGCCGAAGCATGGATTGCGCGACGTGCCAGCAACAGCAGTCAGCCGGTGAATATAGCTTGGTTGGAAGCGCCGGAAGGGAGTGAGTTGTTGCTGGTGGCAAACGATGATTTTTGTCGTTGGGAACCGAAAGAAGACCAGCTATAAAAAAGGCCCCGCATTGCGGAGCCCAAGAGATTTTCAGCGTTCAGATCATTTGCCGCGTGCAATCGCGCGATAGCCAATGTCTTTACGGCAGAAACTGCCCGGCCACTGAATACCCTCCGCCAGCTGATAAGCACGTTGTTGTGCTTGCGCTACCGTTTCACCGAGTGCGGTTACGCACAGTACACGCCCACCACTGGTCACCACGTCATTGTCCTGCATGCGAGTACCTGCATGGAACACCTTACCGTCGGCGCTTTCCTGTTGCGGCAGACCTTGAATAACATCACCATTGTTGTAATCACCTGGGTAACCACCGGCGGCCAGCACTACGCCTAGCGCAGGGCGTTCGTCCCATTCAGACGTTTTCTCATCCAGCTTGCCTTCCGCACCGGCCAGACACAGCTCAACCAGATCGGAACGCAGACGCAACATAATCGGTTGGGTTTCTGGATCGCCAAAGCGGCAGTTGAATTCAATTACCTTAGGCTGACCGTCGGCAGAGATCATCAGACCCGCATACAGGAAGCCAACGTAGGTATTGCCTTCCGCTGCCATGCCGCGTACGGTTGGCCAAATAACCTGGTCCATGGCGCGCTGGTGGATCTCATCAGTGACGACAGGTGCCGGAGAGTAGGCCCCCATACCACCGGTATTGGGGCCAGTATCGCCGTCGCCGACGCGCTTATGATCTTGGCTGGTAGCCATAGGCACCACGTTCTCACCGTCGACCATCACGATAAAGCTGGCCTCTTCACCGTCGAGGAACTCTTCGACCACGATGCGGTGGCCCGCATCGCCAAATGCGTTCCCGGCGAGCATGTCCTGTACCGCGTCCTCTGCTTCCTGCAGCGTCATGGCAACGATCACGCCTTTGCCGGCAGCCAGGCCATCGGCCTTGATGACGATAGGGGCACCTTTGCTACGTATGTAGGTTAGCGCCGGCTCAACCTCGGTAAAGTTCTGGTACTCGGCGCTTGGGATATTATGGCGGGCCAGAAAATCTTTGGTGAAGGCTTTGGAGCCTTCTAATTGTGCTGCAGCTTGGGACGGTCCAAAGATTTTCAGACCGGCGGCTTGGAAAGCATCAACCACGCCAATCACCAGCGGTGCTTCCGGCCCGACGATGGTGAGACCGATATCGTGGCTCTGGGCAAAGGCAAGCAGGGCCGGGATATCGGTAGCGGAGATCGCGACGTTCTCCAAATTGCTTTCCAGAGCGGTACCGGCGTTACCCGGTGCAACATAGACTTTATCTGCTAAGGGTGACTGAGCGGCTTTCCAGGCAAGTGCGTGTTCACGCCCACCGTTGCCGATAATCAAAATATTCATCAGGTGCTCCACGCTAAGCGTGCGCCGTCGCGCACGCGGCAAAAGGGATTAATGGCGGAAGTGGCGCATGTCGGTAAAGATCATCGCGATACCGTGCTCGTTGGCAGCGGCAATCACTTCATCATCACGGATCGAACCGCCTGGTTGGATCACGCAACGGATGCCCACGGCTGCAGCAGCATCAATGCCATCGCGGAACGGGAAGAAAGCGTCAGATGCCATCGCGGATCCTTTGACTTCCAGACCTTCGTCAGCGGCTTTGATCCCGGCGATCTTGGCTGAGTAAACACGGCTCATCTGGCCGGCACCTATGCCGATCGTCATGTTGTCACGGGCATAAACGATAGCGTTGGATTTCACAAACTTGGCGACTTTCCAGCAGAACAACGCATCTTGCAGTTCTTGCGCCGTTGGCTGGCGTTCGGATACCACGCGCAGATCGCTTTCACTGACCATGCCCAAATCGCGATCTTGCACCAGCAGGCCACCGTTGACACGTTTGAAGTCGAGAGCGGCAACGCGTTGTTGCCATTGACCACAGGCCAGGACGCGGACGTTTTGTTTTGCAGCCAGCAGTGAGCGGGCTTCCTGACTGATGCTTGGCGCGATAATCACTTCTACAAATTGACGGCTGATAATGGCTTGCGCGGTAGCGGCGTCCAGTTCGCGGTTAAAAGCAATGATGCCGCCGAAAGCAGAGGTAGGGTCGGTTTGATAGGCGCGTTCATAGGCCGCCAGAATATCGTCGCCGATTGCTACGCCACATGGGTTGGCGTGCTTGACGATCACGCAGGCGGGCTCGGCAAACTCTTTCACGCACTCCAGTGCGGCATCGGTATCGGCGATGTTGTTGTAGGACAGCGCTTTACCTTGTAGCTGTTCCGCGGTAGCGACAGAGGCTTCCTGAACGTTCTCTTCTATATAGAAGGCAGCTTGCTGGTGGCTGTTTTCACCGTAACGCATATCCTGCTTCTTAATATAGTTGAGGTTGAGCGTCCGAGGGAAACGGCCGGAAGGCTGCTCGGTATCACCGTGGTAGGCCGGAACCAGTGCGCCGAAGTAGTTGGCAATCATACTGTCGTAGGCAGCGGTGTGTTCGAAGGCTTTAATCGCCAGATCAAAACGGGTGGCGTATTGCAGCGAACCGTCGTTGTTATCCATCTCGGTAATAATAGCGGCGTAGTCGCTGCTCTTTACTACGATGGCGACATCTTTATGGTTCTTGGCCGCGGAGCGCACCATGGTTGGCCCGCCGATGTCGATGTTCTCAACAGCGTCCTCCAGTGAACAGTTCGGACGAGCGACTGTCTGGGCGAACGGATACAGGTTTACTACCACCATATCGATCGGCTTGATGTCATGCTGGCTCATGATGGCATCGTCCTGGCCGCGGCGGCCAAGAATGCCGCCGTGTACTTTGGGGTGCAGAGTCTTTACTCGTCCATCCATCATTTCCGGGAAGCCGGTGTAGTCGGAAACTTCGGTAACAGGCAGGCCGGCATCTGCCAGTAGGCGGGCAGTACCACCGGTGGAGAGCAATTCAACGCCACGCTGGGAAAGCGCTTCGGCGAATTCAACGATTCCGGCTTTATCAGAGACGCTGAGCAGGGCCCGGCGGATTGGACGAGGTTGTTGCATGGTTTTATCCCTTGGCTTTGAAGTCGCAATAAAAGAGCGTTACGTGAATTTCCACCTTCTTCTCTCTATAAAGAAAGGTTTTTCTCTATATAAAGGGGCAAGCAGGCACAGATTCAGGTAACGCCCCCATTAAAAGGGGAGCGTTTCGTCGCGGGGAATTGTAGCGAAAACGTTTGCGTGGCGCTCGTAAATTTTCCGTTCAAATGCATTCTGTGGATAAGTTTGTGTACAACAAGGTATAAGGAGGGGTTTTGCTGTGGAATGCAGCAAACGATCGATTTTGTCGAAAATACCTATTGCGACCTTCTGAGAACTCCCTATAATGCGCCTCCATCGACACGGAACATGTGAACAACTTCACAGAGTCTCCGGGGTTCGAAGAGAAAAAATCCTGAAATTTAGGGGTTG
>NZ_JBJDOG010000011.1:0-25879 GCF_044900985.1 Serratia sp. NPDC087055
TCAACCCCTAAATTTCAGGATTTTTTCTCTTCGAACCCCGGAGACTCTGTGAAGTTGTTCACATGTTCCGTGTCGATGGAGGCGCATTATAGGGACCCGAGTTTTTTGCACAACCCCTTTTTTGATCTTTTCTTTCTGTTTGCACACTTTTAAACCCTTTCGCGTGGATCTTGCGCGATCAGGGCTGTTTTCCACAGGATCTATCATTTCAGTTGGTTGTAATTCCACCGCCAGCGTCTAGTATTGCCGATAAATATGATCCCACGTGAGGCTATATCATGTCCGATGCAGTACGTTCTTATCTTCATTACTCTCCTAAACTGGGTCAACGCGTGATGATCGATCCTTCCAGCGTCGTGATCGGCAATGTCTCACTGGCGGATGACGTCAGTATTTGGCCTTTGGTTGCCATTCGTGGTGACGTGAACGCAGTCATTATCGGCGCACGCAGTAATATTCAAGACGGCAGCGTGCTCCACGTGACCCATAAATCCGAACATAACCCTGAAGGTTACCCACTGCTGATTGGGGAAGACGTGACGGTAGGGCATAAAGCAATGTTACACGGCTGCGCGATTGGCAATCGCGTACTGGTAGGAATGGGATCGATCCTGCTCGATGGTGCAGTAATAGAAGATGATGTGATGATTGGTGCCGGCAGCCTGGTTGCGCCAGGTAAACGTCTGGTGAGCGGTTATCTCTATATGGGGAGCCCCGCGCGCCAGGTTCGTCCATTGACCGCTGCCGAACGGGAAGGATTGCTTTACTCTTCTACTAACTACGTACGTTGGAAAGACGAATATTTGTCAGAAGATATCTGACAAACGCCCGTTTCCTAATAGGATAACGGGCTTAGCGTTACGCCGCCAGTTCGTGACGCAACTGGCGCAGCACCGGCTCGATCTCCGGCATCACACCATGCCATAACAGAAACGCATGTGCAGCCTGCCCCACCAGCATGCCTAAACCGTCGGCATAGTCTGTTGCGCCTTGTTGCTGCGCCCAGGCCAGAAACGGTGTTAGCCCCTGCTGATAAAACATGTCATAGCAACGGGTGCGGGCATTGATCATGCCAACGGGTAACGTCGGGATCTCACCACTAATACCTGACGCTGTAGCATTAATGACTAAATCAAATTGCTGTTGATCCAATTGATCCAGAGGCAATGCGGATATTTCACCGAGATGCTGGAATACTTGTGCCAGCGTCTGCGCGCGACCAAAAGTCCGGTTAGTGATCACCACGTCACAACCAAACGACAGCAACGGCAAGATCACTCCGCGAGCCGCGCCGCCGGCTCCCACCAGCAGAACGCGATCCTTTGGTCGGATCAGCCCTTGACGTTCAAGATCCGTCAGTAGCCCGATTCCATCAGTGTTGTCACCCAGTAGACCTCCTTCCGGCAATACCTTCAGCGTGTTTACCGCACCGGCCAGCGAAGCTCGCTCACTGAGCTCCGTCGCGACCTCATAGGCCTTTTCTTTAAAAGGCACGGTAACATTCGCGCCCTGACCGCCCGCCCGAATGAACATCTGCAAAGTCGCTTCGAAATCATCCAGCGGCGCTAACACCGCACCATAGGGATGTTCTATACCGGTTTGGGCGGCAAATAACGCATGAATACGCGGCGATTTGCTGTGACTGATAGGATTACCAAATACCGCGAACTTCTCCATGCACATTACCTCTAGCCTTGACGGATTTGCTTGCCCGTCAGGACATCTCTGATTTCGGAAGGGTTAAGGCGGCCACCGACGCTACCCACCAACACAGGGAAAGCAGCACCGAATTGCTGTTGTACCTCATCAGTACTGCGACAAGGTTCTTGCCCACTAAGATTGGCGCTGGTCGATACCAGCGGTTTGCCAAACTGCCGACACAGTTGCTGTACTAACGGGTGATCACTCACACGCACAGCCAATGAATTGAAGCGGCCAGTCAGCAAACGCGGAGTATCCGCCCGCGCAGGGATAACCCAAGTCACGGGGCCCGGCCAACTGGCGAACATCGTCGCTCGCTGCTGGTCACTCAGTGCAGCGTCATCTATATAAGGTGCTAACTGCGCGTAATCGGCCGCAATCAGGATCAGGCCTTTTTCCCAAGGACGTTGTTTCAGAGCCAATAACGCGTTGACCGCCTGCTCGCTGTCAGGATCGCAGCCCAGGCCAAACACCGCCTCGGTCGGGTAGGCAATAACCTGTTGGTTCTGCAACGCGTCAATTATTGGCGTGAAATTAGAAGTGAATTCTGAGCTCATGATGTCGTTATTCTGTGGTTACTACGGGTTTTCCGCAAAGTTTACTGGCGCAGTAAAGGGTTGGACCTTTTACCGTGCGCTTCTCCATCAACAACGGATAATGGCAGTAGCTGCACTCACCGGCGACAGGTTTAAAATTGAGAACGAACTGGCATTCCGGGTAGCGATCGCAGGAGTGGAAAACCTTGCCATAGCGCGATTTGCGCTGAAGCAATTTACCCTGCTCACACTGCGGGCAGCTGATACTGGTTTCGTCCGGTTTATCGATGACTTCAGTATGATCGCACTTAGGATAATTACTGCAGGCAATAAACATACCGTAACGCCCCTGACGCAATGCCAGCACCGCTTGGCATTTCGGACACGCCTGTCCATCGAGCATCTTGACGATATGGCCCTCGACCTGCGCTTTCAGCGGCCGAATATGTTGGCATTCAGGATAACGGGAACAGCCGAGGAAGGGGCCGTGGCGACCACTGCGGATCACCAGCTCGGCCCCGCATTCCGGACAGGGTTCATTTTGCCTGGCGGCAAAAATCGCGGCTTTTGTCATAACTTCTTCTATGCATGTTATCGGCTCAGTGCAGATAACCTTCGTTTACTTCAAACAACAGTTCTTCCATTTGCTGATAGGCGCTTTCATATCCGGGGATATTAAACAGTACCATCAGCACCACCCATTTCAGATCTTCGAGATCGAATTCTGTGTTATCCAAAGCCATAACACGATCGATAACCATTTCACGGGTTTCGAGGTTCAATACCTGAATCTGCTCCAGGAACAGGAGGAAACCACGGCAACTAGCATCCAAACGCACACCTTCTTCTTCGGTGTAGATCCGCATTGCTAACGGATCGGCATCCATAAAATACGGTGCATTTTCGCCTTCTTGTAAGTCAGCGAGTTTTTCAAGCCAATTCAACGCGTTGTAGATATCATCCCGATGAAACCCCGCTTCAGCGAGATCATCGGTCAGTTGATCCTGATCGACGCGCATCTCTGGTTCATTGTGGATATAAGTTTCAAACAAGTACATCAGTACGTCGAACATGGCCTGCCCTCCTTATTCGGACATAGCCGCCGGGTACAGCTGCGATCCACCCTGCTAACTCCAGATCGAGTAACTTGATTACTACCTCTGGCACAGGTTGGCCGGCACGTTCAGCGACGACGTCAACAGGTGTCACCTCATCTCCTACGTTAGCCAACACATCGGCAAATGGCAATTCAACTTCGGCTTCTGACGCACAAATAGTTGTATTTTCGCTCAAGGAGAGCCAATGCAGACCGCTTCCCAGCTGTTCAGCAATTTCTTTCGGCCCTGTAATCAAATAAGCGCCCTGCTGAATCAGCCAATGTGTGCCTTCACTCATTGGGTTGCCCAACGCACCGGGGAGAGCGAAAATTTCCCGCCCCTGTTCCAAAGCATAGCGGGCGGTAATCAGCGTTCCGCTGCGTAAAGAGGCTTCAATCACGACCACGCCCAGGCTCAGCCCACTAATAATACGGTTGCGCTGTGGAAAATGGCTTGGCATCGGTAGGTCTGTGGCCAAATACTCAGAAACCAATGCCCCACCACTCTCAATGATGCGTTCAGCCAAACGGCGATGCTGGCGCGGGTAGACATTGGCTAAACCGTTACCGAGTACAGCGACCGTTCGACCTTCTGCGGCCAGCGCAGCACGATGGCAGATGCTATCAATGCCCATTGCCAGTCCACTGGTAATGGTAAACCCACAGTGCACCAACCCAGTGGCAAAGTAAGTGGCCCAGTGCTCACCATAATGGCTGAACTGGCGACTACCAACCATGGCAATTTGCGGCTGCCGAACGGCTTCGGGGTTACCTTTCACCATCAGCACTAGTGGCGCATCCTCTAGAGGGAGCAATCGCTCGGGGTATTCCGCCTCTCCATATAACCAAAGCACATTACCGGGGTGTTCTAACCAAGCGAGCGTAGCGGCCAGATGACGCGCATTTGCCTGGCGGAACTGTGCCTGCTGCCGCTGGTTTAGCCCCACCTCTCGCAACAAACGATAAGGCTCGCCGCCGGCTGCCACTATCTGCCGGATTATCTGGCTGGCCTTAGCTGCGCTCAGCCCAGCGACTCCACGCATCCGTAAACAGATTTCCTGTGCCTGCATCGCCTGTTCCCCCGCAAAAAATGGTGGTATTACCAATTCGAGCAATTGGTGCGCAATGCTGTCAATCAGGCCGGGAAATGTCTAGAATAGAAGCTAAACCTCGTTTATCACTCGGATACAGATCTCAAGATATATGTCAGTATTGCAGGTATTACATTACCCAGACGACCGGCTGCGCAAAGTCGCGGCCCCGGTAAAAGAAGTCAATGCGAATATCCAGCGCATCGTGGATGATATGTTTGAAACCATGTACGCAGAGGAAGGCATTGGCCTGGCTGCGACACAGGTGGACATCCATCAGCGCATTATCGTTATTGACGTTTCTGAGAACCGCGATCAGCGCTTGGTGCTGATCAACCCGGAACTGCTGGAAAAAAGCGGCGAAACCGGGATTGAGGAAGGTTGCCTCTCTATCCCTGAACAACGTGCTTTAGTTCCGCGCGCAGCTGCTGTGAAAATCAGAGCACTGGACCGTGACGGAAAACCTTTCGAGCTGGAAGCTGACGATCTGTTAGCCATTTGTATCCAGCACGAGATGGATCACCTGGTAGGCAAGCTGTTCGTCGATTACCTGTCGCCACTCAAGCGCCAACGTATTCGTCAGAAACTGGAAAAAATGGCCAAGCTTAACGCACGCGCCTAACCCATCAGGAAATCAACGTGTCTGACTCTTTACGGATTATTTTCGCCGGAACTCCAGACTTCGCAGCGCGTCACCTTGACGCGCTGTTGTCATCTGAGCACCAGATCGTCGGGGTTTTCACCCAGCCCGACCGCCCTGCGGGTCGCGGTAATAAACTGACGTCTAGCCCGGTCAAAGTTCTGGCCGAGCAGCATCATTTGCCCGTATTCCAACCCAAATCACTGCGCCCGGAAGAGAACCAGCACTTGGTTGCTGATCTCAACGCTGATGTGATGGTGGTGGTGGCCTATGGCTTGATCCTGCCTAAAGCGGTGTTGGATATGCCACGGCTTGGTTGCATCAACGTCCACGGCTCGCTGCTACCACGCTGGCGCGGTGCTGCACCAATCCAGCGTTCACTCTGGGCTGGTGATAACGAAACTGGCGTGACCATCATGCAGATGGACGTGGGTTTGGACACTGGCGATATGATGTACAAAATCGCTTGTCCAATTGAGGCGGATGACACCAGTGCCAGTCTGTACGACAAACTGGCGCAGCTTGGCCCACAAGGCATGCTGGCCACGCTACAGCAAATGGCTGCGGGTACGGCGAAACGTGAAGTACAAGATGAATCGCTGGTAACCTATGCTGAGAAGCTGAGCAAAGAAGAAGCGCGCCTGGATTGGAACCTATCGGCTGCACAGCTTGAACGTTGCATCCGTGCCTTTAACCCATGGCCAGTCAGCTATTTCACCCTTGAAGATCAACCCGTGAAAGTCTGGCAGGCAACAGTATTGGCACAAACCACTGATGCAGAACCTGGTACCATTATCCATGCTGACAAGCAGGGTATCCAGGTAGCGACCGCTGAGGGTGTTCTTAACCTGACTCAATTGCAACCGGCAGGAAAAAAACCGATGTCAGCACAAGATCTGCTGAACTCACGCCGTGAATGGTTTACACCGGGCAACCGGCTATAAATCGCCCCCACTGCCCGGTCGATAATCGCCGGGCTGTTTCTTTCTTAACGCCGATCGTTATCAGCTTTAGCCTATGAAAAACAATTACAATCTCCGCAGCATCGCTGCCAAAGCCATCGGCCAGGTGCTCGATCAGGGTCAGTCACTCAGCACTGTCCTGCCGTCACTGCAAAAGACCATTTCTGACAAGGACCGCGCACTCCTGCAAGAGCTGTGTTTCGGCACCCTGCGCGTATTGCCGCAACTGGAATGGTGCATCCAGCAATTGATGGCAAAACCCATGACTGGCAAGCAGCGCACGCTGCACTATTTGCTGATGGTGGGCCTCTACCAGCTGCTATATACACGCATACCCGCCCACGCAGTATTAGCGGAAACAGTAGAAGGCGCAGTGGCATTGAAACGGCCTCAACTTAAAGGCCTGATCAACGGCGTTCTGCGCCAGTTCCAGCGCCAACAGGAAGAGTTACTGCAACGTGCCGCCAACAATGACAGCCGCTATTTGCACCCGAGCTGGCTGTTAAAGCGTATCCAGCAGGCCTATCCCGCACAGTGGGAACAGATTATTGGCGCCAACAATCAGAAGCCACCTATGTGGTTGCGCGTCAATCGTCTTCATCATTCCCGTGAAGATTACTTGCAGTTGATGGAGCAAGCGGGCATTGCCGCCGTCCCGCATACTGAATATCGCGATGCGGTACGTCTACTGGCGCCATGTGCCGTCACCGACCTGCCAGGTTTTGCCGATGGGTGGGTAACGGTGCAAGATGCTTCCGCACAAGGCTGTGTCGATCTTCTCGATCCGCGGGATGGCGAGCAGATCCTCGATCTTTGTGCGGCTCCCGGTGGCAAAACTACCCATATCTTGGAAGCGGCTCCCAAAGCCCATGTGATGGCGGTCGATATCGATGAGCAGCGTCTGAGCCGGGTTAAAGAAAACCTGCAACGCCTGCGTTTACACGCCGACGTAAAACTGGGTGATGGCCGTACCCCGCAGCAATGGTGCGGTGATAAACAATTCGATCGCATTCTCTTGGATGCCCCTTGTTCTGCCACCGGTGTAATCCGCCGGCATCCCGATATCAAGTGGTTGCGCCGCGACAGCGACATCGCGGACCTGGCCGCTTTGCAGGCCGAGATCATTGAAGCCATTTGGCCACATCTCAAAACCGGTGGAGTGATGGTGTATGCCACCTGTTCTATTCTACCGGCAGAGAATGCTGAGCAAGTTGCAGCCTTCCTTCAGCGTCATGCAGATGCTCGTCTGGTTGAGACCGGTAACGATCAACAGCCTGGCCGACAGAATCTTCCCCATCCTGAGGATGGGGATGGCTTCTTTTACGCTAAGCTGATTAAAATGTAGCTGTTCCGTACTCAGGGCGCGTCTGTTGCGCCCTTTCAGATAATCTTCAGCGGTTTCAGTGTGAAGCAGAGAAGCAAATGAAAATAATTATTCTTGGCGCAGGTCAGGTGGGTGGAACACTGGCGGAAAACCTGGTGGGCGAAAACAACGATATTACCGTCGTGGATACTGATGCCGGCCGCCTGCGTCAGTTACAGGATAAGTTTGATCTGCGGGTCGTTCAGGGATATGGCTCTCATCCACGCGTACTCCGTGAGGCCGGTGCTGAAGATGCCGATATGTTGGTTGCAGTCACTAATTCTGACGAAACCAATATGGTTGCCTGCCAGATTGCCTACTCGCTGTTTAATACCCCCAACCGAATCGCCCGAATTCGTGCGCCAGAATATATCCGCGAGTCAGAGAAGCTGTTCCAACCCGAAGCCGTACCCATTGATCACCTGATCTCACCGGAACAACTGGTTATCGACTACATCTACAAGCTGATTGAATACCCAGGTGCACTACAGGTGGTTAATTTTGCTGAAGGCAAGGTCAGCATCGCGGCGGTAAAAGCCTATTACGGTGGCCCACTGGTCGGTAATGCGCTGTCTTCGATGCGTGAACACATGCCGCACATTGATACCCGTGTCGCCGCAATCTTCCGCCAGGATCGTCCTATCCGTCCACAGGGTTCCACCATTATCGAAGCCGGTGACGAAGTCTTCTTTGTGGCTGCCTCACAGCATATCCGCGCGGTAATGAGTGAGCTGCAACGGCTGGAAAAACCGTATAAACGCATCATGATTGTCGGCGGCGGCAACGTTGGTGCCGGTTTGGCGCAGCGGTTGGAGAAATCCTACAACGTGAAGCTGATCGAACGAAATCAGCAACGCGCTGCAGAACTGGCCGAACAACTGCACGATACCATTGTGTTTTATGGTGATGCCTCAGACCAGGAGCTGCTGGCGGAAGAGCATGTTGACCAAGTCGACGTCTTTATTGCCATAACCAATGACGATGAAGCTAACATCATGTCAGCCATGCTCGCCAAACGAATGGGTGCCAAAAAAGTAATGGTACTTATTCAACGCCGCGCCTACGTTGACCTGGTTCAAGGCAGCGTAATCGATATAGCGATTTCACCACAGCAAGCAACCATCTCAGCATTGTTAGGCCACGTGCGTAAAGCGGATATCGTCAGCGTTTCATCATTACGTCGCGGTGTGGCGGAGGCGATTGAAGCCATAGCACATGGTGATGAAAGTACGTCAAAAGTGGTTGGCCGCATTGTAGAAGATATTAAACTGCCGCCAGGTACCACCATTGGTGCCATTGTGCGTGGTGATGACGTTATTATTGCTAATGGCAGCAGTAAAATCGAACAGGGCGATCACGTCATTATGTTTATTACCGACAAGAAGTTCGTCCCTGACGTTGAGCGCCTGTTCCAGCCAAGCCCATTCTTCTTGTAGAACAAATGTAGCAATGGATGGTCTATAATTACGAGGTTGTTCTCTGCCGTGGAAAGAGACAAATCTTTTCTCTCCTTTTGTGGCAAAGGGAAATTGCTTTGTTAAACTTGAGTTATTAAATTCTTCAAGGGGTGCGTTCTATGAGTATGATGAAAGAGTTCCGCGAATTTGCCATGCGTGGTAACGTGGTTGACTTGGCAGTGGGTGTGATTATTGGTGCAGCATTCGGTAAGATCGTATCGTCTTTCGTTGCAGATATTATCATGCCACCACTGGGCTTATTGATCGGCGGCGTTGATTTCAAACAATTCCACCTGGTATTACGCGAAGCTCAAGGCGCAGTACCTGCAGTAGTAATGAACTACGGCTCATTCATTCAGACCATTTTCGACTTCGTTATTGTTGCCTTTGCTATTTTCTTGGCAATTAAGCTAATGAACAAAGTGCGTCGTAAACAAGAAGAAGCACCAGCGGCCCCGCCGGCGCCAACTGCTGAAGAAAAACTGTTGACTGAAATCCGTGATTTACTGAGTCAGCAGCAACAGCCAAAACTGTAAACCTGTTTATCCTGCACAAATAAAAAGCCATCTTATTCAGATGGCTTTTTTAATGTCTTAAAACCAGAAGGCCAGTGGTAAAATATCGCCTGATACTTTACCACTGGCCTCCCAGCTGCCACCTTTTGCATGTTTGTCTTTGCGCCGGTAGCTCCCTTTCCCTTTAGTATTTTTTTCTACTCTTTGGCGGAATAAAGGGTCATGCAACAGCGCCTCAATGGCATTGTCTTGTATCTTGCCTTTCGTATGACGGTATTGAGTCATAGTAATGTACCTTCTCTATGTATGGTTATATAACGCGATAATATTACTGCTGGTCGTATAAAAATTAAAGTACCGCCGATTGTATTAAGCACCTTTTTTTACTTTTTCATCGCTGGCTCCCTGCTCCAGCGCTTCAAGGATCGAGCAATAACTACTGGTATGAGCACTACCGCAACAAGCATCGCTAAGACGCTTTAACGACTCACGCATCCGAGTTAGTTCCTTAAGCTTATTTTCTACTTCACTGAGCCGCGCATCGACGATTGACTTAGACTCCTGGCAGGTATGATGCTCAGGATCAACACGGATCGACAACAGTTCAGCAATGGTTTCTAGCGTAAAACCGAGCTGTTTGGCATAACGTATAAAGCGCAACCGCTGCAGGTCTTGATTGTTGTACAACCGGTAACCGCCCTCGGTTCGAACGTTATGGTCCATCATCCCTTGTTTTTCGTAGTACCGCACCGTGTCCGGCGTAACGTCTGCAAGCTTTGCAAGTTGCCCAATCTTTAACATTGCCCTTCCTCCGAAGAAAACTTATCACCCAATGCGCGTTGGTATTCACTATGCAAAAAGTCAGTGCTCATCCCTGCCTGTCGTAAACGGTGTTCTAACAGTTCCATCCGTTTCCCTAACTCAACATAGTCCGGATGTTCGCTATTAATTTCTTGCAGTAAACGAGCTATGCTCAGCGCTTCTTTACGATCCTCTAATTCTGCAGGCAAATAGCCCGCATTTTTAAGCAGGCGAAACCCAGTACGCAGCTCAACGGGAACCGCACTGTCATCATCCAACTCAAGCGGCAACCCCTGGCCCGGTAAATTATCCAATTCACCTTTAGCCTGGGCATCGAGAATATGACGTTCCGCCCATTGATCGAGTAACCACATAGCAGGATCCCTCAGTTGATCTGATTAATAACGTCAGCATAGCGGATAGGGGCGAGGATCTTAAGTCTGGCGGGGGAAGAACGCACGTTTAGCCGGGTATAGACGTAAAAAAACCGGGCAAGCCCGGTTTTTTTACGCGTCTACAGATTACTCTGCAGTTGCTACTTCTGCTTGAGACTCAGCACGATCAACCAGCTCGATGTATGCCATCGGCGCGTTGTCGCCTGCGCGGAAGCCACACTTCAGAATGCGAGTGTAACCACCGGCACGGCTCGCGAAACGCGGGCCCAGCTCGTTAAACAGTTTTGCCACGATCTCGTTATCACGAGTACGGGCGAATGCCAGACGACGATTAGCTACGCTGTCGGTCTTGGCAAGAGTAATCAGCGGCTCAACAACGCGACGCAGCTCTTTCGCTTTTGGCAAGGTCGTCTTGATGATCTCATGACGAACCAAAGAGCCGGCCATGTTACGGAACATAGCCTGGCGATGGCTGCTGTTACGGTTCAGTTGACGACCACTCTTACGATGGCGCATGACCTTATCCTTCTCAGTAAAACCTTAACCTGTGATCCGGTTACTCGTCAGCAATGCTTGCCGGTGGCCAGTTTTCTAGGCGCATGCCCAGAGACAGACCACGGGAGGCCAGCACGTCTTTAATCTCAGTAAGAGATTTTTTACCCAGGTTCGGCGTTTTCAGCAACTCAACCTCGGTACGCTGTACCAGATCACCGATGTAGTGGATAGCTTCTGCCTTAAGGCAGTTAGCAGAGCGGACAGTCAATTCCAGATCGTCAACAGGGCGCAGCAGAATCGGATCGAATTCTGGTTTCTCTTCTTTAACTTCTGGTTGACGTACATCACGCAAGTCAACAAAAGCTTCAAGTTGTTCAGCCAGGATGGTTGCCGCACGGCGGATCGCCTCTTCAGGATCGATCGTGCCATTGGTTTCCATTTCGATGACCAGCTTGTCCAGGTCAGTACGCTGTTCTACACGCGCTGCTTCAACATTGTAGGCAATACGCTCTACAGGGCTATAGCATGCGTCAACCAACAGACGACCGATCGGGCGCTCATCTTCTTCCGAATGAATTCGGGCAGAAGCCGGCACATAACCACGACCACGTTGAACTTTGATACGCATGCTGATAGCAGCGTTTTCATCGGTCAGGTGGCAGATCACGTGCTGAGGCTTGACGATTTCGACATCACCATCATGGGTAATGTCGGCAGCGGTCACAGGGCCAATGCCAGATTTATTCAGGGTAAGGATAACTTCATCTTTCCCTTGAACTCTCACCGCCAGCCCTTTCAGGTTGAGCAGGATCTCCAGGATATCTTCCTGTACGCCTTCTTTGGTGCTGTACTCGTGCAGTACACCATCAATCTCAACCTCGGTCACCGCGCAACCCGGCATAGATGAAAGCAGAATACGGCGCAGTGCGTTGCCAAGAGTATGGCCAAAGCCACGCTCTAAAGGCTCAAGGGTCACCTTGGCGTGCGTCGAACTGACTTGCTCGATATCTACCAGGCGCGGTTTTAGAAACTCTGTCACAGAACCCTGCATTGTGTCCTCTCTTTGGTACTAAGCCTTACTTGGAGTAAAGCTCGACGATCAGGTGTTCGTTAATGTCCGCAGACAGATCGGTACGTTCAGGCATACGCTTGAACACGCCTTCCATCTTAGCAGCATCAACTTCAAGCCAGGTCGGCTTTTCACGCTGCTCAGCCAGCTCCAGAGAAGCTTTAACACGAGATTGCTTTTTAGCCTTCTCGCGGATGCTGACTACGTCATTCGGAGATACCTGATAAGAAGCGATGTTAACAACGCGACCATTTACCATAATTGCTTTGTGGCTAACTAACTGACGTGACTCTGCACGAGTAGCGCCGAAGCCCATACGGTAAACAACGTTGTCCAGACGACCTTCCAGCAGTTGCAACAGGTTTGCACCGGTGTTGCCCTTCAGGCGTGCTGCTTCTTTGTAATAGTTACGGAACTGACGTTCCAGAACACCGTACATACGGCGAACTTTTTGCTTTTCACGTAACTGTACACCGTAGTCAGACAGACGCGGTTTACGCGCACCGTGTTGACCAGGCGGTTGCTCAATTTTACACTTGGTATCGATCGCGCGAACGCCAGACTTAAGGAACAAGTCTGTGCCCTCACGGCGGCTAAGCTTGAGCTTAGGACCCAAATATCTTGCCATTTTCTTTCTCCAACAAACCTAAAAGCAGCGTTATACGCGGCGCTTTTTCGGCGGACGACAACCGTTGTGAGGGATAGGAGTCACATCAGTAATATTAGTGATGCGGAAACCTGCGGCGTTCAGTGCACGAATAGTTGATTCGCGACCCGGACCCGGTCCCTTAACCATAACTTCCAGGTTCTTGATACCGTATTCTTTTACTGCGTCAGCACAACGCTCGGCTGCAACCTGAGCTGCAAACGGAGTTGACTTACGAGAACCACGGAAACCAGAACCACCGGCAGTTGCCCAACCCAATGCATTACCCTGACGATCGGTAATAGTTACAATGGTGTTGTTGAAAGAAGCATGGACATGAGCCACGCCGTCAGAGACTTGTTTTCTTACACGCTTACGTGTACGAACAGGTGCCTTTGCCATTATTCAATCACCCTGATTATTTCTTGATTGGTTTACGCGGACCCTTACGGGTACGTGCGTTGGTCTTCGTACGCTGACCGCGAACTGGCAGACCACGACGATGACGCAAACCACGGTAAGTACCAAGATCCATCAGACGCTTGATGCTCAGGGTAACTTCACGACGCAAATCACCTTCTACAGTGAATTTGGCGACTGCTTCACGCAGCTGTTCAATTTGCTCTTCAGACAGCTCACTGATCTTAACATGTTCAGCAATACCCGTAGCAGCACAGATAGACTGTGAGCGGGTTTTACCGATTCCGAAGATCGACGTTAAGGCGATTACGGTATGTTTATGATCAGGAATGTTAATGCCTGCTATACGGGCCACTATGCACTCCTACTATTTTATACGGCAACACCATTCTGAAAAGCCCGTTTTCAGGATACTCAAATAATGTTGCAGCTACATACAAAAGATTGGCTGGCTAATCTAGCCAGCTCAACCCAACTTTGCAAGAAAAATATGCGAGATAATCAGCCTTGACGCTGTTTATGCTTCGGCTCGGCGCTGCAAATCACACGAACGACACCGTTACGCTTAACGATTTTGCAGTTACGACATAATTTCTTGACGGAAGCACGAACTTTCATTTTTACTCTCCGTAACTTCTCAAACGCACCTGAATTAGCGGTTATAGCCTTTCAGGTTTGCTTTCTTCAATGCAGACTCGTACTGACTTGACATCATCAGAGTTTGCACTTGAGCCATAAAGTCCATGATGACGACAACCACGATCAGTAGCGAGGTACCACCAAAGTAGAATGGTACTTTCATTGCATCACGCATGAACTCCGGGATCAGGCAGATGAAAGTAATGTACATCGCGCCCACCAGGGTTAAACGCGTCATTACTTTATCGATGTACTTCGCCGTTTGCTCTCCCGGACGAATTCCTGGTACGAAGGCACCGGACTTCTTCAGGTTATCTGCTGTCTCACGCGGGTTGAAAACCAACGCCGTGTAAAAGAAACAGAAGAAGATGATTGCAGACGCATAGAGTAACACATAAAGCGGTTGCCCTGGCTGCAAATACAGCGAAATCGTTGTCAGCCAGTTCCAACCGGTACCGCCCCCAAACCATGATGCAATCGTGGCAGGGAACAGAATAATGCTGGAAGCGAAGATTGCTGGGATAACCCCTGCCATATTCACTTTCAACGGTAAGTGTGTGCTCTGTGCTGCATAAACACGACGACCTTGTTGACGCTTCGCATAGTTAACGACAATACGCCGTTGACCACGTTCGATGAAAACAACGAAGAAGGTTACTGCAAACACCAATACTGCAACCAACAGCAACAGGAGGAAGTGCAGGTCGCCTTGCCGGGCTTGCTCAATAGTATGGGCCACTGCCGGCGGGAGTCCCGCTACAATACCTGCGAAGATAATGATCGAGATACCGTTACCGATACCGCGTTCAGTAATCTGTTCGCCCAGCCACATCAGGAACATTGTCCCGGTAACCAAGCTCACGACTGCAGTAAAGTAGAATGCAAAGCCTGGGTTTAACACCAGACCCTGCATACCAGGCATATTCGGCAGACCAGTAGCAATACCGATCGACTGGAATATGGCCAACACCAGCGTACCGTAACGGGTGTACTGGCTAATCTTACGACGGCCAGCCTCCCCTTCTTTCTTAATTTCAGCTAACGCTGGATGAACCACCGTTAACAGCTGGATAATGATCGACGCCGAAATATACGGCATGATCCCCAGAGCAAAGATAGAAGCACGGCTGAGGGCACCACCAGAGAACATGTTAAACATTTCAATGATAGTGCCTCTCTGCTGCTCGAGCAATTTGGCAAGCACAGTGGCATCGATACCAGGAATCGGAATAAAAGAGCCGATACGGAAGACAATCAGCGCGCCGATTACAAACAAAAGTCTGCGCTTCAGCTCGCCGAGCCCGCCTTTAGCACTTTGAAAATCTAATCCTGGTTGCTTAGCCATCTGCTACTTATTCCTCAATTTTACCGCCAGCAGCTTCGATAGCAGCACGAGCGCCTTTGGTGACACGCAGACCACGCAGGGTAACCGGACGAGCGATTTCGCCTGAAAGCATAACTTTCGCGAATTCGATCTGGACACCAACAACGTTAGCGGCTTTCAGCGTGTTCAGGTCGATTACGTCGCCTTCAACAAGAGCCAGCTCAGACAGACGAACTTCTGCCGTGATCATAGCTTTGCGAGAGGTGAAGCCGAATTTCGGCAAACGACGATATAAAGGCATCTGACCACCTTCAAAACCACGACGTACGCCACCGCCAGAACGTGAGTTCTGACCTTTGTGACCACGACCAGCGGTTTTACCCAGGCCAGAACCAATACCACGACCTACACGCTTAGGCGCATGCTTGGCACCTTCAGCCGGAGACAGAGTATTTAAACGCATCTGTTACTCCTCAACCTTAACCATGTAGGAAACCAAGTTGACCATACCACGTACAGCAGGAGTATCCTCACGCTCTACAGTATGACCAATACGACGCAGACCTAAACCGATCAGGGTTGCCTTATGCTTTGGCAAACGGCCGATGCTGCTTTTTGTTTGAGTTACTTTAATAGTCTTTGCCATGGTTATTTCCCTAGAATTTCTTCGACGGACTTACCACGCTTAGCAGCGACCATTTCTGGGGATTTCATATCTTCCAAAGCAGCAATAGTTGCACGAACCACGTTGATCGGGTTAGTAGAACCATAAGCTTTAGCTAATACGTTATGAACCCCTGCAACTTCCAGGACGGCGCGCATTGCACCACCGGCGATGATACCGGTACCTTCGGAAGCTGGTTGCATGAATACGCGGGAACCTGTGTGAGCACCTTTTACAGGGTGCTGCAGAGTACCGCTATTCAAAGCAACATTAATCATAGCGCGACGGGCTTTTTCCATCGCTTTCTGGATCGCTGCCGGAACTTCGCGTGCTTTGCCGTAGCCAAAACCAACGCGACCGTTACCATCACCAACAACTGTCAGTGCGGTAAAGCTGAAAATACGGCCACCTTTTACGGTTTTAGATACGCGGTTTACCGCGATCAGCTTTTCCTGCAGTTCGCCAGCTTGTTTTTCGATGTGAGCCATCTTAAACCTCTTCCTTAGAACTGAAGGCCAGCTTCACGGGCAGCATCTGCCAGTGCCTGGACTCGACCATGATATTGGAAACCGGAACGGTCAAAGGAAACTTTAGAGATCCCTTTTTCCAACGCACGTTCAGCCAGTGCTTTACCTACTGCTGCTGCTGCGTCTTTGTTACCGGAATACTTCAATTGCTCTGTGATAGCTTTTTCTACAGTAGAAGCGGCTACCAGTACTTCAGAACCATTTGGCGCAATTACCTGTGCGTAAATGTGACGCGGGGTACGATGTACCACCAGGCGGGTTGCACCCAGTTCTTTGATCTTACGGCGTGCGCGGGTCGCACGACGGATACGAGCAGATTTCTTATCCATAGTGTTACCTTACTTCTTCTTAGCCTCTTTGGTACGCACGACTTCGTCGGCGTAACGGACACCCTTGCCTTTGTAAGGCTCAGGACGGCGGTAGGCACGCAGATCTGCAGCAACCTGGCCAATAACTTGTTTATCAGCGCCTTTCAGCACGATTTCAGTTTGGCTTGGGCATTCAGCAGTAATACCTGCTGGCAGCTGGTGATCGACCGGGTGAGAGAAGCCTAAGGCTAAATTCACCACGTTGCCTTTAATGGCAGCACGATAACCAACACCTACCAGTTGAAGCTTCTTGGTGAAGCCTTCGGTAACACCAATTACCATTGCGTTCAGCAGAGCGCGCGTAGTACCCGCTTGGGCCCAGGCGTTTGCAAAACCTTCGCGCGGGGCGAAAGTCAGTGCGTTAGCTTCTTGCTTCACTTCAACGGCGTCATGGACAGTACGAGTCAGCTCGCCGTTTTTACCCTTAATCGAAATAACCTGACCGTTGAGTTTTACCTCTACGCCGGCAGGAATGACGACGGGTGCTTTTGCAACACGAGACATTCTTTCCTCCCGAATTAAGCTACGTAGCAGATAATCTCGCCACCAAGACCTGCTTGGCGAGCTGCACGATCGGTCATAACACCTTTAGAGGTAGAAACAACAGCGATACCCAAACCGGCCATAACTTTTGGCAGCTCATCTTTTTTCTTGTAGATGCGCAGACCTGGACGGCTGATTCGCTGAATGCTTTCTACCACTGCCTTGCCCTGGAAGTACTTCAGTACCAGTTCCAGAACAGGCTTGGCGTCGCCTTCGATTTTGAAATCTTCAATAAAACCTTCATCCTTCAGCAGTTTGGCAATTGCCACTTTCAGCTTGGAGGAAGGCATGGTGACCGCAACTTTGTTCGCGGCTTGACCGTTACGGATACGGGTCAGCATATCCGCGATCGGATCTTGCATGCTCATCTGTCTTTACTCCCGTGATTCAATTGGTAATTACCAGCTAGCCTTTTTCAAGCCAGGTACTTCACCGCGCATAGCGGCTTCACGTAACTTGATACGGCTCAACCCGAATTTGCCCACATAACCATGTGGACGGCCAGTTTGGCGGCAGCGCTTGCGCTGACGAGACGGGCTGGAATCACGCGGCAGAGTTTGCAGCTTGAGAACAGCATCCCAACGATCTTCGTCGGATGAGTTCACACCAGAAATGATAGCTTTCAGTTCCTCGCGTTTAGCGCGGTACTTTTCAGCCAGTTTCACGCGAACGACTTCGCGTGCTTTCATTGATTGCTTAGCCATCAGTAACCCTGCCTTACTTACGGAACGGGAAGTTAAAAGCAGCCAACAGCGCGCGGCCTTCATCATCAGATTTCGCAGTAGTGGTAATGGTAATATCCAAACCACGAACGCGATCGACTTTGTCGTAGTCGATTTCTGGGAAGATGATTTGCTCACGCACACCCATGCTGTAGTTACCACGGCCATCGAATGACTTAGCGGACAAGCCACGGAAGTCACGGATACGTGGAACAGCAATGGAAATCAGACGCTCAAAGAACTCCCACATGCGTTCGCCACGCAGAGTTACTTTACAGCCGATCGGATAGCCCTGGCGGATTTTGAAGCCTGCAACAGATTTGCGTGCTTTGGTGATGAACGGCTTTTGACCGGAGATAGCTGCCAGATCAGCTGCTGCGTTATCCAGCAGTTTCTTGTCAGCGATCGCTTCACCAACACCCATATTCAGGGTGATCTTCTCGACCCGAGGGACTTGCATGACAGAGTTGTAATCAAACTGAGACATCAGTTGTTTGACTACCTCGTCTTTGTAGTAATCATGCAGTTTCGCCATCGTATTACTCCAAATTACTTGATAGTTTCGCTGTTAGACTTGAAGAAACGGACTTTTTTTCCGTCTTCGAATCTAAAGCCTACACGGTCAGCCTTACCGGTAGCCGTGTTGAAGAGAGCAATGTTAGAAACCTGAATTGCAGCTTCTTTTTCAACAATGCCACCTGGTTGGTTCAGGGCCGGAACCGGCTTCTGATGTTTCTTAACCAGGTTGATACCTTCAACAATGACCTTGCCAGCAGACAGGACATTTTTTACTTTACCGCGCTTACCTTTGTCTTTCCCGGTAAGAACGATAACTTCGTCATCACGACGGATTTTCGCTGCCATGGTTCGCTCCTTAGAGTACTTCTGGTGCCAGAGAGATAATTTTCATGAACTTCTCATTACGCAGTTCACGAGTTACCGGCCCAAAAATACGCGTACCGATAGGCTGCTCGCTGTTATTGTTCAAAATAACGCATGCATTACCATCGAAGCGAATGACAGAACCGTCCGGGCGACGTACACCCTTCTTGGTGCGCACCACTACCGCCTTCAGCACATCGCCTTTCTTCACCTTACCGCGAGGAATTGCTTCCTTGATGGTAATTTTGATGACGTCGCCGATGCCTGCGTAGCGACGGTGCGAGCCACCTAGAACCTTGATACACATTACGCGACGTGCACCGGAGTTGTCGGCGACGTTCAGCATAGTCTGTTCTTGGATCATTTTAGTGCTCCGCTAATGTCAACTACTACTTTAAGACCTAAGAAAACTTTAGGCCGTTGAAAAGCCCCATTACCGAGGGCGCAGCATTATAACACCGCTTCCAGAGTATGGGTAGAAAAAATAAACGGCTCATTTTCTGAGCCGTTTATTAAGTAAGAGCCAGCTACTCTATTACAGAATCGCTTTCTCTACAACGCGAACCAACGTCCAGGACTTAGTCTTGGACAATGGACGGCATTCGCGGATTTCTACCACGTCGCCGATACCACATTCGTTGTTCTCGTCATGTACGTGCAGCTTGGTCGTACGCTTGATGAATTTCCCGTAGATCGGGTGCTTCACCGTGCGCTCGATAGCAACAACCATGGATTTCTCCATTTTGTCACTAACAACACGACCCTGCAGGGTACGGTTAATATCAGTCATTTACACACCCGCCTTTTCAGTCAGTAAAGTCTTAACGCGTGCGACATTACGACGCACTTGTTTCAACAGGTGAGTTTGTTGCAGCTGGCCACTTGCCGCCTGCATGCGCAAGTTAAATTGCTCACGCAGCAGGTTGAGCAGCTCAGTGTTCAGCTCTTCAACGCTTTTTTCACGCAGCTCTTGTGCTTTCATTACATCACCGTCTTAGTTACAAAGGTGGTTTTGATCGGCAATTTAGCTGCAGCCAGCTTGAATGCCTCACGGGCGACCTCTTCTGGTACACCGTCCATTTCGTACAGGACTTTCCCAGGTTGGATCAGGGCAACCCAATATTCCACGTTACCCTTACCTTTACCCATACGCACTTCGAGCGGCTTCTCGGTAATTGGTTTGTCCGGGAATACACGGATCCAAATTTTACCTTGACGCTTAACTGCACGAGTCATTGCACGACGAGCTGCTTCGATTTGACGAGCAGTCAGACGGCCACGGCCAACAGCTTTCAGACCGAAAGTGCCGAAGCTAACATCCGTACCCTGCGCCAGACCACGGTTGCGGCCTTTGTGCATCTTACGGAATTTTGTACGCTTTGGTTGTAACATCAGCGACTCTCCTTACTTGCGGCCTTTACGCTGCTGCTTTTTAGGTTGAGCAGCCGGTTCCGGTTGTTCAACTGCAGCCATACCACCCAGGATCTCACCTTTGAAGATCCATACCTTAACGCCGATTACACCATAAGTGGTGTGCGCTTCAGATGTGTTGTAATCGATATCCGCACGCAGTGTATGCAACGGAACACGACCTTCACGGTACCATTCGGTACGCGCGATTTCAGCACCGCCAAGACGGCCGCTTACTTCAACTTTGATACCTTTAGCGCCAAGACGCATTGCGTTCTGTACAGCACGCTTCATAGCACGACGGAACATAACGCGACGTTCCAGCTGTGAAGTGATGCTGTCAGCAACCAATTTAGCGTCAAGTTCCGGTTTACGGACTTCGGCGATGTTAATTTGCGCAGGAACGCCAGCGATATCCGCTACGACCTTACGCAGTTTTTCGACATCTTCACCTTTCTTGCCGATAACGATGCCTGGACGAGCAGTGTGAATAGTCACACGGATGCTCTTCGCAGGACGCTCGATAACGATGCGAGAAACGGAAGCTTTCGCCAGTTCCTTAATCAGGAATTGACGAACTTTAAAGTCGCTGTCCAGGTTGTCAGCGAATTCTTTGGTATTCGCATACCAAGTAGAGTTCCAAGGTTTGACAATACCCAGGCGAATACCATTAGGATGTACTTTCTGACCCATTGCTAGTCTCCAGAGTCTCAGCGATCGGACACAACCACAGTAATGTGGCTGGTGCGCTTCAGGATGCGATCTGCACGACCTTTTGCACGCGGCATAATGCGCTTCATGCTTGGGCCTTCGTCTACGAAGATTTTCGTGACTTTCAGATCATCGATGTCAGCGCCATCGTTGTGTTCTGCGTTAGCAATGGCAGACTCCAGCACTTTCTTAACCAGACCAGCAGCTTTCTTGTTGGTGTAGGCCAGAGTTTCCAGAGCTTGCGACACTTTCTTACCGCGGATCAGGTCTGCAACAAGGCGGACCTTCTGTGCAGAAGAACGAGCGTGGCGATGTTTAGCGATAGTTTCCATCTCTTCCTCCTACCTTAGCGCTTTTTAGCTTTTTTATCAGCCGCATGGCCGCGATAAGTGCGAGTCGGCGCGAATTCACCCAGTTTGTGACCGACCATTTCATCGGAAACGAACACTGGTACGTGCTGACGACCATTATGGACAGCGATGGTCAAACCGATCATGTTAGGAAAGATCGTTGAACGACGGGACCAAGTGCGCAAAGGCTTCTTGTCACCGCTTTCCACCGCTTTCTCTACCTTCTTCAGCAAGTGCAGGTCAATAAAAGGACCTTTCTTGAGAGAACGTGGCATGGCTTATCCTCTAATTATTTTTTGCTACGGCGACGTACGATGAACTTATCGGTACGCTTGTTGCTGCGGGTTTTCTTACCTTTGGTCTGAACGCCCCATGGTGTTACTGGGTGTTTACCAAAGTTTTTACCCTCACCACCACCGTGCGGGTGATCTACCGGGTTCATCGCCGTACCGCGAACGGTAGGACGAACACCACGCCAACGTGCAGCACCTGCTTTACCCAGAACGCGAAGCATATGTTCAGCGTTACCGACTTCACCCAGGGTGGCGCGGCAATCAACTGGAACTTTACGCATTTCGCCTGAGCGCAGACGCAGAGTTACGTAGGAACCATCACGTGCAACGATCTGAACGTAGGCACCAGCAGAACGAGCCATCTGGCCGCCTTTACCTGGTTTCATTTCTACGTTATGAACCGTTGAACCCACTGGGATGTTGCGCATTGGCAGGGCGTTACCTGCTTTGATTGCAGCATCAACACCAGATTGGATCTGGTCACCAGCTTTCAGGCCTTTCGGCGCCAGGATGTAACGGCGTTCGCCGTCTTTGTACAGAACCAGCGCGATGTTCGCGGAACGGTTCGGATCGTACTCCAGACGCTCAACCACAGCAGGGATACCATCTTTGTTGCGTTTGAAGTCAACCAGACGATAATGTTGCTTGTGGCCACCACCGATATGACGGGTGGTGATACGGCCATTGTTGTTACGACCACCGCTTTTGCTCAGTTTCTCAAGCAGCGGGGCATAAGGTTTACCCTTGTGCAGCTCAGGGTTAACCACTTTAACAACGTGGCGACGACCCGGAGATGTAGGTTTACATTTAACAATTGCCATTGTTCTTACTCCTCCGACTTACTCTGCGCCGCCGATGAAGTCCAGATTCTGGCCTTCTTTCAGGGTGACGTAAGCTTTTTTCCAGTCGCTACGACGACCAACACGCTGACCGTGACGCTTCACTTTCCCTTTAACTACCAGGGTGTTAACGTCTTCGACTTCGACTTCAAACAGTTTCTGCACTGCAGCTTTAATTTCTGCTTTGGTCGCGTCTTTGGCAACTTTGAGTACGATGGTGTTGCTTTTTTCCATCGCAGCGGATGCTTTTTCAGATACGTGCGGTGCACGCAGCACTTTCAGCAAACGTTCTTCACGGATCATGCCAGCATCTCCTCAACTTGCTTCACAGCATCAGCAGTCATAACCACTTTGTCGAAGGCGATCAGGCTAACCGGGTCGATACCTGCTACATCGCGCACGTCAACCTTGTACAGGTTGCGAGCAGCCAGGAACAGATTCTCATCCAGTTCACCGGTCACGATCAGCACATCTTCCAGAGCCATATCTTTCAGTTTCTGTGCCAGCAGCTTAGTTTTAGGCGCTTCTACAGAGAACTTCTCGACAACGATCAGACGATCTTGACGTACCAGTTCGGACAGGATGCTTTTCAGCGCGCCGCGGTACATCTTTTTGTTAACTTTCTGACTGTGGTCCTGAGGCTTAGCAGCAAAGGTCACGCCACCTGAACGCCAGATCGGGCTCTTTACAGAACCTGAACGCGCACGGCCGGTACCTTTCTGGCGCCACGGTTTTTTACCGGAACCAGTTACTTCAGCACGGGTCTTCTGAGCACGAGTACCTTGACGGGCACCTGCTGCATAAGCAACAACAACCTGGTGTACCAGCGCTTCGTTGAAGTCACGACCGAAGGTAGTTTCGGAAACAGTCAGCGCGCTTTGCGCGTCTTTCAATACTAATTCCATTGCTATCCCCTTACGCCTTCACAGCTGGTTTAACGATCAGGTTGCCACCGGTTGCGCCCGGTACAGCACCCTTAACCAGCAGCAGGTTGCGCTCAGCGTCAACACGTACTACGTCCAGGCTTTGAACGGTTACACGCTCGTCACCCAGGTGGCCAGCCATTTTCTTGCCTTTGAACACTTTGCCCGGAGTCTGGTTCTGACCGATAGAACCCGGAACGCGGTGAGACAAGGAGTTACCGTGGGTAGCGTCTTGGGTACGGAAGTTCCAGCGCTTTACAGTGCCAGCAAAACCTTTACCTTTAGAAGTACCGGTAACATCGACTTTTTTAACTTCAGCGAAGATTTCTACGCTGATGTTCTGACCTGTAGTGAACTCTTCACCTTCTGCAAGGCGGAATTCCCACAGACCACGGCCAGCTTCGACGCCAGCTTTAGCGAAATGGCCCGCTTCCGGTTTGGTTACGCGGTTAGCTTTTTTGCTACCGGTAGTAACCTGAACGGCACGGTACCCGTCGTTAGCCAGGTCTTTAACCTGAGTCACGCGGTTCGCTTCAATTTCAATCACGGTTACTGGGATAGAAACGCCATCTTCAGTGAAGATACGAGTCATACCCAATTTCTTACCGACTAAACCAATCATTGTTTCAACCTCTCAATCGCTCAATGACCTGATTAACCCAGGCTGATCTGCACGTCTACACCAGCAGCCAGATCCAGACGCATCAGAGCATCAACGGTTTTCTCGGTTGGCTCAACGATGTCAACCAGACGCTTGTGAGTGCGAATCTCGTACTGATCACGCGCGTCTTTGTTAACGTGCGGAGAGATCAGAACGGTAAAGCGCTCTTTGCGAGTTGGCAGCGGGATCGGACCACGGACTTGCGCACCAGTGCGCTTTGCAGTCTCGACGATTTCCGCGGTTGATTGATCGATAAGACGATGATCAAACGCTTTCAGGCGGATACGGATTCTTTGGTTCTGCATGAGACCAGAGCTCCAATTATTTATAAACGTAAATAATTACTCCTCACACCCATTTCGATTGATGGGGGAGTGTAATCGTCAACATATAACCCCCATATCGGGAGTATTGTTCGAAGGGCAAAACGTACCTGCCAATCGACTGATTCGCTAAAATCAGGCTTACCAAGATTAGGTAAGCCCGCGCATTATACGCAAAACAGAGCGAGAAGCAAGACACAGATGGAAATATGCTCAGGATATCGGCATCTTTTACAGGCGGGCATTTTACGTGACGAAGTGCGGAACAGAGATCGATGTATGCGGGGGGCTACAATACTGCGTTGGCGGCGCTCCCCCGCCCTACTGGAGAAAACACATGCCGGCCGGGGAGCATCGTCGTTGAGTGGGGGAAACGGTATTTATATTCCTAAAGCTGAGCTTGCGCGTAGTTCTGGATCCCCAGACGAGCAATCAAATCCAGTTCGGTCTCCAGCCAGTCGATATGCTCTTCTTCATCGGCCAAGATCTCTATCATCAGATCGCGGCTGACATAGTCATGGATAGAATCGGCGTAGGCGATGCCTTCGCGCAGGTTCTTGGCACCCGCCAGCTCCAGCGCCAGATCGGAACGCAGCATCTCTTCAATGTCTTCGCCAATGTTCAGCTTGCCGAGATCCTGCAAATTCGGGATACCTTCCAGAAACAGAATGCGTTCGATATAGCGATCGGCATGCTTCATTTCGTCAATCGACTCGTGGTATTCCTTATCATTGAGGCGTGTTAATCCCCAATTCTTGAACATTCGGGCGTGCAGGAAATATTGATTGATGGCAACCAGCTCGTTACCGAGCAGTTTGTTGAGGTGAGCAATGATCTTTTTATCGCCTTTCATAGGTAACTCCTCCTGGCCAGTTCTAAAAGTGTAGAAGCTGTAAGCCAAGAGTCAAAAAATAACCTTACCTTTAGTTAGGCAACTTCGTGCATAGGAATAATGGTTCCGCTTTCCTCCACCATAATCTGTCTTGCCTGACGAATGCACTTTCCGCAATCGGTACCAATTGGCACAAGTTCACGCAATTGTTTCATGGTATGCGGGTTGTGCTGACGCACGGCCTTACGAATCGCTTTGTCAGTCACGGCATTACACAAGCATACATACATAGAGAGACTCACTTCTTAACCAATGCCGTAAGTCTAAATAGGAATGCTTTTTATTTCAATTAACATTTGACCAGATTGCATAAAAAAAGGGCACCGAAGTGCCCTCTTTTTTGTGTCGAAAAATTATACGCGATTAAGCGATAACTTTAGCAACAACACCAGCGCCTACAGTACGGCCGCCTTCACGGATTGCGAAACGCAGGCCGTCGTCCATCGCGATTGGGTGAATCAGGGTTACAACCATGTTCACGTTGTCGCCTGGCATTACCATCTCAACGCCTTCTGGCAGTTCGATGGTACCGGTCACGTCAGTTGTACGGAAGTAGAACTGTGGACGGTAGCCTTTGAAGAATGGCGTGTGACGACCACCTTCTTCTTTGCTCAGGATGTA
>NZ_JBJDOG010000012.1:0-22108 GCF_044900985.1 Serratia sp. NPDC087055
TCAGAGTTTGCAGCACGGTGGCGGAATGGAAAATGTGAAGATAAACAAACCGACATTACTAACTAACGGTTGTATCTAATACTGGGGGCAGGTCACTGCTCGTCGTTAAAAAAACCCTGATACAGAAAAGTATCAGGGCTAAATTGGCTTCTCGTTTTTATGTATACTGGATCGGTACCAGTTTTAAATAGTCTAGTAGTTATACGGGGGGGTGTATTAGCATTAAATAATACGAGTTTTTACATCGTAAAAGACGGAGACAACAATTTAATACATCGCATAACTGCACGTGACACCCCTGCGATCCAAGTACGGCAGTGACCCTACCCCAAAATCCTGTTCCATTCAGAAACAGAATTCCGGCATGATAAACACTACACTTTTGTTTTGGACTGACGCCGGCAGTGGAACCGTTGGCGTTAATGTGATTGAATCGCCTTTAGGAGTGATTCAGAATGCAAAGCGTATGGCGGATTTCCGTCTCAACATCCGTGAAGATGAGGTTGTGTCGAAAATTTATATCATATTGGATGAGTAATTTTGTGACTGTGTTGACCTCTTGCAAGAAGTTAACACAGTCACAATTGTGTCAACGGTGCAAACGACCTAATGCATTAATAGCGGCGATCTTAATATCCTCATTAGGATCTGAAGTAAGACACAAGAGTTTTTCAAGAACACGTGAATATTCACTTCGCCCTTCGCTGAGTGCAAATATTGCTGCAGTTCTCACCTCGGTTCTAGAATCATCAGTTAGTGCCAATAGGGCATTTACTACTGGAACAGACATTTCCATGATAAGTCCTTTAAAAAACGCTTCATGAGATATGCTTAAAGAGGCATCTCCCAGCTCTGGGCAGGAATACCGTTACATGTTGCCATTGTAACTCGATTATTCAGTCCTGCAGCTGTCAGGCATTTGCGTGATGCAACATTGCGAACCTCCGTTGTCTTAACACCTTCAAGCGCTAACCATTGTTGATTTTTATTCTGATAATCACACGTTGTTACTCCAGGATTATCGTTCCCATTATCAGTTAAGCATTGACCACTTTGTAATGTAATATAGTGAACCGTAGTCTCTACCGCTTTAGCTCTTGCCTTTGTGTCACAAGGTAGTAGTGCAGGATGGCCTTGAGCATTCTCGGCCAAACAATTTCTCCCATTAGCTATAGATAACGAAGCAAATGTTGTCTTGCTGGTAACTGTTATAACCTTAGACTCTTGTATATCGTCTTTCGAAACAGCAGCGACCGAAAATGATGATGCCATAATAATGAGCAATAGTGATAAACGTTTTTTCATAACTATCTCCTTGTTAATTTGTAACCATATTAAATATATAGATTATCATTATTGCTCAATCGGCAACCAGTTACAAGAAAGAAATTTTTCGGAATTACAAAACAAAACCAACTTAACAAAACCATGTAATTTTATGTAATTTCTTTTCCAAGCCAATTAATTATCAGGGGTTATGGTTAGGGATTTGTAACGTTCCTCATTAACTTTCTAGCATTAATTATATGGCTGCTTGGTATTTTCGCTTTTGACATGGAAATCTAAAAAGCGCGATTCGATTGATTGGTATCCTAAAGATGAAATCATTTTTGCATAAACCTAAATTTCAGAAAGAACTTCCTCTAGGTAGACTAGTAACTATCACTCTTTTCCAGTTGATGACGACTTAATGCGACAGAGCCCGTTATACTTCGAAAAACTCAACTTTACCGCCAGCAAGGTGATACATGCTGCCAACGATTTTAATTTTCTTCTGGTCTTCCAGCTGTTTCAGTACTGGGCTGTTTTTTCGGATATTATCAATGGTCAGTTCTACATTTTTCCGAGCCACTGCATCGACGAAATCGTAATTGCTCCCTTTACGTTCCCCGCTGTACTCCGTTTTTTCAATAGCCGGTTTAATTTCATCCAGCAGACCCGTCAGGTTACCCAGCTCAGCATTATCAATAGCGCCACGAACGGCACCACAGCGGGTATGCCCCATGACCAATACCACTTTCGCGCCAGCAAGAGCACAAGCAAATTCCATGCTGCCCAGCATATCGCGGTTACTGATATTACCCGCAACGCGGGAATTGAACGTTTCGCCCATCCCGACATCCAGCACAATTTCCGCCGGTGCACGTGAATCAATACAGCTAAGGATCACCGCTGCAGGATATTGACCTGCAATACTGTTGCGCTTCTGCGCCAGATAATCGTGTTTCGCCGGGCGATTTTCCCGGAAGCGCAGATTGCCCTGTTGAAAATGTTCAATTACAGCCTGAGGCGTCAAGCCATCACGTTCTTCTTTGCTCAGTGATGCAGCAAAAGAGATGGATGGCACGGATAAGGCTGCCAGCCCGGTGACCGAAAGGGCGGAAACAGCGAGTGTTTGCTTCAGTATTGTCCGGCGTGAAAGTTGGGCTGATTGGTTTTGTTCCATGGTGTGCTCCTGATTGTTGAATCAGTTCGGTTTAAAGTGATGATACATCGCAAAAAGTGAATGAATGCAAAACCAAATGAAACCTATCGGTATTCACGAACGAGCCCCCTAAGTACTCTCTGGCTGCACCAGGACAATATCGAATTTCGCAGAGTAGCCTGAGACGCTTACCCGTTTCCCCCCTCTAAAAACCGTGCACATGCACTTTTCAATGCACACGACTCAAGCCTTACCAAGGCCAAAAGATGCCTCGGTAACCTAACGTGTTATTATTACTAGATATACTCTTCCTTATGTTTCAAACAAAACCTCCTTCCCCCGCGCGCGGCGCTCAAAGTACTGCCGATATGTCGGACCATAAGCACTCGCACTAGCTATGATCTTGATGTGGCGGACTATAGGTTTACTCACATCGAGTACAGGTCGAGATGCCCCTGTTACCCCATCACGTCCCTGAACGTCGAGAAAAATACCCACTGATGTAAACCCTGCCAACGGAAGTACTGCTTCTGCTTCCATCGTGCGGATTTATTTTGGTGTCTTCGATTTATCCAGGTGAGCAGAGTCTGAAACACCTGATAGTCAACATAGGCAACGATCTTTTTCGACACAACATGACGGTAATAATTGGCCCAGTCCCTCAACTTTCTCTATGCTACTGGATTGGTTTTGATCAGCTCTCATATGTGCCTCAGCACACGTTTTGCTGCGGATTTAGCTGGTGTTACCAGCAACGTGCCACTGCATTTCCGTACGTTGAAGCCGAGAAAGTCAAAGTCATCGCCAATATGAGTGATCCGAGTTTTCTCTTCCGAGAGCTCCAGCCCCCCTGAGAAAGGCCATCAATGCAGGTTTCACCTGTTCTTCCGGAACATCTTTCGAGCATCCGGAAGTGACAAAATCATCGTCGTATTTGACGATGTAGACTTGCTGGCGGTGTGCTGCTTGCTGCAGCCACACTTTCAAGCCCGTCCAGTGCCATATTCGTCAAAACGGATGATGCAATACCGCCTCAGTGGGGTAGATCTTGCCATCCTCCATATAACCTGCTGCCAGCCATTTTCTGAGAGCTGATTTGTCCATAGGCACATGTTCGCGAAACCATGCGTGGCTGATTTGATCAAAACAGGCTTTTATATCCCCTTAAAGGATCCACCGGGCCGTATTACGCTGAGCCAATATATTGAAGCATTGTGCAATGGCGTCCGCAGCGGGCCTAAAGCCATAGGCATTCGGATCCAGAGCCAGCAAGTGAAGCACTTGCTCGGCACGACCTGCCATGACGAGAATACTGAGCGGACGACGTTTGCCATTTTTGGGGATATAAATGCGCCTCAGCGGCTGGACTCGATACCATCGACACTGTAGTGACCGCGTGCCGTTGAGCTTCTACGCAGGTATTCTTCAGATCTGGTCATCCGCACAAGGTGTGTTACGAGCGGTATTACTCATTACGCGTTGCACAGCCAGCAATTTGGTCGAATACGCGTGGCCAGGAGCCATTGCCCGGCTTTCACCTTGCCTAGCGCCTTTCCCGGGTTGCCTTCGTGATACGCATTAATCGAGTAATCACATTAAATACTCACCTATTGTTAATAATATCATTCATTATAGTAACAACCGAAGCTGCGGGCAAAGCAAAACCAATACCATCGACTCTATGTAAGTCATTTCCATCTTCAAAGTTCATTGTATTTAACCCAACCATTTCCCCTTTAGAATTAATCAATGGACCACCAGAGTTTCCCTTATGGATAGCGGCATCCGATTGAATGAAGCTTTGACTTTCAATAATCCCTATCCCTTCCCGACCTACTGCGCTTACAATTCCCTGAGTTGCAGTTCCAACAAGATTATAAGGATTTCCAATAGCAATAACCACATCACCGACAGATATTTTCTTGGAAATAGTCATAGGGTTTAACATAACCCTATCATCACTAATACCAAAAACAGCCAAGTCTGAATTTTCATCATAAGATATAACATCTGGTTTGATGACAACTCCATCACTCATTACAAATTTAATAGTGGAGAGTCCCTTTACCACATGATAATTAGTAACAACATGACCGTGCTTATCCATGATTACTCCTGCACCCAACGGGCAACCATAAGATTCTTTATCATTGTCACAATCATCAGTATATATATATACCACTGAGGGAATGGCCTTTTTTATAGCCTTTTTAAAACTTACATTATTATCCGATACATCGTACAAGAACGTACTCCATAATGCTGAAGGGATGCCAACCAAAAAACCACATAAAAGAAACGTAACATCCCTTATTGTGATGCTTTTTATATCCATACTTTCACTCCATGAAATTCATGATTATCAAATGAAAAACGTATGAAAACCACTATCAAAATATATTGATTAATAACAAAGAAAACCCGAGCATAACCATAAGGTTGAAAAACTCAAGATTCATATTTTTTCTGTAGTTTCAAGCATGTAACCAAATCAGGAAAACCGCAAATGAAATTACATATAATTACGTAGTGTTATAATGTTACATGTTAAAGTCCGACTACTTCGGCTTTTTGGCCAACCATAAACGGAGGATGCTGTTTCCTCCTGTGTATTAAGGCGCTGCAAAGCCGATGAGACCAGAATTTTCGGCACTAATGATACGAGAGAAAGCGCAACTTCCGGGGAGTGCGGTGCTATGAAAGTGCTCCTGGGCACCGGCCCGTATCAGTACATCCTATGCAAAGGGCAGCTGCGTTTTACCGGCACCATGGCGGGTGAGCACGCCACAAAAATGTTCTCAGACAAGTTGCATCGGATGGCTAAAACGATGGCTTCAAACACCGACTCGGGATAAATTTGTCCGAAAAATGGTTTTAGCTCAAAAATCAAGCAAAATTGGCATTTTTTATCATTACTGTAAGTATCCCGCTTAACCGAACCATTCGCTTTTAGAGATCTTCCGACATACTGACTGATTATGTCCTTCTGAGGAGATCGCCATGCGTAAAGCCCGATTCACTGAGCACCAGATCATCACCGTTCTGAAGTCTGTTGAAGCCGGACGAACCGTCAAAGACGTCTGCCACGAAGCGGGTATTTTTGAGGCTTCCTATTACAACTGGAAAGCAAAGTACGGCGGTATGGATGCCTCTGATATCAAAAAGATGAAAGATCTTGAGGACGAGAACCGACGACTCAAACAGATGTTTGCCGATCTCAGTCTGGAAAATCGTGCGTTAAAAGATGTCATCGAAAAAAATCTTTAAAACCAGCGACAAAGCGTGAGCTCGTCGGTTATCTGAACGTGCAATTTGCGATGAGTATCCGCCAGGCACGCAGGACGTTATCGCTGAGCAGGACGGTATATTTTTACCAGCCTGATCCCGGCGTGATGAACCGGTGATCCAGGCGCTGACTGAGCTGGCAGAGCGCTATCCACGATACGGTTTTAAGAAGCTTTTTCAGGTTCTTCGCAGGCAGGGCAACACCTGGAACCATAAGCGTGTGCACCGGATTTACTGTCTGTTGAAACTGAATTTTCGTCGCAAGGGAAAGCAGTGTCTGCCGGTGCGCATTCCAGCGCCTCTGGCGACGCCAGAAGGCCTTAATCAGAGCTGGTCCATCGATTTTATGCACGATGCACTGGTGTGTGGCAGACGCTTCCGGACCTTCAATGTGGTGGATGATTTTAACCGTGAAGCGCTGGCAATAGAAATTGACCTGAATATCCCGGCACAGCGCACGATCCGGGTGCTGGACAGAGTAATGGCAAACCGCGGTTATCCGCTGAAAATGAGGATGGATAACGGCCCGGAGCTGATCTCACTGGCGCTGGCACAGTGGGCCGAAGAGCATGGCGTGATGCTAGAATTTATCAAACGAGGCAAGCCCACGCAAAATGCTTTTATCGAACGTTTTAACCGGACATACCGGACAGAAATTCTGGATTTTTATCTGTTCAGAACCCTGAATGAAGCACGGGAAATTACAGAGCGCTGGCTGATGGAATATAACAGCCAGCGACCTCATGAATCCCTGAATATCCTGACGCAGGAAGAATACCGGCTGATGTCTGAAAACGCGGAATACTCAAAAAGTGCGTGGAACTAAAACGGGTGTGCTTACACAACGGGGTTGGCCCCACGTCAATACAGCACCGGTGGTCGAATAACTCTGCGGGTATCAGCAAACGAGGCAACAAAAAGATCCGAACATTACTGGTCCAGTGCGCCAGAATGTTCATACAAAAGCTGGAACACCAGATCGGTAAACTGGCTGACCAGAGTAGTCTGGGCGCTTACGACGCGACAACAGACGTTCGCGTCGTAAGTTTCTGCAGTAATAAATAGTTTAAACAATCATTTATCTGTTTTTTCGAATATTGATGACACAAACGGCCGAGCAGCCTCTTGAAGAGCCTGTATATCGGAATGGCTCATTTGAAGCCGTGTAATTTTTCTGAGGTTCAACAGGCGCTGAACTCATCGTGGCGCGATCCAGATGTCGGATAGATTTAAGTGAGCCAATGATATCGTCGAAAATCAGTGTTGCAAAAACGGGAGTCACCATAGATTTCGATATCAAAACTGCCTCCAGATCCGCCAATCATCTAAAAATTCGATTTATTCAACAAAGCCATTCCTTCGTTGTTTTTATCAAACGCGAGTAAACTGATGTCTAATTCTCCGAGGTGACCGATTGTCACCCCTGATGTTTGCAGGTTCACAACCACAGGGCTAACTGTATCATTGCGATAGTAACTGGAGTGCAACAATTTATAATCTACATCTTTACCATGATCTGTAATAATTTCCTCCCCAAATTTTCCTGTGTATTTTACTTTGCTAACCTTTAAAAATTTTTTGCTACCAAAGTCCTCAATGTCAATTGTTATATCTAAATAACTTTCATCTAATACCATTCTCATACACACAGCAGCTTCAGTTGTTTTCATTCCAGAACCAATAATTAAAGTTACAGAACTCCCTCCTAAAATTGGAGTGTTCTCCATTATTGATGACGTACAATTCCATGTTCTGACTACAAATAAATTATATCGTGATAAATTTGTAATATTACAAGTAAGAGAGAAATCTTGACCTGATGACTTTCTAATGCTGGAATATAAACCGTGTCCAGAGGATGCAATGGCAACCATTCCATTTATTACTCCAAGTGCATTTCGTTCATATTTTACAGTATTTATTTTTCTATAATCATAGAGGAATTTCTTTGCTGCATTAACACCATAAATTTCAGAGTCATCATCTATTGACAAGTTCCCTTCAGAATATGAAGCTCTTTTGCCACATGGTGTAAACTGAATGCAAAAACATCCTTGCTGGTCTTTTTTTACAGGCCTTCCTTCGAAGAAGGATAATCCGAATGATGGTTCTGGCGTTTTATCTTCTCCTAAACAAGAAAAGAATGTCATTACCCCCATGTCTGCTCCCCAATCTTGTTCATAAATTGGTTCGTATTGGGTGTCATTTATTTTTAGCAAGTGAAGTCTATTATGCTTATAGTTCTCGCCATAAAAAACTCTTAACTCGATAGAACACACGTTCTGATCAGTAAAACCAGATACTCCTTCTATAATATTCGGGTCTGTCGATGAAGCAAGAAATTTAAATATTAATTCTCCATTTCCTGGCCCATCAATGTCAAGATTTATATCGAAATACTCATTCCTACTGATTATTCGACAGGCGTTTGTATAAAAGTGGCCCGCTGAAGAGTCAATAACTTGAAGAGAAATTGGGGAGATGGCAATAAGTGCATCATTTTTTATTCTAATTTTCATCTTACGTACGGAAGACCCCCTATTAAAACCTTCTGCAAATAAAGATTCAGCCCCCAATATTGTCGCAACTGCACTTAGCACGTTTTCAGTTTTACTACGTTGTACTTCACTGTCTTTTTCTATGTACTTATATCCAGCATCAATTTCGTATGCTGCGTCATAATCCTTATATGATTTTACTTGCATTTTTTTCTCCTTGCTTGAGGTTTTGTTAGCTTAATTATTTTTTAATATTACCTAAAGAGTAGACACTGTCGATAGTCACGAAAAAGTCATCGAACATTCAATCGAAAAGTATATTATCAACGAGTGGTCATCATTAGAATATATCTAACGATATCATTCGCACAAAATCGATTTCTTATCACCAAGGTAGCTTTCATAGTTTAACTCTGTTTTCTGTGAAATATCACTTTCCAGTACCAATGCGCATGAACTTAAAATAAAAGAAAAAAACAAAATAAATATTTTCATTATGACCCCACGTCACTAATTGGATTTATCTAACGATAACATGAAAATGTTTTTTTATTATTCATATAAATATAACGAGATGTTAAATTTATGTAAAACCGCTTGTTTAATAAGGATAACTCCCATGCTGAATATATCATTTATGTGATACGACAAATTATTTTCATACGAGTATAAAGTTAAGTTGCTTTCGCAACTGCATGTCGGCAGATTGGGATAGGAGAGCATGGAGAAGTATGGGGCAATCGTGAGTTATGCGGCCACCGCAGATACCTTCCAGCCACTCTGATAGTCCATAGTGAAACCGGGATACCAGCAGGCAAATTTACGTTATTCAGGGCGGCTGTACGGGCCTGTAACAAATAATGCGCGCCTTTTCTGCTCCACTGCATCTGCTCTTAGCCTGCACTCCCTGGGCAGACGGGTTGTCATTTCATGGACGCTCAGTGGGTTTCTGTATATTTCAATGAAAGATGGGTGTGATCGCCAGCCCAGTCACTGAGCAGACTGACGGTTTTTGACGCGTTATCCTCGTAACGGCATCAGTACACCCGGGACAGGAATAACGCCAAGTAGTGTCCGGTAATGTATTCGCGCAGCTAGGCAGTGAGGGCGTTGGATATGGTTGTGAGTATATTCGTTAGCCCGTTACTGAACCACCGACTCCTGGACGGTGTTCAGCAACTGCTTCGATCCTGAAATTGATAAACCGATATCGTTCCTAGCATCGTTTGACTTAGGTAATGTCATCAGTTCTTCCGTTCGACTCATGCCTGATTCATCGGTTATGACTATCTGGAACGTGAGTTACATCGTAGCCTCCTGCGATGGTGAGTGGTTATCTCCCTACTACCGGGTATTCATCTAATTTCGAAGTTTATAGTATGTGGGAAACGCCGTAAGCGTACAGCGAGGGCCGTCTGGTCATAATCTGATTCATCCGACAAAGTGGTGTCCACCAAAATAAGTAGTGGGAACCAAAGTGTCAGATATGCAGAACAGTATGACTCCCGGCAGGCGTAAGGGCTGCCCTAATTATTCTCCTGAGTTTAAGCAGCAGCTCGTTGCCGCCTCCTGCGAACCCGGTATATCCATCTCAAAACTGGCGCTCAAAAATGGCATTAACGCCAATCTGCTCTTTAAATGGCGCCAGCAGTGGCGCGAGGGAAAGCTGTTATTACCTTCCTCAGAGAGTCCTCAGCTACTTCCTGTGATTCTCGATGCCACCGCCGTACAGCCAGCTCCGCCCGCAGAGAACCCGGAGGTTCTCAGTATCAGCTGTGAGGTAACGTTTCGGCATGGGACGCTCCGCCTCAACGGCACTGTCAGCGAACAGCTTCTGACTCTGTTGATACAGGAACTGAAGCGATGATCCCGTTGCCTTCCGGGACCAAAATCTGGCTGGTTGCCGGCATCACTGATATGAGAAATGGCTTCAACGGCCTGGCCGCGAAGGTACAGACGGCGCTGAAAGACGATCCGATGTCAGGCCATGTCTTCATCTTCCGGGGGCGCAGCGGCAGCCAGGTAAAACTGCTGTGGTCCACTGGCGACGGACTGTACCTGCTGACCAAACGGCTGGAGCGAGGCCGCTTCGCTTGGCCATCGGCCCGTGACGGTAAAGTGTTCCTCACACCGGCACAGCTGGTGATGCTCCTCGAGGGCATAGACTGGAGGCAGCCTAAAAGGCTGCTGACATCCCTGACCATGCTGTAGGCCTCTTTATTCTGGTTTCCGCAGAATAAGCATGATAAAACAATATCTTATGAACAGCACCTCTTTTGACGACATACTTCTGCTGAAACAGCGCTTGGCCGAACAGGAAGCGCTGAACCTTGCTCTGCTCGAAAAGCTGGCCGACCGTGAACGCGAAATAGGCCACCTGCAGGCGCAGCTGGATAAACTCCGTCGGATGAACTTCGGCAGTCGTTCCGAAAAGGTCTCCCGCCGCATCGCACAGATGGAAGCTGACCTGAACCGGCTGCAGACAGAAAGCGATATGCTGACCGGTCGGATGGATGACCCGGCAGTGCAACGCCCGCGGCGCCAGACCCGTACACGCAAACCTTTCCCTGAATCACTTCCCCGTGACGAAAAACGGCTGCTGCCGGCCGAGTCGTGCTGCTCGGACTGCGGCGGTTCGCTGAGCTACCTGGGTGAAGATACCGCCGAACAGCTGGAGCTGATGCGCAGCGCCTTCCGGGTTATCCGGACCGTGCGGGAAAAACACGCCTGCACAAAATGCGATGCTATCGTGCAGGCCCCCGCTCCTTCACGCCCCATCGAGGGGGTATCGCAGGACCGGGGCTGCTGGCCCGCGTGCTGGGTTCAAAGTATGCAGAGCATACCCCGCTGTACCGCCAGTCAGAAATATACAGCCGCCAAGGTGTGGAACTGAGCCGTTCACTGTTGTCAGGCTGGGTGGATGCATGCTGCCGGCTGCTGTACCCGCTGGAAGAGGCACTTCAGGACTATGTGCTGACTGACGGCAAACTCCATGCTGATGATACCCCAGTACAAGTGCTGCTGCCGGGCAATAAGAAGACGAAGACCGGGCGGTTGTGGACGTATGTTCGTGATGACCGCAACGCCGGGTCAGCGCTGGCACCGGCTGTATGGTTCGCTTATAGCACGGACAGAAAAGGCATCCATCCGCAGACCCATCTTGCGGGGTTCAGTGGTGTGCTGCAGGCGGATGCGTACGCTGGGTTCAACGAGCTGTACCGCGATGACCGGATAACGGAAGCCGCTTGCTGGGCTCACGCCCGCCGTAAAATCCACGACGTGCACGTCCGCACGCCGTCGGCGCTGACGGATGAAGCCTTGAAACGTATTGGCGGGTTGTATGCCATCGAGGCGGAAATAAGGGGAATACCAGCGGAGCAGCGCCTTGCCGAACGTCAGCGGAAAACGAAACCGCTGCTGAAATCTCTGGAAAGCTGGCTACGTGAAAAGATGAAAACGCTGTCGCGACACTCGGAACTGGCGAAGGCGTTCGCGTACGCCACTGAACCAGTGGCCGGCACTGACGTACTATGCAGACAATGGCTGGGCCGAAGCCGATAACAACATCGCTGAAAATGCGCTGCGGATGGTCAGTCTGGGGAGAAAAAACTGGTTGTTCTTCGGCTCAGACCACGGGGGAGAGCGTGGTGCGTTGCTGTACAGCCTGATCGGGACATGCAAACTGAACGGCGTGGATCCAGAAAGCTACCTCCGTCATGTGCTTGACGTCATAGCTGACTGGCCAGCCAATCGGGTCAGCGAACTACTACCTTGGCGCATAGTTGCCAACTGAGTAAGACATCCCCGTCAATACGGCTCTCGCTGTACGCTTACCCAAAGCCTGCAGCAGCTGTGGCCTCAAAGCCACCGAGCAGTGGATTGCCGAACAGCAGCACATCCTGCCCGACTGCGACTGGCAACACGTCACTTTCACCATGCCACATCTGCTGTGGCCGTTCTTCAACAACAACTGGCCGCTGCTCAACGACCTGTTTCGCTGCGCCACCCGCGCCATGCTCCGCTGGGCACACCAACAGGGAATCGAAGTCGGTATCTTCTGTGCGCTCCATACCTACGGCCGGCAGCTCAATCAGCATCCGCATATCCACGTCTCCGTCACTCGCGCCGGCCTCGACGTCAAACACCATGTCTGGCGGCAGCTGTTCTTTAAAAAGGAAAGAGGTCGAAGCCATCTGGCGCAATGCCGTCATTTACCTGCTGCGCGACAACTATGTCCGCATAAATCCCGGCGGTCTGCCAGGCCTTGGCCATATCCGCAACGAAGACCGGTGGCATCGCTACCTGCATGCGCAATATCGCCGCGCCTGGAAAGTCCACTTCGCCAAAAAGACCCGCGGCGCCTGGCGCAGCGTGAAATACCTCGGACGCTACCTGAAGCGCCTGCCGGTGGCGGCTTCTCAGCTGCGCCACTACCGCGGCGGGGCCGTGGTGCATCAGTATTACGATCACCGCACGCAGCAGCACAAACGCCAGAAAATCAGCCAGGAGGAGATGCTGGGTCGTTATGTCAGCCATATCCCGGCACGACACTTTAAAATGGTGCGGAACTACGGCTTCCTGGCCAACCGCAAATGGTGCACGCTGCTGCCGAAGGTCTACGGCGCGCTGGAGATGACGGTAAGGGAAAAACCAAAACGTCCCGGTTTCGCAGTGCTGATGAAGAGCTTCCTGGGCACCGATCCGTGCCAGTGCATCCTGTGCAAGGGCCGACTGCGTTTTGCCGGTGCCCTGGCGGGTGAGCACGCCACAAAACTGCTGTCAGACAGGCTGCATCGGATGGCAAAAAAACGATGGCTTCAGGCACCGGCTCTGGATAAGTGCGCCTGAAAAATGGATTTTAGATTAAAAACACAGCAAAAACGGCTTTTTACGCATTATTATGCGACAGGCCTCACCCAATAAGCCCCTTCCTCGCCACAGTTCATGGTTAGGAAACCCAAAAAGGGTCGATTCAGTTTCCTAACCATCAAGTTGCACGATATCCAGTGGCAGGCTAACGGCCATATTGCGTTGCGCCTCTGCGGCTACTTCTTCAGCGATCATGCAGGTTGTAACCGTCCATTACAACCAGATCGTACCGGATGGCATATTCAGCGATATCCAGCGCAGTTTTGAGATCGCCAACATCCAGCAACCAGACCAAGACGCGCATTAGTACGGTATCTTGTACGCCGGAGCCATTTTGCAGCACGCCAGCCACCCAAGGCATATACGTAGGCAACATCTTGCGTTTCATTTCTGCCTTGGTAAGGTGCGATTCAACGCGGTGCAGACGATCCAGATCCTGTTTCAGCTTGAATAACAGCAATTCATAGTGATTCAGGTGGCTCATGGTTGCCGCCTCACTTTGTGATGCTGATTGCTGGGCAGCAATAAACTGTTTGTGGCAGCGTGCTGGGCTGGTCATGTCGGTTATTTCCCTTCGACTAGCGTTTCAATAGGCGCTTTGGCGTTAGCTGGCATGTCTTCGATCTTTTCGATCATCGCGCAGCATTCGTAATCTTCAACGACATAAACTTCATTGACGGATTCGTAGTTCAATATGACAACTCAGGTTACCACCAAACGAATCGAAAAACCGATACTGGAAAAGATCTAAAACGGTGCTTAATATTAATTAACCACTTCACAGTCAGCCCTGAATTCAACATTCGTGGCGGTTTTGATTAAGGGATGTAATTGACTGTTATCTGTATAACGGTGTCATTGCATCGAGAAGCATCCAGAGCTGTCAGTTATTTATCTCTCAGAATTTTCACTGAAAATACCACCACCCTTGCCATCCTGTGCAGGAATGCCAAAATGAATAAATTCGCATTTCACATTATTTTCATAGTTTCAATAGTTGATTTTAGTATGGTTAGGCTAAAAATGACAATCTGCAACATCAATTGAATGGTTGGTTTCTAATAAAATTAAATATCCACTTAACGACATTTACTATTCCCCACAAAATCTAGACTTCATAAATAACTCGAACAAGATCTCATTGCTTTATTAAAAAACCAACCATAAATTGCAATATAAAATCTTAAATTTAATTAACTTCAATCACCTCAAATTTGGCGATAGAATCTATTTTCTTTACTAAAACTACATTTCCATCTGTAATGTCCTTAATTTCCACAGTCATATCTAATCCTTGTACTCCTGAGAAAGGAGATGTCCCAACTTGCTTCACTCCTCGCTCATAATGAGGAGCAGGACCATAAGTTGTTACAAATCCCTCTCGTTTTTCCGGATCAATTGTGTCTGTAATTGCCCCTAATTGAACAGAGTTAGCCACTGGTGGCTGAATGCTTTTATAAAAATATATACCGAATAAATCCGCATCAATCTTAGTATTGCCTGAAACATGCACCTTTTCAAATACAAAGTCTACTCTATAGGTTTTATTTGCAGGAACTTTTACAGAAAATGGGGCGACAGTCCATGTTTTTGATACTGTCACTTCCTTCACTTCTTCATGCGACATGGCATACTCCAATCCCAATTTATGAGTAACCCCTCCTGAAGCAAAAAGTATATTACAACTTAATATTGCAGTATATTCATAGTTAAAGGTCCATCCAGTAGTATTCTTTGTTGAAGTAGTACTAGACTCTACATATTGAAATCCTTGAACAGGTAGGTCCACCTCAACATTTAGTGAATTTTTCAATGTAGAACTACCCACGTCGATAAATTCTGAATGTGTCTTAATTGAGTTTTCAATTCCCTCACCGTTTAAAGTGTATTTTTTAACCTCATGAGAAACATAAACACTCCCTTGGTTTATGGGGCCGGCAGGACTTTCTGAGTTCTTAAGCATTTTATATAACTTATCGTCAAGAGAGTTAGCAGCTCTAGCTGAATTTGAAAACGTTACTAAATCCAAATCCGTAATGGGATTCATACATTTACCTCTCGCATTAAATATTAAGAATAAGTTTAAATACGTTATTTATTGAATTTACCTTAATCAGTTAAACACTGAAAAACAAACCCAACAATAAAATTATTGATCACCACTTAAAAAAAACAAAACATTTTTTTTAAATATCATGTTAATTTTTAATTAAACAATCTATTCTATATCGTATTTTTCAGTATTGCTTATTATTAAAATGAGATCGATATAAAATTATTAATCTTTATACTACAATGGCTTTGTCGATTGAACAGGGCAGCCTGACAGCCGCAAATTGAAAACCGCGCCATCTGCCAAACTCTGAGTTGTCATAAAGTGATTTGAATATGTATGATTTGGCTACATATTTTGCTCAGAGCCTTTCCCCATGATGACCCGTAAAAGTATCGATATCCTCCTGCTCTTCGTTGCCGCTGATAAGCTTTCACAGCGTGAATGGGACTGGATTAAGTTGATGAAGCCCATGGGCCCGCCTCCAGCAATGGTCGCCAGCGCCATACTGGAGCACCGCCTCGATACAGTAGCCTTCACCCGCCTGCAGGACGCCGGGGATTAATCTGCCACGTGGTTTCCGGTTTCAGTCCCCGCCCGCTCAAAAAACTGTTCACAGCCAACCAGTGCTGGACGTCTGCACTGCCCCACGACAGTAGACAAATTCTGTACTCACGACGAGGTCTGTTCAAAGTCATCCGGACTGACGCCGCCGAGGTGGCTGTAACGCAGGGCCCGGTTGTAGAACACTTCAATGTAATCGAAGATATCCGCCCGAGCCAGATCCCGGGTTTTGTATATTCTCTTCCTGATGCGTTCTTTTTTCAGTGAACTGAAGAACGATTCGGCCACCGCATTGACGCTTCTATGTCAAGGTCAGGCGGTTGGCATAGGCAAGATCCGATAAAATCAATGGATAGAGTTCACGGACGATGTAGCGTTTTAGGCATCTCAGGATCTCTTTGGTCGATAACCCTTCACTCGTTCGTCTGTCGACATAAATTCTTGTGCGCGGATCACTACGCATACGCACAAGCGCTATTGTCCACAGAGCATTGTTAGCTTCACGCGAGCCGCCGCGGTTTAATCTGTGCCTGACTGTTTTTCCTGATGATGCTGGTAACGGATTTACACCACAGAGCGATGCCAGGGCCGCTTCATTTTTTAAACGTTCGGGGTTATCACCTGCAACGGCCAGCAAAGTTGCAGCTGTCTGCGGTCCTACGCCAAACTGGTTACGAAGGTTACTAGCATATTTATGGGTCAGTTTATCCAGAGATTCGTCCAGTTCATTCAGTTCTTCAGTCAGGGCCATCCATCGTTTCGCAAGGCTTTGAAGCGTGCTGCACAGGGCTATACGCAGTGGAGAGGACTCCGGCACTTCGTAGTAAATGCAGGCGACTACGCATTCGTGCGGTTTCGATTTCCAGAGTTTGTCACGAACATCCTGCGGAGCACTCACCAGCAGTGCGCGAAGCTGGTTAATCGCCTGCGTGCGGGCTTTCACTGCACTACGTCGGGCAACGCTGATAATCCGGAGCGCTTCACACGCACCGGACTGCATTTTGGGTATAGCTTTGCTGCTCCCTGAAAGTACTGTCCGGGCTGCATTCTCTGCATCCAGTGGATCTGACTTCCCTTCAAGGCGACGTTTTGAGCGATCTGGCCGGTTAACTTCAACAACATAAACACCATTTTTAATGAGAAAACGTGTTAACGCAGCACCATAAGTTCCGGTTCCTTCAATGCCAGCTCGCTCAAGAACCCCAAAAGATTTAGCCCAATCAAACAGTTCCAGATAGCCAGTTTGAGTGGTCTGAATAATGCGGGTACCAAGCAGTTTACCTGCTTGACTGATAACAGCACCGACATGAACATCAAGGTGTGTATCGACACCCAGGATCACGCTTTCAGGAGATTGAAGGTCATTTTGCATGGTTTGCCCCCAGATGTTGGTAGCACAACCATCCCCATCGCAGGACAGGACACTCGGGATGCAGCACAAAGCTCCTATCAGGTCACAAACGCAGGGCCCGGCTATGCCCGGGAAATACCAGAATCGGACGACAGGTCAATACAAAGGCATTTGAGCCAATCCCAGCACGGGTCAGACCGATCCGGTATTTGAAAGTATATTAGAATGAGTATCCCAGCAGTTGCCACGCCGGTTTATACTGGGTGCCAGATTATTGGCCCGACAGAACCGTTGCCAGTCGTCGTTGCCGTACTGGCTGCCCTGGTCTGAGTGCACGATGACCTCGCTGTCCGGTTTACGTCGCCAGACCGCCATCATCAGCGCATCCAGTTCCAGTTCACGTGAGAGAGTGGGCTTCATCGACCAGCCCACCACGTTACGGGCGAAGAGGTCGATAACCACCGCCAGATACAACCAGCCCTGCCAGGTACAGAGTAGAGTAAGAGGCAGGGCGTAGTCGGACTATTCGATCCGTATCAGTGCATCCTGTGCAAGGGCCGACTGCGTTTTGCCGGCGCCATGGCGGGCGAATACGCCACAAAAATGCTCTCTGACAAGCTGCACCGGATGGCCAAAAAACGATGGCTTCAGACCCCGGCTTTGGATAAGTGCGCCTGAAAAAAGAGTTTTAGCGTAAAAACACGGCAAAACTGTCATTTATACCTATTACCACACAACAGGTCGCACCACATGGTGATTCTCATTGCCCCCGCGCATGGTTAGGAAACTCAAAAAGGGTCGATTGAGTTTCCTAACCATGAACGGCTCGGATTAAATAAAAAGGCCGTGGCGGTCGCTAATAAAAATGCGAGAATAATCTGGTCAATACTGAGAAAAGATACTGAATATCAGTCAGCTGGAAGTTAATATCCTGCCAATAAAGTTGCAGAGTATTGATAAATGGTGACAGGTTGCACCTGCACAATCGGAACCTGATTTTTATACTGGCCTTTGAGGCCGTCCAGTTGTTGAGGCGATTGTGTGCGGATTACCCATTTTGGCGCAGTATTTCCTGATGCCAGATAGATGTGAGCAACAACCTAAAACCAGATTCAGTGCTTGCAAAACGGAGGTAGTCCATAGATGTAAAACGTTGCATCGGAAATAGCACGCTTGTAGCAGAGTACACGGGCAGAAACCCCGACTTCAGCCTCGCGGAGGATACTGATGATCTGTTGGTCGGAAAAGCACTTCTTCATGGAGATGTCCTCATGAGGCTTATGAAGATATTACTAACATTGTGGTGTATTAATCAACGGAGAGCTGGTCATCTTACATCTTTAATTTAAAAAAGACTGCTGTGAACTTACTTCTCAGCAGTCTTTTAAATTTAGCATTCCTACTATAGGTTATAGATCTCGGCGGTTCTCAGCATAATAAAGCAAACCTACACCTGACAATGTTTCAGTCTCATACTTTGTTGACTCCACTACAATAGCGATCTGGTTGTCAGTAATAACTATACGACCACTATCCGTTGTGTTTACGCCTTTGTTAATTTCATTCTCTGATTGTAATAATGAATAGTCACTATCAAAGAAATTATAATACTCTCCGTAATTTGCAGTTTGCCAACAAACGGCAAAATGTCGTTGGCCATCAACAAGCTTAGGGCTTCTCATAATTATAGGATTATCACAAACCTGTGAAATTAGGTTTAATTTTGCTGCTCTAGTGGTGTTGTCAGCGAGGCCGAAATACGATAGCGTATCTCCATATACATCTGAACCTTGGACACCAGTAACATATACGATTTTAATCTTTTTATTAAAATCATCAAACGCCAAATCAAATTTTTTAATGCCTGTCACTTCATAATCAGCAACTGTTCTTATTAATGGCCTATTTGTCTCTAAATAATATTCATAAATCTTAACAATGTTAGGGGCAAATTTGTAGGCAACTAATACTTTATCACCCACACTAAATCGCGATATACTTAATGTGAGATTATTGTGAATATCAAGTGCTGAACTATAGTAACCAATATCGACAAGGCCAATAAATGAGCTTTGATAACTAGACTCACTGAGACTATCATCATTTTCAAGGTATATTGATTGTACTGATTTATCTGCAACAGAAATCCACGTGACAAAAAACTTATCGAGAACTTCGTTATAGACAACCCTAGGAGCGACATAATCACCATTAGATTGACTCAATTGCATTGAGGGTCCTTCAGCACGAGGAGCACCGTTCGCGGAACATGAGAATCGTCGAATATAAATACGATATGCCCCCCCTTGCGCATTACTGGACCACACAGCCACAAAATTGTCAGTATCTGTAACAGCAGCAAGATCTGCATCTTTCTGATTATTATCAGTTACATCAGGAATTAAAAGTGGTTGAGTTAGGGCACCATTAGCAGATATGACTCGTAAATAAACAGATTTGTTAACACCGGTACGTATCGATGAGTAGCTAGTAACAAGATGCCCCGATTTATCTGTATTGATAACGGTACAGTTATTATCATTTCCAGGCTGATCCAATAAAATATGCAGACCATTTGGGTAATTTGTATTCATACATCCTCCAGATACTGTTTCTGTTAGCTCTTGATTATAATTCCATGTATGACATGGTAATGATTCACATCCATCAGACTCTTGATAATCGCCAATCAGAGTCAGCTTTATCGGTGCATTACAAATGCCATCTCGAGTTGAAAATGTGGCGATGCCTATCCATTGTAAATTATTTACATCATAGTCAAATGAAAATTTCACCTCATCAATGTCAATACTTGTTTTTAATGATAAATTCATACATTTATCATTCCAGTTTTTTGCATGAACTTTAACTTCAGCAATATTATTCAAAACAGTTACAGATTCAACATCAATTTCAGTCTGAACATCTTTGAACTGAATATCTTGTTCAGTTACAGTTTTCTCTTCCTCCTGTGGCCGTGCTACTTTGACAATAATATTGTAAACTGCATTCCCATATTTCTTTACTAAAAAGTTAATAATTTCTGTGTTTTTATTTCCAGTTACTGAAAGTTCACCAGTAGCTCTTAGGCGAGGCACGTACTCGAAAAACAATATTTGACTATCATCTTCTGGAGATTCAATGTAATAGTAAATACTTGTTGTGTCGATATCTTCTGGCACGTCATAATCAATGATAGATTCAAACTTCAACTTACCATCATTGAAATAACATTCGCATTGCGGGACGGAAATGCTTCTAATACTCATGGCAATCACCTATAAGTTTTCAATAGTGTTATAATAAATATTAATGCCAGTATCTTTCGATGCTACGTTTGGATCTTGATAAGAAACAGTAACATCATATCCAGCTATAGCTAAGATATTTCCCGAGTTAATGGCACTAATTTTCTCTTCTGGTTTAACAATATTAAGATCTTTATCCATCTCAATAAAATGAACCGCACCCCCTTCCCACGATATGAAATATTTACCATTATTTTTAATGATATAAGGGCGTAAATAGTTACCAGATGTTTGATTAACTCTTATGCTATCAGAGCGCGATGACACTAAATTGTTCGAACCAAATATTTTTTGCTTGGCCACATAGATATTGTTATACGGCTCAAGCCCACTTTCAGAGTAAACGATTAATAATTGATTATTTTCAGCATCAATTAAAGCACGATGGAACCCAACGTTTTTATAAGATGAAATAAACAACTCATTTACTTTCAAAAATTGCCCTTCACTGTCCCACACTAACTCATATGTAATGATGGAACCTGTAATTGTCAAAAATTCGAAATAACATTTATTTCTTGATGTTAAAGTTAACGTTGTATTTGCTAATATACATTGATTATCATCAAAATAGTTATCGTGTAAAACATGATCAAGATGCATTTCATTCATTATTAAATCAAAATTATCTAAATCATACACCGAAATTATAGCTTTCCTTGATAACACATCAATTCTAGAAAGCAATAAACAATCATCATTAAATACCACACCAATAGGAAGTAAATTTTTACCATTACATTCCGATGAAGTCAAAATTAAATGTTTTGACATGAAAAAATCATCATCAAATTCTGCATAATGAATTTCCGAACCAAGGGTAATATGATTATCCTCACGCCACAATAATTTAACTCCCCTTCCACCCCTCACAACACTCAAATCATAAATCATAGATTTATCAGTGGAATACAGTAAAACCTCACTGCCAATTATTTCTTTCTTTGCATATACACCAGCTTCGCGGAGATTATCTTTGCAACGTACAAAAAAGAATGCTGGCACTCCGGAAATGTTTGAAATATCACTATTTCTTACAAGATCATAATCATTCATTGCACTTCCTCACCTATATTATTTATAACGAATTATTATGCTCTCAGAAATTCATAAAATAACAGAAAAGTAAGTTCTTCTGAGAGGCGTTTTCCTGGTGAAAAGAGTCCGACTTTAAATTATAGTATCTTTTTAATTTATTTCCATAAGCACTATCCACAAACAGAGTTAGGAAATAATTTATCAGAGAAATCAGCTTTCTCAAGGCCGCCAAAAATGACGGTAATGATTACAAACAATAACATCAGCTTCCCTCACTTCCCTATAAGAGGTGTATGAGGATTGAACCCGAGGATGTATGTAACCATACCTCTTGGATTAAATACATTCTTACAGACGAACACTGAAATAACAAATCACTTTCATAAAACACAAAAAATAAGACACTTCATTCCGACTTTAACCTAACCAGTTCAATTCAACGAGAAAATCGATCGTTGAAATTAATTAATTGGCATAATCTATCGAACTTCACAACAACACCAACATCATTGATCGCAAAACAAAAACAAACGCTATAATCCAACGGATTAATTATGCTGATGGGAAATCCTCCAAGGTCCAAGGTTTGGTAGGCCAAAGCGATATGCTCTTTTTCGATTCAATGAACCATGTAGTTATCGTGATTACAATCATCACGATAACTCTTTCTTGTTTCTAAAAGTGAAAAGTACAACAGGGGATAAATACCTATGGCAA
>NZ_JBJDOG010000013.1:0-11916 GCF_044900985.1 Serratia sp. NPDC087055
CCATCAGCCATGAACAGAGCAATCAGGCCCGCTGGACCATGCTGCGGGATACGTTGTCCATGATAGCAGACAAACCGTTGCTGGGATGGGGATATAGGAGCTTCGAATTCGCTTTTCAGCACTATCGTATCAACCAGGCGTCCCCGACGATCGTCACGGAAATTGCACGCCATCCCCATAACGAGATATTGCTCTGGATCGTCGAAGGCGGCGTGGTTGCCCTCATCGGATGGGCATTTATTCTGTACGGTGTATTTCGCGTAGTATGTCGGGCATGTCATCATGACCGAGAGGCGTTTGCGACCGGGTCCCCCCTGGCAGGATTGCCGACAGCGCTGTGCATCGCTCTCGTTCCCATCGCTATCCATACTCAGCTGGAATACCCGTTCTACCAGTCTGCACTGCATTATTTTGTCTTTCTCCTGCTGTTCGCCATGGCCGACCGTCTCAGTCATGCTACTGACACATGTCCAGCAAGAACATCACACATCGCCCCTCTCATCGCCACGCTTCTGTCGAGCATGGCGCTGGCCGCCATCGTAGCAACCGGGTTTGCCCTGAAGAGCAAGCGGGCTATTACCCAAACAGAAGCCTATGCCATGGAAGATATTACGCCACTAAAGACCCTGCCGGCCTTGTCCCGATGGCTGTTCCAGGAGCGTATCGTTTTCGACGAACAGGTCAATGCCCTGCTTACCTACAACCGTACCCACGATGAACGGTTACTGGAGCAATACTGTCAATGGGCACAGGAATACCTTAACCGGCACATCGACAAGAACGTCTATGCCTCCCTGATATCGATATTGCGTCACCAGGGACAGTTTTCCGCGGCAGAACACTACCGGTACGACGCCGCTCGCTTTTTCCCTCGCGAGGAGACGTTCATGAACGTCTCCTCGTCGCAGAATGTTAAGGAGGAAAAATGAAGCCCCATATCGACATTATGATCCTCGATGAGGACCGCTATTTTGCGCTGGGTCTGGAAAAATTATTACAAGAACATTTCATGCATAAGGGGTGGTCGGTGACATTTTTGCCTGCGAAATTGTACCCCATGGCCAACCTGATTATACAGGCGGAGAAAGTGCCCCCCCCCTTGCAGTTTTGTCACTTCCGAAAGCCTGACAAACAGCACAGCATTATTACCATTCAGCAAACACCTCGCCTGCGACGGCGGCTCCCTGCCTGCATGAGTGAACACGGGGTCATTCGGCGCAGTGACAGTACGGAGGTGGTATTACATCTGATTGAGCAAATGTTTGGGGGGATTACAACGGTATCGTCTCACCTGTGCCCCCATTGCTCGCAGACACTCACCCCCCGGGAATGGGAGGTGTTGTACACCATTCGACTGGGTATGCTGCCCCGCCAGGTTGCGGGGTGCCTGAACCTGAGTGTTAAGACCGTCAGCGCCCATAAGCGCGCCGCCATGCGCAAACTGGGATTTCAGCGTAACAACGAATTATATCAGTGGCTGCGACAAGGTGGCCTTGACGTTAAAAAGAGAGAACTTCTGTGAACAAATTTAAATTGAAAAATTGTATCGTATTGCTATTGCTATTCACCGCAGGTATGCCGTTGCTGAGCGGCTGCGAGGGGAATAAGCGCCCTGCGACCATCGCACAACCCCAGCTTGCCAGTGAAGAGGAGAAAACACTGGCACAAAAAGAAACCGAGCGGATAGCTCGGTGTCAGAAAGAACTCGAGGCATTGAAAGCCATCAATCCTGAGCAACACAGCGCACTTCGTCAGGAATTCGACCGACTGATGAGCGGTGCAGCCTCCTATGCCAACGTGCGTACCCGGGTCAACAGTGAAACACAAGACACTGTGGATGCACTCTACCGTTACAAGATAAATCGCCTGTGCGCCGACATTACCCTTGCAACCCTCACTGGCCTGGCCGAGCGCGGAGAGCGCCTGAAATGAGCCGCAAAGACGGGGGCAATTTGCCTCATATTCGCCGATTGGCGGTCTTGTTACCGTTGCTGTGTCTGGCAAGCCCTGTATATGCCAACAGCGATAGTGTTCCAGCACTGCTGCAATTTGCCGAACACTATCGCAACCAACAACCCGCGACAAAAGAGACACCGCCGGCAGGTAAAACGTCAAAACCGTCACAGCCGGACGCAGGGGCTAAACACGAGCGTCCTGAGCCCACTCTGCGCCAGGCACTGAAACAACGTGACCTGACGCTGGCCAAACAGCAAGACCTCTTGCGTGAACAAGAAGACGCGTTGACCGCATTGCGTCAACGGCTGAAGGAGGCTGAAGCCAAACTATTATCGCAATCATCTTCCTCGACTGCATCAACACCTCCAGGATCCACTTACGTTCCGATAGACTTTGCGCCACTTCAGCAATTGCTCATCGGACTGCGGAAGGCGGTAAGCGAGCCCCCGGATGCCAAACGAACAAAGACACTGATTGCACAGGCTCGGCGACAAGTTGATCAAGAGCGAGCCACCCTGACTGATATCCAGGCAAGGAAAACGCAGTTGCAGGCAGAGCTGGTCGACCTGAAAAGCCAATTGCAAACCCGCAGACAAGATATCAGCCGTGAACAACACGCCCAACAAGACTTACAACGTCGACTGGATGATGCACAAGCCAAATTAGATGAAAAAACAAAATCTCTGACGGCACTGCAATTGTCCGAGAAGAGACTGAGTGAAACCAAAGAGGCTCAGAATAACATTCTGGCTGCTCTGAACATGCAACGCGATACTCTGGAAACAACGCGCAAGACACAAATGGCCAGAATTGAACAGATAGAACGTGAACGCACCAGCCTGCTCACAGACAAACAAACTCTGCAGAAAAAATATGACAACCTGCAGCAGAAACACCATACCGCCGAAGCCAGACATGCCGAGCAGGCTCAAACGTTAGCGCGATTAGAGACAGAGAATGGTTCGCTACGCACCCGGGGAAAATGGCTGGTTAAACCCGAAAACCTGACGAGTCCCGAAACGCGTCAGGCTTATGCCGCAGGCAGTACGCTGGGGCAGGATATCATTACCCTGCTCGACGAACGTAAAGCCTGGGGTGTCAACGCGGACCGCCAAACGGTCCTGACCGGCATCATTGACGCGTTTTCAGGGCAATACCAGTTGGCCCCTGACCTCTTACGCGCTGCCCTGGCGGAGTCCGAAGATTTCGTCAACACTGCACGCGCGACGGCAAGCCTGAAACAGCAAAAAAGGGATGAGGCATTCATTGCAAACTTCAAAAAACAAAAAGGGGTAAAACAGTCTCCCTCCGGCTTCTGGTACCGGATGGATTATGTCGGCGATAACCCGATTGCTAAAGAGGCAGTGGTCAGCATCGTCGTCAAAGAGTCGATGACGGATGGCACCGTCATTCAGGACATGGATTTGAGTGGTAATATGCTCTCACAACCCGTCAGCGCATATCCGCCCCTGTTCCGCGAGGCGATTGGCCAACTGCGTAATCACGGTACCCTCACCATGGTCGTCCCCCCATCACTTGCTTACGGCGAGGCAGGATACCCGCCCAACGTGCCGCCAAACGCCACCATGGTCTATACGTTGAGGATTGAAAACACAGAACCTGCATCGGGTAAATAACATTTTTGAATACAATCAAACCGAGGAAAGAAGGATGGGAGACATCGTCATTATTTTAGTCTTGCTATTAATCATCTGTGGCTCATTTTATTTGCACTATAAAAAAGTCAGAAAAAAAGGATTTCAACGCAAAAATCATCGAAAGAGACACATGTAGCTAATATTCACCATAACTTAATGAGTAGGTAAAACAAAAAACAATTATGCCTACAGGAACTAGCAACCACCTGACGGGACAGACAATAATAATGTGGAGATAGTTGCTGAGACATCGCACAAACGCTTTTTAATAGACAAAACGTATACCGCATAAAAAGTCTCGGAGACTTACACATGAAAACAATTGTCACTATCATTATTTATTGTCTGTTAGTTATTCAAACCACACTCCTGTCATCTCTCGCATTGGCAAGTGAGCCCCCCAAAAAAAATGACAACAATACACTGCCTGTTACATTGGAAATGGCCCACTCCGCATCCACATGGGGAGCAGTAACACAGCAAGGCGCATTACCCGCATTCGCCATAAATCGGGCTTCAGGCATCGCCGGTAATAATATTGAAGACTGGCTGCAACAATTTGGTACCGCCCGCATTCAACTCAGCATAGATAACCGAGGCAGTTGGGCAAACAGTTCTGCCGACTGGTTGCTCCCTCTGTATGATTCTCCTCAAAGCATGCTATTTTCCCAACTGGGCTTTCGGTCTCCCCACGGACGTAAAACCACCAACATCGGTTTCGGGGTACGTACCTTTCATAGTGATTGGATGTACGGCGCCAACGTCTTTTTTGACCATGACCACTCCGGCAAGAATCGCCGTATTGGCATTGGCGCCGAAGCCTGGCGGGATCACCTGAAACTCAGTGGCAACACCTATTTCGGTACTACTGACTGGCATTCATCCCGTGATGTCGAGAATTATGACGAACGCCCTGCGGATGGTTGGGATATCCGCACAGAAACCTATCTCCCCACATATCCACAACTGGGCGGCAAACTGGTGTATGAAAAGTATCGGGGTAACGAGGTCGCCCTGACGAACAGAAATAAACGCCAGCGCAATCCTTCATCAGTGATCACAGGGCTGAGTTATACCCCGGTCCCCCTCATTACCGCCAGTGTGGATCATCGAGCTGTGAGTGGGGGTCAGGACGAAACGCTATTTTCCCTTCAGTACCGTTACCAGTTTGCGAAGGCATGGCGTGATCAGATATCACCCCATGCCTTGCAGACAGCCCGAACGCTGATGGGGAGCCGGTCTGATCTGGTTGAACGAAATAATGCCATTGTGCTCGACTACCGGAAACAAGCGTGGATCACGCTGGCGTTGCCAGCCAGCGCTCAAGGCATCGCTGAAGACAATCTCACCCTCCATGCAGATATTTCTTCGGCATACGCAGTTGATCGTACCGAATGGGAAACCTCATCGTTGCTCGCTGCTGGCGGAAAACTCCTTCAGCACTCTGCACGTGATCTACAAATCGTACTGCCGCCCTGGCAACCAGAAAGCAGTAATCAATACCTTATCCGCGCAGTGGCTTATGATACACAGGGAAGTACGTCAAACACGGCGACGACCGTTATTACTGCTCTGAAGCCTGCAGAAACACCCGCTGTGAGTGGCAACCTCACCGTGGTGAAAAATAACGCGCCGGCTGATGGCCACAGCACCAATGAAGTGCTAGCGCGCATGCGTGATGAACACGGCAACCCATTGCCAGGACAAAAGGTCATCTTCACCGCAACCAACGGCGCGACAATCAATATCATCAACGACATGACCGATGCCCAAGGGCTGGCCAGAGCGACCCTCACCAACACCCTTGCAGGTGACAGCACAGTGACCGCAACATTCGCTCATGACCTTCACCAATCGGTAAAAACCACCTTTATCCCTGACCTGAAACAGGCGAAAATCAACCTGACAACCACAAAAGACAACGCGATTAAAGACGGTATCGATGAGAACGAGGTCGAAGCAACAGTACTTGATGCCAACGGGTTGCCAATAAGTGACGTCCCGGTAGCCTTTGAAACACAAACGCCACATAGTCAAATAACCCTTCCTAATGTCACAACAGACCACAATGGAAAAGCAAAAAGCACCGTCGTATCTCAAACCGCACGGGCAAACGTTGTTGTGGCTTCCCTGAACGATAGTAATAAAGACACCACCCCGGTGAATTTTATTCTGCTGAACAAAACATATTCGTTGGTCTCAAATAATGCTAAAGCCAATGGGATAGATGAAAATAAATTCACCATTACCCTGACACGGCCAGACACGGGTGCCCCTGTGGCAGGACAAGCCGTTGCATTCAGCACAACAGATCCTATGACATTATCGGTAACAGAGGGTGTAACGGACTCATCAGGCACAACCAGTGTCAGTATGACCAGCACAACACCCAGTCATTCGGACGATTTTACCCTGATAGTGGATGCGAAGGCGTGCTGCACCCTGACTCATGGAGGTATAAATTTTAGAGATTAAGAAAAAAAGGAAATATATGAATACTAAAAAATAAAAATCATGCCGGATAATGCCCTCCTGGCTCCAGGATTTCAGGAGTCAACATCGAGAAGGAGCAAATTAATACATAATGCTTGGTGGGTTGAGGTTGACGTCTCGACCCACAATCAATAAAAGAACCCTCTATCTCTCAGGAGCACATATAATTTAAAACAATACTATATTTAATTGATAATCAACAAGTGTAGCAGCCAAAGAGTTTATCGTGCGTTAGCAGGTAACTCACTCATGAAAGTTAAAATTTTTCTTATATAGGTGATTTATGTCACAAAATCAGCAATACCTCGATAGCAATAAAGAAACACAAATACAGGAAATGTCAGTCACAGCAAGCGATAATGCACGTCTGAAGTCAGATGGCACAATGAGACTGAAAGACAGCTATTTGCAGCTGGGAGGTCGGACTGATGGACAAAACAAACATGCAATACGATTTGAAAATGTGGTGGTTCCTTCAAATTCGGAAATAGTCAATGCTTACATTGAATTTTATGCATATAGCACAAGTCCTATGTGTAATGTTGACATTTTTGCTGAACTTGGGGATCCACTGCCTTATACCACTGTTGCAAATGACATGACTGATCGAACATATGGTATCCAGAAGGTGTATTGGGTAACTGATAGCCTCGTTACAAACTACAGCCAAATAATCACTCCTAACTTAAAAAATTTGATAGATGAAAATCGCCTAACAGGCTGGGAACCAGGAGAAAGTCTGGCATTCATTTTTATGGGATTGAGTCTGAATGGTGGTACAAACATAAGAGCATTTGATGGTGGCATTGCATACCGACCTAAATTAAGGATTGAATATATTGATAACGGAAACGGCCCGGTAATTAACGAAACCATTTCTGAAAAAGTAGCCATAGCAATTACAACTGGCAACGATGATGCTAGCGAGAGTGATTCTGGAAAAATATCATTTGGCGATACATCATTACGTTTGGGTGGACAAAGTGAAAGCTTAAAAACATACGCATTTAGATTTCAATCCGTGAATTTACCTGATAGCGCAGAAGTTAAAAACGCCTACATTGAGTTCTATACGCATAGTACCAGCCCGTCAGCAAACATGTCTATACAGGCAGAGTTAGGAAACTCCATTGGGTATATCAATGAAATTAATAGCATCACCAACAGACACTATTCTAAAACCCATGTGAATTGGGTGACTGATAGCTGCATATTAAATACAATGAAGATCTGCACGCCAAATTTAAAAAACATAATAGACGAAAGTAGAATTGAAGGATTTAAAGCCAGTCAGGATGTTGGGTTTTTAATTAAAGGTTTATCATTGAATGGCGGGGCTCGTATTAGTACTTATGAAAGCAACGTTTTATATCGACCAAGATTGATTATTGAATATGAGGATAACGGGAAAGGACCGTTCATTGAGATGAGCTTAGAAGGTAAATCAGCCTCTCTAGTTATGGATAAAAATGATGATGGGCGCCAAAATAACAGTGGTTCAATGGCCCTTTCTGCTGCATACCTCCAACTGGGTGGGCGAAATGATGCACAACTTCATGCTGTCCGCTTTCAGCAGGTTGACATCCCCGCAAGCGCAGAGATTAGTGATGCGTACATTGAGTTCTACGCATATGGCAAAAGCCCTGCAGCAGAAATCGATATTCGTGTTGAACTTGGTACATCGTTAACATACAGTACCGTTGCGAACAATATCAGCTCACGCACCTATACCTCAAATAAAGTAAAATGGGAAACAACAGAAATCACTACTGATCATTATCTACTTCGAACACCAAGTTTAAAAAACATTATAGATGAAAGTAGGTTAAGAGGATGGAAATCAGAAAGCGCCCTTTCATTTTTATTCACGGGCCTAAGCCATAACAATGGAACCAGCGTAAGATCATATGAAGGCGGTGAATTATATCGCCCTCGGTTGATTGTCACGTATCTAAACAATGGCGAAGGACCATCAGTTGAAAGCGCCGAAACTGATTTAGAAAAAATATCTGAACTATATATAAATGAGATATCCTCGCAAGGTTCACTATCACAAAAAGAGGATTGGATTGAATTATATAACAACAATGAGAGCGACATTGTTATTGGCGGAGGTGTTTTCATATCAAACAAAAATGACAACAAAAAACTTCACGAATTAAAAAATATATTCGTGCCAGCTAAAGGAACAATAACACTAATCGCAGATAAAAAAAATAAGGAAGGTAACAACCACTTATCCTTCGATCTCAAGAATAGTGGTGGCACAATTTACTTGTCAAAAATTGACGGTGATAGCATTGCTTCCCTTGACGAAGTCACTTATCCAGAAATCCCTTATAAATATAGTTATGGTCGTCTCCCAAATGGTGTGGGAGAGTTCATGTTATTTATTTCACCATCTTATGATACCGATAATGTTTTCGGGCAACACAATATCAACGTTGTATTGAGTCACCAGAGGGGCGTATATCCTTCTAATTTTGACTTAACGATAGAGGTACCTGATAGCGTTATTGTTAAATATACGCTAGATTGCACCACCCCATCAGATAAAACAGGCGAAATATATACATCACCGATTACAATAAGTAAAACTTCCGTTGTAAAAATATATGCCTATAATGAAACTGGAAACTCCGGATTACTTACACATACATTTGTTCTGAAAAATAATTATGATAATGAAAAAGCCGGTAGTGGAATGTGGACATGTAAATCTACAATTAATGCTGATGAATACGCTGAAGCAATCGGAGATATCCCTGTCGTATCCATTTCAACTGCATCAGAACCTAGTAGCTCATGGCGTCTCGGTGAATTTGAGTACCTGGATAACCATATCTATTCCGACAGAGCTAACTTTCATAGCACAACAACAACGAGAAAGTTTGGTCAGGAAAGTATTGGACACTTAAACTCTGGGATTAAATTCAAGTTTAACAAGGACGCTCTGGTTAAAAAGGCAAACTATCCTTTCTTTGATCCCTACCCCGGTGATCTTTACCCTACAGTGAATAAAATACAGACGATAGAACTGAAAGAGGGACAAGACGGCCCGTCACGAAATGTCTTCGGTCTCGGTTTTATGCGGTACAGCGAAAAAATTGTCATGAATTTACAAAAAGAAATGGGTAAATTTGCACTTGATACTCGACATGTCCATCTGATTGTCAATGGAAAATATCGCGGGGTTAAAACCATGCGAAATGATTACAAGCCAAACAATATCGAGGAAGTATTTGGTGATGATGCCGATAATTATACGAAAGTTGATTTACAGGATGCTCGCTTTACACATGGTACGGTCGCAGCAGGGGATGGTGATCCTGTACTATGGAAACAAATTCAGACTCTCGCCGGTAAAAAGGATCTGCAAAACCTAAAGGAATATGTTGATATTGATGACTTGATTAAGTTTCAAATAATCTTCATGTTTATTGACACCGAAAATGAAGCAACTGCAATTTTTCATAATGATGCACCTAACTATATGAAAACCAGGTTTATGATTAACGATACAGATGGATCATTCTTTGGTGGCGTCTCGCTTTCAAATGGCAATACCACAATGCAGGCCCTAAGACTTGCCGGAGGAGGAGGAACCTATAAATACAAATGGAACTCTAGCACCAGCAAAAATGGCCCTGCTGGAATATTTGGTAATTTCATGGGGGTCGCAGGAAACCCCAATGCCGGAAACCTCGAGTTCAAGACCATGGTAAAAGACCTAGTCTTGGCGTTACTGGGCCCTGCAACCGGAGATTTCCAGGGCGGATCCAACTCACCACTGTCGGTTACAAATGTAACAACGAAAATGGTAAATACGATAAAGGCATTGGAGAAAGTGTATAAACTCGACGCTGCATTCCAATCCTTCGGAAATCGCAAGGACGTGTACAACTTATGGCTCAACGTAGAGCATCCTAGAATACTTAAACAAGTTCCCGAAAGAGTCAGTTTCTCTATCAAGAAATGGTTGGAATACAATATGGCACACACACTACCACCTGTAGACATATCAATACATGACAACACGCTAACGATTGATAATCCTGCGGATGGAACCGATGTTTATTATACATTGGATGGCTCAGACCCAATGGGCAACGACGGGATTATTGCCGGCACACTATATAGTGATGCAGTTACTCTAAATCTTCGCAATGGTAGCTATCGGGTGGTTGCTCGTGCATTTGAAAACAATAACTGGGGACCCAAAAGTGAAGATAAAATCACCATTACATCAATTTAAGCATTACAATGACATAGTCTAACCATGCTCAGATAAACCAAGAAGAACGGTAGCATACACACTGTCGCTACCGTTCTTCCTAATTTTTATCAACCTTATTGATTTTATTCAAAGTGGATGCATAAATGTTAAAACGAATTTTTACTTACGCTCACTACATCTTTCTTATAATAATTTTAACGCCGATGGCAAAGGGATTCGCTCAACAAGACATCCATGCTGGAAACGTTGTTGATAAAAAGATATTAAAACCTGCCTACGGTCTGCAAGAGGCCGCCGAGCAATATCTGATCCAGTACAGTTCAATCAGTGGCCTCGACAGCAAAACATTGCGACAAGATACTGCTGCGGTCTTTATACCAAAGGGAAATGTACCTAAAAATGGATGGCCTGTTGTTATATGGGCTCATGGCACTATAGGTGTCGGAAAAAATTGCGCCCCTTCGCTCAATGCCAGGACAGCCCGTGATAGTCAGTACCTCAATACCTGGCTTTCTTTGGGGTTCGCTGTCGTGGCCCCGGACTATGCGGGTTTAGGCTCTGAGGGGCTCCATCATTATATGAATGCTAAAGCCGCGGCCTATAGCGTATTAGACAGTGCCCGAGCTGCCTTACGCGATTTCCCGCTACAAAATGCCTTCGTGTTCGTAGGCCAATCTCAGGGAGCCCATGCTGCCTTCGCCAGTGCAGGATATCAGAAAACCTACGCCCCTGAATTGAATATCCTTGCAACTATCCTGACAGGAACACCTTACTTTAATGTCATGACATCCACTCAAACAGTTTTCGGCCAACCCCCCAGAGATGGTGCAGATCCAAAGATACCTTATGCATTCTACATCTATCTTGCCGCCGCAGACCTTGATACCACATTGAAAGCAGAAACATTCTTCCAAAAAAATGCTCTCCCCGTTCTGCGTCAAGCGAGAAATTTGTGTATAAGCCAACTCTCTGAGTTAACGAAAAATCAAAAGTTAAATATGGCGAATAGTCTGAATCCAGCCATTAAAAATTTACTCAATCTACAGATAGATAGTATGCAATACCCTACATTGTATATCGAACATCCTGTGTTCATTGGCATTGGTAATAACGATGTCAACGTACCAACGGCAATGCAGAAGAAATTTTCCGCGGATGTCAGAAAAACAGGAACACTTGTTGAAATACATGAATACCCAGGACTTGATCACAGTGGAACTGTCAATCCTTCATTGAGAGACTCGCTACCATTTATCATGAGAGTGATGAGTGCCAGTAAGATAAGTCACTGAGGTATTGTATCTTCTTGGAATGAATCGACAAGGATAATCTAGACACTGCCGGGCCTTTGTTCGTGTGACCTCACCCCGGTAGATGATCTTCGCCTACTGAAGTTGCTCTTTCTAAATAATTAACTAGTAACACGGCATCACGATGCACACTTACGTGTAATCAGCTCGAAACCCAAACGAATATATGACCTGCTCCCCGTTGATTAATACAACGCGATGTTAGTAATGTCTTCATAAGCCACATGAGGACACCCCCATGAAGAAGCGTTTTTCCGACGAA
>NZ_JBJDOG010000014.1:0-9673 GCF_044900985.1 Serratia sp. NPDC087055
CGCCATCGTAGCAACCGGGTTTGCCCTGAAGAGCAAGCGGGCTATTACCCAAACAGAAGCCTATGCCATGGAAGATATTACGCCACTAAAGACCCAGCCGGCCTTGTCCCGATGACTGTTCCAGTTTTGAGTACTGGCTTGGTATCAGTTGTGAATAGTCTAGTGGTTTTAGGTGGATTATATTCTCATTAAATAATACGAAATTTCTTATCGTAGAATGTCTCTACAATCACTGAGCGCATCGAATAACTGAACGTAGTGTTACTGCTCCAGCCATCTTTAAGACTCTGCATACGCCAACACTAGAGTCTGACCTGCTCCCAGTTGATTAGTACACCCCGATGTTAGTAATGTCTTCATAAGCCACATGAGGACATCCCATGTGAAGAAGTGTTTTTTCGACGAACACGTCATGACACCCCACACAGTGCGGTGCTCATTGATAAAGCGATACTTCAGTCGGGTTTCCTTGCAAAATACCGTGCGGTATTTTTCATAATATCCCGAACCTATTCTGTGAGCTTCAGGATCTTGCTTTTAGCTTCAAGTAAATCCTTGGTATGTTGTTCACTGATCAGGCTTGATGCCCCGCAGCCAGTTGTAGAGGCTATGCGTAGAAACGCCCAGACGCTCGAAATCTTCAGCAACGGAATAGCCGGGTTCAGTGATCTGACGAACAGCATCTTCTTCAAACTCAGGCGTAAATCGTGGTATGCCCATATGCTCAAACTATAGGGCAGGCGAGGTCAGTCCAGAGTCTCATGAAGAAGGGTATCTATGGATAGCTCTTGAACTGAGGATTACTTTTCTAAAACTGCTTTCATAAGGCCTGTGTTCCAAACCGATGAGGAATAATAGTCACATGATGATTGATTTTGGAACGTAGTCCCCCTTTAGGGCGAGCACCGCAGGGATACTACTCAGATATTAGTTAACATCAAACAGTGATCTAATACACGCTTTTCGTTTTGAATTTTATTTTTAGTGAGATATTTTTTGCTAAACAAAATCCATTTTCGAACAAATTTCGGTTTTTACCTTCTTATTGGTCTGATAGTGGCGGAAGCAAAACTGGAAACATATGGCCTAAAAATATCATTAACAATTGCTCGATCTAAAAATCATGAAATAATCTGTCAGGTTAGCATTTTGTTTATCTGTTGTTTATATTATTGTCATGATTAGGTGAGAGAGTCATTTAGTTTTTCATAAAACTTGTGTAAGTTTTTTTTAATGAAAAAAAAAACTTACACTGATATATTTAAAGTGTAAAAACAAGAAGAAACAACAAAAAAGGAGAAAATCAACCAGATAATAATAAAGTGTTTTTAGTACTGTTAAGTGGGGGGGGCACCATGCAATTGAAATAGCCTCATGGTTTTACCTTATGTTTTAATTGTCGACACCACTCTTAAGAAATGTTAATGAATTGAAAAATTGACTGTTAATTTGCCAGAGGGATTGTTATGATCTTTTCAAAAAAAATAAATTACCTGTTAGCCCTTTCTAAGGGAAATTCTTTAAGTAATGCGGCGGATATGCTAAACATAACTCCATCAGCATTATCTCAAGCATTAAAATCAATAGAAAACGAACTTGGTAGGAAAATAACATTAAAGAAAAACAACAAGCTCGCATTAAATGAAGATGGATTAGTGTTGATTAGAAAAATACAAAGGCCGTTAGATGACATCAATGAAGCAATAAATTTATTTTCAAGAACTAACCATGATAAATTCACGGTATTAATTGACGGATTCCCCTTGATTAATGTGCATGCTACTCTTAGTAATTATGATATTGAAGTGGATGCGGATAACTTAGATATTGTTTGTACAAATACATCAGATTTAGCTTATGATATAAACAATAACGTATACAATATGATAATATCCCCTTTGAATATAGATATTAAAAATCAGAGAGTCAGAAAGTTAAATCTTCCTCCAGAGAGGGTTGGCGTTGTTTTACATGAAAATCTAATTGGTAAAAATGATGACATTTTAAGCGTCATGCGAAATGGCTTATTAATTCACACTCATGCAGTTTTAAATCACTCGTTAACTATTAACATGGTAAAACGGCTAAAGAATATGGGTATTAAACCCAAGGTAATTAAAGTAAATGAATGTGAAATTCCATTGTTTTTAAAAAGAAAAGTAGGTTATACGTTTCTAACGGAAGAGCTTTTCCACAACGTTTGCGATAGCAATAATGAGCTAAAATTTATACATAAACCTCTTAATCTATATTTAAACAGAAGAATTTATATATCAATGTAAATTCTTCATTATGGTATAAATCTATGGTTGATGCCTTATTACCACTGGGGTATTGGCCATAATTTTTCATATATAACTCCTAGTTTTTAAACTGGCACTTAACATTTCCGTTGAAATATTAAACGATTCATTAAGAAATTAAAATGCATTCATTTGACATTTTTCCCGTTAAAAATCCTGGTACGGAAAAGTATCAGGGTTGAATTTTCTTCTCGATTTTATGTGTACTGACGCGCTAATAGTTGTAAATTTATTAGTTTATTTAAGGGTGAATCTTCTTTTAAATAATACGACTTTTATTGTCGTAGAATATCGCAATAACCATAAGGTTGTTACAGGCATTCAATTTCGTCATGAAAATTATCGTCTGAGGGTCGGGAAATTTCACGGACAAACGTGATGATTTCAGTCAGCCTTTGCCTGGGGATGTAGCTGACATCTCAGCGCGAATCGATTCGTCCGGTGTTTCTTTCTTCAGCCGCGCCAGCGTTTCCCATGCAACGAGAACTGCCACCCTTTTCTGCGGTGACATCCTGGCAATATTGAACACCGAAGTCATACCAGCATAACGTGCGAGATTTTTCAGGTGCACAGCCGGGAGTGTACTCAGGTTGTCAGCATGCAGGCCAAAATCGTTCAGAGTTTTCCAGCGTTTAATTACTTCATTAAACGCCGGACCACTAATGGTCATAAGACATTTTTTAATGTGACTCCAGTAAAGACAGGCGGTTGCAATCAGTTGGCCCCAGCAACATCTCCAGCTGTGAGCACTGTTCGGCTGAAGGTATCAGTGCCAGTTTTGTTCCACAGGTGCAATGTCGCCCTTTCCTTTACCTCTGAAATCAACCGGGTCAGCGTGGTGGCTCCGGGAAGAATAATACGATGTTGCATAAGCCCCCCTGTCGCCAGACCGAAAAGCAGGCCAGGGCGTTCGTTGCTAATCCAGTTCCGGGTATATAAAAGAGGGGTAAGGCGAAATGTCCAGGGCCAGGAAAATTCGCGATACTGATAGTGCTGACGTATCAACACTGCATGTTCATGGCGTGTATTTTCCCTCTTACCGCATTCTGCAAGAACAGTGATATCACGGATTCCGAGCTGTCTGGCGGTAAAATGCCGGACGCCGAAAGGAATATGATTCATGTCAGTAAGAAAAGTGCCAAGAAAACGCACGCACCCTATTTGCAGGGCAATACTCAGCCTATTGTGATCACCCCGGCTTTTCTCGATAAATTCTTTATCCGCTTTATCAAGATGAAAATAACGCGCCAGCTGAAATTCATCCGGTTCGCCGGCGAATCTGCCATAATTCTCAGTCTGCTGAAACGTCAAAAAATCAACGGGCATATCGACTTCCCTGCCTGACGTTTTTTTTAGGGGTTCTGTGCCGGAACCCCAGATTTTTCCGTTTTCCCGGTATCAGCCCGGCAAATCGTGAATCTAGCCAATAAGTTCATTACGGTTTTGGAGGGTATGATGCCCGTTCATGGTTAGCTAGCTCAAAAGGATGCGATTGAGTTTCCTAACCATGAACTGTCCCAGGAAAACGGAGCAATTCATTTGGGGCGGAGAGAATGCCCCCGCAGGGCAAGACGTTGTGCAACAGGACGGTCAACGCTCAGTGGGCCGCCACCCTGCACAACCAGCAGCAGGCAAATCACGATATAGGCAGATTCGGGCAGGTAAAACAGCCAATTGTACCAGGTAAGCAAATTGAGGTTTGCCGGAATATGGTATAGTCCGACGGTAAATAGTGCTACTAGGCTGATTATCATCAGCACCAGCGCGCTCAGGCGCGTCAGGAATCCCGCGGCCATCAGCAGCCCGAACAGAGTTTCGCTACCGGCGACAAAAAACGCCATAAATGCCGGGAACGGAATACCTGCATCGGTAATGGTTTCCAGCATCATGGCCTGGTTTTCTGACACAAAGACTTTGTTAAAGCCGGAGGCGAAGAAAAACACTCCGAGGGCGATTCGCATTATCGTTAGCGGAATAAAGCTGCGGATGCCCGGCGTCTGGAACAAAGCCTGCAAATAGGTCATAAATATTCTCCCTAGGTTATGGAATTTATTGGCACATGCAGGGGCGGTATTTATCCATCCCTGACGCAAGTCAAGTTCATATAGCCTTAGATTCGCTGCGTTGTTGGAACATACTGAACGCAGCATTCCAGAGCAAGCACTGTACAAAAAATTACATTCAGGGGTTATCCGCCGGGATCGCCGAGTTGTAATAAACGATCGCATTGGAAATCAGGCACCCGCACTAGTTACTGAAGTCTGTTTCAATGTCATTTTTCCCGGTTAACTCTTTCTTTCCGCCGACTTTGGCCACTGAGGTACTGAGCTGGTGATAAGATTCTATCCTGTTCTGGGAGCGCCGGATGCTACGGCCCAGCGTCCCTTGCGTCAAAGTTTGGCCGTAAACGCTCAGTAGACAGAGACACTATGCTGGCACTTCATCAGAAAGGCATTGGAGCAACAGAAATTGCCCGTCAGCTAAGTAATGCCCGCTCCACATTTTACAAGACTCTGGAAGAAGGAAAGTCAGAGTAAGCCCATTTGTTTTTCATATTAATTAATTGATAATTAATGCTTTACAAGCGAAGAATGGCGCTTTTTTAGGAAAGATGAATCCCATCATCAAGACATGATGAATGTCGCTGCTGACATAAAATCACCTTTGTAGTCATGTGGTGATACATATGACTACTGTGATCGGAGTCAATGATATTTGTCATAAATACGGCTTACGTTGTCCGTTCGCCGCCAAAATCGAACTCATGCACTTGGCTGCATAGCCATGCATCCTGGTATGATTTATCCAGTGCGTTTCTGGCAGGGTTTGTTACCTCTTTTACCGGTTATCCGTCAGTTACGCGCTGAGTGCGTTTTAACGGTGTGTGCAGGGGATTATGGTAAATCAGCACAGGCGACAGACATAAAAAAGCCCCGAAGGGCTTTGTTACTTATCGGTAGCTTTAACCAATAACTTCCATTTATTGCTATGCCCTTTTTTCTTACAGTTAGAGCAAGGTGGAAGCTTGATGCCATTCCCGGTTCACGACGCCTTCGTACTTACATTTCTGGCACTCATAAATGCCAGAACTGGAAGGTACGTCGCCGATTTTCACAGTTAAAACCTCTTAACATGAGTTTTCGTTCCACTGAGCATCAGCCCCCTTTCAAGGCATCCCAATTGTCTTTTTCTTCAGTTTCAATTCTATTTCGTTGATCATCAGCTGCATCATTTTCACCAAGTCTATCGTCAACTGTTCTGCTGCTTCAAAACTGAGTTTAAGAATGTTAATTTGCCCTTCACCTAGAACATTTTGCAGAGTGACACGTTTAAACCCATCCAGGTGACGCCTTTCTTTCAGTAACTGAGTAATACGCTTGGTGATGATCTTAGCTATGTCAGGATACTCAGGGCTTTCGAAAACGTGCTGATGGCTTTTGACCAAAGGCTCCCAAGAAAACAAGATGTCATATCGTGTAACAAAACGGGCCTGTTTGGGTGGAAAGTGCCACAACACAATAAACGGCATGCTATTTCTCATGCACAGCTCAAAATGGTGCTGCCAGACATTGGGAATTGCTCTTCCTTCACACAACAGATAATAATCGGAAGGCTTTAGCGTTGGGACACTCACGGGCATCGGATCAGACAAAACGGTACCTATCCGGGTTTGCCAATGTTCGCGCAATACTTCGTTCATTGGAGGGATCGTAATACATAACCAACTGAGAGGGATGTATACGGCTATAGAAGGCTCAACAGCCCCTTCTTCTGAACAAAGGTATACCTTACAGCTATCAACGATTTCTACAGCTCGAGGGTTATCATTGTGCGTTTCTAGCCAAGCGACAAATGTGCTCGGTACAACATGGCACAAATTTCCCCAGCTACGACCATATTTATAGAGCTCCCAACCTGTCTGTCGGATGTAGTGATGCTGCACGTATCGCACTAATTGCTGACTCAAATCATCCTGAGAGGTTGTTTTGAGTCGGAATCTTTTACGCGGTTTGATAAGTAAATCAATAAACAACGTCGCCATAAATGCCTATCAGTCTGTATACCGTGACCAAACCTATAATCTTACTCAATATTTCCGTGAATAACATCCCACACCACGAGTTCTATCCGCCGTAAACCCCCACTTTCCGCATGCCTTAACATTCATTGATCAGTAATCGATCAATGAATTAGTTCAATATTTATAGGACCACTATTCCGTCTGTGGATTCATTCGCAATTATTGTCCACAACTACTCCAAACGGCCCCCTATCCTTGTATGTAATAAACATGTGGTGGTTAGCTACCATTACATGAAGTGGAGTGAGCTTGCCCTCGCATTTAATGATAAAAATCTTGATTAGCAGCTAAGGCCCTCCACTTCACCTTTCACGCCAACATTAACATTGAACGGTTGCCAAAGAGCGATGACTCTACATGTACAAGAGTAATAGCCGTGATGGTTCAGTGAAAGGTGAAAATGTTTATGTTTCAGCTAAGTATTGATGTCGGCAAGAAAACTCTGGATTTATGCCTGTTTAGAGAGCCGGAACCATGGATCCCCCGCCCTTTGCGTCGCCGTGATACGCTTGTCACGGACAGTAGCCGCGAAAAAAACAAGTTGGAAAAATGCTTGGCAACGAACGTACCTCTTGTTGTCGCTAAATCCATCGAAAATGTGCTTCGTAACCTGAGTGCTGAGCTTGAACATTTGGAAGCTCTGATCCTGACTCATCTCGACCAGCATCCTGAATTAAAAGGGATTATGATCTTCTGACATCGATAAAATCCGTGGGAACTCAATTAGGTCTGAATATGCTGGTTATCATTTCGAAACTGCAGAGTAGGCAGCGGCCTGTATAAGTGTAGTTCCGGTTGAAAAATCTTCCGGTACGTCGATTAGAGGGCGGAGTCGATTGTCAAAAATTGGGCCACCAGAAATCAGGGCAAAACTGTATCTGGCATCGTTGTGAGGTCTGAGATTTAACCCGGCGATGAAGGTGATGTATAAGCGTTTATGCCAGCGTGGCAAGGCCAAAATGTGTGCCACTGATGCGCGTAGCGCATATAAGGCGGTATGATATTGTTTTATATGACTCTGTAGTCAAGCCGCCGAAGCCCGGCGTGAGCCGGTGGAGGATCATTAAAGATCCTTATACTCCTCCCGACCTGAAGAGCCATACTAACTAACAGCGATGAAAATGTTGATTTAAGTCCTTTTAACCCCGTTAGCGCGGCATAGCCGCGATGTATCGGGGACTTAGTGCTGGCAGCTTGCTGACAGCGCTTAGGGGGCTGTATGCTTAAATCAGAAGCGATTTTTTCTTGACAGAAAGCGGAGCCTCTAAGTGAGTCTTTTTCGGTGATTAAAAAATTTATTGCAGTTTAGATCGCAGCGTGTATTTGCGGAGTTGTACTTTGCAGTTAGTGAGTTACTTTGGAGTTGAAACTGACTTTGGTGGGTGGATATTGTAATTTGAAAAGCTATTGAACTGGGATTTTCCTAGTTATCGATGTTTTGTGTTCTATGCAATGAAATGTTATTGCCCGGAGCAAAGCGGAGGGAGCTATTTTCGAGAGCCTGGCTTTAGCCGGCACGAAATATACTCCCCTTTTTGGGGCTTGTTTTGTTCAGAAATAACCTTCGAAATTAGCTATTTTTTGGTGCGCTTGTTCGAAGTTAACTGAATGATATTTCATCAACTGTTTGAGTTGACGGTCTGAGACCATGAACTACGACTAATTTCTCGTTCCAGGAGGCACTTTTGAATAGAACCTTAGGCATATACAAGAGGGTTTTTAGCTTTTACACGCAGCACAAAACCCGCACAAGGGCACGGGTCATTGTATTGAACGGTGAAAATAATGCTTAGGGGAGTACGCCGGCGCGTTCCAGCAACAGCCGGTAATACTGTTCAGGATCATCCCGCTCTAAAGACGGGTGTTCATCAGTTAGAACACGCTTGAGCTGCATAATCTTTATTGGGTGAGCCTCTGCACTAGTAGACCAACGAACCCAGGTCATTTGATACCTGTTCACTATTTTTCCATTTCCATTGCGCGTTCGCATTTTAGACGCCAGTTCATCTAGCTCTTTCCCTAGATCTTCAACGATCGCCCTCTTCTCTTGCAGCAGATCTGGACTTACGACCCACCTCTTAATCTGACGCAGGCGGTTTTTTAGCGAATGGTGTGAATCAATATCAATACCAAGGCGGGCCATGCGTAGTTGATGACGTTCGTGCTTCTTACGCAGTGATTCAGTGAGGCCATTGACTATCGCCCACTGGCGATACCCGTGAAGCCATAAGCGAATTTCCTCAACAGATATCCCGCGGCTAGTAAAAAAGCGTTCCGTCAAAAAAATACGCATCGCTTTATATTGGCCAGCATCAGCATCCCAAGCCCGATGCACAACCAGGTAATCCAACTCCTCCATCACATCCCTAGCATGGGTAGCCACATCACAAGATTTACGGCCACTCTCATAAATATGCAGCACGCCGATGGCGCGAGCGATTTCCTCGAACGGAGCAATAATCTCAAACGGGTAATCAGCATCCGGGTTATAGTCACAGTTGGCTGCTAATGCTAAGGAAAGTGCGGTCAATGCACGCCGGCTTTCTTCACGTGTGCTCACTCGCATAGGTTTCGGGGTATAACTTGGATCGTTTCTACGTCGATATGGGATATATCCACGTTGACGCAATGCAACCAACGCAGAATTCCGGTTCCAGTCATGCTGACGAATACGAGCAACGACTTTAGCCGCGGCACCGCGAGGTACGGTACCGGAGAACACCGCTATATGGTGACAATGGATTTTCGGTTGCCCTTTGCGTAATCGGTTTGATTCACCGCGACGGGTTGGACAATAGACAGGTTCAGGGCGAACCTGATAGTTGATTGCTTGCTCAGTCACCCTGTCCTGAACTTATGGCGGACAGGTATTGTTTTCTAAATGACATGCGTTATAATCTCTGCAGGCCAGCGCCTGCTTTTGACCCCCTGATATCTGACTCTTCCGCCAAGTTGATGACAGATTTCGGGGGGTTTTTGCATTCAAGGCCTGTACCTTCCAAGCCTTGTTCCCTGGACATTTAGGATATGCCCTATCCACTACAGCCTGTAAGTCTCGTTACACACTGCTCGAATTACATCGTCTGCTCAGGCACTTAACACCTAACTAAAACAGCACAAACCACTGCAAATACTACCCGATTTTCGTTTCCTTGCAACAAAAGGATCTCTGGCGATCTTTTTTTGTGCAGTTCTGACCTGCCCCCAGTATTAGATACAACCGTTAGTTAGTAATGTCGGTTTGTTTATCTTCACATTTTCCATTCCGCCACCGTGCTGCAAACTCTGA
>NZ_JBJDOG010000015.1:0-4694 GCF_044900985.1 Serratia sp. NPDC087055
CTGCCAGGCATCAATTAAGCCAAGAGGCCATCCGCAAGGATGGCCTTTTTGCTGTGTGCGAAAGAAAAAGATTACGCAGCTACGCTGCGCCTCTGGTACAGAGACCTCTCCAAAAATCCCCGAGTAAAGAATAGTTAGTTATATTTATAATTACCCGTAATGTTTAAAGTAAATGAGCAACTTCAGTCATATATTAGCGGGACTGAATAGAATTGTTTAAGTTGTGATAATAAAGTCCATATCGGAGATATTGCGGGCACTCATCACGTTGTTCATTATATTAATTACTTTATCTTGTTAATAGATATAGGAATTACCTAATGAAACAACGGAAAGCATTTATCCTGTAGATGAACTCCAGATAAAAGCAATATCATCGAAAACAAATATTAGCCTAGAGAGCCGAATCGAGTAGACTAGGTGAAGGTTCATTTCCGTATAGGTAATTATCGTTATGTCTACTGAAAGCGCGTCATTAAAAAAACACAATACTTTTGCGCTCCAGGCCAACGCAGCGCATCTGATCATTGCAGACACCATTGAATTAATGATCAAGGTTTGGCAGAAAACGCAGAAACGTCAAGAGCCACTGCTGGTACTCGGTGAAGGGAGTAATGTCCTGTTCCTAGAAGACTTTTCTGGTACGGTCATGATCAATCAATTAAAAGGCATCGATATCAGAGAAGAGGAAGATGCCTGGTTTCTCCATGTCAGTTCGGGCGAGAATTGGCATGATTTGGTCTGCCGCACTCTGGCAGCCGGAATTCCTGGGCTAGAGAACCTTGCATTGATTCCCGGTTTAGTTGGATCAGCCCCAATCCAAAATATTGGTGCCTATGGTATAGAGCTCAAAAACGTCTGTGATTACGTTGATCTGTTGAACCTGAATACGGGGGCTATCGACCGTATTTCGGCATCAGATTGTGGGTTTGGTTACCGTGACAGTATTTTCAAACACCGCTTCCAAAAGGGGCACATTATTGTTGGCGTGGGCCTACGTCTGAACAAGCAATGGAACCCGATGCTGAATTATGGCGATCTGACGAAGTTGGATCCGGAAACGGTAACGCCGCGTCAGGTGTTTGACTCTGTGTGCGCAATGCGCTGCAGTAAGCTGCCTGATCCTAAGGTGACGGGCAATGCTGGCAGTTTCTTCAAAAACCCATTGGTCAGTAATGAAAAAGCCGCGGCGATGATTGCCGAATACCCGGGCATGCCGCATTACCCACAGCAGGACGGACAGGTGAAGTTGGCAGCAGGCTGGTTGATTGATCGTTGTGAACTGAAAGGCCATCAGATCGGTGGTGCGGCGGTACATAGCCAGCAGGCGCTTGTTTTGGTGAATTTGGATAACGCCACCCGTCAGGATGTTGTCGCCCTGGCACGCCATGTACGCAATACGGTAGCGGCAAAGTTTGATGTATGGTTAGAACCCGAAGTTCGCTTTATCGGTAAGGATACTGAGTTAAATGCGGTAGAGGTCCTGTCATGAAAGATACTAAAGTTCCCCTCAGGCTTATTGCCATACTCGCTGATGGCGGCTTCCATTCTGGTGAGCATCTTGGTGAGTTGCTGGGAATGAGTCGTGCAGCGATTAACAAGCATATCCAGACAATTCGCGAGTGGGGCTTGGACGTGTTTACCGTACCGGGGAAAGGCTATAGCCTACCTGGCCCAATCCAATTGCTGGAGGCTGAACGCATTCTCAGCCAACTGGTAGATAAGCGTGTTACCGTGTTGCCAGTTGTGGATTCAACCAACCAATATTTGTTAGATCGCATTGCTCAATTGCAGTCGGGCGATGCCTGTGTCGCAGAGTATCAGCAGGCGGGCCGTGGTCGGCGAGGGCGCCAGTGGATCTCGCCTTTTGGTGCCAATCTATATCTCTCAATGTTTTGGCGTCTGGATCAGGGACCCGCGGCGGCAATGGGCCTGAGTCTGGTGATTGGCATAGTGATGGCTGAGGTGCTGAAAGACCTCGGTGCTGAAGATGTAAGGGTCAAATGGCCAAATGATCTATATCTCAACGATCGCAAACTGGCTGGCATCTTGGTCGAATTAACGGGAAAAACCGGCGATGCGGCACAATTGGTGATTGGGGCTGGCATTAATTTGGCGATGCGTGAAACCAATGCTAATGCGATTAACCAAGGGTGGATAAACTTGCAGGAAGCGGGAATCAATATCGACCGTAATGAATTGGCAGCGACCTTACTCAATGAGTTGCGTCAATCGCTGAAGCAGTTTGAGATTGATGGTTTGACACCATTTATTGCCCGCTGGCGTGCATTAGACAACTTTATTGATAGACCTGTTAAGTTATTAATTGGTGAGCAACAGATTTTTGGTATTGCCCGTGGTATCGATCAACAGGGTGCATTATTGCTTGATCAGAATGGCGTAATTAAGCCATTTATTGGCGGAGAAATATCTCTTCGTGGTGCTGATTAATTATTTTAATAAGGGGCGAAAGCCCCTTATTATTAATCTTTTACTTCCGTAATCGCACGTTTTCAACGGCATGATTAGCGCTTTTAGTCATGATCAGGCTAGCACGCTCACGGGTTGGTAAAATATTTTCATGTAAATTCAGTCCGTTAATCTCATTCCATAATTGGGTGGCTATGTTTATGGCCTCAGGCTCAGGTAGCTTTGAATAATTATGGAAATAAGAGTCAGGATTACAGAAGGCGCCCTGCCGGAATTTAAGGAATCGATTGATATACCAGCTTTGTAGCAACTCTTCAGGGGCATCGACATATATTGAAAAATCAACAAAGTCGGAAACAAAAACACGATGTGGATCGTGAGGATAATCCATGCCGCTTTGTAAAACGTTCAGGCCTTCGAGAATAAGAATATCCGGTTGTTCGATGACTTTATTCCCTTCAGGAACGACATCATAAATCAAGTGGGAATATACTGGGGCTGTCACGCGCTTAGCGCCGGATTTTACTTCAGAAACGAATTTTACCAGGCTGTGCATATCGTAGGACTGTGGGAAGCCCTTTTTCTTCATCAACCCACGCTCGTTTAGCACCTTGTTAGGATGCAAGAAGCCGTCAGTGGTGATCAGTTCTACACTGCGATGTTCCGGCCAGCTGCTGAGCAATGCCTGCAGTAAACGAGCGGTAGTACTTTTGCCAACGGCAACGCTGCCGGCAATGCCGATAATGTAGGGGATTTTTTGTCCATCGGTTCCGAGAAATTGCTCAAGCACCGCCTGACGGCGCAGGTTGGAACTGATATAGAAGTTCAACAGTCGTGATAGCGGCAGATAAATCTGCGCTACTTCTTCCAAAGAGAGATCTTCGTTAATCCCTTTCAGTTTAACAATCTCTTCTTCTGACAGTGTCAGCGGCACCGAGTTTCGCAGCGCAGCCCATTGGGTACGATCGAACTGAAGATAAGGCGTCGCTAAAGATTGATCTCTTTTTATCATAAGCCAAATTCTGCCTGTTAACGCAGGTTGGGAAAGGCGCCGGACGCCAACTCCAGATAATAAACAAGCTGCATATTATAGACAGCTTCGTTTTTGGCGTAGACTTTTTTCGCAAAAGTTGGCGATTAGTATGAGTTTATGTCAATTGTGAGAAGCGGCCCGCAGTCGATGGAGAAAGGGTATCAACCAAGAGCGATACCGCTTTCATGTTGCGATACAGCCATTTTGTAGACAGATTTACGAAAAGGTTCGAAGCCACCTGGCGAAAGAAATGCCCCATTGATTCTTGCAAGAGCAATGAGGTTATAGAAAATCGGCCTGAAACTGATTAATGTTTGCACGCCGTACACGTCGAATTGCCATGCGGCATGCAAAATTGGGCGTTTTGTGAGCGAAAGTGCAGCTAACGCAATTTTTTTGTTGCATAGACCGTCCGCTCTACCTAGAATGCGCTGCACTTGATGCCGGCTTAGCTCAGTTGGTAGAGCAACTGACTTGTAATCAGTAGGTCACCAGTTCGATTCCGGTAGCCGGCACCAATCAAGTCACAGTAGTTAAAATCTGGTGGGGTTCCCGAGCGGCCAAAGGGAGCAGACTGTAAATCTGCCGTCACAGACTTCGAAGGTTCGAATCCTTCCCCCACCACCATATCTTGCCTTCGGCAGTTAACTGGCCAGCGAAAAACGCGCAACGGTTAAATTGCAGAAGGAGAAGGCGTAAGCCTTCGACAAGAATCGAGTTGTGCAGCGCTAGCGCAGCCGGCCCGAAGGGTGAGAGTTAAGCGACGAACAATCCTTCTCCTCCCTAAAAATTCTACAGAAAAGTCAGGTAGCCGAGTTCCAGGATGCGGGCATCGTATAATGGCTATTACCTCAGCCTTCCAAGCTGATGATGTGGGTTCGATTCCCACTGCCCGCTCCAAGATGTGCTGATATAGCTCAGTTGGTAGAGCGCACCCTTGGTAAGGGTGAGGTCGGCAGTTCGAATCTGCCTATCAGCACCACTTCTTATAATCTCGCCCCCTGATTTTCTTTCTGTTCTGGATTCAACAAGCAAATGCTTGGTTGATGTGGTGATACCACCGATTTATCCGTGTCTTAGAGGGACAATCGATGTCTAAAGAAAAGTTTGAACGTTCAAAACCGCACGTTAACGTCGGTACTATCGGCCACGTTGACCACGGTAAAACTACCCTGACTGCAGCAATCACCACCGTTCTGGCTAAAACCTACGGCGGTTCTGCACGTGCTTT
>NZ_JBJDOG010000016.1:0-1721 GCF_044900985.1 Serratia sp. NPDC087055
CACCTTCAACGGCTTACAGAACGCTCCCCTACCCAACAACGCCTAAGCGTCGCTGCCGCAGCTTCGGTGCATGGTTTAGCCCCGTTACATCTTCCGCGCAGGCCGACTCGACCAGTGAGCTATTACGCTTTCTTTAAATGATGGCTGCTTCTAAGCCAACATCCTGGCTGTCTATGCCTTCCCACATCGTTTCCCACTTAACCATGACTTTGGGACCTTAGCTGGCGGTCTGGGTTGTTTCCCTCTTCACGACGGACGTTAGCACCCGCCGTGTGTCTCCCGTGATAACATTCTTCGGTATTCGGAGTTTGCATCGGTTTGGTAAGCCGGGATGGCCCCCTAGCCGAAACAGTGCTCTACCCCCGAAGATGAGTTCACGAGGCGCTACCTAAATAGCTTTCGGGGAGAACCAGCTATCTCCCGGTTTGATTGGCCTTTCACCCCCAGCCACAAGTCATCCGCTAATTTTTCAACATTAGTCGGTTCGGTCCTCCAGTTAGTGTTACCCAACCTTCAACCTGCCCATGGCTAGATCACCGGGTTTCGGGTCTATACCTTGCAACTATTCGCCCAGTTAAGACTCGGTTTCCCTACGGCTCCCCTATACGGTTAACCTTGCTACAAAATATAAGTCGCTGACCCATTATACAAAAGGTACGCAGTCACACCACGAAGGTGCTCCCACTGCTTGTACGTACACGGTTTCAGGTTCTATTTCACTCCCCTCGCCGGGGTTCTTTTCGCCTTTCCCTCACGGTACTGGTTCACTATCGGTCAGTCAGGAGTATTTAGCCTTGGAGGATGGTCCCCCCATATTCAGACAGGATGTCACGTGTCCCGCCCTACTCATCGAACTCACAGTTAATGCATTTTAGTGTACGGGACTATCACCCTTTACTGTGCGACTTTCCAGACGCTTCCACTAACACAAGAACTGATTCAGGTTCTGGGCTCCTCCCCGTTCGCTCGCCGCTACTGGGGGAATCTCGGTTGATTTCTTTTCCTCGGGGTACTTAGATGTTTCAGTTCCCCCGGTTCGCCTCATACGACTATGTATTCATCGTATGATAGTGCAACGAATTGCACTGGGTTTCCCCATTCGGGTATCGCCGGTTATAACGGTTCATATCACCTTACCGACGCTTATCGCAGATTAGCACGCCCTTCATCGCCTCTGACTGCCTAGGCATCCACCGTGTACGCTTAGTCACTTAACCTCACAACCCGAAGGTGTTTCCACTTTCGTATTGCTACATTTGAGAGACTCTATGACAGGTTAATCCTTATCCCAATACTTCTACGGAGGGATAAGTTTCAGCTGTCATGTTTCAATTTTCAGCTTGTTCCAGATTGTTAAAGAGCAATATCTTAAACACGACTCGCAAGAGTCATCTTTAAGATTTTTTTGGTTATGACTAACCGGTGATAATGTCTTTCACTCATTATCGGATTGGCGTCCCCAAGGGGATTCGAACCCCTGTTACAGCCGTGAAAGGGCAGTGTCCTAGGCCTCTAGACGATGGGGACACGAAAATCCGATTAAACTGAACGTCTTAATCGGTTCGTATCAGCATGAGTCAGAGACTCATTACATCAACAGGTAGCGCTTTTGCTCATTACTTTTTCATCAGACAATCTGTGTGAGCACTTCACGCGAATCAATATCATTAGGTAAGGAGGTGATCCAACCGCAGGTTCCCCTACGGTTACCTTGTTACGAC
>NZ_JBJDOG010000017.1:0-1221 GCF_044900985.1 Serratia sp. NPDC087055
TGACCTGCTCCCCGTTGATTAATACAACGCGATGTTAGTAATGTCTTCATAAGCCACATGAGGACACCCCCATGAAGAAGCGTTTTTCCGACGAACAGATCATCAGTATTCTCCGCGAGGCTGAAGCCGGGGTTTCTGCCCGTGAGCTCTGCCGCAAGCACGCCATTTCCGACGCCACCTTTTATACCTGGCGCAAGAAGTATGGCGGCATGGAAGTACCCGAGGTTAAGCGCCTGAAGTTGCTTGAGGAAGAGAACGCCAGACTCAAGAAGCTGCTTGCCGAAGCCATGCTGGATAAGGAGGCACTTCAGGTGGCACTGGGGCGAAAGTACTGACGACAGACCAGAAGCGGGAAGCCGTTGAGTTTATGTGTGATGCGATCGGTCTGTCGCAACGTCGTGCCTGCAAGCTTACAGGTTTGTCCCTGTCGACCTGCCGCTATGAGGCTCAGCGTCCGGCGGCTGATGCGCATTTATCAGGGCGCATCACTGAGCTGGCACTGGAGCGCCGGCGTTTTGGCTACCGCCGCATCTGGCAGTTACTGCGCCGTGAAGGCCTTCATGTTAATCATAAGCGCGTGTACCGCCTTTATCATCTGAGCGGGCTGGGCGTAAAACGCAGGCGACGTCGTAAAGGGCTGGCAACAGAACGTCTGCCTCTGCTCCGCCCAGCGGCGCCCAACCTGACCTGGTCGATGGATTTTGTCATGGACGCACTGGCCACAGGTCGCAGGATCAAGTGCCTGACCTGTGTGGACGACTTCACGAAGGAGTGTCTGACAATTACCATCGCATTCGGCATTTCAGGCGTTCAGGTCACGCGAATTCTGGACAGCATTGCACTGTTCCGGGGCTATCCGGCGACGATAAGAACTGACCAGGGGCCGGAGTTCACTTGCCGCGCACTGGATCAATGGGCTTTTGAGCATGGTGTTGAGTTGCGCTTAATCCAGCCGGGCAAGCCAACGCAGAACGGATTTATTGAGAGCTTTAACGGACGATTTCGCGATGAATGTCTGAATGAGCATTGGTTCAGCGATATCGTTCATGCAAGGAAAATCATTAATAACTGGCGGCAGGATTATAACGAGTGTCGTCCACATTCAGCACTGAATTATCAGACGCCATCAGAGTTTGCAGCACGGTGGCGGAATGGAAAATGTGAAGATAAACAAACCGACATTACTAACTAACGGTTGTATCTAATACTGGGGGCAGGTCA
>NZ_JBJDOG010000019.1:0-1100 GCF_044900985.1 Serratia sp. NPDC087055
CAGTCCTTCAGCACATAGCCGCCGCGGTACACGTTGGCCAGTTGCTCCGCGGTACGTGGCTGCTGGGTCAGGTTCTGACGGGAGAAAATCAGCGTGGTCGGGCCGTCCTGACGTTCGATACCGTACTGCCACGCCACCGCCGATTCCACCTGGTCACACGGACGCCAGGTGCTCATGTTCGGGGTCACGCGCAGGCTGGCCATTTGCTCAACCGGCTGGTGCGTCGGGCCGTCTTCGCCCAGACCGATGGAGTCGTGGGTGTAGACGAAGACGTTGCGGATTTTCATCAGCGCCGCCATACGCACCGCATTGCGGGCGTATTCCACGAACATCAGGAAGGTCGCCGAGTACGGCAGGAAGCCGCCGTGCAGCGCGATACCGTTGGTGATGGCGGTCATGCCGAACTCGCGCACGCCGTAGTGGATGTAGTTACCCGCCAGGTCTTCGTTGAGGGGCTTGGAGCCGGACCACATGGTCAGGTTGCTCGGTGCCAGGTCAGCGGAGCCGCCGAGGAATTCAGGCAGCACCTTGCCGAAGGTTTCCAGCGCGTTCTGCGACGCCTTGCGGCTCGCGATGTTGGCCGGGTTAGCCTGCAGTTTTTCAACAAAGGCTTTGGCTTCGGCTTTCCAGTTGGCCGGCAGCTCACCGTTCACACGGCGTTTGAACTCGGCAGCCAGCTCTGGGAAGGCCTTGGCATAGGCGGCGAAACGGTCGTTCCAGGCCGCTTCTTTGGCCTTGCCGGCTTCTTTGGCGTCCCACTGGGCATAAATGTCCTGCGGGATGTCGAAGGCGGCGTATTTCCAGCCCAGCGCTTCGCGGGTGGCGGCCACTTCGGCAGCGCCCAGCGCCGCACCGTGCACGTCGTGGGTGCCGGCCTTGTTCGGTGAACCAAAACCAATCACGGTTTTGCACATCAGCAGGGACGGCTTGTCGGTGACCTTGCGGGCTTCTTCAATCGCGGCCTTGATGGCGTCCGGGTTGTGACCGTCGACGTGACGCACCACGTGCCAGCCGTAGGCTTCAAAGCGCTCGGCGGTGTTGTCGGTGAACCAGCCTTCAACGTGACCGTCGATGGAGATGCCGTTGTCATCGTAGAACGC
>NZ_JBJDOG010000020.1:0-1009 GCF_044900985.1 Serratia sp. NPDC087055
ATATCCCCATCCCAGCAACGGTTTGTCTGCTATCATGGACAACGTATCCCGCAGCATGGTCCAGCGGGCCTGATTGCTCTGTTCATGGCTGATGGACACGATGGTTTCACCACCAAACCACAATCCCCCCAACCCCACTAATACCCCAGTCAGTATCGCGGCACAGGCCAGCGCACTGCCTGTGGGATATACCCGGCCAAACCGTCCGATAAATAGCAGCAATACCATAATGCCACCGAGCCAGCCGGCACGGGATTGCCCCCAGACCAGCAGCGCCGACAAGACCACCAATGTAAAGGCGAGCCCTGTCAGGCGTAATCGCTCATATTTGGCTCGTGTCAGGGAAAAAGCAGGTAGCAGAAACAGCATCAATGCCAGCGCCAGCCCGGTGGCAATAAAACTGGCCAGGACATTAGGCTGGAAGAAGGTGCCATATATCCGTTTACCGTATAAAGGCGCCCATGCGGTGGCGGGGATAAAAAGTTGCTGCAGCGCGACAAATGCTTGAATGACAACCAACAACAGAAGGATATTTATTGTCCATGGTAATGTGCGTCGCTCGAAACGCAACTGCAGACAGGAAAACAAATACAGAAGTCCGATACCGAGACCGACAATGCGATGCGTTGCCTCTGAGAGCCAGAAACCGGGGGAGTAAATCACTGGAAGGGCAAGTAAAACTTCGCCTGCTGCCATGGCATAAAAGGCTGGCGTGGTGGTGATAGTTTTTGCTTGCGCCAAAAATATGACCCAAAACAAGAACAGCGACAGGAATACAATGCCGGTCACAAAAATATTAAAGGTGGTAGGCAACTGCGTTCTCCTCTGTTAGCCGGTGTTTGTTGACGTCATTTTTGCGTAAGCGGATACCAGCGTAAGGTGCTATTTACTTTTGGGCTACAAACAGTGGCCTGGTCATTCTTGACCATATCCAAAAGCAGGAGCCGGGCTTTGTAGATACTGATGTCATGGGCATCGGCAAGTTGTCGTGTAGAAGGCCATTCCTGAC